>NZ_SMBX01000004.1 GCF_004342005.1 Paracandidimonas soli
CACCCCCCGGATCATGGACGACTGGGGGCAGGAATCATGCCGGACCTGGCTGGCCAGAGTCCCGACTATCTCGGGACAGGAAGATAGTAACGGGGTTGTCATGGCAGTTCCTCCTGCCCCGCCCGAAGGCAGGGGCGACGTACGCTTTACCGATAATTCACATTGGGATAGGCATTCTTCAGGTATTCGATCAGTTGGCGTTCCGTGCTGAGCGGATTCTGATGAAGCAGGATCTGGTGATTGCTCGACAACGGTTGCGTGATCGCAGGGATCGGCACGAGTGGCGCGGCTTGTCTGGTTTCGGTTTTCATGGCGTTTCCTCTTTGGGGCGGTGATCCGCAGGAAGGAGAGCCTGCCTGCGGAAGCGCTACCCCGGTTTATACGTACGTGCTGTGCGGCGTGGTGCCGTAGTAATCGTGAATGCTTTTTTCCCAGATGGGATCGGCCATGTCGGGCCACTGGTCTTTCTCGAAACCAGGGGCTTGCTTCAGGCGATCTTTGCTAGCGTCCAGGACAAAGCATTTCTTCGTGGTGTCCAGTGTCAGGGCGTTCCATGGCACGGCGAACAGCGAGGTGCCCATGCCCAGGAATCCACCGAATTCCAGCACGGCGTAGCTGACGCGGCCATGGCGCATATCCAGCATGATTTCCTTGATGTCGCCAAGTTTCTCTGCCTGCTTGTTGTAGACATCGTTGCCGATCAAGGTTTCGGCGCCCATGAGAGATGGTCCCGGACCAGTTTCATTACTGTTATGCGGCGCACTGGGCTGGAGTGATTTGTACATGCCGAAAGAATCTCGAGTTTCGTAGTTCATGGCGGATCTCAGTGAATTTGCTGCGGTTTTGTCAGGACATGCCACGATTGGCAAAGTCAGACGATACGCACTCACCGTACCTGCTCCGGCCGGATCGGTCTGTGCGGTACCCTACACAGCTGAACAATGAGGCTGCCGTGCGGTATTTTTCGCGCTGCTCTGTGCGCCATCAGACGGACGGGCTGTCGGCTTGCTGGGACACTTGAGCCAACGAACGGAGGTTCATGCCATGCATACAGTGACGACAAATGACAATACCCGCCTTTATGTCAAAGATTGGGGGGAGGGAAGTCCGATTATTCTGATTCATGGCTGGCCCCTGTCCGCCGACAGTTGGGACGCACAGGCGATGGCCTTGGCGCAGGCCGGGCACCGGGTCATCGCCTACGACCGGAGAGGTTTCGGGCGCTCCGGCCAGCCGTGGGAAGGCTATGACTATGACACGCTGGCCGACGATCTTTCCGCGGTGATTCAGCAGACCGGCCTGCAAGATGTCACGCTGGTAGGTTTTTCCATGGGCGGCGGCGAGGTGGCCCGTTATATGTCCCGCCACGGCGGCCGCTCGGTGTCCAAGGCCGCGCTGGTATCGTCGGTATTGCCGTTTCGGTTGCGCACCAGCGATAACCCAAGCGGAACGGAGCAGGCTGTGTTCGACAAGACGGAACGGGCGTTGATTGCAGACCGGGCCAAGTTTTTCACCGGCTTTTTCGACACGTTCTTTGGCGCCGCGCAGAACGGCCACATGATTAGCGGAGAATTGCTGGAATGGGCGCGCAGCGTCGCCATGCAAGCCAGCCTGAAAGCCACAATCGCCAGCCTGAAATCGTTTTCGTCCACGGATTTTCGCGGCGATCTGGCGGCGTTCAACATCCCCACGCTCATCGTTCACGGGACAGCGGACAAGACCGTTCCCATCGACCAGTCCAGCCGGCTCGCCGCCAGGGGCATCGAGCACAGTACGCTGATCGAATACGATGGCGCGCCGCATGGCCTGTTCGTAACCGACCAGGGGCGGTTGACCAAAGACTTGCTCGCATTTATGGCCTGGTGAGCCGGGCGATGGCGTCGCTTCGCGCTTTCGCATGGCGTTTGCGCGCATGACGGGCCCAGGCCTGCGGATAACATGCGGCTTCCCGCCGTGGGGGATATTGGTGCTATCCTAGCCATAGCTGCCGGTGGCGATCGACGCCCGGGTTGGCGCCTGCTTGCATAGGCCTTTTCATTGGCTGCAACCTTCAGCTGCACGCCGGGCTGGCTTGCCGCAGTCCATAGCCCTGGCTGGTATTCCAGGTTTTCCGCTTTACTTCTTTCTTGGCCGGTCTCTCTTGTGTGGCGATCGACGCATCTGGCGTTCTCGTCGCGGCCTACAGGTGTTTTCTGTGCAGCGCTCGTGGGGTATGTCATAGACAGCCAGTTGATGGCCTGATGCTGAACGCCATCGCTATGTTCTTCTCCGGGCGCCACTAAGGAGTGTCATATGCCTACTATGATGGATCCCCGGAGCAACAGCCTGCTCGCGGCGCTTCCAGAGGCCGAGTGGCTGCGGTTGAAGCCCATGCTCGAGCCGGTCGAGCTGCCGCTGGGCCGCGTGCTGTACGAGTCGGGCATGAAGTTAAGCCATGTCTATTTTCCTACCACCGCGATTGTCTCGCTTCTTTATGTGATGGTCAATGGCGCTTCGGCGGAAATCGCTGTGGTGGGCAGGGAGGGGCTGGTCGGCATTTCGTTGTTCATGGGCGGGGAAACCACCCCAAGCCGGGCCGTTGTGCAAAGCGCCGGCCATGGGTTCCGGCTCAGGGCTGACTGCATGAAGGACGAGTTCAACCGCGCCGGGCCTGTGCTGCACCTGCTGCTGCGCTATACCCAGGCCTTGCTCACCCAGATGGCGCAAACGGCGGTTTGCAACCGCCACCATTCTCTGGACCAGCAACTGTGCCGCTGGCTGCTTCTGAGCCTGGACCGGCTGTCTGGCGATGAAGTCGTGATGACCCAGGAATTGATCGCCAACATGCTGGGCGTGCGCCGCGAAGGGGTGACCGAGGCGGCCTCAAGGTTGCAGGCGGCGGGCTTGATCCGCTACGCGCGCGGCCACATATTCGTGCTTGACCGGCCAGGACTGGAAAGCCGCACCTGCGAATGCTATGCGGTGGTCAAGAAGGAATATGATCGTCTGCTTCCCAGGCAAGAGGCGCTCTGACGCGCTTAGTCCGCCAGTTCAAGCGCATGCGCCAAGCGTGAAGGCCGTTCGCCTGTCTCTTGCCGGGATGCGCTCGACATCGGCCTGGATGTCCGGGGCCACGTCAAAGGCCTGAGCCCGATGCAATACCGGATGCAGGCCTTCTTGTCTTGGCTTCCAATACCCAGCTTTTTCGAATCAGCTCATCTTGACCGCGCCACATCTGCGCCGTGCGGCGCATGGTGATGCAGAGCCAGCCGGGCAAAGCCGCTACCGATCAGCAACGTGCTGAGCGGCAAGCGGAAAGCGTACGTTACTGTGGGGTACGCTGCTTTTGCGGATCCGATTGCCCCAGCTTGTTCGAGGGGTCGGCCTTGTGCGGATCCGGTTGTCCGGGCTTGCCCGTGTGATCGGTCTTTTGCGGCTTTTGATCCTCATGGAACTTCTTTTCGGGCGAAGGCGATTGCTCCTGGTTGCGCTTGTCGGTTGCGCCTGGAGTCGGATTGTTTTGGTTGGGGAATGTCATGGGACTACCTCTTGTGTTGTTGTGGCCGATTGCCACCCTTTCAACATGCGCCCTAATCCCGTAACTGTCTATCGACCAGTTGAAACAGTTAATCTTTTCTCATTGATGCCGGCAGCCTTCAGTTGGCTCGTGTTCGCCAACGCACAGACGGGCGAAGAGATTGGTTCCATAGTGGAGCCATCCACGGTAGAAGCGCGACGCCGATCTGCGCAATGCCGCCACCGGAAACTCTGTGCATAAAGGTCAAAACCATGAAAGTTTCATACCGCTTCCCGATGCTCGTGCTGGCCGCGGCAGCTTTTGCGCTGCTCGTTGGCTGCTCTTCGACTTCCTCGCGGGAAAGTACCGGCCAATATCTGGACGATACCGCCATTACTGCCAAAGTCAAAGCCGCCATCTTCAATGAACCCACGCTGAAATCGGCGGAAATCAATGTCGAGACATACAAGGGCAGAGTACAACTGAGCGGATTCGTGAGCACACAAGCGGATATCAATACCGCCGTGTCCGTCACCAGGTCCGTCAGCGGCGTGACCTCTGTCAGAAATGACATGCGGCTGAAGTAAACAGCCGCTCCAAGTCAGGAGAATCATCATGCTATATACCGTTGCCGTCGCCATTTTCGTTCTTTGGCTGCTCGGCCTGGCCACCTCCACCACTCTTGGAGGCTATATCCATATTCTGCTATTGATCGCGCTTGCCGTCGTCGTGATCAGCTTCCTCAAGGGCCGACATCCTTTGTGACCATGCGCCGAAGCGCAAGTTTCGTTGTTCACGATTGGGTCAAGCTGCCATTGTCCGCATTCGCCCTTCTTCTACGAGGGAGTTTCTTCAGCGCCCGCACGCCCTTGCAATGTGTGCCAGCGCCGCTTCCACCTGATCAATCAGGATCAGGCACAGATCGTCCGGCCGCAGGCGCGCGAGCGCGGTATCGATGGCCAGAAATTCTCCATTGATTTCATCGACATGCCGGGTGCGGGCGGCCTGGGCCAGGCCCTGGCGCAGCAGGGCGACGACCTCGCCGTCGGCGCGGCCGCGCTGGCAGGCGTCCTGATAGAGCACGGCCTCGTCGAAGGCCTGGCCCAGGATTTCGGTCTGCCTGCGGATATCCTCGTCGCGCCGGTCGCCGGCGCCGCTGATGACCACCAGGCGGCGGGCCGCCGGCATCGCTTCCACGGCCCGCACCAGCGCCTCGATGGCATCGGGATTGTGGCCGTAATCGGCGATCAGCGTTGCGCCCCTGTAGTCGAACACGTTGAAGCGGCCGGGCGCGGTCACCGCGTCGCTGACGAAGCCGGCCAGGGCCTGTTCGATGATGTCCCACGACAGGCCCAGGGCCCAGCCGGCGGCCGTGGCCGCCATGGCGTTCTCGACCTGGAAGCCGACGCTGCCGTTGCGGGTCAGCGGAATCCGGCTGAAAGGAATGGCATGTTTCTCGCGGCCGTCCTGGCAGACCAGCGCGCCGGACTCGGCATAGACGACGCGCCGGTTCTGCGCGCGGTGCGTGGCCAGCACCGGGTTGGCCTTGTCGCGCGCGAAGAAGATCACATCGCCGGGACAGTGGCCGGCCATGCCGGCGACCACGGGGTCGGCGGCGTTGAGCACTGCGGTGCCGCCGGGGGCGACGTTTTCCACGATGACGCGCTTGACCACGGCCAGCTCGTCGACGGTGGTGATGTAGTTCAGGCCCAGGTGGTCGCCCTGGCCGATGTTGGTGACCACGGCCACGTCGCACATATCGAAGCCCAGGCCTTCGCGCAGCACGCCGCCGCGCGCCGTTTCCAGTACGGCGGCGTCCACGTCAGGGTGCATCAGCACATTGCGCGCGCTGCGCGGACCTGAGCAGTCGCCTGTATCTATGCGCCTGCCTTGCACGTAGATGCCGTCGGTGCTGGTCATGCCGACGCGCTTGCCGCCGGCTTCGAAAATTCGGCCGATCAGGCGGCTGGTGGTGGTCTTGCCGTTGGTGCCGGCGATGGCGACGAGCGGGATGCGGCCATTGTCCGGCGCTCCGTTCGGGCCGTTGCGGAACATCATGTCGATGATGGCCTCGCCCACCGCGCGGCCTTTGCCGAAGGAAGGATCCAGATGCATGCGCAGTCCGGGCGCCGCGTTGACCTCGACGATGCCGCCCTGCTGTTCTTCCAGCGGACGCAGGATGGTTTCGCAGACGACATCGATGCCGGCGATGTCCAGGCCGACCGTCTGGGCGGCGGCGATGGCGGCGGCGGCCAGTTCCGGATGCACGTCGTCGGTCACGTCGGTGGCAGTGCCGCCGGTGGACAGATTGGCGTTGTCGCGCAGGGCGACGCGCGCACCCAGCGGCGGCACCGAGTCGGCGCTATAGCCTTGTTCGGCCAGGCGGCCGAGGGCGACCTCATCGAAACGGATCTTGGTCAGCGAAGTGGAGTGGCCGTCCGAGCGGCGTGGGTCGCTGTTGACGATGTCCACCAGCTCGCGGACCGTATGCGCGCCGTCGCCGACGATTGTCGGGGGATCGCGCCGGGCGGCGGCGATCAGCTTGTTGCCGATGACCAGGATGCGCCAGTCGTGGCCGGGCAGGTAGCGCTCGACCATGATGTCGTCGTACAGATCGCTGGCCAGCCTGTAGGCCGCGCGCACCCGCTCTTCGTTGTCCAGATTGACTGAAATGCCTTTTCCCTGGTTGCCGTTCTGCGGTTTGACGACGACAGGCAGGCCCACTTCCTGCGCCGCGCGCCAGGCATCGTCCTCGTCTTCGACGGGACGGCCGATCGGCACAGGTACGCCGGCCGCATGCAGCAGACGCTTGGTCAGTTCCTTGTCCTGTGCGATGGATTCGGCGATGGCGCTGGTCAGGCTGGTTTCGGCGGCCTGGATGCGTTTCTGTCTGCTGCCCCAGCCGAACTGCACCAGACTGCCGCGCGTCAGCCGGCGGAATGGGATGCCGCGCGCCTGCGCCGCCGAGACGATGGCGCTGGTGGAAGGACCGAGCCGGATATCCTCGTTCAGCTCGCGCAGTTCCCCGAGCGCGCCCGCGAGATCGAACGGCGTGTCGTTCAGCGCCGCCAGGCACAACTGCTCGGCCCGTTCGAAGGCCAGCCGCCCAACGTCTTCTTCGGTGTATTCCACGACCACCTGGTAGACGCCGGCGTCGATGGTCCGGGTCGTGCGGCTGAACGTCACCGGACAGCCGGCCTGAGCCTGCAGGCCCAGCGCGGCGAATTCCAGCACGTGCGCCAGGGACACGGGATCGAGGGAGTCGTCGGGAACCAGGTGGCCGACTTCGGGAAAGCGCTCGCGCAGGCGGGCTTCGAAGCCGGGGAGCTGCTCGATGGCGCACTCGGCGCCCTGGCAGGTGACGATGGCCTGGATGGCCGTGCGCCGGCTCCACAGATTGGGGCCGCGCAATGCGCGGATGCGGGAAATATCCATGACGCCTGTTCTTCTATCCTGTTTTTCCGGTCGGTCTCGTGAAATGTTCGTGAGTCACTCCCGCCTGAAGTCGGGAGCTTCCTCGCCACAATACGGGGGCGCCTTCGGCGCCTTAAAAACACTGCCTCGCTCGACCTCGTCGTAAACGACGAGGCTTGCGCTTTGGCGCGTGGTCAAACGCGCGCGACGGCGGGCTCGGGCAATTCCAGGCCGTAGGTCTTGATGCCGGTGGCGATCACTTCCTGCGTCAGGTCCAGGGCCCAGCCGGCGGCAACGGCGGCCAGCACGGCGGCGATGTCCTCCGACCGTTCGTCCTGGCCGATCATCGGCACGTCGCACGGACGGCACAGCCGGATTTCGTCGTTGCCGACGGCCAGCGCGATGCGCCCGTCGACAACGAAGACGCCGCGCTCACCTCGGCCCAGATGGGCGTCCAGCGTGGCGTTCCGGCGGTCGGATGCGAAAAAGATCACTTTGCCGTCGCAGAGCCCGGCCAGGCCGGAAACCCGCTCGTCCTCGGCATTGAGCACGGCGCAGCCGGACGGCAGCACGACGTCGACCTGGGTGCGGTAAATGGCGCGCGGCGTCGTGTAGTACTCGCCGCCATCCGGCTGGACATCCCAGTGCGACAGATCCTCGGCGTGCGGCAGGATGTTGGTGACGATGCCGACGGAGCAGCGGTCGTAGGCCAGGCCCTCGCCCAGGATCAGTGCTGCGCTGCTTTCGATGACGGCGGCGTCGACAGCGCTGTTGAGCAGCAGGCGATGGCCGGCCGCCCAGTTGACGGCATTGCTTTTCTGCACTTGCCGGCGTCCCAGGTACACCCCGTCGGCGCAGGCCAGGCCGGTATGCCGGCCGGCCAGAAACAGCATGTGCGCGACCAGACGGGCGACCGGAGTGCGCCCCTGCGTGCCGCAGACGCCGACCAGCGGAATGCGGCCGCTTTCCTGCGGCGCGAACAGGTTGGCGACGATGGCCTGGCCGACCGGCCGCGTCTTGCCTTCGCCGGGCTTGATGTGCATCAGCAGGCCGGGACCGGCATTGACTTCGACGATGGCTCCGCCCTGTTCGGCCAGCGGCCTGCCGATGTTCTCGCAGACCAGGTCGATGCCGGCGATGTCCAGGCCTACGACGCGGGCGGCCAGTGCCGCGGCCTCGGCGGTGTCGGGGTGGACTTCGTCGGTGCAGTCGAAGGCGTGGTTGGCATTGCGCTGGATCAGCACGACCCGGTCCGGCGCCGGGACAGCCTCGGGGCTCAGGCCCTGGCGTTCCAGCTCGATGCCGGCGGCGGTGTCGATCCGGACGATGGACAGGGGATGCATCTCTGTGGCGCCGCGGCGAGGGTCGCTGTTGATCTGGCTGTCGATCAGTTGCCGGACGGTCTGCCGGCCATCGCCGGTGACGGTGATGAAGTCGCTGCGGTTGGCGGCGACCAGGCGGCCGCCGACGATCAGCAGGCGGTGCTCGATGCCGGCGATGGAGCGCTCGACCAGCACGCCCGAGCCTTCCTCCACGGCGATGGCGTAGGCCTTGGCCACTTCCTCCGGGCTTTTCAGGTCGATGAACACGCCGCGCCCGTGGTTGCCGTCGACCGGCTTGACCACGACGGGAAAGCCGATGTCGCCGGCGGCTTCGATGGCATCCTCGGCGCTGGCGACTTCGCGGCCTTCGGGCACCGGAACGCCGACCGAGCCGATCAGCTGCTTGGTCAGGTCCTTGTCGCGTGAGATGGCTTCGGCGATGGCGCTGGTCCGGTCGGTTTCCGCCGTCCAGATGCGGCGCATCGCGGCGCCGTAGCCGAGCTGAACGAGGTTGCCGTCGTCGAGCAGGCGGATGTGCGGAATCTTGCGTTCTTCTGCGGCCTGGACGATGGCTGCGGTGGATGGGCCGAGATACTTGCGGTCCACCAGGCGGCGCAGCGGCCTGAGCGCTTCGGCCACATCGAACGGCGTATCGTGGATGGCGGCCAGCAGCAGCTCGCGGCCGATCTCCAGCGCCAGACGGGAGCATTCCTCGTGGAAATTGCTGACCACCAGTTTGTAGACGCCGCGCTCGCTGGTTTCGCGGGTGCGGCCGAAACCGTCCGGCAGCCCCGCCAGCACCATCAGTTCGATGACGATGTGCTCGAGGATATGCCCGGCCCAGGTGCCTTCCCGCAGGCGGCGCAGGAAGCCGCCGCGCTCGTCGTAGTTGCAGCGGTGCTCGACCAGCGACGGCATCCAGGACGAAAGCCGCTCGTAGAGTCCGGGGATCTTGTTGGAGGGAAAGTCCTCCAGGTCGCCGATGTCTATCCAGGCTTCGATCGACGGATGATAGGTCCAGATGCTGGGACCGCGCAGCGAAATCGTGTTTCGGAAAACAACGTCATGCGTCTTCATGCTGGCTGGACCCGGTGATTCCTGGAATCTGTTGATGGGCTGTTCTGCGCATTATCTGCGCTTTCCCCGAGCGGCGGATTGCCGATAAAAAGAATAATTTGATACTTTTCATGACAGGATCGAAATCACAGAAAACGATCGAGCAGCTTCTTGCTGCGCCGGTCCAGCGCGCCCACATCCCGCACCAGGAAATGGATGCCGTGACTATCTGCGATCAGCAGCCGCGTGCGGCTCAGGCGGCGGATGTCGTCTTCGCCCTTCAGCCTCAGATCGGCCGGCCCGCGGTCGGTCAGCACCCGCCAGGTGCTCGGGCAGATGAAGCCGGATACCTCGACGATGCGCTGGATCTCGGGCATGAACTCGCGGGATGCGAGCTCCTCTTCGATCAGGGCTCGCGCCGGCGCCGGAAGATCGGACAGATGCTCGGCCCAGGCGATTTCGCGGCCTTCCGCGCTGACCAGGGACAGTCCTTCGTCCGGGGCGGCGATGGGGAAAGCCCGCACCGGCGTGACGCCGGCATGGCGCGCGCCGCCGGCCGTCGTCAGGACAAGACGGCCGAAAGCATCCCGCTGCAGGTCGAAAGAGGCGTCCGTCATGATGGCTCCGGGGCGGGTGCGACGGGCGTGGGCCGTTCGACTTCGTTGAATGCAGAGACATCCTCCCCGCCGTCGGCGGTGCGCGCCTGCGCCATGTAGAGTTTGTGGTAGTGGCCTTCGGCGGCCATCAGCCGGTCGTGATCGCCGATCTCGACGATCCGGCCGCGGTCCATGACCACCAGCCGATCGGCCTTGCGCAGCGTGGACAGGCGGTGGGCGATGGCGATGGTGGTGCGCCCCTGGACCAGGTTGTCGAGCGCCTTCTGGATTTCCTTCTCGGTCTCGGTGTCGACCGCCGAGGTGGCCTCGTCCAGGATCAGGATGCGAGGATCGATCAGCAGCGCGCGGGCGATGGAGATGCGCTGGCGTTCTCCGCCCGACAGGCCCTGGCCGCGTTCTCCGACCAGGGAGTCGTAGCCGTGCGGCAGGCGCAGGATGAACTCATGCGCATGGGCGGCGCGGGCCGCGGCGACGATCTCGGCGCGCGTGGCCTCGGGCTTGCCGTACGCGATGTTCTCGGCGATCGTCCCGAAGAACAGGAACGGCTCCTGCAGCACCAAGCCGATGTGCCGGCGGAACTCGGCCACCGGCACCGAGCGCACATCGATGCCGTCTATCAGCACCTGTCCCTCGGTCACGTCGTAGAAGCGGCAGATCAGGTTGACCAGCGTGGACTTGCCGGAACCGGAGTGCCCGACCAGGCCTATCATTTCGCCCGGTCGGATGCTCAGGTCCACGTCCTTGGCGACGGCTCGGGTGCCATAGCGGAAGCCGGCACGCTTCAGCTCGATGCGGCCGACCACCTTGTCCAGGTGTACCGGATTGGCCGGCTCGGGCACGCTGGAAACATGGTCGAGAATGTCGAAGATGCGCTTGGTCGAGGACGCGGCCCGCTGCGTTGCCGACACGATGCGGCTCATCGAGTCCAGGCGCGTATAGAAACGGCCGATATAGGCGAGAAAGGCGGTCAGCACGCCGACGGAGGAATCCCCCCGGGCGATCTGCCAGATGCCGAACACCCAGACGACCAGCAGGCCGATCTCCGTGAGCAGCGTCACGGTCGGGGTGAACAGCGACCAGGTCCGGTTCAGCTTGTCGTTCATCGCCAGGTTGTGTTCGTTGGCGGCGCGAAAGCGTTCGGCCTCGCGCTTTTCCTGGGCAAAGGCCTTGACCACGCGGATGCCGGGAATGGTGTCGGCCAGCACGTTGGTCACCTCGGCCCAGACGCGGTCGATCTTCTCGAACCCGGTGCGCAGGCGCTCGCGTACCAGATGGATCAGCCAGGCGATGATGGGCAGCGGCAGCAGCGTGACCAGCGCCAGCCATGGGTTGATCGAGAACAGGATCACCGAAGTCATGGCGATCATCAGCACGTCGGTGGCGAAATTGAGCAGGTCGAGCGACAGGAAAATGTTGATCCGGTCGGTCTCGTTGCCCAGACGCGCCATCAGGTCGCCGGTGCGCTTGCCGCCGAAATACTCCAATGACAGGCCGAGCAGATGGTCATAGGTATGGGTACGCAGGTCGCGGCCGATGCGTTCCGACACCAGGGCCAGAATGTAGGTGCGCAGCCAGCCGAGCACCCAGGCGAGCAGCGCCGCGCCCAGCAGGCCGCCCAGGTACATGCCGACCAGCGGCCAGTCGATGGGCTTGCCGTTCTGGAACGGGATCAGCACGTTGTCCATCAGCGGCATGGTCAGGTAGGGCGGCACCAGCGTCGCGGCGGTCGAGGCCAGCGTCAGCACGAAGCCGATGAACAGCTGCCAGCGATACGGCCGGGCGAAGCGCCAGAGGCGCAGCAGCGTCCAGGTCGATGGCGTGGCGGAGGTTTCCCGTGTGCAGACCGGGCATTCTTCCTCGCCGGGAGGCAGGGGGGTCTTGCACTTGGGACAGGCGTCCTCGGCCGGCCGCCGGGCCGGCGCGCCGTTTTCCAGGCTGTCGCGGCACAGTTCGAACTCCGAGATGACGCCCAGGGTTGCGAGATTGCGGCCCAGCGTATAACGCCAGCAGGCCAGTCTTCCCCTGTAGTCGAGGAGTTCGAGCAGGCCGACGCCGGCATGGTCGTGATGGTCGAGGCGCAGCCCGGCCCGCAGCGGCCAGCTTTGCCATGAAGTGTCGTGAGGAGCGCGGGCCAGCAAGCGCCGGTCGGTGACGGCGACCAGGCCGTCGGCAAAATGCAATTGCCCGTCGAGGTCGGTTTCTAGGCAAGCCCGTACCTGTTCGCCGTCCTGCAGGACGGCGGATAGTTCGTCGGCGAAATGCGCCGGTACGGCGAATGGGGAAACGCCGGAGGTATCCGTTGAAAGCGATGCAGCGGTCGTCACGCGAAAATCACCTGAAAATACCCTGGGGCTCCCTGGAGGAATCCGGTGCATGGCCGCTCATGCAACTGCATGGACTCGATCTCTGCACTGAGGGCGCGTAGATTAGCGCTGTTTCAGGCCGTCGGGTAAAAAAGTGGTGGGTTTGCGTGGTTTATGTGGCTGGCGCGATACAAACCGGGGCATGCCGGAAACCCCGCGCTCGTCTCAGCGTCCCATCAGCGCAGCAGCGAAGTCCCCAGCTGCTCTTCCAGCAGGCGGTCGTATTGGTCCAGGGCAGCCTTGATTTCCGTCACGAGGATATTCGCAAGCGGGTTGCTGGCGCGATAGCGGGGCCAGATCAATTGATAGTTGTAGTTCACCGAGGGCGAGAAGGGTTTCATGACCAGTTCTTCCTGCCGCAGGATGTGCATGGCGGTGTAGGGGTCCACCAGGGATACGGCATTCAGGTGCTTGGCCAGGGTACAGGCTACATGGCTGTTGGAGGCGTTGGCCATGCAGCGGGGCCGGACATTGAGGTCTTCGAACACCTTGTCGATCACTTCCCGCATGCTGCCGTCCTTGACGAAGGCAATGAAAGGCTCTCCGTCCAGGTCCTTTGCATTGATGTGCGTCCTGGCTGCGAGCCTGTGGTTCCTGGGCATGATACAGACCGCGTGGATGGTGCCGAGCGCCTCTTTGGAGACGGCCTCGTGCTCCATGGTCGTGGAGACGATGCCGAAATCGATCTGCTGGGCGATGGCCCACTGCATGATCTTGCTCGAGCTCCTGGCGCGGAAGGTGACGTCGGTGTTGGGGCGGGAGCGGAGGATCTTGCCGACCGACGAGGGAATGATGTGCAGGCCGAGCGCCATGATGCTGGCGACGGACAGCGAGCCGGCATGCAGCGCCCGAAGCTCTTCGGCGACCAGCGTGATGTTGTTGAACTCGGCCAGCAGGCGGCGCGCTTCCTTGTATAGAAAATGCGCTTCCGAGGTGGGAACGATGCGGCGATGCTCCCTGTCGAACAGGTTGAGCCTGGTGTCCTGTTCGAGAGAGGAAATGATCTTGCTGACCGCCGGCTGGGACAGGCACAGGCGTTCCGCGGCCATGCTGATCGAACCGGTCTCCACGGCTGCGCAAAAGGCTTTCAGCTGCTGTACTGTAACCATTCTTTCCTTGCCGGGCCGCAGTGCCGAAAATACCGGAAGCGGCCAGAGAGGGCATGAGCATTATCGTCCGCGAGTGTAAGTCATATTGCCGCAGCCGTGTTGCCGTTTGACCACGCGCCAAAGCGCAAGCCTCGTCGTTCACGACGAGGTCGAGCGAGGCCAGCCTATACCGGCGCCACAGGCGCCCCCGTATTGTGGCGAGGAAGCTCCCGACTTCAGGCGGGAGTGACTCACTTTCGAATAATCTGTGGTTATGGAAAGATCAAAATATATCAATTGACCCCCAGGGCGGCGATGGCGTTCAATCATTCCCATAACACGAGAATTCAAAAATAATGCCGGAGACAAGGAATATGCGCCTCATCCATTTATTTTCCACCTGACGGAAATCGGGCACCCGCCTCGCCCGCGACGCTTCTTCACGCTTTTTGTTTTTGCCGTTTCTTTAATAGGGATGGCGGGTGAATTGCGTCCCGCGCGAGCGGTATTCCGGTATTCATTCGATCGATCGATTTTCGCTATTCGCCGTTCCGGATATGGGGTGCGGCATGGCGCGGGTTTTGTCGCGCTCGATTTTTCGTGGATTTGAAAACTGGCCTTGGAATATGAAAGTAGCTGGGGAGAAAATGGAAATTCCGTTCACCAATATCGGACACCTGGTCGATCACGCGGCCGTGCAATACCGGGACAGGCTTTTCTGGCAGTCGATAGACGACGATGTCAGCCTGACGTTCGCCGGGCTCGCGTCCGACTCCGTGTCGGTGGCGCGCGCACTGCATGGCATCGGCGCGAGAAAGGGCGATCACATTGCCGTGATGATGCCCAGCGTTCCGGAATTCTTCATCGTCTGGGTGGCGATCGCCCGCCTGGGGGCGGTGGCGGTGCCGATCAATTATCAGTACACGGTGGCCGAACTCGAATATGTCCTGAAGGACAGCAATACGCGGTTCATGGTGGTGGAGCATGAGCGTATCGGTCTCATCGACGAACTGAACGCCGGCGGGAAAGCGCTCATTCCCGAAGATCGCATCGTCCTGCACGGCGGATCCCGGAAGGGAATGCATGACTGGACGGCGCTGCTCGAAGCCGGCAGGATTTCGGACGTGGAGATGCCGGCGGTCGCGCTCGACGATCTGCTCACCATCCAGTACACCTCGGGAACGACCGGCTTTCCCAAGGGCTGCATGCTGCCCCATGATTACTGGCTCGTGCTTGGCGCCGTGCGCTCCGGGCAGTTCGGCCTGCCGCACCGCCTCCTCGTCGACAAGCCGCTTTCCTATATGGGAGGCATCTGGCGCCTGCTGATGTGCCTGTTCCTGGGCGCCACCGGATGCGTCGCCCGGCGGTTCACGCTGTCCGGCATGCAGCAGCGCATCGTCGACAACGAGATCGATTTCTTCTCTGTGACCGATCCGGTCGCCAAGCTGCCGGATCATCCCGGCATCGCCGGCATGAAATTCACTTGCATCACGGCGAGCGGCCTGAACAAGGACGCCCATCTTGCCATCGAGAAGAAGTACGGCGCCCCAGTGCGGGAGATGTACGGAATGACCGAAATCGGCTCGGCCACCTATGTGCGGTACGACGATGCCGCCATGAGCGGTTCGGGTTCGTGCGGAAAGGTCGCTCCCCTCAGGGAATGCCGGGTCGTGGGCCCGGACGGAAAGGACGTGGCGCCCAACGTGCCGGGCGAACTGTGGGTGCGCGGCCGGGGATTGTTCAAGGGCTATTACAACAAGGAAGAGGCGACTAGAGCTGCTTTCGCCGGCGACTGGTTCCGGACCGGCGACGTCTTCCGCCAGGACGAGAACGGCTACTTCTACATCCTGGGACGCATCAAGGATTCGATCCGCCGCAGCGGGGAGAACATTTCCAGCCACGAAGTCGCCGCGGCCGTGACGTCGCATCCCGGAGTCCTCGAGGTGGCCGTGGTGGGCGTTCCCGATGCGTTCCGGGGCGAGGAGGTGAAGGCGTTCATCCTCCTGCAGCCGGGAATCGATGAAAAGGATGTGGCGCCTGATCGCATCATCGGACATTGCGAAGGCCTGCTGGCTGCATTCAAGGTGCCCCGTTATCTGCAGTACGTTCCGAGTTTGCCCCGCACCAGTTCGGGAAAAATCGCCATCAACGCATTGAAAACCGAAGAAGCCTTTACCAAGGGACCCGTTTTCGACCGCACACAGAATAAATGGATCTGAACATGACAGGCCTTTCCAGAGATATCGGCATCATCGGCTATGGCAGCGCGCGCTATGACAAGAAACCCCGGCAGAGCCTGTTCGGGTACATGGCCGAGGCGGCGCGCAATGCCCTGGCCAGCGCGGGCGTGGCCAAGCACGAAGTCGACGGCCTTGCCGCGGACATGACCAACACGCCGGATACGGCGGTCACCATGGCGGAGTATTTCGGCCTGACCACCACCTGGTCCCATTCCGGCAGTTCCGGAGGCACAGGCGCGCTGCTATCCGTGGCCCGGGCCATCCGCGCGGTGGAGGAAGGCCAGGCGAACTATGTGCTTTGCATCGGTGCGGGCGCCCAGGATGTGGCGGCGTTCAAGCAGCGCGTCACCCGGTTCAACTCGGCGATCATGGACTACATGATGCCCCACGGCTTCGGAGGCATGCCGGGCATCTTCGCGCTCATCCAGCGCAAGCACATGGAAACCTACGGGACGACCCGCGCGCAACTGGGACGCGTCTCGGTGGACCTGAGGGCGAATGCGCGCCAGAACGATGCCGCGCTGTTGCGCGGCCCTATGGAGCTGGACGATTATTTGAACGCGCCGGTCATTGCCGATCCGCTGGGCCTCTATGACTGTGTCATGCCTTGTTCCGGAGGCGAAGCCGTCCTGGTCGGGCCGCTGGACCGCGTGCCCCGGGAAAAAGGAGTGCGCATGCTGTCGGTGCGCGAGTCGAACAATTATCCCGCCAACCAGATCGTGCCGCTGAACGGCGGGTGGGAAGCGTTCCGCGACGATATGTACGGCCAGGCGGGTTATGGGCCGTCGGATATGGATTTCGTGCAGCTTTACGACGACTTCCCCATCATGGCCGCCATACAGATCGAGGACCTCGGGTTCTGCCCCAAGGGGGAAGTCGGGCGTTTCCTCGAAGACAACCGCCTGACCTTCGACGGCAGCTTCCCCGTCAATACCGGCGGAGGCCAGTTGTCCTGCGGCCAGGCGGGCGGATCGGCCGGCCTGCTCAGTGTCGTCGAGGCGACGCGCCAGCTGCGGGGAGAAGGAGAGCGCCGCCAAGTGCCTGGCGCCAGGCGCGGCGTCGTTTCAGGATTTGGAATGATTTCATTCGGGCGCGGACTTGCCGCCGCGGCCGCCGTCATGGAGCAGAATCGATGAGCCATCTCGCCACCCCTTATCCGCAGCCGGAGCGCAACGACTTCAATGCCCCCATGCTGGACGCCTGGACCCGAGGCGAACTGTGCCTGCAGCAATGCAAGGCCTGTCATCACAAAGTTTATTTTCCCCGGCTGCAGTGCCCGGAATGCTGGTCCGCCGAGCTGGAATGGAAGACCTTGTCCGGCCGGGGAAAGATCGTGTCGTTCGCCATCGTGCACAAGCACGTGCATGCCTCCTTTGCGGAGGAGGCGCCCTCGGTGTTCGCCGAGATCCTCCTCGAGGAAGGCTGGCCCATGCTGGCGAGGGTCATCGCGGATCCGCCCGGCAAGGTGAAGACCGGCATGCAGGTCGAGCTGGTGCCGGCGGCGCAGGCGGGGCGCTTCCCCCTGCCCACTTTCCAGCTTCGCGCTTAGGTCGAGGTCGGCCATGAACTCCCAACCGCTGGCAAGACTCGTCCAGGCGTTCCTGGTCATGCTGGCCATGACCGTGATCGTGTTCATCGGCATCCATTTGATCGGCAACCCCGTCGATATCCTGATCTCTCCCGAGGCGGACCAGATGGAGCGCGACCGCATGATGTCCACCTTCGGGATGGACAAGCCGCTGTGGACGCAGTACGGAATCTTCCTCATGAACGCCCTGCAGGGCGATCTGGGCACGAGCTTCGTCTACAACCTGCCCGCGATCGACGTGGTGCTGTCGCGGCTGCCCGCCACGCTCGAACTCGCTCTCGTTGCGTTGCTGCTGGCGGTGGTGATCGGCATTCCGCTGGGGCTGTATTGCGGCCTGCGTCCCGATTCTCCCGTGTCGCGCTTCATCATGGCATTTAGCATCCTGGGATTCTCGCTGCCGGGATTCTGGATGGGCCTGATCCTGATCATGGTCTTTGCCGTGGAGCTGGGCTGGCTTCCGAGCACGGGCCGCGGCGACACGGTGGAGTTCCTGGGCGTGCAATGGTCCTTCCTCACCTGGAACGGGCTGAGCCACATGCTGCTGCCGGCCATCAACCTGGCCATGTTCAAGCTTTCCATGGTGTTGCGCCTGACCCGCGCCGGAGTGACCGAAACCCTGTCCACGGACTACATCAAGTTTGCGCGCGCCCGCGGCCTTTCCCCGCAGCGGATCGTCGGCGTCCACGTGCTCAAGAACATCATGATTCCGCTGGTGACCATCATCGGCATGGAGTTCGGCTCCACCGTGGCTTTCGCCATCGTTACGGAGACCGTCTTCGCCTGGCCGGGCATCGGGAAGCTCATCATCGACAGCATCAACGTCCTGGACCGGCCGGTCATCGTCGCGTACCTGATGATCGTGGTGTCCCTGTTCGTTCTGCTGAACTTCCTGGTGGATCTCACGTATTACGCGCTCGATCCCAGGGCGCGCAGGGGAGGGAGGGCATGAAGATGCGCAACGACACTGACGCGGGCAACGGCGCGGCCGCCGTGGCCGTGGTCAAGGGGGAAAGCCCCTGGCGCCAGTCCATGCAGGAGTTCTGCGAGTCCAAGACCGGAGTCGCGGGGCTCATCGTGTTCGTGATCATGGTATTGGCCGCCATCTTCGCCAGCTGGATCGCGCCGCAGGATCCCTACGACCTGAACCAGCTCGACATCCTGAACGGCAACATGCCGCCCGGCACGGTGGCTGCGGGCAGCTACACCTACCTGCTGGGCACCGACCCGCAGGGGCGCGACATCTTTTCCGGCATCCTGTATGGCCTCCGTATTTCGTTGAGCGTCGGGGTGGGATCGGCGCTGTTCGCCTGTGTCATCGGATCCCTGCTGGGGCTGATCGCAGCCTATGCGGGACCGAAGGTGGAGGCCGCCATCATGCGGATCGTGGACCTCCAGCTGTCCTTTCCCTCCATCCTGGTCGCCCTGATGATCCTGGCCGTCCTCGGGAAAGGCATCATGAACGTGGTGATCGCCCTGGTCCTGGTGGAATGGGCCTATTACGCGCGGGTGGCGCGGGCCAGCGCCATGGTGGAGCGCAGCCGGGACTACATCGCCGCTGTCGAGTGCCTTTCCATCCCGCGCTGGCGCGTGATTGTGCGGCACCTGCTCCCGAACTGCCTGCCGCCGCTGATCGTGATCGCCACCATGCAGATCTCGCGCGCCATTGCGCTGGAGGCGACCTTGAGCTTCCTGGGGCTGGGCGTGCCGGTGACCGAACCCTCCCTGGGCCTGCTGATCGCCAACGGATATACGCAGATGATCTCCGGACAGTACTGGATCTGCCTGTACCCCGGCCTTGCGCTGGTCGCGATCATCGTCGCCATCAATCTGGTAGGCGACCAGCTGCGCGATATTCTCAACCCCCGGAATCGGAAATGACAGACGTGTCCAAGCATGCGCTGAATGCGCAGATCCCGGAACAGCCGCCATGCACGCTCGACGTGCGGGACCTGCGCACGCACTACAAGACCCGGGCTGGCGTGCTCAAGGCCGTGGACGGAGTCTCCTTCAAGGTGCGTCCGGGACGCATCCTGGGGCTGGTGGGAGAGTCTGGATCGGGCAAGTCCGCCACCGGCTTTTCCATCATGGGTCTGGTCGATCCGCCCGGCGCCGTCGTGGGCGGTTCGGTGATCTTCGAAGGCGAGGATATCTCCGCGTGGCCGGAAAGCCGGATGCGGAAACTGCGGGGCGACCGCATCGCGATGATCTTCCAGGATCCGATGATGACGCTCAATCCGGTGCTGAGCATCGGCACTCAGATGATCGAAACCTTGCTGGCGCATCGGAAGATGAGCAAGGAGGAGGCCATCGAGCGCTCCGTCGACGCCCTGGCGCAGGTGGGGATTCCCGCCGCCAGGGAGCGGCTGTCCGCCTATCCGCACGAGTTTTCGGGAGGCATGAGGCAGCGGGTGGCCATCGCGATCGCCTTGCTGCACTCGCCGTCGCTGATCATTGCCGACGAGCCGACCACGGCCCTGGACGTCACCATCCAGGCGCAGATCCTGAGCGAGGTGCAGAAGCTGGTCCGCGCCAAGAACATGGGCGTCATCTGGATTTCCCACGACCTGTCGGTGGTATCAGCGCTGGCCGACGATATCGCGGTGATGTATGCCGGCCGCATCGTGGAGCAGGGGCCGGTGTCCCGCGTACTGTCCTATCCCGCGCACCCTTACACGCGTGGACTGATCAGCAGCGTGGCCAGCAACAATCCGCCCGGACAGCGGCTGAAGCAGATCCGCGGCGCCCCGGCCCAGTTGATGAACCTGCCGCGCGGATGCGCTTTCGCGCCGCGCTGCGATTATGCCGACGCGCAGTGCGAGGAGGCGCCGCCGGGCATCACCCATCTCGACAAACAGCACCAGTTCCGATGCTTTCATCCATTGAGGTAGCCATGCAGACGGAGTCCTTCATTGCGGGCGAGGCGACCAGAGGCATCCAGCCGGAGCCCATCATCGAGGCGCGAAGCCTCTCCCTGTACTACCCCATGCCCAAGCGGGCGCCCTCGGTCCGGGCCGTGCATGAAGTCGACCTCGAGATCCAGCAGGGAGAGGTGCTGGGCCTGGTCGGCGAGTCCGGCTGCGGCAAATCGTCATTGGCCCGTATCATGGCTGGCGTGCGGCAAGCCTCGTCGGGCGAGATCCGCTACCGGGGCCGGCCGCTGGCCGGCTTGACGGGCAAGGAGAAAATCCAGGCCAAGCTGCAGATACAGATGGTGTTCCAGGACCCGTTCGCTTCTTTGAATCCACGCATGAATGTCGGCGAGATCATCGCCGAGGCCCCGCGGCTGTTCGGCCTGATCAAGACGGACGAGTCGGCGTTCATCAGCGAGCAGATGGAGCGCGTGGGGCTGGATCCGGCCTACCGGCTGCGCTATCCGCATCAGTTCAGCGGCGGGCAGCGCCAGCGCATCGGCATCGCGCGCGCGCTGGCGGTCAATCCGAGCGTGCTTGTCTGCGACGAGCCCGTGTCGGCCCTGGACGTATCCATCCAGGCACAGATCCTCAATCTGT
This sequence comes from Paracandidimonas soli, assembly GCF_004342005.1. Taxonomy (GTDB): domain Bacteria; phylum Pseudomonadota; class Gammaproteobacteria; order Burkholderiales; family Burkholderiaceae_B; genus Paracandidimonas; species Paracandidimonas soli. Next base: position 20,694 of record NZ_SMBX01000004.1, read on the forward strand.
TCATGGACCTGCGCGAACAGCTGGGGCTTACCTATCTGTTCATCAGCCACGATCTCAGCGTGGTCCGGCACCTGGCGGACCGGGTGGCGATCATGTATCTGGGGCGCATTGTGGAGCAGGCGCCCGCACGGGAGATTTTCGAGCGCCCCAACCATCCCTATACGCAAGCCCTGCTGGCCGAAATGCCCCGGATCGTGACACGGCAGAGGACATTCAGTCCGGTCGAGGGTGAATTGCCCAGTCCCTCGAATCCCCCCAAAGGCTGCCACTTCCATCCGCGCTGTCCGAAAGCCATGCCCATCTGCAAGGAGGTGATGCCGAAGCTGGAAGACATAGACACGGGCCACCTGAGCGCGTGCCATCTCAATGAAAAAACCGGCTGAACAGCCGGCGCGCCATTCAAACCAAAGGAGACATCAATGAGACATACCATACGCAGACTGTCGGGCATGCTCGTGCTGAGCGCCGCCATCGGAGCGGCCATGCCCTCGGCATCGGCCTGGGCCGAAGACCTGAGCATTGCCCTGGGAAGCTCCATCACATCGCTGGATCCCCATTTCGCCAACAACTCGCCGAACAAGGCGGTGGCGCGCCATTTCTTCGAGGCGCTGATCGCGTTCGACCCGGACACCAATCTCGTTCCCGCGCTGGCCACTTCCTGGAAGCGGATCAGCGATACCGAGTGGGAATTCAAGCTGCGGCCGGACGTGAAGTTCTCGGACGGATCGACCCTGACGGCCGACGACGTCGTCGTGTCGTTCGAGCGGGCTCCCGCAGTGCCCAACTCGCCGTCCTCCCTCGGCCTGTTCACGCGTTCCATCGCCCAGGTCAAGGCCGTGGATCCGTCCACGGTGGTGATAGAGACAAAATATCCGGATCCTCTGCTGCCGCATATGGTGCCCGAGATCCTCATCATTCCCGCCGAGCTGAAGGATGCCGAAACCGGGGACTACAACTCCGGCAAGTCGATGGTGGGCACCGGTCCGTTCGTCTTCCAGGCCTATACTCCCGGCGACCGCCTGATCATGAAGCGCAACGAGAACTACTGGGGCGACAAGCCGGACTGGGACAAGGTGACGCTGCGCTTCATCACGAACGAGGCGACCCGTGTGGCGGCGCTCCTGTCGGGCGATGCGGACCTGATCGAGAATGTATCGCCCAATCTGATGGACCGCGTCAAGGGCGGCAACTTCTCCATCGTCCAGAGCCCACCGGCCTTGCCGGTGTATATTGGCCTCGATGTGGGGCGCGACGAGACGCCCTTCGTCAAGGCCAAGTCGCCGGATGCGGGCGCGAACACCAATCCCTTGCGCGACAAACGGGTCCGGCAGGCGCTTTCGTATGGTATCGACCGCGAGGCGATTTCCGAGAAGCTGATGCAGGGCACCACGGCTCCCGCAGGGCAGATGCTGAACAGCAGCCTGTTCGGCGCGTCGCCCAATGTGACGGCGCCCAAGTACGATCCCGAGAAGGCCAAGCAACTGCTGGCCGAAGCAGGCTACAAGAACGGCCTGACGCTCACCTTCCACGGACCGAACGACCGGCTGACCAACGATAGCCGGGTCGTGCAGGCGATTGCTCAGATGTGGAACCGGATCGGCATCGAGGCGAAGGCGGAGGTCATGCCGTGGAGCGTCTATTTTCCGCAGACGGGAAAACGGGAGTTCAGTCTCTATCTGATCAGTTCCGGCGCGATATCGGAAATGGGCACCGCGCTGAACTCGGTGGTGGTCACGCATGATCCCAAGAACCGGCGGGGCGTGAACAATCGGGGCCGCTACTCCAACCCCGAGATCGACGAACTCGTGAATACGTCCTTCCAGACGCTGGACGACGACAAGCGCCGGGCAATGCTGGAGAAAGCGAGCGAGCTGGCCTTCGAGGAAATGCCGGTTATTCCGCTGTATTTCTATTCTTTCTCGATCGCGTCCAAGAAGAACATCGTCTACAAGCCGCGCATGGACCAGTTTACGCTGGCCCAGGGGGCGAAGCTGACGAAGTAGTCCGGGAGCTGTTCCGGCGCGCGTATCCGCGCCGCCGGAATGGTTTGTCGGCCTGCTTGTCGGGTAACAGTGTGGCTTGTCGTGTATCAGATAGCCTGAAGCAGGCTGTGTGTGGTGCCCGAGGCCGGAATCGAACCGGCATGCCTTGCGGCGAGGGATTTTAAGTCCCTTGTGTCTACCGATTTCACCACTCGGGCGGCAGGAGCGGCTGGCTGAAACAATAGGGATGGATGTCTGGCGGAAGCGGTGAGATTCGAACTCACGAACGGTTGCCCGTTGCCGGTTTTCAAGACCGGTGCAATCGACCACTCTGCCACGCTTCCGGGATGCAGCCTCATCGAAGCCCGACAGTGTAGCGCATGCGACATGGTTTGTGCGTGCGAATGGGGCGATAATGCGGGCTTGTCCATGTGTAACCGTCGATCTGGAGGCAGGGATGCAAGGCGATATGACAGCGGTGGAAATCACCAGGCCGGGAGGTCCGGAGGTGCTGGTTCCGGCACGCAGACCGATTCCGCAGTCGGGGCCGGGACAGGTGCTGATTCGCGTCGAGGCCGCGGGCGTCAACCGGCCCGATGTCGCACAGCGCGAGGGCAGTTATCCGCCTCCGCCGGGGGCGTCCGATCTGCCCGGGCTGGAGGTCGCGGGCGAAATCGTGGGCGGAGACGTCGGCGATACCGGGCTGCAAGTGGGGGACATGGTCTGCGCGCTGACGCCCGGCGGCGGCTATGCCCAGTATTGCCTGGCGCCGGCGGCGCATTGCCTGCCGATTCCCCGGGGCATGACGCCGCTGCAGGCGGCGGGCCTGCCGGAAACCCTGTTCACGGTCTGGAGCAATGTGTTCGAGCGCGGGCGGCTGGCGGAAGGCGAAACTCTGCTGGTGCATGGCGGCGCCAGCGGCATCGGCACGACGGCGATCCAGCTGGCGGCGGCGCTCGGGCATCGCGTTTATGCCACGGCGGGCAGCGATGAGCGGGTGCAGGCCATCCTGGGACTGGGCGCGGCGCAGGCATTCAATTACCGCACGCAGGATTTCGTCGAGGAAGTCCTCAAGGCCACCGGCAGCCGCGGCGTCGATGTCATCCTGGACATGGTGGCGGGCGACTACATCCGGCGCAACCTGAAGGCGCTGGCCGATGACGGGCGGTGCGTCATGATCGCCATGCTGGGCGGAGCCAAGGCGGAAATCAACGCCTGGGAGCTGATGCGCCGCAGGCTGACCCTGACCGGCTCGACCCTGCGCCCGCGCTCCGATGAATACAAGGCCGGCCTGGCGGTTCAATTGCGCCGCCATGTCTGGCCCTTGCTGGAGTCCGGGCGGATAGCACCCGTCGTGCATGCCGTATTCCCGCTGGAAAATGCGGCGCAGGCCCACCGCCTGATGGACTCTGGCGCGCATATCGGGAAAATCATACTGACTGCGACAGCTTGAATCCGCAGGAACACGCTACAATACGCGGTTGACCGCAAGTCTTCCCCGTTTTTTTAGTGTTGTATGACAGACTTTATCCGCAAGCGCCTGGTGATCGGTAACTGGAAAATGCATGGCACGTCCGTGCAGAACGCCGCGTTGCTGTCGTCGCTCGGCGACTATGCCGGGTCGGCCGAGCTGGCTGTGTGCGTGCCGTTTCCCTATCTGGCGCAGGCTAGCCAGTCCCTGGAAGGCAGCGCCATAAGCTGGGGCGCCCAGGACGTCAGCGCCCATGCGCAGGGCGCCTATACGGGTGAAGTCTCCGCCGCCATGCTGGCCGATTTCGCATGCCGCTGGGTTCTGGTGGGGCATTCCGAACGGCGAGCCTATCATGGCGAAACCGATGCGCTCGTGGCCGACAAGACGCAGGCCGCCATCGGCGCCGGCCTCACGCCGGTCGTCTGCATCGGCGAGACGCTGGCCGAGCGAGAGGCAGGGCGGTTGCAGGAAGTCATGCTGCGGCAGCTGGATCAGGTGCTTGCACTTGGAGGCGATGCCTTGTCGCGCATCGTTCTGGCCTATGAGCCCGTCTGGGCCATCGGCACCGGGCAAAGCGCCACGCCCGAGCTGGCGCAAGAGGCGCACGCCTTCATTCGTGCGCAGCTCGAGCGGGCCGGACAGCCGCAAGTCCGCGTCCTGTATGGCGGAAGTGTCAACGCGGCCAATGCGGCCAGTCTGTTTGAAATGCCTGACATCGACGGCGCGCTCGTGGGCGGAGCCTCGCTGCAGGCGCAGGAATTTTTACGTATAGCGGCCAGTTAGGCCACGGAGTTTTTACATGGAATGGTTGTCATCCGTCTTGCTGACGGTTCAGGTGATTTCATCGCTGTCCATCATCGTCCTGGTGCTGCTGCAGCAGGGCAAGGGCTCGGAAATGGGCGCTGCGTTCGGCAGCGGCTCCGCGGGCAGCCTGTTCGGCGCATCGGGCGCGGCCAACTTCCTGTCGCGCACGACGAAGTGGGCTGCCATCGTGTTCTTCGCATCGACGGCCGGCCTGGCCTACATGGCGCATCACCCGAAAGGCGCCGTAGTGGAAAGCGGCGGGGTGATGCAGGGCTTCGAGTCTTCCGTGCCTGCGGCTCCCAATAGCGGCAGCGCAGTGCCTTCGGTTCCCAATGCCGTGCCGGCCGCGCCTTCCGAAGCGCCCGCGGCGGCAGTCCCGTCCGCGCCGGCCGAAACGCCGCAAGCCCCGGCTCAGTAAACGTGCGACGGCAGGGGCGCCTTTTTCGGCGCCTCAGGCATGGCGCTGGTAGGCCAGCGTCACGATGCAGCCCAGCACGACGGCGCCTCCCGCCAGCTGTATGGGGGTCAGCACCTGCCCCAGCAGCAGCCAGCCCAGCAACAGCGAGAACACCGGTTCGACGTTCATGATGGGCGCGTTGCGCGACATGTCCAGCTTGGGTATCAGCACGAACAAGGTCGAAAAGCCGGCGGTATACAGCAGGGCCAGGCTGCACAGGCCGATCCATCCCGTGGATGAGGCGGGCAGGCTCAGGCCGCCGGGAACCAGCCCGGCAAGTCCGGTTGCCAGCGCGCTGGTGAAGATGATGCCGACGGTATAGAGGCTGCGCACGGTTCCCACCAGGCTTCCCAGCTTGTGCTCCGTGATCCACAGCGCGAAAGAGAACACGGTGGCGGCGGTCAGCGCGCCCAGGACGCCGATGGTCCATTCGGGGCCAAGGTCGGCGTTTCCGGACAACTGTGCCGGAATGTCCAGTACCAGCATCAGCCCTATCAATATGACTCCCATCAGCAGGCAAGCCTTGCGGGTGGGCGGCTTGCCGCCCAGCGCCCATGTCAGCAGCGCGAGCAGGATGGGGAAGCTGTTGGAGATCAGCAGCGCGATGGCGACGGGAATGCGCGCTACTGCAGAAAACATGGCAAAGCTCTGGATGGCGATGAGCAGGCCCACGATAAGCTGCCAGGGGGCGCTTCCCGCAGGTAGGCGCACTGACTGCCGCTGCCACAGGACAATGCCGGACAGCGCCAGAAAACAGAGTCCCGAACGGAACAGAATGGCAAGCAGCAGGCCTGCCTGGTCATCGAATGCAAAGCGGGCTGCGACGTGGTTGCTGGCGAATGCGCAGGCGGCCAGCAGAAGGACGGCGACTGCATGCCGGCGCGGAAGCAGCGCCGGCTGGGTTGCGGTTGGGGGCATGGTGCTACGTGGTCTCCTCTGGCGGGGCGGCGGCGATGAAGTGGATGCGCCTGCCATGCCGCAGTGTACGCTGGACTGCGCCTGGGTGCTTGGCTCAGCCGTCCTGCAGGTTCTTCAGATCCTGGCCTTTGGTTTCCGGAAGAAGGAGAGTGGCAAGGAACACGACGGCATAAGCGCCGCCGGCGAACACGCCGATCGCCATCGCCAGGCCCATGCTTTGGCTGAGGTATCCGACCAAGGTGGGAAACAGCGCCCCGATGCCCCTGCCGAAGTTGTAGGCGAAGCCTTGTCCGTTGGCCCTGATTTCCGATGGAAAGAGCTCGGTCAGGAAGGCGCCCAGGCCGCCGAAAATGCCCGAAGCTGCAAATCCCAGGGGAAAGCCCAGAAACAGCATCTGAGTGTTGCTAAGCGGGATTTGCGTATAGGTGTATACGCAAAGAATGGACAGCACGGAAAAGATGATGAAATTCATCCGGCGTCCGATCCTGTCCGCCATATGGGCGCCTGCAATATAGCCGCAGAAGGATCCCAGGATGATCACCAGCAGATAACCGCCGGTATTCAGGACCGACAGCTCTCGCTCCACTTTCAGGTAGGTGGGCAGCCAAGTGGTGACCGCATAATAGCCGCCCTGGATGCCTGTGCAGAGCAGGGCGGCCAGCAGTGTGGTCTTCAGCAGCGCCGGAGAGAAAATCATCCATGGCGATATCCGTGGGGCTCCGGCGGCGTGGCGCGCTTGCGATTGTTTGAATACTTCGGGTTCCGGAACATGCTTGCGGATATACAGCACCAGCAAGGCAGGCAGGGCGCCGAACCAGAACAGCGTGCGCCAGGCCCATTCCTCGGGGAAGATAGTGAAGGCGAGTGTATAGAGCAGCGCGGCGCATCCCCAGCCGACCGCCCATCCGCTTTGCACCGTACCGACGGCGCGCGCCCGGTTCTTGCCCTTGATGATTTCGCCCATGAGCACCGATCCCACAGCCCACTCGCCGCCGAAGCCTAGCCCCTGCAGCGCGCGCAGCACGAAGATCTGCTCGAAATTCTGTGTGAAGCCAATGGCCACGGTGCAGGTGGAAAACCAGATGATCGTGATCTGCAGTATTCTCACGCGCCCGTATTTGTCTGCGAGGATGCCGGCCGCCCAGCCGCCGATGGCCGAGAACAGCAAGGTGATGGTGCCCAGCATTCCGGCCTGGCCGCGATCGATGCCCCAGAGGGAGATCAGGGTGGAGATGACGAATGTGAATACCATGTAGTCAAGCGCATCTATGGTCCAGCCCAGGAAAGAGGCGTGGAACGTGCGTTTGCCGCTTTTGTCCAATTCACCGTACCAGCTCATGCCATATCTCCGAAAGAGGATGTAACGTTTGCTTTTTCAATTGCTTGGTGGGAAGTCGTACAGGCGTTGCGGGTTCTCTACCAGAATCCTGTGGCGCGTTTCGGGGGAGGGAGCCCATTTCAGCAGCAGGTTGCGAAGCACGCCGGTGTCGGGCATCCGGTCGATGGCGACATGGGGCCAGTCGCTGCCCCACACCATGCGGTCCGGCGCGGCGGCGATCAGGGCCTGGGCCCAGAGGGTGACGTCGTCGTAGTAATCGAACTGGTCGCTGATCCGATAGGCGCCGGATAGCTTGCTCCACCAGCCATACTCCCTGACGCCGTGCAAAAGCGTCTGGAAGCCGGGATGATCGATGCCTTCGGAAACCGGCATGTGCCCCATGTGATCGAAAACGCATGGGACCGGCAACTGTCGCAGGCGGGGAGCCAACTCAGGAAGGTGCCGGATATCCATCAGAAGCTGGATGTGCCATCCTAGCTCCGCTATGCGCGGGGCCAGTGATTCCAGGGAGTCCAGTCCCACGCCGCCGCCAAAAAGAACATTGAAACGGATGCCGCGTACGCCCTGCCGATGCATTTGCTGCAGTTCGCCGTCGCTGATGGATTCATCGACGACGGCAACGCCGCGCAGCGTATCCGGGTGATGCTGCAGAACAGACAGCATATAGCTGTTGTCCGTTCCATGTACGCTGACCTGGACGAGCACTCCGCGCTCGCAGCCGCAGCTGGCAAGCATCGCCAGGTACGCCTCTTCCGGGGCGGGGGGAGGCGTATAGCTGCGGCTATCGACGTAAGGATGGGTGACGCCGTCTCCAATGACATGGGCGTGGGTATCGCAAGCCTTGGGCGGCATGTCGAAACTGGCGGCGGCGATGTCTGGCAATGGCCCAAGGCAGTAGTCGTGGCTGCGGGGGAAAGTGGAAGTCGTCATAGGTCATCGATTCATGTTTTTTTATTCTTTTGGTTATATACAAGCAAGGAAGCCATGAAATGCGAATGACAAACATTACGCCTCGCCATAATCGATGTCAACAATTGCAGCGCTAACGATTGAGGAGCGATAACAGTGGAAATCATGCTAGAATATTCCTCTTGCTAAAAGGCCGTCGTGGTGGAATTGGTAGACACGCTATCTTGAGGGGGTAGTGGCGAAAGCTGTACGAGTTCGAGTCTCGTCGACGGCACCACAGTTAAAAATCAGGTTGTTTCATAACAGCTTGAGAAGTACCAGAAACCCGCATGGACATTAGGTTTGTGCGGGTTTTTTGCGTTCAGGGCGTCTCATGGGGGTTCAGTAAATCCCGCGTTTTTTGGTATGCGTTTTGGTATGTTAAAAATTACATACCATAGAATGGCCCACTTAGAGACCCGACATGCCAAAAATCCCTCCACAACTCACTGATCTTGCGGCTCGCAGGGCGAAGCCCAGGAATGCGGTTTACACGTTGGCTTCTGGGCGCGGCTTGTTCCTGGTTGTGCAGCCAAGCGGTCAGAAGCAGTGGATGGTTCGTTTTCAGTTTCCAGACGGGAAGCGTGGTAATCGGATCATAGGTGTCAACGCCGGTTGAAAACTGACCCACTTTCGTCGGAATCGTCGGAGTAAAACTGACCCACCCCGGCGTCCAAGAATCTAACTGTTTACCTTGATATTTCCTGCTCTTCGCTTGTCCCGGCACCATCAGTTGGTTGCCCTGGCGGGTGTGCTTCAGGGTGCGTTGGTGCGTCGCCTTAATGCGCACCGACCCCTGTTGGCAATGCACGCAGACCGGGCGATTGGCCGGTCTGGCCCAGACGTGAATATCGCGGCGCCGTTCTACGCGCTCAATCACTAAGCCTTTTAATCCTAAGATAGAATCTAGTGGGGACATCGGCATTCACTCCATTAAACATGTTTCTTCGCAAAAACAAGTCTAATGAATGTCGCTGTCCCCCGTTAATGATGAAGAGCCCAAAAACGTTGCCGACGTTACCCCCATATTCGCCTATGTGTTTCAGTGTCCACTGATACCGCTTGGGCTGTATCCTCAATGAAGACGGGATATGCTACCTCAGGAGACAGGCGGTAATCGGCCACTACGGCCATGATGCCTCGTGAAGCCAGCGCTTTACCTACAAAGCCATACTGCCCACGCGACCCGCTGTTCCAGTTTCCCCCGTAGAGGAATACGACCACATTGGGCGCCGACTCCGATTGCGCAGGAATATAGATATCAAGCTTTTGGCGCATTTCGTTGCCATAAGACAGGTTTTTCACCACCTTGCTTTTTACGTCAGCCCAAGCAAGCATGTTCACAAGCCTCTGCGGGGAAAACACGGCCAGTGCCGCCAACGACAGCAATACTATTATTGAGGCATAGATCACGGGACGAAGCACCGTCAATTCAATAGCCAGAGAGAAAAATTGAGCACCGAAGCAAAGGCCACCCATGCCAGATAGGGCAACATCAAATAGCCTGCCAGCCGGTCGCGACGCATAAAAAGCATAGTCACTATCGCGATCATGACGAGCAGGATACCGATATCGATCAGCGCCAGGCCGGAGCGGTGCAAGCCAAAGAAAATCCAGGACCATAGTCCGTTCAAAACTAGCTGTATTGCCCATAAAGCAAGAGCGCTGTCGATCCTCCCGACTCGTGTCCATATGCGCCAGGCGGCAACCGCCATCATCACATACAGAACGGTCCACACAGGCGCGAAAATCCAGTTCGGCGGGTTGAAAAATGGTTTGTTTAACGACGCATACCAAGGGCCTGGCAGGAACTGGCTTCCTATCAATGCCGTTGCCCCGGTCAAGGCAAGAAAAACGACCAACGATTTGTATTGATGCATTGTCATCTACCTGATTTGATTAATAGCTCTAAGCGCATGGCAGTGCCTTATCCGATACAACGAGAAGATCGCACGTCATCACTGCTTCATCATCTGCCCCAGCGCAGTCAGCCGCAGACGATATGGCAACAGTTCAATTACCTTGAGCAGCCGTGTAAATCGTTTCGGAAAATGAATCTCAAACTGTCCCTTCTCGATACCATCGATTATCTGCCTGGCAGCCTCGTTCGCGGAAATCATGGCGGGCATAGGAAACTTGTTATTGGCGGTCAGCTTGGTTTTCACAAAACCGGGGTTCACCAAATAGACACCCAGGCCCTTTGGGTGCAGCTCTGCATAAAGCAGTTCCGCCAAGTTGATGAGTGCAGCCTTGGTCGGCCCGTACACGGTGGCATTGGGCAGCCCCAGGTAGCCAGCCACACTGGCGATCAACGCAATCGAACCATTGCCTCGAGCGATCAGGCCAGGCAGGATCACTTCAAGCCCGTAATAAACGCTGGAAAGATTGGTTTCAATTGTTCCTCGAACCTTGTCTGACTGCAGTTCCCATGGACGTATCTGCTCATACTGCGCGGCACAAAAAACGATCAGATCCAGCCCGCCCCACTCTTGAATCAATCGATCGTGCACGACCCTCCAGGCGGCAGGATCCGTGACATCCATGGGCAGCACGCTGGCCAACGCCGAATTGGCAGCAACAGCGAGAAGCGCATCTTGCCTGCGTGCGCTCAAGGCGACACGCGCTCCCTGCTGCAGCAGGTCACGGGCAACCGCCGCGCCGATACCGCTGGAGGCACCAACCAGCCATACTCGTTTCCCCTGCCAGTGTGACCAGCGAGGATTAAGCGCCTTCAGAAACATGATAGCCTCGTTATGCATGCAACCAATTATTGGTCACGGCGAAAAAACACGGTAACCTGCCCAACTTCGAAACCAAACTTCGTCACGCTCGCCCTGTTCACGACGGTCTTCTCATCCACCCTGAAGAGCCAATCATCAAACTTGACGTTGTAGACGGAATCGCCAACCGGCAACTTAAGCGTGTAGCGCATGCGAAAAGCATTGCCGGCCCCCTTGCCTATGGCTACGCCCACCACATCATCAGCGCTGCCGTGCAGTGAGCCATCCGTCTGCGGCGTAAAAGTCCATACACGCTCCTGACTCGTTCCATCGGTATAGAAGAAATGCTCTTTTAGAATGAACTTGTCATCCTGGTTATGGCCCTCCATCTTTATGTGAAAGCGCTTGACGACCTCGCCATTGCGTTTTTGAAACATGCCCCATGCTTCGGTCTTGCCCTGGAAATACTGGGTGACATCGAGCTTGGGTTCCTCCTGGGCGTAGCGGGAGACATCGGGCATGGCGCAGGCAGTAAGTGCCAGCACACTTCCCAGCATAAGCAGTCTTTTCATGTGGTTTGTTCTCCATTTGAATCGTGAAAATTACGCAAGCGCCACAAGGCCAGCAACTTCAAAAAACATGGCAACCCACCGTAGGTCCAGGCCAAGGCATGCCCGCCGCTGCCGATCTCGCCGGGCTGGTAATCCAGAATGGCCAGCCAGGGCAGAGCAAGACCCGATAAAGCCAGCGCGAGCTTCCCGAGCAGGCTCCATAAACCGTAGTAGGCCGCTGGCGCTTGGCGATCGGGTATCAGGCGGGCCAGCAAAACCGGAGGCAACACCAGGTCGGCGCCAAGTGAAAGGCCTGCCAATACACAAATGGCAAGATAAGGGTAGCGATCACCAGGCCCCAGCGTGGCAGCCCACACAAAAGTGATGATTGCCAGAATCATGCCCAGTCGCCATGCGCGAGCCGGGCCCAGGCGCGTTGCCAGTTTCATCCATACCGGCATGCCTGCCGCGCCGGCCAGAAAATACGTGCCCAGAAAATAGCCCGACCAGTGCGGTTCCACGAGCACATCGGCAATAAAGAAAAGCGCAAGTGTGGCCGGAACGGATACCGACAAAGCGTTCAGAAAATAAGGAGGCAACAGGCGCCTGACCGGCTGGTTAGCCAGGCAGACGCGCCATGAAGCGCTATTTTCCGCCAGTTGAGCATGAAGCCACGGCGGCGCCCGATGGAGCAAGGCAGTAACGCCCAGCGCCAGCAGGAGCGCGAACGCGATGGAGTAGGCACCCATGCTTTGTTGAGAACTCCTGTCTGCGGCATTGACCAGCCAGGCTGGAAGCGTGCTCGCAAGCACAACCCCGGCCAGGCCGAAGGCCTCACGCCAGCCCGCAGCTTTGGTCAACCCAACGGTATCGGGCGCCAACCGGGCACCCCAAGCCAGATAGGCGATGTTCAGCACGCTGTGAGCGGTATAGACAATGATCAGAGCAAACGCCAGCCATGCAGCCAGCAGCGGACCGGATACTGGCGCCAGCCACAATCCGGCAAAGGCAATAATAAGCACCAGACATGCCACCCACAGCGCACGGCCAAGGCGGGATCGACGCGCAAGACGGTCCACCCACAGACCTATCCAGGGGTCCTGGACCGTATCGACAATCCTGGCGGCAAATAGCACAAACCCTGTCAGCGACAGCGACAGCCCAAGCTGGCTGGTGTAGTAAATGGGTACCTGAATGTAGACAGGCAAGGCTGCCATGGCCAGCGGCATGCCAAGCAGTCCATATGCCGCGAACGAAGCTGCGCGTCGGCTCATGGCCTTGCCCTCAGCAAATCGTTGCGCAGGCCTGGCGCCCGTGTCTCCGCATGCAGCCAGATTTCAAAAAAGGCACGTGCAAACTGAACGTCGTCGATATCCGCCGTGAGCCGGGTGCCGGCATAGAACCTCGCGCCTTCGCCGGGTAGATAAACTCCAGTAAGCGTGTCGCCCGACTTTACATCAACAAAGGCCGTCTGCATCAGGTCGCGCCAATGCGCCAGCGTGGCACTGGACAAAGGACTGGACGCCAGACGCATCATTTCATCCAGGCTGCTGTCAACAATCTTGCTGCGCGCGATAGTGCGATGGTAGGTCAGTTGCAATGCAAACGGCGCGTCAAAGGGGGCTGAATCGCAGCTACCCCACAATTGCGCAGTATAAATATCAAAGCCAAACACTCGAAGCTCGCCCTGCCCGCAAAGCTGTGCATCCGGCAGCGCTGGTCGCCAGTCCGACCATGCATGGCCGCTGAAGAAAAACAGGGCGAGTGCAATCAGGCCGCCGCGCATGTTAGCTGGGCCTGGTAAATACAAATTGCACAACGTCCGTGCGCTGCTCTTCAAACCCTGCCTCGCAATAAGCAAGGTAGAGCCGCCAGACACGCACAAAAGCATCGTCGAATCCCAGCCTGCGAACTTCTGCCAGATTCTTCTCGAATGCCTGTCGCCAGCGCCTGAGGGTTTCGGCGTAATCCAGGCCGAAGCGCAGCGTAATGTCACCCTCAAGACCAGCCTTGCGCCCTACCCCGAGCAGTCGCTCCGGGCTAGGCAGCATGCCGCCAGGGAAAATGGCCTGCCTGATGAAGTCGCTGCTGCGGCGATAATGCTCGAATCGCGCTTCGTCGATGGTGATGGATTGAAGCAGTGCCTGTGCTCCGGGCTTGAGCCGTTCGTGCAAGATGCGGCCAAACTCCGGCCAGAATTTTTCGCCTACCGCTTCGAACATTTCTATAGAGACCACGGCGTCGTACTGGCCATGCAGATCACGATAATCGCAAAGCTCTACCCGGACGACCTCAGTGAGCCCTTCATCCAGGATGCGTTGCCGCGCCAATTCGTACTGAGCTTCAGAAATCGTCACGGCATGCACTCGTATTCCCTGACGGGCGGCATGCAAGGCAAACCCTCCCCAGCCACAGCCTATTTCCAGCACCTGCATACCCGGCCGCAATGCCAAAGACTGCACGATATGCTCGTACTTGTCAGTCTGGGCCTGTTCGAGGCTCTTTGCCGCCTCTCCCGCAAACAGCGCGCTGGAATAACTCATCCCGGGATCGAGCCACTGTTTATAAAACGCGTTGCCGATATCGTAATGGGCATGGATATTGCGTTTGCTTCCCGCCCGGCTGTTCACGCGCAAGCGATGCAACAAGGCGTACCACAGGCGCGAAATCCATTTGCCCCACACCGCCTCGGGAAGCACCGCTTCATTGCACAAAGCAAAGCGCAGCAGGTCTGTCAAATCCGGGGTGTCCAGCCAGCCAGCCTGATAGGCATCTGCAAAACCGATGTCACCGCTCTTAAGTATCCGCGAGCAAGCACGCCAATCATGGATGGTCAGCACGGCCCCAGGCAGCGACATGGAGTTGCCGAATATTCGCCTCTCGCCTGATGGCATTACCAGAGTCAGATGTCCGACCCGGACGCGCTCGAGCAGCGAAAAAAATAGCTGGGCATACGTGGGCACACGCTCTATGGCGGAGTCAGACGCAAAGTAGGATGTCATGGTTTCTTTTCTGTTATTGCGTTTTCGGAAGTAACGGTGGGTGATGCCGCGTTCGAAACTTGAGGTTTTGGAAAAAATGGAACGTCAGCCAGCCAAAGACGCATTGCCTGCCAATAAATTCGCGCAATGATTGAAAAGGTCATGAAAGGCTGTCTCATCAAGGCTTGCGTAGCCGATTGGCGGTTGAGCACGCTCTTGCGCCCACCAATTGATGTACGCAACACCAGACCAGCGCTATCAAAATAATCAATGCCCACGAATGAAGTGTCTGCCGTGTCCCTTACGCGAAACTGATATCGGCCTTCTACGCGACAAAAAGGCGATACATGCAATTGCTTCCGGCATTCGAGCGTGGTGCTGCTGGTGATGGCCTGGCCTTCTGGCCCAGTCAGCAGATAACTGTGCCGCTCTCCGAAGGTACTGGTTACCTCAGCCAATAGCGCTCGCAATCCGCCTGCGCTGTCATGGCAATACCAGAAACTTACCGGATTGAAGACGTAGCCGAAGACGCGGGGAAAGGTCTGCAGCCAGATCTCGCCATCGGCCTGCACGCCCGCTTCGGCAAGATGCCGACGCATCCAGACGGCCAGATCAGATCCGTCGCATGCCCCATAGTCGCGCGTACGGATGCCCATCAAGCAACGGCGATCTACACCAAACCACCATCGATCAAGATCTTTCAGCCGATCAAGATTGAGCCGTACGCAGAACACCGGGTAAACAAAACGGTTGTGCGCAGGCCGCAGCCGTTCATGCATAACCCGCTCAACCAGCAACAAGGGGGGACTTAGTGTGTCTGAAGTGGAACCAAAGGTGCTCATAACTTGGCCCATTCCGGAGAAACGCCAAAACTTTTGGCGATGCGAAGCGCTGATTTCAGGCCGTCTTCGTGAAAACCATAACCCGTCCAGGCACCGACATGCCAGGTGCCGTTCAACCCCTGCAGCGAGGAAAGCTGCGTCTGTGCCGCAATGGCATGCAGGTCAAGAATGGGATGCGCATACTCGAAGGAAGACAGCAGCTTCTCCGGCGCGGGCGGCTCGATGGGGTTCAGGGTTACCACCAGTGGCGTGCTGAACGGCAAGGGCTGGAGCTGATTAAGCAGATAGCTAACACAAACAGGACGGCTGGCGCCCGCCGCATTTGCGCCCAGGTAGTTCCAGGCGGACCATACGCGGCGACGGCGAGGCAAAAGAGAAGCATCGGTATGAAGCACCGCCGTATTTTTTTGATAGCGCACGGCGCCGAGTATGGCTTGCTCGCGCCTATCGGGATTTGCCAGCATGCGCAGCGAGTCAGGAGCGTGCGTAGCCATGATGACAGCATCGAATTGCTCTGCGCCCGACGCGGTCAATATGGAAACGCTGCCTGCGTTGCGAGAAATCCCGAGCACCCGGGAGTTCAGGCGCAGGCCGGGAATCTGGCGAATCATGCGTCCCACGTATTCACGGCCACCGCCGACCACGGTTCTCCATTGAGGACGATTGCGCACTTGCAACAGCCCGTGATTTACGCAGAAACGAAGAAAAGTTGCGGCCGGGAAGTTCAGGATATCGGCGGCGGCGCTAGACCAGATAGCCGACGACATGGGAAGCAGATAGTTGTTCCTGAAAGTGATGCCATAACCGCCCTGCAACAAGAGCTCGTTCAAAGAGCAGCCCGTGGTCTCTGCCATATCAAGATGGCGCTGCGCCGAACTATTGAAACGCACGATATCGCGCAACATGCCAATAAAGCTCGGCGAAAAAATGTTGCGCCGCTGCGCAAACACCGTGTTCAGATCACTGCCCGCCCATTCAAGCCGGCCATCATCGAGCGACACGGAAAAGCTCATGTCACTGGGATGTGTCGCTACGTTCAGCTCTTCGAACAGCTTGATGAGATTCGGATAGGTGCGGTCATTGAGAACCAGAAAGCCGGTATCGACGGGATGCGTCACGCCGTCCAGGGTCACATCCACCGTATTGGTATGCCCACCGGGATAGTCGGCGGCTTCGAACAAGGTGACGTCGTAACGCCTGGCCAGCAAGTAAGCGCTGGCCAGGCCACTGATGCCCGCACCCACCACGGCGACACGCGCGCCATAAACGGGGGCGCTAGACATGAAGCACCCTGACGGTCGGCATACCGCTTTGATGTGGGTGGCGACGGCGGCACGGTGGTGGCGCGATGCAAACCCTAGGAATATCTGTGCGAGCAGTAAACATTGTGCGCATTCTCAGCAATCAGTGATAAGATTAAATCTACTTCCATGTAAAAACCGCTACTAGTTAGTATTTATATTTACGAATGAGTATTCTAAATCGATCCAGCTTCAAAGACAAGGCTTTTAAGATGCGCGAAGACGCAATTCTTGACGCCACCGCGAAAACCCTGGGCGTCAAGGGTTTTGATCTGATGACGATGGACGACATCGCCATCGAGGTCGGTATCTCCAAGCCCAGCTTATACAAGCATTTCAAGTCCAAGGAAGATCTGGTTTGCGAAGCCATGATTCGGCTGATGAATGGAGCGCTGGAGCGTCTTGATGATTTGCCAAAAGAGGCAACGCCACGCGAGCAACTAAAGGCATTGCTGGAGTGGGCACTAAGGGTGCGGCTGACCGGCGGCTTGCCGTTTCTTCCCTCAACCAGTCCTCATGTACGCAAGATGCTTACACGCAACTTGAGGTATGTCACACGCGTACTCAAGCTGCATAATCGGCTCAAGAAAATCGTTGGGCAAGGCAAAGCCAAGGGTGAGCTCAGCACCAGCCTGCCCGATGACGTGATCCTGTTCTCTTTCTATGCCAGAACCTGCGACCCGTCAGTCGAATATCTTCAGCTCTATAGCAAGCTGGATGACGATGCCATCGTGCAACATATGCTGAAGGTCTGCTTTGAAGGCTTACAGTAGCTTTGCCCCGGGAACCAGCGCCATGCCCAAATTCGAACGCGGCCTGATGTGGTTTCGGCGTGACTTGCGCCTTGAGGACAATGCCACCCTGGTACAGGCGTTACGCGAATGTCGCAGGCTTTTTTGTGTTTTTGTCTTTGATACCGACATTCTGTCGACACTTCCTGCGGATGACCGGCGCGTCGCTTTTATTGACGACTGCATCACCGAACTTGATGCTGAGCTGCGGGCGGCCGGCGGTGGGCTGATCGTTCGCCATGAGGCTGCGCATAAGGCAATACCCGATTTGGCGCGAAGCCTGAATGCAGACGCCGTCTTCGCTGGCCGCGACTACGAGCCTGAAGCAAAATCGCGCGACCAGCGGGTGGCTGCCGCGCTCAAGCTGGAACAGCGTCATTTCCTCCAGTGCAAAGATCAAGCCATCTTCGAAATGGACGAAATTCTTAATGGGCAAGGCGAACCTTATAAGGTGTTTACGGCTTACAAAAACGCCTGGCTCAAGGCACTGCGCCCGACGCATATTGAACCGTTTATCAATCAGCCGCCATCAGGCACGTTGGCGCCGCCGCCAGCCCAGCTGACGCAACGCCCCTCCCTTAATGATATTGGCTTCGGCCATCCAGCGCATCCGATTCCCGTAGCTACCGGCAGTCGCGGCGCTCAGGGTTTGCTTGCTGATTTCCTGCCACGCATGGATCTCTATCACGAACGCCGGGATTTCCCCGCCGTTAAAGGGCCGAGCTATCTGTCCGTGCATTTGCGCTTCGGCACCATTTCAATTCGCGCCCTGGCCCGCGAAGCCTATCCCGCCATGCAAGCAGGCAGCGTCGGTGCGGCGACCTGGTTAAGCGAACTGATATGGCGTGATTTCTATTTCATGATTCTGCATCACTTTCCCCATGTCGCTGGACAAGCATTTCGCCCTGAATATGATTCCATTTCATGGGAATGCGGCCCCGAAGCTGACAAGCTTTTTCGGGCCTGGTGCGACGGCATCACAGGCTATCCCATCGTGGACGCTGCCATGCGCCAGTTGAACCAGACCGGCTATATGCATAATCGACTCAGGATGGTCGTTGCAAGCTTCCTGACCAAAGACCTGGGTATAGACTGGCGCAGGGGCGAACAGTACTTCGCCCGGCAACTGAACGACTTTGACCTCTCGGCCAATAATGGGGGTTGGCAATGGGCCGCATCCACAGGCTGTGATGCGCAGCCTTACTTTCGAATATTCAATCCCATCACACAATCGCGCAAATTCGATGCACAGGGCCACGTCATTCGACGCTACGTTCCCGAGCTCGCGGCTCTTTCCAGCAAAGATATCCATGCTCCGTGGCTGGCTCAGCCAACTGCGCTAGTCCACGCCGGGATAACGCTGGGCGTCAGCTACCCTATGCCCATCGTCGATCACGGCTGCGCGCGCAAGGTAACCTTGGCGCGCTACGGGATATTGAAAGACTGAACCCACAAAAGAACCCACCCCCATTCCCTCGCCAACCGCGCTGGTTAAAAACGTCCGAAACATACGCCAAAAGGAGGGTGGATGGATTTTCTGTCATACTTCGTATAACATATATTTCATCTTGCATGTGGATCGGTATGATCGCAGGTTCCATTGCTTTTATTGTAAGGTTCCTCTAAATGCCCCGTCCCCAAACCATGTCAGCCAGCTTTCTATATACCTTGTTGGAAAGTATTGATGATATGGTCATTGTTACCGAGATTGACCCCCTAGATGCTCCAGGCCCGAAAATTGTTTATGTAAATAAGGCATTTACCGGCATCTCCGGCTATACGTTCGAAGAAGCAGTGGGGCAAAGAGAGGTGGCTCCGGTTGTTTGGACAGTATTTTGAGATTTTAAGTGGAACGCTCCGGGCACATCATGCTGCCGTTTTAATCGCAGGCAGCGTCGCGAAGTATGCCTCATCGGGGGTCTGATCGGCCAAACTGGAGTGAGGGCGCCTCTGGTTGTACAACTGGATATACGCCCCGATGGACTGCCTGGCCTGGCTGACCGATTCGTAGGCCTTCAGATACACCTCCTCGTACTTGATGCTGCGCCATACCCGTTCGACAAACACGTTGTCGCGCCAGCTTCCCTTGCCATCCATGGATAACCGGATGCCTCGGCTTTGTACTGCTTCAGCGAAGGCGCTGGCTGTGAATTGGCTGCCCTGATCGGTATTGACGATATCAGGCAACCCGTAGCGGGTAAAGGCTTCTTCCAAGGCGTCAACGGCATGCACCGCCTCCAGCGTGATGGCCACCCGATGAGCCAGAACCTTGCGACTGGCCCAGTCTACGACTGCGGTCAGATACACAAAGCCCCGAGCCATCGGGATATAGGTCGTGTCCAGCGCCCACACCTGATTGGCCCGATCGATCCGCATATCGCGCAGCAGGTACGGCCAAACTTTGTGCTGGACGTTGCGCCGGCTCGTGTTGGGCTTGCAATACAGCGCCTTAACGCCCATGCGTTTCATCAGGGTGCCCACGTGTCGTCGGCCGACCTCATGGCCCTCACGGCGCAGTAGCCGCGCCAGCATGCGGGCCCTGGCAAACGGAAACTCCAGATGCAGCTCGTCGATCCGGCGCATCAACATCAGATCTCTATCGTTGACAGGCCGGGCCTGATAATACACGCTCGATCGAGCAATCCCCACCAATTTGGCCTGGCGTGACACCGGCAGTGCATGCGTACGGTCTATCATCGCTTTGCGCTCAGCAATCCCGCCTTGGTGAGCGCGCTTTCTAAAAAATCATTCTCCAGCGTGAGCTGGCCGATCTTGGCATGTAGCACCTTCAGATCGGCCGGCGGCTCGTTGTTGCTCTGTCCTGCCGACCCGAATACGTCCGCCGCCTTCTCCTGCAACTGCCGCTTCCATTCCGTGATCTGGTTCGGATGCACATCAAATTGCTGAGCCAGTTCGGCCAGGGTGCGATCCCCCTTGACCGCCGCCAAGGCCACCTTGGCCTTGAACGCCGCTGAGTGTGTTCGTCTCGTTCTCTTGGTCATCTCTCTGGTTCCTTTACCGGCATTATCGCCGGATCAGGCCCAGAGCTCTCCACTTATCGGACTGTCTGAATTTCCGCCGCCACCTCTGCTAGCACTACAGCAACAGCGCGAATGCCACGAAGAGGTTCTGAACTATCACAAGGACGGCACCCCTTATTGGTTGCACCTGCATATCGTGCCATTGCCTGATGAGGCTGGCAAAGTACGTTACTTCGGTGCGATCGAACGCGACATCACCGTGCAGCGCAAGCAAACGGAACGGCTATTGCGCCTGGCGCACCGCGATGTGCTGACCGGCCTGCCTAATCGAGCCGCCCTGGAAGAAAAGTTCCGCAGCCTGTCAATCAGGCCATCGGCGCGCGGCCATTCGCTTGTGTTGCTGGATCTGGATGAATTCAAACAGGTGAATGACACTTACGGTCACCTTGCCGGCGACGAATTACTTAGAATGTTTGCGACCTTACTATTGTCGAATCTTCGCCGGGATGATTTCGTGGCTCGCCTTGGGGGTGATGAATTTGTCATCCTGCTGCCGGATACACTACTTGAAGATGCGCACCAGGTGGCCCAGAAAATCGTTGCTGGAAGTTTTGAGCTTGAAATTAAAAAGAACAATCCAATCCAGTTTGGATCAAGCGCCGGAGTAACTGCGTTATTGTTTGGCGAAGGCTTGAACTCTGCCATGGCTCGGGCCGACAAGGCGTTATATAGCGCAAAGTCAGGCGGAAAGAGAACAGTAAAAATCAAATTGAAAAGCGCCACTCACGAATGAAACACCCTCGGCAGTGATGCACGTCAACCAATCTACACATAGCATCAACCAATGTTCATTACTTCAACTGACCACCCTTCATCGGCTTCTAAATGCACGGCATGCCGGGATGGACATGGCCTGAATTTTGATTTCACAATGGCGTTTCAGCCCATCCTGGATCTTCACACCGGGCGGCCGTACGCATATGAAGCACTGGTTCGAGGGCTGCAAGGCGAATCCGCCGCGACAGTCCTCGCCCTGGTCAACGACGGCAACCGATATCAATTCGACCAATCATGCCGCATCAAGGCCATAGAACTGGCCAGCAGCCTTGGGTTGCAGGATTTGCCGGACTGCAAACTGACCATCAACTTTCTGCCTAACGCCGTCTACCAGCCCGCAGCCTGCATACAGGCCACATTGAAAGCTGCCCGCCAGTGCGAATTTCCGCTGGAAAGGCTCATGTTCGAAGTAACCGAAGGCGAACAGCTGGACGACCCGGCACACCTCGTAAATATTTTCGAGGAATACCATCGACACGGATTCACGACAGCAATTGATGATTTCGGCGCCGGATATTCAGGCTTGAACTTATTGGCCCGATTCCAGCCACACGTGCTCAAGCTTGATATGGAGCTGACCCGCGACATTGACAGCAATGTGGCGCGGCAAGCCATTGTGGCGGGCGTCGTACTGATGGCCGAGAAACTTGACATCCTGATAATAGCCGAGGGAATCGAAACCCAGGCCGAATGCGATTTGTTGAGCGACTTGGGCGTTCGCTATATGTAAGGTTACTTATTCGCCCGACCGACGATTGGCAAGTTGGTGTAACTTAAAACCCCACACTTACACTCCGGGTCAGGATAGTGGCAATTTCACCGGCGCACTGGCCGGACTTGTATTTTTTTTGTAGCATTACGCGTCAGGGCAACAGCGCATCGGCCCAAACTACCAGATGATCGGAGAACACGGTCGACAGATCGCGCAGGCTACATATTCCATCTTCTTGTTTCTTCAAAAGCTGGTTGGTTTCCTTGCTGACCGGAATCGAAGATTCCGAGCGGATTTTCCATTCCAGAGGCGTTTGCCTGGAGCAAATTGAGTGCGGGTTGTGGTTACAACGCGGACAGTCAAGCTCTTGAAATCTCCTGGGTCGACCCCAAAATAATCACTGGAAGCGCCACGGCGTGGTAAACGAACGGGGAACACACATTGACGAACGGCCGCAGTAGCGGCCGTCAGTGTTTGGGCTTTAGGTTAACGGCGTTCACTACGCCGTGTCAGGCCGCCACCGATGCGGTAGCAATTCCTCTATCCGGCTATTCGGATGCGTGGGCAGGCGTGTGAGCACGTCCTTCAGATAAGCATACGGGTCATGCCCATTCATCTTCGCCGACTGGATCAGGCTCATGGCGGCAGCCGCGCGGCGGCCCGCCCGCAGGGAGCCTGCAAACAGCCAGTTCTTCCTGCCCAGGGCAATCGGTCGGATCTGGTTCTCGATGTGGTTGTTGTCGATGGGCAAGCGGCCATCATCCAGGTAGCGCGTCAACGCCGCCCAACGCTTCAGGCTGTAATCGAGGACACGGGCGATGTCAGTGCCCTCGGGCACCTTTATGCGATGTGCCGTCATCCAGGCATGCAAGGCTTCAGCAATGGGCCGCGCCTGTTGCTCTCGTAATCGCTGCCGTTCGTCAGGAGACATGCCTGCACTCAGGGCTTCGATCTCATAGAGTTGGCCGATGGTTTTCAGCGCCTGCTCAGCGATCTGGCTCTTGCCCGACTTATGCAGTTCGTAGAACTTGCGCCGAGCGTGCGCCATGCAGCCGGCTTCGGCAATGCCTTGCGCGAAGCCGGCTTTGTAGCCCGAGTAATCATCGCAAACCAGCACACCACGCCAGTCGCCGAGGAAGGCTCGGGCGTGAGCGCCTGAGCGCCCTTCGGTAAAGTCGTAAACGACCGCCTTCAGATCCTGGAAGGCGCCTGGGGCATAGGCCCAGAGATAGGCGCGATGGGTTTTCTTGCTCCCCGGTTGCAGGACCTGCACCGGCGTTTCATCCGCGTGCACCACCGGCGCATTCAGGATGACTTCCCGCAGCGCATCGACCAGCGGCTGCAAGCGCACCCCGCACACTCCCACCCATTCTGCCAAGGTGGAGCGTGGGATCTTTACCCCCGCTCGCGCGTAGATCTGCTCCTGGCGATAGAGCGGTAGATGGTCTGCATACTTCGCCACCAGCACATGGGTCAACAGCCCTGATGTGGCGATGCCCTTGTCGATGACCTGAGCGGGCATCGGTGCCTGGGTCAGGGTCTCACACTGGCGGCAGGCCCACTTGCCCCGGATGTGCTGCTCAACACTGAACACACCGGGGATGTAGTCCAGCTTTTCGGTGATGGCTTCCCCGATGCGCTGCATCTGGCAGCCGCAGGGGCAGGTGGTGGAATGCGGTTCGTGGTGTATCTGGACGCGGGGCAGTTCCGGCGGCAGCGCCTGGCGCTTGGGCTGAGAGACGGTCTTCTGCTTCGGCTGCGGGCCGCCCAGGTTGATGAGCTCCTGCGCGATGGCCGCGATGTCAGCATCGACCGCATCTTCCAGCAACAGCCCCTGTTCGCCGCCAAGCTGCTCACTCTTCTTGCCGAAGCGATAGCGACGCAGCACCGCGATCTCGTGCGTGAGCTTGCGGATGTGGGTGCCTTTGAAGTGAATGTCGTGGGCTTGCTTGGCCACCACTTGGCGGGTCTCATCCAGCTCACCCATCAACTGCTGGGCCAACGCCCGCAGGGCGTCGGCATCAAGTTGATCAGGGTGGGCAACAGACTTCACAGACATGATCTCCATGATCTCATGCCTGTGTGCAGCGCACCATTCGCACTGCTACGGATTGCAAATCCGCGTCACAACAGCGTGATAGACGCGTGCTCGCCCAGGCG
Organism: Paracandidimonas soli; assembly: GCF_004342005.1. GTDB lineage: Bacteria > Pseudomonadota > Gammaproteobacteria > Burkholderiales > Burkholderiaceae_B > Paracandidimonas > Paracandidimonas soli. The sequence continues at coordinate 44,489 of NZ_SMBX01000004.1, forward strand.
CTGCCAGGGCAGGCCAATGACCAGGGCGCGGGCCTGTTCGGCGGTGAGTGCAATCTGTGTGTCACCCGGCCGGGGCCAGTGGATACTGCCCTGATGCAAACGCCGTGCGGCCAGCCAAATGCCAAAGCCGTCGCACACCAGCGCCTTCAACCGTGTGCCACGGCGGTTGGCAAACACGTAGGCGTGATGTGGCTGTGAGGCCCCAAAAACTTCTACCACGCGCGTCAGCAGCCGATCCATGCCGCTACGCATATCCACCGGCTCCACCGCGAGCCAGACCTGATCAATGCGAATCACCGCAACCACTCCCGCAGCAGTTCGGTGCAATGCGCCGCAGCACTCACCGGCCAGGTGACCCGCACGGTCGTGCTGCCACGGGTCAGGCTCAGACTGATGGCGTCGCTGCTTGGCGGCGCCGCAGCCAAGCTGACAGGAACGAAGGGAGGCGGCAATACAGCAGAGGGCATCGGCTGATCCTGGGCAGTAGAGGGGGCTGCGACCGCGTCGCCCCCGTGATATCCGTAGCGCTCGTGTTCCGTCACCCAACGACGCAGCAGATTAGCGTTCAGGCCGTGCTCCAGTGCAATGGCGGCCACCGAGACGCCGGGATACTGGCAGGCTGCCACAAGCTCAGCTTTGAAAGCGGGATCGAAGGTCCGGCGCCGGCGGCGCCCGGAAGAGCTCTTAGCAATAGTGTTCACGTGTCCACCAAGAAATATAATGGACACGTATGCTCTTATGCGAGAGCCGAGGATTCAATGTGTGTTCGGCGGATGCTTACGATTGAAGGGCTGCAATGCGAGACTGCCGTGCATATTTGCTATGGCTACGGCATCAAGGCCAACACTGACTGGAAAAAGACGCTTGGGTCGGAATGGCGTCAGTACGAAGAATCGTTCCCGAAACTGCAGAAGTCCAATATCGACATTATTTCGCTCGAATGTCATAACTCGCATGTGCCGATTGATTTAATTGAACTTATACGCGGGAAAAAGGTGATGGTAGGTGCCATCGACGTGGCGACCAACAGCATTGAAACGCCTGAAGAAGTGGCGGCCACCCTACGAAAAGCGCTTCAGTTTGTGGATGCTGACAAGCTGTATCCCTGCACTAACTGCGGCATGGCACCCTTGTCTCGTGCGGTGGCAAGAGGCAAACTTCAGGCGCTTGCGGCTGGTGCGGAAATTGTCCGGGCGGAGCTGGCTTAGAGCGAAGCGGCTATGGCGTAAATCATGCCCAACGCAAGGCGGAAATATCGTGCGTGTAGATGGGGTAGTTCATCCACAGCCCTTGCAGCCCCTTGCGCGCCACCGTGCTGATTTGTGAGGAAAATAACCACACATTGACGGCATCGTCGGTCAGGTAGCGCTGCAACTGGGCGTACAGTAACTGCCGTTCGCGGGGGACGCGACTGGTGGCGTGGCGGGTGGCCAGGTCACGGAAGGCAGGGCTGTCGTAGCCGAAGTAATAGTCCGGGTCGGCGTAGATCATGTGGTCCAGCGGCTCGACGTGCGTGATCAGGGACATGTCGAAATCGCCCTTGAACGTGTGCTGCATCCAGTGCGCCCATGATACGGTTTCTATCTTGACGCGAACGCCGATCTGCTCCAGATAGTGGGCAATGAAGGGTGCGCCTTCGCGTGCGTAGGGTACGGGCAACGTGCTCAGGCGCAATTCCACGGGCTGGCGCACGCCTGCTTCGTGCAGCAGTTCGCGGGCGCGTTCGGGGTTGTAGGCATACAGGTTGGCCAGATTCAAAAAACCAGGGTCAGAAGGGGCGAAGTGGGAGCCAATGACCGTTCCTTTGCCCTGAAGCACCTGGCTGATGAAAGCCTGCCTGTCGATGGCATGCGTCAGAGCCTTACGCACGCGCGCATCGCCCAATAGCGGGTGGCGGTGGTTGAGCGCCAGCAGCCCTTTGCCGCTGGTGGTACCCAGCAGCATCTGATAGCGTGGGTTGCTGTGAAAGCGGTGCAGATCCTGGGTGATGAAGTTGATGAACACATCGACTTCGCCCGTTTCGAGTGCGCGGATCTGTGTCGGCAGGTCGTGAATAAAGTGAAAGGATGCGTTGACAATGGCTATGTCTTGCGGGGCGCGGTAGGTGCCGGCTTTCCGTAGGGCGATGCTGTTGCCCTTTTGCCAGTGAACAAACTCATATGGGCCTGTGCCTATTGGGTGTGTGGCGGCTTGGCCGGCGGTGTCGGGGTGCAGGATGACGGCTGTGGCCTCGCCCAGGCGGAACAGAAAGTGTGGGTCAGGGTCGCGCAATGTGAGTCGCAGGCGGTATGGGCCTTCGGCCTGCATGTGGGCGATGTTCTCGAAAACCCGATGGGCTTTATTTTGTGTGCCGGCAGCCCTGGCGCGTTCAAAACTGAAGATCACGCAGCTGGCGTCAAACGGCGCGCCGTCGTGAAAGTACACGCCCTGGCGCAGTTCGAACAGATAGTGCTGCGGGTTGTTGTCCTGGTTGTTCCAGGCAGTGGCCAGCAAGGGGTGGAGCGCGCCGCTCTCGTCAATTTTGACGAGGCTTTCCAAAATATTGTAGAGCGTCACCTGGCCCGCAGCGGAGGCTGCATTCGTGGTGGGGTCCAGGCTGACTGGTTCCTGAGAAATATTGAAAGAGACAGCGTTGCGCTGGATATTCGAAGCTGTAGCGAGGTTGCCCCAATGGCCCAGAGCCAGCAGACCCGCAGCGCCCAGTTGCTGGAGGCAGCGACGGCGTTCAAGGCTAATGGGAGAGGTGACGTTGACCATGCGCAGGTGTCAGAGAGTCAGAGGGATTTCTTATTATATTTTCAATTATCATATTCAGTATCATCTGATCAAGCCGATGAAAAATTCGGTTTGAAGTCTAAGACTCCTCTGAACAAGTCATCGCGCCGCGTGCTTTGCAGAATTGGGCGTACTGCTGCCGTTGCGAGCGCTCCCGAATGACTCAGTAGAATTTCGCGATTTTTCGCAATATGGAAAAGATGAAAGAAAACAAGCCTCGGTATCTTTTCCTCATGCTGGCATTTCTGCTATTGCTGTTGGCGCTGACGGCCTGGGGTGGCTGGAAGGTGTACGAAGAACGCGAAGTCCGCTACCGCCACCAGGTGGAAACAGATCTCAAAAACACCAGCGACCTCACCGTGCGCAACCTGTCTGGTTGGCGCGACCGCTTGGTGACCGGCGCTGCCGCCATGACCGACGATACGCTGTTCGCACGCGCCGCAGCCACCTGGCTGCGCGAGGCCGATGCTACCGCCCAGGCCGACCTGGAAGCGCGCATGCGTGTGCTGGTGGAGAGGGGGCGGCTTACCAAGATCATTTTGGCAGGCCCGCAAGGGCAGGTGCGCCTGGTCACCGGCAATATGATGGCCGGTGAGTTACCCGCGCGTGAAATGCAGGCCTTCCAAGAGGCGCTGCGAAGTGCGCAGGCGGTGGTGGTAGAGCCTTCCGCCGATGGTCACTTTGCCTACCCCTATATGGGGGTGATTGCCCCTTTGTATGATGGTATGCAGTCTCTGGGCGCTTTGTGGATGGTGGTGGATCTGCGCGATACCTTGTTCCCCTTGCTGGAAACAGTGCGGGGCGGGCGGGCCACCGCAGAGTCCGTGCTCTTGATGCCGCAGGGCGATGAAATCCTGCACATTAATCCGCTGCGCCATGACACCACCGCACAGGGCGTGGGGCATTTTGCTGCGCTGACGCAGCACGAAATGGTAGAAGTGCAGGCCGTGCGGGGCATTCGCGGTGTGGCCTATGGCCAGGACTACCAGGGGCAGGCTGTGCTGGCGGCTAGCAGTGTGGTGCCTGATTCGCCCTGGTTGCTGGTTTCCAAAATGACGGTCGCCGAGGCGTTTGCCCAGGACCGGCGTCGGGAAGGGCTGTATTTTGGCCTGCTGATCGGTGGCTCTTTTCTGAGCATTCTGGCTTTCATCATTTACTGGATGTGGTTGACCCGGCGGCGCGAACAGGCGTTGAAGCAAGAGCTGGAAAACTACCGGCATATGCTGGAGCAACAGGTGCGCAATGACAGCCTGACGGGCCTGGCCAATCGCCGTGCGCTGGATGAACTGCTCGAGCGGGAATGGGGGCGTGCAGTGCGCGACGGCCTACCCATCGCTGCGCTCATCATGGACATCGACTTCTTCAAAGGCTACAACGATTGTTACGGACACTTGGTGGGCGACGGCTGCTTGCAGCGCGTGGCTCAGGTGCTTCAGTTCAATATTCAGCGCTCTAAAGATATGGTTTTTCGATACGGCGGCGAGGAGTTTGTCGCGCTGCTGCCCAACACCCGCCTGCCCGAAGCCCGTCAACTTGCCGAGAAACTCTGTCAGGCATTGCAACGCGAGGGGATCGAAAACCAGGCGTCCCCGTTGGGCGGCGTCGTCACCATGAGTGTGGGCGTGGCCTGCATGCAGCCGCCGCACGACAGCGCGGACAGCGGCCATCGTTTGCTGGAAAATGCCGATACTGCGCTGTACGCGGCCAAGCATGCGGGCAGAAATCAGGTGGCAGTGTGCGCCGACGCAGCAGGCGAGGGCGGTAGAGCCAGCCCCACACCCCGCTGAATTTTTAATATCTGTTAGTGGAATCATCCGCAAGATTAGGACGACGCCTTTATTTCTGTCGTCTAAGAAATCGGGCCACGATCTATCTTTGTCAGGGCTTTCTGTACTTCAAATATCTTGCCGTTCACCTGCGGCACACCGAAGCTTTGGAGCCGTGCCGTGTGCATCGCCAGGTACGCATCTGCGCTCGGGCGGTCCTGGAAAAGGTAGATGCCGCCGGCTTCACCGGTGGTTTCGTTTGCAGTCCATATCTTCCAGATAAGGCCGGGTTCTTCGGCGATAGAACGAGCCAGGTCTTCCATCGCCTGGGTCATTTCATCGCCCCAGGGGCCGGAATAAGGAAAATCGACTTGAAGGATATAGCTCATGCAACGCTCCGGTTGAAAGTCCAAGACTGAAATTGGCATAGCCCGATAGCCAGCACCGATTTCTTGTCAACGTTTATGGATTGTGCTTGCCCTGGGCCTGTGGTCCAACAATGGGCTGCAGTGGATGTAATTAAACTGACTTCGTCGAGGTTCTCGATTGCCTGCGCCAACCTGCAGCGCTATCTGAATACGCGTACCGCGTCGACCAGTTGCCTGGCCTGCCAGTCGAGGGCCGCCGATGAGGCGGCGCTTTGTCTGACCATTTCCGTATTTTGTTGGGTGATGTGGTCCATGCGCGCTACGACGCTGCCAATCTGGCCTATTCCGTCACTTTGCTCGCGTGTGGCGGTGCTGATTTCTGCGATCAGGCCCGACACTTGCTGCGCTTGCGTGACGATCTGGCTGATAACTTCTCCGGCTTCGCCGACCACTTTTGACCCGGTTTCTATTTTACGGGCGCTGGTTTCGATCAGAGCCTTGATTTCTTGTGCTGAGGCGGCGCTGCGTTGGGCCAGCGCACGGACTTCGCTGGCTACGACTGCAAAGCCCCGGCCTTCAGAGCCGGCGCGCGCAGCTTCGACGGCTGCGTTGAGCGCCAGGAAATTGGTTTGAAAGGCAATTTCGTCGATCACACTTGTGATGTCCATGATGCGGCGCGAATCGCTGGAGATGTCTTCCATGGTGGCAACGACCTGTGCCATGGCCTTGCCGCCCCGGACAGCGGCCTGAGAAGCTGCGTGCGACAGGTCATTGGCCTTTTCTGCTGTTTCGGCGTTGTTCTGAACCGTTGCAACCATTTCTTCCATGGCTGCTGCCGTTGATTCAATGCTGGCAGCGGCCTGTTCCGTGCGTGCGCTGAGGTCTTGATTACCCTGCGCGATGCTGTTGACGGTAGTTTGCACTGCCACGGTCTGTTCGCTGACATCGTCAACCAGCCAGCGGAACATCAGGCCCAACTGACTGATGGTTCTCATGGTCATACCGATTTCATCGACACGAGCCAGATGCATGACATCGCGGTTGTTCCCGGTTGCGACATCAAGCGCGCATTGTCTGAGTTGTTCGAGCGGGCGGGCCAGTTGAGTTTCTAGTGACGCACCACAGCGCAAGCTGTCCTGGCTTCAGCAAAGCCGATCCAAACCCGCACGCATCCGCTCTGCGGGTTTTTTGTTGGCCATCGGCTCCTGGCGTACATTTTGGGCGGCTTCGAGCCGCTCACGCTTACTGCGTGTCTAGTGTTTGTATTTTGGCTTGGTCTTCCGCTTGGTTTTGGCCAATTCCCTGAGTTCTTTTTCGCTCATGGAGTCGTACATGGATTTGGCCGCCCCCTCCAGGTTGCTGACCTTGGTTTCGCCTCGCTTGGCGGACAATGCCGCACCGGCGGCTTTTTGCTGGGCCTGGGATTTTGCTGGCATGGTAAACCTCCAGAATGAACGGCTGCTTCCGAAAACAGCGCGCATTCATTGTTGACTCAAAATACGCGAGCATCCAACAACAAAACCCTTGCATGTGTAAGAAACCATGCCTGGCGGCCGCTGGAAAGTCTCCAAAAAAAAACTGCGATTCCCTTGACTGTGATCATATTGACCTAGCAGTTCTTGGCGTTGTTTCCCGTGTGGCATGCCGTTAAGCTTTGCGACGACAAAAGAACAGTCGCCAGTATGCTGCGTTTTCACGGGGGAGCAGAGCCATGCGGGAGAACTTTGATTGTGCGTTACTGATGCCTTCGGGCTGCGAGGCCTGGGCCGGCCAGTGGGAAGGCAGCCTTGCGAAAGGCAGGCTGCAAGTCAGGCGCCTGGAGGGTGGCGTCGATACACAGGCCGAGGACGCCACGCGCGCGCTGGGCAGGCTCGCGGGAATACTGAAGGCCTACGATGCGTGCCTGCTGCCGGTATCCAGCGCCAATCTCGCATGGGCCAGAATCTCCCTCTCCAGGGCCAGGTGCGTGCTGAAAACTCCCGTCATCATCCTGGCGCAGGACCTGCAGGCGGTTGCTTTGTGCGACCTGATACGCATGGGGGTGACTGATTTCATCCGTACGCCGGGGTGCCCGGAGGAGCTGCGGGCCCGACTGGAAAAAATCCGCTTCGGCCAGATGCGGCAAGGTGCGGCCCATGGCCAGCCGCTGTATTCCCTTGCGCCCGGCAGGCAGCCCGCCGGCATGCTGGACGAACCTCGGACGGCGGGTGGCGGTGAGCCCTCGGGCATGATGGAGTTTATCGATCAGATAGACGACGCCGTCCTGGAAAGCTGCCTGCAGCGCAAAGGCATCGATCTCAAGGCCTTTGCCGTGGCGGCGGCGAACCGCTGCGCGGCTTCTCAGCTGTCCTTCAGGGAAGCCAAGGGGCAGATCGTCGCCGGATTCGAGCAAGCCTATCTCAGCGCCATGCTGGGCCGCTGCGCAGGCAATATCGCCCAGGCGGCCCGGTGCTCCGCCAAGCATCGCAGGGCGTTCTGGGCGCTGGTGCGCAAGTACGAAATTGACGCGGCGCAATTCCGCGAGCTCGAGCGCCCCTTTCATAGTCAAGGCGGTTAAAATCAAAGGTTCATCATTTGAAGGACTGCCGTGACTGCCCCGACTTTGAAAAACGACGTATTCCTGCGCGCGCTGCTTAGGCAGCCTGTTCCTTACACGCCTCTCTGGCTGATGCGCCAGGCGGGACGCTATCTGCCCGAATACAACCAGACGCGCGCCCAGGCCGGTTCTTTTCTCGCGCTGGCGCAAAATCCGGAATATGCCTGCGAGGTAACGCTGCAGCCCTTGCGCCGTTTCGATCTGGACGCGGCCATCCTGTTTTCCGACATCCTCACCGTCCCGCATGCCATGGGCCTGGGGCTGGATTTCCTGGCGGGAGAAGGCCCCAAGTTCGCCTCTCCGGTACGCACGGAAGCCGATGTCGACCGCCTGCAGGTGCCCGACATGGGGGAACTGCAATATGTATTCGACGCCGTTTCCCTGATCCGGCGCGAACTGGACGGCAAGGTGCCGCTGATCGGCTTCGCCGGCAGCCCCTGGACCATCGGCTGCTACATGGTGGAAGGACAGGGCTCCAGCGATTACCGCCTGATCAAGAGCATGCTGTACGGCCGTCCCGATCTGCTGCATCGCATCCTGCAGATCAATGCCGATGCCACCGTGCAGTACCTGAACGCGCAGATCCGCGCCGGCGCTCAGGCCGTCATGATTTTCGACAGCTGGGGCGGGGTGCTGGCCGACGGCATGTTCCAGGAGTTCTCGCTGGCCTATACGCGCAAGGTCGTGCAAGGCCTGATCCGTGAGCATGAAGGCAATACCATCCCGTCCATCGTCTTCACCAAGGGCGGCAATCCGTGGCTGGAAGATATCTCCGCCTGCGGCAGCGATGCCATCGGCCTGGATTGGACCGCCAATCTGTCCCAGGCGCGGCGGCGCACGGGCGACCGTGTGGCGCTGCAGGGCAACCTGGATCCCAATGTGCTGTTCGGCGGCGAGACGGCCATACGCCAGCAGGCCAGGCGTGTCATCGACGATTTCGGCGTCGTGGGGCCCGGGGGGCACGTATTCAATCTCGGGCACGGCATTTCCCGTTTCACGCCGCCGGAATCCGTCGGTATTCTAGTGGACGAGGTGCATTCCTACAGCAGGGGCAAGCACCAGGCCTGAGAGAGGCCGGCTTGCCTTCGCATAGGCTATTTGTCCTAGGTTTCTTGGCGTATGCGAACTCAGCCGGCGGGCCTGCACTTCCCTGCATGGATGATAGGGTCTGCGGGTTGTTCACATGAATCAGAACTTTGGCTTTTTACGGGCAATTCGCTGAAGATAGCAGCGTGTTTTTATTAAGCCATTGTTTTTAAAAGAATAATTTTATTCTTGTCGCATAGCGTATGAAGCCCGTCCTGACTGCTGTTGGTTTGTCCAGAGGATTTTACGGGGGTTTTCCCCAAAGTTATCCACAGGCTGTGCAAACATCAAGATGGAATAGGAGCTTAGGCCGTTTAGCCAGAATTCACTTTAACTGTCAGTCGGTATGAACTCCAGCGTCACCTCCGCCTCTGTCGATGGTTCCGGGCCAGCGCATTCGGCTCCCGAACCGGATTGCTCCGGGCCGGAGCCTGATGCCGCCGGAACCGCGGCGGGGTGGCTCAGGGTTGCGCTGGACGTACCGCTGCGCGGCCTGTTCGACTACAGGGGAAGGGCGGACCAGGCTCCCGTCGGCAGCCGCGTGATCGTTCCGTTTGGTTCGAGAAAGATGATAGGCGTGGTGGTGGAACATCCGCTCAACCCGGATACACCGGAAGACCAGGTGCGGGATGTAGAGCAATATCTGCCCGATACCGCGCCGTTGCCGGACGCCTGGCTGCGCATGACAGCGTTTGCCGCCCGGTATTACCAGCGTCCCCTGGGCGAAGTCATGCTGCCGTCCCTGCCTGCCAGCCTGCGTAAGGTATCGGCCTACCAGGGCAAGCGTTCGGCGGAGGGGCCGGTGGCAAGGCTGCGCAAACGTAAGCGCAAGGCGCAACCCGTCGTTCAGCAGGATGCGCCGCCGTCGCTCAACGACGAGCAGCGCAGGGCGGCGGAGGCGATCGCGGCGCAGCAGGGGTTCCGGACCCTGTTGCTGCACGGCGTGACTGGCAGCGGCAAGACGGAGGTCTATCTGCACGCGGCGAACGCTGTGCTGGCGGCGGGCAGGCAGGTCTTGTTCCTGGTGCCGGAAATCAATCTGACGCCTCAGTTCGAGCAGTCGCTACGGGCCAGGCTGGCCCCCGTGGTGGGCGAGGACGGGCTGGCGATCCTGCATAGCGGCCTGGCCGAAGGCGAGCGGCTGGATGCCTGGCTGCGCGCCACGGAGGGCAAGGCGCGGATCCTGCTGGGAACGCGGCTGTCTATCTTCACCCCCTTGCCCGAGCTCGGCCTGATCATCGTCGACGAAGAGCACGACACCTCCTACAAGCAGCAGGAGGGCCTGCGCTACTCGGCCCGCGACCTGGCTGTCTGGCGCGGGTACGACGCCGGCGTCCCCGTGGTGCTGGGGTCGGCCACGCCTTCGCTGGAAAGCTGGTTCCGGGCGAGCAATGGCAGCTATGACCTGCTGCGGCTGACGAAACGCGCCAGGGATGTCAGCCTTCCTGGCATCCGCCTGGTCGATACCCGGCGCCTGCAGCTGCAGGACGGGTTTTCTCCGCATCTGCTCACGGCGATCGGCGAGTGCCTGGCGCGGAAAGAGCAGGCGCTGGTGTTCCTGAACCGCCGGGGTTACGCGCCGGTGCTGCGCTGCAACTCCTGCGGCTGGGTCAGCCAGTGTCCGCGATGCACCGCGCATACGGTGCTGCATCGCGGCAAGGGCTACCGGAATTTCCTGCAGTGCCATCACTGCGGATACCAGGCGCCGGTGCCGCGCGCCTGCCCTTCCTGCGGCGACCAGGATCTCAAGCCCATGGGGCGGGGCACGCAGCGCGTGGAAGAAGTCCTGGGGGAGTATTTCCAGGGCGCCCGCATTGCGCGCATCGATGCCGACAGCACGCGGCGCAAGGGCAGCGCCGCCGAGCTGTTTGCCCAGGTGCATGCGGGCGAGGTCGATATCCTGGTCGGCACCCAGATGGTGGCCAAGGGGCATGATTTCTCTCGCCTGGGCCTGGTGGGAGTACTCAATGCCGACAGCATGCTGTTCGCTCAGGACTTTCGCGCTCCCGAGCGGCTGTTCGCGCAATTGATGCAGGTGTCCGGCCGCGCCGGCCGCCATGCGGGGCAGGGGCAGGTCATACTGCAGACTGACTACCCCGAGCAGCCGGTCTACCAGGCCCTGCTGCGGCACGACTACGAAGGCTTCGCGAGGCACACGCTGCAAGAGCGCGAGGAAACCGGCCTGCCGCCCTATGCGCACCAGGCGCTGCTGACGGCCGAGGCGCGCGAGCTTTCCGCCGCCCTGGCGTTCCTGGCGCAGGCCGGCGCGCAGGAAGGCATGCCGTGCGCCGACCGGGTGACGCTGTATGATCCGGTGCCGCTGCGCGTGGTGCGCGTGGCGAATGTGGAGCGGGCCCAATTGCTGGCCGAAAGCGTGGAGCGGCCGGCGCTGCAGGCGTTCCTGGCGGCATGGTCCGAGCGGCTGCATGCGGTCGGACGGGAACACAAGGTGCGCTGGCACCTGGAAGTGGACCCGCTGGAAATCTGATGGAAGCGCAATGACGACGATGCCCGTGGGCTCCACCGTTCCGGCAGACCTGAATCCCAGGCAGCGCGAGGCGGTCCTGTACCTGAACGGCCCCTGCCTGGTGCTGGCGGGCGCCGGCAGCGGAAAGACACGCGTCATCACCCAGAAAATGGCCTACCTGCTGCGCGAATGCGGCTATGCGGGCAGGCACGTGGTCGCGCTGACATTCACCAACAAGGCCGCCCGCGAAATGAGCGAGCGCCTGCATGCGCTGGTGGACAGGAAACTCAGCAAGGGATTGATGGTCAGCACCTTTCATTCGCTCGGACTGCGCTTTTTGCGGGAGGAGGCGCAGGGCGTCGGCTTGAAGCCGGCATTTTCCATCCTGGACGCCACCGATGCGCTGGCCATCATCCAGGAGCTGCTGGCCACGACCGACAAGGGGCGGCTGCGCTCCGTGCAGCAGACGATCTCGCTCTGGAAGAATGCGCTGCTGGATCCCGACCGCGCCGCAGCGGGCGCGGCCACGCCGGAGGAGGTGGACGCCGCCCGGGTCTACCGCAGTTACCAGGCCACGCTGCAGGCATACCAGGCTGTGGATTTCGACGACCTGATCCGCTTGCCCGCGCAATTGCTGGAGGCGGACGAGGACGTGCGCCGCCGCTGGCAGGCCAGGGTGCAGTACCTGCTGATCGACGAATACCAGGACACCAATCAGTGCCAGTACCAGATAGTGCGGCTGCTGGTGGGCGACAGGGCCATGTTCACGGCGGTCGGCGACGACGACCAGGCCATTTACGCCTGGCGCGGCGCCACGGTGGAGAACCTGTCCAGACTGGAGCAGGACTACGCCAACCTGAAGCTGATCAAGCTGGAGCAGAACTACCGTTCAGTGCAGCGCATCCTGACGGCGGCCAACAATGTCATCGGCAAGAATCCGCGGATCTTCGGCAAGACGCTGTGGTCGGAGCTGGGCGTGGGCGAGCCGATCCAGGTATCGCCGGCCGACGACGAGCTGGCCGAGGCGCAGGCGATCGGCGTAAGACTGTCCGCGTCGCGCTTCGAGCGGCAGGCCAAGTGGCGAGATTTCGCCGTGCTGTACCGTAGCAACCACCAGGCCAGGATCATAGAGCAGGCGTTCCGGGATCTGCGCATTCCCTATACGATCTCGGGCGGCCAGAGTTTCTTCGACAAGGCGGAAGTGCGCGACATACTGGCCTATCTGCGGCTGGTCGCCAATGACGAGGACGATCCCGCGTTCATCCGGGCGGTGACGACGCCGCGCCGGGGCATAGGACAGGCCACGCTGCAGACGCTCGGCCAGTTCGCCGCCGAGCGCCGTCTGCCCATGTTCGCGGCGGTGTTCGAGATAGGTTCCACGGAACTGCTGGCCGCAAGGCACTACGAGCCCCTGCGGGTCTTTGCGGCCTTCATCCAGAAACTGCAGGAAAACCGCGATCCGGTACCCGAGGTGCTGGACGGCCTGCTGGCCGCCATTGGCTATGAGAACTATCTGTTCGATACGCAGGAAGAACGCGCGGCCCAGTCGCGCTGGCAGAATGTGCTGGAGCTGCTGGGCTGGCTCAAGCGCAAGGCGACGGAGGACGGCCTGCAATTGAAGGAGCTGGCGCAGCACGTGGCGCTGGTCACCATGCTGGACCGCGGCGACGATGAGGAGCCGGATGCCGTCAAGCTGTCCACGCTGCATGCCGCCAAGGGGCTGGAATACCCCCACGTCTATCTTGCCGGAGTCGAGGAAGGGCTATTGCCGCACGCTGGCCGGGAAGAGGATGAGCTGCCGGGCGAGGCCGGGGAGCTGCAGCGCGTGCAGCGTATCGAGGAGGAGCGTCGCCTGATGTATGTCGGCATCACCAGGGCGCAGCGCACGCTGCACCTGACCTGGTGTCGCAGGCGCAGGCGCGCCCGCGAGGATGTCATGCGCGAGCCGTCGCGCTTCATCAAGGAGATGGCGCTGGACGGCGGCGGCAAGGCTGCGCCGGAGGATGCGGGCGTCAGTCCCAAGCAGCGGCTGGATATGCTCAAAGCGCTGCTCAAAAAATAATGAAGCCCGCCAGGGGCGGGCTTCGATCAGATCAGAGGCACCAGTGGCCAGCGCAATGGCGCGCTCTGCTCCGGTGCGATTCTTACCAGTAGCCGTGCGACTTGCGCGTATCTTGCGCGCGGGCTTCGTTCAGCACGTCGGCGACGGCGACGATGTAGTTGAATGCGGCGCTGAAGCACTGTGCGATGCCGCTGCCAACGAATTTCAGCAGGGAAGTAGCGGACAGGGATTCGCCGTTTGCCAGAGTCTCGCGGATGATTTCGCGCTCGACGGAGTCGCTGAGGCGGGCTTCGGAGGAGTAGGAGACGTTCGACATGATATTTACCTTTTGGGTTTGGGTGGCTGACAACTGCATTATAGGGATAACCCTAATCCAAAAGCAAGGGTTTTCCCTAAATAAACCTAGGGTTTCTACTAATAAGCTTATTCACCCTGGATTTGTTGTCCCTAAGCCACGCATTTCCCGCCCGGATGCCTGGAACGATCATTCTGGATCGGAGACTGCATTCTCCGTCCGGCCGGCTCAGAGTTCCCCGCCTTCCCCTGCGGGCCCTCGATCCGGCTTTCCTTCGAAGAACTGCTGGATGCGGCTCCTGGCCTCTTCCGATTGCAGGCACTGGCGGAAGTACTCCCATTCATTGTCGATTGCGTGATGGACCGGATTGCGCCGGGAGTCGCGCATCAGGTGCTTGGAAATGCGTATCGAGGCGGCGGGCATCGCGGCAAGCTGTTCCGCCGTTGCACGGGCAGCCTGCAGGGCGGCGCCGTCCTCGACTAGACGGGTCAGGAGCCCGGCCTCCAGCGCCTCGGCGGCATCGAAAGGCTGGCCCGTCAGCAGCCATTGCGCGGCGCGCCTGGGGCCGACGATATCCGCCAGCAACAGGCTCGAAGCGCCTTCGGGACAGAGCCCCAGAGGGACGAAAGGCAGGCGGAAGCAGGCGCTCTTGCCGGCGAGGACGAAATCGCAGTGCTGGAGCATGGTGACGCCGACGCCCACGGCCTGGCCTTCCACAGCGGCAATCACAGGAATGTCCGCGTCGGCCAGGGCGTGCAGGAATGCGATGCCGGCATGGGGCGCATCGGGATCGTAGGCCAGGAACTCCGTCAGGTCGTTGCCCGCGGTGAAGCATCCTCCCGCGCCGGACAGAATGATGGCGCGGCATTCGGCCCAGCCCGCGGCCTGCCGCAGGGCGTCCGTCATTTCGGCGTACATGGCGTGCGTCAGGGCGTTGCGCTGCCCGGCGCGGTCCATGGAGATTTCCAGCCAGTTGCCTTTATTGGAGAGATGGATCATGGTTCAGCTCCTGAGTGTCGTTGCCAATCGGTGCTGCGCCTGCCGGTATTCCTTCGTCAATTGGGCGACGATGTCCGCCGTGGGCTGGATGCCGCGTATATTGCCGACGCCCTGGCCTGCGCCCCAGATGTCCCGCCATGCCTTGGCGTCCGTATCGGCCAGGAGACCGAGGTTGGCCTGCTGGGGCGTGGACGGCAGGGCGTCGGGGTCCAGGCCGGCGGCGCGGATGCTGGCGCGCAGGTAGTTGCCGGGGATGCCGGTGAAATAGGGGGTATAGACGATGTCGCTGGCGGCGCTTTCGACCAGCATGTCCTTGTAGGCCTGGGAGGCATTGGCCTCCTGGCTGGCGATGAAGCGCGTGCCCATGTAGGCGAAGTCCGCGCCCATGGCCCGGGCCGCCAGGATGTCGTCTCCCCTGGAAATGGCGCCCGACAGCACGACCGGCCCGTCGAAGATGCGCCTGACTTCGCCCAGCAGGGCGAACGGGCTGAGCGTGCCCGCGTGGCCGCCCGCGCCCGCGCAGACCAGGATCAGGCCGTCGACGCCGGCATCCAGCGCCTTGCGCGCATGCCGCAGCGTGGTGACGTCGTGGAAGACTTTGCCGCCCCAGCGGTGCACGGCTTCGATGATCGGGCCCGGGGCGCTCAGGCTGGTGATGATCAGCGGCGTGCGGAATTCCGCGCACACTTCCAGATCCGCCTGCAGCCGGGGGTTCGACGCATGGATGATGTGGTTGATGGCGTAGGGAGGAATGGGCGCGCCGGGATTGCGGACGCGCAGGGCGTCCAGGCCGTCGTGTATGGTTTTCAGCCAGTCGCGCAATAGCGGCTGTGGCCGCGCATTCAGGGCCGGCATCGAGCCGACGATGCCGGCGGCGCACTGGGCGATGACCAGCGCCGGATTGGATACGATGAACATGGGTGCGGCAATGACCGGAATGGCCAGTTGTCGTTGCAGCGTGGCGGCAAACGTGTCCGTCATGAACGATTCCCCCGAGTGGCAGGCGACGGTTCAAGCATACCGTCAATGGCCAACTGGCGCATGCTGGTAAACTGCCGGATCGGCCGCATCACGCTGGAAAGACGTCTTCGCGAAGCAGCGGGCGGAGCGGCAAGGCGTAAATGTTCATGAGATGGCCACGAAATGGCGCACGACCGGGCCGTGGCGGTTTTTGGAGTGAAGTTCCGATGTCTTCTTCGCGTAATGCGCCATTGCATGGCATCCGTGTGCTGGATCTGACCCGTGTGCTGGCTGGTCCATGGTGCACGCAGAATCTGGCGGATCTCGGCGCCGACGTGATCAAGATCGAGAGGCCCGGCGCTGGCGACGATACCCGGGGCTGGGGGCCTCCCTACCTGAAAGGGGAGGACGGCGAGTCCACTTCGGAGGCTGCCTATTACCTGTCGGCCAACCGCAACAAGCGCTCGGTCACCCTGGATATTTCGACGGAGCGCGGCGCGGAGCTGGTGCGCGCATTGGCGCGCGGCAGCGACATCCTGGTGGAGAATTTCAAGGTCGGCGGCCTGAAGAAATACGGCCTGGACTACGACAGCCTGCGCCAGGAAAATCCGGCCCTGATCTATTGCTCCATTACCGGGTTCGGGCAGACCGGTCCTTACGCGAAACGCCCGGGCTACGATTTCATGATCCAGGGGATGGGCGGCCTCATGAGCGTGACTGGGGAGCCGGACGGCGCTCCGGGCGCCGGGCCGCAGAAGGCGGGCGTGGCCGTGGCCGACCTGATGACGGGAATGTACGCCACCGTCGGCATCCTGGCCGCCCTGCAGGAGCGCCATCGCAGCGGCCTGGGGCAGCATGTCGACATGGCCCTGCTGGATTGCCAGGTGGCCATGATGGCCAACCAGAACATGAACTACTTGACGACGGGGCAGGCGCCCCGGCGCATGGGAAATGCGCATCCGAACCTGGTGCCTTACCAGGTGTTCGAGTCTTCCGACGGCCATCTGATCATCGCCGTCGGCAACGATACGCAGTTCGCTGCCTGCTGCGCCGTGCTGGGCCGGCCCGAGCTGGCGCAGGACGCCAGATTCGCGCGCAATGCGGATCGCGTCGGAAACCGGGACGCGCTGATCGCCATTCTGGCGCCCGCCGTGAAGCAGAAGGCAAGGGATCACTGGCTAGGCGCACTGGAGGCGGCGGGCGTGCCTGCCGGTCCGATCAATACCCTGGCGGACGTCTACGAAGATCCGCAGGTGCGGGCGCGCGGCTTGCGGCAGGAACTGCCGCATCCGGCGGCGGGCGTCGCGCCGACCGTCGCCAGCCCCCTGCGCCTGTCCGATACGCCCGTCCAATACCGCAATGCGCCGCCTTTGCTGGGCCAGCATACGGAAGAGGTGCTTCGGGACGTGCTGGGCCTGGCGGAAGAGGAAATCAGGGTGCTGGCGGGGAAGGGCTGAGCGCCTCGTATCCTGTGTGGGCTGGGTGATGCTGGCCCATTAAAAAAATGGCGCCTTCCAGAGGCGCCATTTTCATGCCGGCCTGCGTGTCTGTTGCAGGCGGGATCTGTATGCCGGGGGGGACTTACTTGCTTTCCGCAGCTTCCGGCTGAGCTTGAGCGTCGCTGCCGCCCTGGGGCTGTTCGGCCGGAGCGGCCTCGGCGGGCGCGGCTTCTGCGGGAGCGGCATCGCCGCCGGGTTCCGCGGGTTCGGGGAGCGAGCCGCCAGACTGATTCGCCATGTAGACGACGGCGCGTGCGATTTCGAAGTCGTCCAGCGCAGGGTTGCCGCCCTTGGGAGGCATAGCGCCCTTGCCCTCGATGGCGATCTTCAGCATGGCGTCCATGCCCGATGCGATCAGCGGAGCCCACACGGCGTTGTCGCCCATCTTGGGCGCGCCGGCTACGCCGGCTGCGTGACAGGCGGTACAGGTGGATTCGAAGACTTGCTGACCGGTCTTGAATTCCTTGGGCGCATTGGCGTCGACCAGGGCGAAATTGGCGACGGGCTTGATGCGTGAAGCGATGGCTTCAGGCGACAGCGCATCGGAACCGGAGCCCATGCGCGAACTCGATACGACCAGATTGACCAGGAGGATGATGACGACGACCGGAATGATAAACGCCAGCACGACGGTGGCGATGAGTTGCCTCGGGGTCTTGATCGGCGCGCTGTGTTCTTCTTCGGTAGTATGAGCTTCCGTTTGGTTCATGTTTTGATCCTGCTGGTTTGTCTTGTGCCTGTTCGTAGTGCAGGCGGCGATTGTCAGGAGCGGAGCGGCGCCATTCTTCGTATTGTGCCTTGTGTGCCAGAGTGTTCCGGGCCCCGGGCCGCACCATGCTCACTGCGGGATTATAGGCCAGTCTTCAGCCATGCGGCATGCCTAAGCAATATATTGCGGTGCATAGTCGACGGGTGCTGGAATATTTTGTACGAATCACGCTACAATAGCCGGCTTGGCGACCGTAGTTCAATGGATAGAATGGGAGTTTCCGAAGCTCTTGATACAGGTTCGATTCCTGTCGGTCGCGCCATATCCATCCAGTATTTGGGGTTCTCCCATGCCATGCGCGCTTTCTCCTTGCGCGCTCGACGGGCTGCTTCGGCCCATTATTCCCGCGTTCCGTCACGACAGGCTACGTTATCGCAGCTGTGCAGACTGACGGCACGGATGTGTCAGAGGTGCCGGGCGGGTCTGGCGCTGTCCAATGCGGAACACAATTGCATAAGCCACGAACGGAACTCCAGGAAGATCAGTCGTTCGCGAACGCTCTTCTTCGATACCAGATAGTAGGACGAGCAGCGCGGGAGATACGGGGTGTCGCAGATGCGGCGTACTTTGCCGTCCATGACATACTTATGGACTATGTATTCGGGCAGGAGCGCGACACCGGTGCCTTGCAGGACGGCCTGCGCAGACGTAGTCAGCATCGAGTGATTGCCGCCGACCATATCAGGTGAGAAAACCAGGCCGAGCTGTTCGAAATACTCGGGCCATGCGTCCGGATGCCGCAGTTGCCCGATCAGCTTGTGCTGATATAGAACTGAATGGTCAACCGCCTGATTGCATGGCGCCAAGTCCGCCGAAATGTATGGAAAGTACGACGGCGTGCAGAGCAGTTCGGGGTTGCCGTCCCTGGATCGCGGCTCGCCCAGGACTATTGCGGCGTCGAATTCTTCTTCCTCCAGATTGACATCGCCCACGGTGGTCAGGAAGTTGATCAGGTATTGCGGGTTTCTTTGCAGGAAATCGTTGACTGCGGGGCTGATGATCTCAAGGCCAAAGCTTGGCATTGCCGAGATGTTGAGGGTTTCGCGTCCCGGCGATTTTAGCGAGGCGAACACTTCTTCGAGCTGGGACAGCACAGGCTGTATTTTTGCGGCGAGTTGCTGCCCCGCGGTTGTGAGCTCGAGGCCTTTCGAGCCGCGGGAGAAAAGACTGACCCCGACGAATTTCTCCAGGTCGAGGATCTGCCGGCTGACTGCGCCTTGGGAAAGAAAAAGCTTCTCCGCCGCCACTGTGATGCTGCGCGAACGCGCGACCATGATGAATGCTTCCATGTTCGCAATCGGAGGCAGTTTTCTCTTTGATGAAACCTTCATTCCAAAAATGAATTGCTCATGGATTTATTTGCATGGACCAGCCTGAATCCAGCTCAGTATAGTACATTCCATCGCAAACCACTCAGGGAAAATAAAGACCATGGGCTATAGAGTAGGCGTCGACATCGGAGGGTCTTTTACCGATTTCGCGGTGTATGACGAGGGCACCCAAACGATCAGCAGCATGAAGGTTTTTTCGAGGCCGGATGAGCCGGGCTCGGAGGTGATCGCCGGCATTCAGATGCTGGGCGAGCGCTATGGCATCCAGCCTGGCGAGATCAGTTACTTCACCCATGGCACGACGGTGGGCATCAATACTGTCATTCAACGCAAGGGGCTGCGTCTAGCGCTTCTTACGACGCGGAATTTTTCCGATGTTCTGGAACTCGGCCGCCTCAAGACGGTGGACATGTATCACTTGCTGTCGCGCCGGCCCGACCCTTTGATCCCGCGCGATATGGTCTTCGGCGTCGACGAGCGGATCGCTCCCGACGGCAGCGTGAGGACCGCACTGGATGAAGACAGCGTGGCCGAAGCCGTCGAAAAGGCGCGGGTGGCCGGCGCCGAGGGCATCGTCATCGCTTTTCTGCATGCTTATCGCAACTCCGGGCATGAATTGCGCGCGAAGGAGATCGCCGGCTCGCTAGCCCCGGAACTGCCAGTGTTTTGCTCCAGCGAGACGTGGCCCATCATCCGGGAGTATGAGCGGACGATCACGGCGGTGATCGGCGCCTATGTGCAGCCCCGTGTCTCGCACTACCTCGGCTCGCTGCAGAAAGCATTGAGGGAGGTCGGCGTATCGGCCGAGCCCCAGCTGACCAAGTCCAATGGCGGAATCATGAGCGCGGAGCAGGGCAAAAGCGACTGCGTCCAGATGATTCTCTCCGGAACCGCTGCAGGTGTGATCGGTGCCAGTCATCTGGCAGCGTCCTGCGGCGTCTCGCATTGTCTGAGCCTCGACATCGGCGGCACGAGCGCGGATATTGCAGTCATTGTCGATGGCTTGCCGCAGTACGGGGTCGGCGAACTGATCGGAGAGTTCCAGATACATATACCGTCCGTCTCGGTGTCGTCCGTGGGCGATGGCGGAGGGTCTATCGCCTGGATCGACGATCAGGGGGTGCTGAAGGTCGGTCCCGAAAGCGCGGGATCGCATCCAGGTCCCGCATGCTATGGCAAGGGCGGCAAAAGAGCAACGATCACCGACGCATTCGTCGCCTGCCGTCTGATGGGGCATTCCGCGCTTGGCTACCAGGCAGTCTCGGTCGATGTCGACGCCGCAGACAAGGCGGTGGCGGACCTGGCCGTGAAGCTGGGAATCACCAACGAGAAGACAGCGGAAGCGATTATCGAAATCGCCGTATCCGGCATGTATGCGGAAGTCAGCGGGCTGGTTTCCCGTTATGGCATCGACGTGCGCGAATTCTCGATCATGGCGTTCGGAGGGGCCGGCCCGATGATGGCCTGCTATCTTGCCCGCGAACTGAACGTAAAAGAGGTAGTGGTCCCGCGTGCTCCCGGTACGCTTAGCGCCCTGGGCGGGCTGATCGCCGACTTGAAGAATGACTTCTTGAAAACTGTGTACATGGACCTGAATGTGGCCTCCATGGACGTTATCCGAAAGGAATATGCCGGTCTCAGCCAACGCGCCCTGGAATGGGTCCGCAAGGAGCAAGGCGATACCGAGGGCGCGCTCCTGTCCTACTCGGCGGAAATTCGCTACCGGGGCCAATCGTTCGAAGTCGAAACACCGCTCACGCCGGCCGAGTGCGGCGATGCCGAGGGCATGGCCGCGGCCTTCCACCGGCAGCATCGCAAGATCTACGGTTATGCCGACGAAACCGCGGCGGTTCAGGTAGTCAGCCTGCGCGTGCTTGCCACGGGCCGCAAGCATAAGCCCCAATTCAAGCGTCATGAAATGACGGAAGGCATCGTTGCTCCGGAACGGCCCGTCACGGTTTGGATGGACGGAGCTTTTCGCGAGGTTGCGCTGTATTCGCGGGCGAATGCCTTGCCGGGCATGCGCTTCGATGGCCCCGCCATCGTGGCGCAGGATGATACGACGACCGTCATCCTGCCCGGCTATCGCTGCGTGGTCGATGAATTTTTGAATCTGCGAATTTCCCGGGGAGTCTGAGCATGCCCATCGAAAACACCCAACTCCAGGTCCTGGCCAACCATTGCACGGCAGCGGCCGAAAGCATGGGCTACACCATCATGCGTACCGCTTACTCAAGCTTCGTCAAGGAGACTGAGGATTTTTCCGCGCAGATCATGACGCCTGATGGACAGACCTTCGCTTCGCCGCGGACGCTGGGCGTCACTTGGTATACAGGACTCGATTACGGACCGGTCATCCGTATGTTCGACGATTATCGTGAAGGAGATATCTACCTGACCAACGACCCCTACAGCGGTTTCGTGGCGACGCATACGCCGGACATGCATCTGTGGAAGCCGGTCTTTCGCGAGGGCAAGCTGGTCTGCTTCCTGGGTTGCCACCTTCACAATACCGATATGGGCGGGGCCGTGCCCGCCTCACTGTCGCGTGCCCTGACTGAAGTCCACCAGGAGGGCATTCGTATCCCGCCGATGCTACTGATCCGGGATGGGGCGATAGACGAGAACATTCTTCGCATATTGGAAACGAATGTCCGTGCGCCGGAACTGAACCGGGGCGACCTGAATGCGCAGATTGCGTGCCTGAACACCGGAGAGAAGAAGGTACACGAGATCG
The DNA here is from genome assembly GCF_004342005.1 of Paracandidimonas soli. GTDB lineage: Bacteria > Pseudomonadota > Gammaproteobacteria > Burkholderiales > Burkholderiaceae_B > Paracandidimonas > Paracandidimonas soli. Next base: position 66,199 of record NZ_SMBX01000004.1, read on the forward strand.
TCGACCGTTTTGGCGTGGATGTATTCATGGAGGGGACGCAGCGCATGCTGGACTATGCCGAAGAGCAGACGCGCAGTCTGATCAGCAGCATGCCTGATGGCGAGTATTTCTTTTCGGAATACGCGGACGAAGATTCGCCCAACGGATTTCCCTGCCGTATCGCCATTACGCTGCGCATCAAGGGGGACGAGCTGGAGCTGGATTTCACAGGGAGTGATCCGCAAGTGGCTTCGGCCCTGAATGTTCCCACGGGCGGTAACCCTCATCACTCGATCGTGACGGTGGGCCTGGTATATGTATTGCACAGCCTGGCCCCTTTGCATGTGCTGAACGCCGGATCCGTCAAGCCTTGCAAGGCGATTCTCCCCAAAGGTACGGTCCTGAATGCCGAGCACCCCGCCGCCGTAGGCATGCGGAGCCTGACGACAGCGGTGATACAGGCTTGCACTTTCGGTGTTTTCAGCCAGGTGGTCCCGCACCTGCTTCCCGCCTGCCCGGCGGGCGGTTCAAGCAATCTCAACGTCAAGACATTGTCGGCCGACGGCCGGCCAGCGCTGTCGTCCATCGGTCCGTGCGGCGGCGGAGCGGGCGGCGGCCCCGAGCGTGACGGTGTCGAGGGCTGCGGCGCGAATTCGGCTTTCCTGAAGAATACCCCGGTGGAGATCAACGAGGCGGAAGTGCCGATCGAGATTCTCCGTTATGGCCTCGTGCCCGATACAGGAGGCGTTGGCGAGCAAAGAGGAGGCAACGCGGCAACCATGGAGTTCCGCGTCCTGTCGCCCAATGCAGTCGTCACTGCGCGCAACCGCAACCGGACGGACCTTGCCGCCTGGGGAGTGTTAGGCGGCAAGGCTGGAGCGAACTCCCGGTTCATCAAGAATCCCGATACGCCTGCTGCGGTGGAGCTGCGCAATATCGATGTCGTGCCATGCTCGCCAGGCGATGTGATTCGAGTCCAGGGACCGGGCGGAGGAGGGTATGGGGATCCGCTGAAACGCTCGTCCGAGAAGGTGCTGCATGATGTGCGCTGCGGCTTCGTATCGATCGAAAAGGCAAGGTCCGAATATGGTGTGGAGATCACTCCCGATCTGGAGATCGACGCGCAGGCCACCAGCCTTCTTCGCAGCAGTCGCGCCCCCCGCACTGACGGGCATTACGATTTCGGGCCGGGCCGCAGCCGCTTCGAAAGCGTCTGGACACGACAGCGCTATGCAGCATTTACCGAGATCGCGCGCGTCGTTCCTGTGTCTTGGGCTCACTTCGTCAAGCATCATCTGTTCAGCCGCCTGGCCGACAACGTTGCCCCGGCGGATGGCGGGGCGGACGATGTCTTCCGAGTCTATGAGGAATTGCGAGCGCAGTTCCCGAGACTTCCGGAAGTGGCTGCCGCATAAGTTTTTTCTGGATTGGCGGCAGTGCGAACTGCCCCAATCCATTCGCGCGGCATCAGGTTATTTCAACAACTTCTACAACTACAACAGTATGGAGACTCCATGAATGATGATACTTCTGATCGCGTGAATGTTACGCGCCGCGATATCACCCTGTTCGGCATATCGCTCATTGCAGGCGCATTAGCCTGCAGCCCGGCCAGAGCGCAGTCCTGGCCGGCCAAGCCGGTACGATTGGTGGTTCCCTTCGGCGCCGGCTCAATACTGGATTCCATGATGCGGGCAATGGTGAATGAGCTGGGCGAAGCCTTGGGGCAGCCATTCGTAATTGAAGCCCGCCCTGGCGCGGGAGGCTCCGTCGGAACCGCCTCGGTAGCCAGATCCCCCGCCGACGGCTATACGATTCTTGTAACCGGAGCCAATCACACCATCAGCGGAGCCATGTATTCCAACCTGCCGTACCACCCTATCACGGACTTCGCTCCAGTTGCGTCGATTGCCAGCAGCGGTTACGCGCTGATGGTGAACAGCGCACTGCCGGTGAACACGGTGGAGGAATTCATAGCCTATACCAGAGAGAAGAAAGGGCTGGCCTATCCCTCCGCGGGCATCGGCAGCAATACCCATCTGGCCATGGCGCTTTTGGTCGATATGGCGGACCTCGACATGATCCATGTGCCGTTCAAAAGCACAGGAGACGCCATTACCGAGGTTCTGTCGGGGCGCGGTCATGCGATGATCGGAGCCAATGTTGCGATCATGCCGTTCCTCAACGACAAGCGCGTGCGCGTGCTTGCCGTCACTACCGCCGAACGCAGCAGGTTCATGCCCGAGGTTCCTACGATCGCCGAAAGCGGCCTGCCTGGCTACGAGTATGACACTTGGCTTGCCTTGCTGGCTCCTGCCGGTACTCCGCGGCCCATTATCGACAGGATAAATGATGCTGTTGGTCCGATATTGCGCAACGCGGACGTGCTGGAGCGTTTTACCGTGTTGGGCATCGATCCCAAACCGATGACTCCGGAGGCTCTGGGTGATGTGCTGAAGGAGAGCAGCGAGAACATGGCGAAGCTTGTCGCCATGGTGGGCGCGAAAGCCAATTGACGTCATAAGAGACCTTTCATGCCGCTTTGTCCCTTCGCCTCGGATGGCGGCATGTGCCAGCGCTTGTTGGCGCCCGATGGCTCGGCTGAGGCGCAGTTCACGGTCCAGCCGGGCAAGTTCTCCAACGAAGCGGGGAATGCCGATCGTCCCGCCTGGCGCAAGTGTCAAGGCAATCGGCGCGAACCGTCGGGATGGAAGCCCTGTGCTTCGCCGGCTACCCCATCCGCATCGAATTTTTTCTCGGAAACGAGAGTGCCTGAATCGTCGTAGGTCATCTCGGTCCTCAGCTTTCCGTGCTCATCATAGAAGCGATGCGGGCCTACGCGCTTGAACCGCCCCTGCATTACACCGGAGGCCTGCAGCACGCCCAGGTCGGAAAAATGCTCGACGTAGTTTCCGGGCGGACCTTTGGGGTCGCGCAGCGCCTGGTTGACGTGTTTCTCCCGCACCTTGCCGTTCATGTACCAGAACGTTCCGCGCATCTGCATGCCGTCCAGGAAAATCTGGTCGCGCAGCGGGCCGCCGTCCTGGGTCCATTCGCGCTCGGTCGCTTCCAGTCCTTTTCCGCGATCCTGCTCTATCACTTCATAGACCAGTTGCCCGTTGCGCGCGTATTCCTTGCGATGCTCGCCGCCTGGAATCTGCGTCACCACGGTCTGGCCTGCAAGCGAGGCATTGACTTCGGCGCCAGCCATTGCAGGCAGCAGGACGAGGGCGGCGGCAAGGACAAAACTTCTGGCATGCATTGGGAGCTGCTCCGCGGACGAGATGCGTGGGTACGTGAAATGACACGCAATAAATAACACGCGAATTGCCGGATCCCAAAGCGGATATCCAATTTGTTTCAATCGTCGGGTTTTCGCTTTCCTGTTTGCCGCCTGTGCCAGTGGATGGCGGCATGCGCCAGTGCATCGATGGAGTCGACGATGGGCACTTCCCAGGAGCCGCGCATGGCGTGGGGCAGCGCCAGGGGAAGTTCGGTGCAGCCCAGCACGATGGCCTGAACGCCCCGGTCGCAAAGCGAAGCGACGCCGGGGCTGGCGGCGCGCCGGGCTTCTTCGAGATGCCCCTGCTTGGTAAGGGCGATCGGGATCGAACAATGGCGGCCGATTTCCTCTGGCTCCGGTACGAGGCATTCGTATCCGTGGGCGCTCAGCCGCGACTGATAGAGTCCGGATTGCAGCGTGGCGCTGGTCGCCATCAGGCCGACGCGGCCATGCGGGACGCCCTGGGCCTGAAGGTTCTGCACCACGGCATCGACGATATGGATGATGGGAACGCGCGCTTGCGCGGCCAGGGCGTCGTACCAGAGGTGCGCCGTGTTGCAGGGAATGACGATGATCTTCGCGCCGGCGGCCTCCAGGCGTCGGATGCCGTTGAGCATCCACGGGAACGGGTCCTCTCCCTGGCGCAGGTAGGCGGCGGGGCGGTCTGGGATGCGCGGGTCGCTCCACAGGATCGCAGGAATATGCGCCTGATCCGTCTCCGCGGGTGTCAACTGCGTCAAGCGCGTCATCAGGGTCGCGCTGGCCAGCGGGCCCATGCCCCCCAGAATGCCGAGAAAAGGCCCATCGAATGCGTCTTCCATCTCGCGCACCTACCTAGTTGGGCAGAATCTTGGACAGGAACAGCCGGGTGCGTTCCGCCCGAGCGGGAAGATTCTCGAAGAACTCATGTTTGCTGCAGTCTTCCACGATCTTGCCCTCGTCCATGAAGATGACGCGATCGGCCACTTTCCTGGCAAATCCCATCTCGTGCGTGACGACCATCATGGTCATGCCTTCCTTGGCGAGATCGACCATGACGTCCAGGACTTCGTTGACCATCTCCGGGTCCAGGGCGGATGTCGGCTCGTCGAACAGCATGGCGACGGGATTCATGGCCAGGGCGCGGGCGATGGCCACCCGCTGCTGCTGGCCGCCGGAAAGCTGTCCGGGATATTTGTCCCTGTGCGACAGCATGCCGACGCGATCCAGCAGCTTGTCGGCCCGCGATACGGCCTCCGCTTCGCTGCGCTTGAGGACCTTCACTTGGGCGAGGATCAGGTTGCGTATCACGGAAAGGTGAGGGAAAAGCTCGAAGCTCTGGAACACCATGCCGATGCGCGCGCGCAGCTTGGCCAGATCGGTGTCCGGCGCGCCTACGGAAACGCCGTCGACGAACACTTCGCCTTTCTGGAAGGGTTCGAGTCCGTTGACGACCTTGATCAGCGTGGACTTTCCCGAGCCCGAAGGGCCGCAGATCACGACTACCTCGCCGTTCTCGACATGGGTGGAGCACGAGTCCAGCACCTGGACCGTCCCATACCATTTGCTCACGTTCTTGATGTCTATCATTGAATCTCCTGCTTACCGGCCGATGGCAGTGCGCTGCTGCAAGTATCGCACTCCCCGCGAGGCGCTATAGCTGATCAGGAAGTAGACCAGCGCAACGAACAAGTACATTTCCAGGAGCCGGCCGTCGCGCTGGGCGACCTTGACGGCTGCGCCGAGGAAGTCGGTCAGCGAAAGGACGTAGACGAGGGATGTGTCCTGGAAGAGGATAATGGTCTGCGTCAGCAGAACGGGCGCCATGTTGCGGAAGGCCTGGGGAAGGACGATGCTGCCCATGATCTGGAAATAGTTCAGTCCAAGGGCGCGGCCTGCGGCGGTCTGGGATTCCGGCACCGACGAAATGCCCGCGCGCATGATCTCGCAATAGTAGGCGGCTTCGAAGATCGTGAAGGTGATCAGCGCGGAGGTGAAGCCGCCCACGGCGATCGGGCGGCTGGCGCCGGTGAGCCAGGCGCCGATGAAAGGAACCAGGAAATAGAACCAGAAGATCACCAGGATGAGCGGCAGGGCGCGCAGCAGGTTGACGTAGATGCCGGCCACGCCCGACAGCAGCGGTATTTTCGACAGCCGGCACATCGCCAGAATGGTTCCCAGGATCAGGCCGCCGGTGGCGGAGAGCAGGGTCAGCTTCAGCGTAAAGACCATGCCGTCGCGAAACAGGTAGCCCAGCGAGCGTTCAATGACATCGAAGTCGAAAGCGTTCATGGCCGTGCGCCTCCTTTCCACCACTTGCCGTGTTTTCTGCCTTCGGACCGCGCCAGGCCGAAAAGCGCGCCCTTGGCGGGCGCGTCCCGCGCGCTGCCGGCCAGGCCGGGCACGGCGGTGTACCGCGCGAACCCTCCGGCGCAAAGCACGACGACGAGGTTGAGTATCAGGTAAAGCGTGGTGGCGCCGGCGAAGCTCTCGAACACCTGGAAGCTGAATTCCTGCATGGAGCGCGCGGCTCCCACGAGCTCCATCAGGCCGATGGTGAAAGCGACGGAAGTATTCTTGATCAGGTTCAGCATTTCCGAGGTCATGGGCGGCAGGATGATCCGGAAAGCCACCGGCAGAAGCACGTACCGGTAGACCTGGGCGGGCTTGAGCCCCAGCGCGGTGCCTGCCATGCGCTGCCCTTTCGGCAGCGATTCGATCCCCGCGCGGACCTGCTCGGCGACACGCGAAGCGGTGTAGAAGCCCAGGCAAAGAAAAGCCGGAAGAAAAATCCCCCAGGGCGGCGGGATCTGCTTGACGGCATTGCCCAGCGAAGAGGGCAGTAGTTCAGGTATGACGAAGTACCACAGGAACATCTGCACCAGGAGAGGGATATTGCGGAAGATTTCCACATACAGGGTTGCGATTTTCCGCAGCCAGCCGATCTCCGTCGTCCTGGCGACGCCGACGAGCGTGCCTACGACCGAAGCCAGGATCCATGCGAGCAGTGCGGTGAAAACCGTCCATACCAGGCCATTGAGCAGGGTGAAAATATAGAGATTCCCGTACGGGGACGGTTCGAAAAAAATGGACCAGTTCCAGTAGTAGTTCATGCTCTCCTCCTGACGGGATGGCGGATATGGCCAGGGGCGGCTCACCGGACGGCAACCGGCGCAGGGCCGGTTGCCGCGAGGATTGCCCGTCGGCTTTTACGTCAGCCTTTACTTATAGTGCTCGGGATCCGCGGAGTCGCTGGGGTTTTGCAGCGTCCGTTTCAACTGCTCGGTCATGGGCCAGTTCAGGGTTACGTTCTTGGGAGGAATCGGCGATTCGAACCATTTGGCATAGAGTTTCTCGATGGTGCCGTCTTTCATCATTGCAATGATGGCATCATCGACGACTTTCTTGAACTCGGGGTCGTCCTTGGGCTGCATGATGGCATAAGGCTCGATGGTGTAGGCGTCCTTGCTGATCATCCATGCATCGGGGTTGCGGGATGTCGCGACCAGCCCCGCCAGCAGGATGTCATCCATGAAAAACGCCAGGGCCCGGCCGTTTTCCACCGTGAGCATCGCTTCCGCATGGTCTTTGGTGGAGATGATGTTCATGCCGAGTTTCTGCTCGTTGTTGGCCCCGGTGGCCCAGCGGATGTTGCTGGTGCCGGCGGTGGATACGATGGTTTTTCCCTTGAAGTCATCCAGCTTTTCGACCTTGGAGGATTTCAGGGCAAGGAATCGGGTGGCGGTGATGAATGTGGTGGGCGCGAAGGCGACCTGGGCCTGGCGCTCGATGGTGTTCGTGGATGAGCCGCAGTTGAGGTCCACCGTGCCGTTCGCCACCAGGGGGATGCGTGTCGACGAGGTGACCGGAACGTATTTGACCTTGATCTCCGGCATATCGAGCTTCTTCTTGAGCGCCTCTATGACTCCCATGCATATGTCCAGCGAATAGCCGATGGGGTTCTGCTTGTCGTCCAGATAGGAAAAGGGAATGGAAGTGTCGCGGTGTCCGATGGCGATCTCGCCCGTGGACTTGATCTTTTCCAGGCGGCCCTCCGCATGGGCGGGCGTGGCGGCGAATGTGACCGCGGCAATCAAAGCTGTTGTGCAGGCGGTGAGTTTCTTATGCATGACTTGTCTCCGTACAGAATGATCCAACACTAATAGTTATCTGTGTTTGGCCGGCTGAAGAGGCTCCAGGCCGACAGCGTTGCGCGTCTACCTCCTGTATCTGTGGGAATGCATGAATGATCAAATTTTCGCGTCATCCTCCTTGTCATGAGTGGAAGGGTGGTTGGCGTCCGCTCTTTGTCCTGTCGGGCGGCGGGAGCGGAGCCTGTGCTTCTTATTATTGACCGAAAATCGGGCGATAGCCGTATAGTCCGACGGTTCCGCCAGTATGGACGAAAACGATATTTTCGCCTTTCTTGAAATGGCCTTTCCTGATAAGGTCGATCAGGCCCGCCATGCCCTTGCCGGAATAGACGGGATCGAGCAATATTGCGTCCTGCCGCGCTGCAAGCGTGACGGCTTCGATCATGGCGTCCGTGGGTATGCCGTATCCCTCGCCCACGTAATCGGTATTCGCAACGACATCGGAGCGCTGCACGCAGGACAAGGATACTCCCATGTGATCCAGCGTCGCCTGCACCAACTTCCAGACATTTTCCTCCTGCTGCGGGCGCGGCGCGCGCACGCCGATGCCGTAGACGGGCACATGGCTGTTCATCGCGGCAAACCCCGCGACCAGCCCCGCCTGCGTGCCGGCGCTGCCTGTTGCATGCACGACATGATCGATCCTCAGTCCCCGTTCGAACGACTGGCCGAGGAGTTCCTGGGCGCAGGCGACGTAGCCCAGCGCCCCGACGGCGTTGGAGCCGCCTCCGGGAATGATGTAGGGCTTGCCCCCTTGCGAGCGCAGCTCCTGAGCCAGATCTTCCATCGCCCGGGCCATGTCGGTGCCGGAGGGGCAGCGGGCGGCGATGACGCCGCCCAGCAGCCGGTCGAGCATGACATTGCCCGATTCGGCATATTCTTCCGATGCGCGCTGCACGCGCTCTTCGAGGAGTATCTTGCATTTCAGCCCGGTGACGGCCGCCGCCGCGATAGTCTGGCGGGCATGGTTGGACTGTACCGCCCCCTGGGTGATCAGGGTGTCGGCTCCTTGGGCAATGGCATCGGCCACGAGGAATTCGAGCTTGCGCGTCTTGTTGCCTCCCGTCGCCAGTCCGGTGCAGTCATCTCTTTTGATATAGATGTCGGGACCGCCCAGATGTCTGGTGAGATTCGGGAGGAATTCCAGCGGTGTGGGAAGATGTCCCAGACGGATCCGGGGAAAGCGGGCAAGATGCATGACTATCACTCCAGGGCGGGAAGAGAGCTTTCATCATAGGTGGCGCGTTGCGGCTTGACCAATGCTATATTTTGCCCACGGCTATGCCGTTTTTGCATAGTTGGGTGGAGCCGCCATGAAGCAAGAATGGATCGAGGATTTTCTGGCCCTGGCCGAATTCGGCACGTTTTCGCGCGCCGCGCTCGAACGCAACGTCACGCAGCCCGCCTTTTCCAGGCGCATCCGGCTGCTGGAGGAATGGCTGGGCGCGACCCTGGTCGACCGGGGCCGCCAGCCGGTGCAACTGACGGCGGTGGCGCAGCGCCACGTGCCCGAGTTCCGTGCACTGCTGCACGATCTGGCGCAGCTGCGCATGCGCATGCAGGAAGAGAGCAGAGGGTCCGTGCATCTGATCGTGTCGACCCAGCACTCATTGACGATCACTCATTTGCCCGCGCTGCTGCGTCTGATCGGCCAGGAGTCGGAGCGGCATATCGAGTTCGAGGTCCTGTCCGAGAACAGGGATGAATGCGTGGCCTCGTTCATGCGCGGCCGGGCCGATCTGCTGCTTTGCCTCGAAGAAGAGGATGATCCGCTGTTGAGCATCATGCCGAAGACGCCGCGGCTGCAGTTGGGCATCGAGAAGATCGTCCCGGTCACCGCGCCGGATATGCAAAATCAGCATAAATCGGGCCTGGAAGACCAGAAACGCCTCAGGGTGCTGTCCTTCCCGGCCGACAGTTACATGGGGCGCATCATGAGCGCGCCGATGTCCCGGATCATGCGTACATATAACGTGGAAGTGGTGCACGAATCAGTGTTTCTTGCCGGCGTGAAGGAAATGGTCAAGGCCGGGCTGGGCATGGCCTGGCTGCCGTGGAGCCTGGCTGCTTCCGATGTCCGCGAGGGCAAGCTGGTCGATCTGTCGTCGGAATTCCCCGTCCTGAACATGCGCTTCAGCATTTATTGCCATTCCCAGGGGCAGCATCAGGACGTCATCCGGGATATTTATGCGCTGCTGAAGAAATCCTGGACGGGGGCGGTGCTGCAAGAGGGTATGGCGCCCCCGTATGGCGGCGAGGACGCTCCCGACTTCAGGCAGGAGTGACTCACATGCAGGTTGCCGGCGGCATTTCCGTATCCGACGGCTGTCCCGGCTATGCCGCCATCAGGCTGCGCAACATGAAAAGGCGTTCGCGGCCCAGCCGTTCCTTCATGGGCAGACGGGGCAGGCCGGCGGGAGGGTCGGCCGCATCGAGTTCGTCGATGATGCTGCGGATACGGGCCCTGTGCATTGGCCACCAGGCAGCCAGCTTGCGGTCCGGCGTCAGCGCTGCCAGGCCCAGCCGGCGGAGTTCCGAGCGGTTGAAGTCCTTCATGTTCAGCGTCAGGATTTCCACCGGGCTGCAAGGATGACGCTCGCGCATCTCCCTGGCGGCTGCGATCACATGCCAGTCCTTGGGGTCGCTGTAGCGCAGACCCTGCTTGTGCAGATCGATCTGGTGCGCCATGGCGCCGGGAAAGGCGGACTGCATGGCGTCCCACTCTTCCTGCAGGCTTTCGGCCGGAATGTCCCACAGGCGTCCGGCGTTGCGTTTCCATTCGTCCCCGATGCGCTCGCTCCAGGCCGGCTGGAAAACGCCGCTCGCGCCCAGCGCCAGCAGCAGGCGGCGCTGTAGGCCGGACATCATGACGCAGGCGTCGATGACCAGGATGGCGGGAGCGGGCGAAGGAGATTCGGAGAGAGGCAAGACAGGCGTGGAAAAGGGTTCGGGCAGGGCGTATCTTAACCTGCCGGACCGTGGCCTCCGGACACGGAGGGATATGCGCTTGTCATTTGTCGGTCGAAAAAGCGAGGTCGTTAAAAAGGCATGTCCCTGCCGAGGAGGGAAGCGGGCAGGGGCATGCTGAAACCAGTGCCGTGTCTTACATCTGAGCGATCAGCCTGGGCGCTCCGTGTCCCAGCGCATCGTTGTCCGGCCGGGTATCAATGACTTCGCCGGACTGGATCTGGAAGATGGAGACCGCGTCGCGCAGGCGTTCCGCCTGCTCTTCCAGCGAGCTGGCCGCCGCCGCGGCTTGCTGGACCAGGGCGGCGTTCTGCTGTGTGACGCCGTCCATCTGCGTGATGGCGATATTGATTTGCTCCAGGCCGCGGGACTGCTCCTGGGAGGCCGAGGAAATTTCTCCCATGATGTCTGTGACGCGCTGGACGGACTCCTCGATCTCGCGCATGGTGGCTCCAGCCTGCTCGACCTGGCTGGAGCCGGTCTGGACAGTGCTGACCGACTCCTCGATCAATCCCTTGATTTCGCGCGCCGCCTGCGCGCTGCGCTGCGCCAGAGAGCGGACTTCACCGGCCACCACGGCGAATCCCTTGCCTTCTTCGCCGGCCCTGGCTGCTTCCACGGCGGCATTCAGCGCCAGGATGTTGGTCTGGAATGCGATGCCGTCGATCACGTTGACGATTTCCGAGATCTTGCTGGAGCTGGCGGAAATGAGCTGCATGGTCTGCACGACTTCCGAAACGGCCAGTCCGCCGCGGCGGGCGACGTCGGTGCTGGAGGCCGCCAACTGGTCGGCCTGGCGGGCGTTGTCGGCATTCTGGCGCACCGTAGCGGCGAGCTCTTCCATGCTGGCCGCGGTTTCCTGCAGGGCGGCAGCCTGTTCTTCGGTGCGGCTGCTCAGGTCGGTATTGCCTTGCGATATCTGGTGGGAGCCGATATGGATTTCGTCCACGCCCTGGCGGACTTGCGAGACGACGCGCACGAGATTGTCCTGCATGCGTTTCATGCTGGAGAGCAGCAAGCCGATCTCGTTGTCGGAGCGCGATGTGATGCGCTGGGACAGGTTGCCGGCGCCCATCTGCTCGAACACCCGGCCTGCCTGCTGCAAGGGCTTCAGCACGACCAGGGTGATGAAGCGCCAGGCGGCAAACAGCATGACCAGCGCAAATACGCCAAGGGCGATGGCGCTGATCCTGGCGAACGTGTAATCGGATGCAGCGCTGGCTTCCAGGGCCTGCATCTGCTGCTCCGTCTGGGCCAGCGCCTCGCTGACCACCCGGTCGAAGGCCTGGTTGCTTTCGCGGGATTTATCGTTTGCCATCAGGTAGCCATAGCTGCTGCGCTGGGCAAGGCTCTCGGCCACTTCGCGGACGGCGGCGATGTAGGCGTCGGCGACCTGTTGCAGCTGGGCGGCGGTGTTCTCGTGGGCGACATCGATGTTTGCGCGGTAGTGCGCAATTGCCTTTTCGACCTGTTCAAGGCGGTTGCGGGCGCCCTCGATGCGGCTGTCCAACTGGGTGATATCGCCTGAGATCAATTCGGAATAGCCGGATGCCAGACCGATGCGGGCGCGCAGCATGGCGACCCAGGCGGAGTAGAGCTGGCCCCGCTGGTCGGAGGCGATGACATGGCTCTTGTCGATGGCTTGGTGGCTGTCGTGGGCGTTTTTCCAGCCCAGTGCGCTGGCGGCCAGCAGGCCGGCAACCAGCAAAAAGATAATGGCAAGAATGACGGTTCGGACCTTGAGGCGGGTCAGCATGGCAAACAGGCTCCTGATGTACTGCTGCTTGTGGCAGCGCTCCGGGCCAAATGTAATATTTTTCCGGCCTTGGCAATGGGTGGAGCAAATAGGAATAGCCCGGTTTGTTCGGGCGATGCATGCGCGATACGGTGTCGTCCCCGGTAGCGGGAAGACGACGGTTTCGCGCGCCGGAGCGCCTCGAATTTATCGCAAAGCGCAGGCTGGCGTGGACCGTAGTGCGGGCTTTTTGGGTTATGCTAAATGGTTTTGTATCTGGAACCAAAGGGAACGGAAATGATCAAGGCGGGTGGAAGACGGCTGGCAGGCTGGATTGGCGGTTTCGTGGCTGGCGCCGCGATTTTGATGACCCCGGCGCAGGCCAAGGAATGGACCAAGGTGCGCGTTGCACTGACGGGCGCCTACGAACCGTGGAATTTCACGCTGCCCAACGGCAAGCTGGGCGGTTTCGAGCCCGAGCTGCTGGAATACCTGTGCGCGCATGCGAAGCTCGAGTGCATCCTGGGCACGCAGGACTTCAACGGCATGATCCCCGCCCTGCAGGCGGGCAAATTCGACGTGCTCATGGATTCCATGAGCATTACCGAGGAACGCCGGAAGGTCATCGCATTCTCGCGCCCTTATGCTGCGACTCCGGTTGCATTCGTCGCCGTCGACGGCGACGTGCTCCCCAAGCCTGAAGAAGGCAAGGCCACCGTCTACCTGACCGGCGACGATGCGCACGACAAGCCCGTCATCGACGAGCTACGCAAGCACCTGAAGGGCAAGACGATCGGCCTGCAGACGGGCGTCAGCTACACCGCCTTTATCGAAAAGCACTTCAAGGATGTGGCGCGCATCCGCCTGTACAAGACGGCGGCGGAGCATACGCTGGACCTGGTGGCCGGCCGCATCGACGTGGCGTTCGATGCCATCACCTACTGGACCGCGGCGCTGGAGCGCCCCGAGAACAAGAAACTGGCCTATGCCGGCCAGATCATCACGGGCCCTGTCTGGGGCGAGGGCGAGGCCCTGGGCATCCGCAAGTCGGATGACGACCTGCGCAAGAAGTTCGACGACGCCATCGCGGCGGCGCTGGAAGACGGCACCTTGCTCAAGCTGTCGCAAAAGTGGTTCAAGGCCGACCTGACACCCAAGGCGGAGTAAGCGCGAAGATGGCGCCGGCCGGACGCATCATCGATCGAAACGCGGGCTGGAGCTATGCCCCTGCGGCGCTGCATGGCCGGGCCGCGCCCGCCATGGCTTTCGAGGGATGATGGGGATGGCGCTGTTCGACACGCTGGGGTTCGGCGAAAACGGCTGGGGCCGCATGCTGCTGCTGGCGGCCGCGGTCACCTTTCTGCTGACCCTGGCCGCCATGGCGATCGGCGCTGTATTCGGCGGCCTGGTGGCCGCCGCCAAGCTGTCGCGCAACCGCGCCTGGCGCGTGCTGGGCGAGCTGTATACGACTGTATTCCGCGGCGTGCCCGAACTGCTGATCATCTATCTGTTCTATTTCGGCGGCTCTTCCGTGCTGACGAGTGTGGGATCGTGGTTTGGCGCCGACGGCTTCATCGAGATGCCGCCGTTCCTGATCGGCGCGCTGGCGGTCGGCATGATTTCGGGGGCTTATCAGGCCGAAGTCTACCGGGCGGCGGTACGCGCCGTGCCGGTCGGCGAGCTCGAAGCCGCGCGAGCCATCGGCATGACGCGGCCCACGGTCTGGCGCCGGGTGCTGGTGCCGCAGGTCATGCGCTTCGCCCTGCCCGGGCTGGGCAATGTGTGGCAGCTCAGCATCAAGGATTCCGCGCTGGTGTCGGTGACCGGCCTGGCCGAGCTGATGCGCACCAGCCAGAATGCTGCGGGCTCCACGAACGACTATTTCCTTTTCTATATCGTGGCGGGCTTGCTGTACCTAGCCATGACCTCGTTCACCAGCCAGGTGTTCCAGCGTCTCGAGGCGCATACCGGCAAATCCTTCCGGCGCGGGTTTGCCCGCTGAACATGATGGGCATCGATTTCGAATTCCTGCGCGACACATTCCTGAGGCTGCTGGAGGCCGTGCCGACCACGCTCGGGCTCGTGTCGTCCGCGCTGCTCCTGGGCGGCATCTGGGCCTGCGTGCTGGTGGCGATGCGGCTGAGCCATCGCGCGGTTCCGCACTATTTCGCGCGCATCTATATTTTCCTGTTCCGCGGCACGCCGCTGCTCATCCAGCTGTTCCTGCTGTATTACGGAGTGGGGCAGTTCCAGGCCATACGAGACAGCATGCTCTGGTTCGTGCTGCGCGAACCCTACGCCTGCGCCGTCATCTCTTTCGCTTTGTGCACGGCCGCCTATACTGCGGAGATCCTGCGCGGCGCTATCCTGTCGATTCCCCAGGGGCAGATCGAGGCCGGCATCGCCTGCGGCATGAGCCGGTTTACGCTGCTGCGGCGCATCATCGCGCCCGTGGCGCTGAGGTACGCCTTGCCCGCCTATTCCACCGAAGCCGTCATGATCACCAAGGCCACCGCGCTGGCCAGTCTGGTGACGGTATGGGAGGTCACGGGCGTGGCGCAGCAGATCATCCAGTCGACATACAGGACGCTCGAGGTATTCTGTTGCGCGGCGCTGATTTACCTGATCATCAATTTCCTGATTTTCCGCGCGCTGGGGCTGGCCGAGTATCTGCTGTCCGGGCATTTGCGCGATCCCGGCCTGCCGCGCGGCGCCGTGCGGCGGGAGGGGGTCTGATGACGCAAGACACTCATGGCGACCCGAAAGAATCCGGCCGCATTGCTATTTCTGGAGCTTCAATGACGCAAGTCATTTCGCCTTCCGGCCTTCCCGCGCTTTCCGTGGAGGACATGCACAAGTCGTTCGGCGACGCGCATGTGCTGCAGGGCATCAGCTTCGATGCCGCGCAGGGAGATGTCATTTCGATTCTCGGCGCGAGCGGATCGGGCAAGAGTACGCTGCTCAGGTGCATCAATCTGCTCGAAATGCCCGACCAGGGCAAGGTCGCGCTGGACGGCGAGGTCATCGCCATGCGCGATCTACCCGACGGCCACCGCAAGCCCTGTGACCGCAAGCAGGTCGAACGCATGCGTTCGCGCCTGGGCATGGTGTTCCAGAGCTTCAACTTGTGGTCGCACATGACCGTACTGCAGAATATCGTCGAAGGTCCCATCCGGGTGCTGAAACGCCCGCGCGCCGAGGCCATCGAAGAAGCCGGGGTATGGCTGGAAAAGGTAGGTCTGTACGACAAGCGCGATGCCTATCCGGCGCACCTGTCGGGCGGGCAGCAGCAGCGGGTGGCCATTGCCCGCACCCTGGCGATGCATCCCAGGGTCATGCTGTTCGACGAGCCAACGTCGGCGCTGGATCCAGAACTGGTCGGCGAAGTGCTGCGCGTCATGCGCACGCTGGCCGAAGAGGGCCGGACCATGCTGGTCGTGACGCATGAGATGGGATTCGCCAGGCATGTATCGAATCGCGTGATGTTTCTGCACGAGGGGCGCATCGAGTGCCAGGGGGCGCCCGAAGGCATGTTCGGCGACGAAGGGTCGGAGCGCTTCCGCCAGTTCGTTTCGCGCCAGCATCAGTTGTAAAGTGAGTCACTTCCGCCTGAATAGGAGGAGAGACTTGCGCTTTGGCCCGTGGTCAATCAGCAAGGAGAAATTGGATGACAGCAAAGATCAGAATCGGAATTGTGGGTTATGGAAACCTGGGGCGTGGCGTGGAGTCCGCCATTGCGCAGAATCCCGATATGGCGCTGGTAGCGGTATTCACGCGGCGCGACCCAGCTTCGGTTGCCCTGTTGGATTCGGGCATTCCGGTTGTCGGGCTGGATGTGATCGCAGACTACCGGGATAAGGTGGATGTCATGATCCTGTGCGGCGGATCCAAGAGCGACCTGCCCGAGCAGGGGCCGAAAATGGCGTCGCTGTTCACGACCGTGGACAGTTTCGATACGCATGCCCGCATCCCCGAATACTTCGCGGCCGTCGATGCCGCTGCCACGAAAGGGGGCAATGTCGCGTTGATCTCCGTTGGCTGGGATCCAGGCCTGTTTTCACTGAACCGTCTGTTCGGCGAAGCCATCCTGCCGCAAGGTGAAACCTATACTTTCTGGGGCAAGGGCGTCAGCCAGGGGCATTCGGACGCCATCCGCCGCATTCCCGGCGTCAAGGCGGCCGTCCAGTACACCGTGCCTCTGCAGTCCGCCGTCGAGCGGGTGCGTTCGGGCACGCAGCCGGTATTGTCCACACGCGAGAAGCATCGTCGCGACTGCTTCGTCGTGCTGCAGGAAGGCGCCGATGCGGATGCCGTCAGGAATGCCATCGTCACCATGCCGGATTATTTCGCCGACTATGACACGACTGTTGCCTTCATCACCGAGGACGAACTGGCGCATGACCACTCGGGCATGCCGCATGGCGGCTTCGTGATCCGCAGCGGCAAGACTGGCCGGAATACGGTGCAGACCATCGAGTATTCCCTGGCGCTGGAAAGCAACCCCGAGTTCACCTCCAGTGTGTTGGTGGCTTATGCGCGTGCGGCATGCCGCATGCGCCGGCAAGGGCAAAAGGGCGCGCGGTCTGTTTATGACGTTGCGCCGGGCCTGTTGTCGCCCAAGTCAGCGGAGGAGTTGCGCAAAGCGTTGCTGTAGCCTCCGCGCCTGCGCGTCGGTTTTCCTTTGTGGCGTCTGTCTGCGCACGGTGTCAGGAAGCTGGCGATGCCAGGGGCGTCGTGGTATTCTCTCGCTGGCCGCGAGGCGCGAGGGTTTGCCAGCGTTGCTGGCCGTCAGATTTGTGTCCATAATTACCTTCCCGTACGGGAACGCCCGTGCCTCTGGCCGGCAAGCCCAAGCTCCTATACTCTCGTCCGGCTGTTTTCAGGAGACAACCATGCAATACCCCGATAACCTGGGCCGCGGCCTGTTCGCGGCCTGCTTGCTGGCGGCCGTTCCGCTGGCGGGCCAAGCCCAGATCAAGGTGGGCGTCACGCTCTCCAGCACGGGCCCTGCGGCCTCGCTGGGCATTCCCGAGCGCAACACGGTGGCCCTGCTGCCCAAGGAAGTGGCCGGGCAGAAGGTGGAATACATCGTGCTGGACGATGCCACCGATACTACCCAGGCCGTGCGCAACATGCGCAAGCTCGTCACCGAGGACAAGGTGGACGTGATGCTGGGCTCCACGGTGACGCCCGCCTCGCTCGCCATGCTGGACGTAGCCGCTGAACAGAAGGTGCCGATGATCAGCGTGGCGGCCAGCGCCCGCATCGTGGCGCCGATAGATGACAAGCGCCGCTGGGCCTTCAAGACGCCGCAGAACGATACGCTGATGGCGGGTGCCTTGGTGGACACCATGCTGGCCAACAAGGTGGCCAAGGTGGCCTTCATCGGTTTCGCCGACGCCTATGGGCAGAACTGGCTGGCCGAGTTCAAGGCGGTGGCCGAGCCCAAGGGCATCTCCATTGTGGCCACCGAGAGCTACGCGCGTCCCGACACCAGCGTGACGGGCCAGGTGCTGAAGCTGATCGCCTCGCGCCCCGACGCCGTGCTGGTGGCCGGCGCCGGCACGCCGGCGGCGCTGCCGCAGACGGAGCTGCGCGCGCGCGGTTTCAAGGGCCCTATCTACCAGACGCACGGCGTGGCCAACAACGACTTCCTGCGCGTGGTGGGCAAGGATGGCGAAGGCACCTTGCTGCCGGCCGGTCCGGTGCTGGTAGCGGCCCAACTGCCCGACAGCAACCCGGTCAAGAAGGCTGGCCTGGAGTACATCGAGCGCTACGAGGGTGCCCACGGCGCCGGTTCCACCTCCACCTTCGGTGCTCACCTGTGGGATGCTGGCCTGCTGGTGCAGGCGGCGATCCCGGGCGCGCTGGCTACTGGTGCCAAGCCGGGTACGGTCGAGTTCCGTGCGGCGCTGCGCGATGCGCTGGAGAACCTGAAGGATGTGCCGGCCTCGCATGGCGTGTTCAGCATGAGCGCCACCGATCACTCCGGGCTCGACGAGCGCGCCCGCGTGATGGTGAAGATCGAGAACGGGAAGTGGGTGTACCTGCCCTGATTCGATCCCGGCCCGCCTGGGCAGGTGGCGCCTGTGCGCCATCATTGCGGGTGAACTCCTGTGATTCCCGGAGCCTTGTGGCTCCTGTTGCTGCGGGGCCGGCCGCGCCAGGTATCTGGCGCGGCAACCCGACGTCGAGGGCTGCCCTGCGCGCCGCTCCTCATATAACCGAGTAGCCGGATGGATGCAACGATAGCGCTGATCCTGGCCCAGGATGGCATAGTCAATGGTGCCATCTACGCCCTGCTGGGCATGGCGCTGGTGCTGGTCTTTGCGGTAACCCGCGTCATTTTCATACCGCAGGGCGAGTTCGTGGCCTTCGGTGCCCTCACGCTGGCCATGTTGGTGAACGGCCAGGTGCCGGGCACGATCTGGCTGCTGCTATTGGCTGGCCTGGCCGCCTTCCTGATTGAGCTGGTCTCCGCGCGCCGCAACGGCCGCGCCGGCACCTTGCTGCGCGCCGCTGCGGGCTACCTGTTGCTGCCGGCCGCCGCCGCCGGGCTTACGGCCCTGCTGGCCGGGCCTGGGACGCCGCTGGTGCTGAACATCCTGCTCACGCTGCTGCTGGTGGTGCCGTTGGGCCCGATGCTCTACCGCATGGCCTATCGCCCGCTGGCCGAGGCGCCCGTGCTGGTGCTGCTGATCGTGTCGGTGGCGGTGCACTTCGCGCTGATGGGCATTGCGCTGGTGTTCTTCGGCGCCGAGGGCTGGCGCACGCCACCCTTCGTAGAGGGCAACATCGACCTGGGCTTCACCCTGGTGTCTGGCCAGAGTCTGTTCGTGGTGGGCACGGCGTTGCTGCTGATCGTGGCGCTCTACCTGTTCTTCGAGCGCACACTGTATGGCCGCGCGCTGCGCGCCACGGCAGTGAACCGGCGCGGCGCGCAACTGGTGGGGATCAGCACGTCCGTGTCGGGCAGCCTCACCTTTACACTGGCGGCGTTGATAGGCGCGCTATCAGGCATGCTGATCGCCCCCGTCACCACCATCTACTACGACACCGGCTTCCTGATCGGCCTCAAGGGCTTCGTGGGGGCCATCATCGGCGGGCTGGTCAGCTATCCGGTGGCCGCGGCCGGCGCGGTGCTGGTGGGGTTGCTGGAGGCCTACGCCTCGTTCTGGGCCAGCGCCTACAAGGAAGTGATCGTGTTTACGCTGATCATCCCGGTACTGCTGTGGCGCTCGCTGACGAGCCGCCACATCGAGGATGAGGAGTGAGGCCGTGAACCGTGCATACACCCTGGCCTTCGTCGCGCTGCTGGCGCTGCTGCCCCTCATCCCGGCCACGCCTGAGTTCTGGATCACCCAGCTCAACTACATCGGGCTCTCCAGCCTGGTGGTGATCGGGCTGGTGGTGCTCACCGGCGTGGGCGGGCTCACCTCCTTTGGCCAGGCCGCCTTCGTGGGCATGGGCGCCTATACCACAGCCTATCTCACCACGGCGCTGGGCTGGTCGCCCTGGCTCACGCTGCCGCTGTGCCTGACGGTGGTGGGCGTGATCGCCTACGGGCTGGGCGTCGTCACGCTGCGGCTCTCGGGGCACTACCTGCCGCTGAGCACCATTGCCTGGGGCTTGAGCTTCTTCTACCTGTTCGGCAACATGGAGGCCTTCGGCAAGTACGACGGCATCGCCGGAGTGGAGCCGCTGTCGTTGTTCGGCTGGTCGCTCGCCAGCGGGCGCGGCATCTACTACCTGATCTGGGGCCTGGCGCTGGCGGCGGTGTGGGCTACGCGCAACCTGCTGGACTCCCGGCCCGGGCGAGCCATCCGCGCGCTGAAGGGCGGCGCTGGCATGGCCGAGTCGTTCGGCGTGGACACGGCCTCCTATAAGGTGGTGATCTTCGTCTATGCGGCCCTGCTGGCCGGT
Source organism: Paracandidimonas soli (assembly GCF_004342005.1). Taxonomy (GTDB): domain Bacteria; phylum Pseudomonadota; class Gammaproteobacteria; order Burkholderiales; family Burkholderiaceae_B; genus Paracandidimonas; species Paracandidimonas soli. Next base: position 86,219 of record NZ_SMBX01000004.1, read on the forward strand.
ATCTCGGGCTGGCTCTATGCCCATATGCAACGCGCCGTGAGCCCCAGCCCCTTCGGGCTGAACTATGGCATCGAATACCTGTTCATGGCGGTGATCGGTGGCGCGGGCCACGTGTGGGGCGCGATCCTCGGCTCGACCGTGGTGCTGGTGCTGAAGGACCAGATCCAAAACTGGGTGCCGCGCCTGTTCGACACCACGGCCAACTTGGAGATGATCGTCTTCGGGGTGCTGCTGGTGGTGGTGCTGCAGTATGCCCGCGATGGTCTCTGGCCCTATGTGCAGCGCCTGGCGGGCGCTCGCGCGGGGCGGCGTGCGGCACGGGGGGGCGAGGAGCCGCCAGAGGCTCCGCCGTTGCCGCAGCGCCCACGCCCTACTGAAGGCGAGGTGGTGCTGGAGGTGGAGGCCATCCGCAAGGAGTTCGGCGGGCTGGTGGCGGTCAATGACATCGGTTTCCGCGTGCGGGCCGGCGAGATCGTGGGCCTGATCGGCCCCAACGGCGCGGGTAAGAGCACTACATTCAACCTGATCACGGGTGTGTTGCCGGCCACGTGCGGCGAGGTACGATTCCTGGGCAAGCGAATCAGCGGCCTGTCGGCGCGCGCCATCGCCAGGCTGGGGGTGGGGCGCAGCTTTCAGCACGTGCAGCTGCTGCCGGGAATGTCGGTGCTGGAGAACGTAGCGTTGGGCGCGCACCTGCGCAGCAACGTGGGCGTGGTGGCCGGCGCCCTGCACAGCGAGCGTGCCCGCGAGGCCGCTCTACTGCATGAGGCGTCGCGCCAACTGCAGCGCGTGGGGCTGGGCGACTACCTTCACGAGCAGGCGGGCAACCTGGCCCTGGGCCAGCAGCGCATCCTGGAGATCGCGCGCGCCCTGGCCGCCGATCCGGTTCTGCTGCTGCTCGACGAGCCGGCGGCGGGCCTGCGCTACAAGGAAAAGCAGGAGTTGGCCGCCGTGCTGTCGCAGTTGCGCGCCGAAGGCATGAGCATCCTGCTGGTGGAACACGACATGGAGTTCGTCATGCGGATCACCAATCACCTGGTGGTGATGGATTTCGGCACCAAGCTGGCCGAGGGGCCGCCAGTCGAGATACAGTCCAGCCCGGTGGTGCTGGAAGCCTACCTGGGCGGCGTGGACGAGGAGCTGGCCCATGGCTGAGGCGAATCAACCCCTGCTGCAGGTCGAAGGGCTCAGCGCCCGCTACGGCAAGGTGCCGGCGCTGGCCAGCACCAGCCTCACGCTGGCGCCCGGCGGCATCGTCACCGTGATCGGCGCCAACGGCGCGGGCAAGTCCACGCTGCTTAACGCGCTGATGGGGGCGCTGCCCGTTAATGGTTCAGAGTCTGGGTCGGTGCGGCTGGGTGGTATCGAGGTGTCGGGCTGGGACGTGGCGCGGCGCGTGGGCGCTGGCATGTCGCTGGTGCCCGAGAAGCGCGAGCTGTTCGCCAGCATGAGCGTGAAGGACAACCTGCTGCTGGGCGGCTTCCGGCGCTACTGCGCGCGGGAGGCGGGCTGGCGCGACGAGATGGATCGGGTCTATGCCCTGTTCCCCCGGCTGGCCGAACGCCGCCACCAGCAGGCCGGCACGCTCTCGGGCGGCGAGCGCCAGATGCTGGCCGTGGGCCGCGCGCTGATGGCCCGGCCCCGTGTGCTGCTGCTCGACGAGCCCAGCCTGGGTCTGGCGCCGTTGGTGGTGCGCGAGATCTTCCGCATCGTGGCCGGCCTGCGCGATACCGGCGTGGGCATCCTGCTAGTGGAGCAGAACGCGCGCGCTGCGCTCCAAGTGGCCGATCACGGCTATGTGCTGGAGGCGGGCGAGGTGGTGTTGTCGGGGCCGGCGCGCGAACTGGAAGGCAATCCGCGCGTGATTGAGAGCTACCTGGGGCTGGGGGCGGGCAAGCGGGTGTAGAACGGGCCTGTTGTCGCCCAAGTCAGCGGAGGAGTTGCGCAAAGCGTTGCTGTAGCCTCCGCGCCTGCGCGTTGGGCCAGGCATTTGCTGGGCTTCATCGATTGCACTGCGCTCCGTCACTCGGCTTGTTGATCCGGCCGTGGCGGGGCGTTTTCATTTGTGTCCGGTTTGCCGCAGGCTGCTGTGTATCCGTTCAGAGGCTCTTTCGATGAGCGCGAGCGATGCCTGTTCGGCGTCTCCGGAGGAGCCGCCGGCAATGGCGTTCAGCAGATTGCGGTGCAATGCCAGTGATTTGCCGTCGGGGCCCCAGGCCTGGCTGGATGCAGTGAAGCTGGTTTTCAGCACTTCCGACAGGGCGGCCTCCAATTGCTGTATGAACTGGTTGCCGCAGGACCGAAGGACGGTGCCGTGGAACTTCAGGTCGGCCTCAATGTAACTTGCCTGGTCTTTTGCGGTGGCCATGGCCTCGTAGGCGCTGCGCAGCGCTTCCAGCATTTGCGGCTCCGCCCGGGTCGCCGCCAGGCGAGCGGCCAATGGTTCTATGGCGCTTCTCAGTTCCAGCAGGTCGGCGATGAACTTGGCATCCAGCGGAACCTTGCCGTACCACGACAGAACGGCGGGATCGAACAGGTTCCATTGCTCGCGCGGCAGCACATGCGTGCCGATGCGCGGGCGTATGGATACCAGACCCTTCGCCGCCAGGCTTTTCATGGCTTCGCGGATGAGCAGCCGGCTGGCCTGGAAGCTTTCCGCCAGCTCCGCCTCGGTAGGCAATTGCCGGCCCGGGGCAAGAACGCCCGTGACGATGTCGGATCCCAGGGAGTCCATGATCTGCGCATGGAAGTTTTTCAGTGGCGGCTTCTTCATTGTCTGTGGTGTGTGCCCGGAGAGGAGAGGGTAACAGGCTTCGGGTGCCGGCGCCATTTCGTGCTGTGCGGCGCAGTATACCCGCCGGGAGGCGCATGCATGTCTCCATGCCTCCCGACAAGATTGTTTTTAATCATATATTCATCATATAATTAAAAACAGGATGCGGATTCTTCCGTTTCCTGCGCCGGGGCCTGCGAGTGCGGGTGGTATCAGGCGTCCTGAATCTTGAAAAAAGGAAGAGGCATGAAGAAAACAATGCTGGCGGGTCTGTTGTCGGCCGCCGCTGCGCTCGCGCCACTGTCGGCGGCATGGAGCGATGACAGCTATCCCCGGAAGCCGGTGCGCATTATCGCGCCCGTGCCGCCCGGCGGAGGCGGAGATTTCGTGACCCGGCTGGTGGCCAATGCAGCTTCCCAGGAGCTGGGGCAGTCCATCGTGGTGGAAAACCGCCCAGGCGCCACAGGCAATATCGGTACGGTGGCGGCGGTGCGCTCAGCTCCGGACGGTTATACCATCCTGCTGTGCAGCATCGGCAATTGCGCGGTCAATGCAAGCCTGTATGCCAACCCGGGATATGACTTGTTCAAGGATATCGCGCCGGTCGCCCTGGTGGGTTCGTCCATCAATGTGCTGACGGTCAATCTGGAAACGGGCATCACATCGGTGGCGGAGCTGCTGGAGCAGGCCGGGAAGCATCCTCTGAATTACGGTTCTTCCGGCGTCGGCGCTTCGAACCATCTGGCGGGGGAAATGCTCAAGAAGGTGTCGGGCGCCGATATCCTGCACGTGCCGTACAAGGGGTCGGGACCTGCCATTACGGACTTGATCGGCGGCAGCATCCAGGTGTTCTTCGATAACGAGCCTTCCATTCTTCCTCATATCCAGGCGGGCAAGGTGCGCGCGCTGGCGGTCACCGGCAAGACCCGATCCGAAAACCTGCCCGATGTTCCCACCATGGAAGAACTGGGCTTCAAGGGATTCGTGATCGAGCCCTGGTACGGCATCGGCGCGCCAGCTGGCACGCCGGAGTCCGTCATCAATCGACTCAATGATGCGGTGAACCGCGGCCTGAGCAAGCCCGAGGTGCGCGAGACCTTGCTCAAGGCCGGCATTACGCCGGCCAGCGGCGACGCAGGCGTGCTGAAGGCGCATATCAGGAGCGAATACGAAAAATGGGCCGATCTCATCGCGTCCCAGAAGATCAGCGCGGAGTAGGAGCCGACATGCGCATCACAGCTGTAGAAACAATCAGGGTCGAGGCTTTCCCCAACCTGTTGTGGGTGGAGCTTCATACCGACGAAGGCCTGTTCGGACTGGGGGAAACCTTTCGTGGCGCCCAGGCGGTGGAAACCTATGTCCACAGCATGGCGGCGCCCATGCTGCTGGGGCAGGATCCTTCGGACATTTCGCGCCTGCAGCGCCAGCTGCTGCGCGGCTACCTGGGATTCAACGGCAGCGGTGTGGAAACGCGCGCCGCATCGGCAATCGATATTGCGCTATGGGATCTTTTCGGCAAGGCGAACGGCAAGCCCGTCTACCAGATGCTGGGAGGCAAGTGCCACGATCGCATGCGCACCTACAATACTTGCGCGGGCTACGACTACAACAGCCAGAAGATCCAGCGGCGCCTGATCGAGAAGGGGGCCCACCAGACGCGGGGTAAGTACGACGACCAGATCGCATTCATCGAGCGTCCCGACGAGCTGGCCCTGAGTCTGCTCGAAGAGGGCTTCACAGCCATGAAAGTATGGCCGTTCGACGGCGCGGCCGGCGCCTCCGACGGCCAGTTCGTCAGTGCGCAGCAGATGCGCCAGGGCCTGGAGGTGTTCGAGAAGATTCGCCTGGCGGTTGGGGACAGGATGGAGGTGATGTGCGAATTCCATTCCATGTGGAATACGACGTCGGCTATCGCCATCGCTCGCGAGCTGCGGCAGTATCGCCCGTTCTGGGCGGAAGATCCCATCAAGATGGACAGTCCGCAGGCGCTGGCCGATTACCGCCGCCATGCCGGTATTCCCGTGTGTGGCAGCGAGACCCTGGCGACGCAGGGAGCGTTCCGGGATCTGCTTGCCGCCGACGCGCTGGATATCGTCATGCTGGATCTGTCCTGGTGCGGAGGCATTACCGAAGCGCGCAAGATCGCGGCATTGGCCGACGCCTATCAGAAGCCGGTGGCGCCGCACGACTGCACGGGGCCTGTGGTGCTGATGGCGTCCCTGCATCTGGCGTTCAGCGCTCCCAATGCCATTTTCCAGGAAGTGGTGCGCGCTTTCCTGGCGACGTTCTATCGCGATCTGGTGACCGAGCTGCCGGTACTGAATCAGGGCTATCTCGAATTGCCCGTTGCTCCGGGTCTGGGCACCGCGCTGGCGCCTGGCCTGAAACAGCGCGAGGATGCTGTCGTGCGCCGCACGGCGCTGTAGGATGGACGGCGAACGAATGGAATCCCGGCATTTGCCGGTCTGCGGGCAGTAGTAAAAAAACGCGCCGGATTGCGCGTTTTTACGATTGGCTGGGAATGGAGCCGAGGCTTACTGCAGCAGCTTCAGGCGTGATTTCGCTGTTTCCGCCGCGTTGCTTTGCGGATAGTCCTTTACGATCTGTTGCAGTGTGGTGCGCGCCCCATTCATGGAGTTCAGCTCGATCTGGCTGGCGGCGACGACCAGCAGGGCGTCCGGAGCGCGAGGATCATTGGGAGCGGCCTTCACCAGCGACTGCAGGGTCGAGATGGATTCCTTGAAATTCTTGGTGGCGTACAGGCTGCTGCCGCGGTAGAACTGCGCTTCGGTGGCCAGGGAGCTGGCGGGATAGGCATTCAGGAAGTCGGCGAATCCTGTGGCGGCATCGGCGTACTGGCCGTTGCGGAACAGTTCCATGGCGGAGTCGTAGGAGGCCTGCTCGATCGGATCGTTGGACTGCGCCGTGGGCGTGTCGCTCTGCTGGGCCGCGCTTTGCTCCGCCTGCCACTTCAACTGCTCCACCTGTCCGCGCAGGCTGGCGACTTCCTGCTGCAGGATTTCGATGCGGTCGGCAAGCTGCATGCGGGCCTGCAGGGTCTGCTCGGACATTTGCCTGACTTGCTGGCGTAATTCGAGGATAGCCTTCCGGGCTTCGTCGTCGGAGAAGGCGTGGGCGGGGGCCAGCGACATGGCGCCCAGGAGCAGGCTGGCGCCTATCGTGCGGATTGCGTAAGGGGAAAACGTCATGTCATGTCCGTCCAAATTTATTGCAATGGGGCGGCCCGGCGGCAAAAAAAAGCCCCCGCGCTGCGCCTTCGGCTTGCTGCCCCCCCAAGGGGGGCTTTTTGTCTAGGGGCGGCCCGGCGACAGAAAAAACGCCGCGGCGTTCTGGCCGCCACGGCGTTTATGTTACCGCAAACCGGCTGTGGAATTAGCGCTGGTAGACAATGTCTGCGCGGCGGTTTTCAGCATAGTCGGCTTCGGTGTTGCCTTGGGCGCGGGGGCGCTCCTTGCCGAAGCTGATGGCCTCGATCTGGTTGGCGTTGACACCGAGCAGCGTCATGGTGCGCGCTACGGCGTCGGAGCGGCGCTGGCCCAGGGCCAGGTTGTATTCCGAACCGCCGCGCGCGTCGGCGTGGCCTTCGATGCGGACATTCTGCTGGCCATTGCCGCGCAGGTAGGTGGAGTGCATTTCCACTACGCTGCGATACTGCTCGGGAATGGTGTAGCTGTCGAAGTCGAAGTAGACCGAGTTCTGCTGGGCCAGGGGGCTTTGCGGATTGAACGGATCCATGATCTGGCCGGTCGTGGCGGAACCCGAACCGCTGCCGCCCATGCCGGAGCCGGATGCGGATTCATCCAGAGGTACGGAGCTGCACGCAGCCAGTGCTGCTGCCAGGGCTGTGATGGTGATGCTTTTTGCAATGCGCGAGCTCATGTGTTTGTTTCCTTTGAGAAAGAGTCACACGTGGTTGTTAATTGGTGAAGGGGCCCCATACGGGTTCCCTGACTTGTCCGTTCAAGGCCGACAGGGTCTGGCGTACACGTCCATCGACGGAGGTGACTGCCAATACGCTGCGTCCGCCTTGCACGGAACTGTACAGGATTTGCATACCGTTTGGCGCGAAACTTGGAGACTGGTCGTCGGGGCCCGCTGTCAGCAACTGCTCGGAGCCTCCGGACATGTTCTGCACGGCAATCCGGTATGCGCCATCTCTTCTTGTAACGTACACCAGGTTGTTTGCATCGGGTGAAATATCGGGCGAGATATTGTAACTGCCGTTGAATGTGACGCGCTGCGCATCTCCGCCCGAAACGGGTACGCGATAGATCTGAGGACTGCCGCCGCGATCGCTGGTGAATATCAGGGAGCCGCCGTCAGGCGTGAAGGTGGGCTCTGTGTCGATCAGAGGCGAGCGCATCACGCGGCGCAGGCCGGAGCCGTCGGCGTTGATGAGGTAGATCTGGGAGATACTGTCGCGAGAGAGCACGATGGCGGCCTGCTGGCCGTCCGGCGACCATGCGGGGGCGCTGTTGTTGCCCTTGAAGTTGGCCAGGGTCGTGCGCTGGCCCGAGGACAGGGTCTGCACATAGATGACGGGCTTGCCGCTTTCGAAGCTGACGTAGGCCAGGCGGGAGCCGTCGGGCGACCATGTGGGCGAAATGATGGAGTGCTTCGAGCGCAGCATGACCTGCGGATTCTGGCCGTCGGCATCGGCGATCTGGAGCTCGTACGTGTTGCCGGTTTGCAACACGTAGGCGATGCGGGTGGAGAATACGCCGCGGATTCCCGTGATCTTTTCATAGATGCGGTCGGCGATCCGGTGCGAAATGCGGCGCAGTTCCTTCTCCGTGCCGGCGAATGTCACGCTGTCGAGTTCCGTCTTGCGGACGGTGTCCAGCAGGCGGTAGCGGATCTGGTATTGCCCTGCGGCCTGGGTGACGGTCCCGAAGGCGAGGTAGTCGGCGCCGCGCGTATTCCAGTCTTCGGGCGATACCTGGCTGTCCACGCCGATGTTGGCGCCCGCCGCGCTGACCAGGCGGAACTGGCCGGAGCGGGTCAGGTCGGCGCGAATGATGTCGGCAACGGTCTGTCCTTGGGGGTCTTGCGCAAAGTCGGCGATGGCGATCGGGTATTGCGTTGCGCCGACACCGGAAATGTCCACCCGCAGCTGAGCCGTGGCGGCCTGCGAGACGAGCAGGCCGGCGGCCAGCGCCAGCAGGGACAGGCACCATTTCCGGAAAATCTGTGGCAGCGGCCTGCCGGGAATCTGGATAGCATTCATGGGTATGGTCTCCTGTCAGTCATACATGCGGTAGTCACCGTCAATGTAGGAGGGATATTTGCCGGACGGTGGTTTCGGGAATGGAGAGCAACTCTGGATTCCCTTGATGACGGCTTCGTCGAAGCGCGCGTTGCCGGATGAACGCTGGACTTGCGCGCTGACGACTTGGCCGCTGGAATTCAGGTTTGCCCGATATTGTACTGTCGGGTTGCTGCGGCCGGAGCGGGGCGGCACGTTATAGATGACGCGCGGCTGGATGCAGGCGCGTACCTGCGCCGCATAGCCGTGGTCTCCGCCGCCGGCGCGCTGGTTGCGGTCCGCCGTGCCGCCGGGCAGGCCCGCTGCGCCGAGCGCGTCGCCGCGCATGGCGTTGCGCAGGGCCTCTTCCCTGGCTTTCTTCTCGGCGGCGGCCTTGGCCGCGGCTGCTTCCTTCGCCTTCTTCTCCGCAGCGGCCTTCTCGGCGGCTGCTTTTTCAGCGGCAGCCTTTTCCGCAGCGGCTTTTTCGGCAGCGGCCTTCTTCTCGGCCGCCGCTTTGGCTTCGCGTTCCTTGCGTTCGGCTTCCGCCTTTTCCGCGGCCAGGCGCTTGGCCTCGGCTTCCTTGCGGGCTTTCTCTTCTTCCGCTTTTTTGCGTTCGGCTTCCTTGCGCGCCTTTTCCTCTTCGGCCTTCTTGCGTTCGGCTTCTTCCTTCGCCTTCTTCTCGGCTGCCAGGCGGGCTTGTTCTTCGGCCTGCTTGCGCTCCTCGGCCTCGCGGGCTTCCTGTTCCTTGCGGCGAGCCTCTTCCTGCGCCTTGCGCTCCTGTTCCTGCCGTTCACGTTCCTTGCGCGCTTCTTCCAGAGCGATCTCGGGATCGGGCTCGGGTTCCGGCTCCGGCTGGGGCGGCGGCGCAGGCGTGGGCTCGGGCTGGGGTTCCGGCTCGGGTTGCGGTTCAGGCTCGGGGGCGGGCTCTTCCGGCTGCGGTTCGGGTTCGGGCTGAGCTTCGGGCTCGGCCTCGGCAGGCTCGGGGTCCGCAACGGGGTCTTCGGGCTGGCCCGCGTCCGGCGAGTCGCCGTCCATCCATAGTTCGACCTGGAAAGGCGTATCCGACTTTTCCGGCGCCGTCATGAAGCCGATCAGCAGCGCGATCACCAGGGCTGCATGCAGCGCCAGGGAGTATCCCAGGCCGCGGTTCTCATCGCGTTGCTGCGGTGAGTCGGGCTGCCGGGAAGAGGAACGGTCGAATGGCTTCATTGCTTGCTAGGGCCTGTTAACGCTAAAAGGCGTTGCGATTGCCGGATCAGCGCGATGCCGGCACGTCGTTGGGGTTCTGCTGGTCCACCAGCAGGCCAAGGCGTGTGATGCCGCTGGAACGCAGCCTGTCCATGATCTGCATGACGGTTTCATAAGGCACCTTGCCGTCGGCGGCGATGACGACGGGAGTGTCCGGCGTCAGGCGGGAGCGGACCTCGTCGATCAGACGCTGGTCGTCCACCGGCTGGAACTCCGAGCCGGCGTCGCGCACGCGCAGCGACAACGCGCCGCCTTCCGCGATCTGGACTTCGATGGGCTTGGCGGGCACCGAGTCGGCGCGACCCACCGATGGCAGCTCGATCAGGCCCGGCGTGATCATGGGAGCGGTGACCATGAAGATGACCAGCAGCACCAGCATCACGTCGATGTAGGGAACGACGTTGATGTCGTTCTTCAGGCGGCGGGTGCGCTGGCGGCGGTTGCCAGTGACGGCCGGCATCAGCGCACCTGGCGTTGCAAGATGTTGAGGAACTCGTCGATGAAGCTGTCGAAGCGTATCGAGAGGCGATCGATATCGGTAGTGTAGCGGTTGTACGCCACCACGGCCGGAATGGCCGCGAACAGGCCGATCGCTGTGGCGATCAGGGCTTCGGCGATGCCGGGAGCCACCGAGGCCAGCGTGGCCTGCTGCATGGTGGACAGGCCCATGAACGCATGCATGATGCCCCATACCGTGCCCAGCAGGCCGATGTACGGGCTGACCGAGCCGGCCGACGCCAGGAAGCTGAGGTTGGATTCCAGGGTGTCCATTTCGCGCTGGTAGGCGGCGCTCATGGCGCGGCGCGGACCGTCGAGCAGGGCGTCGCCGCCGAGATTGTTGCGTCGCGCCTTGACGAACTCGGTCATGCCGGCATCGAAGATGCGGGCGAGGGCCCCGTGCTCGTCATGCCGGGTGGCGACCGATTGCTGCAGCATGTTCAGGTCGCCGCCGGCCCAGAAGTCGTTTTCGAACTGGCGGGTTTGCGCCGCTGCGCGCTTGAGCGCCGCGCGCTTGCTGAAAATGTAGGTCCAGGAAATGATGGAAATGACCACCAGTATGAGCATGACGATCTGTACGGGAATACTTGCATGCCACAACAGGGAAAGCAGTGACATATCGCTTGAGGCTGGCATATTTAGCTTGAGACCTTTTCCAGTAAGAGACGAAGTTCCGGGGGAATGTGCGCCGGGCGGAAGCTGTCCGCATTGACGCAACCGACTTTGACGGTGCCATCGCACAGCAGTTCCCCGTCACGGGTGATCGACTGTGCGAATTCGATGGAAGCCGCGCCGACGCGCCTGACGCTGCTGTTGACGGCAATGACGTCGTCCAGCCGCGCGGGCCTGCGGTATTGTATTGCAAGGCTGGCTACCACAAACAGGCATTTTTCACGGACCGCCATGGCGGACTGGTCGATGCCCAGCGCGCGCAGCCATTCCGTGCGGCCGCGCTCCATGTACTTGGCGTAGTTGGCGTAATACACGACGCCGCCTGCGTCCGTATCTTCGTAATATATGCGAACGGGGAGTACGCAGGCGTCAGAGGATGTGTCAGTCATTGTCGAACGGTGCGGGGTGGCGGTCATCGCTTAGAGCGTATCCAGCTGTTCCTTGATGCGGGCCAGGGCGTCGGACAGCGCGACCTTGTGCGTCACGCCGTTGCGGCGCGCCTGGATTTCGACCACGCCTTCCTGCAGTCCGCGGTCGCCGATCGTGACGCGCAGCGGCACGCCGATCAGCTCCCAGTCGGCGAACATGACGCCGGGGCGGATGTCGCGGTCGTCCAGAATGACGTCGACGCCCATCTGCTGGAGCTGTTCATACAATTTGCCAGCTTCGTTGCGTACCGTTTCACTCTTGTTCCAGCCCATGGTGCAGATGACCACCTCGAACGGGGCGATGCCGCGCGGCCAGATGATGCCCTTGTCGTCGTGGTTCTGCTCGATGGCCGCCGCCGCGATGCGGCTGATACCGATGCCGTAGCAGCCCATCTGCAGGATGGCGGGCTTGCCGTCGGTTTCCAGGAAAGTGGCTTGCAGCGCCTTGGAATACTTGTCGCCCAGGAAGAATACGTGGCCGACCTCGATGCCGCGCTGGATGGCGAGCCTGCCGCCCCTGGGGTCGGGATCGCCCGCGACCACGTTGCGCAGGTCCGCAACCGCCGGCTCCGGCAGGTCGCGGCCCCAGTTCACGCCGGTGTAGTGGAAGCCCTCTTCGTTGGCGCCGCAGATGAAATCGGACATATTGGCGACCGTCGTGTCGGCGATTACCCGGACCGGGCGGCGTGTGCCGATGGGCCCCAGGTAGCCGGGAGGGCAGCCGAAGACGTCCAGGATTTCTTCTTCCGTGGCGAAGCGATGGCCGTTTTCGAAGCCCGGCAGCTTGCTGGCCTTGATTTCGTTGAGCTCGTGGTCGCCGCGAACCAGCAGCAGCCAGATGACGGCGCCTTCGTCGGTGTCCGTGGCCAGGACGATGGACTTGACCGTGTCGGACAGCGGGCGGCCCAGCAGTTCGGCCACCATTTCGCACTTGGGCGCCTGCGGCGTAGGCGTCTTTTCCAGGCTGGCTGCGGCGGGCTTGCGTTCCGGCAGCAGGCAGGGCGCTTCGGCCAGTTCGATATTGGCCGCGTAGTCGGAGTCCGGGTTGTAGACGATGAGGTCTTCGCCCGTGTCGGCGATGACCTGGAATTCGTGGCTGCGCGAGCCGCCGATGGAGCCCGTGTCGGCCGCCACGGCGCGGTAGGTCAGGCCCAGGCGCGTGAAGATGCGGTGATAGGCGGCGAACATGGCGTCGTAGCTGGCCTGCGCCGAGGCTTCGTCGCGGTCGAAGGAATAGGCGTCCTTCATGGTGAACTCGCGTCCGCGCATCAGGCCGAAGCGGGGGCGGCGTTCATCGCGGAACTTGGTCTGGATGTGGTAGAAGTTGACCGGCAGCTGGCGCCAGCTGTGGATTTCGTTGCGCACGATGTCCGTGACCAGCTCTTCGGAGGTGGGCTGCAGCACGAAATCGCGGTTGTGGCGGTCCTTGATGCGCAGCAGTTCGGGTCCGTATTCCTGCCAGCGTCCGGACTCTTCCCAAAGCTCGGCGGGCTGGACGACGGGCATCAGCAGTTCGAGCGCGCCGGCGCGGTTCATTTCTTCGCGCACGACAGTTTCGATCTTGCGCAGCACGCGCAGCGCCAATGGCATGTAGGTGTAGATGCCGCCGGCCGCCTTGCGGATCATGCCCGCGCGGGTCATGAGCTGGTGGCTGGCGACTTCGGCTTCGGAGGGCGCTTCTTTCAGGGTGTTGATGTGAAACTTGCTAGCATGCATGGTAGGGATTCCGGCAGATACGTATAATCAGTGCTAATTGTATTGTTTTGGGAGTGGCCTATGTTGGACCGCGAAGGCTATCGTCCCAATGTCGGCATTATCCTCGTAAACCAGAAAAACGAAGTTTTCTGGGGAAAACGGATACGGGAGCACGCATGGCAGTTTCCGCAGGGGGGCATCAAGTACGGGGAAAGCCCCGTCCAGGCCATGTACAGGGAACTGCAAGAAGAGGTCGGGCTGCTGCCGGAGCATGTCAGGATATTGGGGCGCACACGCGACTGGCTTCGTTATAACGTGCCTAGTCATTTTATCCGCCGTGATTCGCGCGGGCACTACAAGGGGCAGAAACAGATCTGGTTCCTGCTGCGGCTCGTGGGCCGCGATACCGATGTCTGCCTGCGTGCGTCGGGGCATCCCGAATTCGATGCCTGGCGCTGGAGCCACTACTGGGTGCCGCTGGAGTCCGTCATCGATTTCAAGCGCGAGGTCTACTCGCTTGCGCTGAACGAACTGGCCGGCATTCTGTTCCGGCGCGGTGGCGATACGCGCTATCTGCGCCAGCGCGGCAACGGCGAACGCAAGCCTGCGGCACTGGACAAGAAAGATATCCCCCATGCTGCGCCTTCGGCTTGCCGCCCTTCCGAAGAGGGCGCTTACCGTCTTGAGGGCGGCACGGCGAAGGAAAATACCTCCCACGCTGCGCCTTCGGCTTCCCCACCTCGCGGCCTGCATGCCGCTCGGATTCATCAGGCACAGGACAGTCCGCAGGGACTGTCCCGTGTCCAGACTCATCCCGAGGAGGGCAGTCTTGGGGGCGGCCCGGCGACGAAAAAACATGCGCATACTATTGGTTGAAGACGAGCGCGAGATGGCGGCGTGGCTCGAGCGCGCCCTGGCGCAAAGCGGGTTCCTGCCCGAACATGCGCCGGACGCGGCGACCGCCGAAGCCATGCTGGAGCACGAGGTGTTCGACGCCGTGGTCATGGATCTGCGCCTGCCCGACAAGCACGGGCTGGTGCTGCTGCGCGAAATGCGCAATCGCGGCGATGTCACACCCGTGCTCATCCTGACGGCGCAGGGCGCCTTGCAGGACCGGGTGCGCGGGCTCAATCTCGGCGCGGACGACTTCCTGTCCAAGCCGTTCGCGCTCGAAGAGCTGGAAGCCAGGCTGGCCGCGCTGGTGCGGCGCAGCCGCGGGCGGCAAAGCAGCAATATCCAATGCGGCTCGCTGGAGTACGACAGTGAAAGCCGCGTGTTCCAGTTGCAGGGGGCCGTTTTGCACCTGACTCCGCGCGAGCACGCCTTGCTGGCGGTGCTGGCGTCGCGGGCCGGCGTGCCGGTGGAAAAGGCCAAGCTGTTCAATCGCGTCTTCGAGCACGACAGCGAGGCCAGTCCGGAGGCCATCGAGGTGGTGCTGCATCGCGTGCGCAAGAAGCTGGCGGGCAGCGACGTGCACATCGTCACGGTGCGCGGCCTGGGCTATATGCTGGAAAGCGCCACGGCCCAGGGAGACTGATCGTTCATGAGGCAGCCGGCGAACCTAGCCAGGGGCAGCATCCGTTTCTGGCTGCTGATCCTGCTGATTCCAGGCACGGTCACGCTGTTGCTGATCGATGGGTGGAACGACTACCAGGATTTGCGCCGCATCACGATGCGCGTGTACGACAATGCCTTGCTGGAGCCTGCCAAGGTACTGGAGACCAGCGTGGAGTTCAACGATGACGGCACGCTCAGGCTGGATCCGCCCTTCTATGCGCAGGTGATGCTCGAATCGGGCGCGGGCAACCGCAAGTATTTCCGCGTAGAGGAAATTACTCCGAGGGCGCTGAACCTGTCCGGCGCCAATGCCGTGCTGCTGGAGGGAAGGGCGCTGATCGGCATGCACGGCCTGCCGCGCCCGCACAGGCTGGCCGAGGTCGAAGGCGAGCCTGTTTTCTACAATGCCGAATACCGCAGCGACTCCGTGCGCATGGCGGCGGTCTGGCGGGAGCTGCACTACAACGGCGTACATCGCCAGATCATGGTGATCGTGGGTGAGAGCATAGGCATGCGCGAGCGCACGCAGCAGGAGGCCTGGCACGCGGGGCTGGTGCGCGATGGACGCATGCTTGCGCTGGTCATCATCCTGGTATGGGTGAGCGTCCTGCTGGCGTTGCGGCCGCTGTCCACATTGCAGCGCGAGGTCAGGCGGCGCAAGATCGATAACCTGCAGCCGCTGGACGCCACGCAGGTGCCCAAGGAGGTCATGCCGCTGGTCAAGGCGGTGAACCACCACATCGATCTGTACCGCAGCGTGCTGGAGCGCCAGGCGCAGTTCCTGGCGGATGCCTCGCATCAGTTGCGCACGCCGCTGGCTATCATGCGCACGCAGGCGCAGTATGCGCGGCGCGAACCCGACATCAACCGTATGCGCGAAACCCTGGGCGCAATCATCCAGCAATTGGGGCAGACCTCGCGCCTGACGGAGCAGTTGCTGTCGCTGGCGCACGCCAGCCGCGACGAGAAGACCGACAGGACGCGCATCGATCTGAACCAGATGGCGCGCAGCCTGGTGCTGCGCTATCTGCCGCTGGCGCGCGAAAAGCAGCAGGACCTGGGATGGGTGGACTGGAACGAGGACGCCTCGGATCGGGACGAAGACATGCCGGACGGCATATGGGTGATGGGCAGCGACGTCGAGCTGCACGAGGCGCTCGGGAATCTGATCCACAACGCCATCAATCATGCCGGAGAAGGCCGCGAAATCACGGTGTCAGCAGGGTGCGATGCCCGCACCGCATGGGTCAGTGTATGCGACAACGGCGTGGGGCTGGATCCCGCGCTGCGCGACAGCGTGTTCGTCAGGTTCGACCGGGGAAGACAGGCCCGCAAGTGCGAGCCGGGCGGAGGCGGGGGATCGGGCCTGGGCCTCGCCATTGCGCTGGCCTACGCCGAACGCAATGGCGGCACCATCCTGCTGCAGGACGGCGACCCGTCGCCGGATGGCGGGACGGGCCTGTGCGCGGTGCTGCAGATGCCGCGCGTGAAGTAAAAGCCTAGTCCGTCAGGCGCGTGATCAGGCTGGAGGTGTCCCAGCGGTTGCCGCCGGCTTTCTGCACGTCGCCATAGAATTGGTCCACCAGCGCGGTTACGGGGGTGCGAGCGCCGTTGCGCCTGGCTTCGTCCAGGACCAGCCCCAGGTCCTTGCGCATCCAGTCCACGGCGAAACCGAACTCGAACTTGCCTTCCACCATGGTGGCGCCGCGGTTTTCCATTTGCCAGCTTTGCGCCGCGCCCTTGCTGATGACTTCCAGCACTTTCTTCATGTCCAGGCCGGCCGCCTGTCCGAATGCGATGCCTTCGGACAGGGCCTGGACCAGGCCGGCGATGCAGATCTGGTTGACCATCTTGCACAGTTGGCCGGCGCCGGGTTCGCCCAGCAGCGTGACGGCCTGCGCGTAGTTCATGCAGAGATCCTTGACGGCGTCGAACTGGGCGGATTCGCCGCCGCACATGATGGTCAGCTTGCCATTGACGGCGCCGGCCTGGCCGCCGGAGACGGGCCCGTCGACGAAGCCGATGCCCTTTTCCTTGGCGATGGCATACAGTTCGCGCGCGACTTCGGCCGATGCCGTGGTGTGGTCGACGAAGATGGCGCCGGATTTCATGCCGGCCAGGGCGCCGTCGTCTCCCAGGACGACGCTGCGCAGGTCATCGTCGTTGCCCACGCAGCTGAATACGACTTGCGCGCCCTGCGCGGCTTCGCGCGGCGTGCGCGCGGCCTTGCCTCCGAATTCGGCGGCCCAGGCTTCCGCCTTGGAAAAGGTGCGGTTGTAGACCGTTACCTGGTGGCCCGCCTTGGCCAGATGGCCGGCCATGGGGAAACCCATGACGCCCAGCCCGAGAAAGGCGACTTGCACGGGTGTTGCGGATTCATAGAGTCTGGCTGCGATGGATGACATTGTCTTTGCTCCGTTGGGTTTTATAGGTTTATGCGGCTGGCGCCTGGGACGCAGGCGGTGCGATAAGTGCAATCCACAAGGTTACCGCATTCCAGCTGGCTTGTGCGCCGAAGGGATGCTTGCTGCCGGAGGGAGCATAGGGATGAGGGAAAGGGCGGATGCGGGCGGCCTCCCGGGAAGAGAGGCCGCCCGCCTGTCGCGGTTCAGAATTCGAGCGAGGCGTTTAGCATGAAGGTGCGGGGATTGCCCAGTACCAGGTAGCCGGAGCCGGGGTAGCCGCCGACGGATGCCCAATAGTCGCGGTTCATGACATTCTCCACACGGGCGCGCAGAGTCAGCAGGCGGTCGCCGGGCAACTCGGCGACATACCTCGCTCCGAGGTCGAAGCGTACCCATCCGGGCACGCGCTTTGTGTTCTGGGCATCGGCATAGCGGCTGCCGGTGGCGATGGCGCGGGCATCCACGGAAAGTCCCGTGACGGACGGAACGTCCCACTCGACGCCGAGCGTGGCCTGCTGCCGGGGAACGCCGATGACGCGCTTGCCACTGGTGGCGGGATCGTCGGTGCTGACCTGCTTGGCGTCCAGCAGGGTCACGCCGCCGAGCAGCCGCAGGCCGGCAATGGGCTCGCCATAGAGCGACAGTTCGGCGCCGCGGTGACGGTCCTTGCCGGAACTGGTGTAGGTATAGTCGCCGCCGTTGTCCTGCAGGTAGGCGTTCGGTTTTTTCGTGGTGAACAGCGCCAGGCTTGCGCCGAATGAGCCGCTGTCGTATTTCACGCCGATTTCCTGTTGCTTGGAAACGAAGGGGGGCAGGAGCTGCCCTCCGTTCGTGACGGGCAGGTTGTTGTTGGTGTCGGGCGCCCTGGAGCCGCGAGCCAGGCTTTCTATGTAGTTGGCGTAGACGGACAGGCCGTCGTTGATCTTGTAGACCACCCCGGCGACGGGGCTGGTGCGGCTGTCGTCATAGCCGCCGGGCTCGGGGATGGCCGTGAGATAGGCGTAAGTGTTGTGGCGCATGCGCTGGTGCCGCAGCCCCAGCGTGATCTCCAGGCGGTCGTCCAGCATGGACATGGTATCGCCGATGGTGAAGCTGCTCATGCGCGTGCGGTCGCGCAGCGCGGGGTTGTTGATATCCCCGCCGACGAATGCCGGATTGTCCAGGGAAGGCCGTTCGATCAGGATGGGATCGTAGATGTTGACATCATGAAGATTGGTGAAGTCCATGATGACGGCATTGCGCTCCTTGTGATCGAACCAGGAGGCCGATGCCACGACCTGGTAATTGATGGGACCGGTGTCGAAGCTGGTGCGCAGGCCGATTTCGCCCGTTTTCACATCGTCCTGGCGTCGGTTGTCGAAGCGGTAGGTGGTCCCTGCGCCCGTGTCGGCATCCGTCAGGCTGACTCCGGCCAGGGAATTGAACTCCTTGCCGCGCCGCATGCCGCCCGCGATCCAGGCCGTCGTGCTGTCGGTGAAGTCATATTCGGCGCGTATCGTGCCGAATATGTCTTCTTCGTTCAATCGCGTCCAGGGCTGGGCATAGTTGGTTTTGCCGTCGGGCATGCGCGGAACCGCATCGACGGCGTCTATGTTTACGCTCGGGCGCATGCCCTTGATCCGGTTGTTCTGGTAGCCGATGTCCGCCGAAAGGCGGAGGCGGTCATTACGCCAGTCCAGTCCGATGGTGGCAAGATCCAGCCTCGCGCTTTCCCGGTCGATGGCGGTGTCGCCGTCGCGCCGGGCGAGGTTGACGCGAATCCCCATGTTCTGCTTGTCTCCGAAGCGGCGGCTGAAATCGGCCGCGGTGTATAGCTGGCCGCCGCTGGCTGTGCCGAGCGTGACTTGGTTCAGGGGCCGGGAAGACGCCCGTTTCGGCAGGATGTTGATCGTGCCGCCGATGCCCATGCCGGATGGCGCCGCGCCATAGAGGAAGGCGCCCGCGCCGCGCAGTATCTCCACACGCTCGATCATTTCGGCTGCCGTGTATTGCCGCGGCAGCAGTCCGTACAGCCCGTTGTAGGCGATGTCGTCGGCGTAAGTCAGGAAGCCGCGGATGAAGTAGGTTTCCGAGAAATTGCCGAATCCGCGCGCCGTGCGTACCGAAGGATCGTTCGTCACGACATCGGCCACGCTGCGGGCCTGCTGGTTCTGGATCAGCTGATTGGTATAGCTGGAGGTGCTGAAGGGCGTGTCCATGAGGTCTTTCGAGCCCAGGATGCCCACGCGGCTGCCGCGCGCCACCTGGCCGCCCGCATACTCCCGCAGCAGGCCCGCGGCCGATGCGTCCGCGCTGGGCTGGACGACGATGGCGGCCAGTTCTCCTTCCTGCATGACTGCGCCGGAGGATGGGGAAGCGTCGCCGGAAATGACGATGGCGCGGCCGTCGATGCGGTAGATGAGTCCGGAGCCTTGCAGCAGCCGATCCAGTGCCTGGGATGCGGTCAGGGAGCCGGAGACGCCGGGAGCGCTTCGGCCGGCTACCAGTTCGGGCCGGACGATCAGTTCCATTTCCGTTTGTCGCGCCAGGTCCTGGAGAGCTTGCGACAGCGGCTGCGCCTGGATGGAGACCGGGACGGGCTGGCCGGCGGCGGAAGATTGAGCCTGGGCCGGCGGCGCCATGCCCAGCAAGGCGGCCAGGATGGCGCTCGATGCCAGGGTGGGCTTGAAGCGTGGTGTTGTCATGGTGGCAGTGCTCCAGGGCGGATGGTCAGGGCAGATCGATACGGGCGATGCTGCCGAAGCCGCTGGCGAAGTGGTCCGGCGTGAATGGCGTCTTGATGGTGACGAACAGTGCGTCGCCTTCAGGGGAAAGCAGCAGGGAGTTCGGGTTCGGGGGCAACCGGTATTGTTTCCTTACTTGAAAGGATGTGGCGTCGACGATGCTGACCATGCCGCGATCGCGGTGGCTCAGGTACAGGGCATTGCGCCCGGGCTGGTAGAGAATGTCCAGCGATTCGCCCACCGGCAGGCGATTGATCAGTTTGCCGGTGCGGGTATCCACCGCCAGTACGGTCTTCAGTTTGGAGTGGTCCGTCACGAACAGACGGTCGCCGCTTTCGTCCAGCGCCAGATTCAGCAGCAGCGCGGGTTCTTGCCCGGCAGGCTTCCAGCGTTGCTGGATCGTGTGGCTGCGCGTGTCGATGACCAGAACCTCGCCGTCGCCGTTGGCAGCGTACAGGCGGTTCCTCCGCGGGTCGGACAGCAGTCCCGTGACCCACTTGCCTGCGTCGGGAATGGAGGTTCGCACGACCCAGTCCCGGGCGTCGATGACCCAGATCCGGCCGGGATCGCCGACACCGCCCACATAGACGGTGTCGGTGGCCGCATCGCGCAAGATTTCCCTGGGACCGTAGGCGGAGCCGTCCGCGCTGCGTTCCTCGAATTCGATGCGGCCGACCACCTTCCCGGACGCGAGATCGATCTTGCTGGCTGCGCCGGCGAGGCTGTGTGTGACGAAGAGAGTATCGCCGTCGGGATCGGTCGCCAGGCCGAAGTTCTTTTCATCGGTGTGGATCAGGCCCGTCGTTGCCAGCGTCGACGGATCGAGCCGGTAGATCAGTCCGCCATTCACGTCCGGCGCGAGCTCGGCGGAGGCAATGTAGAGGGATTTTTTTGTGTTGCTGTAGACCGCCTGATAGACGCCGCGGGCCAGCTCCCGGCGCAAGGCGCCTTCCGTGGTGATTTCGTACGGCTGGACCGCGGGCCTGACTTCGGGGGATTGCAGGCCGGGATCCTGTGCGTGCGCGGGCGCATGGCCCGTCAGGATGGCGGCGATGAATGCGGGAATGACGAAGGTGTGCAGCGCTGACATTGTGCAGGGTCTCCGGGTGGAACAAATGGGCGGTTGTTCCTGTGTAGACGTATGGAGATGGCAAAACCCTGCGTGCGGGATGCAAAAAGGTATTCAGCCGGCATAATGAGCGCGGGTACTGTCCTTTCTGTGAAGATCGATCACCAGGTTGCGCGCGGTACGGTAGAGCAGTGCGCGCGGTTCCTTGAACTGCGCGCCTTTGTCCTGGGCGCTGAGAACCCGGGCATAGGTTTCCTGAACGAGGTCCGCCGCCGCGTCCCTGTTGCGGGTCAATCTTGCGCAGAACTGGATGAGTTCCTGATAGTAGTGTTCCAGCAAAATGGCCACGGGGCATGAATGAGATAGATTAATAAATGATAAATATAGCATTATTGAAAATCATTCTCATCAATATTGATTCGACGAATCTGTAATGAATCGCCGCTGGTGCGATGCGGACAGCTGCGGCGCTCAGGCCGGATTTTTTTCACGTTGAAAGCAGTCTTGCATCGCCGGGGGCGCTGGCATGAAAAAGCCCCCGGTTGCCGGCAATGCCGGTGCTCCGGGGGCTTCGTTCCTGCGCCGCACCCCACGCGGGGCGCGGCGGGAAGGGGGGTGCGTCAACCTTCGTCGACGAAGGCTTCCTCGCGTTTCTTCTTGACGGAGGGCAGTGCGACCAGGATGACCAGGAACGCGGCCATTGCCAGAAGCGTCAGCGACAACGGACGGGTGACGAAGGTCGTGTAGTCGCCGCGGGACAGCAGCAGGGCGCGGCGGAAGTTTTCTTCCATCATCGGACCCAGCACCAGACCCAGCAGCAGAGGCGCGCCTTCGCACTTCAGCTTGGCCCAGAGGTAGCCGATGGCGCCGAATGCCGCGGTGACCCAGATGTCGAATGCGTTGTAGTTCAGCGAGTAGACACCGATCGTGCAGAACACCAGAATGGCGGGGAACAGGACGCGGTAAGGCACAGTCAACAGCTTGACCCACAGTCCGATCAGCGGCAGGTTCAGGACGACCAGCATCATGTTGCCGATCCACATGGAGGCTACCAGGCCCCAGAACAGCTCGGGGTGGCTGCTCATGACCTGCGGGCCGGGCTGGATGTTGTGGATCGTCATGGCGCCGACCATCAGGGCCATCACGGCGTTGCCGGGAATACCCAGGGTGAGCAGCGGGATGAACGAAGCCTGCGAACCGGCGTTGTTGGCGGATTCTGGACCTGCCAGACCTGCGGGGTGACCCTTGCCGAAGCGCTCGGGATTCTTGGAAACCTTCTTCTCCACGGTATAGGAGGCGAAGGACGACAGAACGGCGCCGCCGCCAGGCAGGATGCCCAGTGCGCAACCGATGGCGGTACCGCGCACGACCGCGGGCCAGGCTTCCTTGAATTCCTGCTTGTTGGGATAGAGCTTGCCGACCTTGCTGTCGATCTCCACGCGCTGGTCGCGCAGTTCCAGGTTGGTCATGATTTCGGAGAAGCCGAACACGCCCATGGCGACCACGGCGAAGTCGATGCCGTCCTGGAGCTCGGGGATGCCGAAGTCATAGCGGGCGACGCCGGAGTTGACGTCGGTGCCGACCATGCCCAGCAGCAGGCCCAGCAGGATCATGCAAATTGCCTTGGGCAGCGAGCCCGAAGCCAGCACCACGGCGCCGATCAGGCCCAGCACCATCAGCGAGAAATACTCCGCCGGACCGAACTTGAAGGCGACTTCCGCCAGGGGAGGCGCGAAGCCGGCGATCATCAGCGTCGATACGCAGCCGGCGAAGAACGAACCCAGGGCGGCAATTGCCAGCGCGGCGCCCGCGCGGCCGTTGCGCGCCATCTGGTGTCCGTCCAACACCGTCACGACGGCGGCGGTTTCACCTGGCAGCGCCACCAGAATGGCTGTGGTGGAGCCCCCGTAGGCCGCGCCGTAGTAGATACCGGCCAGCATGATGAGGCCGGCGATGGGCGGCAGCACATAGGTGATGGGCAGCAGCATGGCGATCGTGGGAACCGGGCCGAGGCCGGGCAGAACGCCGATCAGTGTGCCCAGGATACAACCGAGCAGGCAGTACAGCAGGTTTTCCAGCGTAAACGCGACGGATAAACCCAGCGCAAGATTATCAAACAATTCCATCTTGGTTTCTCCGCTTAGCTAATGAATTGGGGCCAGAGCGGGAAGATGAGTCCCAGGCCTTTAATGAACGCCAGCCAGACGAAGATCAATATGAAGACAGCCGTCCCCAGTGCGACCTTCCAGTCGAAGTCGTGACTGGCCACGCTGCTGACCATGACGAGCAGGAACACCGAAATGTAGACGCCCAGGAAAGTGAATACCGTGCCGCACAGAACGACAGCGCCGATGATGATGAGAAAGATCTTCCAGTCGAACCTGCCGATCTCTTCCGCCTCGGCTTTCTTGGACAGGCCGCCCAGAGACACGACGGCGCCGATGAGCGCAAGACTGATGCCCAGCCAGAACGGGAAGTAGCCCGGTCCCATGCGGGCGGCGGTGCCCATGCTGTATTTGGTGGCGCCGAGCGCGAAGCCCAGGCCTATCGCTATGAACATTACGCCGGCCCAGAAGTCCGGCTTATTTCTTATCCGCATGTTTTTACATCTCCTAGACAGCGGTGAGTACTTGTGGTGCCTGCGTTTTTGAACTGTAGGTGCAGAACCAGCTGAGACATGTCGGGATGGTAATGGCGCGTCGATCGGCAACCCATCCAACAGGTTCCGAATGGTAATGAAAGGAAGGGCTGCTGCAAACCCAGATTTGCCCTTGATTAGGGGGGGTTTACCCTAAAATCCGGTGACTTTTTTCGTAACCGGGAGGATGTTCCCCTGCTGAATCGTCGAATTGAAAGTTAAATGAAAGGTAATGGAAAGAGCCATGAAAGGTTACTTATGCTTTATCATTTTCTATTCCATCGTCCTCAGGATGGTTTACGATAGCGCCCATGTTGCAAGATCTCGATTCCCTCGCCGCCAGGGTCCGCCAGTTGGTTCTGGCCACCCGCGATTTCCAGTCGCAGCGTACAGAGCTGCAGACACAGATTGCGCGTCTCGAACAGGAGCGCAATGCCTTGCGCCAGCAGCTCGATGAGCGCGAGTCCCAGTTTTCCAATGCGTCCGAGCAGCTTGCGCAGCACCAGACTTCGCTGCAGTCGCTGACGCAGGAATACGAAGCCAGGCTCGCCGCTGCGCAGGCCGAGGCGCAAACCGCGGCGGAATCGCTGCGGCGCGAATTGCAGCAGTGCCAGTCCGAGCGCGATGCGGCGCTCCGGCAGGCCCAGACAGCGCAGGCGCAGGCCGACAGGCTGCGCTCCGCCGCGGGCCAGGCCCAGGAGCTCGTGGATACTGTTCTCATGCGCCTGCCTGGCGCACCCCAGGAGTAACGCATCATGGAACGCGTCGACATTTCCATTCTGGGCCGGGATTATTCGCTGGCCTGCCTGCCTTCCGAGCGCGACTCGCTGATGGCGGCGGTTCGCATGGTGGACCAGCGCATGCTGGCCGTGAAGAACTCGGGCAAGATCGCCGGCAATGAGCGCATTGCCGTCATGGCCGCGATACAGATCGCGGCGGAACTGTTGTCCATGCGCGCGCCCGACGGCCCGCTGGGCAACGTCGCCGTTGGCGACTTCAAGCGCAAGATCGACGAGATGCATGGCTTGCTGGACCAGGCGCTTGGCTCGGCACGGTGAATGGCCGGGGACTAAAGCGTAAGCTTTGATCTGCGACAGCTGCGATGCATAAAAGGCATGGGAAAGGATCGCATGATCCGCTTTTTTAGTGTCTAATATCGCTAACCCTGCTGTGTTCGTGACATGGCTATATATTCCTTGAACCAATGCTTATGGCATTAGGTTGCCCGATAGATCGGATAAGTGCGATCGTCTTAGCTGACGAACCCAAAGGCCGACTGAAGGCGACCACCTTGAACCCTCGGTTCCAGGATGCCGGCCTTGACGGCACGTGCGGGGCACTTATTCCTGAAAGCCTGTCCTTGCGACAGGCTTTTTTCTTTTCGCACGCAGGCGTCCGATTCAACCCGGCTGCCCGTGGCTTGGCCGCCTTGTCGTCCGCAGGAAGATCAGGACGCCGATAAAGATCATGGGCAGCGACAGCCACTGGCCCATGGTCATGCCGCCGGCCAGAACGCCGAGAAAGGCGTCGGGCTCGCGCGTGTATTCGACCAGGAAGCGGAAGATGCCGTAGCCGATCAGGAATACGGCGCTGACTTGTCCCGTGGGGCGAGGCTTGCTGGAGAACCACCACAGCAGCAGGAACAGCGTGATGCCCTCCAGCCCCATCTGGTAGAGTTGCGAGGGATGCCGCGCTAGCGTGTCGCCCGCCTGCGGGAACACCATGGCCCAGGGAAGGTCGCTGGGGCGTCCCCAGAGTTCGCCGTTGATGAAATTGCCCATGCGGCCCGCGGCCAGGCCGAGCGGTACCAGCGGCGCGATGAAATCGCCGATGTGCAGCAGCGTCGTGCGTTTCTTGCGAGCGAACAGCAGCAGGGCAAGAATGACGCCGATCAGGCCGCCGTGGAAAGACATGCCTCCTTGCCACAGAAAGAAGATTTCCCAGGGTTTGCGCAGGAATGCGTCGAACTGGTAGAACAGCGCGTAACCGATGCGCCCGCCGGCCACCACGCCCAGAACGCCGTAGAAAATGATGTCCTCGAGATCGCGCTGGGTAAGGTCTGTCAGCCCCTGGCGTATGCGTCGCCGGCCAAGCAGCCAGACGAGCGCGAACGCCAGCAGGTACATCAGGCCGTACCAATGGATTGCAAGGGGGCCGAGCTGGATTGCGATGGGATCGAATTGCGGATGATGCAGCATAGCGGTGCCTGGAGTCAGTTATCATCGGCGATAATAACGCGAAGCGACTGACCTTGATGAGAAATGCCGTATGCGAGCTTCCCGCCGCCTGACATCCGCCGTCTTTTTCCTGCTGGCCTGCAGTCAGCCATTACCGGCCATGGCGTCGGGAAGCACGGGCCTGGAACGCGCCAAAGCCAATGTATGCCTCAGCTGCCACCAGATCGACAAAAAGCGCGTCGGACCGTCGTTCGAAGCCATAGGCGAGCGCTATCTTCCGGTCCAGGGCGCCATCGATTATCTTGCCATCGTCATCAAGGATGGCGGGCGCGGGCGCTGGGGAGCGGTTCCCATGCCCGCCCAGCCGCAGGTGAGCCACGCTGACGCGCTGGTCATCGCGCAGTGGATCCTCGAACTCGCGGCGAAGAAACAGCCGGGATCCGGATCCTGATTCCAGCAAGGCCGTTTCCACGGGAGGTGTCATGAGCGAAGACAGACAGGCAGTCGATACCACTGAACTCGCCGTGTTCGGCGGCGGCTGCTTCTGGTGCACCGAAGCGGTGTTCAGGCAGATACGGGGCGTGCTTTCCGTCGAACCGGGCTATTGCGGCGGCGCGGGCGGTGCGCCCAGCTACGAACAGGTATGCGCCGGCGGCACTGGACATATCGAGGTGGTTTCCGTGCGCTTCGATCCGGCGCTCGTTTCATACGACGATCTGCTGGTGGTGTTCTTCGCGACGCACGACCCCACCTCCATGGACAGGCAGGGCAATGACGTCGGCTCCCAGTACCGTTCCGTCATTTTCTGGCAGACGCCGCAGCAGCAGGCGCAGGCGCAGGCATGCATCAAGTGGCTGAACCATCAGTTGCCGGCGGAGCGGCAGGTCGTGACGCAGTTGCTGCCGGCGGCCCGGGTATGGCCGGCCGAGGGTTATCATCGCGACTACTACGCGCAGCATCCGCAGCAGGGCTATTGCCAGTTCGTCATCGCGCCGAAACTGGATAAGCTGCGCCAGCGCTTCGCGCACATGCTCGCCGGCGGGTAAGGCGGGCCGAACCTGCACTATTGATTGATTTTTATCAACGATCGCTTAGGAAAGAGTGCAGTTTTCTGCAGATTTCGGCCGCGCTGCGCGTGAGTCGTTCTATAGTTTGCCTGATGCCGTCTCTGTGTATTTGAAACGTCTATTGGGAACTGCCAGGTGAAGCCAACTATTCTAGGTCGTAAGACTGCAATGGATTTGCAGGAAGCCCGCCTTGGTGGCGATTCCTTCCTGATCGGACTGGGCAAGCGTGTGCGCCGGTTGCGTACCGAGCGCCACATGACGCGCAAGGAAACCGCGCTGGCGGCGCAGGTGTCCGAGCGCCATCTCGCCAATCTCGAGCTGGGCGTCGGCAACGTCTCCATCCTCGTGCTGCTGCAAATCGCGCGCGCGCTGGGCTGCGAGCTGGCCGAGCTGGTGGGCGATGTGACCACCTCCTCGCCGGAATGGCGGCAGATACGCAGCCTGTTGTCCGATCGCAGCGATACGGAACTGCGCCAGGCGCACGAAGCCTTGTCCACGATTTTCGCCGGCTATGGACAGGGCAGGAAAAGCAAGAGCGTGCGCCAGCTGGCGCTGGTGGGCCTGCGCGGCGCGGGCAAGACGACGCTGGGCCGCATGGTGGCGGGAAAGCTGGGCTATCCCTTCATCGAGCTGGAAACCGAGATCGAGAAACTGGCGGGCTGCAGCCTGCTGGAGATCCATGGCCTTTACGATGCCAGGGCCTATCGCCGCTACGAGCGCCAGGCCCTGGAAAATGTCCTGGCGGCCTACCCGGAAGTGGTCATCGCCGTTCCGGGTTCGCTGGTGGCGGAGCCGCAGACGCTGGAATACCTGCTGGCCAATTGCTATACCGTATGGGTGCGCGCCAATCCCGAAGATCACTTCGAGCGCGTCATGGCGCAGCGCGGCAGCTATACCGCGGCGGATGAGGCAGAGGCCCTGCTGGATCTGCGCCGCGTGCTGGCAAGCCGCGAACCCCTGTTCGCCAAGGCCGACTGGGTCTGCTCGACCAGCCGCCGCGGCATCGACGAGTCGTTCGGCAATCTCTGCCGACACATCGAAGTCGCTACCGCGGTAGCCAGCGACGGCAACTACGCCGGCAGCCACTGAAGCGAACCTGAGGCGTTGAACCCGCGCGCCGCCCGGCGGCGCATCCGCGCATCGATACCGCGTGCCCACGAAGGCCGGACTGTTCCCTCGGCTCGCAAGCGGTTACACTTGTCTGTTCACGCAATGCCGCACGACTTCACCCGTTCCCTCCTCAGGGCAGGGGAGATGCGGCAGTATCGGTGGAGACAGGAATGAAGTTCAGCGAATTGAAGGTGGGCATGGTCCTGAGCCATCCGCCGGTTACGGTGGAGAAGCAGGACATGCTCGACTTCTCACGCAAATACGACCCGCAGTGGTTTCATGTGGATGAGGCCCGCGCGGAGCAGGGAAGATGGGAAGGCCTGATCGCCAGCGGGTGGATGACCTGCGGCATCGCCATGCGCATGGCGGTGGAAACCGTGCTGAGCGACTCCGATTCCTTCGGCTCCCCGGGGCTGGAAAACCTGCGCTGGCTTGCGCCGGTCAGACCGGGAGACAGTATCCGGCTGGAGGCCACGATAGACAGCAAGCGTATTTCGTCCACCCGATCGGATCTGGGCATCCTGCGCTGGACGTGGCGCGTCTACAATCAGCACGACGTGCAGGTCCTTGAGGTCGAAGCCGTCAATATGTTCGATCTCGCTGATTGACCACGCGCCCAAGCGCAAGCCTCGGACTTCAGTCCGAGGTCAAGCGAGGCAGTGTTCATATGGCGCCGCAGGCGCCCCCGTATTGTGGCGGGGAAGCTCCCGGCTTTAGCCGGGAGTGACTCACCTCAGCCAGTCAGAGCGCAAGCCCCAGTCTTCCTGCCGGGGCTTTTGCCGCCGGGCCGCCCCAAGGCAAAAGGCGCCCCCTTGGGGGCAACAATGTCGGGAGCAGCAAAAGGCGAACACGGATTCAGGTTATATAATAAAAATAAGAATCGTTCGCTAATACAGTCAGAAGCCAAGACTGAACGCGCTCTACTGCGCTGGTTTTCCATGTCCGTCACTCCCGACCCTTTGCGGCAAGAAGTCTCCCTGATGTATGTCCATCATCATGGGTGGCTGCGCGCCTGGCTCAATAAAAAGCTGGGCGACAACCATCAGGCCTCCGACCTGGCGCATGACACCTTCGTGCAGTTGTTGTCACGTACTGAGGTCATTGCTGCCAAAGAACCGCGTGCTTTTCTGTTGACGGTGGCGCAACGGGTGCTCTCGAACCATCGCCGTCGGGCCAGGCTGGAGCAAGCTTATCTTGAGGCCCTTGCAGGCCTGCCGCAGGAGGTGGTCATTTCGACGGAAGAGCGCGTCATGCTGCTGCAGGCCTTGCTCGAAATAGATAAGCTGCTGGCCGGCTTGCCGCTTGTGGTGCGTCGGGCCTTTCTGCTGTCGCAGGTAGACGGCATGAAGCATGGGCAGGTTGCGTCAGAGTTGGGGGTGTCCGTGGCCACCGTCAAGCGCTACTTGGCCAAGGCTGCGTATCAATTCTGCTTTGCTGGCCTGACCTCCAGCAATGCTGCGCTGGACGGGGGAGGTTCGTCCGAGACCGGGGCATGCTCGTGAGCCAGGCGCCCATTCCCGAGGCGGTCGCGCGGCAGGCCATCGAGTGGATGCTGGCCTTGCAGGCCGAAGACGCGCAAGACAGCGTGCGCCAGGCCTGGCAGCTATGGCTGGGTCAGCACCCGGACCACGCTCGGGCCTGGCAACGCATTGCTGACATGCACGGCAATCTGCAAGGCCTGGCGCTGCCCTTCAAGTCGGCGCTTGCGCATGCCACGCTGGCGCCGAGTCGCTCGTCAAGGCGGCGACAAGCCATACAAACGTTGGTTGCCTTGTTGTGCGTCGGGGGGGCGACGTCCAACGGCTATCGCTACCTGCCTTGGCGTACATGGACGTCGGATTACCGTACCGCGATTGGTCAACAGCGTGTCGTGACGCTGGAAGACGGTTCAACACTCGACCTGGACACCGATTCTGCCGTGGACGTGGCCTATCGCAGCCACGAGCGCTTATTGCGTCTGCATGCCGGACGCATCTGGGTCAATGCGGTGGCAGACGTTGTTTCGGGGCGGCTATTTTGCGTCGAAACCCAGGAGGGGCGCATACAGACCTTGCAGGCGGAGTTCGTCGTACAGCAGCGGCACGAGCTCAGTCGTGTCGCCGTCGCTTCGGGTGAACTCGGCATACGGCCGTTGCGCAGCGTCGGCCCGGCCACGCTGTTGCGGGCAGAGCAGCAAGCCGATTTCACTTTGTTGTCCGTCGGAGTGCTCGAACAGGCGCCTGCCAACGACTGGGCCTGGCGCAAGGGCATGCTGATCGTGGAAGGGATGCCCCTGTCAGACTTCCTTCAAGCCTTGGGCCGTTACCACCCGCAGGCCTTGTCCTGCGATCCAGCGGTGGCGGGCCTGAGAATATCCGGCTCCTTCATTGTGGAGGACCTGAGCAGGGTTATGGACACCTTGCAGGCCACCTTGCCCATTTCGGTGCAGACACGCCGACGTCCCTGGGGAAGCGAGTCGGTGCGCCTGATGTCGCGCGGGCAGTCCGCATAGCGTGGCGCGGGCGCGCGGCGTTTTTTTGATTGTGTCTTGTGGGTGATGTGCTGTGTGAGCCGTTTTTCTGGTCTTGCGTGACATGGATAGCAGGAGAAGCAGATTGCTTCGTATTTCACTATCCGTTGCGAGCACAACCCCATGGCTTTGAATCCCGCCCGCAGGTATGCTGCGGCCTCTCGTCATTCTCTGAAAACGCTGGTTATTGCACTGGCCCACCGGGGCGTCGTATCCATCGTGGCTTTGCCTGTGCTTGCTCCAGTATCGGCCCAGGCGAAAAACGTCGCTCAGGAACACCGCTACGCCATTCCGGCTGGCCCGCTGACGCAAGCGTTGAGCCAGTTTGGCCGCGAAGCAGGCATCATGGTGTCGTATACCCCGGAACTGACCGATGGCAAGACCAGCCCCGGCGTGCAGGGCCAGCATTCGCCCGCTTCGGCTCTGACACAACTGCTGGCCGGCACCGATCTGGAGGCTGCGTCCACGCGCAGCGGCAGTTTTGTGCTGCGGCGTGTCGTGGCTGCGGATGTGACGACGCTCGAGCCTGTGACCGTTTCCGGCAAGGCGCCCGGCTCCATCACGGAGGGAACGGGCTCCTACACCACGTGGTCCACCAGCAGTTCCACGCGGCTGAATCTGACGCCGCAGGAGACGCCGCAGGCCGTCACGGTGGTGACGCGCCAGCGTATCGCTGACCAGAGGCTGAACAGCCTTAGCGATGTGCTGGATGCAACTGTTGGCGTCACCACGAAGCCATTCAGTCTGGGTACGGATAGCCCGCAGATGTGGGCTCGCGGTTCCAGTATCACCAACTTCCAGATCGACGGTGTGCCGATTTCTTCGTCGATGAACAATTATCTGCAAAGCACTGTCATGTACGATCGTGTGGAAATCGTCAAGGGTGCCACTGGAATCATGAGTGGCCTAGGCACTCCGGCTGCAACCATCAATATGATCCTCAAGCGTCCGACGAAAGAGCCGCAGGCTAGCATCAGCGCCGAAGCCGGAAACTGGCAGCGCTACGGGCTGGGGATGGACATGTCCCGCCCACTCAACGAAGATGCTTCCGTGCGCGGCCGGCTGGTGGCCGATTACAAGCGCGATGGCGCATGGACCGAAAATTACAAGCAGGACTACGGTGTGCTGTACGGTATTGGCGAAATAGACTTGGGGCCTCGTACGTTGCTGAGTGCTGGCTTCAGCCACATCACCCGCAATACGGACTCGCCGGTTCGGGCATTCTGGGAGGTCTACACGAATGGTCAGCCGACGGGGGCTTCGCCATCAGACGGTACTTCTCCTGATTGGGCCTACTATGACCACCAGATGAACAGTATCTTCGGATCGATCGAGCACACGTTCGATTCCGGTTGGAGCGTCAAGGCCGAATTGAGGCATGGCCGTCACGAGTACGAGGCGCGTATGCTTGCCCCTGTCGGCGCAGTGGATCAAGCAACCGGCTTGGGCGGCATGGTGGATAGAATCCGCTGGGCCAGCGAAACCGAGCAGACGAGCCTGGATGCCTATGCCACTGGCCCATTCTCGCTGTTTGGCCGGCGGCATGAGTTGATCGGAGGTGTCACGCTGTCCCGCTTGAACCAAGACAGCCCCGCCTATCCGTGGTTGCCGCGGCAGAGCATCACCAATATATTCAATTGGGCCAGCGAGGTGTCGAAACCTCAGGCGGACGCCCAAACCGGCTATACCAAGACGAGGGAATACCAGTACAGTGCCTATTTGAATTCCCGTCTGCAATTAAGCGACGCCACGAGCCTGCTGCTGGGAAGCCGTCTCATCAACTGGAAGCAGGACAGTGAGTCCGTTACCTATTCCAGCGGCAATGTAAGCTCGGTGCATCTGCGGGAAAAGAACATCTTCGTTCCCTATGTCGGAATCGTACATGCGCTGAATGACACCTACTCGGTGTACGCCAGCTATACCAAGATCTTCAATCCACAGCCTGACTATGTGATCGACATTAACGGCAACCGGCTGGCTCCGGAGGAAGGTACGAGCGTCGAAGTTGGTATCAAAGGCAGTTTTGCCGATGGTGCATTGACGTCCAGCCTGTCGCTGTTCCGTACCCAGCAGGATACCTACCCTGAATGGGATGGCACGACGCGCACTTACACGGCGCTCAATGGCATAACCACTAAAGGCGTGGAAGTCGAACTGGCCGGTGAACTAATGCCTGATTGGCAGATCAGTGCAGGTTATACCTACAGCGAAGTGCGCGGCACGGACGGTCAGCGCCTCATGACCCGCATTCCGCTCAATACCGCCAAGCTGTTCACCAGCTATCGCCTGAAGGGCGACTGGAACAAGCTCACGCTAGGCGGCGGCATCCACTGGGAGAGCAAAACCGGTGATCAACTGTCGGTTCTGACGCAGCATAGCTATGCTCTAGTCAATCTGATGGCACGCTATGAGTTCAGCAAGCAGTTGTCTGTCGCCGCGCACCTCAACAACGTTTTCGACAAACGTTACCTCATGGGCGTTGCGGATACGCGGGGCATTTACGGTGCCCCGCGCAACGTCATGGTCTCGGCCAAATACAGCTTCTGAAATGCTGCCTTGTATGTCTCGGCTTTTTTCTTCCGCCATTCCATTCGCGCCGCTGACCGCAACCGCCTTGCATTGATGCGTCGACCTATACCATCAAGCGCACGATCGACCTGCGGTAAACCTTGCTGCCTGATTGCCCAGCGTGGGGGAAACGGCGCTGCGCATATCAGTCTGCGGAGCCGCCCAGCTGCGCGACCGTATCGATATCGCGGATCACGCCCGGGTCGTCGCATGGCATCAAGTGAACCGCATGAGCCAGCATCAGCGAGCGGGCTCCCATGTCTCCATCGAGCGCGGAGAGTTCGCCGAACAACTGTGCGTCGAAGCGCACGGGGTGGCCGCGCTGCTCGCGGTACAAGGGAGCGGCGATGGCGGCGTCCGTTCGCAGCAGGCTAAGCCTGCGTATGGTGTCGCACTGTATCCACGGCATGTCCGCCAGTGCGACGAGGCACATTCCGGGCGGCCGCTGGCCGGCTGAAATCGTGCGTATGCCGGCCGCCAGAGTGCTTCCCATGCCGCGTTCGGCATGGGGATGGACGAGGATCTCGCAGCCGGCCAAGGCCAGTTCATGCCGCAGCGCTTCGTCATGCTCGGGGATGACGGCGACGACGCGCGCCAGGACGCGCTTGAGCTGCATGGCGCTGGCGCGCGCCACGGCAAGGCCCGAGCCGGGCAGCGGCGCCAGCAGCTTGCCGCGCAGCAGGCCCGCATCGGCAAGGCCGGAGGCGGAAGCGCGGAAACGCGATCCGCTTCCCGCCGCCAGCAGCAGGCCGCAGCAGATGCTTGCGTCAATGAGGTCTGCGTCCATCCGCGATCATTTTCCTGTGATTTTCGAGTAAAGCGGCCCCAGCGCCAGGATGTGGCTTGTCAGCGTCGCCATGAATACGGCGGTGGCCGGGCTGAGAGGGCGGCGCGGGTGCGTGGCGCAGACGACCTGCCGGATCAGGCGTGGTGAAACGATGGAGCGCCATTGCAGGCGACCGCGCTCCAGCCTGCGATGCACAGCGCTGCGCGGCAGGATGCTGGCGAACGAGGTGGACTCGACCAGCTTGATGATGCTGGTGACCGAATCGGTTTCCAGGGTGGGAGTCAGGTCTATGTTTTCGGCCTGGGAAAAGCTTTCCAGGATGCCGCGCAGGCCGTGGTGGCGGGTAGGCAGTACCAGGCTGAGCTCGGTTGTTCCTTGCAGCGATACTTCCGCAGGCAGGTGCTGGTTGGCCTCGACGCTGGTGATCAGGCCCAGCTCCTCGTCGATGATGTAGTCCATGTTCAGGCCCAGCGGGCGGCGCGGACGGTTGATGATGGCGGCGTCGATGCGTCCCCCGGTGACCCAGTCGGCCAGCATGGCGCTGTAGCCGTCGACGACGGTTACGTTGACATTGGGGTGCAGCGCGGTGAATTCGCGCAATGCATCGGTAAGCACCCCATGCGCGATGGAGGCGATCATGCCTATGTTGACGTGGCCGCTGAGCTCGCCTTCCTTTTGCAGCAGTTGTTCCCGTGCGTGGAGAAAGTCGCGCATGATGGGCAGGAACAGCCGGTACATCCGCCGGCCGGCCGACGTGGGGTGCATGCCTTGCGTGCTGCGTTCGAACAGCTGCTGGCCGATCTCGTCTTCAAGCTTGGCGATCTGCATGCTGAGCGCCGGCTGGACGATGTTCAATCGTTTGGCGGCGCGGGTCGCGGTGCCTTCTTCGAACAGACAGATGAAATACTGTATCTGTCGTAGTTCCATAGCTTGTCCTTGTTGTATCAATAGTATTGATGATGTTCCGTCGGCACCCGCTGGAACAGAAGGATGATAACCGGTTTATGCCGTAGAAATTTAGAAATCAACAATACTGATAAAGACAATAATTAAATATTAATTTACCTTATCGATGCGGCTCAATAGAATTCCGGCATGACAGGAGTGCGCGAAATGCGGCTCCGGTATGTGGAGACAAAATGAGCGAAGCATTGCGTGCGATGCCGGCGGGAGCCGGGAAACTGACGATCCGGGACGTGACGGCATATGCCGTATCGTTTCCCGTGGATGCCGCCGGCAGCGTTCAGCTGGGGGTCGGCAGGACCGTCAAGCGCGATGCCGTGGTCGTCAAGGTGACGACCGAATGCGGCCTCGTCGGATTCGGCGAATCCCATCACGGCAGGGCGCATACCACGATCGCGCATTTCATCAACACCGCGCTGCGCGATATGGCGCTCGGACAGGATGCCGGAGATACTGTCGGCCTGTGGCGGAAAATTTATAAAAGCCAGCTGCAGGGCATGGGGCTGGGCGCGGCCTGCGTGCTGGCCATGAGCGGCCTGGACATGGCGCTGTGGGATATCCGGGGAAAGGCGGCAGGCTTGCCGCTGTACCGCCTGCTCGGCGCGCAGCGCCGGGCGCTGCCTGCCTATGCGGGCGGCGTGGCGCTGGGATGGCAGGAGCCTGAGTTGCTGGCCGATGAGGCGCAGCGTCATGTGGAAAGCGGCCTGAAGGCGGTGAAGCTGCGCATCGGCGATACGCCCGAGCGCGATCTGGCGCGCATTCGCGCCGTGCGCAAGCGCCTGGGCGACGGCATCGAGATCCTGACGGACGCCATGATGTCCTATCGTCTGGACGATGCGCGCAAGGTCGTTCCCGCCATGGACGAACTGGGCGTGGGCTGGCTGGAAGAGCCTTTCGCAGCGCACGACTACCAGAACTACGAAACGGCTCGCGCGTTCGGCCGCGTTGCCTTTGCCGCGGGCGAGAACCACTACACACGCTTCGAGTTCACGCGCCTGCTGGAAACGAACGCCGTCTCCATTCTCCAGCCCGATCTTTCCAAGGCTGGCGGAATCACGGAGGTGTTGCGCATTGCCGCGCTGGCCTCTGCGTACCACTTGCCGGTGCATCTGCATTCCTCCATGACCGGCATCAATATGGCGGCGACGATCCACGTCATGACTGCGCTGGACAACGCAGGCTACTTCGAGGCCGATGTATCGCGCAACAACCATTTCAGGGACACCCTGGTGCGTATGCCGTACCGGGTCGATGCCGAGGGTTGCGTCCATGCGCCGGACGGGCCGGGTCTCGGGGTCGAAGTCGACGAGGACTTCATTGCGGCGCATCCCCCTATCGAGGGGCCTGCCTATCGGTGAGGTCCGGCCAGGACTGCGGTCGATATCGGAAACCATGCGGTTCGTCACGGCAGGGAGCGGCCGGGCCGGCGGCATTACAGCAACAGAAAACAAGGAGAGAGACGATGAAAGCAAACAGGCGAAAGCTGATTGGTGGCACGCTGGCAATGAGTGCGGTGCTGGCCGCGAGCGGAGGCATGGCGCATGCGCAGGAAAAAGGTTTTCCGGATCGCATGGTGCGCATCGTGGTGCCGTACCCGCCGGGAGGATTCAACGACACGCTGGGCCGCCTGGTGGCGGCGCGGCTGGCGGAAATGTGGAAACAGAGCGTCGTCGTGGAAAACAAGCCGGGCGCCGGCACCATGATAGGCACGACCCAGGTGGCACGCGCGCCGGCCGACGGCTATACGCTGTTGGTGAACCAGTTTCCGTTCGCGGCCAACCCTTTTCTTTACAAGAAGATGAACTACGACACCAGGGCGGATTTCGCGCCTGTGGTGCTGGCGGGCCGTTCGCCCATGCTGCTGGTCGTCAATGAGTCGGCGCCTTACCGGTCGGTGGCCGATCTGCTGCAGGCGGCGCGCAAGGCGCCGGGAACAGTGACGTATGGCTCGTCCGGCAGCGGATCCTCCAACCACCTGGCGATGGCGTTGTTCGAAAGCATGGCCGGCATTTCGCTGGTGCAGGTGCCGTACAAGGGCAGCACGCCCATGCTGACGGACCTGGCAGGCGGCCAGATCCCCGTGGCGTTCGATGCTTTCCCGCACGTCCTGCCATTCATCCAGACGGGCAAGATCAGGCCGATCGCCATCGCGGACGACAAGCGTTCTACGCTGATGCCCGATCTGCCCACCATCAGCGAGTCCGGCGTGCAGGGATACGAGGTGTCCTCGTGGCACGGGTTCATGGTGCCTGCCGGCACGCCGCAGGACATCGTGCAGAAACTGAATCGCGATATCAACGCGGTGTTGGAAGAAGAAGCCGTGAAAAAAACGTTCCGTGAGCAAGGTGTCGTGCCCGATGGCGGCAGCAGCGAGGCGTTCGGCCGGTTCATCGATCAGCAGATGGCCCTGTGGGAGCGTGTCGTGAAAGATGCGGGCATCCATGCGGAATGAAGCTCCGCGCCATAGCGGCGGAGATGAACAGGCGGAAACTACAGGAGAAGTGACGTGAGTGCAGATGCGCTGAATCTGGTGGGAGGGATATGGCAGCCGTCGCTGGCGGGACGTGTTGCTGAAAGCCACAATCCGGCCGACGGCAGCGTGCTGGGCGTCTTTCCCGACAGTGGTCGGGAGGATGCGCGCATGGCGGTCGAGGCGGCGGCCAAGGCGTTCAATCGGGCGGGCTGGTCGCAGAATCCCCGGCTCAGGCAGATGGTGCTGCTGCGCTGGGCGGACCGGATGGAGCAGGCGCAGGAATCCCTGGCGAAGCTGCTGACGCTGGAGAACGGCAAGGTGCTGGCCCAGTCGCGCGGGGAAATCGCGGCGGCTGTTTCCGAGATCCGCTATTACGCGGGGCTGGCGCGATATCTGCCGGGACATGTCTTCGAGGTCGAGCCGGGCTGCTATTCCACGCTGATCAAGGAAGCGGCGGGCGTGACGGGCATCATCGTGCCGTGGAATGCGCCGGCCGTGCTGCTGATCCGCTCACTGGCGCCGGCGCTGGCGGCTGGCTGCACGGCGGTGGTCAAGCCGGCGGCGCAGACGGCGCTGGTCAGCGCCGCCATGATCCGCGCGCTGCACGAAGCCGACGGGCTGCCCGATGGCGTGGTCAACCTGCTGTCCGAGACCGGAGCCGATGTGGCGTCGTTCCTGGTGGAGTCGCCCGATGTCGAGGTCATCAGCTTCACGGGATCCAATCAGGTCGGCCAGAAAATCATGGCGGCGGCTGCGCCGACGATGAAGCGGCTGTCGCTGGAACTGGGCGGGAAGTCGTGCTGCCTGGTGTTCGACGATGTCGATGTCGCTCCCGTGGCGGATGCGCTGGCGCGCGCCGCCACCATCATTTCCGGGCAGCAGTGCACGGCAGCGCGCCGCGTGCTCGTCCATGCGTCCCGCTATGAGGAAATGAAGGCGGCGCTGGCCGGGGCGCTGGGATCCCTGCGCGTGGGCAACGGTATGGATGAGGGCGTGCAGATGGGGCCGCTGATCGACGAGGCCGCCTGCAGCCATGTGGAATCGCGCATCCAGGCGACGCTGGATGCCGCGGACGAGGTGGTCCTGCGCGGCGGCAGGCCCGAGGGCGCCGCCTCCAGCAGCTTCCTGCTGCCTACGCTGGTGGCGCATCGCGATACCGGCGCGTTCTTCATCCAGGAGGAGATCTTCGGACCCCTGCTGGTGCTGGAGTCGTTCGAGGACGAGGCGGAGGCTGTCGGCCGCGCCAATCACACGGAATATGGATTGTCGGCCAGCATCTGGACGCGGCATGGCGCGCGCGCCATGCGCGTCGCCAGGGCGCTGCGCAACGGTACGGTCTGGATCAACGATCACAACAAGCTGTTTGCCGAAGCGGAAACGGGAGGATATCGCCGCAGCGGGCTTGGCCGGCTGCACGGTTACGACGCCCTGCTGGACTTCCTGGAAACCAAGCACATCTACCAGGACGCCGGCGTGGTGGGCGTTTGATGGAAACCAAGCAGTATCTATTTCGATAATACCAAGGAGAGTGGAACATGAAGACAACATGGAATATGAAGCTGGCGGGCATGCTGGGCATGGCCACGCTGGTGGTGGCCGGCCTGGCGACGAGTGCGGCGGCGCAGGCCAATGAGGCGGCCGGTTATCCCAATCAGCTAGTGAAGATCATCGTGCCCTATGCCCCTGGCGGATTCAACGATACGCTGGGCCGCATGTTCGCGCGCGCCATGCAGGAGTCCATGGGGCAATCCGTCGTCGTAGAGAACCATGGCGGTGCGGGAACGGTGGTCGGTACGCGCCTGGTCTCGCGCGCACCCGCCGATGGGTATACCTTGCTGGTCAACGGCTTCCCCTTCATTCTGAATCAGTTCCTGTACAAGGAACTGCCCTACAAGAATACGGATTTCACGCCAGTCATCGCCGGCGCCAAGTCCAATAATCTGCTGGTGGTGCGCGCCGATTCGCCGTTCAAGTCGGTCAAGGATCTCGTGGATTATGCCAAGGCGAATCCCGGCAAGCTGAATTACGCCACCGCTGGCAACGGCAGCTCCAATCACGTCACGATGGAGTATTTCAAGTCGGTGGCCGGCATCAAGATGATGGGCATTCCCTACAAGGGCAGCGCGCCCATGGTCACGGACCTGCTGGGCGGCCAGGTGGACGTCATGTTCGACAACGTGCCGCACGTGCTGCCGCACGTCCAGGCGGGCAAGATGCGCGCGCTGGCCATCACCAACGCGGAACGTTCGTCGCTGGCGCCCGAAGTCCCGACGATTGCCGAACAGGGCTATCCGGGCTTCGAGGTGTCGGTTCCCTACGGCCTGCTGGCTCCGGCAGGAACGCCGCCGGCGATCGTCGAGAAGATCAACGGCGTGCTGCAACAAGCCATGAAGACGCCTGAGTTCACGAAGGTGTTCGAAGCCCAGGGCGTCGAAGCCATGAGTGGATCGGCCGAGGACTTCGGCAAATTCATCGAAGCCGAATCGGCAAAGTGGAAACCTGTCGTGGAGCAGGCGGGCATCGTGCTGAACTGAGGGACCGGGACGGAATGAAGGCATGAGTGCGGCAAAGGAAAGCGTGATGAACGGGAAGGACGAAGCTTCGACGCATGTGGGGCGTCCCGCGCGGCGCATCGAGGATGCGTCCATCCTGATCGGCAAGGGCAAGTATGGGGACGATGCTCCAGTCAAGCCCGGCACGCTGCATGCCGCCATCCTTCGTTCCCCGCACGCCCATGCGCGACTGCTGGGCGTGGATGCCAGCGCGGCGCTGGCGCTGCCCGGCGTGCGCGCCGTGCTGACGGGCGAGGATGTGCGCGCCTGGTCGCGGCCGTTCGTGGTCGGCGTCAAGCAGCCGATGGAGCACTGGGCGCTTGCCGTGGATAAGGTGCGCTATGTCGGCGAGCCAGTGGCCGTCGTCGTGGCGGAATCCCGCTATCTGGCGGAAGACGGCGTCGATCTGCTGACGGCCAGCTACGAGACGCTGCCGGTGGCCGTGGAAATCGAGCAGGCCATGGCGGAGGATGCGCCCGTGCTGCACGAGGCCGTCGGCTCCAATGTCGTCAGCGACAGGCAGTTCCATTATGGCGATCCCGGGACGGCGTTTGCGCAGGCCGCGCACCGCATCGGACTGACGGTGCGCTATCCCCGCAATTCCTGCACGCCCATCGAAGGCGCGGTCGTCATGGCCGAGTATCTTTCCGCCGAGGAAGGATACGAGGTCAGCTCGAACTTCATGGGGCCGTTTTCGCTGCATACCGTCATGGCCTTGGCGCTGCAGGTGCCGGGCACGCATCTCAGGCACCGGAATTTCCGCGATTCCGGCGGCAGCTTCGGCGTGAAGCAGGCTGTATTTCCCTATATCGTCCTGATGTGCATGGCGGCGCGCAAGGCCGGCGCTCCGGTCAAGTGGGTGGAGGACAGGCTGGAGCATCTGACGGCCGCCACATCGGCCACGGGGCGGCTCAGCCATATCGAAGCCGCCGTCCGCGAGGACGGCAAGATACTGGCGCTGTCCTACGATCAGATGGACGACTGCGGCGGCTACCTGCGCGCGCCGGAGCCGGCCACATCCTATCGCATGCACGGATGCGTGACGGGTCCTTACGATATTCCCAACCTGTCCGTGCGCAACCGCATCGTGCTGACCAACAAGATGCCGACCGGGCTGGTGCGCGGGTTCGGCGGGCCGCAGGTGTATCTGGCGCTGGAGCGGCTGATGCAGCGTATCTCCGTGGAGCTGGGGCTGGACATGCCCACGCTGTACCGGCGCAATTTCATCAGCGCGGACGCGTTTCCCTATCGCGCCGCCGCCGGCGCCTTGCTGGACTCCGGCAATTACCAGGGAGCGCTGGAAAAGATCGAGACCGAGGGCGGGCTGCGGGAGCTGTACGAGCGCAGGGACGCAGCCAGGGCGCAAGGCAAGTACTACGGAATCGGGTTTTCCGCCGTCGTCGAGCCGTCGATTTCGAACATGGGCTATATCTCCACGGTGCTGCCTCTGGAGATGCGCATCAAGGCTGGCCCCAAGAACGGCGGCATCGCATCGGCGACCGTCGGCATCGATCCGCTGGGAGGCGTCACTGTAGTGGTGGCTTCGTCTCCGGCGGGTCAGGGACACCGCACGGTCTGCGCCCAGGTGGCGGCGGACGTCTTCGGGTTGTCTCCGGAACAGATCGTCGTCAATGTGGATTTCGATACGCAGAAAGATGCCTGGTCCGTGGCGGCGGGCAACTATTCCAGCCGTTTCGCGGGCGCCGTGGCGGGAGTGGTGCATCTGGCGGCGGAGAAACTGCGCAACAAGCTGGCCGTCATCGCCGCGCACAACTTCGGCTGTGCGCCCGAAGACATCGTGTTCCGCAATGGCCGCGTGCAGGCTGGAGGCGACACCGAACGCTCGCTGCCGTTCGCGCGCATGGCGGCGG
The DNA here is from genome assembly GCF_004342005.1 of Paracandidimonas soli. Taxonomy (GTDB): domain Bacteria; phylum Pseudomonadota; class Gammaproteobacteria; order Burkholderiales; family Burkholderiaceae_B; genus Paracandidimonas; species Paracandidimonas soli. Next base: position 127,268 of record NZ_SMBX01000004.1, read on the forward strand.
GGCCGCATTGGGCGCCGGGGCTGCTGCCGCCGGGCGTCGAACCGGGCATGCGCGAGACGGTGTTCTGGACGCCGGAGCAGTTGACGCCGCCGGACGAACAGGATCGCGTCAACACATCGGCCGCCTATGGATTCGCCATGGATGTCTGCGCCGTGGAGATCGATCCGGATACCGGGCGCGTGCGCATCGACCGCTACGTCACGTCGCACGACGCGGGCCGCATCCTGAATCCGGCGCTTGCCGACGGGCAGATCCGGGGCGCCTTCGCCCAGGGACTGGGAGCGGCGCTGATGGAGGAGTTCCAGTACGGGGCGGACGGCAGTTTCCAGTCCGGCACGTTCGCCGATTATCTGGTGCCCACGAGCTGCGAGGTGCCGGAGCCCGTCATCCTGCATCAGGAAACGCTTTCGCCGTTTACGCCGCTGGGCGCAAAAGGGCTGGGCGAGGGCAACAACATGAGCACGCCGCCATGCATCGCGAATGCCGTGGCGGATGCGCTGGGCGTACGCGATGTCATGCTGCCCCTGACGCCGTCGCGCGTCATGTCGCTGATCGGCATGGAAGATCCGCCGCCTTCGCGGCCGCAGTCAGCGCCTGCGCCAGCGAAGGCGGGCTCCGGCAAGGCGCTGAGCGCTGCCGGCGAGGTGCAGCTGTCCGCCGCGCCGCAGGCCGTGTTCGACGTCATGCTGAACCCGGATGCGCTGGCCAAGGTCATTCCCGGCTGCAATGCCCTGCAGAAGGTAGGGGAGAACAAATATCGCGCCGACGTGACCGTGGGCATAGGCATGATCAAGGCGCGCTACGCCGCCGAGGTCGCGCTCAGCGAGCTGGATCCTCCGCACAGCCTGCGCCTGTCGGGTTCCGGCCTGTCCAGTGTCGGTTCGGCCAAGGGCAGCGGCATGGTGCGCTTGGAGGAAAAGGACGGCGGCACCTTGCTGCGCTATGACTATCAGGCCGAAGTGTCGGGCAAGGTCGCGGCGGTGGGCGGCCGCATGCTGGAAGGCGCGGCCCGCATCGTGCTCGGCCAGCTGTTCGAGCAGCTCGGGCGGCAGGCGGGCGGCAAGCCGCTGGAGGACAGCGCGTCCTGGTGGCGCAGGCTGCTGCGGAGATTGGGAGTCGGCAGGAAATGAAACCGCAGAAATTCGATTACGTGCGTGCGGAAACCGCGCAGGAAGCCGTGGACATGCTGGCGGAGCTGGGCGGGGACGCGCGCATCATGGCCGGCGGCCAGTCGCTGATGGCGGTGCTGAACATGCGCCTTGCGCAACCCGCCGTGCTGATCGACATCAGCAGGACGGCCGACCTGAAATACCTGCGCGCCGACAAGACGCATCTGTCCGTCGGCGCCGCGACGACGCAGGGAACGCTGGAGTGGAGCGGGGAGCTGCCTCGCCAGTTGCCCTTGCTGACGCAGGTGTTTCCGTTCATCTCGCATTTCCAGATTCGTAACAAGGGTACGGTCTGCGGTTCGGTGGCGCATGCCGATCCCAGCGCCGAGCTGCCGCTGTCGCTGGCGCTGCTGGGCGGCGAAGTGGTGCTGCGCAACCGCAAGCGCAAGCGCACCGTGGCGGCGGAGGATTTCTTCCAGGGCATGCTGATGACGGCGAAGGCGCCCGACGAGCTGGTGGAGGAAGTCCGTTTTCCGCTGGCGCGTGAAGACCAGCGCTTCGCATTCACCGAGTTTTCCGCCCGCCATGGCGACTTCGCCATCGCATCGGTGGGAGCCATGCGCGACGGTCGGGTCACCCGTCTCGCCGTGGGCGGCGTATCGGACCGGCCCGTCGTCATGCAATGGGAAGACTTGCAGCGGGGAGACTGGGAAGGCGTGCTCAACGACCTGGCCTGGGACCTGCAGGCGCAGGACGACCATCACGCCAGCGCGCAATTCCGGCGCCATCTGGTGCGCAGGCTGGGTTTGCAGATTCTCGGGAGGATATCGGAATGAAGCGCTACGACCAGGACGCGCGCCATCGCGTGACGGTGGTGCTCAACGGACAGGAACGCAGCGGGCTGTGCGAATCGCGCATGCTGCTGTCGGACTTCCTGCGCGAAACGCTGGGAGCCACCGGCACGCACGTGGGTTGCGAGCACGGCGTCTGCGGCGCATGCACGGTGCAGATCGACGGTGTGGCGGTGCGCTCGTGCATGACGCTGGCCGTGCAGGCCGACGGCATGCGCGTGGATACGGTCGAGGGCCTGGCGGAAGCGCAGGACCGCATGAGCGACCTGCAGGAGGCCTTTCGCCGCAATCATGCGCTGCAGTGCGGCTTCTGTACCGCCGGCATCCTGATGTCCTGCGACGACTACCTGAAGCGCAATCCCGATCCCACGGAAACGCAGGTGCGCGACATGCTGTCCGGCCATCTTTGCCGCTGTACCGGCTACACGAACATCGTCAACGCGGTGCTGGAAACCGCGGCGTCGCGCCGTGCGTCTTCGGCGCAGCCATAACTCAACTCTGGGGAACCGCAAATGCTGGATCTGGGAAGAACATTCTTGCAAAGCGTGGAACGCAGTCCAGGCAACCTCGCCATCGTCGATGGCGACAAGGCGCTGACGTATCGGCAGTGGCGCGATGAAATCGCCGGGCTGGCGGCGGGGCTTGGGTCCGTGGGCCTGAAGCGCGGCGACCGCGTGCTGGCAGTCATGCAGAATCGCTACGAGATGGCGACCCTGCACTGGGCCTGCCAGTTTGCGGGTGTGGTGGTGGTACCGCTGAACTGGCGCGCCAAGCCCGAGGAAATCGGCTATTGCGTCCAGGATGCGCAGGTCGGGGCGGTCTTCTTCGAGGGAGTCAGCGCGCCAGCGATCGAAGCCGCGGACATCGCCTCCGGCGTGCGCAAGGTGTCGGTCGGCATGGGCGCCGGGGCCGGCGATGTACTGGCCTTCGAGGATCTGATCCAGCCTGGCGGCGTGCTGGAGCCTCTGGCGGGCAGTGAGGATATATCGCTGATGCTGTATACCTCCGGCACGACGGGCAACCCCAAGGGCGTGCCGCGCAGGCACAGGCAGGAGCGTACGGCGGCGCTGGGACACGTGGCGCAGAACCTGTATCGCCGGGGTGAGCGCACGCTGGGCGTCATGCCGCTCTATCACACCATGGGCGTGCGTTCCCTGCTGAGCATGGCGCTGGTCGACGGCGCGTTCGTCTGCATGCCGAAATTCGATCCGCTGCATGCGCTGGAACAGATCGGCAAGCATGCCGTCACCTGCCTGTATCTGGTGCCGACGCTGTATCACGACATGCTCAAGCAGTATGTCCCCGGCACGCACGACATTTCCGCCGTCAGGAAGCTGGGCTTCGCGGGCGCATCCATGCCTGATGGGCTGCTGATCCGCCTGCAGGAGGTCTTCCAGCCGGAACTGTTCGTGAACCACTATGGTTCTTCCGAGGTCTACACCTTCTCCATCGAACCGGATGCCGTGAAGAAGCCGGGCAGTGCGGGCCGCGCCGGCATCAACACGCGTCTGCGCGTGATTTCGCTGGATTCCAGGGACGTGGGCCGCCTGGCGGCGGTCGGCGAGGAGGGGCAGATCATCGCCGACCTGTCGGGCGACGAGGCTTTCGAGGGCTACTGGAACCGCCCGGACGCCGATGCCAGGTCCATCCAGGACGGCTGGTACTTCACGGGCGATATCGGCTACCTGGATGCCGACGGCGACCTGTTCGTGACGGGGCGCGTGGACGACATGATGATCAGCGGCGGGGAGAACATTTCTCCCGTCGATATCGAATCCGTGCTGTCGCTGCACGACGCCGTGGACGAGGTGGCCGTGGTCGGCCTGCCGGACGAGCGCTGGGGGCAGCGCGTCACGGCATTCGTCAAGCTCCGCTATCCGGCCGATGCGGCAGTCCTGGACGCGCATTGCCGCAATTCCGACCTGCAGAATTTCAAGCGGCCGCGCGACTACGTCTTTGTGCAATCCATCCCCAAGTCGCCGGTCGGCAAGCTGTTGCGCCGCCTTCTGATCGCGGGGCAATACGAGCGTGTGGACGCTTCCGGCAATGAACAGCGCCCGGTGTCCGGGGCAGGAGAGAAATCATGAAGCACATTGGCCAACCCTATGACGACCTGCGCGCATGGCTGCGGCACCTGACGCAGACCGGCCGCGTGGCGGTGATACGCGAAGGCGTCGGCCTGCGCCACGAGCTGGCGGCGATCGCCAAGCGCCTGGACGGCGACAAGGCGACCTATTTCCCCAGGCCCGACGGCCATGAGATGCCGGTGATCTCCGGCTTCATGTCGCAGCGCGGCTGGATCGCGGAGGCCATGGGCGTGGCGGACGCCGATGTCCTGTCCGCGTTCCGGCGCGCCGCGCAGTCGCCCCTGCCCTGGCGGGAGGTGGAGCCCGGTGCGGCAAGCTGCCAGCAGGTGGTGCACACCGATATCGACATGCATGCGCTGCTGCCCATTCCGACGCACAGCGAGCACGACAACGGCCCATACATCACGGCAGGCATGGTCATCGCGCGCAATCCGGTCACGGGCGTGCAGAATGTGTCGATCAACCGCATCCAGGTGCATGGCAAGGACCGCATGGCGCTGCTGATGCTGCCGCGCCACCTGTACGCTTTCTTCAAGGAGGCGCAGGCGCAGGGCTTGGCTCTGCCGGTGGCCATCGTCATCGGCGCGGATCCGCTGACGCTCCTGGCGTCGCAGGCCATCACCCCGATCGACCACGACGAACTGGAAATCGCGGGCGCGCTGCATGGCAAGCCGCTGCCCGTCGTGAAGTGCCTGAGCAACGAGGTGCGCGTTCCTGCCAATGCGGAAATCGTGATCGAGGGCCGCATCCTGCCCGATGAAATGGATCTGGAAGGGCCGTTCGGCGAATTCCCGAAATACTACAGCGCCCAGGAGAAGCGCGAAGTCATCATGGTGGATCGCGTGACGCACAGGCGTTCGCCCGTCTATCACACCATCATTCCCGCGGAATACGAGCACCTGCTGCTGGGCTCCATTCCGCGCGAGGCGACGCTGCTGGCGCATCTGCAGCGCAGTTTCCCGAATGTGCTGGATGTGCACCTGTCTATGGGGGGCGTCGGCCGCTACCACCTGTACGTCAAGATCCGCAAGATGCACGAAGGGCAGCCGAAGAATGTGATCCTGTGCGCGTTCGGCGCGCACTACGACATCAAGCACGTCGTGGTGGTTGACGAGGACGTGGACGTGCACCAGCCCAGGCAGGTCGAATGGGCGCTGGCCACGCGCTTCCAGGCGGACGTGGATCTGGTGGTCATCTCCGGCGCCCAGGGTTCCGTGCTGGATCCGTCCACGACGACGCGCTTTTCGCTGGAGGACCAGGTGGGGATGCCTGAATCCCACGAGCAGGGCATCAGCGCCAAGATGGGCATGGACGCCACGCGCCCGGTCAGGTATCACGAGCACGTCTTCACCAAGGTCAGGATTCCGGGCGAGGACACGCTGGACCTGGAGCAGTTCGTCGTGTCGGGAGCGACCGTCGACTGGCAGGCGGACTGAGATGCATACGCTGAGCGAAACCTCTTCAGCCGGCGGCCGCCCGCAGCCCGGCGCGCGGCCGCGCAGGCTCGTCATCGCCATCACCGGCGCGAGTGGAGCCATCTACGGCGTGCGCATGCTGCAGGTGCTGCGCAGCCTTCCAGGATGGGAAAGCCACCTGATCCTGTCGGCTTCCGGCGTGCTGACCGCGACCCAGGAGCTGGGCATGTCGCGCGGCGAGATCGAAAGCCTGGCGGACGTGGTGCACAGCGTCAAGGACATCGGCGCCACGCTGTCGAGCGGATCGTTCCGGCACGACGGCATGATCGTAGCGCCTTGCTCCATGAAGACGCTGGCGGGCATTGCGCACGGGCTTTCCGACAACCTCATCAGCCGAGCGGCGGACGTGGCGCTGAAGGAGCGTCGGCGCGTGGTCCTGATGGTGCGCGAAAGCCCTCTGAACCTTGCGCATCTGCGCAATATGGTGGCCGCCACCGAAATGGGCGCGATCATCTGCCCGCCGGTGCCGGCGTTCTATGCATGTCCGGAAACGCTGGAGGACATGGTTTCGCATACTGTCGGACGGGCGCTGGACCTGTTCGACATTCCGCATGAAGGCCTGCTGGTCCGATGGGCCGGCATGGCGCCAATGCGCCGCAATCGCCAGGCGGTAACGGCGGACGCCGCCGATGTCTGCTGACCACGCGCCCAAGCGCAAGCCCCGGACTTCAGTCCGAGGTCATGCGAGGCAGTGTTCATATGGCGCCGCAGGCGCCCCCGTATTGTGGCGGGGAAACTCCCGGCTTTAGCCGGGAGCGACTCACGCGGCAAATTATCAAAATCAACAAGGAGCAGGAAATGACTGTATTGAAACACCCCGCGCAGGAAAAGCTGGCCGACCTGGACGGGTTCCGAGTCGAGATCGATGCAAAGCAGAAGCGGGCCGACATCGTGCTCGATCGTCCGCCGTTCAATATCATTTCGATGGCGCAGCGCGATCAGTTGCGCCTGGTGTTCGAATCGCTGGACGAGAACGACGACGTGCGCGTGATCGTGCTGCGCGCCGAAGGCGAGCACTTTTCCAGCGGTGGGGACATCAAGGGCTTCCTGGAGGCCAGTCCCGAGCATGTTTCCAAGCTGGCATGGAACATTGCGGCGCCGGCGCGCTGCTCCAAGCCTGTCATCGCGGTGAACCAGGGCTATTGCTTCGGCGTGGGCTTCGAGATCTCTCTGGCCTGCGATTTCCGCATCGTGACTGAAACCACGCAATATGCGCTGCCGGAGCAGAAGCTGGGGCAGATCCCGGGCTCGGGCGGTTCTGCACGGCTGCAGAAGATGGTAGGCATCACGCGCACCAAGGATGTCGTCATGCGCTCGCGCCGCATCCCCGGCAAGCAGGCCTACGACTGGGGCGTGGCGACGGAGTATGTGGAGCTGGGCGACCTGGCGGCGGCCACGGATCGCCTGGTCAAGGAGCTGGTGTACTTCTCGCCCCTGGCGCAGCGCACGGCCAAGAAGCTGCTCAACGATTCCGAGGATGCTTCCCTGGCTGCCGGCATCGAGCTGGAGGGCCACTGCTACAGCCGCCTGCGCTCGTCGGACGATTTCCGCGAGGGTGTCGAGGCGTTCCACGGGAAGCGTGCGCCGAAGTTCATCGGCAGCTGATGCCGCTTGCGCTTTATGGGAGGAGGGCCGGGGGCGCTGTGGTCTCCGGCCGGAGAAGAATCATGATCGCGGATGCAGCGGGAAGGATGCGATGAGCAGACTGGATAAGGTGTTGTCGATAGAGGACCTGCGCCGCATGGCGCGCAGCCGCCTGCCGGTGGGAATTTTCGGCTACGTGGACGGCGCGGCGGAGGACCAGCAGTCGAAGGCGGCGAACCGTCGGGCCTTTGAGCGCTGGGCGTTCCTGCCGCATATTCTGACGAATGTTGCGCAGCGCAATCTGTCGCGTTCCCTGTTCGGCAAGGAATACGCCATGCCCGTGGGCATCAGCCCGATGGGCGCTTCCGGGCTATGCTGGTTCGAAGGCGACTTGGCCATGGCCGCTGCGGCAAGGGAGGCCGGCGTGCCGGCGGTGCTCAGCGCCGCCTCCAGCATTCCGCTGGAAGAGGTGGCCGCGGTGAATCCCGATATCTGGTACCAGGCCTACCTGCCCGCGGATCCGCAGGTGATCCTGCCGCTGTTCGCGCGTGTCGAGCGCGCGGGCATCGAGGTGATGGTGGTGACCGTCGATGTACCTATCGCCTCCACGCGGGAGAACGAGCTGCGCAATGGCTTTTCCCTGCCGCTGAGGCCCAGCCTGCAACTGGCATGGTCCGGGCTTGTGCGCCCCCGCTGGCTGGCGGGAAATTTCGCGCAGACCCTGATGCGCCGGGGAGTGCCGCATTTCGAGAATTTTACGGCGCAGCGGGGCGGCCCGATCATCTCGGCGCCCAGGAAGGATCACCGCTCGGGCAGGGCGGCGATGAGCTGGGACGAGATCCGCCTGATGCGCGATCACTGGAAGGGAAAACTGGTGATCAAGGGCGTGCTGCGCCCCGAGGACGCGCGGCTTGCCGCAGGCATCGGAGCCGACGGCATCGTAGTGTCGAATCACGGCGGGCGGCAGTTGGACGGCGCATGCGCTACGCTGGACGCCTTGCCGGGCATCGCGGCAGCCGCCGGCGGCATGGCCGTGATGATCGATAGCGGTTTCCGGCGGGGAACGGACGTGCTCAAGGCATTGTGCCTGGGCGCGGATTTCGTATTCGTCGGACGGCCCGCCCTCTATGGGCTGGCGGCGGGGGGACAGGCCGGCGCGGCGAAGGCGCTGGAGGTCCTGCGCCAGGAGCTGGACGTGAACATGGCGCTGCTGGGCGCGGCGGATATCGCGCATCTGGACCAGGCATATATCATGCGCGCGGATTGAACATCAAGGAGAAAGGAATGAAGGCAACAGGGTTGGCGCCGCGTACGGGCGGACAGGTACTGGTTGATGCATTGCGTATACATGGCGTCGATACGGCGTATTGCGTGCCGGGCGAGAGCTTCCTGGCGGTGCTCGATGCCCTGCATGAGGTCAAGGACGCGCTGCGGCTGGTCGTGTGCCGCCAGGAAGGCGGCGCGGCGCATATGGCGGAAGCCCATGGCAAGCTGACCGGCAGTCCGGGTATCTGCTTCGCGACGCGCGGTCCGGGAGCGACCAATGCCAGCATCGCCGTGCATACGGCCCGCCAGGATTCCACGCCGCTGATCCTGTTCATCGGCCAGGTGGGCCGCGACTGCATGGAGCGTGAGGCCTGGCAGGAAATCGATTACCGGCACATGTATGGCCATATCGCCAAGTGGGTGGTGCAGATCGAAGATCCCGCGCGCATTCCCGAGATGATCAGCCGGGCGTTCCACGTGGCCATGTCGGGCAGGCCGGGTCCCGTCGTGATCGCGCTGCCGGAAGACATGCTGACCGAGCAGGTGAGCGTGGCGGATGCGCCGGCCTATCGCGTGGCGCGGGCCGCGCCAGATCCTGCGGCGATGGCCGAACTGAGGGAGAGGCTGCAGTCGGCGCAGCGTCCGGTGATGGTGCTGGGTGGCGGTGGCTGGCGGACCGAGGGCAGCGAAGCGATCGGCCGGTTCGCGCAATCCTTCGGTGTGCCCGTCATCGCGGCTTTCCGGCGCCAGGACCTGCTGGACAATCGCCACCCCTGCTATAGCGGCGAGGCCGGGCTGGGCATGAATCCCAAGATCGCCGAACGCATCCGCACCGCGGACCTGGTCGTGGCGGTCGGGGCTCGCCTGGGCGAGACATCGACGAACGGCTACGCCTTGCTGGATGTGCCCAGGCCGGCGCAGACACTGGTGCACGTGCATGCCGATCCCAACGAACTGGGGCGCGTCTACCATGCGGATGTCCCGGTCACGGCGGACGTGAACGCGTTCGCCCTGGCGGCGGCGGGCATGGCGCCGCCGGAAGGCCTGTCCGCCGGGCGCAGGGCATGGCTCGAACAGGCGCGCAAGGATTACGAGGATTCGCTGGCGCCCGAGCCCATGCCGGGCGACGTCAACCTGGGCGAGGTCGTCAGGCACATGGATCGCATCCTCGGGCCGGAAACGATCGTGTCGAACGGAGCCGGCAACTACACTTTGTGGGTGCAGCGCTTCCATACCTACACCGGCATACGCACCCAACTGGCGCCGACCAGCGGCACAATGGGCTATGGCGTGCCGGCCGCGATCGCCGCGAAGCTGGTGTATCCCGATCGCCCTGTGGTCTGCTTCGCTGGCGACGGCTGCTTCCTGATGAATGGCCAGGAGCTGGCGACGGCCATGCAGTATGGCCTGGACCCGCTCTTCATCGTGGTCAACAACGGCATGTACGGCAGCATCCGCATGCACCAGGAAAAGCATTATCCGGGGCGCGTGCACGGCACCGAGCTGCATAATCCGGATTTCGTAGCGCTGGCGCAGGCCTACGGGCTGCATGCGGAACTGGTGGAACGGACGGAAGATTTCCCCGCTGCGCTGGAACGCGCGCGTGGCGCGGGCCGCGCGGCCTTGATCGAACTGCGCGTACCGCAGGATGCGCTGTCGCCCAAGCTTACGGTCTCCGCGCTCAGGAGGCAGGCGGGGCTGTAGACTGTTCGATATTCATGCGCGCGGCGCTCTTGCGTGGGACGGATGAGGGCAGCGGGACGGGAAGCGATGCTCTCGTCCCGCTTTGCTTTCTTCAGCTCGAGGCTTCCAGGCTGACCACGCGCCCAAGCGCAAGCCTCGTCGTTCACGACGAGGTCAAGCGAGGCAGTGGTCATACGGCGCCGCAGGCGCCCCCTTATTGTGGCGAGGAAGCTCCCGACTCCAGGAGGGAGTGACTCACAGGACTGGCTGACGAGCAGGCCATCTGGGGCAGGCTGTTGCGCACCTGGATCAGTTCGGCGGCGATGGCGACGGCGATTTCCGCCGGAGTGCGGCTGGATATGCTCAGGCCGACGGGGCCGCGCAGGCGCTCGATTTCGTCGGGGGACAGCTCGAACAGGGCGAGCCGTTCGCGGCGCTTGTCGGAGTTGCGTTTCGATCCCAGCGCGCCGACGTAGAATGCGCGGGATTTCAGCGCCTCCAGCAGGGCCATGTCGTCCAGTTTCGGGTCGTGCGTGACGGCGACGATGGCCGTGCGTTCGTCCGTGCCGATCTCGACGACGGCGTCGTCGGGCATCATGGCCAGCGTGGTGGCGCCCTGGACGTGCCAGGTCTGCAGGAAATCCTTGCGCGGATCGCAGACCAGCACGTGGAAGCCGAGCATGCCGGCGATGTCGGCCAGGGCCTTGCTGGTCTGGTTGGCGCCGATGATCAGCAGCCGCCACTGCGGACCGTGGATGGCGCGGAATACATGGCTGTATTCTCCGGGCTGGTCGTCCGGCTGGGCGGGGGACAGCCGGCACTGGCCCGTGCCGGTATCGACCTCGCGCGTGATGGAGCGGTGCTGGCGCATGGCTTCCAGAACCTCCGGCAGCCAGGATGAGCCCGTCAGGTCTTCGCAGAACAGTTTCAGCGATCCGCCGCAGGGCAGGCCGTACTGGATGATGTCTTCCTGCCGCAGGCCGTAGCTCAGCCAGCCTGCGGGCGCCGGCAGTTCCGCGTGAGTGGCGCGCTGGATCAGGTCGTCTTCGATACAGCCGCCCGATACGGAACCGACGAGCAGACCGTCGTCGCGCAGCGCGGCCATGGAGCCCGGCTGTCTGGGGGCGGAGCCCCAGGTGCGGATCACGGTCGCCAGGTGGACGCGATGGCCCGCATCGAGCCATTCCTGCGCTTGCCGCAGTATCTCGTAGTCCAGGGAATACATGGTGCTTCTGTCTCCTGCGATTTCTGTATGGATCCAGGCTTGTCGGCCCGACTCCGTTGGTTTTTGCTTTCCCATGAGTTTATGCGGTTTTTCGAAGATTATCCCTTATTATTTTGTGATTGGGCGTCACAGCTTTTCTGATGGAAGACATCAGTCCGCGCCCGCATGGCTTGCCGCGTCGCCGCCGCAGGCGTATCCCCATGGTTTTTCTGTAGAATTAGAACCATTCGCATTTGATGTCGTTTCGCATGAGGTTCCTGTCATCCGGCATCGACCGCCTGCGTTCCTTTTGCCTTTCTTTTCCGGCTGTCTCATGAATCAATCCGCTGCACCCCATGTCTCCAGGCGCTGGCCCTGGATTCTTTTTGTTGTCTTGCTGGCATGTCTGGGCGCGTGGTGGTGGGCGGGAGAGTCGGACGAAGGGGCCGGACCGGCCGTGTCGCGCTATGCCGGACCGGTTCCTGTGCGCGTGGTGGAGGCGGAGCAAGGCACATTCGCCGTGGAGAGCAGCGCCATCGGCACGGTGACGTCGCTTGCGACGGTACAGGTGCGGGCCAAGGTCGATGGGGAGTTGAAGGAAATCCTGTTCGAGGAAGGACAGATGGTGAAGGCCGGGGAGGTGCAGAGCTTGTGTTGCGGTCCCTTGAACAGACCATCTCGTTTCTGACTCAGGAATTGAAGCGATTGGACAAGGCCATTGACGATCATATCGACCGGCATCCGGATCTGAAAGAAGATGAGCGCTTGCTGACCAGCATTCCGGGCATAGGGCCTCGGGTTGGCCGGATCATGATGGCCATCATGCATAACCACTGCTTCAACTCGGCCCAAGGGTTGGCCGCCTATTTGGGCTTGGTGCCCGTGCCACGACAATCAGGCAGCTCGTTTCTAGGGCGCTGCTGCCTGGCCAAGAACGGGCCCGGCTCGGTACGGGCTATGTTGTATCTGGCTGCCATGTCGGCAGTCCGATACAACCCGCACGTTCAAGCGCTATATACCCGACTTCAAGCCAACGGCAAAAGCAAGATGTCGGCCCTGGGAGCTGCCATGCGCAAACTGGTTCACCAGTGCTTCGGGGTGCTCAAGACCCGGCATGAGTATCGACCTGACTACGCCTTATCGGCTTGACAATCAACACGGTATCTTCGCCTGCACGCGGGCGGGCCTCAAAAGGCTCCGCAGCCAGCACACGGCGCATCCGGCCGGACCTCTTGTCATGCCGCGTTTGGAGGCGTCGTGTTATGTGGGGTCTGTGTTTTGCTGTTGCAGATTCCGTAGGGTGGGCTTCGCTTCGCTCAGCACCACCCTACGTTCAGCGCCACCCTGCCTGTCAGTTTGCGAATGCCTGGATGCCGGTCTGGGCGCGGCCCAGGATCAGGGCGTGGACGTCGTGCGTGCCTTCGTAGGTGTTGACGACTTCCAGGTTGACCAAGTGGCGCGCGACGCCGAATTCGTCCGAGATGCCGTTGCCGCCCAGCATGTCGCGCGCCATGCGTGCGATGTCCAGCGACTTGCCGCAGGAATTGCGCTTCATGATGGAGGTGATTTCGACGGCGGCGATGCCTTCGTCCTTCATGCGGCCCAGGCGCAGGCAGCCCTGCAGGCCCAGCGTGATTTCAGTCTGCATGTCGGCCAGCTTTTTCTGGATGAGCTGGTTGGCGGCCAGGGGGCGGCCGAACTGCTTGCGGTCCAGCGTGTACTGGCGCGCGGTGTGCCAGCAGGCTTCCGCGGCGCCCAGCGCGCCCCAGGCGATGCCGTAGCGGGCCGAGTTCAGGCAGGTGAATGGGCCGCGCAGGCCGGTCACGCCGGGCAGGCGCTGTTCTTCGCCGATCTCGACTTCGTCCATGACGACTTCGCCGGTAATGGAGGCGCGCAGGCCGACTTTGCCGTGGATGGCAGGGGCGCTCAGGCCCTTCATGCCTTTCTCGAGGATGAAGCCGGCGATCTTGCCGTCGTCTTCGCCGCCGACGACTTTCGCCCACACGACGAAGACGTCGGCGATGGGGGAGTTGGTGATCCACATTTTGTTGCCGCTGATGCGGTAGCCGCTCTCGGTGCGCGTGGCGCGGGTTTCCATGCCGCCGGGGTCCGAGCCGTGGTTGGGCTCGGTCAGGCCGAAACAGCCGATCCATTCGCCGCTGGCCAGCTTGGGCAGGTATTTGCGTTTCTGTTCTTCGGTGCCGAATTCATTGATGGGGACCATGACCAGGGAGGACTGGACGCTCATCATGGAACGGTAGCCGGAGTCGATGCGTTCGACTTCGCGGGCGATCAGGCCGTAGCAGACGTAGTTCAGGCCGGCGCCGCCATATTCGGCGGGGATGGTGGCGCCGAGCAGGCCCAGTTCGCCCATTTCCCGGAAGATGGAAGGATCCGTCTGCTCGTTGCGGAAGGCTTCCATGACGCGGGGCGCCAGCTTGTCCTGCGCATAGGCCAGGGCGGCGTCGCGCACCATGCGCTCGTCTTCCGTAAGTTGTGTGTCGAGCAGCAGGGGATCCTGCCAGTGGAAAGAAGGGTTGGATGACATGGTTTGATCTCCGGTCCAGAATGTACACAACTATAATGTGCATTATTCGAAATCATCAATTGATAAATTTGCACATTATTGTGTGGCGGGAGCAAGGATGAGGAATGGTATTCCCAATCTGGGCGCCTTGCAGGCGTTCGAGGCTACGGCCCGGCTGGGCACGTTCTCCCGCGCCGCCGAAGAGCTGTCGCTGACGCACAGCGCGGTGTACCGGCAGGTGGCCGGGCTGGAGCACAGCCTGGGCGTGCAATTGTTCAACCGGGTCAGGCGGCGCGTCGTGCTCACGCCGCAGGGGGCGGAGTATGCCGCGCGCGTCCGGCACCACCTGGAGCAACTGGAAAAGGATACGTTCGGTCTGCGCACGCGGTCGGGGCTGGGGCGCAGCCTGCATATCGCGGTACTGCCCACGCAGGCCACGACCTGGCTGATCCCCCGCATGCCGGATTTCCAGCGCAGGCATCCCGACATTACCATCAGCCTGTCCGCGCGCACCCTGCCGTTCCAGTTCAATGATCACCCTTACGACGCCGCCATCTATCACAGCGAGCAGCCGTGGCCGCGCACGCGCAGCGTCAGGCTGTTCGAGGAGGGCGAACTGTTGCCGGTGTGCCGTCCGGATCTGCTGGAAGACAGCCGCGGCGCGGGCGGCATGCAGGGTCTGCCGCATCTGCACATGATGTCGCGGCCGGATGCCTGGCGCGCATGGTACCGGCAGCACGGGCTGGAGTTTTCGCCGCTGATCAGCGCCGGGCCGCAGTACGAGCTGTTCAGCATGACGCTGGCCGCGGTGCGGGCGGGCATGGGCGTGGCTCTGGCACCCAGGTTCCTGGTGGCGGATGCCATTGTCCGCGGCGAGCTTGCCCTGGCGGGGCCGGGCGGCCTGACGGTGGCGGAAAGCTATTTCTTCGGCTACCCGCTCACGGACGAAGAAGGCAGCGATGCCCTGCAGGTTTTCGAGCAGTGGCTGATCCGCATTGCGCGGGCGGAATCGGCGTAAACTGGATTCGGGGATAAAGCATGGCCCGGCGGATGCGGGCCGGGGTTTTCGCAGAGGAAAGACAGTGATGGACTTGGGCGCCCTGTCGGGCATCGTAGGAACGGAACACGTATTGACGGGCGATGCGGCGCGCGCCAGCGAGCTGGACTGGCGCGAGCGCTATGCGGGCAAGGCGTTGGCCGTCGTCAGGCCCGGTTGCACGGAAGAGGTCGCCAGGGTGGTGCGCTGGTGCGCCGACCGGGGGATAGGCATCGTCCCGCAGGGCGGGAACACAGGGCTGTGCGGCGGCGCCACGCCGGACATGTCTGGCACGCAACTGATTCTGTCCCTGCAACGGCTCGACCGGATACGCGCCATCGACACGGACAACGACACGCTGGTCGCCGAGGCGGGCTGCGTGCTGCAGGCCATCCAGGAGGCCGCGCGCAATGCGGACCGGTTGTTTCCCTTGAGCCTGGCGGCCGAAGGCAGCTGCACCATCGGCGGCAATCTTGCGACCAATGCGGGTGGCACGCAGGTGCTGCGCTACGGCAATGCGCGCGAGCTGGTGCTGGGGCTCGAGGCCGTGACGGCAAGCGGCGAGATCATGCATGGCCTCAAGGGGCTGCGCAAGGACAATACCGGTTACGATCTACGCAACCTGCTCATCGGCAGCGAAGGCACGCTGGGCGTCATTACGGCGGCGACCCTGAAACTGTACCCGCAGCCGGCAGCCCAGCGCACGACGCTGCTGGCGCTGCAAAGCATCGAGGATGCGGTGACGGTGCTGGCGGCGGCGCGCAAGGGATTCGGCGCGGCGCTGACGGGGTTCGAGCTCATTGCCGGCAGCTGCCTGCATGGGGTGGTGCGCTGCTATCCGCAGCAGCGCATTCCTTTCGATGGTGCATCGGCGGCCATGCCATGGTTCGCCTTGCTGGAGCTGTCGGACAGCGAAAGCGCCGGGCATGCGCAGGAACGCTTCGAGACCGTGCTGGGCGCCCTGATGGCGTCAGGGCATATCGCCGATGCCGCCATTGCCGAAACCGTGGCGCAGAGCCGCGCGCTCTGGCATTTGCGCGAGAGCATTCCGCTGTCGGAAAAGGCGTTCGGGAAAAGCGTAAAGCACGACATTTCCCTGCCGGTATCGGCGATTGCACGGTTCGTGAAAGAAACCAATGCCCTGCTGCAGCAGTCGTTTCCCGGCGTCGAGCACGTGGTCTTCGGACACCTGGGCGATGGCAACCTGCACTACAACGTGGCGGCCGGCACGGGTCGCACGGAAGCCGAGTTGCTGGCGCAGCAGGACCGCATCTTCGCCATCGTGCTGGACAGCGTGGCGCGCTTCGACGGCTCGATCAGCGCCGAGCACGGCATCGGCCAGCTCAAGCGCGGCCTGCTGCCGCGCTACAAGGACCCGGTCGCCATGGCGCTGATGCGGGACATCAAGCGGGCGCTGGATCCGCTGGGCATCATGAATCCCGGCAAGCTGCTTTGAGAAAATGGAGGGCGGCGGCCTTCGGGCCGAAGCCTGCGCAAGCGGCGCGACAAGCGGCTTGCATTTCCGATCGCATCGGGCTCGCGCTCAGCGGAAGATGACGGTGCGGTCGCCGTTGAGCAGGATGCGGTGCTCCACATGGAAGCGTACGGCGCGCGCCAGCACTTTCGATTCGATGTCGCTGCCGATGCGCACCAGTTCGTCCGGGCTGAAGGAGTGGTCCACGTGCTCGATGTCCTGGGCGATGATGGGGCCTTCGTCCAGGTCCGCCGTGACGTAGTGGGCCGTTGCGCCGATGATCTTCACGCCGCGGGCATGCGCCTGGTGATAAGGCTTGGCGCCCTTGAAACCTGGCAGGAAGCTGTGGTGGATATTGATGGCGCGCCCGGCCAGGGTCTTGCACATGTCTTCGGATAGCACCTGCATGTAGCGGGCCAGCACGACCAGGTCCACGTTCTCGCGTTTGGCCAGGTCCAGGATCTGCGCTTCCTGCGCCGCCTTGGTTTCCTTGGCGACAGGATAATGGTGGAAGGGAATGCCGTAGGACTGCGCCAGGGCTTCGTGGTCCTTGTGGTTGGACGCAACGGCGGCGATGGTGACGGGCAGTTGCCCGCTGTGCACGCGGAACAGCAGATCGTTCAGGCAGTGGCCCTGGCGGCTGACCAGCAGCAGCAGGCGGGCCTTGCGCTGCGCATCATGGATCTGCACATCCATGTCGAAGCGCGAGGAAACCGACTGGAAGGATTCGAGCAGGGCTTCGGCCGTGGTGGCTATGGGCAGGCTGAAATGCACGCGCAAGAAGAAGCGTTCGCTGGCGGCATCGCGGAACTGCTGCGAATCGATGATGTTGCCGTGGCTGTTGAGCAGCCATCCGGAAACACTGTGCACGATGCCGATGCGGTCGGGGCAGGACAGTGTCAGGATATAGTCGTTCATATATCTTTTGAATTCAAAAGGTTGAAGCTGATGCCGGTATTGCGGGCCTTAGCGCTCGACGATGATTTCGGCGACGGGCGGGGAATGATGAAAGCGCCTCGAGTGGTGGATCAACGGTTGCGCGTTGGTCCAGGCGCATGCATGGACGGCGCCAATGAAAATGGCGTGATCGCCCGCGTCGTGCTGATGATGATTGCGGCATTCGAACCAGGCCGAGCAGTCAGGCATGTCCAGCATCCACAGGCCCGAGCGGGAACGCTTCAGCGGAATGCCTTCGAAACGTTCCTGCTGCGAGCCTTTGGCGAAGCGGTAGGCAAGGTCCTGCTGCGCCGCGGACAGTACATGGATGACGTAGCCTTCGGCCTGGCGCATATGGGCTATCGAAGCCGATTCCAGCTTCAGGGTCCACAGCACCAGTGGAGGTTCCAGCGACAGCGAGCTGAAGGAGCTGATGGTCATCCCGATGGGACTGCCGTCGGCGGCCTGCGCCACCACGACGGTAACGCCGGTGGGAAAACGCGACAGTGCGGAACGAAAGTAGCTCTGATCGAATGCGGGCGTAGCAGGATTCATGCCGTGGAGAAGGATCATGGGGCCAGACGGCTGACCAGCCACAGGCCTTCCGCGTTGCGCTCGTAGACCAGCCTGTCGTGCAGGCGGGAGGGGCGGCCTTGCCAGAACTCCAGGCGTTCGGGCGCCAGGCGGAAACCGCCCCAATGTTCGGGACGCTGGGGATGCTCGCCCAGACTCTCGCCCAGGCTGGCGGTATTGGCTTCCAGCGCTTCGCGCGTAATGGGGCGGCTTTGCGGAGAAGCCCAGGCGCCGATGCGCGAACCGAGCGGGCGGCTGTGGAAGTACTCGTCCGATTCCTGCTCCGAGGTGCGGGAGACGCTGCCTTCGATGCGGACCTGGCGCTCCAGCGCCGGCCAGAAGAAAAGCAGGCTGGCCTGAGGATTTTCCTGCAGATCGTGTCCCTTGCGGGAATCGTAGTTCGTGAAGAACACGAAGCCGCGTTCGTCGTAGCCCTTGAGCAGCACGATGCGGGCCGACGGCCGGCCCTTGGCATCGGCGCTGGCCAGGGTCATGGCGTTGACTTCGGATACCTTTGCGGCAAGCGCTTCTTCGAACCAGGCATCGAACTGGCGGAACGGATCGTCGGCCAGGGATGATTCCAGCAGTTCGTTCTTGGAGTAATCGTGGCGTATGTCGGCGACAGACATGGAGGGCTCGCAGGGGAAAATCGGGATAAACGACAAGTTTACCCGTTCAGGGCCGACTCCGTCTGCAATTGCCGCATCAGCGCTTCCAGCCGGGCGTCCTGTATACCCGATCGGCGCAGGGCGCGCGATGTCTCGACGACATATTCCAGGCATGGGCCGTAGGTGCCATGCGCGGTCCGCACGATGTCGATCAGCCGCTCCTGCGGCAGATCGCGCACGTAGGCGTCCGTGTGCCGGTTCATCACGAAGGCCAGAGCGGCGACGGGACCATCGTCCGTGCGCGTCTCCAGCCACTTCGGCGTATATGCGCCGCTGGGCATTTCCCTGCGCCACAGCGCGTCCATCGTGTCCGCGATCCGGTTGGCGGGAATGCGGTACACCACGCCCTTGCAGGAGCCTCCCGCATCCAGCCCGAAAACCAGGCCGGGCTGTTCCGGGGTGCCGCGGTTGATGCGCGACCACAGGCACAGTGATCGGTGGTAGCCGCGCAGCAGCGCCATCCGCTGTTCGGTGAAATCGAATTCCGGGCGCCAGATCAGCGATCCGTATCCGAATACCCACAGATCCTGGCCGGTATCCCTGCCGAGCAGCGCCTGGCGCAGCGAGGCGCTGCGTTCTTCGTCGGACAAGACGCGAAATGGCCTGGGAGTGACTGCGGAGGATGGCATGGTCGTGCGAGAAAAACGGTTTACTGGCGGAAACAGGGCCAGAATGCGTATGACGCTGTTTCTGCCGATTAAGATAGCATGAATTATTCCGCTGATGCGGCAGAAACAGTAAGCATCTTTCTTCGCGCAGCGGCGATGTGGCGTATGTACGTCTTTATATAATCACCACCGACCAGAATCAGAGAAATTTTCACGGAACCCATGGAATCAGTCGATCTCGAACGCCGCTTTGGCGGCATGACGCGCCTGTACGGGCCGGACGCGGCGCAGCGGCTGCGCAGGGCGCATATTGCCGTCGCTGGTATCGGCGGCGTCGGGTCCTGGTGCGCGGAAGCGCTGGCGCGGTCCGGCGTCGGCACGCTTACCCTGGTCGACCTGGACAACATCGCCGAGTCCAACGTCAACCGGCAACTGCATGCCCTCACCAATACACTCGGTCAATCCAAGGTGCAGGCCATGCGTGAACGGATCGCGCAGATCCATCCCGGCTGCATGGTCAAAGCGCATGAAGACTTCGTGGAACCCGGCAATGCCGCCGAGCTGATCGGCGACGACGTACAGGTCCTCATCGACTGCACCGACCAGATCTCCGCCAAGATCGCCATGATCCTGCTGGGCAGGCAGCGCCGCATGCCTGTCATTGTCTGCGGTGGAGCGGGGGGCAAGACCGATCCGCTGCTGCTGCGCAGCGGCGACCTGTCCCGCGCGGCCAATGATGCCTTGCTGGCCAAGCTGCGCAACACTCTGAGGCGTCAGCATGGATTTCCGCGCGCCGGCGACGCCGCCGGCAAAGTGCGCAAGCGCATTCCGCCGATGCAGGTTCGCTGCCTCTGGTTCGATCAGCCGGCGTTGCTGCCGGATGCCTGGCTGCAGGGCGGCGAGCCGGATGCTCCACAGGGGCTGTCGTGCGCAGGATACGGTTCCGCCGTTGCCGTGACGGCTGCCATGGGATTTGCAGCCGCCAACGACGCCATGCAGTGCGTCATGCAGGGCAGGCCGTCTTCCGCATCGGCCTAGGCGGACGGACGCGTCAGGCGCCGATGTTCGTGTGGTCCCGGACCAGGTGGGCCGGATGCCAGCCGCGCAGCGCATTCGACAGCCGGATCTCCCTGGCCTGCAGCAGCTCGCGGCGAGTGACGGGAGCCTCGTGCGCCAGGCCCTGTTCCAGCAGTTCCTGGCGCTGCACGCCCGGCAGTATGCCCGCCTCGACCGGGGGCGTCAGCCAGCGGCCCGCGGCATCCTTGATGTAGATATTGGTGCGGCTGCCTTCGCAAACCATATCGTTCGCATCGCAATAGACCACATCGAACACGTCCGGATTGTTCGCCAGCCATTGTGCGGCTTGCGCATACCATGGGCGGTATGTGCTCTTGTGGCGCACCCAGGCCTGGTCGGCCTCCCTGGGGGCATGCTGCAGCAGAAGGCTGAAAGCCGCGGGAGAGGGAGGCAGGACGCCGGTCTCCAGCGTGTGGCCGCCGTCACGGTCCACCAGGATGCGCAGCCTGTGGAGATGGTGGCGGTCTAGCCTGGCAATGCGCTGGTCCAGCGCCTTTTCCAGGTCTTTCGGGAAGCGGAAGTCCAGCGCTTCGCAGGAACGTTTCAGGCGCGCGAGATGCAGTTGGCGCAGCGGCGTTCGGTGCCCGGTCTCGACGCGCATGGTTTCGATCAATTGGGCTGTGTCGGGGGAGGAGGTCATTGTCGGGTGCCGTTTTATTTACCGGGATGATGACGCCTGTGCGCCGTCAAGGTCAAGGATGCGGGCCTTCCACAGGCATTCTTCCCATTCCTGCGCCGGGTCGGAATCCATGACGATGCCGCCGCCGACGCCGAAGGTGCCCGAGGCTCCGCCTGCGCCGTCATCGCGCGCCAGCTCCAGCGTGCGGATGGCGACGTTCAGCGAAAAATCCCCGCCGGGAGCCAGCCAGCCCAGGCTGCCGCAGTAGATCCCGCGAGGATGCGGCTCCGATTGCGCGATGGCGTGCATGGCGGCGACCTTGGGAGCGCCGGTGATGGAGCCGCAGGGAAACAGCGCGGCCAGGAGCTCCAGCAGGGAATAGTCCCTGGACTGCCGGGCGGAGATTGTGGAGGTCAGCGTCCAGACCGAGGGATATTTCTCCAGCGAAAACAGCGCATCCACCCGCACGCTGCCCGGGACGGCGATGCGGCCCAGGTCGTTGCGCAGCAGATCGACGATCATCAGGTTCTCGGCGCGGTTCTTTGTGCTGGCCTGCAGCGCTTCCGCCTGGAGGCGGTCCCGTCCAGGATCGGCATGGCGCGGCGCCGTGCCTTTCATGGGGCGCACGGTCAGCCTGTCGCCGCGCCGCGTGACGAACAGTTCCGGCGAGAACGACGCGATGGTCCGGTGCGCATCCTCGAAGTAGACGCCATGCGCGACCGGATGGCGGCTGGCGATGGCGCGGTACAGCCGTTCCGGCGTCGCATTACTGCGTACATGGAGAGGAAAGGTGTAGTTCACTTGATAGAAGTCGCCGCGCGCCATGCGCTCGCGCAGGGCGGATACGGTCTTCAGATAATCTTCCTGCGCGATGCCGGGAATTCGGCTCAGGCGGATATCGCCGGCCGCCTCCGGCGGCCCCCAGGGGACGGTTTCGCAGGCCTGGGCGAACACCCATGCGCTAAGGGCGGGAGATCCCTCTCGCGTCCGGTTCGGCAGACTGTCGAAAGCGGGATCCAGCCACAGACCCAGCTCATAGTCCAGCGCCAGCGCAATCCAGTTGCCTTGCGACTGGGCGGCGCGGATCCGATCCAGCGCATCCGGCAGCTCCTCCGGCGATGCGGCGGTGATGTGCGCCAGGGGCTGCCGCATTTCGAGGGCGGCGCCGGCCAGGCGGTCCTCGAAACGGCAGCGGACTTCCGTCCCGGCGCTTTGATGTGTGGTCATGAGGCGACCTGCGCCTCGCAGGCCTGCAGCAATGGCGCGAGCGCCTGCGCGGTGTGGGACTCGGCGTGCTCGCGCAGCAGCGTTTCGGGCTCGCCCTGCGCGACCAGGCGCCCGCCGCCGCTGCCGCCTTCCGGTCCCAGATCGACGATCCAGTCCGCCTCGGCGATGATGTCCAGGTTGTGCTCGATGACGAGTACGGTATTGCCGGCTTCCACCAGTCGGTGCAGCACGTGGATAAGCTTTTCCACGTCGGCCATGGACAGGCCGACCGTGGGCTCGTCCAGCACGTACAGCGTGTGAGGCAGGCGCGAGGCGCGTCCGGTGCGCAGCAGGCCGTCGGTCAGCCTGGCCTTGCTCAGTTCCGTGACCAGCTTGATGCGCTGCGCCTCTCCGCCCGACAGCGTGGGCGAAGGCTGCCCCAGCGTGAGGTAGCCAAGGCCGACGTCCTGCATCAGCTTCAGCGGACGGGCGATCTTGGGATGGGCGGCGAAGAATTCCACCGCTTCGTCCACTTCCATGCGCAGCACTTCGCCAGCGCTCTTGCCGCGCAGGGTGACGCCGAGCGTGTCGGGATTGAAGCGGTCGCCGTTGCAGGCGTCGCACGGCACCTTCACGTCCGGCAGGAAGTTCATTTCAATGGTGCGCATGCCCTGGCCCTCGCAGACGTGGCAGCGGCCGTCGCCGGTATTGAACGAGAAGCGCGAAGCGCTCCAGCCACGCATACGGGCGTCGCGCGTGTCGGCGAACAGCCTGCGCACATCGTCCCAGAACCCGATGTAGGTGGCGGGGCAGGAACGCGGCGTCTTGCCGATGGGCGTCTGGTCCACTTCCAGCACGCGGTCCAGGCTTTCCCACCCGGCGATGTCGTCGCAGCCTTGCCATTTCGGCGCGCCGGCATTGCGTTGGCCCACCGTGCGCGCCAGGTTGTCCAGCAGGACTTCGCGGGCCAGCGTGGACTTGCCCGATCCCGATACGCCGGTGACGACGCTCAGCCTCTCCACGGGAATGCGCGCGTTTACCCGCTGCAGATTATGCAGGTGGGCGCCATGAACTTCCACGAACGCGGTGTCCGGCCCGATGGGGCGGCGCGGCTGCAGCGGATGCAGCAGCGGCGATTTCAGATAGCGGCCGGTCAGGGATTCGGGACTGTCCATGATGTCCCGCGCCGATCCCTGCGCGACGACGGTGCCGCCGCGCGTGCCCGCGCCGGGTCCGATGTCGATGATGTGGGCGGCGCGCCGGATGGTGTCGTCGTCATGCTCGACCACCACCAGCGTGTTGCCGTTGCCCTCCAGGCGTGACAGCGCGTTGAGAAGGATGCGGTTGTCGCGCGGATGCAGGCCGATGGTGGGCTCGTCCAGCACATAGCAGACGCCCTGCATGTTCGAGCCCAGTTGCGCGGCCAGGCGGATGCGTTGCGCTTCGCCGCCGGACAGCGTGGGGGCGGCGCGGTCCAGCGCCAGATAGCCCAGGCCGACTTCTTCCATGAAGCGCAGGCGGCTGCGGATCTCGGCGAGGATGTCGCGGGCGATCTCGCTTTCGCGTCCGCGCGCTACCAGTCCCGTGAAGAAGGTGTGCGCCTCGTCCACGGGCATGCAGGCCAGCTCGGCGATGGAGCGGTCGCGCCAGCGGAACGCCAGCGCCACCGCATTCAGCCGCTGGCCGTGGCAATGCGCGCACGTGCCGGCGGGCTCGTTGTCGCTGTTCGTCCAGGAAGTTTCCTCGCCGGTCTGGGTCTCGTCGAAGCCTGCGATCTCCAGTCCTGTGCCGTAGCAGTGCGTGCACCAGCCATGCTTGGAGTTGTAGGAGAACAGGCGCGGATCCGGTTCCGGGAAGTTCTCGCCGCAGCAGGGGCAGACGCGCTTGATCGAGTAGTGGCGCTGCTCCGCATCGCCCGCCGGAGCGCCGTTGCGGCGCGCTTCCAGAGGACCCTGGGCGGCGCCGGAGACATCGACCAGCACGCTCATGCTGCCCTTGCCGTGTTCCAGCGCGCTGCCGACCGCCTGGCGCAGGCCGGCTTCATCATTGGACGAAACCAGCAGGTCGGCCACGGGCAGCTCTATGGTGTGCTCGCGGTAGCGGTCCAGCCGCGGCCAGTTGGCGGTGGGGATGAATTCGCCGTCCACGCGCAAATGGGTATGGCCCTTGCCGCCGGCCCACTTGGCCAGGTCGGTGTAGTAGCCCTTGCGCGCCACGACCAGCGGCGCCAGCAGTCCGATGTGGCGGCCTTTCAGGTCGCGCAGCAGCGCCGCCACGATCTGGTCCGCCGTCTGGGATTCGACCGGCACATTGCAGGTCGGGCACATCTGCGTGCCCAGCTTGACGTACAGCAGGCGCAGGAAATGGTGGATCTCCGTCATGGTGGCCACGGTGGACTTGCGGCCGCCGCGGCTGGTGCGCTGCTCGATGGCGACGGTCGGCGGGATGCCGTAGATGGCGTCCACGTCGGGCTTGCCGGCGGGCTGCACGATGGCGCGGGCATAGGCGTTGAGCGACTCCAGGTAGCGCCGCTGGCCTTCATTGAACAGAATGTCGAACGCCAGCGTGGACTTGCCCGAACCGGACACGCCGGTGATGACGGTGAACGTATCGCGCGGAATGGAGACGTTCAGGCCCTTCAGGTTGTGTTCCCTGGCATTGATGATGTCGATGCCGTGCGCGCGTCCGTGACGCTTGCGCAGCAGCGATTGCAGCGGCGTGCCTTCTTCCTCGGCGGCATAGGGAGCCTTGGGCTCGGCCAGCGCATGGGCGGGCTGCGCCTGTGTCGTGGAGTCCAGCGAGGCTTCGTATTCCTTCAGGGCCCTGCCGGTATGCGAGGCGGGGTTTCGCATCAGCGTATCCGGCGTGCCGGTGCCGACCACAGTGCCGCCGGCATCGCCGCCCTCCGGTCCCAGGTCGATGAGCCAGTCGGCCGCGCGGACTACGTCCAGGTTGTGCTCGATGATCAGCAGGGAATGCCCGGCGGCCAGCAGCTTGCGGAAGGCGCGCATCAGGCGGGCCACATCGTCGAAGTGCAGGCCGGTGGTGGGCTCGTCGAACAGGAACAGGCTGCCCTTGACCGCCACGCGCGAAGCGGAAATGCCGCTGCGCGCCGCCGTGGCCAGGTGGCCGGCCAGCTTCAGGCGCTGGGCCTCGCCGCCCGACAGGGTCGGCACGGGCTGGCCCAGGCGCACGTATTCCAGGCCCACGTCGGACAGCGGCGCCAGGCCGTTCTGCACGTCGCGCAGTCCGCTGAAGAATTCCAGCGCCTCGTATACCGTCATCTCCAGCACTTCATCGATGGAGGCGCTGCGGCCCAGGTGCTCGACACGGACTTCCAGCACTTCCGGCCGGAAGCGCTTGCCGTCGCAGTCGGGGCAACGCAGGTAGACGTCGGACAGGAACTGCATTTCCACGTGCTCGAAGCCCGTGCCGCCGCAGGTGGGACAGCGGCCCTCGCCGCTGTTGAAGCTGAATGTGCCGGGGGTATAGCCGCGTTCTTTCGATAGCGGCGCCTGGGCGAACAGCTTGCGGATGGCGTCGAACGCGCCGACGTAGCTGGCCGGGTTGGAACGCGCCGTCTTGCCGATGGGCGTCTGGTCGACCATGACCACTTCGGCGATCTGTTCCGTTCCCAGCAACCGGTCGTGCGGGCCGGGCGCTTCTGTGGGCTTGCCTTTCTGCTTGAGGATGGCGGGGTACAGCACATCCTGGATCAGCGTGGACTTGCCCGATCCCGAGACGCCGGTGACGCACACCAGCCGGCCCAGCGGGAATTCGACCGAGACGTTCTTCAGGTTGTTGGCGCGCACGCCCTCCAGCAGCAGCCGGGGCGTACTGGCGGCCACGGGCATGGGCCGCGGCGCCTGCACGCGTTCGCGTCCGCCGAAATAGCGGCCGGTCAGCGTGTCGGCTCGCGCCAACTGTGCCGGAGTGCCGTCGAACACGATCTGCCCGCCGCGCTCGCCGGGACCGGGGCCGATATCCATGACGCGGTCGGCGGCCTGCATGACGAGCGGATCGTGTTCCACGACCACCAGGGTATTGCCGTTGCTGCGCAGACGGTGCATGACCTGGACAATGCGGTGCATGTCGCGCGGATGCAGGCCTATGGAAGGCTCGTCCAGCACGAACAGCGTGTTGACCAGCGATGTGCCCAGGGCCGTGGTCAGATTGATGCGCTGCACCTCGCCGCCGGAAAGCGTACGGCTCTGGCGATCGAGCGACAGATAGCCCAGGCCGACGTCGCACAGGAACTTCAGGCGCGAGCGTACCTCTTCCAGCAGCAGCTCCAGCGCGGCGTCCATGGCGTCGCCGAAGCTCAGGGTATCGAAGAAGCGGCGCACCCGCTCGATGGGCAGCCGCATCAGGTCATGGATGCCCAGGCCGGGCAGGGCGTCGAGCTGCGCGCGCGTCCAGTCGGCATGCACGGGCATGAAGCGGGGATAGCGGTCGTCGCCGTCGAACGGCTCGTCGCCGATGCGCCACAGCGTGGCATCGGGCTTCAGGCGCGAGCCGCCGCAGGCCGGGCAGGGCGTGTAGCTGCGGTATTTGGACAGCAGCACGCGCACGTGCATCTTGTAGGCCTTGGTCTCCAGCCAGTCGAAGAAGCGTTGGGCGCCGTACCATTGGGTCTTCCAGGCCTGGCTGCCGCCTTTCCAGTCGGGCGTGCCTTCGATGACCCATTGGCGTTCTTCGGGACGCAGCAGCTTCCAGGGGACGTCCAGGCGCACGCCTGCGGCGGGCGCGTAGCGCTGCATTTCATCCTGGCATTCCTTGTAGCTGGCGGTCTGCCAGGGCTTGATGGCGCCTTCGCGCAGCGTCTTGGTCTCGTCGGGCACGACCAGCCCGTAGTCGATTCCCATGGTGCGGCCGAAGCCGCGGCAGGTTTCGCAGGCGCCCAGCGGCGAATTGAACGAGAATGTGCTGGGCAGCGGCGTGGCGTAGTCGATGCCGGCGGCGGGGTTCTGCAGGCGCTTGCTGAATTGCCAGCATGCCGCTTCCTTGCCTTCGTCGTCCAGCGCCCGGACGGCCAGGCGGCCGCCGCCTTGGCGCAGCGCGGTTTCCAGGGCTTCCAGGACGCGCTCGGGCTCCGCCGAGGACAGCCGGAAGCGATCCTGCATGACGTGCAGGATGCGTTGCGACTCCGTTGTTCCGGAAGGCGCTTTTCCGGCCGTTTTGCGCTTGCCTTTCGCGGGTTTCGAGGTATCAGCGACAGGGACATCGACAGTCTCTTCGCTGTGGACGCGGGTATAGCCCTGCTGGTCCAGGAAGCCGCGCACCTCCTCCTCGCTGAAGTTGGCCGGGACGGCTACCGGGAATGTGACGACCAGCCGCGGCTCTCCGTCTGCCGTGCGTTCCTTCAGCGCGGCGTAGATGCTGTGCGGATCGTCGCGCCGGACTTCCGAAGCGTCGCTGCGGCAGAACAGGCGGCCCATGCGGGCGTACAGCAGCTTCAGGTGATCGTTCAGCTCCGTCATCGTGCCGACGGTGCTGCGCGAGTTGCGCACCGGATTGACCTGGTCGATGGCGATGGCTGGCAGAATCCCTTCGATGCGGTCCACCTGTGGCTTGTCCATGCGGTCCAGGAACTGCCGGGCGTAGGGCGAGAAAGTCTCGACGTAGCGGCGCTGGCCTTCGGCATAAAGAGTATCGAAGGCCAGCGAGCTTTTGCCGGAGCCGGAGACGCCGGTCAGGACCAGCAGCTCGCCGGTCTTGATGTCGACATCGAGGTTTTTCAGGTTGTTCTGGCGCGCGCCAAAGATTCGGATCTGGGAAGTCATGCGAAAACGGAAGCCGGGGAGGCTTCGAACGGGCCGCGGCGCTTGCTTTCCAAGCGGCTCGTCCGGAGTCTCCTTTGAGGAAGGGATCGCATAATCATAATCCTTCTGGCGCATCGGATTCGCACGAGTCCGGGCAGGCATCGCGGTTATGAGGGCGAGGCGGCGTAATCGCTTGAAACAGCTGGTTCGGACGAGGATTTGATCTCTGTCAGAATTTTGTCAGCTTGTGCTTGCCTGTGGCTGTCGCAACTCTAGACTAAAGGAATGTACCGCCCGTTCGGCCGGATGGCTGGCGTACGGCATGTTTCTCACTGATTCACGAAAAGGAATTCCCATGATCGTCCGATCCATTTCCGTTCTTTCCGCATGTTTCGGCCTCCTCGCCTCCGCTCAGGCGCAGGAAGCCGTCTACGATGTCGAGCCCACGCACGCCTTCGTCCACTTCGAGGTCCTGCACTCGGGAACATCGACCAACCGGGGCCGGTTCGACAAGGTCGAGGGAACGATCACGCTGGACAAGGCGGCGAGGAAGGGCAGTGTCGATGTCACGATTGATCCCGCTTCGGTGAATACCGGAGTCGAACCCTACAACCAGCATCTGATGAACGACGATTTCCTTGGCGTTCAGAAGCACCCGCTCGCCACATTCAAGGGAAGCGAGTTCACGTTCGACGGCGACAAGGTTGCGTCCGTCAAGGGCGAGCTGACCCTGTTGTCCAAGACGCAGCCGGTCACGCTGACGGCGCAGCGTTTCAATTGCTACAACAGCCGGCACTTCGAGCAGCGCGAAGTCTGCGGCGGCGATTTCGAGGCGACGATCAAGCGCAGCGATTTCGGCATGGACTTCGGCTTGCCGGGCATCCCGGATGATGTGCGCCTGCTGATCCAGATCGAGGCGGTGAAACGCTGATCGGTCGCCGAAGCGCGGCACAGGGGCATTTTTGCGCACGAAATGGCGGAGCATCCCGGATATTTGCTAGAATACCGGGTTGATTCCATTTTCAGGGCGTGCGTTACCGATCGCTAGCCCGTACCGGCGGGCGATCCGTCATCTGAATTTTCCGGAGAACATCATGGCAGAAATCAAGCGTACGCGCCGCAACACCCTCGAGCGTCGTTGCCTGGGCAAGGCATTCAAGCGTCTTTTCATCAAGTCGCCGAAGGGCGTCTTCAAGATGCTGGAGAAGGTCAAGCGCGTCTGATCCAGACTTCGCTTCAGCCGCGCAGTACCGCCAAGGCGCCGCGCGGTGTATAAAAGCCATATGTCCTCGTGATGTATGGCTTTTTTCTTTTTCCGCTGAGTTCCTCCCGGGAGGGCGCGGGAGCGCGCAGCATGGGGGCATTTCGCTCGGGAGAGTCATGGCATGCCGGATACTGAACCCCAACCGCTGTTCACTGTACTGACGCCCACCTACAACCGCGCCCATACCCTGCCGCGCGTATACCGGTCGCTACAGGAACAGACTAGCCGCGATTTCGAATGGCGGATTGTCGACGATGGATCCACGGATGATACCCGAGTACTGGTCGAGTCCTGGCAGGAGGACGCCGGCTTTCCCATCCATTATTTCTGGCAGCCCAACCAGCACAAGAAAAGCGCCTTCAATCGCGGGGTCGAGCAGGCGGCGGGCGAACTGATCGTGGCGATCGACAGTGACGATACGCTCGACCCCGACGCGCTGCAGGCCATGGCGGAGGTCTGGCGGGGCATCGCGCCGCAGGAGCGCGGGCGCTACGCCGCCGTCACGGGCCTGTGCGCCAGGCCGGACGGCACGATCGTGGGCGACCGCTATCCGCAGGATGTGCAGGACATGACGTCGCTGGACATGACGTTTCGCTGCAATGTGCGTGGAGAGAAGTTCGGTTGCCTGAGCACGGAGGTTCTGCGCCGGTTTCCGTTTCCGGAGGAATTCCCCGGCTTTGTGCCGGAAAGCCTGGTCTGGCGGGCGATCGCCAGGGCGGGCTACCTGACGCGTTTCGTCAACAAGGTGTTCCGTGTGTACTACGACAGCCCGGACGCCCTGTCGCACCAGGGCAGGCAGGGGCGCCAGCATGCTTTGGGGTTATGGCTGCTGGCTCATGATACGGTCGTACATTGCCTGCCGTGGTTTCGCTTCCGGCCCAAGGAGTTCCTGATGGCGGCGGCGCGCTATACGCGGTTTGCCCTGCATCTGCGCGATGCGGGCATTCCACGGCCCCAGGGCAGGGAGCTGAAGGGATGGGGAGCCCGGCTGCTGGTGGGCCTCATGTGGCCGGCGGGGTTTGCGCTGTACCTGAGGGATCGCAGGCAGGCGGGCGGCGCCGGCTGATCGGTCAGTGCAGTGTGCGCCGCGTCAGCTCCTGGACGTCCATCGGGTCGGCCTGTCCCGCGCCGTCATCCTTTGTCGCGTCTTCATCGGGGTCATCATCGTCATCGTCTTCAGGCACGATGTCTTCGATCAGGGCGAACGGCAGGATGTCGCGCAGGTCGCTGGTCCATGCGACTTCCTCGCCCGTGCCGTCCAGCTTGATGAAGCGCACGCCTTCCAGGTCGGATAGCTGGATGCCCCAGAGGAATTCGCATTCCATGGGGTCGTCGTCATCCGCAGACAAGCCGCCCCGGTTGCCGACGAAGCGGGCGTCTTCGCCGCCTATCGTCACTTTCACGATGTCTTCGCGTTCGTCTCCGGGCGCCAGGGGAACGGCGAACAGCACGCATTCCGCGCCGATGTCAGCATCGTCGATGATTTCGGCCAGCACGGGCTTGCCCATGTAGGCGCTCAGTGCGTCGGCGGTGCGCGCCAGCAGATCGATTTCGGATTCGGTAAAGCTGAGTTCGGGGGAAAGGGTCATGGCGTATCCAGTCTCGGCGGAGGTGCCGCAGTTCATTGGCGAAGGCCCTGGGGCTGCCGGCCCGGGCTTCTCCATCACTGCAATCCATCATTTTAGAGGAAACCGCCGGGAGGGGAATGCGCCGGCGCAGCTGTCCGCTTTCGAGGCATGGCCTGTATTTTTCCGTGGGTCAGCCTACAATCGCCTTTTGCTCTGACTTTTTCTCTGGATCCCATGGCGCAATACGTATACACAATGCATCGCGTGGGCAAGATCGTGCCTCCCAAGCGGCAGATCCTGCGCGACATCTCCCTGTCTTTCTTTCCCGGTGCGAAAATCGGCGTTCTCGGCCTGAACGGCGCCGGAAAATCCACGCTGCTCAAGATCATGGCGGGCGTGGACAAGGAAATCGAAGGCGAAGCCATTCCCATGCCGGGCATCAAGATCGGCTACCTGCCCCAGGAGCCGCAGCTCAATCCAGAGCACACGGTGCGGCAGTCGGTCGAAGAGGGTCTGGGCGAGCTGTTCAACGCCCGCAAGCGGCTGGATGAGGTTTATGCCGAATACGCCGAGCCGGATGCGGATTTCGACAAACTGGCGGCGGAGCAGGCCGAGCTGGAAGCTATCATCGCCGCGGCCGCTTCCAGCGGCGCCGACGATATCGAGCATCAGATGGAAATCGCGGCGGACGCCCTTCGCATTCCGCCTTGGGATGCCGTCGTCGGCAATCTGTCCGGGGGCGAGAAGCGCCGCGTGGCGCTGTGCCGCCTGCTGCTGTCCAAGCCCGACATGCTGCTGCTCGATGAACCAACCAACCACTTGGATGCGGAAAGCGTCGACTGGCTGGAGGTTTTCCTGCAGAAGTTTCCGGGTACGGTGGTGGCCGTCACCCATGATCGCTACTTCCTGGATAATGCCGCGGAATGGATACTGGAGCTGGATCGCGGCCATGGCATTCCCTGGAAAGGCAACTACAGCTCCTGGCTCGAACAGAAGGAGGCCCGCCTGAAGCAGGAGGAAGCCTCTGAATCCGCGCGTCAGAAGACCATCAGGAAAGAACTGGAGTGGGTGCGCCAGAATCCCAAGGGCCGTCAGGCCAAGGCCAAGGCACGCCTGGCGCGCTTCGAGGAGCTGTCCTCGCACGAGTACCAGAAGCGCAACGAAACCCAGGAGATTTTCATCCCTGTGGCCGAGCGCCTGGGCAATGAAGTCATCGAGTTCACCAATGTCAGCAAGGGCTATGGCGACCGCCTGCTGATCGACGATCTCAGCTTCCGCATCCCCGCGGGAGCCATCGTCGGCATCATCGGCCCGAACGGCGCCGGTAAATCGACGCTGTTCCGCATGCTCGCGGGCAAGGAAACGCCGGATTCCGGCACAGTGTCCATCGGCTCGACCGTGAAGCTGGCCTATGTCGACCAGTCGCGCGATGCGCTGCCGAACGATAAGACGGTGTTCGATGCCGTGTCGGACGGCGCCGATATCCTGACGGTGGGCAAGTTCGAAATGCCGTCGCGCGCTTATCTGGGCCGCTTCAACTTCAAGGGCGGCGACCAGAACAAACGGGTCGGTGATCTGTCTGGCGGCGAACGCGGCCGCCTGCACCTGGCCAAGACGCTGATCGCGGGCGGCAACGTGCTGCTGCTGGACGAACCGTCGAACGACCTGGACGTGGAAACCCTGCGTGCGCTGGAGGACGCCCTGCTGGAATTCGCCGGCACTGTGCTGGTCATCAGTCACGATCGCTGGTTCCTGGATCGCATCGCCACGCATATCCTGGCGTTCGAGGGTGATTCCAATGTAGTGTTCTTCGACGGCAACTACCAGGAATACGAGGCGGACAAGAAGGCCCGCCTCGGCGAAGAAGCCGCCAAGCCCAGGCGCCTGCGCTACAAGGCCTTGAAGTAGCAGCCGGGCCCACGACCCGGGCGCGGCATGCGCCTGGGTCTGCCGCAGCCAAGGAGACATGCCATGCCGCAGCTCGAAGCCCGGACATCTTTATTGCTGATCGTGGACATGCAGGCCGCGCTGCTGCCTGCCATTGCCGGCGGGGACCGGCTGCTTGCGCGTGTGGCCAGGCTGGCGCGCGCAGCGGCGTTGCTGGAGGTTCCCATCGTGGCGACGGAGCATTGCCGCGACAAGATAGGCTCGACCGTGGACGCACTGGCGCGGTTTCCGGCCTGGATACAGCAGAAAACCCATTTCGATGCCACCCGCGAGGCGGAATTCCTCCGACGTTTCGGGAATGGACGGCAGGCGCATGCCATGGCTGCGACAGGAGCGACGGACTGGCCCCGCATCCTCCTGACCGGCGCCGAAGCGCATGTCTGCGTGCTGCAGACGGGGCTGGGACTGCATCGGGCGGGCTTCCAGCCTGTGCTGGTGAAGGACGGCATCGGTTCCCGCAGTCCCGAGGATCTCCAGGCGGCATGTGAGCGCTGGGCGCATCACGGCCTGGAGGCTGTCAGTTCCGAGATGGCCATGTTCGAGTGGCTCGAATCCGCGGATCACCCACGGTTCCGCGATGTCATCGCCCTGATCAAGGCGGGTTGAGGTGGCGGCAGTCCAGGACCGTTGTTTTGTGTAACGCCAATATGTTTCAGGATATATAGCGAGATCCGGCAAGCAGCGGAATCGCGGCAGGCAAGACTGTAATCTGCTGAATCATGTTTTGCCAACGGATATTTTTTGTTATGTAAAAACAGATTTTTACCGGAATTTTACGGTATCGTGAAACTCACAACATTGTCGTTCCATGCAGGAGGTTTCCATGAATACCACGATTCTCAGTAAAGCAGGTGTTATCGCTGTCCTCGCCGTGGCCCTGTCCGGATGTTCTTCCTGGGACAGCATGAGCAGCCGGCAGAAAAGCACAGTGACCGGCGCCGGTATCGGCGGCGTGGCTGGTGCGGTGGTGACTGGCGGTGGCGTGCTGGGCACTGTGGGTGGCGCGGCCATCGGCGGCGTCATCGGCGACCAGGTCGGCAAGAACAAGTAATACCGCCGATCGAACCCGGCTCCGCCTTCGGGCGGACCGGCAATGGAGAAGGAAGCATTGCCATTGCGGCAAGCGCTTCCTTTTTTTGTCGCCGGGCTGCCCCGGTAATCCCCCCGTATATCCGCAGTGATCGAAGGTAGAATTTCCACAACAAGGAAATTCTGCGGCCTAGTAAGGTGATCGAAAATCAAGATAACCAGATGATATTTATGAGGTTTTCGTCTTTCGGTAATTTGCTTCGAGGGCTTAATACCGGCCCCTTTTTGTCGCCGGGCCGCCCCTAGACGAAAAGAAAGCGCCTGTCGAGGCGCTTTCTTCCAGTGCCAGGCGCTGCCGCACCAGACATGTCGCACGCAGTTTGCAATCAGCTTTGCGGCATTTCGATCTTGACTTCCAGCACTTCCAGGGAATCCTGGCGCTCCAGGTTTACGCGGATGTCGTCCGGATTGATCTTCACGTATTTGGAAATGACCTCGACCAGCTCGCGCTGGAGCTGGGGCAGGAAGTCGGGACCCGCGCCGCCGCGGCCGCGCTCATTGATGAGAATGAGCTGCAGGCGATCCTTGGCGACGTTGGCCGATGTTTTCTTCTGTCCCCTGAGAAATGAAAGAAACGACATATCACTTGCCTCCGAACAGGCGCTTCAGGAGCCCTGGTTTTTCATAATCGACGAAACGCAGTGGCTTTTCCTCGCCGAGATAGCGGGAAACGACGTCCTCATAGGCCTCGGCCACTTCGCTGCCGCGCTGGTGAATGGCGGGCACGCCCTGGTTGGATGCCTGCAGCACGACTTCCGATTCGGGAATGACGCCGATCAGCTGAATGCGCAGGATGTCTTCGATGTCCTGGAGCGACAGCATTTCTCCGTCGACCACGCGCTTCGGGTTGTAGCGGGTAAGCAGCAGGAATTCCTTGACGGGCTCTTCGCTCGTTTCCGCGCGGCGCGATTTGGCCGACAGGATGCCCAGGATGCGGTCCGAGTCGCGCACCGATGAGACTTCGGGATTGGTGACGACGATGGCGTCGTCGGCGAAGTAGGCCGCCATGAGAGCGCCTGTCTCGATGCCGGCGGGCGAATCGCAGACGATGTATTCGAAACCCATGCCGTCCAGGTCCTTCAGGACTTTTTCCACGCCTTCGCGCGTCAGCGCTTCCTTGTCGCGCGTTTGCGAGGCGGGCAGGATGTAGAGGTTTTCCAGCTGTTTGTCGCGGATGAGCGCCTGGTTCAGCGAGGCTTCGCCCTGGATGACGTTGACGAAGTCATATACGACCCTGCGTTCGCAGCCCATGATGAGATCCAGGTTGCGCAGGCCGACGTCGAAGTCGATTACGACGGTCTTGTGGCCACGCATCGCCAGCCCTGACGAAAAACTTGCACTGGTGGTCGTCTTGCCGACGCCGCCTTTGCCGGATGTCACCACAACAATTCGCGCCATGACAGTTCACTTCCTTTATGGTTTTGTAAATCACGCTATCGTAAAGCAAAACAGTCGATCATTGACTGCATGCCGGTGTTATTCGAGATTCGCTTGGCAACAAAAATTTACCTTCCGCGTTGCCCGAGCGTTTTTACTTGCCGAGCGGCATGATTTCCAGCTTGTCGTTTTCCAGTTGGACCAGGCAGGGCCGGTTGTGCTGGGCGGGATCCAGGCGTTCTTCGATGACGCGGTAGATGCCGGCGATCGCCAGCAGTTCCGGATCCAGTTGGCTGGCGAAGATGCGGGCGCTTTCGTCGCCGCGGGCCCCGGCCATGGCCTTGCCGCGCAGCGGACCGTAGACGTGGATATTGCCGTCGGCGATGACTTCCGCTCCGTGGCCGACCACTCCGATGATGATCAGGTCCGTATTGCGGGCGTAGATGCGCTGCCCCGAGCGCAGTTGCCTGCGCACCACCATGGCGGCCGGCGCGATTTCGGGAGCCGCCGCTGCCGCGGGTTCCGGAGCAGGGGCGGCCGGGTTGACGACGGGCACCTCGTGGTCAGCGGCCGGCGTGCTGGCCGGCCGCACGATAGGGCTGCTCAGTTCGACGCCGGTCAGTCCAGCCTGCCTGGCAGCCTCCAGATTGTCGCCTTCCGCCACCACGCCGATCGGGTACAGGCGATGATCGCGCAGCGCCTGTACCAGGGCGGTCCAGTCGACGGGATCGCTGATTTGCTCGGCATCGATGACGACTGGCTCGTTTTCGAAGAAGGAGCCTGCGTCATGCATGCGCTTGTCCAGCGCATCGGTCAGCGATTGCAGATCAGCCGCATGCAGGACGATGCGGACGGCATAAAGATTGGCGCTCTTGAAATCCAGCGCGGGTGATGAGGATTCGCTCACGTCGTAATACCTTCTTTCATAAATGCCGCCGCCTCCCTCCGCAGGCAGGGGCGAGGGGAGCGGCGGCGCTGCACATCGATCAGACCCAGGTGTCGCGCAATGTGGCCGCGCGATTGATGACGGGACGTTCCTCCGTGGATTCGATCCTGTCGGCCACGAAATAGCCCAGGCGCTCGAACTGCCATACGGCGCCCGGCGTTGCGTTCGCTCCAGGCTCCAGCCAGCCCTGCGTGACCTTGCAGGAGTCCGGGTTGATGTAGTCCAGGAAGTTCTTGTCGCCGGCATCGGGCGTGGGGTCGGTGAACAGGCGATCGTACAGGCGGATTTCCGCAGGTATCGCATGGGCCGCGCTGACCCAGGTGATCGCGCCCTTGACCTTGACCGCGTCCGCGCCCGGCGTGCCGCTCTTGGTGTCCGGCAGGTATTCGGCATGCACCTCGATGACGTTGCCTTGCTCGTCCTTGACGCATCCCGTGCAGCGCACCACGTAGCCGTATTTCAGGCGTACGGAGTTGCCGGGGAACAGTCGGAAGTATTTCTTGGGCGGGTCCTCACGGAAATCGTCGCGTTCGATCCAGAGTTCGCGCGAGAACGGGAATGTGCGCTCGCCGTCTTCGGGACGGTGAGGATTGATCGGCGCGTGGCAGGTCTCGGACTGGCCTTCCGGGTAGTTTGTGATGACCAGCTTGACGGGGTCCAGCACTGCGACCAGGCGGGGGGCCTTGGGATCGAGATCGTCGCGCAGCGCCTGCTCCAGCACGGAATAGTCGATGCGGGAGTCCGCCTTGGAGACGCCCAGGCGCTCGCAGAACAGGCGGATGGCTTCCGGCGTGTAGCCTCGGCGGCGCAGGCCGAACAGAGTGGGCAGGCGCGGATCGTCCCAGCCCTTGACCTGGCCTTCCTGCACCAGTTGCAGCAGTTTGCGCTTGCTGGTGACGATATAGGTCAGGTTCAGCCGGGCGAATTCATATTGCCGGGGCAGGGGTTCGGCCAACTGGTCCAGTTCGGCCAGGCGCGCCAGTATCCAGTCATAGAAAGGACGCTGGTCTTCGAACTCCAGCGTGCAGATGCTGTGTGTGATGCCTTCCAGCGCGTCTTCGACGGGGTGCGCCCAGCTGTACATGGGGTAGATGCACCATGTCTTGCCGGTGCGGTGGTGCTCTACGTGGCGGATGCGGTAGAGCACCGGGTCGCGCAGGTTGATGTTGGGCGAGCCCATGTCGATCTTCGCGCGCAATGCCAGGCTGCCGTCGGGGTGCTTGCCGTCGCGCATTTCGCGCAGCAGCGCCAGGGATTCCTCGGCGGGGCGGTCGCGCCATGGAGAGTTCTGTCCCTTTTCCGTCAGGGTGCCGCGCGTGGCGCGCATCTGTTCGGGCGTCTGCTCGTCCACATAGGCGTGGCCCGCCATGACCAGCGCCTCGGCAAACTGATACATGGTCTCGAAGTAGTCGCTGGCGAAATACAGGTTGCTTTCGTCGCTGTAATGCCAGTCGAATCCCAGCCATTGCACCATTTCCTTGATGGCGTCGACGTATTCGGTGTTTTCCTTTTCGGGATTGGTGTCGTCGAAGCGCAGGTGGCAGGCGCCGCCGTAGTCGTTCGCCAGCCCGAAGTTCAGGCAGATGCTCTTGGCGTGGCCGATGTGCAGGTAGCCGTTGGGTTCGGGCGGAAAGCGCGTGCGGATGCGCGCCGGATCGAGGCCTCCCTGAGCCTGCACGGAAGCCGGGCCGGGACGCCCGGCCCAGCGCTTGCCTTCGAAACGACCGTTTTTCAGATCGTTGTCGATGATGGTGCGTATGAAATTGGAAACGACAGGGGTCTCAGGGGTGGACATAAGCTCTTGAAGGCAGAAAAACGGGTGAATCCGGCATTTTGCCACGTTCTGCTACAAAAACAGCCGCGGAACGCAGGTCGATTCGTTCCGGAGGCCGAGCACGGGTGGCAAACTCGCTCTAAACTACTGCCTATTATGGCCTATTCCTCGCTGTGGTTACCGCAGATCCACTTCCTGGCCAGCCTTGGCTTTATGGCGCTGTTTCTGGGCGCCAGCCTGGGGCTTGCCTGGCTGCTGGCGTATTTCCGCCTCCGTTCGCTGCGTGCGGACGGGGCCGGCTGGCTGGCGGCCTATCGCTTCTGGGTCCGGGTGTTCGCGCTGGCGCTGGCGCTGGGCATGACGTCCGGCATTGCCGTGCTGATACAGGCGGGCAGCCTTTGGCCGGGTCTGTTCGTCAAGGCGGGGGATGTGATCGGGCCCTTGCTCGCGGCCGCGCTGGTGTGCGGTTTCATTTTCAAATCCTGCTTCCTGGGGGCGATGCTGTTCGCCGAGCGCAGGCTGACGGACCGCGCGCATGCGCTCATGGCGCTGATGGTGGCCGTGGGCCTTACGCTGACGCTGTTCTGGCTGGTGGCGCTGGTGTCCTGGATGCAGACGCCCGCCGGCGTATGGGTATTCGATGACAAGTACGGCGTCCGGGATTGGGCCGCCGTGGTGTTCAACCCGTCTTTCCCCTGGTATGCCGGACTCTATCTGGCGGCCTGCCTGGCATGCGTGGCTTTCCTTGTGCTTGCCGTCACCGCCTGGCAGTCCCTGTGGCATCCGCTGGGCGATGGCGAGCGGCATGCCTTTCGCACGTCCATGGTTCTTGGGGGCGCCAGCCTGGTAGTGCTGGTGTGCATGGCGATCGGCGCAGGCCAGATGACGGCCCGCTTGCTGCCGGCCAAGGCGGCGGCCACGGCGGGCTACTGGCATAGCGGCAGCCCGCCAGATTTCGTGCTGTTCGCGCTGCCTTCGGAAGCCGCTGGAGGAAACCGGGCTTCGCTGCACTGGCCGAGGGCGGGCGGACGCTGGCTGGGCAAGAACGAGGAGGGCGAGCTCCGTGGGCTGGATCAGTTTGCCGGCATGTCGCCGCCGGTGGCGGCCACTTTCCTTTCGTTCCGCCTGGCGGTGCTTGCGGGGGCCCTGATGGCCGTGTGCCTGGCCGCAACAGCCGTGCGCCTGCGCGGCCAGGCTGATCCCTCCGGCCTGCCGCGCTGGTGGAAGCGCTGGCTCGTTTCCATGGGCATCGGCGGCAGCCTGCTGATGCTGGCCGGGGTGACGTACGTCATGGTGGGCGCCCATCCTTATGCGATCACGGGGGCGGTGACGCTGCAGGAGGCCGCTGCCGTCATCGAGCCGGGAGAACTGTTCCTGGGCATGCTGGCCTATCTGGCCGTCTACGGCATATGCATTGCCGCGTTCATCGGCCTGGTCGGCCATGCCGCCCGGTATGGCGTCGTTCCCGTCGCGCGGCACAGGGGGCGGGCATGATAG
Organism: Paracandidimonas soli; assembly: GCF_004342005.1. Classification (GTDB taxonomy): domain Bacteria; phylum Pseudomonadota; class Gammaproteobacteria; order Burkholderiales; family Burkholderiaceae_B; genus Paracandidimonas; species Paracandidimonas soli. Next base: position 166,475 of record NZ_SMBX01000004.1, read on the forward strand.
GGACGCTGACGGCCGCGCTGGGGCTGGGCGCGCATGATCCGGCATTCTGGATGCCACTGGCAATGATGGTGGTGCTGATGATCGTGCTGGCGGCCGGCGTGCTGCTGGACGGTTTCGACCTGGGCGTGGGCTGCCTAACGCTGTTTGCGCCGCAGGAATTGCGTCTGCGCATGCTGTCTTTGCTCAGCCCATGGCGCGATGCCAACGAGTTCTGGCTGATCATGGGCCTGGGCCTGTTCCTGACGGCGTTCCCGAATGCGGTGCAGCCGGTGATGGATGGGCTGTACCTGCCCTTGACGCTGCTGGCGCTGGGTACCCTGCTGCGTTCCGTTGCGTTCGAGTTCCGCATGCGGTCTTCCAGCAAGGCCCGTGCGCGCTGGCTGGGAGGCTTCGCCCTGGGGGCGTTGATGGTGGCGACCTCGCACGGTTTGCTGCTGGCGCGCGTGGTGACCAACTTTGAGGAAGGCACGGGATACGACTGGTTCGCGTTGTTCGTGGTGGTCTGCGTGTTCGCCGCCTATTGCCTGCTGGGCGCTACCTGGCTGATCATGCGGGTCGGCGGGGAACTGCGCGCCAGGGCGCTGGTGTGGGGCCGCAGGGCGGTGCGCTGGGCCGCGGCGGGTACGGTGGGAGTTTCCGTCGTCCTGGGGTTCGCCAATCCCGGGGTGCTGATCAAATGGAGCGACGGCCTGCACTGGAGCGTCGTGGCCCTGTTGTGGTCCGGGGTGCTGTTCGGGTTCGTCGTTGTCGAAATGCTGCTGCAGCGCCAGATGAACCATAGCTACCGCACGACGGCCATCCCTTTCCTGCTGGTGCTGCTGATCCTGCTGGCCATGCTGGGAGGGCTGGCCTACAGCTTCTTCCCCTATATCGTCCTGGACAACGTTACGCTTTGGGACGGGGCGGCTTCGGTGGCATCGCTGAGGCTGCTGCTGTCCTGCATCGTGATCGCGCTGCCGGTGGCGGTCATTTTCAATGTCTGGGTCTATTGGCGCATGTTCGGCCTGTCCATCGCGCCCGAGCCTCCGCGCTTCCGCAAGGCGGATTGACCGCGCCCGCGTCGAAGGTTTTTTTCCTCCGGGCCGCCCTAGGGCAAAAAGTCCCCCTTGGGGGCAACCGTCGGGCGTGAGCCTGCGCAGCATGGGGGCATTTTTTCCGCCTGGTCACGCGTTGTGGCATACACGGCGTTTGCCATTGTTCGGCCACCAATATTGCCAACTCGGATGACTGTCAAGGTGGACGTGATGCTCACAGATCACAAGACCGTGGCCATGTTCATGCGTTATGTTTACACCCGGGATGGCTCGATGCGCCAAGCCGTCTAGCTAGTGATGAGTCGTCGCAATATGGCGATGACGGGCAAGGTTTTTTGGTGAGGCAGCGTCGCCATCATGTTGTTTGCCAAGCCTGGAAATGAAATCCCCGGCTCTGGGCCGGGGTGAAATCAGGTCTTACATGATGGGTCGTAGGCTTGCGCCCATTGGAAGCCATCACCAACCTTGTGTTCATTTTATGCCCCAAGACCAGCCATCGTCAATCTGGGAAACTGGCCTGTTTTTCCGAGGTTTAGCGACATGCCAATAGCACTGCAATATCGGCCCGTGCTGATCGACACGCTCATCAGCAACGAGCGCGTCAACAGCTACCAGAGCGTGTTCCAACCGGCTAATGACGTGGAACTGATGGGCGTCTATCTGTGGAACTCTTATGTCTGCGGCACTCTGTATCCGCTGATCGGCGCGGTAGAGATCACGTTGCGCAATGCCATTGACCAGGCGCTGGCATGCAGAAATCAGAGCAAGTAAAAGAATGCCGCCACTTAATGGTGCTGCGTGTTCGTGTAGCCACTTTAGTATGGTTGAGCATTTTCGATTCCAGTCGATGCTCTGTTTTTCTTGGTGTTCCTCCGCTCTCGCCTTGTCGCTTTTCACTACTGAAAACCCTATTGAATGTTAAAAAATCACGTGCGGGACATACCCATACTCTAATGGGCCGTTTCGTAGCCGTGCTGCTCGAGTAGCTTGTGGTCTTTGCCGTCATTCATGTCTGCGTTGTGCTAATTGCAGCTGCATGGCAACAATCTGCGGAAAGTAACCGCATTCGGACTTGTCTGAAGCACAGCGTCGAAGCTCGAGCTCGGTTACGGCATGATTGCTGGCAATTTAAGCCTGGATACCGACAGACGTTTCAATGGGTTTCCGATGCTTGCCTGTCCCGCCGCCCGCGGGCAAACTGTAGCCACGATGGATACCATGATCAAAGTACTGGTCGTCGACGACGACCCTGCCTTGCGTCAACTGCTGGCAGACTACCTCAACCGCAACCGCTACGACACATTGCTCGCGCCCGATGCCAGCGATCTGGAGGCGCGCATCCAGCGCTACAGCCCCGATCTCATCGTGCTGGACCGCATGCTTCCGGAAGGCGACGGCGCGGATGCCTGCCGCCGGCTGCGGCAGCAGGGCGAAGACATTCCCGTCATCCTGCTGACGGCGCGCGACGAGACCGTTGACCGCATCATCGGCCTGGAGGCCGGCGCGGACGACTACCTGGGCAAGCCGTTCGATCCCCGCGAGCTGCTGGCGCGCATCGAGGCCGTCCTGCGCCGCAAGCGCGGCGCTTCGGCGCTTTCCAAGGACAAGCCGGTCAGCTTCGGACCGTTCGTGTTCGATCCGTCCACGCGCCAGCTGTCCAGGGACGGCGAGGTCATCAAGCTGACGGGGGGCGAGGTCAACCTGCTGGAAGCGCTGGTCGCCAACCCGGGCAAGCCCCTGTCGCGCGAGCGGCTGCTGGCCCTGGCGCGCGATGACGACGAAGGCGAGCGCAACGACCGGGCCATCGACATCGCCATCCTGCGCCTGCGCCGCGCCATCGAGGAGGATCCCAAGCAGCCGCGCTGGATACAGACCGTCTGGGGCGTGGGCTACCGGTTCTCTCCCTGATGAAATTCCCGCGTCTGCCTCTTCCCCGTTCTTTGTGGGCCCGCATGCTGCTGCTGACGCTGGGCGTCATTCTGCTGGTGCAGGGGGCCACCGTGGCTACGCTGTCCTACCATCGGCAGAAATTCACCAGGGAAGTCGCCGTCGAGCTGACGGCGACGACGCTGGGCACCTTGCGGGCCGCGCTGTCCCAGGTGCCGGCGGCGGAACGCGCGGACTTCGTGCATCAGGCCTCGAACGGCGAGTGGCGGTTATGGACGCGCAGTCTGCCGGCCGGCACGCGCATGGACCGCCGCAGGCCGCCGCGCCACGATCATGCCAGGGGAGCGCCGCCGCCTCCGCCGCCATTCGCCAACGACATACGGCGCAATCTCCGTGATTTCGTCGAGGCTCTGAACGAGCGGCTGGATGATGGCACGCGGGTGGGCTTGTCGCGCGGCCCCGAGCCCAATCTGTTTGTTTCGCTGATGCCGGATCCGGGCGATTCCGAAACCGGCCGTCCTCCCTCGGAGTGGCTGGTCATACCGCTCGACCGGCTGTCGCCTCCGGTGTCGACGCCCGTGATCGCATTCTGGGCGGCGGGCATGGGCCTGCTGCTGTTGCTGGCGGCGGCATTTTCCTGGCACATCACGCGTCCGCTGACGCGCCTGGCCAAGGCAGCGGATCAACTGGCGCTGGGCCAGCCCCAGCGTGTCGTTCCGTCGGGGCCGACGGAAACCCGTATCCTGGGCGAACGCTTCAACGCCATGCTAGATGCGCTGGCGGAATCCAGTGCTGTGCGGCAGACGCTGCTGGCGGGCTTGCCGCACGACCTGAAAGGGCCGCTGTCGCGCATGTGGCTGCGCATCGAGATGTCCAGCGATCCCACGTTCCAGGAAGGCATGCGCAAGGATGTCCAGGACATGCAGCGCATGATTGACCAGTTCATAGGATTCGTCCGCGGCTCGGATCCCGGCGCCTATCAACTGGCGCCATTGGCGCTGAACGACTGGCTGGAAGAGCAGGTGTCGTCCTGGGAGACCGCCGGGTGCGATGTGAGGCTGCGGCAGCAATGCCGCCGGCCGCTCGAGCTCATGGCCGATGCCCATGCGCTGTCGCGCCTGCTGGACAACCTGGTGACCAATGCCTTGAACCACGGCGCGCCGCCGGTGGAAATCTCGCTGGCTGAAGACGATGGCCATGCGGTTCTGACGGTCGACGATCATGGCGGCGGCATCAGCCGGGAGCGCCGGGCCGAGGCCCTGAGGCCGTTCTCCCGGCTGGACGATGCGCGCACGCTGACCGGATCCGTAGGCCTGGGACTGGCCCTGGCCGGCGCGATCGTCAAGGCCCACCAGGGGACGCTGGCGCTGCAGGACGCGCCGTCCGGCGGGCTGCGCGTCGAGGTACGCCTGCCTTTGCGGGCCGGCGCCGCAGGGCCGGACGCGGTATGATGCGGTCTGCGCAGGACAATCGCCTCATCGGTCCCGGATGAGCGTCCTGCAAGTGTTGCTATGTTCGAATACCGTCTTCTGAGCCCTGCCGATATCGGCGAAATCTGCAGGCTACAAGAGGTCTGCTACAGCGCGGACTTCCATGAATCCCCCCGATCGCTGCTGGCAAAGGTTCTCGCCGCGCCGCAGAGCTGCTTCCTGGCATGCCGGGAAGGCAGGGCGGTGGCCTATATTCTCGCGCTGCCATGGAAGGCCGGGGAGCCGATCGCGCTGGACAGTGCCTGCTGCAGCATTCCCCAGGCCGCCGATTGCATGTATATCCACGACATGGCGGTCGGCCCCTCCGCGCGGGGCGGCGGGGCCGGCAGGCAGTTGCTGGAGCGCGTGCACGCCGTGGCCGAGCGCCTGTCGCTGCGGCGGCACTGCCTCGTCGCAGTGCAAGGCGCAGCATCCTTCTGGGAGCGGCATGGGTTCCGGCGGCAGGAGGCCGGCTCGGGAATCGACAGTTGTCTTGCGCGCTACGGCCCCGATGCGCTCTACATGGAACGCATTGTCCCGCAGGCCGCATACGGCGGACCGCCTGATATGCTATAAGCACTGGCTTCATCCCCGCACTTTCCCCTGGTTGTTCCGCATGTCCCGTAACCCCCTCGATGTCCTTCAGCAGGTCTTTGGCTATGACGCGTTTCGCGGCAACCAGCAGGCCATCATCGAGCACGTGGTCGCAGGGGGCGATGCGCTGGTGCTGATGCCGACCGGCGGCGGAAAATCCTTGTGCTACCAGATCCCGGCGCTCGTGCGGCCGGGCACGGGAGTGGTGATCTCGCCTCTGATCGCCCTCATGCAGGATCAGGTCGATGCCTTGCTGGAACTGGGGGTGAAGGCCGCCTTCCTGAATTCGTCCCAGGACTGGCAAAGCGCGCGCGAAGTCGAGCGGGAGTTCCTGAACGGCGAGCTGGATCTGCTCTACGTGGCTCCGGAGCGCCTGCTGACCGAGCGCTGCATGAACCTGCTGTCGCGCGGGCGCATTTCCGTATTCGCAATTGACGAGGCGCATTGCGTGTCGCAGTGGGGACACGATTTCCGCAAGGAGTACCTGGGCCTCTCCGTGTTGGCCGAGCAATGGCCCGACGTGCCGCGCATCGCCCTGACGGCGACGGCGACCACGGCGACACGCCAGGAGATCGCCCAGCGGCTGCAACTGGAAAGCGCCGCGCACTTCGTGGCCAGTTTCGACCGCCCCAACATCACCTACCGCATCGTCGAGAAGAACGAGGTGCGCAAGCAGCTGCTGTCCTTCATCCAGGCGGAGCACAAGGGGGATTGCGGCATCGTCTATTGCCTGTCTCGCACCAGGGTCGAGGAAACGGCGGAATTCTTGTGCCGCAACGGTATCGAGGCCTTGCCCTACCATGCGGGCCTGACGCAGGAAATCCGTGCTTCGAACCAGGCGCGCTTCCTGCGCGAAGACGGCCTGGTCATGGTGGCGACGATTGCGTTCGGCATGGGCATCGACAAGCCGGATGTGCGCTTCGTGGCGCACATCGACCTGCCCAAGGCGGTCGAAGGCTATTACCAGGAAACCGGCCGCGCGGGCCGTGACGGACTGCCGGCCACGGCGTGGATGGCCTATGGCCTGCAGGACGTGGTACAGCAGCGGCGCATGATCGATTCCTCGAACGGCGATGACATGTTCCGGCGCCGCCAGGGGTCCCAACTGGATGCCATGCTGGGGCTGTGCGAAACGGTATCCTGCCGCAGGCAGCGCCTGCTGGCTTATTTCGATCAGGAGATCGAGCCTTGCGGCAATTGCGATACCTGCCTGTCTCCTCCTGAGTCCTGGGACGGTACCGTGGCCGCGCAGAAAATCCTGTCGGCGGTCTATCGTTTGTGGAAGGAGCGCGGCCAGCGCTATGGCGCGGCGCATCTCATCGATATCCTGCGCGGCAAGCTGACCGAGCGCGTGCAGCAGTCGGAGCATCAGTCGCTGTCGGTATTCGGCATTGGCCAGGATCTCAGCGAGAATGCATGGCGCGGAGTGCTGCGCCAGTTGCTGGCCCAGGGCATCCTGATGGTGGATCAGGAAGGATATGGGACCCTGGCCCTGACCGAGGCCAGCCGTTCCGTGCTCAAGGGCGAGCACAAGCTGATGATGCGGCGCGAATCCGAAAAGGCGCGCAGCCGCTCGCGTACGTCGGGAACCGGCAAGAAGCCGGTGCTGGAAGACCTGCCGCCCAAAGCTCAGGCAAGATTCGAGGCCCTGAGGGCATGGCGCGCCGAAGTGGCGCGCAGCCACGGCGTGCCTGCCTATGTGGTGTTCCATGACGCCACGCTGCGCGAGATCGCCGTCATCCATCCCGAGACGCTGGAAGACCTGCGCCACATCAGCGGCGTGGGCGTGCGCAAGCTGGAAGCGTATGGCGACGATATCCTGGAGTGCCTTGAAGCGGTGGCATGATCCGGATCCCGACCGATGCATTGCCGGCCGAGGGCGCCGGCAGCAGCGCCCGCATTGCGGAAAATCATGGAAAAGTCAGGCAATTGGTAAGATAATAATGGTTCTCATTATTTTTCTGGGGGAGTGACGCATGAAGATACAGATGATGTCCATCCTGATGGCCGGCATGCTGGCGGTGTCGTCCGTCACGGCCAACGAGCGCGTCGATCATGCGCAGGGCAAGCCGGCCGAAACGCTGGAGCAGGCCGTCGCCAACTTTTCCGAGGGCAACAGACAACTGTCCGAACTGCTGGCGACCAAGCCGATGACGCCGGATGTGTTCCATGAAATCCACATGCTGTCCTACACGCTGGAAAACGCCCTGAAGAAGATCAACGAGGAATTCGCGGCGCTTGCGGATACGCTGGAGGAAGTCCACCTGGGCTCCGAGCGCATGGACGAGGGCGCCGTGGTCATGAACGGCGAGGACTACCTGGCCGTGGCGGGCAAGGTAGTCAAGTAGGTTCTACCCGGCGAGGCAAGCGGGCGCTGCCGTAGTGCCGCAGCATCCAGGCAGGATTGGGGAGTCTGGATGCTGTATCGCGTACGGCTTACTGCAGCTTGAAATTTCCCTTCTGGATGACATCGCGCCAGAGATTCAATTCCCTTTCGATCTGGGCGCTGAATTCGTCGGAGGTATTGCCGATGGGAAAGGCGCCGGCTTCCGCCAGCTTCTGCGCGGTCTCGGGATCGTTCACCGCATCGGCAAAGACACGGGAAAGCGTCTGTGTGACGTCGGCGGGCAGGCCGGCAGGCGCTACCAATCCGTACCATGAAGTGACGTTGTAGTCCTTGTAGCCCTCTTCCTGGAAGGTCGGCAGCGAGGGCAGTTGCGGATTGCGTTCCGTTCCTGTGATGGCCAGGGCCCTCAGGCGTCCGCTTTGAATGTACGGCAGCGAGGAAGGATAGTTGTCGAATATGACCGGAATGGTTCCTCCGATCGTATCCGTCAGCGCAGGTGCGGAGCCGCGATAGGGCACGCTGACCATGCTGCCGCCCATTTCCTGCAGGAACCAGATCATGCCCAGGTCATTGACGCCGCCCGCGCCCGCATTTGCGTAGCTGTATTTTCCCGGATTGCTTTTGATGATCCCGGCAAATTCCTTCAGTGTTTTTGCCGGGAAATCGGGGTGCACGCTGAGGATGTTCGGACTGCCGGCCAGATTGCTCAGCGGGGTGAAGTCCTTGATGGGATCATAGGCAAGGTCCGCATATAAATGAGGCGCCGTGCCATGCGTGCTGACGGTCGCCAGCCCGACGGTATAGCCGTCAGGCCTTGCTCGCGCGATTGCGGATGCGCCGATGGCTCCGGCGGCTCCGGCGCGGTTTTCCACCACGATTTGCTGGCCCAGCAATTGGCCTGCTTTGTTTGCCGCGACTCTGGCGACAGCATCGGTCGGGCCTCCAGGCGGGAATGGAACGATCATGGTGATGGGTTTGTCAGGAAATGCCGCAATGGCGGGTCGGGCGCCGATACAGCCCAGCAGGGCGATGGCGGCAAACAGGGTTTTTGCGGATTTACGCATGGGCTTGTCTCCTTTGCGGTTTGAGTATGTGACCCGGCCTTGCTGCCGGAGTGCTCGGGTATGCGGGCATACCATTGATGAATACGTGTTCGATACCTACGGACTTCAGCGTGGGTTCTTCCCAGTTGGCCCTGTCTGCGACAGTATCAGCGTCGAAGACGACGATATCGGCCTGGGCGCCGGGCGCCAGGATTCCGCGTCCGGTCAGCCCGAATGTCCGGGCGGGAAGTGATGTCATCTTGGCGATGGCGGCCTCGAGCGTCAGCAACCGGCATTCGCGCACGTAGCGACCCAGGATGCGGGTGAAGCTCCCCCATAGCCGGGGATGAGGGTTGGCATCATTGGGCAGGCCGTCGGAGCCCACCATGCAGCAGGGATGCGCCAGGATGCGCTGGACTTCGGCTTCGTCCATGGCGAAATAGATAGCTCCCGCGGGGCTCAGCCGCTGAGCAGCTTCGGCCTTGCTGCATTGCCAGTGGCGGGCAATGTCGGACAGGTATGCGCCGGCCTGGTCCGGGTGAGGAGTTGACCAGGTGATCTTGATGTCGTCGATCTTTTCCGCCCGTTCGGGGATCAGGATGGTGGAGCTGGCGTTGTAGGGATAGACATCGAGCGCGACGGACAGGCCTGCGCGCCGGCTGTCATCGATATTTTTCAGTGTGCGGGCGCTACGCCCCCAGTTGCCGGGCATGAGGCATTTGTGATGGGACAGTACGGTGCTGCACCGTGCCCGGCGGCCGATGTGCAGAACCTCTTCGACGGCGGCCTCTACGTCATCGCCCTCATTGCGGATATGGCTGGTATGGACGGCGCCGTGTTCGGCAAGCACCGCGGCAAGGCCAAGCAGTTCATCCGTCTGGGCCACGGAGCCTGGCGCATAGGCCAGGCCCGTGCTCATGCCGATGGCGCCATCTTTCAGCGCATCGGCCAGTAGCGCTTCCATATGATGCTGTTCTTCCTGTGTCGGTATGGGGGCATGCGGATCGCGCATGGCGCTCAGCCGGAGGTTGGCGTGCCCGACCAGGACGGCGACATTGATCATCGGCTGAAGCCGGGCCACTTGGTCGAAATAGGCCTGGAAGGATGGGAACAGCGGGGAGTCTCCCAGCAATGCCAGCGCTTCCGCCGTATTGCCGGGCAAGGGCCTGGGCGCGGCGCTGATGCCGCAGTTACCCACGACGACAGAGGTCACGCCCTGGCTGGTTTTCCACAGCATGTCCGGGCGCTCCACGAACATGAGGTCGTCATGGCCGTGCGTATCGATGAATCCGGGAGATACGATTCTATCGGTGGCATCGATGAGGCTTGCCGCATGGAAGCGGGACGAAAGGGATGGCCCCATTGCCGCGATCTTTCCGTCGCGGATGCCGATATCTCCTTGCCATCGGGCCAGTCCCGATCCGTCGATGATGGATCCGTTGCGGATCAGAATGTCCAGAGTGTTGTTGTTGCCTGTCATGCCATTCATGTCTCGGAGCTTGCTTTGTGTAATTCTGGCAGCCGCATTGCGACTGTGCAGCGCCATTATGCGTTGGTCTATCAATCATTTAAAATTATTTAATATGATCAATTGATCGTTTTTTTAGATTGATGAAGAGAGTCAGGGGGAAGGGCCGGGTGAATCGCTTGCCGAAACATGTCACGCTCAAGCACTTGCATGCTTTTGTTGCGGTCGCGCAGGAAGGCAGCTTCACCTTGGCCGGAGAGCGCATGCATCAGACGCAATCCTCCATTACGAGCTTGGTGCAGCAACTAGAGCAGGCGCTGGGCTGCCAATTGTTCGAACGTACGAGCCGGCGTGTCCTGCTGACGCATGTCGGCAAAGAGTTCCTGCCGCGTGCAAACCAGATACTCAAGAGCTTCGAAAGCGCGGTCAACGATGTCATACGTTACGGCAATCTCGAAAGAGGGCAGGTGACGGTTGCAGCGGCGCCGTCCGCCATTACGGAGCTGCTGGCGGCCGCCGTCCTGGAGTTCAGCCAGATCTATCCCGGAGTGAGGGTATGCCTCAGGGACGAGAATTCCCGCAAGATCCAGGAGCAGGTCAGCCGCCAGGAAGCCGATTTTGGATTGACGGGCCGGTGGATGGAGGCGCCGGACCTGTATTTCCGGCCATGCATGACGGACGAGTTCGGCGTTCTCTATCCTGATACGTCGCAATGGTGCGAACAGTTCGGGGAACGCGTCTCATGGAGCCAGTTGATGGGTCACAAGCAGATCGGACTGATCGGGGACACCGGCATCCTGAGCGTATTGCGCAGCCATATCGAGCTGCCCAGCGAGGTCACGGCGCCTTTTTACGAAGCGTCCAGCACCACATCGCAAGCTGCATTGGTGCAATCCGGGATGGGTCTGGCGGTTCTGCCCGCTTTGGCTGCCGCACGGTTGCTGGGCCGCGGCTTGCGCTTTTCCTTGCTTGAAGCGCCTGTCATTAACCGCACGTTGTCATTCATCACGCATGCGCACTATGGACTTTCGCCCATGGCCGCGGCGCTGATGGACATCGTGCTGACGCATATCGGGAAGGCTGCACTGCCGGATGGTTGCACCCGGCTGCCTGGTTGAACAGGCTCTCAGCCGAACAGGTCCCCGCTGCCGCCCTGGGCGCCGGGCGGCGGCGTCAGGCCCAGGTGCCGCCAGGTGGTCTGCGTTGCGATGCGGCCCCTGGGCGTGCGCTGCAGGTAACCGTGCTGGATCAGGTAGGGCTCGATCACGTCTTCGATGGTGTCGCGTTCTTCGCCGATGGCGGCCGCCAGGCTGTCCACGCCGACCGGCCCGCCGTCGAACTTGTGCACGATGGCATCCAGCAGCTTGCGATCCATCAGGTCCAGGCCCTGCGGATCGACTTCCAGCATGGCAAGCGCGGCGCCGGCGATGTCGGCGTCGATATTGCCGTTGGAACGCACCTCGGCGTAGTCGCGCACGCGACGCAGCAGGCGATTGGCGATGCGCGGCGTGCCGCGCGCGCGGCGGGCGATCTCGGCGGCGCCGTCCTGCGTCGCATGTGCATTGAGCAGACCCGCACTGCGGGCCACGATGTGCGTCAGGTCTTCCGCGCTGTAGAACTCCAGCCGCGACACGATGCCGAAGCGGTCGCGCAGCGGGTTGGTCAGCATGCCGGCGCGCGTGGTTGCGCCCACCAGGGTGAAGGGCTGGAGGTCGATCTTCACGCTGCGGGCCGCCGGGCCTTCGCCGATCAGGATGTCGATCTGGAAGTCTTCCAGCGCCGGATAGAGGATTTCCTCGACCACGGGCGACAGCCGGTGGATTTCGTCGATGAACAGGACGTCGTTGCGTTCCAGGTTGGTCAGCAGCGCGGCCAGGTCGCCGGGGCGCTCCAGCACGGGGCCCGAGGTCTGGCGCATCTGCACGCCCATCTCGTTGGCGATGATGTGCGCCAGCGTGGTCTTGCCCAGGCCGGGAGGGCCGAACAGCAGGACGTGGTCCAGCGACTCCTGGCGCTTGCGCGCGGCCTGGATGAAGATTTCCAGCTGTTCGCAGACGCGCCGTTGCCCCGTATAGTCGGCCAGGCTGCGCGGGCGCAGGGCGCGCTCGATCGAATCCTCGTTGGGCGAGGCGCTTTGCGGCGTCACCAGGCGGGCGGACGCGGGAGAGCTGGTCAGGGATTCGGAGTGTATGGCCATGGTCGTGAGGTCGATGCGCGGGAATCCAGTCGTATATTACGCCGCCAGGTGACGGACCCGCCGGCCATCGGGCCGGAGGTCGCGCTTGTGGGCGTGAGGGCGCCGCACTGAAAACCGGGCGCTGTGTATTTATCCAGCATTATAGGGTGGCAATGCCGCCCGCGCCATCCTTTGCCGGCCTGGAAGGATTGACGCGCGATCGGATCGGATCAATGGCGCGACAGCGACTTCAGGGCCAGGCGTATGCCTTCGGCGACGTCCACGCCTTCGGGCAGGGTCTTGAGCGCCGATTGGGATTCCGCGCCGGAATAGCCCAGGGACAGCAGGGCGTTCAGGATGTCGTCCCGGCCGGAGGAGACCGTGCCGGGAGCCGAGCCGAAGTCCGCGCCCAGCTTGCCGCGCAGTTCGAGCAGCAGGCGTTCCGCCGTCTTCTTGCCGATGCCCGGTACGCGGGTCAGCATGCCGGTTTCCTGGCGGGTGATGGCGTCGGCCAGATCCTGCACGCTCATGCCCGACAGCACCGCCAGCGCGGTGCGGGCGCCGATGCCCGTGACCTTGATCAGGGCGCGGAAGGCGCTGCGGTCCTGCGCCGACAGAAAACCGTACAGCACGTGCGCATCCTCGCGGATGGCCAGATGCGTGTACAGCGTGACCTTGCCGCCGGTTTCCGGAAGATTGTAGAGCGTGGTCATGGGAACGTCGATTTCATAGCCTACGCCGCCGACGTCGATGCAGACGGTGGGGGGCGTTTTTTCCAGAAGCGTTCCGGTGATGCGACCGATCATGAATGAATCCTGTGGAGAGACTTGCGCCCTGGGCGCGTGGATCGTGCAACTCTGCTGCGTATGGCATTCTAGGCCAGATTGCGCCGGCAAGGACACAGCGGGAGGATCGGAGCGCGCGTCCGATGCCGGGGGAGGCTGGAAGAGGCCGGTCAGCCCAGGATGCGCCCGCCGCGCATGCGGGCGCGGGTCTTGCCCGGCAACTGTCCGGCCGCCTGTAGGCGCTGCGATATCGGGCTGAAATGGGCATGGCAGATGGCGCATGCCAGCGCGTCCGCCGGATCGCTGGCCGGCGCGCGATTCAGGTTGAGCAGGTATTGCACCATCTTCTGCACCTGCTCTTTCTGGGCGTGGCCGTTGCCCACGACGGACTTCTTGATTTGCAGCGCCGTGTATTCATGGACTTCCAGACCGGCATCCGCCAGCGCACACATGGCGGCGCCCCGCGCCTGGCCCAGCAGCAGGGTGGAGGTCGGGTTGGTGTTGACGAACACCTTTTCCATGGCAGCGATTTCCGGCTCGTGCATGCGGGCCACTTCGCGCAGATTGTCGAGGATGACTTTCAGGCGCTGGGCCAGCGGCAGATCGGTGGGAGCGACGATCACGCCGCTGGCCACGTAGTGCGGCGTGGCGCCCTGGATGTCGATGACGCCGAATCCAGTGCGCCTCAGGCCGGGATCGATGCCGAGAATGCGCATCAGTGGCGGAAGTGGCGCACGCCCGTGAACACCATCGCAATGCCGCGTTCGTCAGCTGCCGCGATGACTTCATCGTCGCGCACGCTGCCGCCGGGCTGGATCACGCAGACCGCGCCGGCGTCGGCGACCACGTCCAGGCCGTCGCGGAATGGGAAGAATGCGTCGGACGCCACGGCCGAGCCCTTCAGGCTGAGGCCGGCGTTTTCCGCCTTGATCGAGGCGATGCGGGCGGAGTCGATGCGGCTCATCTGGCCGGCGCCGACGCCCAGCGTCATGCCGTTGCCGGTGAAGATGATGGCATTGGACTTGACGTGCTTGGCGACTTCCCAGGCGAACTGCAAATCGCGCATCTGCTCGGGCGTGGGCGCGATGCGGGTCACGACACGCAGGCTGGAGACGTCCAGCGGCAGGTTGTCGGGTGTCTGGGCCAGCCAGCCGCCGCCGACCCGCTTGAGATCGAAGGGGTTGGCGCCGTCACCCATGGCGACCTTGAGCACGCGCACGTTCTTCTTGGCCGCGAGCAGTTCCAGCGCCTCGGCGGTGTAGTCGGGCGCCAGCAGCACTTCCAGGAACTGAGCGCTGACGGCCTGGGCGGTGGCCAGGTCGACCGTGCGGTTGAAGGCGATGATGCCGCCGAAGGCCGAGGTGGGGTCGGTCTTGAACGCCTGCTGGTAGGCGGCCAGCGTGTCGTGCGAGATGGCCACGCCGCACGGATTGGCGTGCTTGATGATGACGCAGGCGGTCTCCTGGAAGCTGCGCACGCACTCCCACGCGGCGTCCGCGTCGGCGATGTTGTTATAGGACAGTTCCTTGCCCTGCAACTGCGCGTAGTTGCCCAGCAGGCCGGGGCCGCGGGTCGGGTCGACATAGAAGGCGGCGGTCTGGTGGGGGTTCTCGCCGTAGCGCAGCGTTTGCTGGCGCTGGATCTGCAGGGTCAGCGTGCGCGGCCACTCCTCGCGTTCGGCGGGCGCGTCCTGCGCAGGCTCGGCCTGGACCAGGCTGGTCAGGTAGGAGGAGATGGCGCCGTCGTAGGAGGCTGTATGGGCGTAGGCCTTGGCCGCCAGTTCCAGGCGCAGGCCGTAGGAGGGCGTGCCGGCTGGGCTGTCGATGCCCGCGAGCACGCGCTCGTAGTCGGCGGGATCGATGACGACGGTCACGCCGCCGGCTTCCGTGCCGTGGTTCTTGGCGGCGGCGCGCAGCATGGCGGGGCCGCCGATGTCGATGTTCTCGACGGCGTCGGCAAAGGAGCAGCCCTTGCGGGCGACGGTTTCGCGGAAGGGGTACAGGTTGACGACCAGCAGATCGATGCGGGCGATGTCGTGCTGCTCGATGGTCTGCATGTGTTCTTCGCTGTCGCGGCGCGCCAGCAGGCCGCCGTGGATCTTGGGGTGCAGGGTCTTGACGCGTCCGTCCAGGATTTCCGGGGAGCCGGTGTGCTCGGCCACCTCGGTGACGGCCAGGCCGGACTGGGCCAGCAGCTTGGCGGTTCCGCCGGTGGAAAGCAGGCGGATGCCGCGTTGCGCCAGGGCGGTGGCGAACTCGACGATACCGGTTTTGTCGGAAACCGAAAGGAGGGCAGTCTGGATTTTCATGTCGATGAATGGAGGGAAAGTAAGAAAGCGGTTCGGCGGGGATCCGGGTCCGGCGCTGGCGGCGGGGCAAGTGCCCGGCGCAGGCCGGCCGGTTCAGTGCTGGTGATGCATCTGGATTTTCTTGCGCAGGGTGCTGCGGGTGATGCCCAGCATCTGGGCGGCCTTGGTCTGGTTGCCCTGGGCGCGTTCGAGAGCGACGTCCACGACGATGCCTTCGACCCGGTTCACGACCATGGCGAGCATATCGTTGGGCTCGGCGTCGCCCAGATCCTTGAAGTAGTCGTCCAGGCGTTCCCGTACGCAGAGTTCCAGGGAGGAAATGGTTGGTTTATTCATGGTGATGGATAGCTTCTCTTCTCTGTATTCTGTCTTGTTCAGGCGGCCGCCACTTGTGGTTCAGGACTGCCGCCAGCCGCCGTATGCTCGTCATGGCTGTCGAACCACCGCAGGATGGCCGACATCTGCTCGCCGGTGCTTTCAGCCCGGTTGATGGCGGGCAGCAGGCTGCCGCCATCGGGCACATTGGCCATGTACCAGCCGATGTGCTTGCGCGCCGAACGCACGCCGGTCGTCTCGCCATAGAAACGGTAGTGGTCTTCCAGGTGCCCGGTCAGGCAGTCGCGCAGTTCGCCGTAGGTGGGCGGAGCCAGGTGCCGGCCTGTTTCCAGGTAATGGGCGACTTCCCGGAAGATCCAGGGGCGGCCCTGCGCGGCGCGTCCGATCATGACGGCATCGGCGTTAGTGTAATCCAGGACGAAGCGCGCTTTCTCGGGCGAATCGATATCGCCGTTGGCGATGACCGGGATTTCCAGCGCCTGCTTGACTTCGCGGATGGTATCGTATTCCGCCTGGCCCTGGTAGTGGTCGCAGCGGGTGCGCCCGTGCAGGGTCAGCGCCGCGATGCCGATGTCCTGGGCCAGAAGGCCGATGCGCATGGCGTTGCGGGATTGAGCGTCCCAGCCCGTGCGTGTTTTCAGCGTGACGGGCACGCCCAGCGGACGGCAGGCGTCCACGACGCTGCGCAGGATGGCCAGCAGGCGGGGCTCGTCGCGCAGCAGCGCCGAGCCCGAAGCCACGTTGCAGACTTTCTTGACGGGGCAGCCCATGTTGATGTCGATGATGCGCGCGCCCTTGCGGATATTGAAGAGCGCCGCCTCGGCCATCATGCCCGGATCCGCTCCCGCGATCTGGACGGCGACCGGGTCCGGCTCGCCCTCGTGGTCCAGGCGCCGGGATGTCTTGACGCTGTCCCACAGGCGTGGATTGCTTGCCGCCATCTCGGATACGGCGTATCCGGCTCCCAGCTGCTTGCAGAGCCTGCGATAGGGACGGTCGGTGACGCCGGCCATGGGCGCGACGAAAACACGGTTGGGAAGTTGCCAGGAGCCGATACGCATGACGGGGATTTTAACCCCGTCGCGGCCGCGGGAACGGGGCGGATCATCCCTGAAACATTTTCCGGGCTAGGCCCGCAGCCCCATCAGCAGTTGGGATGCCAGCGGCGCTCGCGCGATGCGCAGAAGATCCAGCGTCAGCAGGCCCAGGCCGCCCATGTGCTGCACCAGCGGGTTGCGGGTGGCGAAAAAGCGCGGCAAGGTATCGGTGATGCCCATGGTCAGCCAGCGGTCGGCGCGGCGCATGCGCGCATACTGCCGCAGCGCGGGCTCGGGCGACAGGGCGGGATTGCGCAGCCACGGCGCCAGCGCCTGCGTCAGTTGTGCCGCGTCGCGCAGGCCCAGGTTGAGTCCCTGGCCCGCCACCGGATGCAGCGTTTGCGCGGCGTTGCCGATGGCGACGGTTCCCGGCGTCGGCAGCACCGGACCGGCGTGCAGGGACAGCGGAAATACGGTGCGCCCGTCCAGGCTGCGCAATTGCCCGAGACGCTCGCCGAACATGGATTGCAGCGCACCGTCGAAATCGGCGGCTGTCATGGCAGCAAGGGAGGCGGCCCGTTCGGGCGTGGTGCACCACACCAGGCTGTAGCAGCCGTCGTGTGCGGGATGGGGCAGCAGGGCGAGCGGTCCTTGAGCGGTGAAACGCTCGAATGCCCAGTGCGGCAGAGCCCGGCCGGCCTGCACCGTGCAGAGCAGGGCATGCTGGCCGTAGGTGCGCTGCAGCCCCTTGGGCCTGGCGCCATCGGACTGCACGCGCAACTGCGCTTCGGGCGGGGGGGCATCCTGCGAGGCCGAATGCAGTTGAATGCCGCTGCGGCGCACTGCCTCGTGCAGGGTCCGGAACAGGGCGTCGTAGGTGACGACGCTGCCCAGGCGCGGCACGCCCAGCTCTTCGTGGCGGATCAGCGTGCGGCCGAGCCGGCCGCGCTGGGATACGTGCACAGTCAGTATGTCGGCAGCCTTGTCGGGCCATGCGCGCAATTGCTCCAGCAGCACGCGGCTGCCATGGTTCAGGGCCAGGGCGCGGGGATCGAGCCGCGTCTCCCCGCCAGCCGCTCCGGCGGCCGGAAATACGCCGCTCAGGCAGATACGCGAGGGGTCCGCGGATTCGGCGGCGAGCAGCAGCGCCAGGGAGCATCCTACGGGCCCCGCGCCGGAAATCAGGATCCCGCCCTGGGCCGCGCAGACCGAAGCCGCGTCGGCCCCGGCGTGCTCTCCGGGGATTGCGGCATCTTCCCGCCGGGAGTGGCGTGAGGGCCTGGAGGCTGAGCCATCGGCGGCGTCGCCGGAGGGCAGGGAAACGGAACTGTCCATGGAGTGTCTCTACTACAATGCGCCAATGCCCACATCATAAACAATACAGGAGACCAGGACAGTGCGCGTCATGCCGGAAAACAATCTTGCGCAATCCCGGGCCGGACGGCGGCAGCCGCATCGCAGCAAGCTGCTGGCGGCGCTGCTTGCCTCCGTGCTGGGCGTGTTCGGAGCGCACTGGTGGTATCTCGGCAGGCGCCATGCCTGGCTGCCGGCCCTGTTCAGCATCTGCATGCTGGCCTGGGCGCAGACGTTCGACAGCTGGTGGGACAATCCGGCGTTCCTGGCGCTGATCATTCCCATCCTGGATGGCTTCATCGAGGCGCTGGTGTTCGCGCTGAAGCCTGACGAATGGTTCGACGGGCGCTACAACCCCGGCTCGGGAAGGAAGAACGAGACGGGATGGGGGCCGGTGCTGGTGGCCATCCTGACCACGTTTCTCGGCGGCACGGTATTCGTCTTCTGGATCGCCATGATCGTGGTGCACGTGTATACCGCCATGGGCTGGCTCGACGGGCTGGCGATATGAGTGCGGCGATGGCGGGGCGCCGATGCTTTACACTAGGACGGCACATGCCGTCACCCCCGTTTTCGTAATCCGGAGCCGCTATGGATGTCCTGGCCTGGCTGATCCCCTGGGAGTTTTCCCCGGCCTTTCTCCTGCTGTTCTTCGCAGGGGCATGGTTGTTCGCGCGCGGCGCCGGCGTGCACCACGTGACGCGCGCGCGCCAGTGGCTGTTCTGGTCCGGCATGGTCATTCTTTACCTGTCGATGCATACGCGGGTCGATTACTACGCGGAGCGCCTGTTCTTCGCCCACCGGCTGCAGCATCTGGTGCTGCATCACCTCGGGCCGCTGTTGATCATGGGCGCCTATCCGGGGCAGGTCATGCGGGCCGGCCTGCCCATGGCCTGGCGCATCCGGCTGCGGGACTGGCGCCTGACGCGCCCGGCAAGGTTCCTGGAATACCTGCTGACGCACAAGATCCTGGTGCCGGTGGCGTTCGTCGTGCTGGTCGTGGGCTTTCTCATCCCGACGGTGCAGTTCTACTCCATGCTGGACTGGCGGCTGTACCGCCTGATGAACTGGTCGGTGGTCATCAGCGGATTCCTCTACTGGAACCTCATCCTGGATCGCAGGCCCAGCCCGCCCGCCGCCATGTCGCCGGGCTACCGCATCCTGTCGCCCGTCATTACGATGGTCCCGCAGATGATCACGGGGGCCGTCATCACATTCACGGAGCGTGACCTGTATCCTCTGTTCGACCTGTGCGGCCGCGCCATTCCCGGATTGTCCGCCACCACGGACCAGGCCATTGGCGGCCTTACCATGTGGGTGCTGGCGGGCTTCGTGGAGGTGTTCGGCCTGTTGTACGCCCTTGCCACCTTGATGCGCCTGTCCGGGAAGGGACGCCTGCCGGAGAAGAGAAGGCCCGGCAAAGGAGTGCCGGCGACGTCGGCGACGTCCTCCTAGGGCATGGGCCGGGCCTCCGCATGGATCGTCCGCGGTCGTTCATGCGCGGATCGTGCCCAGGACACGGAACCATTTCCATCGACTGGAATCGTAATGGCATGACCACAGATTCACCTTTCCGCATCGAATCCTCATGGCGCAGGCTGCGCCGTTCGGCGACGGCCGTGCTGTTGTCGTCCAGCCTCCTGGCGCCGGGCCTGCCGCAGGCCCAGCCGGCGGGCATTCCCAGCATGGGAGCGGCCTCCTCCACCGAGCTGTCGCCCGCGCTGGAAACCTTGCTGGGCAAGGCCATCATGGAGCAGGGCAGGCGCGACCCCACTTACATCAACGACCCGGATGTTCGCCAGTATCTGGCGGCGATGGGCGCAAAGCTGTCGGGGCAGGCTTCGGGCCTTGGGCAGCCGGTCCAGGTGTTCGGCGTGCGGGATCCGCAGATCAATGCCTTCGCGCTGCCCGGCGGCTATGTCGGCGTCAACAGCGGCCTGGTCGTGCAGTCGGAGTCCGAATCCGAGCTGGCCTCCGTGGTGGCGCACGAAATCGCGCACGTGGCGCAGCGTCACATTGCCCGAGGCATGACCCAGGGCTCGCAAAGCAACACCATCATGATGGCTTCCATTGCCGCTGCGCTGCTGGCGGCGATGGCCGGCAGCGGCGACCTGGCCATGGGAGTGGCGGCGTTCGGGCAGGCGGCGGCCATAGATCAGCAGTTGGGGTTCTCGCGGCAGGCCGAGCAGGAGGCCGATCGGCTGGGGCTGGAGATGATGCGCAAGGCTGGCTTCGACCCGCGCGGCATGGCGCGCATGTTCGGGCGGCTGTCGAGCGTCTCGCGACTGAACGAGAGCATGTCGGGCGGCGGCTATCACAGCACGCACCCGCTGTCGGTGCAGCGCATGTCCGATATCGAAAACCGCGTACGCGAACTGCCGCAGCAGTCGCGCGAGGACGGTGGCGATTATCTGTTCGTCAGGGCCAAGCTGCGCGTCATCCAGGCTAAGGATGCGAGGTCGCAGCGCGAAGTGCGCGAGACCTTGCAGCATGAGGCGTCCACGCGCAGCGGCGCCGCGCAGGCCGCAGCATGGTATGGCCTGGCCTATGCGGAACTGGTGCGCGGCGAACTCGATGCCGCGGACAAGGCGCTGGCGCAGGCGTCGGTGGTGAAATCGCCGCACATGGCGCAGATGCGGATACAGCTTGCGCTGCGCCGTGGAGCGGATGCCGTGCAGATGGCCCGCGATGCCTGGCGCGACTGGCCGCAGAGCCAGGGCGTCGCCCTGCTGCTGGCCGAAGCCCTGCAGAAGGCCGGCAAGGACGGCGAGGGCGTTGCATTCCTGGAGGAGCGCGTCGGACAATGGCCGGAGGAGCCCCAATTCCACGAACGACTGGCACAGGGCTATGAGCGGCTGGGCGAGGCCGTGAAGGCCAGGAGCACCATGGCGACCTACTACGAAATGGTCGGCGCGCTGCCTACCGCCGTCCAGCAATTGCGCCAGGCACGCAATCTGACGGACGACTTTTATCTGCAGTCGGAGCTGGATACCCGCATCCGCGAATTGCGCGAGCGGCAGGATATGGAGAGGGAACTGCTCAAGCGGTTCAAGACCTGACCCGCTGTCGCGCCGCCGATTCCGTGCCGTAGGAGCCCTCGTATTGGAGCGGGGAAACCCCCGGCTTCAGGAGGGAGCAGCCAAAAGGCGCAGCATTATTGCCCGGACTCGAAAAAGCGCGCGATGCGCTGCGGCAGCCAGCCCACGTGTCCGGGAAATCCTCCCGTGGTGAACCCCGCATGGCCGCCTTGGGCGGGCTGGTGCAGCAGCACGCTGCCGGAGGCATCGCGGCTGCCCGGCAGCGAAGGCGCCGGGACGAATGGATCGTTGCGCGCGTTCAGGATGAGCGTGGGAGTCAGGATGGATGGCAGCAGCGGCAGGCTGGAGGCCTGGGACCAGTAATCGAGCGCATTCAGGTAGCCGTGCAGCGGCGCTGTGTAGCAGTCGTCGAAGTCGCGTATCGTCCTGGCCTGAGAGAGGCGCAAGACATCGATGGCGCCGGGAAAGCGCCGGGCCTTTTCCATGACCTTGCTGCGCATGGTGCGCAGGAAGTAGCGGCAATAGATCTGGCGGCCCATCGTTGTGTTGGACAGCGCATTGCCGCAGGCGACGAGATCCATGGGAACCGAGACGGCCGCGGCGGCGGCGAGCCATTGCGAGGCTTCGGCGTTTTCTCCGAGGAGGCGCAGCATGGCATTGCCGCCCAGCGATACGCCCACGGCATGCCACTTGCCGTTGGGCAGGCGTTCGCGGGCATGGGACAGCATGAAGGCGACATCGGCGGAATCGCCGGAGTAGTAGGCCCTTGCCATGCGATTGGGAAATCCCGAACAGCTGCGGAAGTGGGCGATGATCACGACCCAGCCGCGCGCGCGGAAATGCTGGGCGATGGCCTGGGCGTAGTGGCTGCGGCTGCTGCCTTCCAGTCCGTGGAACAGGATCAGCGCGGGAGTGTCGGCGACCTTGGGCAGGGTGGGCCAGTCTTCTTCCGTGAACCACCGGTGCGCAGCGGTACCCGACAGGCCGGGATCGAGTTTGGCCAGCTCGCCGGATGCCAGACGGTCGGCGAACAGGCCGGGGCCGGCCCAGTCGAGGTCGACGAAATCGCCGTCCGGCGTCGTGACCCGTTCGCGCACGAACGCAATACGGTGATGGCGCGCAACCAGCGCACTGTATTGTGTCTGCAGGTGCCCGCCCGGAAGCCAGAATGGCGCCGGACATGGCGAGGTATCGACTTGCGCGGTCACGGAAGGCGGCTCTGGTCGCTTAGTGGCTGTGCGCTTTGGCGCCTTCTTCCAGGCGGTATTTTGCGCCACAGTACGGGCAGGCGGCGGAGCCGTCCTTGGACAGGTCGATATAGACGCGGGGATGCATGCTCCAGAGCGGAGCCTGGGGGCCGGGGCAATACAGCGGCAGGTCGGCGCCTTTCACGGTGATGACTTCGTCCTTTGGGGTTGCAACGTTGGAAACACGGCTCATGTTGGATCCTGAGAAGGAAATGCGGACGGGAAGCGTGCTGCGCAACGGTTTCCAGCCCTGTGCCTTGGCACGCCCGTCGAGGCTGCCTGGAATTTGGCGCTATTGTAGCAAGCGCGGCGCTGTGAAAGATCGTAGGCGGCAAACCGGGCATTTGCGTACAATTCGCATGCGAAATGGCAATGGGCGGACGGGCTGCGCAATGGTCTGCCGATTGCGCATCGCAAGGCTGAAGCAAGGGAGCGGGGAAGTGTTCGTGAAAAATTGGCCAGGCTTGCCCGGCCTGCAGGAAAGGCAATGGTTTGCCGATGGGGCAAAGGCTATTGCGCCGGCGACGGTTGCCGTCGGGCTCTGGGGATTCGTGACCGGCGTGGCCATGGTCAAGGCGGGCTTGACGCAATACGAGGCGATTGTGATGTCGCTGGTGGTCTATGCGGGTTCCGCGCAGTTGACGGCACTGCCTCTGATCATGAGCGGAACTCCCGTCTGGCTCATCTTTCTCGCCGGAATGATGGTGAACATCCGCTTCGTCATTTTCGGCGCGGCGATGTTTCCGTATTTCCGCAGCCTGTCCTGGCCTCGCAGGCTGTGGGCGGGCTTCTTCAATGGCGATCTCGTTTTCGTCATTTTCATGAAGCGCTTCGGCGATGACCCCGTCAAAGGCAGCAGCGAGCAGCGCTGGTTCTATGGCGGAGCGGCCGCCACGACCTGGTTCGGATGGCAGTTACCTTCGATTGCGGGCATATTCCTGGGCGCCACGGTGCCGGAATCCTGGTCCCTGGATTTCGCCGCCACGCTGGCGCTGCTGGCCATTGTCGTGCCGCTGGTGACGACGCGGCCAATGGTGATCGCCGTCACGGTGGCCAGCGTCGTGGCATGGTTCGGGCAACTGCTGCCGTTGCGGCTCGGACTGGTGGCGGCCGTGCTGGCCGCCGTGGCGGCGGGCGTCATGGCGGAGCAATATGGCACGAGGAGAAAATCGCGATGAGCAGCGACGCATTCGATCCCTATATTCTCGCCGTCATCGCGATGCTGCTGCTATGCAGCGTCCTTACTCGGGTGGGCTTCTTCCTGTTCGGTGATCATGTGCCTCTGAGCGAAGGCGTGCGACGTGCATTGCGCTACGCGCCCGCCGCCGCGCTGGCGGCCATCATCGTCCCGGGCATGCTGCCGCTGGCGCCGGGCGGCACCATGACCATTGCCGCGGACCAGTTGTTGGCTTCCCTGGTGGCCATATTCGTCTGCCTGCGTACCAGGAACGCGATTCTGGTCATCGTGGTGGGCATGGCCGTTTTCTGGGGCTTGCGCCTGTTTTTCAGCGGATTTGGCGGATAAATCGTGGACTTTTAACGACACTTGGCAGGCGCGGCAAGGGCTTTCACCGTGGCCCGACCGGGCGGTGCGCTAAAATGTACGGGTTATCAATGCTCGGCGGGAGACCTCCTGCCAGGGCGCCAACGACTCAATGACTTCTACTACACCAGATACCGCTACCGCCACGACATTCGCTGATTTCGGTCTGCATCCGAATATTCTGACGGCCATCGCCGAAACAGGCTACACCACGCCAACGCCGATCCAGGCGCAGGCCATTCCGGTCGTCCTCAACGGCCGCGACGTCATGGGCGCCGCCCAGACAGGCACGGGCAAGACGGCGGCGTTCACGCTGCCCATCCTGCACAGGCTCATGCAGTTCGCCAATACCAGCGCGTCTCCGGCGCGCCATCCTGTGCGCGCATTGATCCTGACGCCGACTCGCGAATTGGCCGATCAGGTGTCGGACAACGTCATCCGTTACGCCAAGCATATTCCCCTGCGCTCGGCCGTGGTGTTCGGCGGCGTGGATATCGGGCCTCAAAAAGAAGCCTTGCGCCGCGGCTGCGAGATATTGATCGCGACGCCGGGCCGGCTGCTGGATCATGTCGAACAGAAAAACGTCAACCTCGGCCAGGTGAACGTGCTGGTCCTCGACGAAGCCGACCGCATGCTCGACATGGGCTTCCTGCCGGATCTGGATCGCATCGTACGGCTGCTGCCGGCTCAGCGCCAGGGGCTGCTGTTTTCGGCCACCTTCAGCAACGAGATCCGCAAGCTGGCGCGCAGCTTCCTGACGAATCCCGTGGAAATCTCCGTGGCGGCCAACAATGCCACGGCGGATACCGTCACGCAGATCGCCTATCCCATGTCCAGCGAGGACAAACGGGCGGCGGTGGTGCATCTGGTCAAGTCCAAGGGGCTGAACCAGGTCATCGTGTTCTCCAATACCAAGATCGGCACGGGGCGCCTGGCACGCCAACTGATTCAGGACGGCGTCAAGGCCGAGTCCATCCATGGAGACAAGAGCCAGGCCGACCGCATGAAGGCGCTTGAAGCCTTCAAGGCCGGCGATCTCGAAGTCCTGGTGGCGACCGACGTGGCCGCCCGCGGGCTGGATGTGGCCGGCGTGCCGTGCGTCATCAACTACGATCTGCCGTTCAACGCCGAGGACTACGTGCACCGCATCGGCCGCACTGGCCGTGCCGGTGCTTCGGGCGAGGCCATCGCGCTCTACACGCCCGACGAAGAGCGTTTCCTGCTCGATATCGAAAAGCTGATCAAGGCCAAGGTGCCGCGCGGCACGCTGTCCGTGCCCAAGCTGCCCAGGCAGCGCAGTTCCTCGCATGACCGCGACCGCCGCCACGGATCCTCCCGCTACGAGCCCGCGCCGTCCCGCCCGGTGGACGACTTCTTCTTCAAGCCCTACGAGCCTTCCAGCGCGCCATCGTCGTCCGCTGGAAAAACTCCGGCGTCCAGGCCGTCCACAGTTGCGCCCAAGCGCTCGGTCGGCGTTCTGCTGGGCGGCGGACGCGGCTGATCGCGCTGTCCGTTTCCCTTAGAAATCCAGCGAAGCGAACAAATCCGCCAATGTCGGTTGCGACCTGGCGGGCCAGATGGCGCTGAGGTTGAATCCAGGAAGCGTCTGCCCATCGCGCACATCGCAAAAGCGCACACCTTCGAAGTTCATCGTCCGGATCCAGGTTGGCAGTAGCGCAACGCCTGCGCCGGAGGCGACGCAAGCCAGGATGGTCAGCGTGCGGTTGGCATGCTGATGGACTTCCGTGCGGTAGCCCGCCTTGCGAATGGCATCCAGTATTCCGGCATTGAAAGCGGGCAGCTGGCTGTCCGGAAACATGACAAGCCCGGAGCTGGAAATGTCCTGGAGCGTGGTCGTTCCGTCTTCGTCAATATCGAACTCTGCGGGAACCGCCGCCAGAAGACGCTCTTCCTTGATGAGCCGTTCGCGCATGTGGCTGCCTCCGATGGCGACCGGGGTGTGCATCAACCCCAGGTCTATCGTGCCATCACGCAGTGCCTCGGCTTGTTCCGCATTGCTCATTTCCTTCAGGATAAGTTTGACATTCGGCGCCTGCTCGCGCAGCGCGCGCATGGCCTTGGGCAGGCAACCGAACAGCGCGGATGACACCAAGCCGATGGTCAATTGGCCCGCATGGCCCCGGGATATCTGGACGGCGCGCTGTTGCGCCGCGTCCAGGCGCGCCAGGCTGATGCGCACATCATCCAGGATGGCCAGGGCGGCGGGAGTGGGGGCCGCGCCGCGCCTGCTGCGGATGAAAAGCCGCACGCCAAGGTCTTTTTCCATGCGCGCCAGGGTCTGGCTCAGCGCGGGCTGGGCGATGCCCAACTGATGGGCCGCCGTGGTGATGCTGCCATGGTCTATGACGGCCAGGAAGTAGCGCAGGTGGCGTGTTTCCATATGGAAAAATCCATATTGAATGTATATGAAAGATTATTATTTTTATAATAGATCATTATATATCCGCTACCTATAATTTCCAGAAGATGTCGTGCCCCGGCGCAAATGCAGGTACTGAAGCCTGTGGACGGGGCATGCCGGTTCAGGAGCGGACAAAGTGGCGAAGAGCGGTATTTTTCAGATAGCGGGAAGCGTTGATACGCATGCGCATGTTTTCCGCCATGACCTCCCCATGAAGCCGGACCGCAGGCACAGCCCGGATTTCGACGCATTGCCGCAGGATTATCTTGCGCATCTCGACAACGCGGGTGTGCAGTTCGGCGTGTTGGTGCAGCCAAGTTTTCTTGGCACCGACAACAGCTACATGCTTCAGACGCTGGCGTCGCATCCGGAGCGCTTGCGCGGCGTGGCTGTCGTGGATGCCGCATGCACAGAGGACGAACTAGATCGCCTAGCCCTTGCTGGAGTGGTGGGAATTCGCCTGAATCTCGTAGGACTGCCGCTGCCCGAACTGGGAAATACGCAATGGCGGTCTTTGTTGAGTCGGGTGGCCGCGCGTGGCTGGCACGTGGAAGTTCACCGCGCAGCCGCGGATCTTCCGCTGCTCATCCCCCATATCTTGAAAACCGGTGGCCATGTGGTGGTCGACCATTTCGGCAGGCCGGACCCCGTTGCAGGCGAAGAGGATCCTGGTTTTCGTTATCTGCTGTCGCAGGCATCCGAAGGCCGGGTGTGGGTAAAGCTCTCGGCTTCGTACCGTACCTGGAAGCCCGAGGATGGAAATGCTGGCCTGCGTTCCACGGCGCTTGCCCGATTGCTGCTGCAGTCTTTCGGTCCGCGGCGCCTGCTTTGGGGAAGTGATTGGCCGCATACCGAGAATCGGCAGGTTGCGGGATATGCGCGATCCAGGCAATGGCTGGATGAATGGGTGCCGGAGGCGGAAGACCGCGAGCGGATTCTGGTCAGCAGCCCGGCGGAATTGTTTGGATTTCAAGCGTTGCCGGAGCGCTCGTCCGGTTGATGTTCAGGCCGGATTTCGGCGGGAGCGACGCCCAAGGCTGTCGCGGAAGAACTCCTGCATGGAGCGTCTCGGAGATTCATGCAGGTATTTTCATAACTACACAGGTGTCAGGAGATTTCGATGAACAAGATGCGAATGCTGCATTCCATGACGGCCCGCCTGGCGGCGGGGATCCTATTGATGGCAGGCGCAGCGGCGGCTGCCGCTGCTGATTGGCCGACGCGGACCGTTACTTTGGTGGTTTCTTATCCTCCGGGCGGGACAGTCGATGCCGTGGCGCGCATCATCGCTCCCCGGCTAGGTGAGAAGCTGGGGCAGACCGTAGTGGTGGACAACCGTGGCGGCGCGGGCGGCATGATCGGAGGCGCAGCGGTAGCGCGCGCCAAGCCGGATGGTTATACATTTCTTCTGGATGCATCAAACCATACGCAGAATCCGGCGCTGCGCAGCAATATGCAGTTCGATACCCTGGCGGACCTGGATGCGGTGTCTCTGCTGCTGCGTGTGCCGACGGTTGTTGTCGTGACGCCTTCGTATGATGAAGTGCAATCCGTCCAGGATCTGGTCAAGCTCGGACGCGAGCGCGACGATATCCATTACGCGTCGAGCGGTCCCGGTTCGTCCACGCATCTGGCGACGGAACTGTTCAATCTGTCGGCTGGAACCAGGTTGATTCATGTTCCCTACAAGGGAGGCGGTCCGGCCATGGTCGATGTCATGTCCGGGCAGGTGCCGCTCATGTTCGCCAGCCTGGGGTCTTCCATTCCCCACATCAAGTCCGGGAAAATGCGGCCAATCGCGTTGGGCGGCAGGACACGTTCCAGCGCGTTGCCGGATATCTCCACGCTTGCCGAATCCGGCATCGAGGGCTTCGAGGCCTATGAGTGGAATGCGGTATTCGCGCCCAGCGGCACGTCCAAGGCTATCGTCGATAGGTTTTCGCAGGTATTGGCGGACGTACTGAAAGATCCTGAAGTGATAAAGACTTTATCCGGGTTGGGGGCGGAAATCATCGGCTCCACGCCGGAGGAGCTGGAGCAGTTCCGTCGCGACGATATCCGGAAGTGGAGCGAAGTTGCGAAAAAGGCGAATATTTCGCTGGAGTGATGCATTGTAGATAGCCCGCTCCCGTGACCACGCGCCAACGCGCAAGCCTCGCCGTTCGCGGCGAGGTCAGGCGGGGCGGTTTCCATCTGGAGCCGCAGGCTCCTCCGAATTAGAAGCGGAAAAGCTCCGGCCCGGGGGCCGGGGTTCTTCACAGGCAGCCGGCGCAGTTGTATCCGGAGAATCAATCAGCCGAGATATTGGCGGTCTTGATGACCTCGGCCCATTTTCGGGTCTCGCTGTCGATGAACTTGGCGAAGTCTTCCGGAGTTCCGCCGCCCACCTGGCCGCCGGTGGCATCGAATGCCTTGACGACTTCGGGCTTCTTCAGCACGCGGTTGGTGGCTTCGTTCAGCTTGGCCACGACTTCGGCGGGGATGCCGGCCGGGGCGATGATGCCTTGCCAGTTGTATGACTCGAAGCCGGGCAGGCCGGACTCGGCCAGGGTGGGCACGTCTGGCAGCAGAGCCAGGCGCTGGGCGCTGGTGACGGCCAGGGGATGCACCTTGCCCGACTCGATGGCGGGCATGGCGGCATAGCCCATTTCGAACATCATGGAGATATGGCCGGCCATCAGGTCGGTGGCTGCGGGAGCGCCGCCCTTGTAGGGCACGTGCGACATCTTGACGCCAGCCTCGTGGGCGAACAGCTCGCCCGACAGATGGTGCGCGCCGCCCACGCCGGAAGAGCCGAAAGTGATGGAGTCCGGATCCTTCTTGGCCAGTTCGATCAGGTCCCTGACGGTCTTGACCGGCAGACTGTTGTTCACGTTCAGGATCAGCGGCGCTTCCTCGACCAGGACGATGGGCGTCAGGTCGGTCTTGACGTTGTAGGAAACCGTCTTGGGCACCAGGGTGGGGTTGACCGCCAGCGGAGCCAGGTGGCCGCTGCCGATGGTGTAGCCGTCGGGCTTGGCCTTGGCGATGTGGGCGGTGCCGATGACGCCGCCGGCGCCGGCCTTGTTTTCCACCACGATGGTGGCGCCCAGCTCGTCGGCCAGCTCACGGGCGATCAGGCGCATGCGGGTGTCGGCGAAGCCGCCGGCGGCATAGGGAATGACGAAGGTGATCGGCTTGGAGGGCCAGGCGTCCTGGGCCTGGGCGGCGGGGAAGACGATGCCGAGGGTGCTGGCCAATGCCAGGACGCGAAGGGTGCTCGATAGTTTCATGGTGTCTCGCTTGACTTGCTATGGATGATACGGAGGCATCGCGCCGGCCGCCCATGGGGGCGGCAGCGGGAGTGCGGCAATGGCTATTATGGTGCAATCCCGCGGATTGCTGTGATGGGGATATCCAGGGGAAGGGTTGTTATTGCGGAGGATCCGTCCGCGTGGCCTATGCCTTCGAGGTTGCCTGCAGGTCGAACAGATCGGTCGGGAACAGTTCGCCCTGGCTGTCCAGGTCGGCGCGCAGATGGCAGTCCACGGCTACGGCGCCATTGAGCTCGCAGCAGCAGGGAAGGATCTCGTTGGGGCCGACGAAAGCCAGCGGAGGCGAGGCATAACTGACCTCGCCGTCCATGAGTTCCAGGCGGCACATGCCGCAGTAGCCGCTGCGGCATTGGTATTCGACATCATGCCCCGTGCGTTCGAGGCCTTCGAGCAGCGTTTCCCCGGGCAGCAGATTGAACTGCTTGTCCCTGGTGATGACGACGCTCATAGTTCAAAGTCGTTCAGGTCGTCGGCAGAGACTTCGGCGTCGATCTGGCCGACGAGATAGGAGCTGAGCTCCACTTCCTGGGGGGCGACCTGCACGGTGTCCGATGCGAGCCAGGTGTTCATCCACGGCAGCGGATTGTGCTTGGCGTCGGGGAAGGCGGGCTGCAGGCCTACGGCTGCCATGCGGATATTGGTGATGTACTCCACGTACTGGCACAGGATGTCCTTGTTCATGCCTATCATGGAGCCGTCGCGGAACAGGTAGTCCGCCCAGCGCTTTTCCTGCTCGGCCGCGTCGCGGAACATGTCGAAGCATTCCTGATGGACCTCGGCGGCGATCCCGGCGAAGTCGGGGTCGTCGGCGCCGGAGCGCAGGATGTTGAGAATATGCTGCGTGCCGGTCAGGTGCAGCGCCTCGTCGCGCGCGATCAGGCGGATGATCTTGGCATTGCCTTCCATCAGCTTGCGTTCCGCGAAGGCGAACGAGCAGGCGAAGCTGATGTAGAAACGGATCGCTTCCAGGATGTTGACGCTCATCAGGCACAGGTAGAGCAGCTTCTTCAGGTTGCGCAGGTCGACGACGACGGTCTTGCCGTTGATCTCGTGGGTGCCCGGGCCGAGCTGAGAATACAGCATGGTCTGCTCGATGAGATCATCGTAGTACGAGGCGATGTCGTTGGCGCGCAGCTTGATGTTCTCGTTCTTGACGATGTCGTCGAAGATGACGGATGGATCGTTGACGATGTTGCGCAGGATGTGCGTGTACGAGCGCGAGTGGATGGTTTCCGAGAACGCCCAGGTTTCCACCCAGGTCTCGAGCTCGGGAATGGAAACCAGCGGCAGCAGCGCGACATTGGGGCTGCGTCCCTGGATGGAGTCCAGCAGCGTCTGGTACTTGAGGTTGCTGATGAAGATGTGCTTTTCGTGATCCGGCAGGTTCTGGTAGTCGATGCGGTCCTGCGAGATGTCGATTTCTTCCGGGCGCCAGAAGAATGACAGCTGTTTTTCGATCAGCTTCTCGAAGATGGGATATTTCTGCTGGTCATAGCGTGCGACGTTGACGGGCTGCCCGAAGAACATGGGTTCCTTGAGCTGGTCGTTGTCGTTCCGGGAAAAGATGCTGTATGACATAGTGGGTTGCCGTCAGATGTTACGTTGGCGCCGCTTGCCTGCCGATCGGGCCCGGCAAGCGGCTGGGAAGCATGATCCGCGCGTATGGCGTCAGATCTTGCATGCGCCGCCGGCGCAGCCGTCATCCTCCGCTTCGGCACTGGCGTCTTCCGCACCGTCGCGCGTGTTGTGGTAGTACAGCGTCTTGACGCCGTACTTGTAGGCCTGCAGCAGGTCCTTGAGCAGTTGCTTCATCGGAACGCGGCCGCCCTCGAAGCGCTGCGGGTCGTAGTTTGTGTTGGCCGAGATGGACTGGTCCACGAACTTCTGCATGACGCCGACCAGCTTGAGGTAGCCGTCGTTGTTGGGCATTTTCCAGAGCAGTTCGTACTGGTCCTTCAGGCGCTCGAACTCGGGCACCACCTGGCGCAGGATGCCGTCCTTGGACTGCTTGACCGACACCAGGCCGCGCGGCGGCTCGATGCCGTTGGTGGCGTTGGCGATCTGGCTGGAGGTTTCGGAGGGCATCAGCGCGGTCAGCGTGGAGTTGCGCAGGCCGTACTGCTGGATGTCGCGGCGCAGGGACTCCCAGTCCAGGTGCAGGGGCTCCTTGCAGTACGCGTCGATATCCTTCTTGTAGGTGTCGATCGGCAGGATGCCCTTGGCATACGTGGTTTCGTCGAAGGCCTTGCAGGAGCCGTATTCGCGCGACAGCTGCATGGAAGCCTTCAGCAGGTAGTACTGGATGGCTTCGAAGGTGCGGTGCGTCAGGCCGATGGCGGCGTCGTCGGAATAGCGCGTGCCGTTCTTGGCCAGGTAGTAGGCGTAGTTGATGACGCCTACGCCCAGCGAACGGCGCTTCTCCGTGGCGTTGAAGGCGGCGCGGACGGGGTAGTCCTGGTAGTCGAGCAGGGCGTCGAGCGCGCGCACGGCCAGGTCGGCCAGGCCTTCGAGCTCGTCCAGCGATTCCAGCGCGCCCAGGTTGATGGCGGACAGCGTGCAGAGCGCGATTTCGCCGTCGGGGTCGTTGACGTCGTTCAGCGGCTTGGTGGGCAGCGCGATTTCCATGCACAGGTTCGACTGGCGCACGGGGGCGACGGCCGGATCGAAGGGGCTGTGCGTGTTGCAGTGGTCCACGTTCTGGATGTAGATGCGGCCCGTGCCGGCGCGCTCCTGCATGACCAGCGAGAACAGTTCGGTGGCGGGCAGGGTGCGCTTGCGGATGGACGGATCGCTTTCGTACTGCACGTACAGGCGCTCGAACTCGTCCTGGTCGGCGAAGAAGGCATCGTACAGGCCGGGCACGTCGTGCGGCGAGAACAGCGTGATCTGCTGGCCCTTGATCAGGCGCTGGTACAGCAGGCGGTTGATCTGCACGCCGTAGTCCAGGTGGCGGATGCGGTTTTCCTCGACGCCGCGGTTGTTCTTGAGCACCAGCAGCGATTCGACTTCCAGGTGCCACAAGGGGTAGAACAGCGTGGCCGCACCGCCGCGTACGCCGCCTTGCGAGCACGATTTCACGGCGGCCTGGAACATCTTGTAGAACGGGATGCAGCCGGTGTGCTGCGCCTCGCCGCCGCGGATTTCGCTGCCCAGGGCGCGGATGCGGCCGCCGTTGATGCCGATGCCGGCGCGCTGCGATACGTACTTGACGATGGCGCTGGTGGTGGCGTTGATGCTGTCCAGGCTGTCGCCGCACTCGATCAGCACGCACGAGCTGAACTGGCGCGTGGGCGTGCGCACGCCCGACATGATGGGCGTGGGCAGGGAGATCTTGAACTGCGAGACGGCGTCATAGAAGCGCTTGATGTAGCCCAGGCGGGTATCGGCCG
Source organism: Paracandidimonas soli (assembly GCF_004342005.1). GTDB lineage: Bacteria > Pseudomonadota > Gammaproteobacteria > Burkholderiales > Burkholderiaceae_B > Paracandidimonas > Paracandidimonas soli. Next base: position 199,265 of record NZ_SMBX01000004.1, read on the forward strand.
GGTACTTCGAGAACAGGCTCATGGCCACCAGGATGTACAGGAACTGGGGGCTTTCGAAGATCTGCTTGGTGACGCGGTTCTGCACCAGGTACTTGCCTTCCAGCTGCTTGACGGCGGCGTACGAGAAGTTCATGTCGCGCCAGTGGTCGATGTAGCCGTTGATCTCGTCGTATTCGGCTTCGGAATAGTCGGCCAGCAGGTGCTCGTCGTACTTGCCCATGGCGGTCAGCTTGCGCACGTGCTCGCGCAGGTGCGGCGGCTCGAAATCGCCGTAGGCGATCTTGCGCAGGTGGAAGATCGCGAGGCGGGCGGCCAGGTACTGGTAGTCGGGCGTTTCCTCGGAAATGAGGTCGGCAGCCGACTTGATGATGGTTTCGTGGATGTCGTCCGTACGGATGCCGTCGTAGAACTGGATGTGCGAGCGCAGTTCGACCTGCGACACGGACACATTGTTCAGGCCTTTGGCAGCCCAGTCGATCACGCGGTGGATCTTGTCCAGGTTGATCGGCTCCAGGCGGCCGTCGCGCTTGGTGACTTTCATTTGTTCGTATTTCGTCATGAAACGTCCTTGCGGGTGGTTCTGTACGGCGCAGCCGCGCCCGTGGCGCGGCTGGCTTCGATGAAACGGGCGGGTGGCAGCGCGCGGTTGTTGCGGCACATTTGCGACGATGCGCACCATGAAAACAGTGTTTGCCGATAGGCGAGTGTCCGGCGGTTTTCCTGAAAAATGAACGACATAGCGTAGTTCGATGCAAGATAAGCGGATTAGGAAAACCAACAATATACAGCGGTTGGTGATGTGGCCGGACACTATATGTTGATAATCGGCATAGACGCTATCTTACCAAGACTGGAGAAAAACGGGGAGAAAAATACACAAGAATTTGCCTTTCCGGAGGCTGCCTGAGTTGCATCCAAATGCAACTTGATCGCATTTCCATCAAAAGGATTGGAAAAATATAGCAATTGCTATATTCTTTGGGCTTCACGCCCTCCAATCCTCCATTCGAGACAAAACACAGGAAAGCTATGATGACGACTCGACGATCTTTTCATGCCTGGCTTGGTCGTTCCGCGGCGGCCGCGCTTCTGCTGGCGGCGGGTTTCGGCACTGCCGCCTCGGCGCAGGACAAAACGCTGAATGTCGTGGCGACCACAGGCATGCTCGGCGATACGGTCCGGCAGGTCGGAGGGGAGCGCGTCAAGGTCACGACCCTGATGGGAGTCGGAGTGGATCCGCATACCTACCGGCAGACGCGCAGTGATATCGCCAGGCTGACGCGCGCGGATCTCGTCGTCTGGCACGGCCTGCGTCTGGAGGCGCAGCTGGAGTCGCTGTTCCATGACCTGGCCCGCCGCAAGCGTGTCGAGGCCCTGGCGGAAGCCATCCCGAAGGACAGGCTGCTCGGCGACGAGGATGACAAGGCGCTGTCCGATCCGCACGTATGGATGGATCCTGCGCTCTGGCAGTTCGTCATCGCCCGGGCGCGCGATACGCTGATCGAAGCCGATCCCGAGGGCAGGGAGGTCTACGAAGCCAACGCAAAGCGCTATTCCGAAGAGGTATCGGCGCTGGAGGGGCGGGTCAAGACGCTGCTGCAGTCCGTCCCGGAAAAGGATCGCGTCCTGGTGACGGCGCACGACGCCTTCCGCTATTTCGGCCGGGCCAACGGCTACGAGGTCCTGGGGATCCAGGGTATTTCCACCGAGAGCGAGGCCAGCCTGCATCGCGTGGAGGCGCTGGTGAAGCTGCTGGTCGAGCGCAGGATCAAGGCCATTTTCGTGGAGTCTTCCGTGTCGGACCAGAACATCCGGGCGCTGATCGAGGGCGCTGCCGCGCGCGGGCACAAGGTGGTGATAGGCGGCGAGCTGTTTTCCGACGCCATGGGAGAGCCGGGTACGGTGGAGGGTACCTACATCGGCATGATCGAGCACAACGCAAAGACTGTGGCCAGGGCGCTGAAAGGCGATGAATGAGGCGTGGACCGCCCCCGCCTGAGGCCGGGAGATTCCTCGCCGCGATACGGGGGGGTCTGAGGCGCCGCATGAACACTGCCTCGCTTGACCTCGGCCTGAAGGCCGGGGCTTGCGCGTGGGCGCGTGTTCAGGCCGGCGCTCGCGTGTCCCTGGTTTTCAGCGCAAGCAGCATGCCGAGCATGGTCAGCGCCGCCGTCATGGCGACGACGGCGACCCAGCCTCCGTGCTCCCATACCCAGCCGCCGGCGGAGCCGATGATGCTGGATCCCAGGTAGTAGAAGAGCAGATACAGGGAGGCGGCATGCCCCTTGTTGCCGCCCGCCTGCGGGCCGACCGCGCTGCTGGCGACGGCGTGGGCGATGAAGAACCCCGTAGTCAGCACGGCGATGCCGCCCACGATGGCGGGCCACGGGCCCAGCAGGGTCAGCAGGACGCCGCCGAGCATCAGGGCCAGGCCGGCCATCAGCAGGCGCCGCCGTCCGTAGCGGTCGGCCAGCGTGCCGGCCACGGAAGATGAAACGACGCCGAACCCGTACACCAGGAAGATCAGGCTGATGACGGTCTGGCTGAAATGGTAGGGAGCGCCCGACAACAGGAAAGTCGCGTAGTTGAACAGTGCGACGAAAACGCTCATGATCAGGAAGCCGATGGCGTAGATGCGCAGCAGGCCGCGATTGCGCAGGTGCTGCTTCCAGGCGCGCAGGTGGAACTCCAGGCTGAAGCCGGGCCGCAGGATGAAGTTGCGTGATGGAGGCAGCAGCTTCCAGAATGCGATGGCGCATGCCAGGCACATGATGCCCAGCAGGAACATGGCGATGCGCCAGGATGTGATTTCTGCCACCAGCCCCATGCCCACCCGTCCGGCCATGCCGCCGAAGGCCGTGCCGGCCACGTACAGTCCCATGCTGCGGCCCAGGTGGGAGGGATGTATCTCCTCGGCCAGCCAGGCCATGGAGATGGCGGGCACGCCGCCCAGCACCAGGCCTTCGAGGGCGCGGGCGGCCAGCAGGCCGTGCCAGCTGGGCAGCAGGGAAGCAATGATGTTCAGGACGGCGGCCATCAGCATGGATCCGAAAATCATGCCGCGCCGTCCCAGGGCCTGCGAGAATGCGCCCGCCAGGACGATGGAAATGGCGAGCAGGCCGGTGGTCAGCGACAGCGCCAGCGAACTGGATGCGGGGCTGACGTTGAAACTGGCGGCAAACGCCGGCAACAGGGGCTGGACACAATAGATCAGCGCGAAAGACGAGAACCCCACGAGGAACAGCGCCAGTCCGGCCTGCCGGTATTCGGCGTTTCCGGGGCTCAGGCCCTCGAAGCCGCCGGCTTGCGGCATGTGCGTGGAGGAGGATTGCTGGGAAGCGGTATTGCCGGCAGGGGCTGTCATGATGCGCGCGGATGGGGTCTTAACCGGCAATTTAGTGGCGTCCGGCGAATTTGTCCAATGAGGGAAGGCCGGGACGGCACTGCCAAGATAGCCGCACACTGGTAAAATGCCTGATTATTCCGAACGTTTGTGTCTGTATCATGGCATCGGACGTATCATTCGAGGCAATCTTGGAAACTTACAATCTGCCCGATAAGCAGGGCCATTTCGGCCGTTATGGCGGTTCTTTCGCCGCCGAAACGCTCGTCCACGCGCTGGACGAACTGCGCGACGCCTACGAGAAATACCGCAACGATCCTGAGTTCCTGCGCGAGTTCACGTACGAGCTGAAGCATTTCGTTGGTCGTCCCAGCCCCGTATACCACGCGCGCCGCTGGTCGGAGCAACTGGGCGGGGCGCAGATCTGGTTCAAGCGCGAAGACCTGAACCACACAGGGGCGCACAAGGTCAACAACTGTATCGGACAGATCCTGCTGGCGCGCCGCATGGGCAAGCCGCGCATCATCGCCGAAACCGGCGCGGGCCAGCACGGCGTGGCAAGCGCCACGGTGGCCGCGCGCTACGGGCTCGAGTGCATCGTCTATATGGGCAGCGAAGACGTTCGGCGCCAGGCGGCGAACGTCTACCGCATGAAGCTGCTGGGCGCCACGGTCGTGCCGGTCGATTCCGGTTCACGCACCCTCAAGGACGCCCTGAACGAAGCCATGCGCGACTGGGTTACGAACGTGGACAATACGTTTTATATCATCGGCACGGCGGCGGGCCCGCACCCGTATCCGATGATGGTGCGCGATTTCCAGAGCATCATTGGCAAGGAATGCCTCACGCAGATGCCCGAGGCCGCGGGGCGGCAGCCCGACGTGATCGTGGCCGCGGTGGGTGGCGGATCCAACGCCATCGGCATTTTCCACCCCTATATCGATCATGCGGATGTCCGCCTGATCGGCATCGAAGCTGCCGGCGAAGGGCTGGACAGCGGCAGGCATTCGGCCTCGCTGACCCGTGGCGCCGTGGGCGTGCTGCATGGCAACCGTACCTACGTGCTGCAGGACGACAACGGCCAGATCCAGGAAACCCACTCCATTTCCGCCGGCCTGGATTATCCCGGCGTCGGGCCGGAACATGCGTGGCTCAAGGATTCGGGCAGGGTCGCCTACGAAGGCATTACCGACCAGGAAGCGCTGGACGCATTCCATACCTGCTGCCGCACCGAAGGCATCATGCCCGCGCTGGAGTCCTCGCACGCACTGGCCTACGCGGCCAAGCTGGCTCCTACGTTGCCGGCCGACAAGATCATCCTGGTCAATCTGTCGGGCCGCGGAGACAAGGACATGCATACGGTCGCCGATTTCAGCGGCATCACCCTGTAAGGACGCAAGGAAACATCATGAGTTCTTCGAATCCGCGCCTGCAGGCCGCCTTTGCAGGATTGCAGGGGCGCACCGCTCTCATCCCCTATGTCGCGGCGGGAGATCCTTCCCTGACCGCTACTGTACCGCTGATGCATGCCATGGTGCGCGCCGGGGCCGATGTCATCGAGCTGGGCGTGCCGTTTTCCGACCCTATGGCCGACGGTCCAGTCATCCAGAAGGCCGCCGAACGCGCCATCGCCAACGGAACCGGCCTGGCGCAGGTCCTGGAAATCGTCGCCGACTTCCGCCGCGACAACCAGACGACGCCCGTCGTCCTCATGGGCTATGCCAATCCCATCGAGCGCATGGGTCAGGAAGCCTTCGTCGGCCGCGCGCAGCAGGCCGGCGTCGACGGCCTGCTGGTCGTCGATTATCCCCCCGAGGAAAGCGTCGAGTTCGCCGCGCTTCTGGGCAAGGCCGGCATTGACCCGATCTTCCTGCTGGCGCCCACGTCCACGGACGATCGCATCCGCCAGGTGGCGCGGATGGCCCGGGGCTATGTATATTATGTATCCCTGCGCGGCGTTACCGGCGCGGGCAATCTGGATACCGACGAGGTGGCCGGACGTCTGCAGGCCATCCGCCGACATGTCTCGATTCCGGTAGGCGTCGGCTTCGGCATCCGGGACGCCGAAAGCGCGCGCAGGCTGGCGAGCGTGGCCGATGCCGTCGTCATCGGCAGCAAGCTGATCCAGGTCATGGAAGAAGCGGTTGGCAGTATCCCGGGAGACGATCAGGCCGCAAAGGATGCGGCTGCGGCGCAGGCTGCCGCGTCATGGCTGGGCGGAATCCGGGCAGCCTTGGATCAGACCTGCTGAATCATTGAACGTACCGCATGATGCGCATGCGACTGACGGAAACAGAATTATGAGCTGGATTGAAAAACTACTCCCTCCGCGTATCAATCGCACGGACAATGGCTCCCGCAGGGTGCCGGAGGGGCTGTGGGTCAAGTGCCCCGCCTGCGAAGAGGTCCTCTACAAGGAAGATCTCAAGGCCACGCTGAATGTCTGCCCGAAATGCAGCCATCATATGCGTATCGGAGCGAGGGCTCGCATCGATGCGTTGCTCGACGAAGAGGGCCGCGTGGAAATCGGCGCCACGACCCGTCCGGTAGACCCGCTGAAATTCCGGGATTCGCGCAAGTACCCGGAACGTGTTTCCGAAGCGGTCAAGCAGACCGGCGAAACCGAAGCGCTGGTGGTGGTCAGCGGACGCATTTTGTCCGTGCCCGCCGTGCTGGCCTGCTTCGAGTTCGAATTCATGGGCGGTTCCATGGGCTCCGTCGTGGGCGAGCGCTTTGCGCGCGGCGTCCAGGAAGCCATCGATAACCGCACGCCGTTCATCTGCGTTTCGGCGTCCGGCGGCGCGCGCATGCAGGAAAGCCTGCTCTCGCTCATGCAGATGGCCAAGACCAATGCCATGCTGACCCGCCTGTCGGCGGCCGGGCTTCCTTTCATCAGCGTGCTGACCGATCCCACCATGGGGGGCGTGTCCGCCAGCTTCGCCTTCATGGGCGATGTGGTCATGGCCGAGCCCAAGGCGCTGATCGGTTTTGCCGGTCCGCGCGTGATCGAGCAGACGGTGCGCGAAAAACTGCCGCCCGGCTTCCAGCGTTCCGAGTTCCTGCTGGAGAAGGGGGCGATCGATATGGTGGTGGATCGCCGCCAGATGCGCAAAGAGCTTGCCCATCTTATGGCATTGCTGACGCGGCAGTCCGCGGAGTCCGTAGCGACCGTCTGATTCATTGTCGTTGCCGCCTGAGTTGTTTCGATGGCCTGCGCAATGCAGGCCTTTTTGCCGCCGGGCCGCTCCCTAGGCAAAAAGCGCCCCCTTGGGGGGGCAGCAAGCCGAAGGCGCAGCGTGGGGGTATTTTTTGGCAGTGCATTGGCGGCCGCCTTGTCCTTCAGGAGTCGGAAGCGATGTCGCGGGCCTGCCTGCGGGACTGGCGGATCTGCGCATGATGCGTGTCGGCCCATTCCACCAGCGCCTGCATGGGCGACAGGAATGACCGGCCGAGTTCCGTCAATGTGTATTCCACGCGCGGCGGTACTTCGGCGAACAGTGTCCTGCGCACAAAGCCGTCCGTCTCCAGCCGCTTGAGCGTACGTGAAAGCATTTGCCGGGAGATGTCATCGATCTCGCGGCTGAGCTGGTTGAAGCGCAGCGTGCGCTGCGCGAGCGCCTGAAGGATCAGCAAACTCCATTGATCGCCAATGCGGTCCAGCACATCCCGGATCGGGCAAGGCTGGTCCTGCATTTCCATGTCTTCATCGATGCGTGATGCGCCGGGTTTCGGTGGGGGAACAAGGCTGGTATTGGTCATCTCGGTGTGACTGAGTAAGTGTGGCGTGACTTCTTGGCAGAGTCGCGAAATCTGTATAGCATTTGTTTTACAGTCTATTTTTATGACTTGGTCTTGATTTAACCACACAAGGAATTGATATGTCTCGCATTGCATTGATAGGTGCCTCTGGCGCAGTGGGCTCGCGCCTTCTGAAAGAACTCTCGGATCGCGGCCATACGGTCACTGCGATTGCCCGTCATCCTGAAAAAATCGCCGGCTTTCCAGGCGTGGCTGCCATTCAGGGCGATGCGGCTGATCAGGGCGGCCTGGCCCGGCTGCTTGCCGGGCATGATGTCGTGATAAGCGCGGTCAGATTTGCGGGGATCGAGCCGAGCGCACTGATCGAGGCTGTGCGCGCCTCCGGGGTCAAACGCTATCTGGTGGTCGGCGGCGCCGGCAGCCTGGAAATCGCACCGGGCAAGCGCCTGGTCGATCAGCCGGACTTCCCCGAAGCCTATCGCGAGGAAGCCTTGCGCGGCGCGGCGTTCCTGGATGAGCTAAGAAAGGAAAGCGAGCTGGATTGGGTGTTTATTTCGCCATCGGCCATGTTCGGACCTGGCGAGCGTACAGGCAACTTCCGCCTGGGGCAGGATGCGCTGCTGAGCACGGAGCAGGGCAGCCATATTTCCTATGAGGATTATGCCGTTGCCCTGGTCGATGAGATCGAGCATCCGGCGCATTCCCGTCAACGGTTCACGGTCGGCTACTGAGAACGCGGTTCGCCAGAATATGGCGTGGCATCTGGTGTTTCAATGCAACGGGGGCGCATATGATGCGCCCCCGTTGCATTGCACAACTTGCTGATTACAGATTGGTGGTTTCCACCTGCTGCATGGGCTGATCGGCAGTCGAGGCTACCGGTTTGCGCGCGCGCCCCAGCTTGGGGGTGGGAGCTGCCGGCGTGGAGACAGCCGCGCCAGCCCGCGTTTCCACCAGTTCGATACCTGCGGAAGCCAGCATCGCGGCGAGAGGCGCATTGTCGGCGAGCGGGGCTGTGGACACAGGTGCCGGGGCAGCGGCAGGCGCTGGCTGTTCCGGCGTTTGCACGTCTGCCTCTGTTGCGTTTTCCGCAGCGACAGCGGACTCGGTCACGCTGCTTGCGGCAACCCCGACAGGGTGCGCGGCAACAGCTTCGGAGACTGTCTCGACGGCTTCGGCTTCGATGGCAGCCGGCGCTTCCGGAGTGAAAGCGTTGGCATCGACTGCCGCGGGCGTTGGCTCGACGGGTTCCGCAACAACAGGTGCAGGCGCTGGCGCGGCCTCGGCGACCGGTGACAGTTGCTCTTCTGCGTCAGCAGTCTGCAGGCTGTCTGCAGACGCAGATGCTGTGGCTTCAGGCTGGCTGGACTCGGTGGCGGGCACGGTTTCCGGTGCTTGCGCGGCCTCGATGACAGGGCTGGCCGAGGTATCGATTGCCGCTTCAGTTGCAGGAGTTGCCTGGAGATCCGTCTGGCCCATGGTCCAGGCCTGCTCCACGGGGATGCGCGGCGCTGGTGCTGCCGGGATATCTTCCGCGCCCTCGTCGGAGGATTCGGCAGTATCGTCGCCGGCGTCCAGTTCCGTACTGCTTCCGTCAGCGGCGATGGTTGCGCCATCGCCGGAACGGCGGCCGCGGCGGCTGCGACGGCGGCGGCGCTTGCGCTCGGTATCCTGCGTATCGGCCTCGCCTTCGACAGCTTGAATCTCATCGCCGGAGAAGGATGCCTGATCGATGGCTGCGGGCGCGGGCTCGGCGACCAATGCTTCCACGGCAACGGCTGCGGGCAGCAGCGTGGTATCTTCGACCGCGACGGATTCCGTCACTTGGTTTTCGTCGCGCCGGTTGCGTCCGCGTCCGCGGCGGCTGCGGGGATTGCGGGCTTCGCCGTTGTCCGCGCCAGCCTCAGCGGCAGGCAATTGGGCCTCGACACGCTTGTCGGCATGCGCCGGCATATCGGCAACGGGAGCGGCGGCATTGCCACGGCGGCGCTGTTGCTGGCGGCCTGCCTGCGGGGCGTCGGCTGTTTTGGCTGCGGTTTCGCCGCGGTTATCGGCACGGCCATCGCCGGTGCGCGCTTCATTGCGGCGTCCGCGTCCGCGCTCGCCCTGGGGGCGTTGCTCGCGCTTGTCGCCCGGCTGGCCGCTGCGTCCGCGATTGCGGTTCTGCTGGCGCGACTTGGCGGCGGCGCCTGCGCTGGTGGCTTCGGCGGCGGCGTTGCCGGCGCCCGTCAGCCATTGCCACAGGCGTGCGAGCAGACCTGTCTCGGCCTTTGCCGATGCGGCGGCCTTGCGGGGAGCCGGAGTCGAGGAGATGGGAGCAGGCTGCGCGGGGGTGATGCCCTTGACGAGGGCTTCGGGGCGCGGCTTGGCTTCCGTTTCCTTGTTTGGTTTCCAGGCGGCCTGGGTTTCGGGGTGCTGGATCAGCTGGAAACTGTTCTTCAGGTCTTCCAGGCGCGGATCGTCGTAGCGCAGGCGCTCGATGTGGTGATGCGGCGTTTCCAGGTTCTTGTTCGGGATGAGAACCAGGTTGACCTTCAGGCGGGATTCCAGCTTGGTGATGTCGCTGCGCTTTTCATTCAACAGGTAGGTGGCGACGTCCACGGGGACCTGGGCGTACAGGGCGGCCGTGTTTTCCTTCATGGCTTCTTCCTGCAGCAGGCGCAGGACGTGCAGGGCGCTGGACTCGGAATCGCGGATGACGCCGGTGCCGGTGCAGCGCGGGCAGGTGACGTGCGAACCTTCGCTCAAGGCCGGGCGCAGGCGCTGGCGGGAAAGTTCCATCAGGCCGAAGCGGGAGATCTTGCCCATCTGCACGCGCGCGCGGTCCAGATGCAGCGAGTCGCGCAGGCGCTGTTCGACGGCGCGCTGGTTCTTGCTTTCTTCCATGTCGATGAAGTCGATCACGATCAGGCCGCCGAGGTCGCGCAGGCGCAACTGGCGAGCGGCCTCATCGGCGGCTTCCAGGTTGGTGCGCAGGGCGGTTTCCTCGATGTCGGCGCCGCGCGTGGAACGGGCGGAGTTGACATCGATGGCGACCAGGGCCTCGGTGTGATCGATGACGATGGAGCCGCCGGACGGCAACTGCACGGTGCGCGCGTAGGCGGTCTCGATCTGGTGTTCGATCTGGAAGCGCGAGAACAGAGGGACGTCGTCGCGGTAGAGCTTCACGCGCTGGACGTTGTCCGGCATGACCACGCTCATGAAGGCCTTGGCCTGCTCGGCGATGTCGTCGGTGTCGATCAGGATTTCGCCGATGTCGGGCGAGAAGTAGTCGCGGATGGCGCGGATGACCAGGCTGGATTCCAGGTAGATCAGGATCGGAGCCTTGTTTTCGCGCGCGGCGGTATCGATGGCGGTCCAGAGCTGCATCAGGTAGGACAGGTCCCACTGGAGCTCTTCGACGCTGCGGCCGATGCCGGCGGTGCGCGCGATGATGCTCATGCCGGAGGGCACTTGCAACTGGTCCATGGTCTCGCGCAGTTCCTGGCGGTCCTCGCCTTCGACACGGCGCGATACGCCGCCGCCGCGCGGATTGTTGGGCATCAGCACCAGGTAGCGGCCCGCGAGCGAGATAAAGGTGGTCAGCGCGGCGCCTTTATTGCCGCGCTCTTCCTTTTCGACCTGGATGATGAGTTCCTGGCCTTCGTGCAGCGCATCCTGGATGCGGGCGGTGCGGACGTCGACACCTTCCTTGAAGTAGCTGCGGGCAACTTCCTTGAAGGGAAGAAAGCCGTGGCGCTCTTCGCCGTAGCTGACGAAGCAGGCTTCCAGGCCGGGTTCGATGCGAGTGATGACGCCTTTGTAGATATTGCCTTTGCGCTGTTCGCGCCCGGCGGTTTCGATGTCGAGGTCGATCAGCTTCTGACCGTCGACAATGGCGACGCGTAATTCTTCTTGGTGCGTCGCGTTGAACAACATGCGTTTCATGAGCAAGATTCTCCGTAGTCATGGCGCACCGTTCATCGGTACGCGACCTTGGATCACTTGGTGTGCAACGCTTGGTCTGGCAGGGGGGCGGGTTGCGGCCGGCAGGCCAGGCGAAACCCGCCCGGTATTTCAGGCAGGCACGCTGCGCCGGTGGGCGCGAGGTTCAGTCAGCAGGATGGTCAGGTTCACGGTAGGTGTGGTTAGACGGTAGATTGCTGTTTTCTGGAACGGCAGACGCGCGGATGAGGGCGCGGCTGGTGCATATGCGATGACAATAACGTTGCTAGACTTTCGGCGTCGCACGCGGTTGGCAAATGTAGGGACGTGTTAGCGGGCCGAATGTGCCACACCTCTAACCGTATCAGCCTGGATTGCACCGGCGACCTCGTGACCCGGAAACTGGAAATGGAACGGTACAATGTGCCTTTTTCGACCAGACGGAGACGCATCCATTGCATCTCTACGCTTGGGTGTTTTCCAGTATCCACAGGCTGCCGCAATTATATGCCGCTTTTCCCGTCGCGCAAAGCAATATCCCCCGAACCGCGCTCCCCTGCGGCCAGTATTGTCCAGGTAGGCCCGGAGCATGCCGGGCAGCGCCTGGATAATTTCCTGCTGCGCCTGTGCAAGGGAGTGCCGAAAAGCCATCTTTACAAGGCGATTCGCGGCGGGCAGGTAAGGGTCAACAAGGGCAGGACGTCCGCCGACTACCGGCTGGAGGAGGGCGATGCCGTGCGCATACCGCCGCTGCGCCTGCCGAGCCCGGGCGAAAAGCCGCCCGTGCCCAAGGCGGCGTTCCCTATTGTCTACGAGGACGATGCGCTGCTGGTCATAGACAAGCCGTCCGGAGTGGCTGTGCACGGCGGCAGCGGCGTGTCGTTCGGCGTCATCGAGCAGCTCCGGGCATCTCGGCCCCAGGGCGCATTCCTTGAGCTGGCGCACCGGCTGGACCGCGAAACCTCGGGCCTGCTGCTGGTGGGCAAGACCCGCAAGGCCTTGCTGGCATTGCACGATATGTTCCGCGAAGGCGCGGGGCGCAAGCACTATCTGGCGCTGGTCGAGGGCGACTGGGTGAACGACCGGCAGCACATACGCCGCCCCCTGCTGAAGTGGCTGACGGCATCAGGGGAGCGCCGCGTCAAAGTGGATCCGCAGGGCAAGCCGGCGCACACCATTGTTACATTGCGGCAACGCTACGGGCGCTACAGCCTGGTCGATGCGGAATTGCGCACGGGACGCACCCACCAGATCCGCGTGCATCTGCGGTCGGAAGGGTTTCCCATCGTCGGCGACGACAAGTACGGGAACGATGCGACGCGCGAATATTTCGCGCGGCGGGGCTTCGGGCGCATGTTCCTGCATGCTTGGCGGCTGGATATCCCGCATCCATCGACGGGGGGATTGCTCGAATTGCGCGCGGAACTGCCGCAGGACTGCGAGCGTCTGCTGGCGCAACTCGGGGAGGGAGATAAATGAAGCGGTACAGCGCGGTTGTGTTCGATTGGGACGGCACGGTCATGGACTCGACGCATTCCATCGTGGTATCCATACAGGATGCGTGCGCCGACATCGGCCTGCCCGTGCCGCCCGTGGAGCAGGCCCGGTGGGTGATCGGCTTGTCGCTGGAAAGCGCGCTCTACAGGGCCGTGCCCGATCTCACTGCGGCGCAGTTGCCACTGTTTGTTGAGCGTTTTCGTACGCATTACCTGCAAAAAGATGGTGAATTGCATCTATTTGACGGTATTACGGACGTATTTTCGGAAATTCGGCTGCGTCGGGCGGATCTGGCGGTGGCTACGGGCAAGAGCCGCAAGGGGCTGGATCGCGCACTGGACCGCTTGCAATTGAGAGACTGTTTCCGCGTCACGCGATGCGCGGACGAAACGGCCAGCAAGCCGGATCCCGCCATGCTGCTGGAAATCATGGATGCCTTGTCGCTGCCGCCCGAGCGCGTGCTGATGATAGGCGACACGACGCACGATATCGAAATGGCCAGCCGTGCCGGGGTGGACAGCGTGGCGGTCACCTATGGCGCGCACGATCGAGCCACGCTGCTGTCGGCCTCGCCGACAGCCATGGTTTCCGATGTGGCGCAGCTGCGTTCATGGCTGCTGCCCCGGCTGGAGGAGTAGGGCGGGAGCAGTTTTTTTTCAGTGGGACGCGGCCCGGCAGTAGAATACATAAAGCGTCCAGGAGGCACTCCCATGGCAAACCTGAATCCTTCCCCGCCCATTCTTCCGTCCGCCATTACGCCCGAGCCTGTCTGGCGCTCGCGCAGGCAGTTGCTGGCCGCGGCCGGGCTTGCGGCAACGGGACTAGGCTGGAGCGGCGCATCGCGGGCGCAGTCCCAGCCGGACAAGCCCGCCCTGGCGGGCAAGCGCAATGCGGCCCTGAGCGTGTCCGAAGACCTGACGCCCGAGCGCGATATCACGACCTACAACAATTTTTATGAATTCGGCCTGGACAAGGAGGATCCCTTCCTGTTCTCCGGACCCATGAAGACGGAGCCCTGGACCATCGAGGTCGAGGGAGAGGTGGCCAGGCCCAAGGTGTTCGGCCTGGACGAACTGCTGAAACTGGCGCCCATGGAAGAGCGCATCTATCGCCTGCGCTGCGTCGAGGCCTGGTCCATGGTGATCCCCTGGATGGGATATTCGCTCTCGGCGCTGTTGCGCAAGGTGGAGCCCACGGGCAATGCCAAGTACGTGGAATTCGTCACGGACATGCAGCCCGAAGCCATGCCCGGGCTGCGCAGCCGCATCCTGCGCTGGCCGTACCGGGAGTCGCTGCGCATGGACGAGGCCATGCATCCGCTGACCATGCTGGTCTATGGCCTGTACGGCAAGCAACTGCCCAATCAGAACGGGGCGCCCGTGCGGCTGGCAGTGCCCTGGAAATACGGCTTCAAGTCGGCCAAGTCCATTGTGCGCATCCGTGTCGTGGAGCATTTGCCGATGTCGAGCTGGATGGAAGTGGCGCCGCACGAGTACGGGTTCTACGCCAATGTGAACCCCGACGTGCCGCATCCGCGCTGGAGCCAGGCCATGGAGCGCCGCATCGGCGGCTCCGTGTTCGCTCCCAGGGTGCGGACGCAATTGTTCAATGGCTATGCGGACCAGGTGGCTTCCCTGTATGCGGGGCTGGACCTGCGCCAGAATTATTGAGCCGGGCGGCATGAAGGAAGCTGGAATGGGGGGAGGGTCCAGACGGGGAGCGCGTGCGGACACGAGCGGCCGGGCTGCCGGGCGCTACACCTTTTCCCTGCAATGGTGCCTGGTGTTCCTGGCGTGCCTGTTTCCGGCATGGCGCTGGGTGTGGCTGGGCTATGCCGGGCAACTGGGCGTCAATCCGCCCGAGTTCCTGATACGCTCGTCCGGCATCTGGAGCCTGGTCGCCCTGGGGGCGGTGCTGGCGGTATCTCCGATGCGGCGCTGGGCGGGCTGGACGGCCCCGCTGCGCTACAGGCGCATGCTGGGGCTGTTCGCCTTCTTCTATGCCACCCTGCATGTGCTGGGCTGGGCGCTGTGGGAATGGGGTTTTGCCCTGGCGCCGATGTGGCAGGACATATTGCAGCGCACGTTCCTGCAGGTCGGCGCCTTGGCGTATGTGCCGCTGATCTGGATGGCGCTGACTTCCACCAGGGGCTGGCGCTTGCGCCTGGGGGCGTGGTGGCAGCGGCTGCACTACGCCATCTATCCGGTCGCGGCGCTTTCGCTCTGGCATTTTTGGCTGATGCGTTCCGGCAAGACGGACTACGCCGACGTCTGGTGGGCGATCGCGGCCGCGCTGGTCCTGGGGCTGGCCCGCTTGCGGCGCGGTGCGAAGTAGGGATCCGGACTACGTCGCCAGGAACAGGAAGACCGTCGGTATCTTCGACAGGTCGGGGTGTGCGGCGTTCTTCCATTCCGCCACGCTCAGCGTGCGGATGAACTCATCGGGCGTGGTCAGGCCGCGCGCTATGCACAGGCGGGTCGTACCCTTGAGCGCCTGCAGCAGGGTCTGCAGCATGGCCGTGTTGCGATAGGGCGTTTCGATGAATATCTGGGTCTGGTTGTGCTTGCGCGATTCGTTTTCCCAGGTGCGCAACTGCGCGGCCCTGGCGTTGGGCTCGACAGGCGCATAGCCGTGGAATGCAAAGCGCTGTCCGTCCAGGCCGCTTGCCATCAGGCCCAGCAGGATGGAAGAGGGGCCCGTCCATGGGCGAACCGGCAGGCCCAGCGCATGCGCGACGGATACGACTTTTGCACCGGGATCGGCCACCGCAGGGCAGCCCGCCTCCGAGACCAGGCCTATGTCCGCGCCCTGGCGCAAGGGTTGCAGCCATTCCCGGATTTCCCGGGCATCGGTCCTGGCGTCGAGCGTGTGTATGGTGATCTCGCGCAGCGGCGTCGCGGCCTGGATGGACTTCAGGAATGCGCGGGCGGTCTTGGCGTTTTCCGCGATGTAGATCGTGAGCCCGGCAGCCAGCCGGCGCACGTCTTCGGGCAGCCAAAGGCTGGAGGGCGCTTCGCCCAGGGAGACGGGGATCAGGTGCAGGGAGCCGGAGGATCCGGCGGGTTTGGCTTGTGTCTGGTCGTTCATGTCAGGTTTTGTGAGTATCGATACATCCGGGAGAGCCGGGGCGCATAGGCGGATGAGGCGTCGCCGCTTCCTCAGCCTTCCGCCGGCACGCTGCCCGGAATCAGCGGGTCGATGCCGAACTGGCGCAGCATCTGCGACAAGGCGATGAGAGGCAGGCCGATGATGGCGGTGGGGTCGTCGGACTGCATGCTGTCCATCAGGGTGATGCCCAGGCTTTCCGCCTTGGCGCTGCCCGCCGTGTCGTAGGGCTGCTCCAGGCGCAGGTAGGTTTCGATCGCTTCTTCCGACAACTGGCGGAAGCGGCAGAATGTCACCACGTCGCGTGTTTCCTGGCGCCGTCCATCGGTGACGCACAGCGCACTGTGGAATTCGACAGTCTGGCCGCTGAACGACAGCAACTGCTCGCGCGCCTTCTCGAAGCCGCCCGGCTTGCCGATCTTGCGGCCCTGGAACGTGGCGACCTGGTCGGAGCCGATCACGACGGCGCCCGGATTCCGTTCGGCGACCGTCAGCGCCTTGGCGACGGACAGTCTCAGCGCCATGGCGGCGGGAGTTTCGCCTTCGCGCGGGGATTCGTCCACGTCGGGGGATATGGTACGGAACGGCAGGCGCAGGCGCGCGAGCATGGCTTTGCGGTAGGGGGAGCCGGAGGCGAGAATCAGGGACATGGCGGGCGCCCGCTGCGGGGCAAGTGGAACAAAAGCGGTATTATCGACGATAGTGGTGCGCGAAGGCCACGCCATGTCGGTTTTGTCGCAGTCTTTATTTGACTGATGAGGGTCGAGTGGTACATAATCGAATGTTTTCTTCTGTCTGTGATTTCACCTATGGGTGCGGCGCAGCCAGACGGCAGGTGGACAGAATCATGCATATCGATACATTCGCGCTTGCGCGCTCCGGCGAAGATCGCCAGGGGGATGTCTCGCTGTCCGGATTCGAACGCCTGCTCGACGGATTGCCCGGGCAGCCGGAAGGCAGTCGTGTCGCATGGAAGGTTTCCGGCGAAAGCGATGCCGGCGGGCGCATGTTCATGCGCCTGCAAGTGCAGGCGGTCGTCATGCTGGAGTGCCAGCGCTGCATGGAGCCGATGCTTCATCCGGTGCAGGTTGATACGAGACTGGAGATCGTGCCGTCCGAGTCCGCCCTGGCGGACGAAAGCGACGCCGATGCCATGGCGGACGACGATGCTCCCGACCAGATTGTCGGGTCGCATCGGTTCGACATTCTGGAACTTGTCGAGGACGAGCTCATCATGGCCGTCCCCTACGCTCCAAGGCACGACGTCTGCATCGCATTGCCGGGTCAGGATGACGGCGATGCGCCGGACGACACGCAAAACGCCAGGCCTTCGCCGTTCGCGGCGCTGGCCGGGTTGAAGAAAATTTGATTTCAAGCAACTTAATTCGCAGGGCCGCGCTTACAATAGCGCCTTGCATTCAGGAGTCCATCATGGCCGTTCAGCAAAACAAGAAAAGCCCGTCGCGTCGCGGCATGCACCGTTCGCACGATGCCATCTCGGCGCCGGCAACCGCAATCGAGCCGACGACCGGCGAACTGCACCTGCGTCACCACATCAGCCCCAACGGCATCTACCGCGGCCGCAAGGTTCTGAAGACCAAGAACGACGAGTAATATCCATCCCGCCCGGCAACGGGCGCCGATGCGCTACCACACATAACACGTCACACATGCCACACAATCCAATTTGCATCGCCATCGATTGCATGGGTGGCGATGCCGGCTTGCCGGTGACGGTGCCTGCCGCGCTGCAGTTTGCCAGGCGCAATCCAGATACAAAACTCCTGCTGGTAGGCGACTCCACCGCGATTCGGGCGGCCCTGAAGGACCAGGGCGGCCTGGGCCGCGACTGGTACGAGATCATTCATGCCTCCGAGGTCGTCGCCATGGACGACCCGGTCGAAGTCGCCCTGCGTCGCAAGAAAGACTCATCCATGCGCGTAGCCGTCCAGTCCGTCAAGGACGGACGAGCGCAGGCCTTCGTGTCCGCCGGCAATACCGGCGCGCTCATGGCCATTTCGCGCTACGTGCTCAAGACGCTGGATGGCATCGACCGCCCGGCGATCGCCACCGTCATCCCCAACCAGAAGGGCGGCGGCACCACCGTGCTCGACCTGGGCGCCAATGTGGACTGCACCGCCGAACACCTGCTGCAATTCGCCATCATGGGAACGGCGCTGGTGTCTGCCGTCGAGCAGCGCAACCGGCCGTCGGTCGGCCTGCTCAATATCGGCGAAGAGGTCATCAAGGGCAACGAGGTGGTCAAGCGCGCGGCCGAGCTGCTGCGCAGCAGCGGCCTCAATTTCCACGGCAATGTCGAGGGCGACGATATCTGCAAGGGTACCGTCGACGTCGTGGTCTGCGACGGATTCGTGGGCAATGTCGTGCTGAAGTCCATCGAGGGCCTGGCGCGCATGGTGTCCAGCATGATGCGCGAAGAGTTCCAGCGTTCGGCTCTGTCGAAGCTGGCCGGGCTCGTCGCCATGCCCGTCCTGCGCCGCTTCCGTGGCAGGGTGGATAATCGGCGCTACAATGGCGCGGCCCTGTTGGGCCTGCGCGGCATCGTCATCAAGAGCCACGGCTCCGCCGATGCCTATGCGTTCGGCTGCGCCCTGCAGCGCGCGCACGAAGCCGTGCAGAACGGCCTGCTCGACGACACCGCCCGTACGGTGGACAGCCTGCGGCAATACATGCAGGCGGCCAAGGAACAGCAGGACTCCCCTCAACCAGCGGTATAACAGTCCGCGCTCCAGACGCGGGCATCAGGAAGTCGATCATGTCCCATGCCAGGATAATCGGTTCGGGCAGTTATCTGCCGCCTCGTATTGTTACCAATGACCAGTTGGCGGCCGATCTGGCGCAGCGCCAGATCGAAACCTCCGATGCCTGGATCACGGAGCGCACGGGCATCCGGCAGCGGCACCTGGCCGACGACGGCGTGACCTCCAGCGAGCTTGCCGCCGAAGCGGGCCGCGCCGCGCTGGAAAACGCGGGCGTCGGCCCGCAGGACATCGATCTCATCATCGTGGCCACCTCCACGCCGGACTTCATCTTCCCGAGCACGGCTTGCCTGGTGCAATCCAAACTGGGCATCAAGGGCGGCCCCGCATTCGACGTGCAAGCGGTCTGCAGCGGATTCGTCTATGCGCTGACCACGGCCGAAGCGCTGATCCGCGCGGGGCGCGCACGCACGGCGCTGGTCATTGGCGCCGAAGTCTTTTCCCGCATCCTGGACTGGAACGATCGCAGCACCTGCGTGCTGTTCGGCGACGGAGCGGGCGCCGTGGTGCTGCAGGCCAGCGAAGAGCCGGGCATTGTGGGCGCCAAGCTCCATGCCGACGGCAGCTATGCCGGCATCCTGAACACGGCGGGCAGCGTATCGCATGGCTGCGTGGTCGGCGACCCGTTCCTGCGCATGGACGGCCAGGCCGTATTCAAGCTGGCCGTGACGGCGCTCACCAAATCGGCCGCCGAAGTCTGCGCGCAGGCCGGCGTGCCTGTCGAATCCATCGACTGGCTGGTGCCTCACCAGGCCAATGTCCGCATTCTAAGCGCCATCAGCCGCCGTCTCGGCGTGCCCGACGAGAAAGTCATCGTCACGCTGGACAAGCATGCCAATACGTCGGCCGCCAGCGTGCCGCTGGCGTTCGATGCCGCGCGCCGAGACGGGCGCATCAAGGCCGGCGACCTAGTCCTGATGCAGGGCGTGGGCGGCGGCTTCACCTGGGGCAGCGTGCTCGTCCGCATGTAGGCAGAGCCGGCCGTGGCGCGGGCGCTGCCGGGGTTTTCCCTTGTCCCGGCATGACGGCGGTCCGGCCCGGTTATCATCTGAATTCCTCCGGGCATGGCGGCGCCGGTGCCCGTATCCCTCTGAATCCTCTGAATCAACCGAACTGACACAATGAAAGTTGCCTTTGTATTTCCCGGCCAGGGTTCGCAATCCGTCGGCATGCTCGACGCATGGAGCGGAAATGCCGCCGTGGCGTCCACGCTGGCCGAAGCCTCCGACGCACTGGGCCAGGACCTGGCCGCGCTGATCTCGGGCGGCCCTGCCGAAGACCTGAACCTGACGACGAATACGCAGCCTGTCATGCTGGCGGCGGCGGTGGCGGTGTACCGCGCCTGGATCGATGCCGGCGGCAAGGAGCCGGCGTTGGTGGCGGGCCACAGCCTGGGCGAGTATTCCGCGCTGACGGCGGCAGGTTCGCTGGCGCTGGCCGATGCCGTGCGCATCGTGCGCGTGCGCGCCGATGCCATGCAGACAGCCGTTCCTGTCGGAACCGGCGGCATGGCTGCCGTCCTGGGCCTGGATGACGCCGCTGTGCTGTCCGTCTGCGAGCAGGCGGCGCAGGGCGAAGTGGTCGAGGCCGTCAACTTCAATGCTCCCGCGCAGGTCGTCATCGCGGGGCACAAATCCGCCGTCGAACGCGCCTGCGAACTGGCCAAGCAGGCTGGCGCCAAGCGCGCGCTGCCGCTGCCGGTATCCGCGCCGTTCCACTCCAGCCTGCTGCGGCCGGCCGCCGAGGTGTTGCAGCGGGCCCTGGCGGGTGTGACGCTGTCCAGTCCGTCCATCCCCCTGATCAACAACGTGGACGTCGCCAGCCCCTCGGATCCGGAAGGCATCCGCGACGCCCTCGTGCGCCAGGCATGGCGTCCGGTGCGCTGGGTCGAAGTCGTCCAGGCCATGAAGGCGCAGGGCGTGACGCATGTGGTCGAGTGCGGCCCAGGCAAGGTCCTGACCGGCCTGACCAAGCGCATCGACGGTGATCTGACCGGGCTTGCGATCACGGACCCGGCCTCCATGCAGGCCGCTTTGGAAACACTACAGGGATGACAAGCATGCAAAAGACACTGGAAGGCAAGACCGCGCTGGTAACCGGCGCTACGCGCGGCATCGGCAAGGCCATTGCCCAGGAACTGGCGCAGCAGGGCGCGCGCGTCGTCGGCACGGCGACCAGCGAATCCGGGGCAGCCGGCATTTCCGAGGCCCTGGCTCCGCTTGGCGGCAAGGGCGTCGTGCTGAACGTCAATGACGCCGCAGCGGTCGAGGCCCTGGTGGCGCAACTGGCGGCGGAGGACGGCGGCCCCCATATCCTGGTGAACAATGCAGGCATCACTCGCGACGGCCTGTTCATGCGCATGAAGGACGAAGACTGGTCGGCCGTCATCGACACCAATCTGAATGCGGTATTCCGCCTGTCGCGCGCTGTGACCAAGCCCATGATGAAGGCTCGCTGGGGCCGCATCGTCCACATCACGTCCGTCATCGGCAGCAGCGGCAACGCGGGCCAGGCCAATTACGCGGCATCCAAGGCGGGCGTGGCCGGCCTCGCCCGCGCCCTGGCCAAGGAGCTCGGCAGCCGCAACATTACGGTCAACTGCGTGGCCCCGGGCTTCATCGAAACCGACATGACGCGCGTGCTC
This sequence comes from Paracandidimonas soli, assembly GCF_004342005.1. Taxonomy (GTDB): domain Bacteria; phylum Pseudomonadota; class Gammaproteobacteria; order Burkholderiales; family Burkholderiaceae_B; genus Paracandidimonas; species Paracandidimonas soli. Next base: position 220,317 of record NZ_SMBX01000004.1, read on the forward strand.
AGCGAAGACCAGACCTCGGCCATCCTGACTCAGGTGCCCCTGGGACGCCTTGGCAGGGCCGAAGACGTGGCGCATGCGGTCGGCTTCCTGGCTTCGCCGAATGCCGCTTATGTCACGGGCGTTACATTGCACGTCAATGGCGGCATGTATATGGAATGACGGGTCATAGTAAAATCCGTCTTGTGTAGTTGGCAGCATGGGTGGCGGATGTCCAGAAAAACCCTGACCTTCGCCTCTGTTTTGCCGTTTTTTTGTCGTGGCCAGCACCAATAATTTTTTCGTTTGGCTATAATTCGCGGGAATTTTTCCCTAATTGGAGATCTGCATGGAAAGCATCGAACAGCGCGTCAAGAAGATCGTCGCTGAACAACTTGGCGTCAACGAAGCCGAGATCAAAAACGAATCTTCTTTTCTTGACGACCTCGGTGCCGATTCGCTCGACATGGTCGAGCTCGTGATGGCACTCGAAGACGAATTCGAAACTGAAATCCCGGATGAAGAAGCCGAGAAGATCACGACGGTGCAACAGGCTGTTGACTACATCGAATCGCACAAGCAGTAATCCGATTCTCGATGGCAGGCTCTGCCGTCATGAAGACAGAGCCGTGTTATCCGTACGGCATCCTGCCGGATGCCGTGTCATGCCAGATCATGAACTGGTTTGGGGGCGGCAGTGTGTTAATTCACTTCTTGCCGCCTTTTCATTTTAGGAGTCATCCGTGAAGCGACGCGTCGTCATTACCGGTCTCGGTATAGTCTCGCCGGTAGGCAACGATATCGATAGCGCCTGGAACAATATCGTCAATGGCCGTTCCGGCATCGGGCGCATTACGCGCTTTGATCCTTCCGCCTTGAATTCGCATATCGCGGGTGAAGTCAAAGATTTCGATATCACGCAGTACATTTCCGGCAAGGAAGCCAAGCAGATGGATACTTTCATCCATTACGGCCTGGCTGCCGGCCTGCAGGCATGGCGCGATTCCGGCCTGGAGTCCACGGACGCCACGGCCGACCGCATGGGCACCATCATCGGTTCCGGCATCGGCGGCCTGCCCCGCATCGAGGAAATGCAGAAGGAATACCTCGAACGCGGCGCGCGCCGTATTTCCCCGTTCTTCGTTCCCGCATCGCTGATCAACCTGATTTCCGGCCAGTTGTCCATCCTGCTGAACCTGAAGGGCCCCAGCTATGCCGTGGTATCCGCCTGCACCACGGGCCTGCACTCCATCGGCGACGCGGCGCGCCTGATCGAATACGGCGATGCCGACGTCATGGTCGCCGGAGGCGCCGAGGGCACGGTATCTCCGCTGGGCGTGGGCGGCTTCGCCGCCATGCGCGCGCTGTCCACGCGCAACGACGATCCCGAAACCGCATCGCGTCCCTGGGACCGCGATCGCGACGGCTTCGTGCTGGGCGAAGGTGCAGGCGCCGTCGTACTGGAAGAATACGAGCACGCCCGCAAGCGCGGCGCGCGCATCTACGGCGAATTCGTCGGCTACGGCATGAGCTCCGATGCGCATCACATCACGACGCCGGACAGCGACGGCCCCCGCCGCGGCATGGTGCATGCCATGCGCAGCGCCGGCATCAATCCGGACCAGATCCAGTACGTCAACGCGCACGGCACGTCCACGCCGCTGGGCGACAAGAACGAAACCAACGCCCTGAAGCTGGCTCTGGGGGATCACGCCTACAAGACGGTCGTCAATTCGACCAAGTCCATGACCGGCCACTTGCTGGGCGCGGCTGGCGGCATCGAGGCCGTGTTCACCACGCTGGCGGTATATCACCAGGTGGCGCCTCCCACCATCAATATCTTCAATCAGGACCCCGAGTGCGACCTCGATTACAACGCCAACCAGGCGCGGGATCTGCAGATTGAATACGCCCTGTCCAACTCCTTCGGTTTCGGCGGAACCAACGGTTCCATGATCGTGAAGCGGGTGTAAGCGGGAAGCCGCGTGAGGGAACTACCATCGTACCGCCGCCCGGCAGCCCTGGCGGAGATACGCTGCGATGATCCGGTTCCGGCCTGGGGGCGCATGCCCCGGCCGGGCGCCCGGGTCGGCATGATCGTTTCAGTGCGGCCAGCCTGCACGAAGGAATGCGCATGAGCGAGCGCGATGTCGATGCCGAACTGGTAGCCAGGGTGCAGCGCGGCGACAAGCGCGCATTCGATCTCCTGGTGCTGAAGTACCAGCGCAAGATCATGCGGCTGCTGTCGCGGATGATCCGCGATCCGGCGGAAATCGAGGACGTTGCCCAGGAAACCTTCATCAAGGCCTACAGGGCCCTGCCGCAATTCCGCGGGGAAAGCGCTTTTTATACCTGGCTGTACCGCATCGCCATCAATTCGGCGCGCAACTGGCAGCAGGCCAGCGGCAGGCGTCCGGTGAGCCTGTCCGCGCTCGAAAACGAGGACGGTGAAACTTTTAGCCAGATCGACACACTAAGCGATATCGGCACTCCTGAATCCATGATGGTAAGCCAGCAGGTGGTTCAGGCTGTCAATGATGCAATCAAGGATTTGCCCGAAGACCTGCGCACGGCCATCGTGCTGCGCGAGATCGAAGGCATGAGTTACGACGATATTGCCCAGACCATGGGGTGTCCCATCGGAACGGTGCGTTCGCGCATTTTCAGGGCGCGGGAGGCCATTGCGTCCCGTCTGCGCCCCGTCATGGATACCGACATGGACCGTCGCGGTTAAGGAGCAACCAAAGCATGGAAGCAGCCCGTCAGACAATGCAGCAAGCAGATCCCGAAGTTCCCGCTTCGCTCGAGGCGGCTGTCTCTGCCTGGGTCGATGGCGAAGAGGATATCCGTACGGAAGACACGGAGACCCCTTATGGCCGCCATCTTTGGGAAACCTACCATCTCATCGGCGATGTCATGCGCAACGAGAGCCTGGCCATCCGTCCCAGCGAATTCTTCTACGCCCGCCTGTCGCACGCCATCGATGAAGAACCCTCCATCGTCGCGCCGATCGCCTGGCACAGGCGGCGCCAGACCGTACGCCTGGGGCTGTCCGGCGTCGCGGTGGCCGCGGCCGTGGCCGCGGTGGCATGGGTGGCCCTGCCTTACCTGTCCGGCGCGGGCTCCCAGCCCGCCGCGGACATGCCTCCCATGCTGGCGACGGCAGGCGAGGAAACGCGCATGCAGGATTACCTCGAGGCGCATCGCGAACTGACCGGCTCGGGTTCCGTCATGCGCGCTTCGTTCAGCGCAGGGGAAGCCCGGCCATGAGCGTAATGGCGGTGCGGGCGCGCCAGGGAGCGTCCTTCAAAAGAGCGCTGGCGGCCCTGTGGATGGGGCTGGCGGCCTGTGCCGGCCAGGCCTGGGCGCAGGCTCCGGCCGCGGACGCGTCCGAGCAGGGACGCGCCGTGGTGGAATTGCTGACACGCATCCAGGACGCGGCGCGCGAGCTTGATTACGCAGGCGTATTCGCGCACCAGCAGGGCAGCGCCCTGATGTCCTCGCGCATCGTGCACGTCGTCGATGGTACGGGCGAGCGCGAGCGGCTGGAACTGCTGGACGGCGAGCCGCGCGAATTCCTGCGCCACAACGAGACCGTGCAGTGCCTCATCCCGGAACAGAAGATCATCATCCGCGAACGCAGCCGCGGCGACCGCTTCCCCGCCATCATGCTGGGAGACGGGCAGGACCTGGACCAGTATTATCGCGTGCGCTCCCATGAGGCTGTGGGCAGGGTGGCCGGGCACGAATGCCATGTCCACGAGCTGATTCCCGTGGACAGCCTGCGCTATGGCTACAGGCTGTGCACTGATGCGAAGACGCACCTGCTGCTGAAGCTGCAGGTGCTCAGCCCGGAGCATGGCGTGCTGGACCAGATCGCCTTCACCAGCCTGCAATTGGGCAAGGACGTCACGCCGGACCAACTGGAGCCCTCCTGGGATACTGCCGGCTGGCAGGTGCTGGAGCCGCGCAAGACGCATGCCGATTTCGCGCGCAAGGGCTGGCGCATTTCCGTTCCGGCCGGATTCAGAACTATTACACAGCTCTCCCGTCCAATGTCGGAAAGCCGGCGGGTGGAGCAACTCGTCCTGTCCGACGGGCTGGCCGCCATTTCGGTCTTCATCGAGCCTTTCGGCGACGGAGAGCCGGGACGGTCCGCCGGTTCGGTCAGCAAGGGTTCATTGAATATCCAGAAGCTGCGCATCGGCGATTTCTGGATGACGGCGGTCGGCGACGTTCCCTCCGCCGCCCTTCAGGATCTGATCGAGCGCACACAGTTCGTTCCGCCCGCGGGCAACCAGACGCCCGGCGAGCGCACAGGTTCAACCGAGTAATTGAAGGAGTCCTATATGCAATCCTCACACAAGGCACAGTATCGTGTCCGGAGCATGCTTGCTCGCGTGATGCTGGGGGCGGCGCTGGTACTGCCCGCGGCAGTGCCCGCGCAAGGCAGTGCGGCGGAGCCTACCCTGGCGCTGCCCGACTTCACGGAGGTCGTCGCCAGGACCGAGGCGTCCGTGGTCAATATCCGCACGACGGAAACCGTCCGCATCCGCAATTCCGGATTCGGACGAGGAGGCTCCGGGGACCCCTATGAACTCTTTCGCTGGTTCTTCGGCCCCGATTTCGCGCCGCCCGGCTTCGAGGGGCCGCAGGGCCGCGGCGCGCCGCAGCAGCCAGCACCCGAGGAACGCACCGTTCCGCGCGGCGTCGGTTCCGGCTTCTTCATTTCCGACGATGGCTACGTGCTGACCAACAACCACGTGGTCGACCGCGCCAGCGATATTTTCGTCACGCTGACGTCGGGCAAGGAGTACAAGGCGACCGTGGTCGGCACGGATCCCCGCACCGACGTGGCCCTGCTGAAGATCGACGCCAAGAACCTTTCTCCGCTGCCGATCGGCGACTCCACCAAGCTGCGCAAGGGGCAGTGGGTGCTGGCCATCGGCTCCCCGTTCGGCCTGGACTCCACGGTAACTTCCGGCATCATCAGCGCCATCAACCGGGAGACGGGCGACTACCTGCCGTTCATCCAGACCGACGTGGCGGTCAACCCGGGCAATTCCGGCGGTCCGCTGATCAACCTGGCGGGCGAGGTCGTGGGCATCAACTCGCAGATCGTTTCCCGCAGCGGCGGCTTCATGGGCATTTCCCTGGCCATCCCCATCGACGAAGTCATGCGCATCGTCGAGCAGCTCAAGGCCGACGGCAAGGTGACGCGCGGACGCATCGGCGTGCAGATTGGCCAGGTGTCCGAAGACGTGGCCAAGGCGCTTGGCCTGGAAAAGGCGCAGGGCGCGCTGGTCAGCATGGTCGAGCGTGACGGTCCAGCCGCCAAGGCAGGGGTTCAGTCGGGCGACGTCATTACGCATTTCGATGGCAAGCCGATCGCGCAGATGACCGATTTGCCCAGGATGGTGGGAAGCACCAGGCCCGGCACCAAGTCCGCGCTGGAAGTCTGGCGCAAGGGCAAGACAGTCAAGCTGGATGTCGTCGTAGGCGAAATGCCGAACGAAGCACCGGCGGCCGGCAGCGGAAGCCAGGCGCCTGAGGCCATGAAGACGGATGCCCTGGGCCTGCAGGTTGCCGACATCGATGCGGAAACGCGCAAGAATCAGCGTATTTCGGGCGGCGTACAGGTCATGGCGGTCGAGGAGCCCGCGGCGTCCGCTGGGCTGGCGCCGGGCGACATCATCCTGACGGTCAACAATGTCGATATCAAGGATGCGGCGCAGTTCGCCAAGGTGGTTTCCGGCCTGGACAAGTCCCGTGCGTCGGCGCTGCTTGTCATGCGCGGCGACCAGTCGCAGTGGGTGACGGTCGTTCCCAGAAAATAATGGCTGGAAACGGCTAAAATGGCGCCAGCCGCATAAAGGGGGCACCCCGGGTGCCCCCTTTTTTTCCCGCCATATGGTTTGGCCCGCACTGCGCGACAGGCAGTGTCTCTTGATACGTTTTATGGATCACATTCGCAATTTTTCCATCATTGCCCATATTGACCACGGCAAGTCCACGCTTGCCGACCGACTGATCCAACGGTGCGGGGGGCTCGCCGACCGCGAAATGTCGACGCAAGTGCTTGATTCCATGGATATCGAGCGTGAGCGCGGCATCACCATCAAGGCGCAGACGGCTGCGCTCAAGTATACGGCGCGCGATGGCAAGACCTATGCGCTGAATCTCATCGACACCCCGGGGCACGTCGACTTCTCCTACGAGGTCAGCCGCTCTCTCTCGGCCTGCGAAGGCGCGCTGCTCGTCGTCGACGCCACGCAGGGCGTCGAAGCCCAGACGGTGGCCAACTGCTATACGGCAATCGATCTCGGCGTGGAAGTCCTGCCCGTGCTGAACAAGATGGATCTGCCGTCGGCCGATCCCGAAGGCGCGCGACAGGAAGTCGAGGATGTCATCGGCATCGACGCGGGCGAGGCCGTCCTGGCCAGCGCCAAGACAGGCGTCGGCATTGAAGAAATACTGGAAATGGTGGTGGCCAAGGTGCCGCCGCCCAAGGGCGATCCGGAAGCGCCGCTGCAGGCGCTCATCATCGATTCCTGGTTCGACAACTACGTCGGCGTGGTGATGCTGGTGCGCATCGTCAACGGCACATTGCGCGCCAAGGACAAGATTCGCCTGATGGCGACCGGCGCCACGCATTTCAGCGAGCATATCGGCGTGTTCACGCCCAAGTCGGAGCCGCGCGACGTGCTGTCCGCGGGCGAGGTGGGCTTCATCATCGCCGGCATCAAGGAGTTGGCGAACGCCAAGGTAGGGGACACCGTCACCCTGGCGGGCAAGCCCGCCGAAAAGGCGTTGCCGGGATTCAAGGAGGTCAAGCCCCAGGTATTCGCCGGCCTTTACCCGGTGGAAAGCAGCGAATACGATCAGTTGCGCGATTCGCTGGAAAAACTGCGGCTGAACGATTCCTCGCTGATGTTCGAGCCCGAGGTGTCGCAGGCGCTTGGTTTCGGTTTCCGCTGCGGCTTTCTCGGACTGCTGCACATGGAAATCGTGCAGGAGCGCCTAGAGCGCGAGTTCGACATGGACATCATCACCACCGCGCCCTCGGTGGTCTACGAAGTCGAACTGCGAGACGGTACCGTGCTGCCCATCGAAAGCCCTTCGCGCATGCCGGAAGTGGCGCAGATCAATGAAATCCGAGAGCCTGTCGTCAACGTCACGCTGTTCATGCCCCAGGAATACGTCGGCGCCGTCATGTCGCTATGCGTGGCCAAGCGCGGCATCCAGCAGAACATGGCTTATCATGGCCGGCAGGTGCATCTCAGCTACGAGATGCCGCTGGCGGAAATCGTGCTGGACTTCTTCGACAAGCTCAAGTCGGTGTCGCGCGGCTATGCCTCGATGGACTATGAGTTCAAGGAATACCGCGCCGCCGATGTGGTGCGCGTCGATCTGCTGATCAACGGCGACAAGGTCGATGCCTTGTCCATGATCGTGCATCGCTCCAATGCCCGCTATCGCGGCCGCGAGGTCGTGACCAAGATGCGCGGCCTGATTCCCCGCCAGATGTTCGACATTGCCATCCAGGCCGCCATCGGCGCCGAAGTCATTGCGCGTGAAAACGTCAAGGCCCTGCGCAAGAACGTGCTGGCCAAGTGCTATGGCGGGGACATCTCGCGCAAGAAGAAGCTGCTGGAAAAGCAGAAGGCCGGCAAGAAGCGCATGAAGCAGGTCGGCAACGTCGAGATTCCTCAGGAGGCCTTCCTGGCGATCCTTCAGGTGGAAGACAAGTAACAATGTGCAGGCCCCAGGCCTGGCGCTCTAGCAAGGTGTATACATGAGTTGGGATTTTGCCCTCATCCTCTTGATTCTGTTCATCATTACCGGGATCGTCTGGTGCATGGACGTTCTGGTGTTCAGAAAACGCCGCAGGCTGGCGGGCGAGGCGGCAAGCGCGGCGATCGAGCCGTCGCTGGCGGGGCTGTCTCTGGAAGAGCGCACGCAGCGCCGCCAGCAGGCGTACGACGAGGCAGCCAAGGCGCCGTGGTGGGTCGAGTACTGTGCCAGCTTCTTTCCCGTCATCCTGTTCGTCTTCGCGCTGCGTTCGTTTCTGGTCGAGCCCTTCCGTATTCCGTCCGGCTCGATGCTGCCGACGCTGCAGAACGGCGACCTGATCCTGGTCAACAAGTACGAATACGGCATCCGCCTGCCGGTGATCGATCGCAAGATCATCCCGCTTGGCACGCCGGAACGCGGCGATGTCGTGGTCTTCCGCTATCCGGTGGAGCCGGGCATCGACTATATCAAGCGCATCGTGGGGCTTCCGGGTGACGAGATCGTCTATCGCAACAAGACGCTGTTCATCAATGGGCAGGAGGTGCGGCAGGTCCGCGACGGAGACTTCTTCGAGCCGGACAACAGCACCTACATCGGACGCTACAACGAGACGCTGGGCAAGGTGGATCACCAGATCCTGGTGAACAAGCGCGCCAGCCAGGGCCTGATGGCCATTGCCAACTATCCTTTCCGGGAGAATTGTCAGTATGCATCCAACGGGGTGCAGTGCAAGGTGCCTGAAGGCCACTATTTCGTGATGGGCGACAATCGGGACAACAGTCTTGACAGCCGGTTCTGGGGCTTCGTGCCCGATCGCAATATCGTTGGCCGTGCGTTCTTCATCTGGATGAACTTCAGCGAACCAGGACGTATCGGACGATTCCACTGATGACAGCACACGCATCCCTAGAACGCGCACTGGGCTATACCTTTCAATCGGCTGCGCTGCTGGAGCAGGCGCTGACGCATCGCAGCCACAGCGGGCGGCACAACGAGCGCCTGGAGTTCCTGGGCGATGCCGTGTTGAACTTCGTCGTGGCGGCGCTGCTGTTCAAGCGTTTTGCCCGCCTCGACGAGGGCGATCTTTCGCGCCTGCGCGCGAACCTGGTGAAGCAGGCCGCGCTGGCGGACATTGCGTCTCGCCTGACGTTGTCGAACTATCTGCGTCTTGGCGAGGGTGAGCTCAAGAGCGGCGGTTTCCGCAGGCCCTCCATCCTGGCGGATGCGCTGGAGGCGATTTTCGGCGCAATCTATCTGGATGGCGGCTTTGCCGCGGCGGAAGATGTCATCTCCCGGCTGTACGAGCCGGTGCTGCGCAATGTCGATCCACAGACGCTGGGCAAGGATCCCAAGACGCTGTTGCAGGAATTGCTGCAGGGGCGCAAACTGGGTTTGCCGGTATATAACGTGATTGCCACGCATGGTGCGGCCCACAATCAGACGTTCGAGGTCGAGTGTTTCATCGCCGAGCTGGACATCCGTGTCGGGGCAGGAGGCGCCAGCCGCCGTGCCGCCGAGCAGTCGGCTGCCATTCAGGCCATCGCCGCGGTGGAAAGCAAGGCGCCGCAAAAGGGCGGGCGCAAGTCCAAGGCGCGCAAGTCCGCGCAGTTGTCGTTGCCCGTGGCTGTGGCCCAGGAAAGCAAATGAATACAGAAAAACCATTCCGTTGCGGTTTCGTCGCCGTGGTCGGCAGGCCCAATGTCGGCAAGTCCACGCTGACCAATGCCCTGATCGGCGGAAAAATCTCCATTGTGTCGCGCAAGGCGCAAACCACGCGCCATCGGATCAATGGCGTGCTGACAAAGGACGATGCGCAATTCGTGTTCGTGGATACGCCCGGATTCCAGACGCGCCATGGCGGCGCCATGAACCGCATGATGAATCGCGTGGTGACGCAGACGCTGGCCGAGGTCGATGTCGTGGTGCACGTGGTCGAGGCGGGCAAGTGGTCGGCCGGCGACGAGCAGTTGCTGCCGCTGCTGCCCGGGAATCCGGCCAATACGATTCTGGTGGTCAACAAGGTCGACCTGCTGAAGAACAAGAACGATCTGTTCGCCTATGTGCAGAAGCGCATGGAGCAATACGCCTATGGGGCCGTGGTGCCGGTGAGCGCGGTCAAGGACACGCAGCTGGATGTGCTGCTGTCGGAAATCGCGGCCAGGCTGCCGGAAGGCGAGCCCATGTTCGAGCCGGACGCGCTGACGGACCGTCCCATGCGCTTCCTGGTGTCCGAGCTGCTGCGCGAGAAGATCTTCCGCCTGGTCGGCGACGAGCTGCCCTATGGCTGCACGGTGGTGATCGAGCAGTGGGAAGAGGACGACCGCATGGCGCGTATCGCCGCCTGCATCGTGATCGAGCGCGAGAGCCACAGGCCCATCCTGCTGGGCGCCAAGGGCGAGCATATGAAGCGCATCGCTTCCGAGGCCCGCCAGGACATCATGAAGCTCATGGACAAGCCTGTGCACCTGGAGGTGTACATCAAGGTGCGCAAGGGCTGGTCCGATAAAGCCAGCGCGTTGCGCGAACTGGGGTATGAGTAGTCTGCGTTCCGTGCGCATACAGGAGGCCGCGGGCTACCTGCTGCATGCCAGCAGCTGGCGCGAGACGTCTCTGGTCGTGCAGGCGTTCACGCGGGATCACGGGCATGTGGCCCTGGTGGCCAAGGGCGCGAAGCGCCCGCATTCGGAGCTGCGGCCGGCCTTGTCCGTCTTCCAGCCGCTCAGTCTGTCATGGAGCGGCAGGGCCGAGGTGAAGACGCTGACGCGCGCGGAGTGCGCGGGCATACGCGCCATGAACGGCAGGGCGCTGATGTCGGCCTGGTACATGAACGAACTGTTGCTGCGGCTGCTTCCGCGCGAAGACCCGCATCCTGTTCTCTACGACGCCTACGAGGCTGCCCTGGTGCAGTTGTCGCAGGGCGGCGGGGCGGCTGGTGCGCTGCGACGCTTCGAGTGGGTGCTGCTTCAGGAAACGGGTTACGGGACTGACGAAGCGCTGCCGGATTTCGAGGATGCGGGCCTGGAGCCGGAGTTGCGGAGGCAGTTGCGGATGCGGCTGGACGAGCTGCTGGGGCGGCCGCTGGCTACCCGCAAGGTGCTGATGGAGCTGCAGCGCTACTGAGTGACGCCGGCTTCGCGGGCGTAGTCCGGTTGCAAACGCGCCCTTGCCTCTAGCCGCAACGCTTGCCGGTCTATCTTGTTGGTGGCGGCCAGGGGCAAGGCCGGCATCAGCCATATGCGGCGCGGATGCTGATAGGCGGCCGCGTGCTCCAGGGAAAACGCCTTCAGTTCCGCTTCCACCACCGAAGCGCCGGGGCGCGGAACCACAAACGCGATGGGCTTGTATCCCTTGATATCGTCTTCGACAGGCACGACGCAGGCCTGCTGAACCGCTGGATGGCGTTCCAGCACTTTTTCCACCTCGCCCGGATAGATGTTTTCTCCGCCGCAGACGAACATGTCGTCGCAACGGCCCACAAAGGTATAGAAACCTTGTGCATCCCGGCGGAACACATCGCCCGTCACATAAAAGCCATCCGGGGTGAATGGAGATGCCAGGTCAGGGCGGTTATGGTAGCCGGACATCAGACCAGCCCGAGAATCCGCGAGCCTGTTGACCATACAGCCGCAGGCTGCCGGCATCGGGTTCCAGCAGTCCGGACAGAATGTTGAGCAGAGTGCTCTTGCCGCACCCGGACGTTCCCAGCAAGGCAAGGATTTCGCCTTGCGCGACAGTGAGGGATACATCGCGCAGCACTTCCAGGGAGCCGAAGTGCTTGCTGATACCTGTCAGGTCAATTGCCTGCGCTGCCGCCGTCATCCGAACCGTCCCGCAAGCAGTGGCAGAGGAGCACCTGTCTCGCTCAGGCTGGCATAAACTTTCTCCATCGTCATCGACTGAAAGGTTTCTATGTGGCGGCGGGCGATCAGTTCGGCTTTCTTGCTGTCCCCATCTTCGAAAGCGGCGATCATTGCGTTGTGGTCGTGCTTGATTTCCGGTTTGATCCCCTGTGCGTTGAACCCCAGGGCCACCAGGCGGCTCATTTCGTCAAGCAGCCCGGTCAATGTGTGCAACAGCCTTTCGTTGCCGGATGCCCTGGCAATTTCCAGATGAAACGCCTTATTGGCATCCATGAAGCGGTCTATCTGGTCCGGCAGCGGCGCCGGATGCCTGACCCGGCAGGCCGCTTCCAGTTCGCGCAGCCGGGCGATGCTCACCCGGCCGACCGTCAGACGGGCCGCCAGAGGCTCGAGTTGCACGCGCAACGTGAAAATTTCCTCGACATCCTTCACCATGACAGGAGCGATCTGGTAGCCTTTGCGAGGTCTGGAGACAACGAAATTCTCATGCCCGAGGCGGGTCAGGGCGATGAGGCAACTGCTTTTGCCGATGCCGTAGCCTGCCATCAGCTCAGGCTCAGTCACGATCACGCCCGGCAGCAGCCGGCATGCCAGAATATCGCGGCGTATGCGCTGATAGGCTTGTTCTCCCTGGTTCGGGCGGGAGGCATTCTCGGCGGGCAGCGACTCAGGATGCATAGGATGGCAGCATTGGGAAAACCTATGGGCGGCTCACAGAGGTTTTCTGCGAGGCTTAGATGTCCCATAAGTTAGGCCATGCGCATGCAAATGCGAACGAATTCTTTGCGCTAAGAATATGCGCAAAAAAAGATAAGCTGGGCTGCTCAGACGCCGGCCCAGGCATCTCCTTCCCGGCAGGAAGCGGGAGAGAATGGTCTTGGCGTATAGCCTGGGCGGCTCAGTTGATCGTGCGGGAAGCGCCGCCGTGCTGGGCCTGGGCCTGCAGGATCAGGCTCTCGAGGTGTTCGGAGGTTTCCAGCGCCAGCACGGGCGTGCCGCCGTTGTCTTCGTCGCCGGGATCGAGGCGCAGGTGGATGCTCTGGCCTTCGAACGCCTGCGGATTGGCCTGGATCTGGACGTATTGCTTCAGAAGGCGGTCGACCGCCTTCTGGGCTTCGTGCAGGCGAGTGGCCAGGCTGGATTCCGCGTGCAGCTTGAACTGTTCTTCGATGGCGCGGGCAAGATCCCAGCTGAAGAACAGCAGGGCGTTCTGTCCGTGGCATTCGGGGTGCAGAAAGCCCCATGGCTGGGGCGTTTGGCTAGGGATGGATTCGGTCAAGCGTCGCCTCTGGTCAGGGATCGATGGTGCTGTAGCTGATGGTGGAACCGCCATCATAGGAGTAGACGTCTATTTTAGCGGCATCGACTCTGTTTGGTGTTTCGATGTTCAATGTCTCGCCTTCGGCCGACACGCGGATTTTCTCCGAGCATGAGCCGAATTCCGGGGAGATCAGGTGGCTGCCGCGCCTCAGCAGCACCCAGCGATAGCTGAACGGGCACGCGTCGTTGCCCCGGTTGATGGAGACCAGGGCGGCCTGCGCGTCGGGCATCTGGAAGGCGTAGGTGATGTTCAGCAGCCCCCGGATTTCCGGCTGGGTGGGCCGACTGTCGATTTGCAGCGTGGACTCGTGCACATATTCGTTGAGGGCGATGTGCAGCGTGCCGTATTCGGAAGGCAGGATCAGGAGGGAAGGAACGGCCGGCCACGAGGCTTTTCCCGGCGCCTGCGCGACGGCGCAGGCGCACGCAAGCACGCCGGGGATGGCAAGCAGGTGTTTCTTCAGGCTGTGGCGGATGTAGCGCATGGTGCGGAAAGCCCGTTGTGTTCCAGGGAGACTGCTGGGGGGCTGGATAGGTTCCAGCCAAGCCTTTACCGTGATGCGAGAGCCAGGTAGACGAGCGCGCTCAGGGTCAGGACGACATAGACGCCGATGCCGATGGCCAGGCCTTTGACGAAGCCATGAAACCGCAGGGCACTCTTGCGCCGCGTTTCGTCGGGGGTTCGGGTGATCCACCACCATGTGGCGGCAGCCGCCAACAGACTGAGAAGAATGACTCCTGCTTTCATTTCAATATTTTAGCGTTTTTATCTGAGAAATAACATGTAGTTGGGGCCAAACGGATCCGCTGTTGCATTTTCTTTGCAGGAGTTTGCCTGTGTTACGCCATGGTTTTTTCGCGCGCGGCTTATGCGTTAAGCTGGTGGCTGCTGTCCCGCTCACGGAATCACAGAGGAGGGAGCATGGCTTCCAATCCGCAAATGGACAAAAACATGGCTCTGGCGCAAGAAGTTGCCTCTTTCTGGCGCGAGGCCGGCCCGCAACGCTGGTTTGCCAAGGACGAAGCGTTCGACCGGGAATTCTCGAACCGCTTTCTTCAGGCGCACTACGCGGCGGCGCGGCGAGAGTACGAAGACTGGCTGCAGCTTCCGGAAGGCGCGCTGGCCCTGATGGTGCTGCTCGATCAGTTTCCGCGCAACGCATTCCGCGGCACGGCGCATATGTTTGCAACCGATCCGCTGGCGCAGTATTACGCCAGGCAACTGCTGGAACAGGGCATGGATGCCAGGGTGGACGAGACGGTGCGCTTGTTCCTTTATCTGCCGTTCATGCACTCCGAGTCGCTGGAGGACCAGAAGCGCTGCGTGGAACTTTGTAATGCGCTTGGGCAGTCGCAGGACTATGCGCAGGAACATATGGAAATCATCGAGAAATTCGGCCGCTTCCCGCACCGCAACCCGATGCTGGGACGCGTGACGACCACGGATGAATGGGCGTTTCTCGACGCGGGAGGCTTTGCGGGTTGACGGATCTGGCTTCAAAAGCGCGGATGGATGCCGGTATCGAGTTCATCCGTGTCGTTGCTTGTTTCATGGTGGTGCTGTTGCATGTGGCGGCCTCGGGATTCAGCGAGTTCGGCGATGCCTGGTGGCCCAGCAACTTCCTCGATGCGTTCACGCGCGTCTGCGTGCCGCTGTTCCTGATGGTGACGGGGGCGTTGCTGCTGGGGCGGCGAGAGCCGCTGCGGCTGCTGCTGCGCGGGCGCGTGCTGCGCCTGCTGCCGCCCTTGCTGTTCTGGTCGCTGTTCTACGTGGGCTGGCGGGCCTGGCGCAGCGACGAGCCGTTTGTCCTGCCGCAGGCGCTGGCAAGCCTGCCGGCGCAGCCATCGTCCTACCATCTCTGGTATCTGTATGCGCTGGTCGGCATTACCTTGTTCCTGCCGTTCCTGCGCCTGCTGTGGCAGCATGCCGGCGAAACGGAGAAACGCTTCTACCTGGCGATGTGGCTGGCGGTGTCGGGCTTGCCGCTATGGCAGGACATGCTGGGCTGGGAAGCGGATCCGGTCATCGCCTATGAGCTGTCCAACTTCTTCGGCCTGGCGGGCTATCTGTTCCTGGGGGCGTGGCTGCAGGAAATGCGCTGTGGAATCGCCGGCGGGGGCCGGACGGGCAAGGCATATGCAGGCAGCCTGCTGCTGTTCGTGCTGGCAAGCGCCGCCACCATGCTGGCGACAGCATGGCTGTCGCAGTCGCGCGGTTCGCCGGATGTCCTGTTCTACGACTACCTCTCGCCATTCGTCATCGTCGCGGCAGCCGGCTCTTACCTGTTCCTTGCCTGGAGCGCGGACCGGCTGTTCATGCACGGCGCGAGGGAAGGCTTGCGCAAAGGCGTGCTGACGCTGTCCGCATTGACGCTTGGCATCTATTGCATCCATATCAGCTGGCTGGAATGGGTCATGGACCGTGTCGACTGGGACGCGCATGGCATGGCGGCGTGGTGGATGATGCCGGGTCTTGCCCTACTGCTGTTCACCCTGTCCGGCGTATCGATCGCCTTGCTGCGCAAGGTGCGCCCGCTGCGCTATGTGATGTAGCGTGGCCTTACAGCTCAGTGATCAGCATGTGCAGGCCGAGCAGCAGCAGGCTGCCCAGGAACAGGCGCCGGAACAGGGGAGGCGCTATTCTGACGCGCAGCCATTGCCCCAGCTGCATTCCCAGGATGGCGGGAACCAGCATCAGCAGGGACGCGCCCGCGGTAGCCATGGGATAGGCCTGGTTCAGGACGAGCCCGGCCGCCAGGAAAATGGTGGAAACCGTGAAGGAAAGGCCCATGGCCTGGATCAGTTCATCGCGGGACAGTCCAAGGGATTGCAGGTAGGGAACGGACGGCAGGACGAATACGCCTGTCGCGGCGGTGACAAGGCCCGTTGCGCCGCCCGCCGCCAGGCCGAACGAGGTTTCGCGCGCAGCGGGGACATGCCCCTGCCTGCCCATGAGCGTCCACACAGCATAAAGCGCCAGGATCGATCCCAGCGCCATGCGCGCCCACGAGCCCGCGGGGGCGCCGATCAGCCATGCGCCGGTCAGCGTGCCGGCGGCGGTGCTAAGCAGAAGCGGGGCAAGGCGGCGCAGCAGCGGCAGCGCCGTGCGCAGCGGCCCCGCCTGCCATAGGTTCGTCAAAAACGAAGGCAGGATTAGAAGCGCGGCCGCCTGCGCGGGCGTCATGGAAAGCGCAAGCAATGCCATGGCCACCGTGGGAAGGCCCATCCCTATCACTCCCTTCACCAGTCCAGCCAGCAGGAAGATGGCTGCCGGAACAGCCAGCAAATGCAGATTTTCCGGTAAGAGCAACGATAGGTCCGGCATGGCTGTCTTCCTGTTTCAGGGGTTGCGAATGATAGTCGAGATGTCTCGTCTGGCAGTATTCTGTCCGTGAATCATGCTTCCGGCCAGCTGGATCTGCCTTATTCTGGCTATGGATTTTCCTTAGTCATTCATGGTCGAATGAGAATGGCCGGGTTCGATATGTCCCGGCGCAGGCCGGGCGGGGCAGGCCGGCTTCGATGCTTACGGAATGGAGGAACCGCGATGGCGCCGTTCGATCTGGTGGATCTGAAGTTGTTCGTGCATGTCTGCGAAAGCGGCACCATCACTGCGGGGGCGCAGGCGATGCCCATGGCGCTGCCTTCGGCCAGCGAGCGCATACGCGCCATGGAAGCGCGCATGCGGCTGCAATTGCTGGAGCGTGACAGGCGGGGCGTCGCGCCGACTGCGGCCGGGCGCAGCCTGCTGCAGCATGCGCGCCAGATGCTGCGCCAGGTGGACAGTTTGCAGGACGAGCTGAATGCCTTCGGCGCCGGGCTCAAAGGACATGTGCGCCTGTTCTGCAATACCTCCGCCATGAGCGAGCATCTGCCAGACCGCATCGGCGCGTTTCTGCTTGATCATGCCGGCATTTCCGTGAGCCTGGAAGAGCGCCGCAGCGAGGATAGCGTGGCGGCTCTGCGCGACGGCATCGGCGATCTGGCCGTGATATCGGGCAGCGTCGATTGCGATGCCCTGCAGATGATCCGGTTCGTGCCGGATCCTCTCGTCCTGATCGTTCCGCAGGGACATGCGCTGGACGGCGGCGGGCGCCTTTCGCTTTCACTGGGCGACGCCGCCGCATATCCTTTCGTCGGCATGGAGGACGGCAGCGCATTGCAGGCCCATGTCGGGCAGTTTGCCGGCCGGCAGGGCAAGCGGCTGGACTACCGCATACGGCTAGGCAGCTTCGAGGCTGTCTGCCGGCTGGTGGGCAGGGGAGTCGGGATCGCCATCGTGCCACGGGTGGTGGCCGTGCGCCATGCCCGCCGCACCGGCATTCGCCATATTCCCCTTTCGGATGCCTGGGCGCGGCGGGAATTGCTGTTCTGCGCAAGGGACTTCGGGGAATTGCCCAGGCATGCGCAGTTGCTGCTGGCGCATTTGCGGCAGGGCTGAGCATCCGCAGCGGTATCCGCCGTGCCCGGGATGCCGTCGCCGAAGCCTGGTACGGCCTTAGCCCTGGCGGGCCTTGAACCTTGGATTCGATTTGCAGATCACATAGATTCTGCCGCGTCGCCTGACGACCCGGCAGTCCCGGTGGCGGTTCTTGGCATCCTTGAGCGAGGCCAGGACTTTCATGAGGGTTTCTCCTTGTGCTGGTGATGGCGCCCGCGTCATTCAGCCGCGACGGGCGCAGGTACAGGACGGGCGCGTCGTCTCGTGTCCAGGGCAGCATGCGATGCGAAGGCGCAGTATCATGCGAGTGTCTCGTTCTTCATTAAAATGATATGTTATATCATTTCTATAGCGGCTGCCTTCCCTCATGACGAAAATTCCCGTGACGCTGCTGACCGGTTTTCTCGGTAGCGGCAAGACGACCGTGCTCAATACGCTGGTGAAACAGCCCGCCATGTCGGGCGCGCTCGTCATCATCAATGAGTTCGGCGATGTCGGGCTGGACCATCTGCTGGTGGCGCACAGCAGGATCGAGGGCGTCGTCGAACTGAGCAGCGGCTGCCTGTGCTGCACGATACGCGGAGACCTGGCGCGCACGCTGAAGGACGCCGTGTGGCGCTTTTCCCGCAATGGACGGCGGCAGTTCGACCGGGTCATGATCGAAAGCACGGGGCTGGCCGATCCCGCGCCCATTCTGCAGACCTTGCTCGATGACCCAGCTCTGACGAAGCATTATTTCCTGGACGGCATCGTGACGACGGTGGACCTGGCCAATGGCTGGCAGACGCTGGACAGGCACCCGGAAGCGCTCAGGCAGTCCGCGGTCGCGGACGTCCTGCTGCTGACCAAGGCGGACATGGCGGGCGAGGAGAGCAGGCAGGCGCTGGCTGAGCGGCTGCGCAGGATCAATCCCGGCGCCCGGCAGATCGAAGCAAACCCGGGAAGTGTGCGGGCGCGGGATCTGATCGACCTGGGTGTCGCGCAGGCGAATGCCCGCGGTATCGACATACAGGCGTGGCTGCACACGCGGGCGTTTGCCGGAGCGGGCCACGCGCACGAACATGCGCATGCGCACGGCTGCGCCCACGACGAAGATATGCAGGCCTGCTGCGGTTCCGGGGAGCCGGGGCATGAGCACCGGGAGCATGGCCACAGCCATGCGAGCAATCACGACGATGGCATCCGTTCCTGCAGCTTCGTGCTGGACCAGCCGCTGGAGCCGGAAGCGTTCAGGGAGTGGCGCGAGATCCTCATGGCGTTCCTGGGAGACCGCATGCTGCGCCTCAAGGGCATCCTGAACATCCGCGGGGAGTCTCGCCCGCTGGTCATCCATGGCGTTCAGCACGTGTTCCATGAGCCAGTTCATCTCGATGCATGGCCGGGGGAGGATCGCAGTTCCCGCCTGGTGTTCATTGTCCAGGATCTGGATCGCAGCGTGCTGGAGCAGACCCTGGGAATCCTGAAACGCCGCAACGCAAGCGGCGCCAAAACATAGGCCTTCCACTGTCATGTCGTTCATGCCGCAATCGGATTTCCGGGAATCGCCGGTCAATGCCGTCGCCACAGAGCTGGTGGCGGTCCTGGTGTCCGTCACGGACGGGCAGCCGCGCGTACTGACGCGGGAAAACGCCGAGGCTCTGCCCGCCGGGCCTTTCGAGTCGGGGCACAGATCGCTGCAGGCGGGCCTGCGCGCCTGGGTCGAAGCGCAGACGCATCATCCCCTGGGCTATGTGGAGCAGCTCTATACGTTCGCCGACGGCGATCGGGCCAACCAGCAGGGACAGCATGTCATTTCGGTCAGCTATCTCGGATTGACGCGAGAGCTGCAAAGTCCGGAGATCGCCACGGTTGGCTGGCAGGACTGGTATCGCTATTTCCCATGGGAGGACTGGCGCGCAGGGACGCCGGAGATCGTCGATGCATTGATCCGGCCCGAGCTGTTGCGCTGGTGCGCCAAGGGCGATGCCGCGCTGCGGCGCCGGCGGCGCCAGCGCGTCGACTATACCTTCGGCACGGATGAGGGCGGCTGGAACGAGGATATGGTCCTGCAGCGCTACGAGCTGCTGTTCGAGGCCGGTCTTGCGCCAGAGGCCTTGCGCCGGATGGGAAAAGAGACGGAAGCAGTGCTGCCCGGCGCCGCCATGCGGCACGATCATCGCCGTATCCTGGCGACCGCCATGGCCAGGCTGCGCGCAAAGATACGCTACCGGCCCGTCGTATTTGAGCTGATGCCGCCCGCCTTCACTCTGCTGCAATTGCAGCAGGCCTTCGAGGCGGTTGCCGGCCGCCGGCTGCACAAGCAGAATTTCCGCCGCTTCATCGAGCAGCAGGAACTGGTGGAGGAAACCGGCGAGATGACGCATGGCGCAGCCGGCCGTCCCGCCAAGCTGTTCCAGTTCCGCGGCGACGTCATGCTGGAGCGCGCCATCGCGGGGAGCAAGCTGCCCCTGGCCCGATAGGTGGCGCCTGGGGCGGTGGGCCGGGTTTCCCGCGGTTTCCCAGGCGCAAGTCTTGATGTCGTTTTGTATGCGGATGCATAGCGGATACTGTTCCGGCGCCGCTCCGGCTGCCTCCTTGTCTCCCGCAGCGCAAGGGGATGCGGGCCGCATGGTCCCTCGTCACATCCTGAATGATCCGTGTCATGCCGACACACAGACATACATAGGGAAACTTGTCTCCTCCGGGGCGGGTCGTCATCATGGAGGTTCATTGACGTAAAGGAGTATGTCCATGCAGCCATCACTGAAAGCGTTCCTCTCGGCAGCAGCCGTCGCCTTTGGCCTTTCCACGACAGCCGTGTGGGCCCAGGCCGTTCCGACCGAGACCGCGCCCGCGCAGGCTCCCCAGGCCATACAGCCGAGCGAGGCGCAGATACAGCAGTACGTCAGCGCGGCGAGAAAGGTCGAAGCCGTCGTTCAGGATTACCAGCCGCGCCTGCAGGCGGCCCAGGACGAAGTCGCCCGCAAGGCCATCCTCCAGGAGGCGGATGAGAAAATGGTGACAGCAGTGCAGAGCGATGGCCTGACCGTCGATCAGTACAACGGCATCAGCATCGCGGTCCAGCAGGATCCCCAACTGCGTGAGCGCATCACTACGCTGTTCAACAATAGCAAGGGGCAGTGATTCCTGGCGCCAAGCCACTATAATTCCGGCATGAGCGACCACAACCCGACCTTGCTGGAACAGCGCATCACCGACCTGGAAGTCAAGCTTGCCTTCTCGGAGGATCTGCTTGATCAATTGAACCAGACAGTCTTCCGGCAGCAGCAGGCCATCGAGCGCCTGGCCCGCCTGGTGGCCGATCTGCGCGACCAGGCGGCTGCGCAAGGCGTTGCCCGTCCTGTGGGAGATCCGCGGGACGAACAGCCGCCGCATTACTGATAATTGCGCGGTTCATGCGACGAGGCCCTGCTGTGCAAAACAGCAGGGCCTCGTCTTTTCCAGGAGCGGGGGGTGTTCGTTCAGTTCACATACCAGATGGTCTTGGTCTGCTGGTACTGGTCGAATGCCTCCAGGCCGTTGTCCCTGCCGCCGAAGCCGGATTGCTTGTATCCGCCGAACGGCGTGGTGATGTCGCCTTCGGAAAATCCATTGACGGATACGGTTCCCGCGCGCAGGGCGCTGGAGACGCGCTGTGCGCGCTTCAGATTCTGCGTGTAGATGGATGCGGCCAAGCCGTAGACACTGTCGTTGGCCAGGCGGACGGCTTCCTGCTCGTCCTCGAACGTGGTGACGGCGAGCACGGGGCCGAAGACTTCGTTGCGGAACAGGCGCATGTCGGGCGTGACGCCGTCGAAAATGGTGGGCTCCACATACCAGCCGCTGCCCAGCTCGTCATGTATCTTGCCGCCATGCGCCAGGCGCGCGCCGGCCTCCAGAGTGTCGTCGATGAAACTCTTCACCTTGTCGAAATGCGCCTTTTCCACCATGGGACCGATGCTGGTGGCCGGATCGGTGGGCAGGCCGACTTTCCAGTCGGCCAGTCCGGCGCGCAACTGCTCCAGCAGCCGATCCTTGATGGAGGCATGGACGATGAGGCGCGAGCCGCAGCTGCAGTTCTCGCTCATGTTCCAGAAGGCGGCCGCCAGGATGTGCGGCGTGATGCCGTCCAGATCGGCGTCCTCGAAGACGACCTGCGGGCTCTTGCCGCCGCACTCGAGCACGATTTCCTTCAGGTTGCTTTCCGCCGAATAGCGCAGGAACAGGCGGCCCACTTCGGTGGATCCGGTGAACGATACGATGTCCACATCCATGTGCCGGCCCAGCGCTTCGCCGGCCTCTTCGCCCAGGCCCGTGACCAGGGTCAGCGCGCCTTCGGGAACACCCGCCTCATAGGCCAGCTGTGTCATGCGGTAGGCGCTGAGCGAAGTCAGCTCGGCCGGCTTGACGACGACGGCATTGCCGGCAGCCAGCGCGGGAGCGACTTTCCATGCGTACATCTGCGCGGGGAAGTTCCAGGGCAGCACGGCGCCGACCACGCCGATGGGTTCCTTGACGATCAGGCCGAGGGCGTCGCTTCCGGTGGGGGAGATTTTTCCGAACACTTTGTCGATCGCTTCCGCATACCAGCGGAACGTGTCGATGGTAGCGGGCATGTCGGTATTCAGGCATTCGGTGATGGGCTTGCCGGCGTCGATGCAGTCCAGCGCGGCCAGTTCCTCCGTGTGCGCTTCCAGCAGATCGGCCCAGCGCAGCAGGACGGCCTTGCGTTGCGCGGGCGACAGGCCGGACCATTCGCCCGACTCGAAGCTGGCGCGCGCGGCGCGAACCGCCTTGTCGACGTCTTCGGCGTTGCCCGCCTCGATCCAGCCGATAGGCGTGTCGTCGATCGGCGTGCGGTTTTCCAGGCGCCCGGCCTGGGACGGCCGATGCCCAGGGATGAGATGACCGGCGAAAAGCCTGGCTTCGCGGGCCTGTGCAAATACTTGATCGGTCGAAATAGGCATGATGTCTCTCTTCTGTAGGCCTGACGGCCGTTATTCCGGATGTGGGGCATCACCTGTCGCCGGCGGCGCGTCCTGTGTCAGGAGCTTGCCGCCTGGCCCTGTTTTTCCCGCAGATTCCTGAGCAGCTTGTCGCGCGTTGCGTCGATGTGATGGGTCAGCAGCCGGACGGCGGCTTCGATGTCCCCGGCGCGACAGAGCCGGCAGAGCTCCTGGTGTTCTTCGGAGGCCTGGCGGATGTCGTGGTCCAGGACCAGCTGGAGCCGGATGTAGCGGTCCACCTGGTTGTTGAGCTTCTGGATCATGCCGAGCCAAAGGTCTTTTCCCGCGGGCTGGTACAGGCTGAGGTGAAACTCCGTATTCAGAGCGCCCCATTGCTTGATGTCATTGTTTTCGTATGACTGCGTCAACTGTTCCGCAAGCGCCTCCGAGCGCGCCAGGCTGGCGCTGGTCATGTGCGGCATGGCATAGCGCAACAACTCGACCTCCAGCACGGTGCGCAGCCGGAAGACTTCGTCGATCTCATCGATGGAGCAGTCCGTGACCAGTGCGCTGCGCGAAACCTGCATGATGATCAGGCCTTCGGCCTCCAGATTGCGAAGCGCTTCGCGTATCGGCATGCGCGAGACGCCGAACGTCTCGGCAAGGACTTCCTGGCGCAGCAGACTGCCTTTTGGGTAGTCTCCATTCAGGATCCGTTCGCGGATGGCATCCGTGACAGCGGCGGCGATATTCTGGCGCCGGATGATGGAAGTCGGTTGTTTTTGCATTGCGTGAATCGCGGGGAAGAATGAAGTATTCGAACCCTGCAGTATAACAATTAGCAGTCCTATCAATAACTTACTTGCGATGGCTCAGGATGGGGGCGATGGCGCTCTTGAGTTCCGCCATCTGGTCGCCATCCAGCGGCATGACGGGCTTGCGGCAGTCGCCGACATTGCCGGTCAGAATGTTGGTTGCCGCCTTGACCGCCGGGTTGTAAGGGCTGCGCCAGAAAAAGAGATTGGCGGGCAGAATGCGGTTCCACACGGCCAGTGCCTGCGCCAGCTTGCCTTCCTGGACGAGGTTGTACATCTCCACAGCCTCTGGGGCGATGGCGTTGACCGCGCCCCAGAAGCAGCCGTTGCAGCCCGCCAGCAGGGCATGGAATGCGAAGGGATCCGAGCCGTTGAAAACGGTGGCGCCGCTGGCCAGCAGTTCCTGGACGCGGTTGAAATCGCCGCTGGTGTCCTTGATGTACTTGATGTTGTCGATGGCGGACAGGCGCTTGAAGAATTCGGGGGTTATATCGAAGCCCGAGTGCATGGGTACGTTGTAGACCATCATGGGCGTACTGACTTTTTCGGCGATGCGCTCGTAGTGGTAATACACGCCGTCCGGAACCGGACCTTCGAAGTAGGGCGGAAGAACCAGCAGCGCATCGGCGCCGATGCCTTCGGCATGCAGGGAAGCTTCGATGCTGTCCTCCGTGCGGATGGCGGACGTCTGGACGATCAGCTTTGCCCTGCCGTCGATGTGGGAAGCGGCCGTTTCGGCGATCCTGCGCTTTTCTTCGGTGGTCAGGAAAGCGAACTCGCCCGTGCCGCCGTTGACGGCGATGATGTGGACGCCGGCCCCGATCAGGCTGTCCAGGTGGGAACGGAATGCATCGTAGTCGACTGCGCCGTCGTCGCGCATGGGGGTGCATGATGCGGCGCAAATGCCTTTCAGAGTACTCATACAGCTATCCTTTTGAAGGTAATGGAATGATGGGTTGCCTCGGACTGCAAGCCGAGGCTCGCGCTTGAGCGCGTGATCAGTTGGCTGCGGCCCTTGCGGCTTCCAGATTCTTCTGGCCGTCGGGGATGTCTTTCAGCAGGGGGGCGTAGATCTTTTCGGTGGCGGCGCGGAATCCGGCCAGCTCGGGTTCCACGATTTCCACGCTGGCGGCCTGCATGGCTTCTATGCCTTCCTGGTAGTTTTTCTCATAGACTGCGATGGCATGCTTGACTGCAATGTCGGTTGCTTCGCGCAGGATGTCCTGGTGCTCCTTGGACAGCGAGTCGAAGCGGGATTTCGACATGATGATCACCGCGGGCATGTAGTGGATCTTGATCTTGTTGTAGAACTTGGTGACTTCGATGAATTTGTCCTGGATGATCTGGTCGGGAGACGCCTCGCCCGCATCGACGACGCCGGTCTGCAGCGCCATGAAGACCTCGGAATAGGCCATGGGCGTGGGTTGGGCGCCCAGCGATTCATAGGCGCGCACATAGCCGGGGGACTGGATGACGCGGACCTTCGTTCCTTTCATATCATCGACAGTGCTGACTTTCTTGGTGCCGTACAGGTTGCGCTCCAGAGTGGAAATCCATCCGAGGCCGACCAGGCCATAACGGTCCATATAGCCGAGCATGTGCTTGCCGAACGGGCTTTGCAGCGCCTGGTTGGCGTGCTGCAGGTCTTTGAACAGGTAGGGCAGCGAGAACAGGCCGTACTCTTTGATGGTGTTCTCCAGCGGCGGTTCGCCGGTGACGACCAGCGGCAGCGTGCCTGTGCGAGCGGACTGGATCATGCGGACTTCGCCGCCCAGTTGGCCCGAAGGGAAAATATTGATGGTCAGTGTGCCGTTCGATTTCTCC
Organism: Paracandidimonas soli; assembly: GCF_004342005.1. Lineage (GTDB taxonomy): Bacteria > Pseudomonadota > Gammaproteobacteria > Burkholderiales > Burkholderiaceae_B > Paracandidimonas > Paracandidimonas soli. Next base: position 245,272 of record NZ_SMBX01000004.1, read on the forward strand.
GCCGCGACTTCGGCCAGCTTGACGGCGGCGGCATGATAGTGGCTGTCCGTGGTGAGCACGTGGCCGAGATCCAGCGTGACTTTCTGCTGGGCGTGGGTGTGCAGCGAGGCAAAGGCCAGGGCGGATGCGAGTAGCAGGCGTTTCATGATGTCTCCTCGTTTATCGGGTTTTGCGGTCTATAGAAGCGCCAGGGAAATGGCGGGAACGTAGCTGACGATCATGAGGTTCATGATCAGGACAGCCAGGAAAATCAGCAGCGGACGGATCAGCTGTTCGAGCGACAGGCCGGAAATCTGGCAGGCGATGAAGAGATTCACGCCGACCGGAGGCGTCACCATGCCGATGGCGACGTTGAAAATGATCACCATGCCGAAATGGATGGGATCGATACCGTAGCTGGCGGCAATCGGCGCCAGCATCGGTCCCAGGATGACGATGCAGGCCAGCGCCTCCATGAACATGCCGATGACCAGAAGCAGCACGTTCGCCAGCAGCAGGAACATGAAGGCATTGGACGCGACGCTGCCGATCAGCGCGGACAGGTGCTGCGAGACGTTGTTGATCGCCAGCAGATAGGCGAACAGCGAGGCGAAACCTACGATCAGCATGATGGTGCCGGTCAGGATGGCGGTTTCGGCGAAGATGCGCCTAAGGTCGTGGATCCGGATTTCCTTGTAGACGAACATGCCGACGAGCAGGCCGTATACCACGGCGACCACGGAGGCCTCGGTGGCAGTGAAAATGCCGGAGTAAATGCCGCCCAGGATGATGACGGGCATCATCAGGGCAAAGCCGGAATGCAGGAGCGCTCGCCATACATTGACAATCCAGGCTTTTGGGGTGATGGGCGTGATGTCATCGAAGTTCTTGAGCTTGGCGACGATGGCGATGGTGACGATCAGCGAGACGCCCAGCATCAGGCCGGGGAATATGCCGGCAAGGAACATGCTGCCGACCGAAACGTTGGCGACCAGCGCATAGATGATCATCGGCAGAGAGGGCGGGATGATGGCGCCAAGTTCGCCGGCCACGGCGATGCCGGCCGCCGCGAAATTCCTCGGGTAGCCCTTCTTTTCCATGGCCGGGATCATGATGCCGCCCACGGCGGCCGTCGTTGCGGAGGAAGAGCCGGACATCGTGGAGAAGAACATGGATGTCAGGACCGAGGCCGATCCCAGGCCGCCGCGTATCCATCCGACGATGGCGTTGGCCAGGTCCATCAGGCGGCGGGAGATGCCGCCGTTCTGCATCAGGCTGCCCGCCAGTACGTAGAACGGAATGGCCATCAGGGGAAAGGCATCGAGCGCTTCGAACAGGTTCTGCGGAACGCTCAGCAGGCTGATGTCCTTCTGGACCAGCACCAGTCCGGCAGCGATGCCCAGTGCGGCGAATATGGGTATGCCGATGGCGAAGCAGAGGATCAGGCTTCCGAACAGTAGCAGCATGAGTTGTCTCCGGTAGGGATATTGGTCTTATTGGTGCGATTCCGCTTGTCGGGCGGGCTGGAGGGCGATGCGGATCAGGACGGACAGAAGATTCAGGAGCATGAGGGCGGTGCCGACGGGCATGGCCAGGTACAGCCAGCGCTTCGAAATGGTGAGGACGGGAGATGTCTCCACTGCGCCGAATTCCGACCAGACCCAGCCATACCAGGTCAGGACGGCCAGGAATGCGATGGTGCAGGACAGGGCCAGCAAACGCGTGTATCGGGCGGCATGGGCCGGGAGCGCATCGATCAGGGCGTTGACGGCGATCAGAAGGCCCTTGCTGGCGGCCACGGAGCCGCCCAGGAATATGCTCCAGATCATCAAGTAGCGCGCCGCCTCTTCCGTCCAGGGGGCCGAGACAATGATGCCCAGGGGAGGCAGCGCGAACCGGACGGCGACTTGCCAGAACACGATCGCGACCATGGCGGCCAGCATCAGGAAAAGCAGGGTATAGGTCAGTGAGTTGATGCGATCCAGACCGCGGGCGAGCAAGGAGGCCATGGCTTGTCTTTTAAAATTGGATCCAGGATCCAGGATTATGGATACGAGCAATATTAAGGATGTCGGATAGACGCGTCAATAAAGCTAGGGAAAACACCAACTGCCGGCGCAGGAATGGCGGCAGCCAGCGTAGAGGCAAGGCGGGGGAGGAATGGAAGCGCGGGGAAAGAGAGCGCATCCAGGCCGGGCCGGATGCGCAAGGCTTGCTATTTGTGGAACGCGCAGTGGGGTAGCGCTGGCGTGGCGCCGGGGCGGGCGGACATGAAGGCCGGCGCCGCCTGCTCAGTGACAGCGGAAATCCGGCCCTGGAAAAAGCGCGGTGTCTGGCGCTTGTGCGGGCTTCTTACGTGCCGATGTCGTCCGGCACGTAGACCCAGCCTTCCATCAGCACGCGGGCGCTGCGGCTCATGCTGGCGCTGGCGATGGTCCATCCCTCTTCCTTCCTGACGGCGCGCGCGCCGACGCGCAGCGTACCCGACGGATGGCCGAAGCGGATATCGTCACGCTCGCCGCCTCCGGCCGCCAGGTTGACCAACGTTCCGGGAATGGCTGCGGCAGAGGCGATGGCCACGGCCGCGGTGCCCATCATGGCGTGATGCAGCTTGCCCATGGACAGGGCGCGCACCAGCAGGTCGATGTCGCCGGCGGCGACCGCCTTTCCGCTGGAGGCGGTGTAGCCGGAAGGAGGGGCGACGAATGCCACTTTCGGGGTGTGCTGGCGCGCAGCAGCCTCATCGATGTTTCCGATCAGGCCCATGCGCACGGCGCCCATGGCGCGGATCTGCTCGAACAAGGCAAGCGCGCGCGCATCTCCGTTGATGTCGTCCTGCCGTTCCGTCCCTAGGTATCCCAGTGCGGCCGCCTCGACGAAGACGGTGGGAATGCCCGCGTTGATGAGCGTGGCCTTCAGGCGGCCGATGCCGGGTACGTCCAGTTCGTCCACGACATTGCCGGTGGGGAACATGGCGCCGCCGCCGTCGCCGTCATCCGCCGCGGGATCCATGAATTCCAGCCGGATCTCGGCCGCGGGGAACGTGACGCCGTCCAGTTCGAAGTCCCCGGTTTCCTGCACGGCGCCATTGCACATGGGAACATGTGCGATGATGGTCTTGCCGATGTTGGCCTGCCAGATGCGGACGACGGCGGTGCCGTTTTCTGGAAGGCGCGACGCGTCCACCAGCCCGCTGCGGATGGCGAACGGCCCTACGGCGGCAGAGAGATTGCCGCAGTTGCCGCTCCAGTCCACGAACGGCCGGTCGATGGAGACCTGGCCGAACAGGTAATCGACGTCGTGGCCCTCGCGGGTGCTGGGACTGAGAATGACGGTCTTGCTGGTGCTGGAGGTCGCGCCCCCCATGCCGTCGATCTGCTTGCCGTAGGGATCCGGGCTGCCGATGACGCGCAGCAGCAGGGCATCGCGCGCGGGGCCTGGTTTGCGTGCTGCTTCAGGCAGATCCTGCAGGCGGAAGAAGACCCCTTTGCTGGTGCCGCCGCGCATATAGGTGGCGGGGATGAAGATCTGTGCGGGATGAGTCATGATGTTTGCCAATGCGGCTCTGTATGAGAATTATGTATTCGCCGAAGCTTCGAGGAAGTCCTGTGCGAAACGCTGCAGTACGCCGCCGGCTTCATAGATGGATACCTCTTCAGCCGTGTCCAGCCGGCATGTGACGGGAACCTCCACATGTTCGCCGTTGCGGCGGTGGATGACCAACGTCAGCGTGGCGCGCGGCGTGCGTTCGCCGATGACGTCATAGGTCTCGGTGCCGTCGATGGCCAGCGTCTTGCGGTTCGTGCCGGGCCTGAATTCCAGCGGCAGCACGCCCATGCCGATCAGGTTGGTGCGGTGGATGCGCTCGAAGCCTTCCGCCGCAATGGCTTCGACGCCGGCCAGGCGCACGCCTTTGGCGGCCCAGTCGCGCGACGAGCCCTGGCCGTAGTCGGCCCCGGCGATGATGATGAGCGGCTGGCCGCGTTGCATATAGGTTTCTATCGCTTCCCACATGCGCGTGACCTTGCCTTCGGGCTCGATGCGGGCCAGCGATCCCTGCTTGACCTTGCCGTCCTCCATCACCATTTCGTTCAGCAGCTTGGGGTTGGCGAAGGTGGCGCGCTGCGCGGTCAGGTGGTCGCCGCGGTGCGTGGCATAGGAGTTGAAGTCTTCCTCAGGCAGGCCCATCTTCGCCAGGTATTCTCCGGCGGCGCTGTCGGGCAGGATGGCGTTGGACGGCGACAGATGGTCAGTGGTGATGTTGTCGCCCAGCACGGCCAGCGGACGCATGCCGCGCAGCGTGCGTTCGCCCGCCAGGGCGCCCTCCCAGTACGGAGGACGGCGGATATAGGTGCTTTGAGGCCGCCAGGCATACAGCGGGCTGTCGGACGAGACCCGTCCCTGGCGCGTGGCGAACATGGGCTCGTAGACTTTGCGGAACTGCTCGGGCTTGACGCAGCGCTGGATGATGGCGTCGATTTCCTCGTCGGCGGGCCAGATGTCCTTGAGCGTTACGGGCCTGCCCTGGGCGTCGTATCCCAGCGGATCCTTTTCGATGTCGAAGCGTATGGTGCCGGCGATGGCATAGGCCACGACCAGCGGCGGTGAAGCCAGGAATGCCTGCTTGGCATAGGGGTGGATGCGCCCGTCGAAGTTCCGGTTGCCCGACAGGACTGCGGTCGCGTACAGGTCGCGCTCGACGATTTCCCGCTGGATGGCGGGATCGAGCGCACCGCTCATGCCGTTGCAGGTCGTACAGGCGAAGCCCACGATGCCGAAGCCCAGGGCTTCCAGCTCGGGCAGCAGCCCCGCCTCTTCGAGGTACAGCTGCACGGCCCTGGAGCCGGGGGCCAGCGAGGTCTTGACCCAGGGCTTGCGCGCCAGGCCGAGCGCATTGGCGTTGCGTGCCAGCAGGCCGGCGGCGATGACGTTGCGCGGGTTGCTGGTGTTGGTGCAGCTCGTGATGGCGGCGATGATGACGGCGCCGTCGGGCATCAGGCCGGGAATGCTTTCCACTGTGCCGGCGATATTGCGCGCCTGCAGCTCCGAGGTGGGAACGCGGCGGTGCGGATTGGAAGGACCGGCGATGTTGCGCACTACGGAAGACAGGTCGAATTGCAGCGCGCGTTCGTAGCGCGCCGTCTTCAGGTCGTCGGCCCACAGGCCCGCCTGCCTGGCGTAGGTTTCCACCAGTTGGACCTGCGCTTCGTCGCGCCCTGTGAGCCGCAGGTAATCGATAGTCTGCCGGTCGATGTGGAACATGGCGGCTGTGGCGCCGTATTCCGGAGTCATGTTGGAAATAGTGGCGCGGTCGCCCAGCGTCAGGTGGGGGACGCCGTCGCCGAAGAATTCCAGCCAGGCGGACACCACTTTTTGCTGGCGCAGGAATTCGGTCAGCGCCAGCACCAGGTCGGTGGCGGTGATGCCCGGCCGCAGCTTGCCGGTGAGCTCCACGCCGACGATGTCCGGCAGGCGCATCCACGAAGCGCGGCCCAGCATGACGCTTTCTGCCTCCAGGCCGCCGACGCCGATGGCGATGACGCCCAGCGCATCCACATGCGGCGTGTGGCTGTCCGTGCCGACCAGCGTATCGGGAAAGGCCACGCCGCCGATTGCATGGATGACGGGGGACATGCGTTCCAGGTTGATCTGGTGCATGATGCCGTTGCCGGGGCCGATGACGTCGACATTCTTGAAGGCGGCCTTGGTCCAGTCGATGAAGTGGAAGCGGTCATCGTTGCGCCTGTCTTCGATAGCGCGGTTTTTCTCGAAGGCGCCGGGTTCGAAGCCGGCGTGCTCGACGGCTAGGGAGTGGTCCACGATCAGTTGCGTGGGAACGACGGGATTGACCTGCGAGGGGTCGCCGCCTTTCCCGGCAATGGCGTCGCGCAGTCCGGCCAGGTCGACCAGCGCGGTCTGGCCGAGGATGTCGTGACAGACCACGCGGGCGGGGTACCAGGGAAAGTCCAGGTCCTGGCGGCGCTCGATCAGCTGTTTCAGCGCATCCGTCAATAGCCCGGGATCGCAGCGGCGCACCAGGTTTTCGGCCAGCACGCGCGAGATGTAGGGCAGGGTGTCGTATGCGCCTGGCGCGATGTCATCGACGGCGGCGCGCGCATCGAAATAGTCCAGTTCGGTGCCGGGCAGGCGGGTGCGGTAGGCGGTATTCATGGCAATCGCTTCAAGGGAAAAAGGCGCGGCCATGATGCGCCCGCGCCTTTTTGGTTAACGCTGCTCCAGCGGAACGAACGGCCTGTCTTCCGGGCCGGTGTAGTTGGCGGTCGGACGGATGATCTTGTTGTCGATGCGCTGCTCGATGATGTGCGCGGCCCATCCGGCCGTGCGCGCGATGACGAACAGCGGGGTGAACATGGCGGTGGGCACGCCCATCATGTGGTAGGAGACCGCCGAGAACCAGTCCAGGTTCGGGAACATGTTCTTGGCGTCCTTCATGACGGTTTCCAGCCGCTCGGCGATGTCGTACATGCGGGTATTGCCGGCGTCGACGGAGAGCTGCCGCGCGACTTCCTTGATGACCTGGTTGCGCGGATCGGAAATGGTGTAGACAGGGTGTCCGAAGCCGATAACGACTTCCTTGTTCCCGACGCGGCGGCGGATGTCGGCCTCGGCCTCGTCCGGCGTTTCGTAGCGGTTCTGGACTTCGAAGGCGAACTCGTTGGCGCCGCCGTGCTTGGGACCGCGCAGCGCGCCAATGGCGCCGGTGATGGCGGAATAGATGTCGGAACCCGTGCCGGCGATGACGCGGCCGGTGAACGTGGAAGCATTGAATTCGTGCTCGGCATACAGGTTCAGCGAGATGTGCATGGCGCGCACCCATTCGTCGCTGGGCTTCCTGCCATGCAGCAGATGCAGGAAGTGCCCGCCGATGCTGTCGTCGTCGGTCTGAACATCGATCATGCGGCCGTTGTGGCTGTAGTGATACCAGTACAGCAGCGCGGAGCCCAGGCTCGCCATCAGCCGGTCGGCGATGTCGCGTGCGCCGGGCAGGTTATGGTCGTCCTTCTCGGGCAGCACGCAGCCCAGGACTGAAACCGCCGTGCGCATGACGTCCATGGGATGGCTGGAGGCTGGCAGGGATTCCAGCACAGCCTGCAGTTGCAGCGGCAGGCCGCGCAATGCATGCAGCTTTTGCCGGTAGGCGGTCAGCTCGGCCTGGTTGGGCAGCTTGCCATGCACCAGCAGGTGCGCCACTTCTTCGAATTCGCAGGCGTCGGCCAGATCCAGGATATCGTAGCCGCGGTAGTGCAGGTCGTTGCCGCTGCGGCCGACCGAGCACAGCGCGGTATTGCCTGCCACCACGCCGGAGAGTGCGACGGATTTCTTGGGCTTGAAGCCCTGTGCGGTTTCCTGGGCTGCTTGGTCTGTCATGTCTGCGCTCTCCTTTGACGTTGTTTCAGGTGTGGGTGGCGGTACTGCCTGCTATTTTGCTTTTCCCTGTTCGAACAATGCGTTCAGATGCTGTTCATAGGCGTGATAGCCGATGCGGTCGTACAGCTCTTCGCGAGTCTGCATGAGATCGATCACGTTGCGCTGGTGGCCGTCGCGACGGATGGCCTGGTAGACGGTTTCCGCCGCCTTGTTCATGGCGCGGAAGGCCGACAGGGGATAGAGCACCATGCCCACGCCTGCGCCGGCCAGCTCTTCGACGGAAAACAGCGGCGTCGCGCCGAATTCGGTGATGTTGGCCAGAACGGGCACCGGCAGCTCGCGGGTAAAGCGCGCGTAGGTGTCCAGGTCGTAGGAAGCCTCGGCGAAGATCGCATCAGCGCCGGCCTCGACGCAGAGGCGGGCGCGCTCGAGCGCGGCATCGACGCCTTCGACGGCGATGGCGTCCGTGCGCGCGATGATGAAGAAATCATCGTCCGTGCGGGCGTCGACCGCGGCCTTGACGCGGTCGGCCATTTCGGTGGCGGAGACGATCTCCTTGCCAGGCCTGTGGCCGCAGCGCTTGGCGCCCACCTGGTCTTCGATGTGGCAGGCGGCGGCGCCGAACTTGATCAGGCTCTTGACGGTGCGGCCGATATTGAAGGCGGAGGGGCCGAACCCGGTATCGATATCGACCACCAGGGGAACGTCGCATACATCGGTGATGCGGCGGATGTCCGTCAGGACATCGTCCAGCGTGTTGATGCCGAGGTCGGGCAGGCCCAGGGAACCGGCCGCGACGCCGCCGCCGGACAGATAGATGGCCCTGTAGCCGGCGCGCTTGGCGAGCAGTGCATGATTGGCGTTGATTGCGCCAATGATCTGCAGGGGCTGCTCTTCGCGCAGCGCCTGGCGGAAAGCCTGTCCGGCGGAAGCAGGTCGCGTCATGTGTTCTTTCTCCGTTGCTTGTTTACTGCATTACTTCAGCAGGTCTTTCACGCCGTCGCGCTCTTCGAGCAGCTCGTTCAGCGTGAAGTCCATGCGCTCGCGCGAGAAGGCGTCGATTTCGAGGCCCTCGATGCGGGTGTATTCGCCATTGGCGGTGGTGACGGGCACGCCGTAGATGATGCCTTCAGGGATGCCGTAGGAGCCGTCGGAGGGAACGCCCATCGTGACCCATTTGCCGTTCGAACCCAGGACCCAGTCGCGCACGTGATCGATGGCCGCGTTGGCAGCGGAAGCCGCCGAGGACAGGCCGCGCGCGTCGATGATCGCGGCGCCGCGCTTGCCCACCGTGGGGATGAACGTGTCGCGGTTCCAGGCGTCGTCGTTGATCTTGGCCGCGAGGCTCTCGCCATTGACCGTGGCGAAGCGGATGTCGGGGTACATGGTGGGGGAGTGGTTGCCCCAGACGATCAGCTTCTCGATGTCGCCGACGGCCACGCCGGCCTTGGCGGCCAGTTGCGACAGGGCGCGATTGTGATCCAGGCGCAGCATGGCGGTGAAGTTCTTGGCGGGCAGGTCGGGAGCCGACTTCATGGCGATGTAGGCGTTGGTGTTGGCGGGGTTGCCCACGACCAGGACCTTGACGTTGCGGCTGGCCACGTCGTTCAGCGCCTTGCCCTGTTCGGTGAAGATCTTGGCGTTGACCTGCAGGAGATCCTTGCGCTCCATGCCGGGGCCGCGGGGGCGGGCGCCGACGAGCAAGGCGACGTCCGCGTCCTTGAAGGCTTCGCGCGGGTCGCTGTGAGCGGTCACGCCTGCCAGCAGCGGGAAGGCGCAATCATCCAGTTCCATGATGACGCCCTGCAGGGCTTTCTGCGCTTTTTCGTCGGGGATCTCCAGCAGTTGCAGGATGACGGGCTGGTCTTTTCCGAGCATTTCGCCGGAAGCGATGCGGAACAGCAAGGCATAACCAATCTGGCCGGCAGCACCGGTAACGGCGACGCGCAGGGCTGGTTTGGACATGAGGTATCTCCGATAAATGGATTGGATTGGGACGGAAGCGTCCCGGAAAGTTTAAACCTTTGCGGCAGACATGAGCCAGAGAAGTTAGAGTAAAAGCTGCCGTACGTCAACTGTCTTATATTTTATATAAGACACAAGATATTAGACAGAAGATCCGAAGCATGCGAGAATTGGAGATACCCCACAGATACCGATCTCCGGATACCCGGCAGGGCATTGCCGCGGGCGGCACGACGCCGCGCGCAGGCATGCGAGCGCCGAAAATTCTTATGTCAGAATCATCTTTGCTTGACCGGCAGGAGTTGCCCCGCGCCCAGGGAGGCGCGGCGTTCAGCCCGCTGTATCAGCAGATCAAGGCCCTGCTGCTCCAAAGCCTGGATCGCGGCGAATGGAAGCCGGGCGAAGCCATTCCCAGCGAACACGAGCTGGCCGCCCGCTACCAGGTCAGCCAGGGCACGGTGCGCAAGGCGATCGACGAGCTTGCCGCCGACAATCTGCTGCTGCGCCGCCAGGGCAAGGGGACATTCGTCGCCACGCACCAGGAAGCCAAGGTGCGCTTCCGTTTCCTACGCCTGATGCCCGACGATGGCAAGCAGCGCCTTTCCGGCAGCCGCATCCTCGATTGCCGCCGCGGCAAGGCTTCGGCCGAAATCGCCGCACTGCTCGATCTCAAGGCGGGAGAAGGCGTGGTCATGCTGCGCCGCCTGCTGTCCTTCGATGGCTCCCCCACCATTCTCGACGACATCTGGCTGCCGGGCGCGCTTTTCCAGGGGTTGACGGTCGAGCTGCTGGGCAGGAACCGCGGCCCCCTCTATGGCTTGTTCGAAGCCGAGTTCGGCATCAGCATGGTGCGCGCAGAAGAAAAAATCCGCGCCGTGCGCGCGGGCCAGGAAGAGGCGGCCTTGCTGAACGTCTCCATCTCCGACCCCCTGCTGGAAGTCGAGCGGGTGTCCTACACTTACGGAGACCGGCCGGTCGAGGTGCGCAGGGGGCTGTGCCTGACGGAGCACTTCCATTACCGGAATAGCTTGAATTGAAAGAGGTTTTTTGCCCGATTTGATGCTGGACCCGTAAATGGGCGAAAATACCGGGTGTTTTTTGCATATTAATTTTGTTACAAACCGAGGCCATCATGTCCGATCCCGCCATCAAGCAGCGACCGCAGTTTCGCAATATCAGCGTGCCGCAACTGATGAACTATCGCTTGCCGCTGTCAGCGAAGTCGTCGATTCTGCATCGCGTCAGCGGCGCGCTGCTGTTCCTGAGTCTTCCCTTGGTCCTGCTGCCCCTGTTCGAGCTCAGCGTGACTTCGCCGGAAACCTTTGCGTCCATTCAGGCGTGGGCCTCGCATCCTGTCTGTAAGCTCGTCCTGCTCGCGCTGATCTGGGGCTATCTGCATCACTTCTGTGCCGGCATCCGTTACCTGACCATCGATCTGCACATCGGGGTCGACAAGGAATCCGCCCGCAAGAGCGCGGGCATCGTTTTCGGGGTCAGCCTGGCGCTGACGGTGATCTTTGGTCTGAAACTGTTCGGGGTCTGGTAATGGCAAATCAACAAGAACGTCTGGGTACGAAGCGCCTGGTGGTCGGCGCGCATTACGGTACCCTCGATTTCATCGCGCAGCGCGTCACGGCGGTCATCATGGCCGTCTATACGGTGGTGCTGCTGCTCGGCTTCCTGTTCAGCTCCGAACTGAACTACGAGAGCTGGAAGGCGCTGTTCACTTTCCGCCTGGGAGCGCTTCCCTTGGGGCAATTGCTGGCCACGCTGGCATTCTTCTCGTTGGCCTGGCATGCCTGGATCGGCGTGCGCGACATCTGGATGGACTATGTCCGCAAGGCCGGCCTGCGCCTGTTCCTGCAAGTGCTCACCCTGTTGTGGCTGACGGCGTCCGTCGTCTACTTCGCAAAAATTCTCTGGAGTCTCTAAGCCGTGGTCGCTGCTACTAAATCTCTGCCCCGCCGCCAGTTCGATGTGGTGGTAGTGGGCGCCGGCGGAGCCGGCATGCGTTGTTCCCTGCAACTGGCGCAGGCCGGCCTGTCGGTCGCCGTGCTGTCCAAGGTATTCCCCACGCGCTCCCATACGGTGGCCGCGCAGGGCGGCGTCAGCGCGTCGCTGGGCAACATGAGCGAAGACAACTGGTACTGGCACATGTACGATACCGTCAAGGGTTCGGACTGGCTGGGCGACCAGGACGCCATCGAATTCATGTGCCGCGAAGCGCCTCACGCCGTCTATGAACTCGAGCACTTCGGCATGCCGTTCGACCGCAACGCCGACGGAACCATCTACCAGCGCCCGTTCGGCGGCCATACCGCCAACTTCGGCGAGAAGCCCGTCCAGCGCGCCTGTGCCGCGGCCGACCGTACCGGCCATGCCATGCTGCACACGCTGTACCAGCGCAACGTCGCCGCCCGCACGCAGTTCTTCGTCGAGTGGATGGCTCTCGACCTGCTGCGCAACGAGCAGGGTGACGTCCTGGGCGTGACCGCCCTGGAAATGGAAACCGGCGACATCTACGTGCTGGAAGCCAAGCAGACCGTGCTGGCCACCGGCGGCGCCGGCCGTATCTGGGCGGCTTCGACCAACGCCTTCATCAATACCGGCGATGGCCTGGGCATGGCCGCGCGCGCGGGCATTCCGCTGCAGGACATGGAGTTCTGGCAGTTCCACCCCACAGGCGTTGCCGGAGCCGGCGTGCTCATCACCGAAGGCGTGCGCGGCGAGGGCGGCATCCTGCTGAACAAGGACGGCGAACGCTTCATGGAGCGTTACGCTCCCACGCTGAAGGATCTGGCGCCGCGCGACTTCGTCTCGCGCTCGATGGACCAGGAAATCAAGGAAGGCCGTGGCTGTGGCGACGGCAGCTACGTCGTGCTCAAGCTCGACCACCTGGGCGCCGAAACCATCCAGAAGCGCCTGCCCTCCATCCGCGAAATCGCCATCAAGTTCGCCAACGTCGATCCCATCAAGGATCCGATCCCTGTGGTGCCGACCATTCACTATCAGATGGGCGGCATCCCTACCAACATTTATGGCCAGGTGATCAGCACGATCGGCGGCGAGTCCAATATCGTCAACGGCCTGTACGCGATCGGCGAATGCGCTGCGACCTCCGTGCACGGCGCGAACCGCCTGGGCACGAACTCGCTGCTCGACCTCATTGTCTTCGGTCGTTCGGCGGGCAATTTCATCGTCAACCAGCACCCCGAGCGCCAGCACGCGCACCAGCCCATCCCGCAGTCCAGCATCGATTACTCGCTCGACCGCGTCAACAAGCTGGAAACGCGCACCTCGGGCGAAAAGACGCAGGACGTCGGCAATGCCATCCGCATGGCCATGCAGCACCATTGCGGCGTGTTCCGTACGATCGACCTGCTGAAGAAAGGGGTCGACGCCATCGAAGGCCTGGCGCCGCAAGTGGAGAACATCTACTTCAAGGACAAGTCCAAGGTCTTCAACACGGCGCGCGTCGAGGCGCTGGAGCTGACCAACATGATCGAAGTGGCGCGCGCCACGATCACGTCGGCGGCCAACCGCACGGAAAGCCGCGGGGCGCATGCGCTCAACGACCATCCGGAACGCGACGACGAAAACTGGCTGCGCCATACGCTGTGGTTCTCCGAGGGCAGTCGCCTGGAGTACAAGCCCGTACAGATGAAACCTCTGACGGTCGAAAGCTTCCCGCCCAAGGCGCGGACTTTCTAAGGCACAACCATCCGCGCATGCACAGGACTACCAGACAGGTATAGAAATGAGTCAAAAACGTATCGTCAAGTTTGAAATCTACCGCTACGATCCCGACAAGGACGAGCGCCCCTACATGCAGAAGCTCGAAGTCGAGCTGCAGCCGACCGACAAGATGCTGCTGGACGCCATCGTTCGCATCAAGAACGATGTCGATGACAGCCTGGCGATCCGCCGCTCGTGCCGCGAAGGCGTGTGCGGTTCCGACGCCATGAACGTCAATGGCAAGAACCGCCTGGCCTGCACGACCAACCTGCTCGAGCTGAAGGAGCCCATCGTCCTGCGTCCGCTGCCCGGCCTGCCGGTCGTGCGCGACCTGATCGTCGACATGACGCACTTCTTCAATCAGTATCATTCGATCAAGCCGTTCCTGATCAACGATACGCCGCCGCCCGAGAAGGAGCGCCTGCAATCGCCCGAGGCGCGTGAGCAGCTCGATGGCCTGTACGAGTGCATTCTGTGCGCCTGCTGCTCGACCTCGTGCCCGTCATTCTGGTGGAATCCCGACAAGTTCGTCGGTCCGGCAGGCTTGCTGCAGGCATACCGCTTCATCGCCGATACGCGCGACCAGGCAACGGGCGAGCGCCTGGACAACCTGGAAGATCCCTACCGCCTGTTCCGCTGCCATACCATCATGAACTGTACCGACGTCTGTCCGAAGGGCTTGAACCCATCGAACGCCATCGGCAAGATCAAGGAACTATTGGTTCGCCGTACCATCTGAGAGGGAAGGCATCATGGTAACGCTCTCGGAACTGGACCGTGCGCGCCTGCGCTGGCGCGCACGCCGCGGTCTGCTGGAAAACGACTTGATCATCACACGGTTCCTGGATCGCTATGAGCTTGAACTGACGGATGCCGATGTATCAGCGCTGTCTCGGTTGTTCGAGATGGGAGACAACGACTTGCTCGACGTATTGCTGGCGCGGGTCGAAGTCTCCGGTGACTATGACACACCGGAGATTCGCCGGCTGGTCAGCCTGATGCAAGAGCAGTAATCACTAAGGAAGAATGGAATGCAACTATCAGACAAAAAGGCCAAGCTATCTGTTTCCGATGGCGGCCCCGAGATCGAATTTCCCATCTACAAGGGAAGTGTTGGTCCTGATGTCATTGACATCCGCAAGCTGTACGGCGGCACGGGCATGTTCACGTATGACCCCGGCTTCCTTTCGACCGCGTCGTGCGAGTCGAGCATTACCTATATCGACGGCGACAAGGGCGAGTTGCTGTATCGTGGCTATCCCATCGAGCAACTGGCGGTCAAGTGCGACTTCCTGGACGTCTGCTACCTGATTCTCAACGGCGACCTGCCTGATGCCGCGCAGAAGCTGGACTTTGACCAGCAGGTGACGCGCCATACGATGGTCAACGAGCAACTGCATTTCTTCCTGCGCGGCTTCCGCCGCGACGCGCACCCGATGGCGGTCCTGACAGGCCTGGTCGGCGCGCTGTCCGCGTTCTATCACGATTCGACCGACATCTCCAATCCCTATCATCGCCATGTGTCGGCCATTCGACTGATCGCCAAGATGCCGACCCTGGTGGCGATGGCGTACAAGTACTCGCAGGGCCAGCCGTTCATCTACCCGCAGAACAATCTGTCTTACACAGGTAATTTCGTGCGCATGATGTTCGCCACACCGTGCGAGGAGTACAAGCTCAACCCGGTTGTCGAGAAGGCGCTGGATCGCATCTTCATCCTGCATGCGGATCACGAGCAGAATGCATCGACTTCCACGGTGCGCCTGTGCGGTTCTTCGGGTACCAACCCGTTCGCGGCCATTGCGGCGGGCGTCGCTTGTCTGTGGGGGCCTGCGCACGGCGGAGCCAACGAAGCTTGCCTGCAGATGCTGGAAGAACTCCAGGCCAACGGCGGCGTCGCCAAGGTTGGCGAGTTCATGGAGCAGGTCAAGGACAAGAACTCGGGCGTGCGCCTGATGGGCTTCGGCCACCGCGTCTACAAGAACTACGATCCGCGCGCGAAGCTGATGCAGGAAACCTGCAAGGAAGTCCTGTCTTCCCTCGGCCTGGAAAACGATCCGCTGTTCAAGCTGGCCATGGAACTCGAGCGCATTGCACTGGAAGACCCGTATTTCGTCGAGCGCAAGCTGTACCCGAACGTCGACTTCTATTCCGGTATCGTCCAACGCGCCATCGGCATTCCGACCTCGCTGTTCACGGCCATCTTCGCGCTGGCCCGCACGGTGGGCTGGATCGCGCAATGGAACGAAATGCTTTCCGATCCCGACTACAAGATCGGCCGTCCGCGCCAGCTGTACAGCGGTTCGGTATCGCGCGACGTCAAGAGGTAAAACGACGGGAATCCCGCGCGTTCTGTCTGGATGCGCGGCCCGGCGCCTGTAACGAAAAACGCCAGACTGGATTTCATCCGTCTGGCGTTTTGCTTTGCTGCGCGAGGCGACGCTCGCGCTGGTCTTATGCGAACAAGTGGAAAACTTACAACTGGCTGGCGGAGAAGGTGTCGCAGTCGCGCATGCTGCCGCTGTCGAAGCCGCGCTGGAACCAGCGCATGCGTTGCGCGGCGCTGCCGTGCGTGAACGAGTCGGGGACGATCCTGCCTTGGTGCTGGCGCTGGAGCGTGTCGTCGCCGACGGCGCTGGCGGCATTCAGGGCGTGTTCCAGGTCGCCGGGCTCCAGGATCTGGCGCGCGGAGTCGGCATGGCGGGCCCAGATGCCGGCATAGCAGTCGGCCTGCAGTTCCAGGCGCACGGACGCCTGGTTCGCGCGGGTCTGCGATCCCGAGCGGCGGGCTTCGTCGACTTTCTGCATGCTGCCGGTCATCAGCTGGACGTGGTGTCCCACTTCGTGGGCGATGACGTAGGCGCGGGCGAACTCGCCCGGCGCATTCATCTTGTTTTCCATGTCGTCGAAGAACGACAGGTCGATATAGACTTTCTGGTCGGCAGGGCAGTAGAACGGCCCCATGGCGGACTGCCCGGTGCCGCAGGCGGTGGGCGTCGCGCCGCGAAACAGCACCAGGCTGGGTTCCCGGTAGCTGCCGTTGGTCTGCGTACGGAAGATTTCCTGCCAGACATCCTCGGTTTCCCCCAGCACCTTGGCGACGAATTGCGCCTGCCTGTCGTTTGCGGGGATGGGCTGAGACGTCGGGGCCGATGTCGGGGTTCCGTCGGCGAACTGCAGCACGACGCTGGGATCGACGCCGAAGTACATGGCGACCAGGGCGAGGACGATGGTGCCGATGCCGATGCTGCCTTTGCCCATGCGGGGGCCCGAGGCGCGGCGGTCTTCGACGTTACGGCTGGTTCTGGATCTGTCCCAACGCATGATGGTTCCGGGTAAGAGGGCTGACTCGGTGGCAACTTTAACGCTTCCGGAGCCGCTTTGCACGGGACTTTGCGGAGTTTCACATATTGCCAAGCCTCGCATGCCGGCATAACGAAGGCTTGCATCCGCCGCAATGAGCGCATGAAAAGTTGCCCTCAGGCGACAAAAATGCCCTTCGGAGCAGAGAATCGCCGTGTACAGGGTTTACCCGTCTTTGCGGTGCAGCATCCTGTGATAGAATCAAGCACATGAAATACACGACATCCTTTTTCTTTTATTTTTATGCATTTCCGATGCCGCTGGCGAAGGGAAGGGAAGCTCGTACGCAGTAAAACCTGAAAAAATTCCTGAAAAAGCCGCCAGCGAAACCGCCAGGCGGCTTTTTTTATCGGTACGCATTTTCAGATCATCAGACGTTTCATTCTTAATTGCAGCACCCAACCGAAACTGGAGTCTTATCGTGTCGCACAATACCGACGATCTACGCATCCGTGAAATCAAGGAGCTTTCTCCGCCCGCTCATATCATGCGCGAATTTCCCTGCACGCCGGAGATCTCGGGTACGGTCTATGCGACAAGGCGCGCCATCCATGACGTGCTGCATGGCAAGGACGACAGGCTGGTGGTGGTGATCGGACCCTGCTCCATCCACAATACCGAGGCTGCGCTGGACTACGCCCGCAGGCTGGTGCGCGAGCGCGAGCGCTTCAGCGGCGAGCTGGAGATCGTCATGCGCGTCTACTTCGAGAAGCCTCGCACCACGGTGGGCTGGAAGGGGCTGATCAACGATCCCATGCTCGATGGCAGCTTCAACATCAACCAGGGCCTGCGCATCGCCCGCGAACTGCTCATCGAAATCAACGCGCTGGGCCTGCCTGCCGGCTGCGAGTTCCTGGACATGATCACACCGCAGTACATCGCCGATCTGGTGTCCTGGGGCGCCATCGGCGCGCGTACCACCGAAAGCCAGGTCCACCGCGAACTGTCTTCGGGCCTGTCGTGCCCTGTCGGGTTCAAGAACGGTACCGACGGCAACGTCAAGATCGCGGTCGACGCCATCAAGGCCGCGTCCCAGCCCCACCACTTCTTGTCGGTCACCAAGGGCGGCCATTCCGCCATCGTGTCCACGCTGGGCAATGACGACTGCCACATCATCCTGCGCGGCGGCAAGCAACCCAACTACGATGCGGGAAGCGTCGAGCAGGCTTGCCAGGCCGTCGTCAAGGCGGGGCTGCGGCCGCGCGTCATGATCGACGCCAGCCATGCCAACAGCAACAAGGACTACTCGCGCCAGCCTATCGTTCTGGAGGACGTGTCGACGCAGGTGGCTTCCGGCGATGATCGCATTTGCGGCGTCATGATCGAAAGCCATCTGGTGGGCGGGCGCCAGGACCTGGATCCGGGCAAGCCCTTGACCTACGGCCAGAGCATTACCGACGGCTGCATCGATTGGGATACGTCGGTGCGCGTGCTGGAGCGGCTGGCCGAGGCCGTCAGGCAGCGCAGGCAGGCAAGCAGGCAACCCGCGGTTGCCTGAACCCGGCCGCTTGTGTCCCTGGGCGGATGGAAGCGGCCATCTGTAAAGGCTGCTGAGCGCACAGGGCTTTTCCTCCATCCAGCCCAGGCTTCGTTAAAATGGGCCGCGCGTCTTCGAAGACGCGCGGCCCATGCTGTTTTCCGGCATTCCTGCCGACCGTCTTACAGGAAACAACAATGAATACTTCTGTGATGCCGACACAGCGCCGTCCGCTGTCCGATGAGTTTCTGCAGGCCTTGCGCGACCATTTCGGTGAGCGCTTTTCGACTGCGCAGGCGGTTTGTGAGCATCACGGCAAGGACGAGTCGCCGTATGCGCCGATGCTGCCCGATGGCGTCGTGTTCGCGCAAAGCACAGAGGACGTGGCCTGGTTGGCGAAACTCTGCAACGAGCAGCGCGTGCCGCTGGTTCCCTATGGCGTAGGCTCGTCCCTGGAAGGCAATATCCTTGCCGCGCACGGAGGGATCAGCCTCGATCTGTCGGGTATGAACCGTATTCTTGCCGTGCATGCCGAAGACTTCACAGTGACGGTGCAGGCAGGCGTGACGCGCAAGCAGCTGAACCAGGAAATCCGCGATACGGGCCTTTTCTTCCCGATCGATCCCGGCGCGGACGCCAGCCTCGGCGGCATGGCGGCGACGCGCGCCTCGGGCACGAATGCCGTGCGCTACGGCACCATGCGCGAGAACGTCATGTCCCTGACCGTGGTCACAGCCGATGGCCGCATCGTGAATACGGCCAGCCGCGCGCGCAAGTCGTCCGCCGGCTATGACCTGACCCGCATTTTCGTAGGCAGCGAGGGCACGCTGGGCATCATCACCGAAGTGACGGTCCGGCTGTATCCGCAGCCCGAGGCCATTTCCGCAGCCATCTGCAATTTCGATACTCTGCGGGATGCGGTGCAGAGCGTCATCGAGATCATCCAGATGGGCGTGCCCGTCGCCAGGGTGGAGTTCATGGATGCGGCGGCGGTACGTGCAACCAACAGTTACAGCAGGCTGTCGCTGAAGGAGTCGCCATTGCTGCTGTTCGAATTCCACGGCAGTCCGACGGGCGTGCAGGAACAGGCGCAAATCGTGCAGGAGATCACCAGGGACAACAACGGGCAGGATTTCCAGTGGGCGGATACGCCGGAAGAGCGCAACCGCCTGTGGACGGCGCGGCACAATGCCTACTTCGCGGCATTGCAGCTGAGGCCCGGAGCGCGCGCCAGCACGACCGATGTCTGCGTTCCCATCTCGAAGCTGGCGGAGTGCGTGGCGCAGACCGCGCAGGAGATGGACCAGGCAAGCTTTCCATATATCATTGTCGGCCACGTCGGAGACGGCAATTTCCATGTACTGATGTTGCTGGATCCTGACGATGAAGCGCAGTGGCGGGAGTCCGAGCGCCTGAACCATAGCTTGGTACGCAGGGCGATCGCCATGCAGGGCACATGCACCGGCGAGCATGGCGTCGGATTGCACAAGATGGCGTTCATGCGCGAAGAGCATGGCGAAGACGCCCTGGCGCTCATGCGCAGCCTGAAGGCGGCATTCGATCCGCGCAACATCCTGAATCCGGGCAAAGTGCTGCCCGAGCCGCTGCAGGATTGATGCGTCGCAGGCCAGACAGTATTAATCCCTATTGAGGACAGTGTTCGCACTCGGGAACAATGTCACACTGAAAACGGTGTTGATCGCGGGGCGGAAACCCACGTGATTGCATGCTCCGGACGGCATGCGCAATGCCGTCCATGCAGGACAAACAATAGGGAGCAGACAGTATTGGAACGCGTGCGTATGGCTGATGAGTTCGAGGCGCCTGGCCTGCCCGGACTGATCCAGAGATTGCGGGAGTCGTTGCCGGCGCATTGCATCCTGACCAGGCAGGAAGACACCAAGCCGTATGAGTGCGACGGTCTTTCCCTGTATCGCGAATTGCCGCCGGTGGTGGTACTTCCCGAAACAGAGGCGCATGTGATCGCCGTGATGCAGGCCTGTTGCGCTTTCGGCGTGCCGATCGTGGCGCGCGGCGCGGGCACGGGCCTGTCCGGCGGAGCGACGCCGCACAGGCAGGGCGTGCTGCTCGGGCTCGCCAAATTCAACCGCATCAAGTCCATCGATCCCGATGCCGCGACGGCCGTCGTCGAGCCCGGCGTGCGCAATCTGGCCATTTCCGAGGCCGTGGCGCCGTACGGCATGTATTACGCGCCGGATCCATCCAGCCAGATCGCCTGCAGCATCGGCGGGAACGTGGCGGAAAATTCCGGCGGCGTGCATTGCCTGAAGTACGGCCTGACGATACACAACATTCTGCGCGTGCGCGTGGTCACCATCGACGGCGATGTAATAGAGCTGGGCTCCGACGCTCCCGATAGCCCGGGGCTGGATCTGCTGTCGGTCTTCATCGGCTCCGAGGGCATGCTGGGCGTCGTCACGGAGATCACGGTCAAGCTGATCCCAAAGCCCATATGCGCACAGGTCGTCATGGCAAGCTTCGACTCGGTGGAGACCGCGGGCCAGGCGGTGGCGAACATCATCGCCGCGGGCATCATCCCCGCTGGGCTCGAAATGATGGACCAGCGCGCGATCCAGATGGTCGAGCCCTTTTCCAAGGCGGGCTACGACACCGGAGCGCACGCCATCCTGCTGTGCGAGTCCGACGGTACGCAGGAAGAAGTGGAAGAGGAGATCGGCCGCATGCGGGCCGTCTTCGAGCAGGCGGGCGCCACCAGGCTGCAGGTATCGTCCTCGGAAGAAGAGCGTCTGCGTTTCTGGGCGGGCCGCAAGAACGCCTTTCCCGCCGCGGGCCGGGTCTCGCCGGACTACTACTGCATGGACGGCACGATACCGCGCCGGCACCTGGGACGGGTGCTGCGCGCCATCGAAGAGATGGAGGTCACCTATGGCCTGCGCTGCGCGAACGTATTCCATGCGGGCGACGGCAACCTGCATCCGCTCATCCTGTTCGATGCCAACGACCCCGGCGAGGTCGAGCGCGCTGAAAATTTCGGCGCGGCGATCCTGGAGCTGTGCGTCGAGGTCGGCGGCACGGTGACGGGCGAGCATGGCGTGGGGCTGGAAAAAATCAACCAGATGTGCGTGCAGTTTTCCCGCGAGGAACTGGATGCCTTCTCCGCAGTGAAGCGGGCGTTCGATCCGTATGGTCTGCTCAATCCGGAAAAACTGATCCCCACGCTGGCTAGGTGCGCCGAATACGGCAAGATGCACGTGCATGGCGGGAATTTGCGTTTCCCCGAACTGCCGCGTTTTTGAGAGTCATCAATTATGGAATTCGTCCTGTCGGAGCTGGCGGAGCATGTCATGGCGGCGCGCGCTGCGCACAAGCCCATGCGCATACGCGGCGGCGGCACCAAGGATTTCTACGGGGAAATCGGTACCGGGGTCGGCCCCAATGGCAGCGCGGTGCTGGATGTGACCGCCTATCGCGGCATCATCAGTTATGAGCCGTCGGAGCTGGTCATCACCGCCAGGGCGGGCACGCCGCTGCACGAGATCGAGGATGCCTTGAGGCAGCAGGGCCAGATGCTGGCCTTCGAGCCGCCGAGGTTCGGGCAGGAGTCGACGATAGGCGGGTGCGTGGCCAGTGGATTGTCGGGCCCCAGGCGCATGGCGGCGGGCAGTCTGGGGGATTTCGTGTTGGGCGTGCGCCTGCTCGATTCCGCGGGCAATCTTCTGCGCTTCGGCGGAGAGGTGATGAAGAACGTGGCGGGCTACGATGTCTCGCGCCTGCTGGCCGGATCCATGGGCATCCTGGGCGTGCTGGCGGAGGTGTCCATCAAGGTGGCGCCTTTGCCGTTCTGCGAGCGCACGCTGCGGCTCTCCTGCCGCCAGGAAGAAGCGCTGGCCTGGATGAGCCAATGGCGCAGCCAGCCTTTGCCGATCTCGGCCAGCGCCTGGTCCGGAGATGACGGCGGGCAACTGCACATCCGGCTTTCCGGCAGCGATGCCGCCGTGCGCAGCGCCCAGGGAAAAACAGGAGGCGAGCCGCTGGACCAGGAGCAGGCCGCGCAATGGTGGGACGATCTGCGCGACCAGCGCCATGCTTTCTTCCGGCAACGCCCGTTGTGGCGGCTGGCCGTGCCGCCGAAGTCGCCCGCGCTGGGTCTCGGGCCGACGCTGGTGGAATGGAATGGCGGACTGCGCTGGATCGCCGGCGAAACCGAAGAGGTGAGCGAAGAGGGCGCGCGCCGCATACGCGATGTGGTCGCGTCGGCCGGCGGGTATGCCACTTTGTACCGCTACGACAGGAAGCCGGCCGGCGTGCCGGTGTTCCAGACGCCGGATGCCGGCATCATGGCGATCAATCGTCGCCTGAAAAACGAATTCGATCCGATGGGCATCTTCAATTCCCATCGTCTTTACGCGGAGTTCTGAGCAAGCGCCATGCAAACCAATCTCGCACCATGGGCACGGGAGTCGCGTGAAGGCCAGGAAGCCGATGCCATTCTCCGTCGTTGCGTTCATTGCGGCTTCTGCCTTGCCACCTGTCCCACCTATCAGGTGCTGGGCGACGAGCGGGACAGTCCCCGGGGCCGCATCTACCTGATCAAGCAGGTGCTCGAAGGACAGCAGCCCACGCAGGCGACGCAGCTTCATCTCGACCGGTGCCTGACTTGCCGCAATTGCGAAACGACCTGTCCCTCGGGCGTGCAGTACGGCGATCTGGTGGATATCGGCCGCGGATTGCTGGAAAAGCAGGTGCGCCGTCCCTTGAAACAGCGCTTCGTGCGCGGACTGCTGCGGCGCGCGTTGATATCCCCGCTGTTCGGTTCCGCGTTGCGCATGGGGCGCATGGTGCGCCCGCTGCTGCCGGCGGTGCTGCGCGGCAAGATTCCAGATGCCAGGCCGGCGGGCGCCTTGCCCTCGGGTACGGAGCGGCATGCGCGCCAGGTCCTGCTGCTGGCCGGCTGCGTGCAGCCGGCCATGATGCCTTCCATCGATGCGGCAACCATCCGTGTGCTGGACGCGCTGGGCATATGCACGCGCTTCGCTGCCGGGGCCACATGCTGCGGCGCCATCAATTTCCACCTGGATGCGCAGGAAGAGGCGCTGGCGCAGATGCGGGCCAATATCGATGCATGGCTGCCGCTGCTGGAGAATGGCGAGGTCGAGGCCATCGTCATGAACGCCTCGGGCTGCGGGGCGATGGTCAGGGAATATGCACATCACCTCAGGGCGGATGCGGAGTACGCGGACAAGGCGGCGAGGCTGGTGGGTTACGTCAAGGATGTCGCGGAACTTGTCTCTCCGCTGGCTGCGCAGCTCAGGCCCCTGATCGAGGCCGGCCTGCCGGAAAAGACGGCGTTTCATCCTCCTTGCACGCTGCAGCACTGGCAGGGCCTGCGGGGCGTCAGCGAGCGGATGCTGGCTGATCTCGGGTTCCGCCTGGCGCCATTCACGGAGTCGCACCTGTGCTGTGGATCGGCGGGCACGTATTCGGTCCTGCAGCCGGAGATTTCCCGCAACCTGCGGGACCGCAAGCTGGGCAATATCGGAGCGGCGCAACCTGACTGCATCGTTTCGTCCAATATCGGCTGCATCGGGCATTTGCAGGGCGGGACGCAAACGCCGGTGCGGCATTGGGTCGAGGTGGTCGACGACGCCATACAGGCAGGCAAGCACAGCTGAAACGTTTACTGTCGGTACTGTAGAACGGCTAAAATGCCGCCATGAGTACTGCAAGCAAATCCAAGGGACGTGTCGTCGTCGGCATGTCGGGCGGGGTGGATTCCTCGGTCACGGCATGGCTGTTGAAACAGCAGGGCTATGACGTCGTCGGCCTGTTCATGAAGAACTGGGAGGATGACGACGATTCCGAATACTGCTCGTCGCGCCAGGACTGGCTGGATGCCGCCAGCGTGGCGGATCTGGTCGGAGTCGACATCGAGGCCGTCAATTTCGCGGCGGAGTACAAGGACCGCGTGTTTTCGGAATTCCTGCGGGAATACGAGGCCGGGCGCACGCCCAATCCCGACGTGCTTTGCAATGCGGAGATCAAGTTCAAGGCCTTCCTGGACCATGCGATGGCGCTTGGCGCGGAGCGCATCGCTACCGGGCATTACGCCCGCGTCCGCCAGGATCCGGCGACGGCCCGCTACCAGCTGCTCAAGGCGCTGGATCACACCAAGGACCAGAGCTACTTCCTGCACAGACTGAACCAGGACCAGCTGTCGCGCACCTTGTTTCCGCTGGGAGAGCTGCCCAAGACCAAGGTGCGCGAGCTGGCGCGGGAACTGCAGCTGCCCAATGCCGCCAAGAAGGATTCCACCGGCATCTGTTTCATCGGCGAACGGCCGTTCCGCGAGTTCCTCAACCGCTATCTGCCGACGCGCCCGGGCCCGATCAAGACGGACGACGGCAGGGTGGTGGGGCGGCACCAGGGGCTGGCGTTCTATACGCTGGGCCAGCGCAAGGGGCTGGGCATAGGCGGAATCAAGGGCAGGCAGCAGGAGGACGGCACGGCGGATGCCTGGTACGTGGCGCGCAAGGATCTCGAAACCAATACGCTGCTGATCGTGCAGGGGCATGACCATCCATGGCTGCAGCAATCGCGCCTGTCGGCGCAGGACGTCAGCTGGGTCGCCGGCGAAGCGCCTTTGCCTGGGCGCTATGCGGCCAAGACACGCTACAGGCAGGCGGATGCGCCGTGCCTGCTGGGCGCGGAGGGCGCTGGCGGGTTTTTCCTGGATTTCGATACGCCGCAGTGGGCGGTGACACCAGGCCAGTCCGCCGTCGTGTACGACGGCGATATCTGCCTGGGCGGCGGGATTATTGTGTCTTAGTCTGTTGGAACGACGGGCGGGAGGCCAGTTTTTCTTCCAGGCGCTTGAGGTTGGGATGCGCCGCGCGCCAGTCCAGGTCGGAGAAGCGCAGGTCGAGGTAGCCCAGGGCGCAGCCGACGGCGATGTCGGCCAGGCTGAAGTTGACGCCCATGCAGAAGGCGTTGTCGCCCAGGCCCCGGTTCATGAAATCCAGGGCGGCATGGATCTTGCCGTATTGGCGGTCCACCATGGCCTGGCTGCGCAGTTCGGGCGCCCGGCGGTTGTTTTCCAGGTGGATGATGAGAGCCGCATCGAGCAGGCCGTCGGCGATGGCTTCCCAGCACTTGACCGCCGCCCGGTCGCGGCCGGGCTGGGGCAGCAGGCGCCCGACGGGCGACAGCGTATCAAGGTATTCGACGATGACGCGCGAATCGAACAGGCTGCCGCTGTCGTCCATGATCAGACAGGGCACTTTGCCCAGCGGGTTGAATTCCTGGATCTTCGTATCACTTGCCCACACGTCTTCCAATTGGAAGTCGTATTCCAGCTTTTTTTCGGCCATGACAATACGTACTTTGCGCACGTAAGGACTGGTGCTCGAGCCAAGGAGTTTCATGTCAGCAAAAGTGAGTTGAGTCCAATGCATTATAGGTAAATGCATGCGGGTGCCAGTCGTGTTGTTGCTGTAATCCTACGCTCATGCATTTGTCTTGACTAAACTTGATGCTTGCTGGGCGTTATGTGTAACGGGTGTAACGGAGGCTTGCTTCCCTGGCCGCCAGGGCAGGGTCGGAGCGGGGGCTGCAATGGTAGAATCCGGGCAATCCTTTTCAATCGTTTTGCCAGTACTGTGAGCTCTAATGCATATCGCCGATCAGCTTAGTTCCCTCAATGCCTTGTCCCCCCTCGACGGCCGTTACGCCTCCAAGGCTCAGGCCTTGCGCGGAACGCTGTCCGAAGCCGCATTCATGGCCCATCGCGTCGAAGTGGAGGTGGCGTGGCTGATCGGGCTGTCGGATGCCGGCCTGCCAGAGCTGTCTTCCTTCACCGGGGAGGCGCGGGCCCTGCTGCGCGGACTGGTCGAGAATTTCAGCGAAGATGACGCCGCGCGCATCAAGGCCATCGAGCGCACGACCAATCATGACGTGAAGGCGGTGGAGTACTGGCTGAAGGAAAAAGTGGCGGATCATGCCGAGCTGTCCCGCGCGGCGGAGTTCATCCATTTCGCCTGCACTTCGGAAGACATCAACAATACCTCGCACGCGCTGATGCTGACGCGTGCCAGCAGCCAGGTGCTGGTGCCGCAACTCGAGGCGCTGCATGCACGCCTGGCGGCGCTTGCGCATCGGCACGCAGGCCAGCCCATGCTGTCGCGCACGCACGGCCAGCCCGCCAGCCCGACCACGCTGGGCAAGGAGTTCGCCAACGTGGCGGTGCGCCTGAAGCGCGCCATCGAGGACATCCGCCAGGTGCGGCCACTGGCCAAGCTCAATGGCGCAACGGGTAACTACAACGCCCATCTTTCCGCCTATCCCGAAATCGACTGGCCTTCGTTCAGCGCCCGCGTGCTTGGCGAACTCGGCCTGACGCAGAATACGCATACGATCCAGATCGAGCCGCACGACTGGATGGCTGTCCTGTTCGACGCCGTGGCGCGCGCCAATACCATCCTGCTGGACCTGGACCGCGACGTCTGGGGCTATATTTCGCTGGGCTATTTCAAGCAGCGCCTGAAGGAAGGCGAGGTCGGCTCCTCCACCATGCCTCACAAGGTCAACCCCATCGACTTCGAGAACTCGGAAGGCAACCTGGGCCTGGCCAATGCCTTGCTATCGCATTTGTCGCAGAAGCTGCCGGTATCGCGCTGGCAGCGCGACCTGACCGATTCAACGGTATTGCGCAACCTGGGCGTGGCGTTCGGGTACTGCGTCGTGGCATGGGATGCCTGCGCGCGCGGACTGGACAAGCTTGAACTCAATGCCGCCGCCATCGATGCCGATATCGATGCCTGCTGGGAGGTGCTGGCCGAGCCAGTCCAGACGGTGATGCGCCGCTATGGCCTGCCCCAGCCCTACGAGCAGCTCAAGGCTCTGACGCGGGGCAAGGGCATCCAGGAGGAAACGCTGCGCGAGTTCATTCGCGGGCTGGAGCTCCCCGAAGAGCCCAAGGCCCGCCTGCTGGCGATGACGCCGCGCAGCTATATCGGGCTGGCGGCCGAGCTGGCGGCGCAGGTCTGAACGGCTTTTCCCGCGCGGATATATGCATCCTGATCCCGCCTGCAAGGCGGGATCAGTGCTATGGGGAATGACAATGTGCGCCAGGCGGCCTCGGTGCGGGAGCGCCGCCATGGCGCAAAAAAGAAAAGAGCAACCGGCAAGGGTTGCTCTTTGCATTGGTTTTTCGGGAAAGCTGGTGGGTCGTGAGTGGCTCGAACACTCGACCTACGGATTAAGAGTCCGCTGCTCTACCAACTGAGCTAACGACCCGTTTCACCGAAAGAACGAAATTATAGATGCAAATTTATTGTTTTGTCCAGTCTCCGCATGCGGAAAAATGATCCCGGAAGAAAATGGCAGCCGGAAGCCGGGGAATCGTGCGGGTTTTGTACGCTGCGGAGATAAAAAAATCGTTATAGTGCTGGGCTGACATACCGATTTAGAGTCGCCATGCGTTGGATCTTTCCTACCATTCTGTTGCTGGCCCTGGCCTACCTGCTGAACACCTTCCTGATCTCGCTTGCCTGGGGCGCGGTGCTTGCCGTGGTCACATGGCCGCTCATCGTCAAATTGCAGAAAAAGGGCCTGTCGCGCGGCCTGTCCATCACGACCGTGCTGTTCGGGCTGATCATAGGCTTCGGCGTGCCGGCCTTGGTCATCGTCACTTCGCTGACCAAGGAGCTGCGGGTCATTTCCATCTACCTCCAGCACATCAACCGCACGGGGCTGGCTGCTCCGGAAATCCTTTATTCGCTGCCGTACATGCAGGGGCATATCCTGGACTGGTGGAACGAGCACCTGGCCGCGCCGGGCTCCATCCTCAGGCTGATCGGGCAGATGCCGGGCGCCACGTTCGGCCTGATTTCGGGACGCCTGAGCAGCATTGGGGCCATGGTGCTGGCCAATGCCTTCTATGTGTTCCTGGCGCTGCTGACCATGGTGATCCTGCAGTTGAACGCCAATGTCGTCGTGCGCCACCTGGACAGCGCGGGCCAGCACCTGGCCCCCAAGACCTACGATGTCGTGCGCCGGCTGCTGCCGCTGTCGGTGAGGGGGACCGCGCTCGGCCTGTGCAGCGTGGCGGCGCTGGAGGGCGTCGTCCTGGGCGTGGCCTATGCCATCGCGGGGGCTCCGATGCCTATCCTGCTGGGCGTGCTGACAGGCTATCTGGCGCTGATTCCCGGAGGAGCGCCGTTCTCCTTCATCGCTGTCAGCGTGCTGCTGCTGACCATGGGCAAGACGACGGCGGCTATCGGCCTGCTGATATGGGGTTCCTTCGAGTTGTTCATGGTGGACAAGTTCGTCCGGCCCAAGATCATCGGCAATTCCGTGCGCCTGCCGTTTCTGGCCGTGCTGTTCGGCCTGCTGGGCGGGGTGACTTCCATGGGGGTGATCGGCCTGTTCGTCGGCCCGTTCCTTGTGGCGATGCTGTTCGAGTACCTGAGGGAACTGGATTCCGCGCGCTCGGATGTGCTGGTACCCAATCCGGAAAGAATCCAGAGTTGAAGCCCGGTATCTGCAATATATATCCGGGCGTGTTACAGGTTTGCCAAGAGGGGCTTGCCCCTGTCCCCAGGCAGAATCGGAAGAAAAATGCCGATTTGTGTGTTTGAAGTTGACTTACGTCAATTTCAATAAGGGGCATCCTGTGGTTCAATCATCCTGTGGCTTGGTGGTGTCAGTGCAGTCTGGCTTCTGGGCCCCAATTGTTCATCACGGAGATCACTATGTCTGGTAAATATATTGCTGCTGCTGTCCTTTCGTTCGCTTTCCTGCCCGCAGCCTACGCCGCGTGCGATGTCACCGTAGAAAGCAATGACGCAATGCAGTTCAATACCAAGGAAATCGTCGTCGACAAAAGCTGCAAGGAATTCACCGTCAACCTGAAGCACGTCGGCAAGCTACCCAAGGCCTCCATGGGCCATAACTGGGTCCTGACGAAAGATTCCGATTTCCAGGGCGCAGCCAACGAAGGCGTCGCAGCAGGCGCGGCCAACGATTACGTCAAGCCCAACGACGCTCGCGTAATTGCCCACACGAAGCTGATCGGCGGCGGCGAAGCAGACTCCGTCACCTTCGATGTCTCCAAGCTCGAGGCTGGCCAAGGCTACACGTTCTTCTGCTCCTTCCCCGGCCACTGGGCCATCATGAAGGGCAGCCTGAAGCTGGGCAGCTAATCTTCCAGGGTTGTGCTTTCGGCATGACGGGATCCTTTCCCGTCGGCCGTCGAGTCGGGCGCCGCGCATGCGGCGCTTTTGTTTTTGCGCTGGCAATCGAGCGGGGCAAGGCTGGCGTGCACGCGCATGGCTTGGGTGCCGTCCCACCAGAATACCGCGGCAATGCCCGAGGCGCGGGCAATGACCAGTGCCTGCGCGGCGTCGCTTTCCAGGAAGTGGGTATAGCGGTTCCGCAGCAGCACGTCCGCCTTGTGCAAGGCGGTTTGGGCGGTCGTGTGCCGCGAGGGATCGCGCATGAACAGAGGCCCCTGAAAGCCGTGCCGTTCCAGCCACTCCACGGTTCGGCCCCTGTCGGACTCCGGGCGGCCGGTGATGATGGGCAGGCTGCGCAGCCCGGGCAGTGGAGGCAGCGCCCCGGCGGGCGCCAGTGTGTCGCGCAATGCCAGTGTTGCCTCCAGGTCCTGCGCGTAGGCGTGCTCGGGGATGTCCGGCAGCAGGATGCCGTCGAGATCGATGGCCCATGCGGCATAGGCGCGCTGCGGCTGCGAGGGCAGGTTCCCGGTTGCGGCAAAGGTGTCTGTGATGGTTTCCCTTTCCCAGGGAAACCAGGCGCGCGCGCCATCGGGAATGTGTCGGCCATAGTCCGGCGCCACCCTGGATTCGCCGTCGAAGGCCAGGACGAATGTCTTCACGTCCATCTTCCGCTGTTGCAGGAAATCCAGGCAATCCGCCAGAGTGTGGCCCCTGCCTGCGATGTCCTCCACCAGAAGCAGTCGCTGGCCTGCGGAAGGCTGTTCATGCGTCAGCCATCGGACCTCGCGCGTGTCGCGGCGGTAGGACAGGGCCAGCAGAGGGAGACTGAGCTCGCTTGCGATGAGCGTCGCGGGAATCAGGCCTCCGCGGGCGATGGCGACTATGGCATCGAACGACAGGCTTTCCCACTCGTGAAGGCGGCTGGCGATACTGGCCTCGATGGCTGTATAGTCGAAAGGAAAGGCAATGGGTGGCATGTCTGGCGAGTGCGCGGAGCGAGGATTTGTTCGTTATTGTAGGGCGAGAGGCTTTTGCCGCTTTTTTCGCAACGCGCGAAAATATTTTTTTATTTTGGCTTGCTGTCCGAAGAAAAAGCATGCTATAGTTTCGTTCTTTCAGCGCCCGTAGCTCAGCTGGATAGAGTACTTGGCTACGAACCAAGGGGTCAGGAGTTCGAATCTCTTCGGGCGCGCCAGTTTAAGTAAAAAGGGATCTTCTTCGGAAGGTCCCTTTTTATTTGTGCCGATCCGGCATGCTTTCAGGTCCGCCTTTTTCAGGCGCGGCTCTTGCCGCAGGCCAAATTCAACTGAATTTCAGCAGCCCCGGATGGTCCGCGTTCTCGAATATCCGGCGGACGCGGTCCTGCCATGCGTTGGCGAAAGCGGCCTGCTGCTCCGGCGATGCGTTGGCCTCCATGGCTGCGAACAGTTGCGGCATGATGCCGGGCGGCGCCGGCACCACAGAGGCATCGAAGCTGACCGTGATCGCCGCCCCCGTATCCAGGCGCTCGAAGCGGATGTCGCCATCGATGGGCTGTTCGAAACTCAGCAGCCGGCGCCGGTCGAACCGGCCGCGCAAGCCCTTGAAGCCCGTATCGACGGTGGCGCCCGTGAGGAAGCCCACCACGCTGGCGATCACGCCCGTCACTCCTTCGAGGGCGCTGTTCCGGAAGGCGGCCGAAATGGCGCCGCGCGTAGGGATCTCATCGCCGTGAAGCCGCCTGAGCGCTTGCGTGGTCATGAGCCATGCCCCCGCCACCGTCGGACAGGAATGGCCGGTCACCTTGACCGTCTCAGCATAGGAATACTCTATCAAGCCGTCATCGGCCGCGCCTAGCAGTCGCGCAAGCGGATCGCGCAGCGTGATGGTGGGGATTTCGTCGAAAAAACGGGGGTGAGCCATGATGTGTCCTTGTCGCGGGCGAACCGTGGAGTATCTTGCATCCACTCATCCACTGTATCGCGGCGGGCGCAGGACGTCCCGATAGGCCCGGCCTGCATCATGGTTTTAGGCGTTCGTGCCGGGGAAGGTGTCTTCGAACTGCTGGACGTCTCCCGTGAGCGAACTATCGTAGCCGGCCAGTTGCCCGATATAGCTGCGATATTCCCTGCTTTGCATGATCTGCAGCAGGGCCTGCATCGAAGGGTTGTCCAGGTTCCTGCGATCCAGCGCGAAGAAATAGCGCTCCTTGACCAGGGGAATGAAGTCGAGCCCGAAGCGGCGCGCCGCGGTCTCCACGCCGATGCCTACGTCCGCCATGCCGCTGGCGATATGCGCGGCAATCGCCATATGCGTGAATTCGTTGGTGTCGTATCCCTGGACCTGGTGCTCGCCTATGCCCTGTTCCGCGAGCATCAGGCCTGTGAGGCGGCGCGTGCTGGAACCGATCTGGCGATTGACGAAGCGCACATCGTTGCGGGCCAGGTCCGCGATGCCCCGGATCTTCTTGGGGTTGCCCGCCTCGACGAACAGGCCGGCGTTGCGCACGGCCAGGTGGATCAGGCAGTGCTGCTTCGGACGTATCCAGTCCAGGTAGTGGGCGAGTATGTCCGGCTCGAACCGGCCCAGGGGGATCTGGAACCCGGCCAGGTCGCACTCGTGGCGTTCCAGGGATGCCAGCGCTTCGCTAGCCGTGCGGTAGCGCAGTTCCATGCCCGGGCTTCTGCCTTCCATGTGCTGCATCAGGGCCTCGACGGCGAAGCCGTGGCTGGCGTGCAGTCGCAAAGGCTGGTCATTCCGGGGCAGCAGTCGCTCCAGCTCTTCCTGCAGTTCCGATGCCAGGCTTTCCAGCGTGGGCATGAGCCGGGCCTCGATCCTGCGGTTGGCCCAGAGCAGGCGTGAGGCGAAGGGTGTCAGCGCAGTGCCCTGGCGCCGCCGGGTCAGCAGCAAGGGAACGCCGAAGAGCGCCTCGAAGCGCCGCAGCGTGCCCCAGGCATGGCGATAGGACAGATTGCAGGCCTTGCATGCGCCCGTGATATTGCCGGTGGCATCGATGGCGGCAAGCAGGGACAGCACCTCGGACAGGGAAATGGCACTCGTCTTTTGCTGCAGCAGCCATTCCGGCTGCAGTCCGATGCGAAAAGATTTATATGTCATTTTTTTCCTATTGAGTGGCTTGATGAACGCTGATAAATTGTAAATAAGGCGATCAAATCGCTTTATATATGAAATAGTAAGCATAAATAAAGCCTGCCGGATATTCAAGGCAGAGGACGGATTGCCGGCCCTGGCTGTATCGGCGCAGGGACGGCATCCGCGCCGGCGTGTCGTGCATGGCGGAAGACGGTTGCGAAGGAGAAAACATGAGCAGGAAAGCCAGCGTGGATCTGGCATCGACAGGCGGCGCGCGCGGCGGCAGTCTGTCGCTGGAAGAGGCGGCGCGCTTCGGCGATACCGCGATCGCTGTCGCTGCGAAGGCGATTGCAGCGCACAGGAATCGTCCCGGGGCCTTGCTGCCCATTCTGCACGATATCCAGGACGCGCTGGGTTATGTGCCCGAGGATTGCGTGGGCCTGATCGCGGAAAACCTGCAGCGTTCGCGCGCCGAAGTGCACGGCGTGCTGACCTTTTATCCTCACTTCCGCCGGGCGCCCGCTGCCGGCGCCGTGGTCGGCGTTTGCAGGGCGGAGGCCTGTCAGGCGCGCGGGGCCAACGAGCTGATCCGCCATGCGCAGGCGCGGCTTGGCTGCGGTTTCCATGAGGCCGGCGCCGATGGCGAAGCCACGCTGGAGCCGGTCTACTGCCTGGGATTGTGCGCGCAAGGGCCGGCGATCGAAGTCAATGGCGAGCGTCACGTCCATGTCACGCCTGAACGTTTCGATGCCATTCTGGAGCGTGCGCGCTACGGCGGCAGGGAGGCGTGATGGCGGCTACGATTTTCGTGCCCTGTGATTCGGCGGCATTGGCCGCCGGCGCGGACCGGGTGGCCGCCGCCGTCGAGCAGGAGGCGGCCAGGCGCGGGCAGGACGTGCGGGTCGTGCGCAACGGTTCGCGCGGCATGCTGTGGCTGGAGCCTCTTGTCGAAGTGCGGACGCAGGCCGGCCGCATCGCCTACGGGCCGGTGCAGCCCGGCGATGTGCCGGGGCTGTTCGATGCCGGCTGGCTCGATGGCGGCGGGCATGCGCTTTGCCACGGTCCGACCGACGAGATTCCCTATTTGCGCGAGCAGGAACGCCTGACGTTCGCCAGGGTAGGCATTACGGATCCCTTGTCGCTGGCGGACTACGAGGCCCACGGCGGCTGGCGCGGCCTGCGCAATGCGCTGGACATGGCGCCGGAGGCCGTAGTGCAGGCGGTGATGAATTCGGGGCTGCGCGGGCGCGGCGGCGCAGCCTTTCCCACCGGCATCAAGTGGAAGACGGTGCTGAGCACCCCCGCATCGCAGAAATACATCGTCTGCAACGCGGACGAGGGCGACTCGGGCACTTTCTCGGACCGCATGCTGATGGAAGGCGATCCCTTCGCCCTGATCGAAGGCATGGCGATAGCCGGGCTTGCGGTCGAGGCCACGCAGGGCTTCATTTATGTGCGGTCCGAGTACCCGCATGCCATCGCCGCGCTGAATGCGGCCATCGACATTGCGCGGCGGAACAACTGGCTGGGAGACGATATCCAGGGCAGCGGCAAGGCTTTCCATCTCGAAGTCCGCAAGGGAGCGGGAGCCTATATCTGCGGCGAGGAAACTTCCCTGCTGGAAAGCCTGGAGGGCAAGCGCGGCGTCGTCCGCGCCAAGCCGCCGCTGCCTGCGATTCAGGGGCTGTTCGGCCAGCCCACGGTCGTGAACAACGTGATTTCACTGGCAACGGTTCCGGCCATCCTGGCCAATGGAGCGGCATGGTATCGCGACTACGGCATGGGCCGGTCGCAGGGCACGCTGCCGTTCCAACTGGCCGGCAATGTCAGGCATGGCGGCCTGGTGGAAAAGGCATTCGGCGTGACGCTGAATACGCTGCTGCATGATTTCGGCGGCGGCAGCGCGTCGGGCCGGCCGTTCCGCGCGGCCCAGGTGGGAGGGCCGCTGGGCGCCTACCTGCCGGTATCGCAATGGGACACGCCCATCGATTATGAAGCGTATGCCGCCATTTCGGCCATGGTGGGGCATGGCGGCGTAGTGGCGTTCGACGATACGGTCGACATGGCGCAGATGGCGCGCTATGCCATGGAGTTCTGCGCCATCGAATCGTGCGGCAAATGCACGCCTTGCCGCATCGGTTCGACGCGAGGAGTCGAGGTGATCGAGCGCATCGTCCGATCCGACGGCGAAGCGCGCGAACGGCAGCTTGCCTTGCTGAATGACCTGTGCGACACCATGCTGGGCGGTTCGCTGTGCGCGCTGGGCGGCATGACGCCATTTCCCGTGCAGTCCGCCATCCGGCACTTCCCCGAGGATTTCGGCCTCGATCCGGCTATGTCCGCCTGTGCGGACTGAGACAAGGAGACTTCCCATGCTGGAAACCGTACTGATGCGCGAGCGCGACCTGGGCACGCCGGCGCGAGAGTCCGCGCAAACGGTCGTCCTGACGATAGACGGCTTCGAGGTGACCGTGCCGGAAGGCACGTCCGTCATGCGCGCGGCCGCGGAATATGGCATCAACATCCCCCGGCTGTGCGCGACGGACAGCCTGGAGGCATTCGGCTCCTGTCGCCTGTGCCTGGTGCAGATCGAAGGCAGGCGCGGCTATCCGGCCTCGTGCACCACGCTGGTCGAGGACGGCATGGTCGTGCATACGGAAACGCCGAAGCTGCGCGACCTGCGCCGCAATGTGATGGAGCTGTATATCTCCGATCATCCGCTCGATTGCCTGACCTGTCCGGCCAACGGCGATTGCGAACTGCAGGATATGGCCGGCGTCGTGGGCCTGCGCAATGTCCGCTACGGGCAGGACGGCGCCAATCACCTGGATGCCGCCAAGGACGAGAGCAACCCGTATTTCACCTACGATGCTTCCAAGTGCATCGTCTGCAACCGCTGCGTGCGCGCCTGCGAGGAAACCCAGGGCACGTTCGCGCTGACGATTTCAGGACGGGGGTTCGATTCCCGCGTATCCGCGGGCCAGGACCAGCCGTTCCTGGAGAGCGAATGCGTGTCCTGCGGCGCCTGCGTGCAGGCCTGTCCGACGGCGACGCTGCGGGAAAAAAGCGTCATCGACCTGGGCCAGCCCGAGCATGCCATCCTCACCACGTGCGCGTATTGCGGTGTGGGCTGCGGGTTCCGGGCGGAAATGAAAGGTCAGACGGTGGTGCGCATGGTGCCCTGGAAGGATGGCAAGGCCAACCGCGGGCATTCCTGCGTCAAGGGCCGTTTCGCCTGGGGCTATGCCACGCACAAGGAGCGCGTGCTCAAGCCCATGATCCGCAACCGCATCGACGAGCCGTGGCGCGAGGTGTCGTGGGACGAGGCGCTGAATCATGCCGCCTCCGAATTCCGGCGTATCCAGCAGGCGCATGGCCGCGACTCCATCGGCGCCCTGACCTCGTCGCGCTGCACCAACGAGGAAACCTGGCTGGTGCAGAAACTGGTGCGCGCGGCCTTCGGAACGAACAATGTCGATACCTGCGCGCGCGTCTGCCATTCGCCCACAGGCTATGGGCTGAAGCAGACGTTGGGCGAATCCGCCGGTACGCAGACCTTCGATTCGGTCATGAAGACGGACGTGGCCATCGTGATGGGGGCGAATCCCAGCAGCGCCCATCCGGTGTTCGCTTCGCGCCTGAAGAAGCGGCTGCGCCAGGGGGCGAAGCTGATCGTCATCGATCCGCGCCGCATCGAGCTGGTCAGCTCGCCGCACATCAAGGCCGACTATCATCTCCAGGTTCGTCCCGGAACCAATACGGCGCTGCTGACGAGCATGGCGCACGTCATCGTGACGGAAGGCCTGGTGGCTGAAGACTATGTGCGCGAGCGCTGTGAAACCGAGGCATTCGAACAGTGGCGCGCGTTCGTGTCCCGGCCCGAGAATTCTCCCGAAGCCATGGAAGAGGCCACGGGCGTGCCGGCGGACCAGGTACGAGGCGCCGCGCGTCTCTACGCCATGGGCGGCAACGGTTCCATCTACTACGGCCTGGGCGTGACAGAGCACAGCCAGGGATCCACGACGGTCATGGCCATCGCCAACCTGGCCATGGCCACCGGCAATATCGGCCGGGAGGGCGTGGGCGTGAATCCGTTGCGCGGACAGAACAATGTGCAGGGTTCGTGCGACATGGGATCCTTCCCGCACGAGCTGCCGGGTTATCGCCATGTATCCGATGACGGGGTGCGGAGCCAGTTCGAGGCGGATTGGGGCGTCGTGCTGCAGCCGGAGCCGGGCCTGCGCATTACCAACATGCTGGACGCCGCCCTGGAAGGCAGTTTCAAGGGGCTGTACTGCCAGGGCGAGGATATCGTCCAGTCTGATCCGAACACGCAGCATGTGGCCGCCGCGCTGGCCGCCATGGAATGCATCGTGGTCCAGGACCTGTTCCTGAACGAGACCGCGAAATACGCCCACGTCTTCCTGCCGGGATCCTCCTTCATGGAAAAGGACGGTACCTTCACCAATGCCGAGCGCCGCATTTCGCGCGTGCGCAAGGTCATGGAGCCGCTCAACGGCAAGGCGGACTGGGAGATCACCGCCGCCTTGTCCAATGCGTTGGGCTATCCCATGGACTATGCTCATCCCAGTGAGATCATGGACGAGATCGCGCGGCTGACCCCGACCTTCGCTGGCGTCAGCTACGATAAGCTGGAAAGACTGGGCAGCCTGCAGTGGCCGTGCAACGACGATGCGCCGGAAGGCACGCCCACCATGCACATCGATGCCTTCGTCCGGGGGAAGGGCAGGTTCATGCTGACGCAGTATGTTCCGTCCGACGAGCGCAGCACGCGGAAACTCCCATTGCTGCTCACCACGGGCCGCATCCTGTCGCAATACAACGTCGGGGCGCAGACGCGCCGCACGCCCAATGTCAGCTGGCACAGCGAGGACTTGCTGGAAATCCATCCGCAGGATGCCGAGGACCGCGGCGTGGACAGCGGCGACTGGGTCGGCATCCGCAGCCGCTCGGGGGAAACGGTGCTGCGCGCCATCGTCACCGACCGCGTGCCGCCCGGGGTGGTCTACACTACATTCCATTTCCCCGAGTCGGGGGCGAATGTCGTGACGACGGACAGTTCCGACTGGGCGACCAATTGCCCGGAATACAAGGTGACGGCGGTGCAGGTCATGCGGGTCTCGCAGCCTTCCGACTGGCAACGCAACTGGTCGCGGTTCAATGATATTCAGGAAATGCTTCTGAAAGCGCGAGAGACCGGCGGCCAGACCGTCGCCGGCAAATAGAGCAGGAGAGCGGAACATATGGACGATACGGTGGATGCATCAGGGCGAAGCGGCGGGGATCGCGGCTTTTCCCCCTTGTCTTCGGCATTCGACGGCTTGCCGGACGATGCCGCGCCGGCGCGTGTCCGGACAGACGTGCGCCGCACCGTGCTGCGGGTCAATGAAGACATGGCGGAACCCGCCGGGGAGCAAACGGACCGGCTGGCGGCGGAGGTTCCCGTCGCGCTGGAGTTCAATGGCATCAGCTATGCGGTCATGCTGGCGACGCCGTCGGACCTGGAGGATTTCGCCACGGGCTTCGCGCTGACCGAGGGCATCATCAGCCGCGCGTCCCAGATCTACGGCATGGAGGTCGGCGAGTCGTGCGACGGCAAGGGGATCGTGATCAGCATCGAAATTTCCAGCGCCAGCGAACACGCCCTGAAGATGCGCCGCCGCTCCTTGAGCGGGCGGACAGGCTGCGGGCTGTGCGGCGTGGAAGCCCTGCCTGACGCTGTGCGTCCCATCGCTGCGGTCGAGGCCGATGTACGCGTGCGCGTGTCGCGCCTGTTCGAGGCGCTGCAAGCCATGCGCGGACGGCAGTCGCTGTTCCAGGCGACGGGCGCCACGCACGCAGCCGGCTGGGCGGATGAGGAAGGCCGCGTGCATTGCGTGCGCGAGGATGTCGGCCGCCACAATGCGCTGGACAAGCTGATCGGCGCCATGCATCGACAGCAGGAATGCGACCCGTCATCCGGATTCGCGCTGGTGTCCAGCCGCGCCAGCTTCGAAATGGTGCAGAAGACGGCGGCGGCTGGCATCGGAATGCTGGCGTCGGTCTCCGCGCCGACCTCGCTGGCCGCCGATCTGGCGGCGCGCCTGAACGTGGCGCTGGCCGGTTTCGTGCGCGAGCGCCAATGCGTGCTGTATGCGCATGCGCACCGATTTGCCGTGCGCGAGGCCATGGTCCCGGAGGAAGGCGCGAAATGAGCGGTCACGGGAACCTGGTGCGCATGGCCAACCGGATCGGGCAGTTTTTCGAGGCTTATCCGGACGAGCAGGAAGCGCTGGAGGGTATCGCGAATCATATCGAGAAGTTCTGGGAGCCGCGCATGCGCAGGCAATTGCTGGACTTTCTCGACGCGCATCCGGATGGACGGAGTCCCGGGGAGGAATCCCTGCGTCCTCTCGTGTTCAAGGCTGTCAGTCAGCATCGGGTGCGATTGAGCCCCGGCAATTGAAGCCTGCCGCCGACGTGGCGCCATGGGGCTTGTGCCCGGCGCTGGCGGGCTCGGGGCCAGGCAGCCCTAGTCCGGGCGGACGGTTCGCGAAGCGATTTCGGGCACGAAGCGGTAGAGCAGATTGGGCTCACTGGCCAGGTAGATCGTGCCGTCCGCGCCCAGCGCAAGGCCTTCGGCCTGCGGCATGAGAGGATCTCCGGAGCGGGCCCCGATGCGTTGCGTGCTCACGGGTATGCCCTGGGAGTCGAATTCGAGCAAGGTCTGCGACTGCTCGCTGAGCACCAGCAGATGGCCCTTTTCGGTGTCGAACTCCACGGAAGACAGGTCCCTGGCGAATTGTGCGCTATCCAGCCAGCGGCTCAGGTCGTGCACCACGGCATGTTCCGTGCTGCAGTCCGCGGATGCCGAAGGGCATAGATTGTCGATACGGAACAGGGCGCGCGGCGACTGTTCTTTGACCGCATACAACTGATCCCGGACGGAGTCGTATCCCAGTCCTTCCAGGCCGGAGTTGTCATCCTCGGGCGGGATCAGGCGCAGCGATGGCGCACCCTGCAGGTCGATGGGGCCGGGCTGATCGGGCAGGCGCAGCAGGAGAATGTCGCCCTGTTTCTCGCTGCTTACCGCGACGCGCCCCTGTCCCAGGTAGGCGATGCCTTCGGCATCGGAAATTCCGTGCAGCGGATAGCTATGGCTATAGCCGCCATCCAGGGACAGCGCCACGATTGCGGCCGGACGGTTGATGACTCCGAGCAGCAGGTTCCGGTCATCGGCCAGGCTAAGCCCGGACAGATTGCTCTCGATTTCGGGGATGGCGCGCACGGATGCCAGCCGGTAGCCGGGCAGCCAGCGGGCGTGGCTCCGCCAGGCGGATTGGTTCCACAAGGCCTTGTCCGCGTGATTGCCCGCCAGCATGCTGATCAGGCTGTCATGCCAATGCAGATTGCGAATGGCATGATAGGCGCCGAAGGCAAGCGCTCCTGTCAGGGGAAGTGCGATGAGCAGGTGCCGGAAGATGCGGGCGGATCGTTGGGCGATGCGTGAGCGGGTCAAGGTTTCGGGCCTGCTGGTGAAGCGAAGCGGCTTGCGGAAAGCTTCATTCTATAGGAGCTCCGAGTTTTTGCGAAACTGGAACTTTATTGTAAATGTTTCTATTTGTCATTGATTTCATGAGGGATTTTTTCTTTTTGCAAATGTAAATACGGGCTGCAAGGGTGTTCGAGCACCGCCATGGCCGGTATGATTTTTCTTTTTTGCGAACGATGGACATTCGCGTTCATCTTCGGGGAGATCAATGACGAAGTTCTTGTTCAGCATGGCGGCGCTGCTGCTGTCCGTGGCGGCGCAGGCCGATACGGTCTGGATGGTCAACGGCGACCGGCTGACTGGCAAGGTCACGCTGCTGGACGGCGGCAAGCTGCTGCTGGAGACCGATTACGGCGGAACTATCGCCCTGCAGTGGGACAAGGTGCGGGAGCTGGAGACAGATGAACCCATGCAGTTCCGCATGCCGGACCTGCCCGTCGACTACCAGGCCAGGCTGGAGACTTCCGGAGAGGCGGGGAAAGTGATCCTGGCGGGCAGTGACCAGCGGCGTGAAATGGCGCTGACGGAACTGGACAGCATCGTTCGTCCGCATCCGTTCCTGGGCGACTGGAGCTTCGGCGGCACGGTCGATCTGGCCGGCGACTGGCGATTGAATTCCCACCGCAGCCAGGATTTTTCCGTGGCTGGCAACTTCCAGGGCCGGCACGGCCTGTGGAGGCACAGCCTGCGCTGGGATTATCTCAGGAAAAAACAGGATTCCGATCTGAAATCCCATCGCTACAACGGCGCTTATACGCTGGATCGCTTCGTTTCCCGGCGCATGTTCTGGCAGGGGCGCGCGCAGTACGACCGCGATTTCCTGGAGGATCTCTCGCGTCGTTCGCTGCTGGGCTTCGGCCCGGGCTACCAGTTCTGGGACGACGAACTTGGCGCCTTTTCCGTATCGGGCCTCCTGGCCAAGGTGCGGTTCGGCTACCGTACGGCGGACGATGCCAATTTCTACGCGCTGGGCATGGGCTGGGACTATATGCGCTATTTCGGCGGCAAGCAGTTCCAGCTATTCACGCATGGCGAGTTCTATCGTCCCATCGGCAATGATGCCGACTACAACCTGAAGGCGGAGGTGGGCCTGCGCTACCTGGTGACCAACTGGGCCTCGCTGTACGCCAAGGCCACGCGCAGCCAGGTGGCGGGCGCCCTGGAAAATGTGGCGGAAACGCGATTTTCCGTAGGCCTTGGCGTAACCTGGTAGCCAAGCGCGCAATGCGTGCAAAAATCCTTGACTTGTCTTCTAAATCGCCCTACGATTCGCGAGCTAGATTCTCAAGTTCGTACAAAGTTTGTACTTCAGTACCGTTCCAACAGTACCGTAGCTCTGATTTTTACACCTTGACAATCTTCTATCTGGGCAAAGTGCCCGTCTTTTTTAGGGATTGCAGACATGCAGACAGAAACCGGTATTGTTAAATGGTTCAACAACGAAAAGGGCTTCGGCTTCATCAAGCCTGAGTCGGGCGGCAAGGACCTGTTCGTCCACCACACCGACATCATGGGTTCGGGCTTCAAGTCGCTGGAAGAAAACCAGCGCGTTTCCTACGTTGCCGCCGAAGGCCAGAAGGGCCCGCAAGCCAAGTCGGTCCAGGCCATCTGATCGACTGCTACACGTAGCTGAAATCAAAAACCCGCCGAGTCAAACCGGCGGGTTTTTTCATATGCACGGGGCTTGTTTCATGCAAGCAGACGCTCCAGACAAGGAGCGCCTGCTTGCATTACGGCTTGCGGTTAGTTGAACTCGCGGTGATAGGTCTGCAGGCGCTCGACTTCCTGCCGGGAGCCGAGGATGACGCCCACGCGTCCATGCAGGCCCTGGGGCTGGATGTCCAGTATGCGGTTTGCGCCATCGATGGCGGCGCCGCCGGCCTGCTCCACGATGAGGCTCATGGGATTGGCCTCGTACATCAGGCGCAGCTTGCCGGCCTTGCCCGAGGAGCGCTGGTCCCTGGGATACATGAAAATGCCGCCGCGCGTCAGGATGCGGTGCACGTCGGCCACCATCGAGGCGATCCAGCGCATGTTGTAGTTCTTGCCCAGCGGGCCTTCCTGGCCGGCCAGGCATTCGTCGATGTAGCGCTTCACCGGCGTCTCCCAGTGGCGCATATTCGACATATTGATGGCGAACTCCTGGGTCTGCTCGGGGATGCGCATCTGCTCGCTGGTCAGGATCCATTCGCCCAGGTCGCGGTCCAGCGTGAAGCCGACGACGCCGCGGCCGAACGTAAGCACCAGCAGCGTTTGCGGGCCATAGACGGCATAGCCCGCAGCTGCCTGCTTCGACCCGGGCTGGAGGAAATCGCTTTCCTGGATATCGGCGTTTTTCCCGATGGATTCCGGAGCCCGCAGCACCGAGAAGATCGTGCCGATGGAAACGTTGACGTCGATGTTGGAGGAGCCGTCCAGGGGATCGAACAGCAGCAGGTACCGCCCAAGCGGCGCTGAAGCCGGCATTGGGTGGAAGGTTTCCATTTCTTCGGATGCCATGCCCGCCAGATAGCCGCCCCAGGCGTTTTCCTGCAGCAGGATGTCGTTGGACATGACATCCAGTTTTTTCTGGACTTCTCCCTGCACGTTTTCGGTGCCCTGGCTGCCCAGCACGCCGCCGAGCGCTCCCTTGCCCACGGCATGGCCGATGCGCTTGCAGGCGCTGGCCACCACTTCGACCAGTTGGCGCAGGTCGGCGTCGATGGCGCCGTGGTCGCGCTGCTGCTCCAGCAGGAATTGTGTCAGTGTGATTTGTGTCATGTTTCGGGTTTCCAGGCTACTGGGCCGACAGGGCCTTGTTGACGATTTCGGAAAGATTGGACGACAGGGCGGGCTGCGACTGGATATGCCGCCACGCCTGCTGCAGGCTGTCGCGAAGTACGGGCGTGAAACGCTGCCAGTTCTCGAAGACGCGCGCCAGGCGGGACGAGATTTCCGGATTCAGGGCGTCCAGCGCCAATACCTGCTCGGCCCAGAACGAGTGGCCCTCGCGCGAATGGACGTTGCGCAGGTTGTTGGTGCAGAACTGGAAAATCAGCGAGCGTGCGCGATTGGGGTTGCGCAGCGAAAAATCGGGATGCGTCATCAGTTGGCGGACATCCGCCAGCGAGGTGGCCGCGGAGGCGGCCTGGACGGCGAACCAGCGGTCGATGACGAGCGGATTGTGCCGCCATTGCGTGTAGAAATGCTGCAGGCGTTCGCTGCGAGCCTCGGGCGTGCCGTACTGCACCAGGGCGCCCAGGGCGGCCATACGGTCCGTCATGTTGCGCGCGGCGTCGTAGTGCTCCAGCGTCAGCTCCTGTCCCCCCTGGCCGCCGGCGGCCATCAGGTATAGCAGCGCGAGATTGCGCATGGAGCGCTTGCCGGAGGAGGCCGCGTCCGGAGCATAGGGGCCGTCGATCCTGTTGTCCTCGTAGGCTGTCATCCAGAAGGGAGCCAGCGCGTCTCCCAGCTTGCCGATCAGACGGCGGCGCGCTTCGACGACTGCCAGCGGATCGAGCGGGCTGGTCTTCTCCAGCAGCTCGCGCTCCGCGGGAAGGGACAGGATGCGACTGCGGTAGGCGGCGGTCAGCGAGCCGTCCTGCAGCAGGGCTTCCCAGGTGTCGATCAGCAATTGCTCGTCCGGGCTGCCGCTTTCCGGTCGGCTGATGCTGTCCAGCAGCACCCTGGTCGCCAGCGACTGCGCGGCCTCCCAGCGGGCGAATGCGTCCGTGTCGTGACGGGCGAGCAAGGCGAGTTCCTGCGGCGTGCGCTCGTACTCGACGATGACGGGGGCGGAAAAGCCGCGCAGCAGTGAGGGCACGGGCTGCTCGGCGATGTTTTCGAACGTCCAGGTCTGGCTTTTTTCGCGCAGCTCGAGCAGCGCCGTGGCCTGTTTTACACCCTTGTGCGTCAGTGAAAGTTCCTTGCCCTCGCCGTCGAGCAGGCCCAGCGCGAAAGGAATGTGCAGCGGCAGTTTCTCGACAGGAGGGTTCTGCCGCGTTTCGATGCCGACAGGAGGATTGCGCTGTTCCAGGGTGACGCGCAGGGTCTGGGCGGCGGCGTCATGAGCCAGCGTGACCTTGACGCGCGGTGTGCCGGCCTGGCTGTACCAGCGGCGGAACTGTTCCAGCGTGCTGCCGGGGTTCTGGCGCACATAGACCGATTCCATGGCGCTGAGGAAATCGTCGCAGGTGACGGCCTGGCCGTCGTGGCGGCGGAAGTATTCGTCCATGCCTGCGCGGAACCCTTCTTCGCCCAGCAGGGTGTGCTGCATGCGGATGATTTCCGCGCCTTTCTCGTAGATGGTGGCGGTGTAGAAATTGCTGATGGACTGGTAGCTTTCCGGCCGGATGGGGTGAGCCATCGGGCCCGCATCCTCGGGGAACTGCGCGATGCGCAGCGCCGTGACATCGTCGATGCGCTTGACCGCCCTGGCGCTTTGCGCCTCGGCTTCGGGCAGGCCGTGCGTCATCATGTCGGCGGAAAACTCCTGGTCGCGGAAGACGGTCAGGCCTTCCTTCAGCGAGAGCTGGAACCAGTCGCGGCAGGTGACGCGGTTGCCGGTCCAGTTGTGGAAGTATTCATGCCCGATCACGGCTTCGATGGCATGGTAGCTCGCGTCCGTGGCGGATTCCGGATCGGCCAGCACATAGGCGGAATTGAATACGTTCAGGCCCTTGTTCTCCATGGCGCCCATATTGAAGTCGCGGGCGGCCACGATCATGAAGCGGTCGAGGTCCAGTTCCAGGCCGAAGCGGGTTTCGTCCCAGCGCACCGAGCGCACCAGCGAGTCCAGCGC
Source organism: Paracandidimonas soli (assembly GCF_004342005.1). Classification (GTDB taxonomy): domain Bacteria; phylum Pseudomonadota; class Gammaproteobacteria; order Burkholderiales; family Burkholderiaceae_B; genus Paracandidimonas; species Paracandidimonas soli. The sequence continues at coordinate 289,797 of NZ_SMBX01000004.1, forward strand.
CCATTCGGTCTGGTGCTCGGAACCGTGGTCGCTGTAGACCTGCAGCAGCGCGTCGCGCCCGCTGCGGGTCTGGATCGTCTGTTCGCGGCAGGCGAAGTCGCCTGCGACCAGGGCGAACAGATAGCAGGGCTTGGGATGGGGGTCTTCCCATACCGCCTCGTGCCGGCCGTCCGGCAGGTCGCGCGATTCCAGCAGGTTGCCGTTCGACAGCAGCAGGGGATAGCGTTGCTTGTCCGCGCGTAGCGTAACCCGGTAGCGGGACATGACGTCGGGGCGGTCCGGAAACCAGGTGATGCGGCGAAAGCCTTCAGCCTCGCATTGCGTGAACAGGCTGTTGCCGGAGACATACAGCCCCATCAATTGCGTGTTGTCTGCGGGCCGGCACAGGCTGGTGATTTCCAGCGTGAAGGCGGGCAGGGTCCCGGGCGCCAGGGTCAGGGTGTTTTCCGTCAGCGTGTATTCGTCGGGAGACAGCGTCCGGCCATCGAGGGCGACCTGCTCCAGAGTGAGGTCTTCGCCGTTCAGGACGAGCGCCTGGCCGGAAGCATCAGCGCTTTCCACGCTCAGGCGCGTGTGCACGCGCGTGGCATCCGCCTGCAGGTCGAACTGCAGATCCGCGTGGGTGATGCGATAGGGGTAGGGACGGTAGTCGTGACGGGAAATGGATTGTACGGAATCGGTGCGCATGAGTCTGGCCTGCAAACATTCGACAAGCGGCTATTGTAGTGCCTGGCGAATCCCGGCGGTCTGCATGCCATGCGGCGTAGCGCGGGCCGCAGGCGCTGGGCGGAAGCGTCTGTTACATATCGGCGGTTTCAGCGAGTATCAAGAATGACACGCAATACGAATTACATGAGAAACTTCCTCCGGCGGCGACTGTCGAAATCTTTGTCGCCATGAAGCGGCCGATCGCCCGGGCAGTGTCCGGCGGCATGCCATTCTTCCTATATCGGCGCACTCGGAGAAAATGATGCAGAAGGATCATCTGTTTGTCAGCGCTCGAATGATGAGCCTGAAATTGCTGGCGCTTGCCGCTATGGCGGTGCTGTTGGCCGGCTGCGCATCGACGCTTTCCGCCCGGGTCACCAGCTTCCAGCAATGGCCCGGCAACGTCGAGGGGCAGACTTACCGGCTGGTGCCGGGGCCCTCGCAGGATGCATCGGGCCTGGAGTATCAGGCGTTCGCCGATATGCTGCGCGCGTCCATCGGCCCGACGGGTCTGGTGGAGGCCGCCGCGGGGCGGTCGGCGCGTTTCGACGTGAGCTTCCATTATGAAAATCCGGTGACCCAGACCTGGGTCGAGCGCTATGACGATCGCTTCTATCCCGGCTTCTCTCCCTTCTGGGGATACTACGGCGGCTATTACGGCTGGGGAGGCGGCATGTTCTATTCCCCGCCCGTCGTCTCCGTGCCGGTCGATGCCTACAAAAACCAGTTGACCGTCACGATTACCGATAATCAGCAGAATGGGCGGCAGGTATACCGCTCCAGCGCTGTGAACGAAAGCCTCAACGATAATCTGGCGGGCATCATGCCTTATCTCGCCCAGGCGGTGTTCGATGGATTCCCCGGCAATAACGGGCAGGTGCGCACCGTTCGATATCAACTGGACTGAATAAAGGCGCCCAGGGAATGGCGGCCGATAATGAAAATGGCCCGGAAATTTTCCGGGCCATGTTTCAGGAAGGTCGGGCGCGTCGCCGGTCAGGCGATCAGGAATTGCTCGCGCTTTTTGCCCTGGGCTTCGGCTTCGGAGATCCAGCGCGGCGCCTTGCCGCGGCCAGTCCAGGTGTCGCCTGTTTCGGGGTTGCGGTACTTGGCCGGAATGACGCGCTTGGCCGCTTTCCTGGGGGCAGCCTTTCCGGCGCCGCCCGTACTGGCTCTGGGTGAGGTTTTCTTGCTGTAGGCCGCAGAAATCTCCGCAGGTGTGATACTGTATTCTTTCATGGTGCGGATGATTTGCGCGATGACCGGATTGCGCTGCTTTTGCTGCAGCGCTTCGGCCTGTTTTTTCAAGCGGGCGATTTCCCGCTCGATGCGCTGTTGTTGCGCAGCATAGTTTTTTGGCTCATTCCCTTGTGTCCTGAATAGAAATCAATGACCCTGTCACGGCCGATTGTGATCGATATGCCGATGCTGTTGCATGGGCGGAAATATTCTAACTGAATCGGATATCGAAAATCGGTTCGTGCTCGTTTTTATCCAGGTGTTTTATATCGGAATGCCAATAAAACAGGGCGAATGTATTTTTGTATTTTTGATGGAAATCAAATCAAGTCAGCCTCAATAAAATAAAGCCGACTTTGTCTGATTGAATGCCGGCGTGGCATCGCGCCCCTGGTTTTCGGAATAATGGAATCATGCAAACCAAACCTGTTTCAACAAACGAAGTAAATCAGAATGGCGGCAATCCATACAAAGTCGCTGCCATTCAGATGGTTTCTTCCACCCGCCCCGAGGATAATCTTGCCCGGGCTGGAAAACTGATTGCCGAAGCCGCCGCCGCAGGCGCCCGGCTGATTGCGCTGCCCGAGTATTTCTGCCTCATGGGCAGCCACGACCACGACAAGGTCGGCATACGGGAGCCGCATGGCGGCGGCGTGATCCAGGATTTCCTGCGCGATCAGGCGAAGCGGCACGGCATATGGCTCGTGGGCGGAACCCTGCCTCTTGAAAGCGGAGAGCAGGACCGCATCTACAACACTTCCCTGGTCTTCGATCCGGAAGGCAGGGAAGTGGCGCGGTACGACAAAATCCACCTGTTCGGCTTTTCGCGCGGCGACGAATCGTATGATGAGTCCGTCAGCATTCGTCCTGGGGATATCGCGCCGAGGACGTTCGACTCGGATATGGGCAAGGTCGGCCTGGCCATCTGCTACGACCTGCGCTTTCCCGAGCTGTTCAGGGCGTTCGGCGACGTGTCGCTGATCGTGCTGCCCGCCGCATTCACCTATACGACGGGTTCGGCGCATTGGGAGCTGCTGCTGCGCGCCAGGGCGGTCGAGAACCAATGCTATGTGCTGGCGTCCGCGCAGGGCGGCAGGCACGAGAACGGCAGGCGCACCTGGGGGCATTCCATGCTCATCGACCCCTGGGGCAATGTCGTCGACCGCGTGGAAGAGGGCGAGGGCTTCGCCATCGGTACAATAGACAAGGCGCGATTGTCCGCCACCCGCGAATCGCTGCCCGCGCTGAAGCACAGACGGCTTTGACGGCCGCGGCATTGTCCGCGATGAGCATCGCCCGCGGCATGTCCGGCTGGCGCTTCCGAGCAGCATCCGGGCTGCGAGGCGCAGCGCGGGCCTTTTTTCCGTTTCTTGAGTTTGCGATCCGAATGAAACCTGTTGATCCTGCTGTCCAATCCCTGGCAATCGCCAAGAACGTTCTCCTGGACCCCTGGGGGCTGGATGAGGGCGATCTGGCGCGCGCGCTGGGCGAGATATTCACGCACAAGGTCGATTACGCCGACCTGTATTTCCAGTACACGCGCAGCGAAGGCTGGAGCCTCGAAGAGGGGATCGTCAAGACCGGCAACTTCTCCATCGAGCAGGGCGTGGGCGTGCGCGCCGTCAGCGGTGAGAAGACCGCGTTCGCTTACTCGGACACCTTGTCCGCCGAAGCCCTGCTGTCCTCGGCCAGGGCCGTGCGCACCATCGGCAGGCAGGGGGCGGGCAGGCAGAAGATCATTGCCGCGCAGCCCGAGCCGCGCAGTCTTTATCCCGCCATTGATCCCGTGAACAGCCTGCCGTCGCCCGAAAAAGTGGCCTTGCTCGGCCGGCTGGAAGCCATGGCGCGCGCCGCGGATCCGCATGTCATCCAGGTCATGGCCGGACTGGGCGCGGAGTATGACGTGATCATGGTGGCGGGCAGCGATGGCCGCCTCGTGGCCGATGTCCGTCCCCTGGTGCGCCTGTCGCTGACAGTGATCGCCGAGCGCGATGGCCGCCGCGAAATGGGCCATGCGGGCGGCGGCGGACGTACCGGCCTGGCCTATTTCACCGACGACATCCTGCGCGAATATGTGCGCAAGGCCGTGCACGAGGCCATGGTCAATCTCGAGGCCAGGCCGGCGCCCGCGGGTGAAATGACGGTCGTGCTGGGTTCCGGATGGCCGGGCATCCTGCTGCACGAGGCGGTGGGTCACGGTCTCGAGGGCGATTTCAACCGCAAGGAATCCAGCGTGTTTTCCGGGCGCATCGGCCAGCGCGTGGCGTCGAAAGGCGTGACGGTCGTGGACGACGGCACGCTGGCGGATCGCCGCGGCTCGCTGAACGTCGACGACGAAGGCAACACCACGCAGCGCACAGTGCTGATCGAGGACGGCATCCTGAAGGGCTACATGCAGGACATGACCAATGCCAGGCTGATGAAGGCATCGGTGACAGGCAATGGACGCAGGGAGTCCTACGCGCACCTGCCCATGCCGCGCATGACCAATACCTACATGCTGGCAGGGCGGACACCGCCGGAGGAAATCATCGCTTCGGTCAAGAAGGGGCTGTATGCTGTCAATTTCGGCGGGGGACAGGTGGATATCACCAGCGGCAAGTTCGTTTTCTCCGCCTCGGAAGCCTACATGATCGAAAACGGCAAGGTGACCTACCCGGTCAAGGGGGCGACGCTCATCGGCAACGGACCGGATGCGCTGACCCGCGTGCCGCTGATTGGCAATGACCTGCAGCTGGATTCGGGCGTGGGCACTTGCGGCAAGGAAGGGCAGAGCGTTCCGGTAGGCGTCGGCATGCCGACCATCCGCATCGACGGCATCACGGTGGGCGGCACCGCCTGAGGGGCCCCGGCCGCCTTGAACGGAAGGCCGGTGCATCCCGAATGCAACAGATTTTGCCTGCGGCGGCATGAAGCTGCTATAATTTTCTGTTTCTTGCCCGACTCACGGGGGATTTTCCGTGGGCGGGCTGACCCTTTCCCGGCTCGTGCAGGACGCGATACGGGGAAGATATCCACAAGGAGTGTTGTTTATGCGTCACTACGAAGTAGTGTTCATCGTGCATCCCGATCAAAGCGAGCAAGTGCCCGCCATGATCGAGCGTTACCAGGCCGTCGTCACCGGCCAGGGCGGTTCCATCCACCGTCTGGAAGACTGGGGCCGTCGCCAACTGGCATACCCCATTCAGAAGCTTGTCAAGGCTCACTACGTCTGCATGAACATCGAGTGCGGCCAGGCTGAACTGGACGAGCTCGAGCATGCTTTCCGCTACAACGATGCCATTCTGCGTCACCTGGTCATCAAGACCAAGAAGGCCCAGACGTCGCCTTCCGTGATGATGAAGTCCGTCGAGCGCGAAGAAGCCCGCAAGGCTGTTGCCGAAGCAGCTCCCGCCGAAGCCGAAACGTCGGACAGCGCCGAGTAAGGCGTGCTTCGAAGCGGCGTGAACCAGGTCGGCATCACGGCTGTCGTGCTCGAGGTAAAACCTCTGCGCTACACGCCCGCAGGCCTTCCCGCAGTGGAAATGCTGCTGGAACACGAGTCGGAAGTCATTGAGGCGGGGCAAGCGCGCCGCGTGCAACTGACCATCCCGGCAATCGCTCTCGGAGACATCGCTCTGCTGCTGGCGGACACCCCGCTGGGCGCCGGTCTTGCAATCCAGGGTTTCATCGCCCAGGCCCGCAAAGGCTCCAGCAAGGTGGTTCTGCACATTCAGCAAGCGAACCGAAGTTTCCCCGGCGCAGCTACGGCTGTCGTCTGACAAGACATATATTCCAGTGCGCGGGCTTCAATCATTACGCGCGATGCACTGATCAACTTTACCCGTCCTCCCCGCAGGGGCGGACTTCGAAAGAGGCACATCATGGCTTTTATCAAACGTGGCAAGGATAACAAGCGCAAGTTCGCGCAACAGAACCCCCTGTTCAAGCGCCGCAAGTTCTGCCGCTTCACGGCGGCCAACGTCGAAGAAATCGACTACAAGGATCTGGACACGCTGCGCGATTTCATCCAGGAAAACGGCAAGATCATCCCCGCACGCCTGACCGGCACCAAGGCGCACTACCAGCGCCAGCTGGACACCGCCGTCAAGCGCGCGCGCTTCCTGGCCCTGCTGCCCTACACCGACAACCACAAATAATCGGAGCCCATTGTTATGCAAGTCATTCTGCTTGAAAAAGTCTCCAACCTGGGCAACCTGGGCGAGGTGGTTCGTGTCCGTGATGGCTACGCCCGCAACTTCCTGATTCCCCAGAAGATCGCCCGTCGCGCAACCGACGCCGCCCTGAAGGAATTCGAAGCGCGCCGCGCCGAGCTGGAAAAGGCGCAAGCCGAGAAGCTGGCCGCAGCCCAGTCCGTCGGCGAGAAGCTGGCAGGCCAGACCGTCACCATCCTGCAGAAGGCCGGTGTCGACGGCCGCCTGTTCGGCTCCGTCACAACCCAGGACATCGCCGCCGCGCTGGCCACCCAGGGCTTCGAAGGCATCGCCAAGTCGCAGGTTCGACTGAGCGACGGCGCCATCAAGGCTGTCGGCGAGTTCCCTGCGCAGGTCGTCCTGCACGCGGACGTCGTTTCCGACATCACCATCGTGGTGCAGGGCGAGATCGCCTAAGCAGGCACGAAGCGTTTTTTTGCCGTAGTATTTATCAATTTCGGCAATTTGGCGCATACAGCTACGGCAGGCTTGCCGCAGCTTCAAAAAGCCGGCGCAAGCCGGCTTTTTTATTCGAGATCATTCAGAGTCAGGGGGCGGTTTTGCAAGAGCTGAAGACAGGTACCGATCCGCAACTGGATTACCTTCGCGTGCCGCCGCATTCGGTAGAGGCCGAGCAGTCCGTGCTGGGCGGTCTGCTGCTGGACAACGCAGCCTGGGACAGGGTCAGCGACATCCTCGGGGAGGAAGACTTCTACCGGTTCGACCACCGCATCATCTGGCAGCACATCGCGCGCCTGATCGGTCTGTCGCGCCCGGCCGACGTTGTGACGGTGAACGAATCCCTGGTCAGCTCCGGAAAGGCGGATGACGTCGGCGGCCTTGCCTATCTGAATGCGCTTGCGCACAACACGCCGTCGGCCGCCAATATCCGCCGCTATGCGGAAATCGTGCGTGAGCGCTCCACGCTGCGCAAGCTGGTTTCCATCGCCGACGAAATCTCCGCGGGCGCGTTCAATCCGCAAGGCAAGGAAGCGCGGCAGTTGCTGGACGAGGCGGAGTCCAAGGTGTTCCAGATCGCGCAGGAAGGCGCCAAGGGCAATGGCGGCTTCCAGGATATCCAGCCGCTGCTGGCCCAGGTGGTGGAGCGCATCGACGAGCTGTATCACCGCGAGGGCGATTCCGATATCACCGGCGTGCCGACGGGATTTTCCGACCTGGACCGCATGACTTCGGGCCTGCAGGCCGGAGACCTTGTGATCGTGGCGGGGCGCCCCTCCATGGGCAAGACCTCGTTCTCCATGAATATAGGCGAGCATGTCGCCATCGAGCAGGGCCTGCCGGTCGCCGTATTCTCCATGGAAATGGGCGCCGTGCAACTGGCCATGCGCATGGTGGGTTCGGTCGGCATGCTGGACCAGCACCGCATGCGTACCGGCAAGCTGACGGCGGACGACTGGCCCAAGCTCACCCATGCGGTCCAGCAGGTGCAGGAAGCGCAGATCTACATCGACGAGACGCCGGCGCTCAGCCCCATGGAAGTCCGCGCGCGCGCGCGCCGCCTGGCGCGGCAATGCGGGCAGCTCGGGCTGATCATCATCGACTACCTGCAGCTGATGTCCGGAAGCGGCGGTGGCAACGAGAACCGCGCAACGGAAATCTCGGAAATCAGCCGTTCGCTGAAGGGTTTGGCGAAGGAACTCAATTGCCCGCTGATCGCCCTGTCGCAGCTGAACCGGAGCCTGGAGCAGCGCCCCAACAAGCGGCCCGTGATGAGCGACCTGCGCGAATCCGGGGCCATCGAACAGGACGCCGACCTGATCCTGTTCATCTACCGCGACGAAGTCTACAACCCCGACTCCCCGGACAAGGGAACGGCGGAAATCATCATCGGCAAGCAGCGTAACGGCCCGATCGGCACTGTGCGACTGACGTTCCAAGGGGCGAGCACGCGCTTCCTGAACTTTACGTCGGGGATGTAGCGCCAAATCGGCGCTCAGGCAGGAATAAGCGTCAGATGCCCGACGGGCGCATGCGTGGCGTGAACCCGGATTTCAATGTCGTAGCCCAGCCGGTTCAGGCAGTCCATCAGCTTGCGCTCGGAAAAGTTGGAAAACCCGCCGCGCAGCAGCGCGGGCCGTGATCGACGATGGGTGCATGCACAGTGAATAATTTATGGGACATGCGGCAATCGCTTCCATGATGTAGTGGAATGGGGAATGCAATGACTCTACAGAAATATGGCTGCGCGCATCAGATCGGAAACTACGCATGGATGATCACGCCGCGTCAGAAATTGCGCCGCAGCATCAGGCTGATTTCGGTCTGTTGAAAGTCGTAGGCCCAGTCGATATTGCTGCGGTTGATGTTGCGCCGCAGGCGCAGTTCCGGCGTCATGCCGGCGATCTTCAGGCCTTCCATGCCCGCCGTCAGGATATAGACCTGCTGCCGATCCAGCCGCCGTTCCCCGAGAAAGCCGTCGTGGGCGTCGCTGCGCGTGATGCGGAACACGCCCATGGCATTCACATAAAGTCCGGCCTTGCCGGGGAAGGCATGATAGACGCCGGCGCGGAAGGAAACGTCCTTGCTGCTGGCCTGGGATACAGCGTATTTCTTGCGGTACAGGTCCACGCCGCCATAGATGGAGGTATTGGCCCGCGGCATGTAGTTGGCCGACAGACCCCACTGATACTGCGTGAAATCGCCGCTGGTGCGCTGGCCCCAGTCGGTATGGTGATGGCGCTTGGCGTCCAGCACGCTGCCTATCTGCCACTTGCTACCGATGGCGCGGCGCCATTCCAGTTGCATTCCCTTGGCCAGGAAGTGGGAGTGGCTGTCGCGGGTGTAATGCTCGATGTACGGCATCACGCTGATGTTGTTGCGGGCGTCGAGGTAGTTGTAGCCCAGGTACAGGATGGCGGTGTTGTTGCTGTAGTTGCGGATTGGTGTGTTTGGGGCCTCGTTTTTGCGCCGGTACAGGCTGCCGTAGGCGACCGGGCGCATCAGCAGGTTGTGGTTGCCCTTCACGTTGAAGCGACGCTGCATGGACAATTCGTAGTTGATGAGGTTGGAGCTGATGGGGTCGTCCAGTTTGCGGTTGTAGCAGATGGGAAAAAAATCGAGGCAGAAAAGCTGGCTGCCGCCAGCCGCCTGGTTGATATTGCTGTTGTAGCCCACGCCGAACGCCAGGCTGCCATGCCAGCGGCTGCGCATATCCAGCGCCTGCAGGTATTGCTGCGACATGGCGCGTGCCTGCTGGGGCATGTCTTTGCGGGCCATGGCCTGCGAAAATCCATCGCGCGCGGCGCGATCCTGATTGTCCTCGAATTGCAGGCGCGCCAGTTCCAGATAGATGCGTCCGTCCTGTAGTGCGGCTTCGTGGGCGGACTGCATGTGTTGCAGTGCCAGTGGATAGTCGCCGCGATGTCGAGCCAGCAGACCTTCCGCCATGGCGATCAGAGCAGGGCGGTGATCGCGCATCAGGCGGTAGCGACTGATGAATTCTTCCAGCCTGTCCCATTGTCCGGTGTCGATGGCGATTTGGATGGCGGGCTCCAGTTGATCCGGCTGCGTATGGACCTCGAGCACCTTGCCTTGGTGCACCAGAAAGCCGGGCGGAGCGATCAGCTCGCCTTCGGGCGTGGCGGTCCGGCGCTCGGCGGCGCGGCGCGATTGCTCCAGCAGGAAACGGGTGTCATCGTCATCGGCGTGCGCATTGAAGACAACGGCAAGGCCGGCCAGAAGCACGGCCAGCCTGTTGACGAAATGACGAGGCATGGTAAATCCTAGGGGCGGTGGCAATGAAACCTACTAAAATATGAAGACAGACGAGTCAGCCTATGGCACGAAGCGTCTGTGAAGCCGTGCCGGGATGCATGCTCATACACATGCCCGGCACGGCAGAGGTCAATACCCTTTCGCTGGCGGCAACCAGTGAAAGGGTTTTTTAGACCTTAGGGCAGCGGGTTGATGCTGCCGCCCGTCTGATGGCCACCGAAGGCGATATCATCCGCGGCGCCGCTGCCTCCCGTATAGATGCCGGCCAATGCCGTCGCGCCGTTGTAGAAGCGGCCTTGTGTGTTCGCGCCAGTGAAGGTGCCGTTACTATCAATGGCGGCGCTGAGGCCGACGGAGTTGCCGCTGTTTGCAATCGTGCCAGAGATCGCATTGGCCTGGCCTGCATTGGCATAGTTGGCGGTCAGCGTGCCGCTGTAGAGGTCGGGTGCGGACGGCAGGTTGCCGCTGCTGTTTCCGACGTTTTGGATACCTGTGACGGAATAGGTCACGGATACCAGTTGCGGGGTGCTGATCACAGCATTGTCACCCGCGTACCAAACCGTGCGGCTGGCGCTGCCCATGTTCAGGTCGGTGCTGGGGGTGGGGAACCCCGTGGGTGAACTTTGCTCGGACCATTCGCCAAAATAAACACCCTGTTCAGCAGGCAGTGCGACTCCCGCGGCATTCTTGACCTGGCCAATGACCAGGCCGCCGAAAACGGGCATGGGCGCCCCTGGCTGCCTCACCTGGCGCAGGCTGTAGACATTGGCATCGGTGCCGCTGGGCGTATACGCCCAAACCTGGGCAATGATTTGCCCGTCCCCGGGGTGTCGGGCCCAGCGGTTTCCGTTGGCATCGACGAGGAAGGGATTGGTAGCCTGCTGGATGGGCGCGCCCAGAATGTCCACCGTGGCTGACATTGCGCCGCCCGGACGCTGCATGCTGATGCCCGCATTGCCCGTGTTGGTCGGATCCAGCGGAGAGAGCGTGGATGCGCCGGGGGCGACGTTGCCAGGAACTGACGATCCTCCTTGAACATTGGGGCCGGCGGCGAAGGCTGTGGAAGAGGCTGCAAGCGCCATGATGGCGATAGCGATCGAGGTTTGCTTCATTTCTGTTCTCCAGAAAAGTTGAACAACGAAACGCTGGTTTTTTTATGAAAAGCCAGCAAACAACCTAGAATCTGATGCCGACATCGGCCATGATGGTGCGGCCGGGGCCGGGCAATGGCGACTTGGAAAGCGGGTCGAGGTAGTAGCGATCCGTCAGGTTCTCCACGGTGACGCGCATGCTGACGTTGCGGTTGAATCGATATTCGGCATAGAGATCGATCAGCTTGACCGGGTCCCAGTAATAGGGGCGTATGGTGCCGTCATAGGCTTCCAGAACGCCGCCTTGCAGCAGGCGATCCAGCTTCTTGTTTTCCGCGCCGCTGTGATAGCGCAGCCGGGTGCCGATGTCCAGCGCGTTGTTCAACAGCCTTACGCCAAGATCCACGTTGATGGAATATTTTGGCTGCAGGCTGACAAAGGACAGATTGCGCGGAAAGCCGCCGTCCATGCATTCAGGCATCCGGTTGTAGTATGGGCTGAGCGTGACGGCATAATCCTTGTCGCAGGTTTCCTGCTTGAGCCGGTAAGTCACGTCCAGGCCGGCATGGAAACGGCCCGTGTCGAGGCGGCTCTGGAACTCAATGCCGCTCATGACTTTGCGATCGAACTGGATCGCCCTGGCCTGCACGTTTCTGTCGATGAAGTTTCGTATGGTGTTGTGGTAGTAGCTGACCTTGACGTCGGCCACTTGCAAGGGCTCGAACAGATGGCTGAGGTCCTGGACGTAGCCTATTTCCCATGCCTGGTTGCGCTCGGGGCGGATGCCGCTGGCGCTGCCCTCGCTCAGCCCGCGGTCGCCGCTGGCGGTCTCGTACAGGCTGGGAAAGCGGACCATGCTGGCATAGCGGCTGTAGACCCTGGCGTGGTCCGTCAACTGGTACGATGCGACGAGTTGCGATGACCATGCGTGATGGCGCCGTTTGACGGGACGCTGCCATACGTCTGCGGCGGGTTCTTTAACGAAATTCGCCTCTGGGTTGAGGCCCGAGGTAGGAATATATTTTTCGTATCCGTCAACGGTTTCACTTAAGTCGTATGTGCCGTTGTAGAAGGGGTTTTGCGTCCTGTCTGCCTTGGAGGAGTCGATCAGGGGTACGTGAGTATGTTGGATTACATACTGAGGTGCACTTGGGTCAAATTGGTATTGTCTAGGCTGGCTCCAGGACCCAATAGAGCTCTCGATATTATTTTCCTTGGCATAGTCAATCCACGCGTTCCTATCGTTTTGATAAAGCGCCAGCTCTTCCTCTGTGGCGATACGATAGGTACTCAATCGCTGATACGCCGCGTTTCCCTGCGATTTCCAATGCGGGTGCTGGTTGCGGCGCTTTTCATCCAGTTCATCATCGAACCCCCAATAGGACCCGTATCTCACTCCGGCGCTGAGCTGCAGGCGGTCCGTGGCCTGCCAGTCCAGATTGACACCAAGGCCATATTCCTGTCTGCGTCCGGAGACCGGCCCCAGGAAACGGTTGAAGCCGGCCGAATCCGTGACATGCGTTTCCACAGGGATGTGGTCGCGCTGACGTTCGTACTGGAAGTCGCCTGCCGCAGTCAGGGCCAGGTTGTCGCTGAGCTGAAAGCGGTTGCTCAGATCGAACCCGGTGCGGGTGGACTTCGTTTGCTGCAGCGTGCCGATGAATATCTTGCCTTCTACATTGGGATCCTTGGCAGGGGGGGAGTCGCACATCATGTTGTAGTAGTAGCAAAGGAAACTCCACTGATCGTATGCCCGGTCGATATCATTGCCATTCACCTGATAAGTTACGTCTCCGTTCTGGTAGCGGTCACTGCGGCTTTCGGTGCGCCATACGGAAGCCTCAAGATCGATCAACTGCGAATGCTCCGGCTTCCATTGCCAGGCCAGGCGATAGGTGTCCTGATCGACAAGCGTATTGGGGAAGGGGTAGCTCAGCCTTGACCTTTGATCCACGACACCCTGCTCCTGTCCGGTCTCCACGCCCCACAAGGTCCAGTCCGCCATGTTCGGCGGCAGTTCCGCGAAATCGAGCTTGCTGCGGCTGAAGCTCAGGTTGATTGTGTGGTTGTTGGGCAAATACCAGTTGTTCTTGAGCAGCACGCTTTCCATGCGCGAGCTGGTATATGGCACTTCCATGCCCGGCCCGAAAACCTTTGCCACGGCGCCGTACAGATTGGCGATGCTGGTATGGGCGATCTTGTTGTCGCCGGTCAGGTCGTTCGCGCCGCGTTCCATGTATTTGTCGGCGCCTTTCGTCCCGGCAAAATAATTGCCGCGGCTGTTGTAGCTGTAGGCAGCCAGCACGTCGAAAAACTCGTGCTTGTAGCCTGCCGCGATGAAGGCCTTGCGGTCGTCGAAATTGAAGCGTTCGACTTCGCTGCGCTCGCGTAGCCGTGCCATGGGTTCGTTGAAACTGAGCCCTGGGTTTTGGTAAAGGATGGATGTCTGGGCGCCAGGGATGTCCCGGTAATCCATGCCGACCAGACTGTGCGGGTCGGTCATGTTGGACTTGACCGAATTGCTGGCGGTGCCCAGCTTCAGTTCAATGCCCCAATTTTTGTCGCCCTGGATGATGTCGCCGGCATTGATGGTCTCGATATTGACCGAGCCGCCGATGCCGTTTTTCAGGCCGCGCGTCATCGACGGGCCTTTTTCCACCATGATGCTGCGAAACAGGTTGGGATCGACATAGTTGCGGTTGTTGATGCCCTGCATAGTCATCCAGACATCGATCGACTGCGAAGTACCGTCCACCGTGATGGGGATGCGGCCATTGCCCTGCAGACCGCGGATATTGGGGAACAGAGCGGCCCCATTGCGGTTGTCGCCGTTGTAGACCCCGTCCATGCCGGCGAACACGTCGCCGACCGATATGCCACGATAGCGTTCCAGATACTGGCGGTCTACATACAGGTTGGAAATGTCTTTTTCGTATACGTTGTCATGTCCGATCTCGTCGTCCGTGCGCCCCCTGACTGTGACTGCCGACAGCGTTGTTGCCGTCGTCGCCGCCCGCGTCAGCGTCACATTTCTGCCGTCCAGCCGATACTGCACCGGCGTGCCCTGCAGCAGACGCTGCAGCGCCTGTTCCGGCGTCATGTTTCCCGATACCGCTGGCGCTTGCAGGCCGAACACCGTCTCGGGCGTGTAGAAGAACTGCAGCGAGGTCTGCCTGCCCAACTGGATCAGCGCGTCGTCCAGCGACTGGGCGGGCAGGGTGATCTGCGTGGCGGCTTCCTGGGCGCGGACCTCGCCCGGCATGCCGGCGGCCAGCGCGGACAGGACGGCCAGTGCCGTCAGTGAAATATGTAGCGCCGAGCGGCAGGTCTGGTGCCTGGTGGCGGCGCGGTGTGAAGAACGTTGCGTCACGGTACGGGGTTCCTTCGTGTCAGTGTTGATCGATGATTGGCCTGTCCGCCTGAAAACACAGGCCGGGCTCAGGTCCTCTTTCTTGTCCCTTCATTAGTAATGACGCCTGAGACGCCCTATCTCCTGAATGCATATGAAAAAGAAAATAGTTTTTATTTAGTTTTTTGGAGAAAAGAGGGCTGGAGAAAGGCAGCGTCAGGCCAAAGCAATCGCAGCACGGCTTGGCGTGAACGGAAATGTGCCTAGGACAAGCCTGTCCCATGAGACAAAATCGCCTAATTTTCAGAGTTTTTCGTGTCTGGTAGATTGCCTGCTGTTGTCACACAGACAGGAATTGAAAGCATGCCGGATCGGAAGAGGTCGCCTACAGTGGCAGGCCAGTCGTTCCCCGGGCTGCGGCTGACCAATGATCTGGTATTCAAAGCCCTGTTCAGTCGCCAGCTGCATCTGTTGTCGGACTTGATCAATGCCGTGCTGCAGTTACAGAGCCCGATCACGGTCGTCAAAGTCCTGAATCCGGAAATTCTTCCGCACCACGTCAGCGGCAAGCGGGTTGTAATGGACATTCTGGTGCGCGACGCCATAGATGCCCTGTTCATCATCGAGATGCAGGTACGTCGCGAAGATCCCTGGCCGGAGCGCAACGTGTATTACCTGGCGCGCGGCCTGTCGGAGCAGTTGCAGGCGGGCCAGGACTACGAGAGCCTGACGCCGGTGATTGGAATCAGCCTGCTGGCGCACGATCTGTTCTCGGATCATCCCGGGCAGGCGCTCTGGCTGCTGGCGCTGCGCGATGAACAGACCCCGGCGGTATGCTTCAAGGAAGCGTTGCAACTGCATATAATGGAGTTGCCGAAGGCCGAGCGTCTCGGCGGCTTGCCGCCATCGCTGTCGGCGTGGATCACTTGCCTGTTGCATAACCTGGACGAGGTTGCCATGAGTCAGATCACGCATTCACCTGTGAAAGAAGCCTTGCATCATCTGCAGGACATGTCCGCCGATGAGGAGTTGCACTGGGCGGCGTTGCAGCACGATATTGCTACGCTGGACAAACGGACCGCGCTGAATCGCGCAATGCGCAAGGGAGAGCGGCAAGGATTGGAGCAGGGGTTGGAGCAGGGCCGTGAGGCTGCGGCCACGACGCTGCAAAAATTGCTGCAACGCAAATTCGGCCCCATCCCCTCTTGGGCGCGAGACCGTATCATCGCCGCAGACCTCGCTTCCGTGCAGCAATGGACGCTGGGCATCCTGGACGCTGTCTCGCTGGAGGATATGTTCCGCCAGGACTAGATGGCATTGTTTGCCCAGGGGGACGGCGCAGGGCGGCTTGCGCTCGTGCCGTGCCGACGCACGGCAATCGGGATCTATGTTGTGCGCCAACTGGCAGATGTCAGCGCGCCGTTATATCGGCCGTTCCGTCGCCGTGTTGACGCACACTCACCGGCACGATTCTGGGCAGGGCGGCCAGGAAGGCCTGGAGATCGTCGGTGCGGAACACGCCCGACAGGCGCAACTGCCCGGCCTTGGCGTCGGCCACGGCAAGCGGTTTGTCCGTATAGCGGTTGATTTCATCGAGCGCTTCCGCCAGCGTGATGCCGCGGAATACGATCCTGTCTTCCAGCCAGGCGGCGGTGTGTTCCGCCCCGGTGGGCTGAACCAGCAGTTCTCCGCCGGCCGAAATGCGCGCCAGGCCTCCGGGACGCAGTTTCGTGGTCTTGCGGTTCCACCAGGGGCCGGTCGTGACTTCGACGCTGCCTTCGAGCACGCCGACGGAAAACACGCCCGAATGGCTGCGCACATTGAAGCGCGTGCCCGTGACCTTCACGCTGCCGGCGTCGGTGTCGACGATGAAAGGCGTACCCTGCGCGCCATTGACCTGGAACAGGGTTTCGCCCTGCGTCAGTTCCACGGTGCGGCGGTCGTCGTAGAAGCGCGCGGTGACGCTGGTGGCGGTATTGAGTGTCAGCATGGAGCCGTCGGGCAGAATCGCCTGTTGCCGTTCTCCATGGGCGGTAGTGAATTGCGCCTGATAGGCGGGCGTTTCGCGCCAGCCCATGGGGTCGGCCGCTATACAGAAGACGACCACGCTACAGGCGGCCAGCCCCAGCCCGAAACCCAGAGCCCGCCTGTGGGGGCGGACGGCCTTGCGCGGCGGCTGCGCCGTGGCTTCGCCCAGCTTGCGGACTTCGCCTGCCGGCAGAGCGGCCGCAATGGTCCATACCCGCAGCACCCGGCGCCAGGCTTCGGCATTGCGCGGATCGGACCGCCAGCGTTCGAAGCCGGCCCGCTCGGCCTCGGTGACATCCGCCGACCGCAGGCGCTCGTACCAGCAGGCTGCCTGGTCGCGCCGGTCGGTCAGTGTGTTGGGATCGATGGGGGCTGTCATGTCATTGGGCTGTCATGGAATTGAAAAGTGTGCCTTTACTAAATAAGACGCATGGCGGGGCTCATCTCCTGAACGGGAAGTCCAGATGATCCTGCAGTCTGTCTTGCAGATGACGCGTCGTGCGCATCATGTAGCGCTCCACCATATTGCGCGAGACTCCCATGCGTTTGCCGATTTCACCGTTGGACAAGCCCTCGGTCTGGCGCAGCGCGAAGGCGATGCGGCATGATTCGGGAAGTTCTTCCAGCGCGGCAAGCGTGAGCCGGATCAGCTCCCGGGCATGGCAGATGGCATCGGCTCCGGGCGACAGCGGGTGCTGGGCCTCCGCCAGGTCTTCCAGGCTTTGCGTTTCGCGCCTGACCTCGGCTCGATGGATGCTGATGGCGCGATTGCTGGCTGCGCGCTGGAAATACCGGTCCGGATCGCGGATGGCGCCGTCGCCGGCCTCCAGCATCGCCAGCGCCGCATCCTGCAGGGCGTCTTCCGTATCCTGAGGTATGCGCGAGCGCTTCGTCCACGCGCCGATCAGCTTGCTGTACTGCGCAAGCCAGCTTTTGCCGGACAGGGAGCGAAACACCATGGCGATCAGTGCATAAAAACGAAACGGCATATGCGCTTCGTTCAGGCGATGAGAAACATGGCGGAAGAACGTGTCTGCCATGTGTGGTAATGATAAGCATTTTTATACATGAACACACAAACAGTTCTTGACGATTGTCAATTTTGCCCGCGTGGTAACGAATTTGTTTCCGAGGCAGGCGCGACGCTCATGGCCAGCGCCAGGTCGAATGCGGCGCGCAGCGAGGAAGGATCGGCAATTCCCTGGCCCGCGATGTCGAACGCCGTGCCATGGTCCACGCTGGTGCGGATGAAGGGCAGGCCGATGGTGACGTTCACGCCATGGTCCACGCCCAGGTACTTGACCGGGATCAGCCCCTGGTCGTGGTACTGGGCGACGACGATGTCGAATTCGCCGCGCCGCGCCCGCATGAATATAGTGTCGCCCGGCCAGGGGCCCGAGACATCCATGCCTTCTGCGCGCGCCTGGGCGATGGCCGGAGCGATGACGTCTATGTCCTCGCGTCCGAACTTGCCGTCTTCTCCGGCATGAGGATTCAGCCCGGCCACGGCGATGCGCGGGTTCTGGATGCCCGCCTGCAGGCAGGCCAGGTGCGCCAGCCGGATGGTGCGAAGCTCGCTTTCGCGGGTGATCAGGGAACTGACGCTCGCCAGGGCCACATGGATCGTGACCAGGATGACGCGCAGCTCATCGTTGGCCAGCATCATGGCGTAATCGGAGGTGCCGGTGCGCTCGGCCAGGATTTCCGTATGGCCTGGAAAGTCGATGCCGCCGGCCTGCATGGCGGCCTTGTTCAGCGGGGCGGTGACAATGCCGCGCAGGAGTCCGGCCTGCGCATCGTCGATGGCGTGGCACAAATAGTCGTAGGCAGCCCTGCCCGCCGCGGCATCCAGCCTGCCGGGCTGCAGGCCCGAGGGCAGGGGCGCGCGGCGGGACAGCACCGCCACATGAACTGTATTGCCATCGTCCTTGCGTTCGTCCTTTGCCCGGACGGCGGCTTGCATGTCGGAGTAGCCATGAAAGATCACCCGTCCGGAAGATCCGAACTGCCTGGCTGCGGACCGCAGGATGCCGATGTCGCCATAGACGACGGCCGGATGGGGCAGGCCGGCGGCCAGCATGCGCACGATGATTTCCGGGCCGATGCCAGCGGCGTCGCCCATGGTGACGCCGAGCGGACGCCCGGCAAAGGCCTGGGCATGTTGCGCACCGCCGTCTGCGATTGTCGCCGCATCCGGCGTACGCCTGCCGGCCGATGCACCAGCAGACTCCGGCGGGGCTGTGCTGCCCGATGGATCTCTGGGGTTCACAGCGCCTCGCTGGCGTAGTCGGCCAGGCGCGAGCGTTCGCCTCGCTGCAGGGTGATGTGGCCCGCATGCGGCCAGCCCTTGAAGCGGTCGACGACGTAGGTCAGGCCCGAGCTGCCTTCCGTCAGATAGGGCGTGTCGATCTGCGCGATATTGCCCAGGCAGACGATCTTGGTGCCGGGGCCGGCGCGCGTCACCAGCGTCTTCATTTGCTTGGGAGTCAGGTTCTGCGCTTCGTCGATGATCAGGAACTTGTTCAGGAAGGTGCGGCCGCGCATGAAGTTCATGGACTTGATCTTGATGCGCGAGCGGATCAGGTCCATGGTGGCGTTGCGCGACCAGTCCTGCTGCCCGTTGTTGCCCTGGCCCGAGCCGTTGTCGGCGGCGGAGCCCAGGTGCAGCACTTCCAGGTTGTCCTCCAGCGCTCCCATCCAGGGAGCCATCTTTTCTTCCTCGGTGCCGGGCAGGAAGCCGATGTCGTCGCCCACAGGCACGGTGGCGCGGGTGATGATGATTTCGTTGTAGCGCTTGGTTTCCAGCGTCTGGTTCAGCGCGCTGGCCAGGGCCAGCAGGGTCTTGCCGGTGCCTGCCTGGCCGAGCAGGGAGACGAAATCGATCTCCGGATTCATCAGCAGGTTCAGGGCGAAGTTCTGCTCGCGATTGCGCGCCGTGATGCCCCAGACGCTGTTCTTGCCGTGGCTGTAGTCGCGCAGCGTGGCCAGCACGGCGCTTTTGCCGGTGACTTCGCGCACCTGGGCGTACAGCGGCATGTCGCCTTCGAAATAGACGAACTCATTGACGATGAACTGGGAACACAGCGGCCCCTTGATGCGGTAGTACGTGGTGCCGCTCTGCTGCCACGACTCGATGTCCTTGCCGTGGCGGTTCCAGAAGTTTTCCGGCAGCGGGAACACGCCGTCGTACAGCAGGTCCGAATCGTCGAGGACGTGGTCGTTGTAATAGTCTTCCGCGTTCAGGCCCAGCGCGCGCGCCTTCAGGCGCATGTTGATGTCCTTGGAGACCAGGGTCACGTCCCGCTTGGGGTGCAGCTGCTGCAGGGCGTGCACGACGTGCAGGATGATGTTGTCGGCCTTGCCGGAAGGCAGCTCGACGGGCAGGGCGGCATCCATGGCCGAAGTCTGCAGGCTCAGGTCGCCGAGCGCCTCGACATTGCCCAGGCCGTCCAGCCTGACGCCGTGGCGCACGTCGCTGGCGCTGCCGATCAGGCCGTCGAGGTGGCGGCTGACCTGGCGCGCGTTGCGGGCCACTTCCGACATGCCTTTCTTCTGGTGGTCCAGCTCTTCCAGCACGATCATCGGAAGAAAGATGTCGTGCTCCTTGAACTGGAACAGCGAGTTCGAGTCGTGCAGCAGCACATTGGTGTCCAGCACGAACAGGCGCCGTTTCTCCTTGGCCAGGCGCGGCGTCTTGCTGCGCGGCTGGCGCGACGGGGCGGGGGCCGCCGCCGCTTGCCGGCCTGCTTCCTGCGCCGGCGGCATTTCGATCACTGCGGCCTTGCCCTCGGTTTTGCGGGGCTGCGCATGTTTTGCCGGGGAAGTGGCAGGCCGGGTTTCGGCCTTGGCTGCCGGGAGGGGTGTTGCGGGAGGCGTCTTTACGGAGGATTCCGGGGACAGCAGGCTACCCATTCGGGTCGGCAGCGTTGGCAGCGGCATAAGGTATTGGCTCCTGGACTGGGTCGTGTGGAAAAGAGCGATCGGTCAGGGGATCTGGCGCACGGCTTCCAGGACTTGCTCGACGTGTCCGGGCACGCGCAGTCCGCGCCATTCGCGGACCAGCACGCCTTTCTCGTCGAGCAGGAATGTGCTGCGTTCGATCCCCCTTACCTGTTTACCGTACATGTTTTTCATCTTGATGACTCCGAACTGCTGGCACAGGCTTTCGTCGGTGTCGGAAATCAGGGCAAAGGGCAGTTCCTGCTTGGCGGCGAAGTTTTCGTGGGAGCGCAGCGAATCGCGCGAAATGCCGATGACGACGGCATTTTCCGCCAGGAAGTCCCCGTGCGCATCGCGGAAGTCCTGAGATTCGGTGGTACAGCCGGGGGTGCTGTCCTTGGGATAGAAATACAGCACGACCTTGCGGCCGGCCAGATCGGACAGGCGGATGTCGCCCTTGGTGCTGGCCGCGGTGAAATCCTGTACCTGGGTTCCGGGTTGTACTTGGCTCATGCGTTCTCCTTGCAGGGCAGCAGAGCGGCCACGACGCGCCGTCCTTCCGCCATCAGAATGTTGTAGGTGCGGGCCGCGGCCTGCGTGCTCATGGCTTCGATGCCGGTTCCTGCCGCCAGCAAAGGCTGGGTCAGGCGATGCGGAAGGAAGCGCTGTTCGAGGCCTGTGCCGATCAACACGACTTCGGGGGCGTCCGCCGCACGGACCAGGGCGGTATTCCCCTCCAGGAAGGCCATGGGGTCGCTGCTTGCCTTGCGCAGGCCGGCAAGCTCGCGCAGCAGCTCGGCGGTGAAGTCCGAGACGTCCTGCACGTCCAGCTGGTGGATCTCGCCTTCCGGCGCGAAATGCACGGCGTGCCGGTAGCGCACCTCGTTGATTTCAATATAGTCGCTGCCGTAGGCGGTGACGGTGTTCAGCGCTGGGTTGGCTTCGTTCTGAAGATGCACAAAAATTCTCCAATCATGAAGAAGATGATAGCGCAATACGCACTGGCGGCGCAGGGGACGCCTGCTCCGTGGATACTCCCGGGCCGCGGGGCGCCGCCGCTTGCGTTTCGCATCATGTGCGGATGCACAATATGACCTCGAATGCATTACACTAATCGATTCTTTTCCTCTGGCTGCGTCGCCGCCCATTTCACCCGATTCTCAAGAGAACATCATGACGAGCTTCCCACGCATCGAGCGTTTGCCGCCCTACGTATTCAATATCACCGCCGAGCTGAAGATGGCGGCGCGTCGGCGTGGCGAAGACATTATCGATATGTCGATGGGAAATCCGGACGGCCCGACGCCCCGCCACATCGTGGACAAGCTCATCGAGGCGGTCAATCGGCCGGATACGCACGGCTATTCCGTTTCCAAGGGCATTCCGCGCTTGCGCAAGGCTATTTCGGGCTGGTATGAGCGCCGCTATGGCGTGCAGATCGATCCCGATTCCGAGGCTATCGTCACTATCGGCTCGAAAGAGGGCCTGGCCCACTTGATGCTGGCCGTGCTGGACCGCGGCGATACGGTGCTGGTGCCCAATCCCAGCTATCCCATCCATATCTACGGCGCCGTCATCGCCGGAGCGAACATACGTTCTGTGCCCATCACCCCGGGGCTGGATTTCTTCGAGGAGCTGGAGCGCGCGGTGCGCGAAACCATTCCCAAGCCCAAGATGATGATCCTGGGCTTTCCCAGCAACCCCACGGCGCAGTGCGTGGACCTGTCGTTCTTCGAGCGCGTGGTGGCCCTGGCGAAAGAACACAACATCCTGGTCGTGCACGATCTGGCCTATGCCGACATCACGTTCGACGGCTACGTGGCTCCTTCCATCATGCAGGTCGAGGGCGCGCGCGATGTCGCGGTCGAGTTCTTCACCATGAGCAAGAGCTACAACATGGCCGGATGGCGCGTGGGCTTCATGGTGGGCAACAAGGAATTGGTAAATGCGCTGGCCCGCATCAAGAGCTATCACGACTATGGCACGTTCACTCCCATCCAGGTGGCTTCCATCGCCGCGCTGGAGGGTCCGCAGGACGAGGTGGCGCAGGTGGTCGAGCAGTACCGCAGCCGTCGCGACGTGTTGGTCAAGGGGCTGCACGAGGCAGGCTGGATGGTCGAGGTGCCGAAGGCGTCCATGTACATATGGGCGCGCATTCCCGAGCCCTATCGCGAGATGGGATCGCTGGAATTCGCCAAGCGCCTGCTGTCCGACGCCAAGGTCGCGGTTTCGCCGGGTGTCGGCTTCGGCGAGTATGGCGACGAATACGTCAGGTTCGCGCTCATCGAGAACGAGCAGCGCACTCGCCAGGCCGTGCGGGGCATCAAGGACATGTTCCGCAAGGATGGGCTGGTCAAATGAGTGTAGTCAAGGTTGGTTTGCTGGGACTGGGCGTCGTCGGCGGCGGCGTCTGGAAGGTGCTGCAGAGCAATGACAGCGAGATTGCGCGCCGCGCCGGTCGCCGCATCGAAGTGACCGCGGTCGCCGTGCGCGACGTGGACAAGGCCCGCCGGCTGGTGGGCGACCGCGCCCGCATCGTGCAGGACGGCATGGAGGTCGTGCGCGATCCCGACATCGACATCGTGGTCGAGCTGGTGGGGGGCGATACGCTGGCCCGCCAGTGGGTGCTGGAAGCCATCGAGCAGGGCAAGCACGTGGTCACGGCCAACAAGGCGCTGCTGGCCAAGCACGGCAACGAGATTTTCGCGGCCGCGCACCGCAAGGGCGTGATGGTGACGTACGAGGCGGCCGTCGCCGGCGGCATCCCCATCATCAAGGCGATCCGCGAAGGCCTGACCGCCAACCGCATCCAGTGGCTGGCCGGCATCATCAACGGCACGACCAATTTCATCCTGTCGGAAATGCGCACGCGCTCGCTGACGTTCGACGCCGCGCTGGCGGACGCGCAGCGCCTGGGCTATGCCGAGGCGGACCCCACGTTCGACATCGAGGGCGTGGACGCGGCGCACAAGCTGACGCTGCTGGCTTCTCTGGCGTTCGGCATCCCGGTGCAGTTCGACAAGGCGCACATCGAAGGCATTTCCCGCCTGGCGCAGGAAGACATCGGGCATGCGGAACGCCTGGGCTATCGCATCAAGCTGCTGGGCATCACCAAGCGCGGCGCCGACGGCATCGAACTGCGCGTGCATCCGACGCTGGTGCCATCCCAATGCCTGCTGGCCAATGTGGAAGGCGCGATGAACGCCGTGCTGGTCAATGGCGACGTGGTCGGCCCGACGCTCTACTACGGACAGGGGGCGGGCGAGCTGCCGACGGCTTCCGCCGTGGTGGCCGATCTGGTCGATGTGACGCGCCTGGCCGCGGCCGAACCGGAACACCGGGTGCCTTACCTTGCGTTCCAGCAGGATGCCATGGTCGACATTCCCATCCTGCCGATCAAGGACGTGCATTCCTCGTTCTATGTCCGCCTGCGTGTCGAGGACCGTCCCGGCGTGCTGGCCGACCTGTCCCGCATCCTGGCCGATTGCGACATCTCCATCGGTTCCATGTTTCAGGAGCCTTATGGCGTGGACCAGGCCGACATCATCTTCCTGTCGCATGACGCTAGCGAAGGCGCGGTGGACCGCGCCATGGACATCATACGCACACTGCCTTTCGTGAAATCCGACCTGACCCGGCTGCGGGTGGAAAATCTGCCATGAAGTACGTCTCGACCCGTGGAGGCATGGAGCCTCAGTCATTTTCCGACATCCTGCTGGAAGGCCTGGCGACCGACGGCGGCCTGGCCATTCCGCAGCAAGTGCCGCAGGTATCGGCGCAGATGCTGGAGTCGTGGCGCCCGCTGTCCTATCCCGAGCTTGCCGCGCAGGTCCTGGGACTGTTCGTCGACGATATTCCGGCCGAGGATCTGGCGCGACTGACGCAGGCGGCCTATGCGCCAGGCGTGTTCGCCAGCGAGGACGTCGTGCCGGTCAAGCCGCTGAAGGGTAGTTTGTCGCTGCTGGGGCTGTCGGAAGGGCCGACGCTGGCGTTCAAGGACATGGCCATGCAGTTCCTGGGCCAGGTCTTCGAATACGTGCTGCAGCGGCGCGGCACCACGCTCAATGTCGTGGGCGCGACGTCCGGCGATACGGGCTCGGCGGCCGAATATGCGCTGAAGGGCAAGAAGGGCGTGTCGGTGTTCATGCTTTCGCCGCACGGCCGCATGAGCGCATTCCAGCGGGCGCAGATGTATTCGCTGCAGGATGCGAACATCTTCAATGTCGCCGTGGAAGGCGTGTTCGACGACTGCCAGGACATCGTCAAGGCGTTGGCCGGCGACCTGGCGTTCAAGGAACAGTACCGCCTGGGCGCCGTGAACTCGATCAACTGGGCGCGTATTTCCGCTCAGATCGTGTACTACTTCTGGGGTTGGCTGCGCGCGACCACGGGGCCTGGGCAGCAGGTGTCGTTCGCCGTGCCGTCAGGCAATTTCGGCAACATCCTGTCGGGCCACATGGCGCGCAAGATGGGGCTGCCGATTCGTCGCCTGGTGCTGGCCACCAACGAGAACAATGTGCTGGAAGAGTTCTTCCGCACGGGCATTTACCGCCCGCGCAGCGCGGCCGATACGCATGCGACATCCAGCCCGTCGATGGACATTTCCCGCGCGTCGAACTTCGAGCGCTTCGTGTTCGACCTGGTGGGCCAGGATGCGTCCGAAGTTCGACGCCTTTGGGACGAGCTGGGCGGGAAGGGATATTTCGACCTCAGCAGCCACCAGCCCGAGTTCGAGTCGAAGTACGGCTTCGTGGCCGGCGCCAGCTCCCATGCGGACCGCCTGGCGACGATCCGCCGCGTGCATCAAGAGACCGGCGTACTGATCGATCCGCATACCGCGGATGGCGTGAAGGTGGCCGAGGCTTATCTGGAAGACGGCATTCCGATGCTGGCGCTGGAAACCGCGCTGCCCGCGAAGTTCGGGGAAACCATCCTCGAAGCCACCGGCAAGCTCGCGCCCGTGCCCGCGCATCTGGCGGGGCTGGACAGCCTGCCGCAGCGCGTGGACGTGCTGCCGAACGATGCGGAGCGAGTGCGCCAGTACGTCAGGGAGAGGGCGCAGGTCTGATCGGTCTGCTTCCGATGCATAGAGGGGCCTGCAGTGGCGTGGTTGCCGCTGCAGGCCCCTCCTTCATTACAATTGATGGGTCTTCAGCCAGTCCTTCAGGGCCGAATCGATGCGCGCCTGCCAGCCCGGGCCGGTCGCGCGGAAGTTCTCCACCACATGTGTCGACAGGCGGATGGTAATGCGTTCCTTCGTCGGGTCTTTTTGCGGGCCACGCCGGCGCATGCCGAGTTTTTCCTGGAGTTCGGCGGGCAGCACTTCGTGGGCGGGGCGAAATTTTTTGAGCTCTTCGTCGGTGAGTTCACGAACCTCGCCGTCCTCATCGATCATAGGTTTGTCAGCGACTTTCATAGGCTTTGATTTCCCGTTGATTGGCCTTGCGAAGACTTATGATACGCAGACCCGTCCTGGTCGGAGTGAACACCATTACATGCAGTCGCGGCCCTATATAGCCAACACCGATGTATCGGACTTCTCCGTACTCTTTGCGAGTATCCGGATAGATTAGCGCGGAATCGAAGTCGAAATAGGCAGCCATATTGAATGGCAGCTTGCGTTTGGCGGCATTCCTGCTGTTCTTGATTGGATCGTAAGTAATGTCCATGAGTCAAATTGTGCATACAAGTTTACTTCAGATGAAGTGTTGCATGCGAATATTAATTTGCCTCTGCTTGTCTCTGGCCATCCGTATGGACAGGATTGTCCCTTCCAGCCCCTGATGGGGCGGGCATTGTGCCGCCTCTACCTCTGCGAGGAAACAATGTCTTCCGCAGCCCGCCTGCCGCTGATGACCGCGCCTTCCAGCACGCCGGGATAGCCGGTATCCGTCCAGTCTCCCGCGCACCAGATGCGCGGCCAGGGTGTGCTGTTGCCGGGGCGCAGCAGCCCCGGCGTCGCGGCGAAGGTGGCGCGTTTTTCCACAATGAGATCGGCGCTTTGGACCGCCGGCATGGGGCCGGTGTCGCGTGTCTGTTCCCTGACCTGTTCCGTCATGGCGCGCACCAATTCGTCCTTGTCCTGGCCGGCCAGTAGGCCGGCATTGCTGATGACGATGGACAGCATGGTGTTGTCGTCGCCGCCCGGGATGAAGCGGCTGCGCTCGAACAGCCACTGCCCGTAATGGCCGCGACTGGCGTCTTCCGACAGCATCAGCATGGGAAAGGGCAGCCGCCAGGGCGCATCAAGCTGCAGGGTCAATGTGGCGATCGGCAGGAATTCGAATGCCTGCAACTGAGCCAGGTAACCGGCTGCCGCGTCCGATGCTCCAGTGGCGCTCTTCGGCGCTTGAAGGGAAGACAGCAGTCTTGCCGCCGCGGGCGCGTTGGCTGCGACGACGGCGGCATCGAACGGGCGTCCGTCCACAAGCACGCCATCCTCCTGCGCTTCCAGTTGCCGGATGGTCTGTCCGGTGTGCCGTGCGATGCCGGCGGGAATATGGTCCGGCCATAGATCGGATAGATCGGTGCGCGGGATCAACAGGTCGCTGGCCCAGGCCTGGGCGCCGGTGCTGTCGCGCAGGACATGGGCGAACAGTTGGGCGCAGGCCTGGTCCACGGGTGTATTCAGTGCGGCGATGCACAGAGGGTGCCAGACCTTGCCGATCAGCGTTTCCGATTGCCGGTTTTCCCGCAGCCATTGCAGGACTGTCATGCCGACGGGCGTCTGCCAGCGCTGTTGCCGCAGCCGCCAATGCAGGGATGCCATCCGCCATTTGTCCCGCCACGGTAGCCCGCGCGCCGCCAGGATGGCCCATGCCAGATGGGCGGGGGCGGGTAGAGGCGCGGCTTTCAGGCGGAACCTCCCATCGGCCGACTGCAGGGTCAGGCGGCAGCGCTGGAACTGCTGTTCCGGCGGCAGCCCGAGGCGGTGCAGCAGCGCCAGGGTTTCCGTATAAGCGCCCAGCAGCAGGTGCTGGCCGTTGTCGATGGAGGAGCGCAGCGAAGGAGAAAGCACACGCCTGGCCCTGCCGCCCAGGGTATGTGCGCTTTCGAATACCGTGACCTGCAGTCCCGCTTCGTGCAGGCGGATGGCGGCGGACAGGCCGGCCCAGCCTGCGCCTATGATGGCGACATGCGGTTTTTTTTGCAGAGTCATCGAGTTCGGGCAGCGCGCCGGATGATGCCGCGGCCGCCTCCGACCCAGGTGGTCCAGGCGAGCCACAGCTTGCGGATGGGCGTCAGGGAAATGCGCTGGTCCAGCACGTGCCAGTCGTCACGCTCGATTTCATCGAGCAGGGCATGGTAGATGGCTGCCATCATCAGGCCGGGGCGCTGGGCCCTGCGATCAGCCTCCGGCAGCGCCTGCACGGCTTCGCGATAGTACTGGCGGGCCCGCTGCGCCTGGAAGCGCATCAGCTCTGCGAAGGCAGGGCTGTGGACGCGGTTCAGGATGTCGGATGCATCGACGCCGAAGCGCTGCAGGTCCTCGGCCGGCAGGTAGATGCGGTTGCGCCGGGCATCGTCGCCGACGTCCCGGATGATGTTGGTCAGCTGGAACGCCAGGCCCAGCCTGTCGGCATAGACCAGAGTCTGAGGATCCGTATAGCCGAAGATGCCGGCCGACAGCTCGCCGACCACGCCGGCGGCGTGCCAGCAATATTTGCGCAGGCTGTCCCAGTCCGGATAGCGGATCTGGTCCAGGTCCATTTCCATGCCTTCGATGACGGCATACAGCTGTTCCGGGCGGATCCGGCAAGTTTCCAGGTGGGGGGCCAGGGCGAGCGTGACGGGATGGTCCGCCCTTCCTTCGAACATTTGCTCGATCTGCGTGCGCCACCAGGCCAGCTTCATGCGGGCGACGGACACTTCGCTGCATTCGTCGACGACATCGTCCACCTCGCGACAGAAAGCGTACAGCGCCGTGATCGCCCGACGCCTGTCGGGCGGCAGGAACAGAAATGCGTAATAGAAGCTGGAGCCGCTGCGGGCGGCTTTTTCCTGGCAATAAGTGTCGGGATTCATGAATGACGCACGGGGGAGAATCGGTGGAGTGACTGGCGGCCGGACAGTCCGCGCCAGAGCAGCAGCAGGCGGTCCGCAGTACCTAGCGTGGGGCGCCGGGCGAACATATCGTAACCGACCTGGTCCAGGCGTTCCAGGATGCGCAGTCCACCATGCACGACCAGGCGCAGTTCCAGGCCGATGCGCCCGGGCAGCCGCCAGGCCAGAGGGGCTCCGGAGACCAGCAGCGCGCGCGCCTGCGCTACCCGTTCGCGCATCATGGCCCGCCAGGCATCGGTTTCTTGCGAAGGAACCGGCAGTCCCTGGACCCGCCTGTGGATATGGATGTCGTCGAGATGGTGCGCCCGCAGCGCGGACTGGGGAATGTACACCCTGTCCTTGCGCCAGTCGATGGCGATGTCCTGCCAGAAATTGGCCAGTTGCAGCCCGGTGCAGATGGCGTCGGCGTCGCGGCCGTTGTCTTTATCCAGCTTGCCGTACAGCGCCAGCATCAGGCGTCCGACCGGATTGGCCGATCTGCGGCAATAGTCGAGCAGGGCGGCGTCGGTATCGTAGCGGCTGGTCCCGACATCCTGGGAAAAGGCCGACAGCAGATCCAGGAACGGATCGCACGAGAGACCGAATGCGCGGATGACCTCGGCCAGCGGCAGGAATATCGCGGCCAGCTCATGATCCGGCGCGACGGGCGCGCGGCCGTCGCGGATGCGCAGCAGCGCCTGCCGGTACTCATCGAGCCGGGCCAGGCGGACGTCGGCGGACGCATCGCCTTCATCGGCGATATCGTCGGCTGTCCTGGCGAAGCGATAGATATGCCGCACCGGTTCGCGCAGGCGCGCCGGCAGCAGCAGGGATGCCACGGGAAAGTTTTCGTAGTGATCGATTGTCATCTGTGCCCGCCGGAGGTGAAATCGAAACAGAAGTGCAAGGCTTGCACTTGTCCGTCCGGCTATCGGCATCATAGCCCGTTCCGCCTGGGGAGCAGGCACGTCGCCCGCTCGGCGCCGTTATTCAAACAAAACGGAAGATTTGCAAAACTGCGCAAAAAGGTTGCGTTTTGTCGCAAAATGTTGATCCAAAGTTGACCAGCGTAATGCCGTCTGGTTTAGACTGCGCCTCACAGGCTCCTCGCCTTTGGCTTTATTTGGAAGGAAATCCCGTGAAGAACAAGTGCGTGCTGGTAACAGGGGCAACCAGGGGAATCGGCTGGGCCATCAGCCGGCGGCTGGCCGATCTGGGCTGCCACGTAGTGGGATTGGCCAGGAATGTGCAGGACATCGATTTCCCGGGCTATCTGTATGCGTGCGATCTCGGCAATGCGGGAGAGACGGAGGATGTCCTGCGCGTCATCCGCGAGAAATACCCGGTCGACGGCATCGTCAACAACGTAGCGTCAGTGCATCCGGCGCAGCTGGGAGAGATCGACCTTGCTTCGCTCTATGAGGTCATGGACATGAACGTGCGCGTCGCCGTGCAGGTGGCGCAGGCATTCGTGCCCTCCATGAAGGCCCGCAAGGAAGGGCGCATCGTCAATATCAGCAGCCGGGCGGCGCAGGGCGCGATAGGGCGCACCAGCTATTCGGCCGCCAAGAGCGCGCTGATCGGGCTGACGCGCACCTGGGCGCTGGAGCTGGCGCCTTACGGCATTACCGTGAATGCGGTGGCGCCGGGCCCGGTCGAGACGGAGTTGTACCGTGCTTCGTTTCCGGTGGGCAGCGACGAAGAGAAGCGCTCGCTGGCTTCCATTCCCATGGGGCGCGTTGCGCAGGCGGACGAAGTCGCCGCCGCCGTCACGTTCTTTCTGGGAGAGGATGCCGGGTACATCACGGGCCAGGTATTGGGCGTCGACGGCGGCGGCAGCCTGCCGGGACGCTGATGTCCTGCGCGCCTGTCGGCCTGCGGTTACACTCGCCTGATGGCAAAACAGAAAATCCGTTACGTATGCAATGAGTGCGGCGGCGACACGCCCAAATGGGAGGGCAAGTGTCCGCATTGCGGCGCATGGAATACCCTGCAGGAAATGCGGGAACCCGCCTCGGCTCCCGGGGGGCACCGGTTCGCTCCGCTGGCCGGCGCCAGCGCGCCCGTCAGGCGCTTGTCGGACATCGAGGCCCGCGAGCTTCCCAGGCAGCCCTCGGGCATTCCCGAGTTCGATCGCGTGCTGGGCGGCGGGCTGGTGCCCGGCGCCGTCGTGCTCATCGGCGGCGATCCCGGCATAGGCAAGTCCACGCTGCTGCTGCAGGCCATGGTGTCGCTGTCCTCGGCGCACAAGGTGCTGTACGTGACGGGCGAGGAGTCCGCCGAGCAGGTGGCGCTGCGCGCGCATCGACTGGAGCTGGCGACGGCCGGCGTGGACCTGCTGGCGGAAATCCATCTTGAGACGATTACCGCGACCCTGATGGCCGAGCGGCCCGTCGTCGCCGTCATCGACTCCATCCAGACACTGTATTCCGATGAGTCCACGGCCGCGCCCGGCTCCGTCTCCCAGGTGCGGGAATGCGCGGCGCAACTGACCCGACTGGCGAAGCAGACGGGCATCACCATCATCCTGATCGGCCACGTCACCAAGGACGGCGCCCTGGCGGGCCCCCGCGTGCTGGAGCACATGGTCGACACCGTGCTGTATTTCGAAGGGGATACCCATTCGGCGCACCGGCTGGTGCGGGCCATCAAGAACCGTTTCGGTGCGGTGAACGAGCTGGGCGTGTTTGCCATGACGGATCGCGGCCTGCGGGGCGTGAACAATCCTTCGGCGCTGTTCCTGTCGCAGCATGCGCAGGATGTGCCGGGTTCCTGCGTGATGGCGACTCAGGAGGGTACGAGGCCGCTGCTGGTCGAGATCCAGGCCCTGGTCGATACGGCGCACGTGCCGAATCCGCGCCGCCTGTCGGTCGGCCTGGAAGGCACCCGCCTGGCCATGCTGCTGGCCGTACTGCATCGCCACGCGGGTATCGTCACCTTCGATCAGGATGTCTTTGTCAATGCCGTGGGGGGAGTCAAGATCACCGAGCCCGCGGCGGACCTGGCCGTATTGCTGGCCATCCTCTCGTCCCTGCGCGGCAAGCCGCTGCCCGCCGGGCTGGTCGTATTCGGGGAGGTCGGGCTGGCGGGAGAGATCCGGCCAGCGCCGCGCGGGCAGGAGCGTCTGAAGGAGGCCGCCAAGCTGGGCTTCGGCATTGCCCTGGTCCCCAAGGCGAATGCGCCCAGGCAACCCATCGAAGGACTGGAAATCTGGGCGGTGGACCGCATCGAGGCCGCCATCGCCCGTCTGAAACAGGTTTAGTGTTGCTAGGCCTTCGTGTCGTCAATTCCTAATCACAGGCAGGACATATGCATTCGAAGACCAGGGGAAGTGCGCTGATGCCGGGGTTGCGCGCCTTGCGCCGCGACTGGCGCTCGGGCGAGTTGCGGCTGCTGGCCGTCGCACTGCTGGTGGCGGTGGCGGCCGTCTGCAGCGTCGGCTTTCTGACGGATCGCGTGGATCGCGCGCTGGTGCAGGATTCCGCCCAGATGATGGGAGGCGACCTGATGCTGCAGGCGGACTCGCCCATCCCCGAGGCCTTCGTGCGCGAGGCCGAAAGCCGGGGGCTGGAAACGGCGCAGACGCTGCAGTTTCCGAGCATGGTCGAAAATGCCAATGGCGCTCAGCTGGCGTCGCTCAAGGCCGTTTCCGGCAACTATCCCTTGCGTGGCGCGCTGCGCATCAGCGAGCGGCAAGGGCAAGCCGGAGAGGCGGTCTCCCATGGCCCTGCGGCGGGAGAAGTCTGGATCGACCCGCAATTGCCGGCCATGCTGGGCCTGGCACTGGGAGAAACGCTGGCTGTCGGCGACCTGGGCCTGACTGCAAGCCGGATCATCGCCTACGAGCCGGATCGCGGCATGCAGTTCGTGAATGTGGCGCCCAGGGTCATGCTCAATATGGCGGACATCCCGGGTTCGGGCCTGGTCGTGGAGGGCAGCCGCATCCGCTATCACCTGCTGGCGGCGGGCGAGCAGGATGCCGTGCGCGGCTACCAGCAGTGGCTGGAGGACAATCTGCAGCGCGGGCAGCAGATCAGCACGCTGGAGTCCAGCCGCCCCGAGCTGCAACGCGCCCTGGAGCGCGCGCGCACCTTTCTTGCGCTGGTGACGCTGCTGACCGTCATGGTGGCGGCTATTGCGATCGCGCTGGCCGCGCGCAGGTTCGGGCAGAGACACCGCGCCGGCATGGCCGTCATGCGCTGCCTGGGCGCCGCGCAGCGGCAGCTTCGTTCCATCCTGTGGGTGGAGTTCCTGGCGCTGGGCCTGCTCGCGTCCGCCGCGGGCGCGCTGCTGGGGTATGCGGCGCACCTGGGCCTGGTGCAGGCGGCGGGCGCCCTGATCGCCACGGACCTGCCACTGCCATCGTCCATGCCGGTCGTGCACGGCATGGTGGCGGGCCTCCTGATGCTGCTGGGCTTCGCCATTCCTCCGCTGTCGGGCCTGCACAGGGTTCCGCCCGCCAGGGTGCTGCGGCTGGAGGCCGATGGCCCGCGCCGGGGGATGGCGGCCTACGCCGTCGGCCTGCCGGCGTTTTTCCTGCTGGTCTGGTGGATATCGGGCGATGCCAGACTCAGCCTGGTCGTTTCGGCCGGGTTCCTGGCCGCCTTGCTGGTGTTCGCCCTGGCCGGCTACGGCATGGTGAGGCTGGTGGGCGCGGCGCGGCATGGCGTGCGCGGCGCGCCGGCCCTGCGTTTCGCGCTGGCGGGCATGGCCAGGCGGCGCGGCCTGACCGTGACGCAGCTCTGCTCCCTGTCGCTGGGCCTGATGGTGTTGCTGCTGCTGGCCATGGTGCGCACCGACCTGCTGGACGGATGGCGCAGGACGCTGCCGCCGGATGCGCCCAATACCTTCCTCATCAATATCCAGCCGGACCAGCGCGAGGGCGTCGCGGCGCAATTACGGCAGGCCGGCGTCGCATCCGCGGAGCTGCTGCCGATGATCCGGGGGCGGCTCGTGGCGATCAACCAGAAGCCCGTGCGCGTGGAGGACTATACGGACGAGCGCGCCAGGCGCATGGTCGACCGCGAGTTCAACCTGTCCTATATGACGGACATGCCGGAAAGCAACCGTATCGTCGCGGGACGGTGGCTGGATCTGTCGGCGCACGAGATTTCCCTGGAGAAGGGGCTGGCGGATACGCTGGACATCGCCCTGGGCGATCGGCTGTCGTTCGATGTGGCGGGGCAGGTGAACGAAGTGACGGTCACCAGCCTGCGCGAGGTCAAATGGGATTCGTTCGACGTCAATTTCTTCGCGGTGCTCAGTCCTGCCGCGCTGCGGGACGCTCCCGGCTCCTTCATCACTTCATTTCACCTGCCGCAGGCGCAGTCCATGCTGTCGCATACGCTGGTGCGGGAGTATCCCAATCTGACGGTATTCGACGTGGGCGTGATCCTGCAGCAGATACAGCGCGTGCTGGACCGCGCTGCGGGCGCGGTGCAGGGCCTGTTCCTGTTCACGCTGCTGGCCGGCGCGCTGGTGCTGGGTGCGGCCATGTATGCGACGCGGGATGAGCGCATCCACGAGGCCGCCATTTTGCGCGCCATTGGCGCGAGCGCGGCGCAGCTGCAGTCCGCGCTGCGGCTGGAGCTGCTGCTGATGGGCGTTCTGGCGGGACTGCTGGGCGCCGCCGGCGCGGTGGGCCTGTCATGGGTGTTGGCGGAGACGGCCTTCGATTTTCCCATGACTTTCACGTGGTGGCCGTGGCTGGCCGGCGTGCTGCTGGGCGTCGCGACCTTCGTCAGCGGCGGCCTGCTGGCCTTGCGCGGGGTGCTGGCTGCGCCTCCGCTGATGTCCCTCAGGGGGCTGGCATGAAGGAGGAAGACATGGATATCGCCGAGCCGGCCGCGGCTGGCAGTGCCGCTGTCGAGCTGAAGCGCCATGCGTTCGATGGCGGCGCCATGCTGTACGATGCCGCCCGCATCCGGACCCCGGATCCCGCCTTGTTCGACGCCGGGGAGCGGCAGCCGGTCTCCAGCGGCGGGCGGAATGCCGCCTGGTACGCATCGGGCGAATTCGGCCAGGCGGTCTTGCGCCATTACCGCAGGGGCGGCCTGGTCGCCAGACTGGTCAAGCGCTCCTATGCCTGGAGCGGCGAAGAAAACACGCGGGCGTTCGCCGAGCTGCGCCTGCTGGAGTGGCTGCATGCGCGCGGCCTGGCCGTGCCCAGGCCGCTGGCCGCCGCCTATTGGCGGCGCGGCCTGTTCTACAGGGCGGCCATCCTGGTGGAACGTATCCCGGGCATCAGCACGCTGGCCGAGCGCCTGGCGCAGGACGTGGATGCCTCCATGATTGCGCGTGCCATCCATGCCATGCACGACGCCGGTGTCTGGCATGCCGACCTGAATGCGCACAATATCCTGCTGGACGGCGAAAAAGCCTGGCTGATCGATTTCGACCGCGGGCGTCGCCACGGCGGGCCGCTGAAGTCCCGGTTGCGCGTTGCGAACCTGCAACGCCTGCGCCGCTCCATGGTCAAGCTGGCGCAGCAGCGTGGCGAGGCCTGCTGGCAGCGGATTCATGCGGCTTATCTCGATTACGGTGCGGAAAACTGACGCATTTGGCGGCAAATCGTTTTATCATCACGCCTTTCGGGTTTTGGCGCCGGGCCGCCCCCGGCCAGAAAGCCGGCAGCAAGCCAAAGGCACAGCATGGGGGCGCTTCCGGGGTTTCCGGGTTTCCGGATCGTTTATTTCAGGGGACTTGCTATGGAACTGGGCATGGTTCGACGGTTGGCGCTGGGCGCCGTCCTTGCGGCGTCCGTCACGCCGCTGCTGGCGCAGCAGGGCGTCGTCAACGTCTACAACTGGGCCGAATACACGGCGCCCGACACGATCTCGGGCTTCGAGAAGGCGACGGGCATCAAGGCGCGCTACGACGTCTACGACAGCAATGATACGCTGCAGGCCAAGCTGCTGACGGGCAAGTCCGGCTATGACGTGGTCGTGCCGTCCACGCACTACGCGGCGCGCCAGCTGGAAGGCGGCCTGTTCCAGAAGCTGGACCGCAGCAAGATCCCGAACTGGGCCAACCTGGACCCGGAAATCATGGCGCTGCTCGAACCGGTCGATCCCGGCAACCAGTATCTGATTCCCTGGGGCTACGGCACCAACGGCCTGGGCTTCAATGTCACCAAGGCGCGCGAAATCCTGGGCCAGGACGCGCCGCTGAACCGCTGGGAACTGCTGTTCGATCCGGCCAACGCCGAGAAATTCCGCGCCTGCGGCATTTCCGTGCTGGACGAGGCCGCGCAGGTGTTCCCGGCCGCATTGCATTACCTGGGCAAGGATCCCAACAGCAGCGAGCCCGAGGACTACAAGCAGGCGCTGGCGCTGCTCAAGACCATCCGTCCGTTCATCCGCCAATTCAGCTCGTCTGGCTATATCGACGAACTGGCGGCCGGCGACCTGTGCCTGGTGTACGGATTTTCCGGCGATGTCATGATTTCGGCACACCGCGCGCGCGAGGCCCGCAAGTCCTACGAAATCGATTACTTCATCCCGGAGGGCGGCGCGCCCGCCTGGTTCGATACGATGGCCATTCCCAAGGACGCGGCCAACGTCGATGCGGCGCATGCCTTCATCAACTATATCGAGACGCCGGAAGTGCACGCGGCCATCACCAACACCATGTTCTATCCCAACGCCAACAAAGAGGCGCGCAAGCACGTGGTCAGCGAAGTGGCGAACAACCCCATGATCTATCCGCCCAGCGAGGTGTCCCGCACGCTGTTCGTCATCAAACCCCAGCCCCTGCCCATCCAGCGCCTGCAGACGCGCATGTGGGCCGAGCTGAAGTCCGGACGCTGACGCATCATGTATGAAAATCGACCGGCTTCGCCGTCCTGGTCCGGTGACGCCGATGAGTTCGTGCGCATCGAGGACGTCGTCAAGATCTACGATGATACGGTTGCGGTCCAGTCGGTGAACCTGTCGGTTCGCCGGCAGGAAGTCTTCGCGCTGCTGGGCAGCTCGGGCAGCGGCAAGTCCACCTTGCTTCGCATGCTGGCCGGCTTCGAGGAAGTGACCTCCGGACGCATCTACCTGGACAACGAGGACATCACGAACCTGCCGCCGTACCGCCGGCCGGTGAACATGATGTTCCAGTCCTACGCTCTGTTTCCGCACATGAATGTGGAAGCCAACGTGGCGTTCGGATTGAAGCAGGAGGGCGTGCCGCGCAACGAAATCAACGAGCGCGTGTTCGAAGCCCTGGACCTGGTACAGATGGCAGGCTTCGCCCGGCGCAAGCCGCACCAGTTGTCCGGCGGCCAGCAGCAGCGCGTCGCCCTGGCCCGCAGCCTGGTCAAGCGCCCCAAGCTGCTGCTGCTCGACGAGCCCATGTCGGCGCTGGACAAGCAGATCCGCCAGAAGACGCAATTCGAGCTGGTGCGCATCCTGGAGCAGGTGGGCGTGACCTGCATCATGGTCACGCACGACCAGGAAGAGGCCATGACGATGGCGTCGCGCCTGGCCGTCATGACCGAAGGGCAGATCATCCAGTGCGGAACGCCGCACGATGTCTATACCTTTCCCAATTCCCGCTTCGTGGCGGGCTTCATCGGCTCGACCAATCTGTTCACCGGCACCATCACGGTCGACGAGGCGGACCACGTGGCGATCGAAAGCCCGGAACTGACGCGTCCTCTGTACGTGGACCACGGCATCAGCGAGCCGCTGGGCATGGAGGTGTTCATCTCCATCCGTCCCGAGCATTTCCGCGTGCTGCGCGAGCAGCCCGACACGGAGT
Organism: Paracandidimonas soli; assembly: GCF_004342005.1. GTDB lineage: Bacteria > Pseudomonadota > Gammaproteobacteria > Burkholderiales > Burkholderiaceae_B > Paracandidimonas > Paracandidimonas soli. The sequence continues at coordinate 326,870 of NZ_SMBX01000004.1, forward strand.
ACAACTGGGGGCACGGCATGGTCAGCCATGTGGCCTGGATGGGCAGCTATGCCCGCTACCAGATCCGGCTCGATGCAGGCAAGGTCATCGAAGCGCATGTGCCCAGCCTCATCCTCGCTCAGGCCGATGCGCCGGGCGTCGACGAGGAGGTATACGTTTCCTGGTCCAACGACAGTGCGACGGTACTGACGACATGAAGATGCTCTCCTGGCGGCAGTGGATTCCCTCGGCACGCACGCTGGCCATCGTGCCGCCGTTCGTGTGGCTGGCGCTGTTCCTGCTGGTGCCTTTCCTGCTGGTGCTCAAGATCAGCTTCGCCGATCTGCAGTTCGGCGTTCCGCCCTACACGCCGCTGGCGGAACTGAAGGACGAGACGCTGTCGATCGCGCTGAACCTGCGCGGCTATGCCTTGCTGTTTTCCGACAGCCTGTACATCGCCACTTACCTGAATTCGGTCAAGATGGCGGCGGTCACCACGCTGTGCTGTATCCTGATCGGCTATCCGCTGGCGTACTATATTGCGCGCTCGAAGCCGTCTATCCGGCCGTTGCTGCTGCTGGGCGTCATCCTGCCGTTCTGGACGTCGCTGCTGCTGCGCGTCTATGCCTGGGTGGGCATCCTGCGCAACGACGGCCTGCTCAACAAGCTGCTGTCTTCGCTGGGGCTGATCAGCGCGCCGCTGGAAATCTATCGCACCGACCTCGCCGTGTACATTGGCCTGGTCTACGCCTATCTGCCGTTCTTCGTCCTGCCGCTGTACGCCACCCTGGTCAAGCTCGACCTGCGCTTGCTGGAAGCCGCCTACGACCTCGGGGCGAAGCCGTGGCGGGCCTTCGCGCAGGTGGTGTTGCCGCTGTCCATGCCGGGCGTGATCGCGGGCAGCCTGCTGGTGTTCATTCCGGCCGTGGGCGAATACGTGATCCCCGAAATGCTGGGCGGCGCCGACACCCTGATGATGGGACGCGTGATGTGGACGGAATTCTTCAACAATGCGGATTGGCCGATGGCGGCCGCCGTTACCTGCGTCATGGTGATGCTGCTGCTGGTGCCGCTGGCGCTGTTCCAGTACAACCAGGTGAAGCAGTTCGAGTCCCGGAAGCGGAGGCGCAATGATACGGCCTAACCGCGTGCTGCGCGCCGTCGTGCTGACGGTCGCCTATTCGTTCCTGTATGTGCCCATCGCCTGCCTGATGGCGTTCTCGTTCAACGACTCGTCGATGATGACGTCCTGGACCGGGTTTTCGCTGCGCTGGTACCACGAACTGTTCGAGGACCAGGCGCTGCTCAGCGCCGCGGCCCTGTCGCTGAAGATCGCCGCGCTGACGGCGACGGCGGCGGTGACCATCGGCACCTGGGCCGGCTATGTGCTGGCGCGCATGGGGCGCTTTCGCGGCTTCGCCCTCTATATCGGCATGGTCAGCGCGCCCCTGGTCATACCCGAAGTCGTGCTGGGCATTTCGCTGCTGCTGATGTTCGTGGAGTTCGGCAAGCTGTTCGGCTGGCCGGACGGCAACGGCGTGTTCACCATCTGGGTGGGGCACGTCACGCTGTGCATGGCGTACGTGGCCATCGTCATCCAGTCGCGCATCCGCGATCTCGACCGCTCCCTGGAAGAGGCCGCGCTTGATCTCGGCGCCTCGCCGCTGAAGGTGTTTTTCCTGATCACGCTGCCGCTGATCGCGCCGGCCATGCTGGCCGCCTGGCTGCTGGCGTTCACACTGTCGCTGGACGATGTGGTGATCGCTTCCTTCCTGTCGGGTCCGGGCTACACTACCTTGCCCCTGGAGGTTTTCTCCAGGGTGCGGCTGGGGTTGAAGCCCGAGATCAATGCATTGGCCACGCTGTTCATGCTGGCGGTCGGCATCTGCGTCATCGTCGCCAACCGCATGCAATGGCGGGCAAAGGAGAATTCATGAGCCTTACCCTTTACGGATTGAGCAAGTGCAGCACCTGCGTCAAGGCGCGCCAATGGCTGGACGCGCATGGCGTGCCGCATACGTTCGTCGATTACCGCGACAACCCGGTTGCGCCGGCAAAACTTTCCGCGTGGGCCGAGTCCCTGGGAGGCTGGGAGAAGCTGGTGAATCGCGCCTCCATGACATGGCGCAACCTGCCGGCCGAGCGCAAGTCGCCGGAAACCGCCGAACAGTGGCTGGCGCTCATCGCCGAATTCCCTGCGCTGGTGCGTCGTCCCGTCGCCGACAGCGGGGATGCGGTCGGCGTCGGCTTCTCCGAAAAGGCGTACACTGCGCGTTTTTCCTGAGCTGATGAAGGCATTGCCATGTTCACACAGCAGCAACTGAAAGAGCACGTCGCGCAGGCCGCGGTCGAGCATATTCTTCCTCTTCTGGCCGCGGACAGCGTTCTGGGCGTGGGTACGGGATCCACCGTGGATCTTTTCATCGATGCCCTGGCGCCTCATCGCGAGCGCTTCCGCGCCGCCTGCTCCAGTTCCGAGCGCAGCACGCAGCGCTTGCAACAGCACGGCTTCCAGGTGCTGGACCTGAACACCGTCGAAACCATGCCGGTCTATGTGGACGGCGCCGATGAAATCGACGGGCGCCTGAATATGCTCAAGGGCGGCGGCGGCGCGCTGACGCGGGAAAAAATCGTGGCTTCGGTGGCGGAGCGTTTCGTCTGCATCGCCGACGAAAGCAAGCTGGTGGACGTGCTGGGCAAGTTTCCCCTGCCGGTCGAGGTTATCCCCATGGCGGCGGCAAGCGTATCCCGCCGCCTCGCCGCCCTTGGAGGAAAGCCGGCGCGCCGCGAGGGCTTCGTGACGGACAACGGAGGATGGATCCTGGACGTGTCGGGCCTTGCGATCACGGCGCCGGCGGAATTGGAGTCCACCATCAACGACATCCCGGGCGTGGTGACCTGCGGCCTGTTTGCCCTGTCCGGGGCGGATGCGGCGCTGCTTTCCACGCAGCAGGGCATACGCACGCTGGCCCGCCAGGCCTGATGCTTCGCGCACGGCCGTCATAATCCTGTCATCAAGCTGTCGTAAGCTGCCGTACTGAACCGTTCTGGAGCGGCATTCGCCGTTTCCATGATGGGCTGCTTGCGTGAAGGCGGCTGTACTTATAGTATTGGAACAGTCGCATTCATGCGTGATTTCAATCGTTGATCCAGGGATGGCCTAGGCGGATATGTCCGAGCACACCAACAAACAGTTTCACACAGATCTCGAAGCCACACGTTCGCTGTTCCTGCAGATGGGCGGCCTGGTGGAGTCCATGATCCAGGACAGCATGGAAGTCCTGGCAACGGGCGACGTATCCCTGGTCGACAACGTGCGCGAGCGCGAAAAGGAAGTCAATCAGCTGGAAGTCGAGATCGATGAGCGCATCGGCCTGCTGATCGCGCGCAACCAGCCCACGGCGGGAGACCTGCGTTTCCTGCTGTCGGTTTCCAAGATGCTGACCGATATGGAGCGCTGCGGCGACGAGGCCGACAAGATCGCCAAGGTGGCCCGCCGCCTGTACGAGGCCGACTCGGGCTACTCTCCCGTGGTCGAGCTGCGTCACATGACTGGCTACGTCACGGGCATGCTGCGCGACGCGCTCGATGCCTTTGCCCGCGAAGACCCCCTGCATGCCGCCAAGGTGGTGCGCGACGACAAGGAAGTCGACAAGGAATGGAAGGGCGCTCTGCGCCACATCATCACTTACATGATCGAGGATCCGCGCACGATCTCCCGCTCCATCGACCTGATCTTCATCGCGCGTTCCATCGAGCGCATCGGCGATCATGCCAAGAACATGGCGGAGCGCGTCATCTACATGGTGCGCGGAGACGACGTGCGCCATACCGGCGTGAAGAACACCGAACGCACGGCGCGCGGCGAGGCGCAGGTCGAGTCCAAGGAAGACGACTGACACTTCCTGGCTTTAGACGGGAGTGGCTCCCTTGAAGGGATGCCACGCGAAAAAGCCGATCCCCGCAGGGAAATACCACGGGGATCGGCTTTTTGCCGCTTCAGTCCGAGGGAGGGACGTAGCCTTGCGCCTCGATGTCGGCATCGTCGAACAGGAATTGTTCCATCTGTTCGGCCAGATATTTCCTGGCGCGGGCGTCGGCCAGGTTGAGGCGGTTTTCATTGACGAGGCGGGTCTGGATGTCCACCCATTGCGCCCAGGCCTGTTTTGAAATGCTGCGCCAGATGCGCGTGCCCAGTTCACCCGGATAGGGAGGGTAGTCCAGGCCTTCGGCCTCGGTTTTCAGCTTTGCGCATTGAATCATGCGTGCCATTGCGTTTTCTCCTGTATTGATTGGTTTGCCGGGACAATGCATGGATTGTACCGGCGAGACGGGCTGCCCGCATCGAGCGGGCAGGCGTCTTCAGGGGTATTCGGGGAGGGCGGGCCATCGGGAAAGGCATGGCCCGCGCGCATGCCTACAGCTTCTTGATGAACACCAGACTGTTGCGCGAGCGGTTGTAGATGGTCTGGCGTTCCTTGGGCAGGTCGGAAATGCCGCCCTGGACGAAGCCGCGCTTGATGAACCAGTGGGAAGTGCGCGTTGTCAGCACGAACAGGCGTTTGGCGCCCATGGCGCGTGCGCGCGATTCGGTATGCCGCAGCAGCAGCTCGCCTTCGCCGGAGCCCTGCCATTCGGGATGCACGATCAGGCAGGCCATTTCGGCCATTTTTTCTTCCGGGTAGGGGTTCAGCTGCACGCAACCGTAGATGACGCCGTCGTGCTCCAGCACGGTGAAACGCTCGAACTCGCGTTCGACGACAGCGCGGCCGCGGGGAACGAGCGTGCCGTCGGCTTCCAGCGGATCGATCAGTTGAACGATGGCGCCGACATCATCGATGGTGGCGGGGCGCAAATCGTCCAGCGTGTCTTCGACCACCATGGTGCCGACGCCATCGTGCGTGAAGATTTCGAGCAGCACGCTGCCGTCCTGGGTGTAGGACACCAGATGCGCGCGGGCCACGCCGCGCTTGACGGCCTTGGAGGCGTGCTCGAGGAACGATGCCGTGTCTTCGTCCAGCGAGGCGCTGGCCAGCAGGGCGTCGGCGTCTTCGCGGGCCAGCTCGGTATCGACGGAGCCGTCCGCATCGTGGATGGTGTGATCCCGGGTGAGGAAAATCAGCTTTTCCGCGCGCAGGGCAACCGCCATGTGCGTGGCCAGGTCTTCCATCGCCAGGTTGAATGCTTCGCCAGTGGGAGAGAAACCGAGCGGCGAAAGCAGTACGATGGAGCTTTGGTTCAGGATGCTCTTGATGGCATCCAGATCCATCTTGCGCACGGCGCCGGTATGCTGGTAGTCGACGCCATCGATGACGCCGACCGGACGCGCGGTGACGAAATTCCCGGAAATGACGCGCACCTGAGCGTGCGACATGGGCGTATTCGGCAGCCCCTGGCTGAAGGCGGCCTCGATATCCAGACGGATTTCGCCGGCGGCTTCCTTGGCGCATTCCAGGGCTTCCGGGCTGGTGGGCTCGATGCCGCGCCCGAACTGCATGTCGTAGCCCTTGAGCTTCAATTGCTCGTTGACCTGCGGACGGGAACCGTGGACCAGCACCAGCTTCACGCCCAGCGCGGTCAGCAGGGAGAGATCCTGGATCAGCGCGTTCAGCGCGCCATCGCTGACCAGTTCGCCGCCGAATGCCACGACGAAGGTCTTGCCGCGGAACGCGTGCACGTAGGGAGCCACCTCGCGGAACCAGCGCACGAACTGTGCGGGCGCGAATTCTGGGGCATCCTGTGCGGAAAAGGTATCGGGTTCGCTGGCGGTCATTTCTGCGGGTGCAAGGGCGCACGATATGGATTGGCTAACTCAAAATTATAATCAGGGCTGTCAGGTCAAGAAGAGTTTTCATGCAAGAGTCTGTGAAACTGTCGGTAAAGCAACACATGCCAACGCAGCAAGAGGCGCCCGAGCCCAGGCCGCTGCCCGATATCCGCTATCCGGAAGAATTGCCGGTCAGCGCGCGCCGCGCCGATATCGCGGCCGCCATCCGGGACCACCAGGTCGTCATTGTGTCGGGCGAAACCGGGTCCGGCAAGACCACGCAGCTGCCCAAGATCTGCCTGGAGCTGGGGCGCGGCAGCGGCAAAATGATCGGCCATACCCAGCCGCGCCGGCTGGCGGCCACTTCCGTCGCGCGCCGGATCGCCGAAGAGCTGCAATCGGAACTGGGCGACTGGGTGGGCTACCAGATACGCTTCAACGACAAGACGGGCGAGCGCACGGCCATCAAGCTCATGACCGACGGCATCCTGCTGGCGGAGTCGCAGCGCGACCCGCTGCTGCGCCGCTACGACACCATCATCATCGACGAAGCGCACGAGCGCAGCCTGAACATCGACTTCCTGCTGGGATTCCTGCACCAGTTGCTGCCTCGGCGCAAGGACCTGAAGCTGATCATCACGTCGGCCACCATCGATGCCAAGCGCTTCGCCGAGCATTTCTCCGTGCGAGGCAAGCCCGCGCCAGTCATCGAGGTATCGGGGCGCTCCTGGCCGGTGGAGATCGTCTACCGGCCGGTGCTGCGCGATCAGGAGACGCAGAATGGCGGACAGCCGGCGCAAGCGCAGCGGGCGGACGAGGAAAGGGACCTGATCGACGCCGTGGTCGACGGCGTGGGCGAGTGCATACGCCATGGCGGCGGCGATATCCTGGTGTTTCTTCCCGGCGAACGCGAGATCCGCGAAGCGGCGGACGCCATCCGCAAGCAGCGGCCCGCCGGATTGCAGGTACTGCCGTTGTTCGCTCGCCTTTCGCAAGCGGAGCAGGACAGCATCTTTCGTCCCCAGGGCAATACGCGGCGGGTGGTGCTGGCGACCAACGTTGCCGAAACTTCGCTGACGGTGCCGGGCATCCGCTTCGTGATCGACAGCGGCCTGGCCAGGGTCAAGCGCTATTCGTGGCGCAACAAGGTGGAGCAGCTGCGCATCGAGCCCGTCAGCCAGGCATCGGCCAACCAGCGCTCGGGGCGCTGCGGCCGTATCGGCCCAGGATACTGCATCCGCCTTTACGACGAGACGGACTTCAAGAACCGTCCCGCCTTCACCGATCCGGAAATCCTGCGCTCGTCGCTGGCGTCCGTCATTCTTCGCATGAAGGCGCTGAAGCTGCGCGACATAGAATCGTTTCCGTTCGTGGACGCGCCGTCGGGCCGCGCCGTCGCCGACGGCTATCACCTGCTGCAGGAGCTGGGGGCGCTGGACGAGGGCAACACGCTCACCCCGGTCGGCAAGACGCTGGCGCGCCTGCCGGTCGATCCGCGCCTGGCGCGCATGATCCTGGCCGCACACGAAGGGCAATGCCTGGACGAGGTGCTGGTCATTGCGTCGGCGCTGTCGGTGCAGGATCCGCGCGAACGCCCGCTGGCCGAGCGCGATGCCGCCGAGAACGCCCAGGCGCGTTTCCGCGATCCCAAGTCGGAGTTCATCGCCTATCTCAATCTGTGGCGCTGGTGCACGCAGGCCTATAAAGAACGGGAGTCGCAGCGCAAGTTCGCCGAGCAGTTGCGCAAGGCCTACGTATCGCCGCTGCGCTTTCGCGAGTGGCGCGATGTGCATGAGCAATTGCTGTCCATGGCCAGGGAGCACAGCTGGAAGCCCAACGCCACGCCGGCCACGTTCGAGCAGATCCACAGCGCGCTGCTGGCCGGCCTGCTGGGCAACGTGGGGGTGAAGACCGAAGAGAGCAGCCAGTATCAGGGGGCGCGGGACATCAAGTTCCACATCCATCCCGGTTCCACGCTGGCGCGCAAGGCCGGACGCTGGGTCATGGCGGCGGAACTTGTGGACACCTCGCGTCTCTACGCCCGCACCGTGGCCACGATCGACCCGGTATGGGTGGAGCGCGTCGGAGCGCATCTGCTGAAGCGCTCCTGGTCGGATCCGCGCTGGGAAAAGAAGGCGGGCCAGGTCGTTGCGAACGAACGCGCCACGCTGTACGGCCTTCCGGTCTATACCGGCAGGCGGGTGCACTACGGGCCGATCGATCCCGCGATGTCCCGCGAGCTGTTCATCCGCCAGGCCCTGGTGGAGGGCCAGATCGAAGGCAGCTTTCCTTTCCTGGACCACAACCGCAAGCTGGTGCTGTCGATCGAGCGCCTCGAGCACCAGTCGCGCCGCCCCGACATCCTGGTGGACGACAGCCTGATCCATGCCTTCTACGACGAAAAGATCCCGCAGGATATCTACCAGACGGCGACGTTGCGGGCCTGGCTGCAGCGCCTGGACAAGACGCAGGCCAAGGCATTGCTGCTGACGCGCGATGCGCTGATGCGCCATGAGGCCGACGGCATCACGACCGAGGTGTTCCCCCGCCGCTTGCAATGGCAGGGCGTGGACATGGCGCTGGACTACCATTTCGAGCCCGGCTCGGTGCGCGACGGCGTCACCCTGTCGGTGCCGTTGTTCGCGCTGAACCAGATCGATCCGGTGCGCTGCGAATGGCTGGTGCCCGGCATGCTGAAGGAGAAGGTGCAGTGGCTGCTGAAGTCGCTGCCGCAGAAGCTGCGGCGCCATTGCGTGCCGCTGCCGGACTACGCGGCGGGGTTCTACGAGCGCTGGTTCGAGCGCGCCGCGGATCCCGGCATGGGCCTGCTGGACGCCATCGCCAAGGATATGTGGGAGCAGGTCAAGGTGCGCCCCGAGCGCACGGATTTCAAGCTGGAAACGCTTCCGGCCCACCTGTTCATGAACTTCAAGGTGATCGACGAGCATGGGCGCATGCTGTCGGGCGGGCGCAATCTCGACCAGCTCAAGGCCGAGCATGGCCGCCAGGCACAGGCGTCGTTCCAGCAGTTGGCGGGCAAGGACGCCCAGGTGGCGCAGGCGCTGGCGCACGAATCGCTGACGGGATGGACATTCGGCGAGCTGCCGGAAATCATGGAGATCCAGCGCAAGGGCAGGACGGTCATCGGCTATCCCGCCCTAGTGGATGCGGGAGCGCATTGCCAGGTCGACGTCTACGACGACCCCGAACAGGCCCGGCGTCATCATCGCGGCGGCTTGCGGCGGCTTTTCCGTCTGGCGCTGCGCGAACAGGTGAAATTCCTGGAAAAAAACCTGCCCGACCTGACCAGGATGGGCATGCTCTACATGAGCCTGGGCACGCAGGAGGAACTGCGCGACCAGATCGTCGATGCGGCGCTGGAGCAGGCCTGCATGCAGGAGCCATGGCCGTCGGACCAGGCGGGTTTCGAGAGCCGCTGCGCGGAAGGAAAGTCCAGGCTGGGCCTGCTTGCGCAGGAAATCGCCCGCCTGGCCATGCAGATCCTGACGGAGTGGCAGGCGGTGCAGAAAAAGCTGCCGCAAGCCAGGCCGCATGCCGACAATTACGCCGACATCCAGCGTCAGTTGACCGGACTGATGGGCAAGTGGTTCGTGCGTGATACGCCGTATGCGCAGCTCAAGCACTTCCCGCGCTACCTGAAGGCGGTGCAGGGACGCATCGACCGCCTGCGCACCGATCCCGGGAGGGATGCGAAGCTGATGGCGGAGTTCGGTCCGCTGCAGGCGCAGTACCAGCGCGCCCTGTCGGCGCGCAAGGGCGTGCCCGATGCCGGCCTGGAGGGATTCCGCTGGATGATGGAAGAGCTGCGCGTATCGCTGTATGCGCAGGAGCTGCGCACGCCCATGCCGGTTTCGGTCAAACGGCTGCAGAAGGCCTGGGATGCGATGCAGCGCTAGCGGCTGCGCTTTGTCGGCTGAGTTGCCATAAGGATTCGGCCACTGGCGTCATTTCGGCGTGCTGGCGATAAAGACGGATCTCTATGGAAACCTGCCAGCCGGCGTCGCCGGCACGCAGCAGTTTTCCTGATGCAAGCTCATCGGCGATGAGTGACTCGGGCAGCCATGCGATACCCCGGCCTTCCAGTGCCATTGTCTTGAGCATGACGGCGTAGTGCGCCGTGAAGACTGCGGTAAAGCCCGCGCTTGCCGTGGCCGTAGTGCGAAGCCGCAGCTGGTCGCGCAGGCACGTGCGCAGGATGCGTCCCAGGCCCGACTCCTCGCCGTACATCAGGATCGGCGCTTCCATGTCGGCGGAAAGCCGGTAGAGCGGTTTGGACGATGCCTCGGAAGCGGGGATGGATACTGGAACCAGTACATCCCGTCCCAATGTCAGCACCGGGTAGTGAAACTCGTCCAGCCTGCCGGGCGCGTTGGCGTGGCCGTGGCATAGCACAAATTGCACCCGGCGCTGGAGCATCAGGTCTTCGCAGGCCTGCAGGCTGTCCGACATGGTCTGTACCGGTCCCAGGCGCAATTGGGATTCCATGCCTGAAAGCCAGCGGGGAAAAACCGTCAGAGACAGGGCATTGGTTGCCGCAATCCGCAGGCTGATGGCGGCCAGGTCATGCACTGCCCGGGTCTTGATGCGCGCCGCCTGCAGGTCGGCCAGCAGGGCTTTGACCAGAGGGTGAAAGCGTTCTCCGGCCATCGTCAGCGCGGCGGGATGAGCCGTGCGGTCGAACAGTTCGACACCGACCCATTCCTCCAAAGAACGGATATGGCGGCTGAATGCGGGCTGAGCGATGGCGCGTGCCTGCGCGGCGCGTGAAAAGTTTCCGTGTTCGGCCAGGGCGAGAAAGTCTTCCAGCCATTCCAGGTCGAGCGGGCGGTTTTCTGGTCCCATGTGAGGCCTGTTTCGGGTAGCGACGGATTCCGGGGTTCACATCGCGAATAGATGTATGCATTTCCAGTATTGGACTGCCGCGGTTGTGCGGCGACATCATAGCGCCATCACAGTACAGCAATAAATACAGGAGAACCAGTAATGCCTTCCATCGGGAACTATCGCGGTATCATCCCGGCCATTGCCTGCCCGTTCACCCCGGATCACAGAATCGACGAGCCCGCGCTGCGCAAGCTGGCATCATGGCTTGCCGGCCACGACGGCGTGGTGGCGGTGATGACCAACGGACATACGGGAGAGGTATTCGCCTTGACGCCGGCCGAGCGCGCGGAGGTGACGCGTATCGTTGCGGATGAGCTGAAAGGGCGCTTGCCAGTCATCTCTTCCATCGTGTGCGAGGGCCTGGCCGAGGCTGCTGCGCATGCGGGTGCAGCCAGGAAGGCGGGGGCGGCCGCCCTGGACGTCATGCCGCCGCATCACTGGCTGCGATTCGGCTTTACCCCGGAGCATGCGCTTCAGTATTTCGACGCGATCCACCAGGCGGCTCCCGAGCTGGATCTTGTCTGCCACGTCTATCCCGCATGGACGCGGGCGTCATACTCCTGCACGCTGCTGGCCGAACTCGCCAGACTGCCTTACGTCCAGGCGTTCAAGGTGGGACAGCGGGACATGAACAAATATGCAAGAGACATCCAGGCGATCCGCGAGGCCGATGCGGGCAAGGCTGTCCTGACGTGCCACGACGAATATCTGCTGGCTTCCATGGTGCAGGGCGTGGATGGCGCACTGGTGGGGTTTGCGACATTCATCCCCCAGCTCATCATCGATCTCTGGGAGGCGGTGAAGGCGGGCGACCTGAAGATGGCGATGGACATCCAGGCAGTGATCACGCCGTTGAAGGATGCTGTGTACGGCGGGGGAGAGCCGACGGGAGAGGCGCATGCCAGGATGAAGGGAGGCATGTATCTCGCGGGAGTCATCGACGATGCGACGGTCCGCCCGCCGACATTGGCTCCGGACGAGCATGAAATGCAGGCGCTGCGCGCCGCGGTGAAGCAGGCTGGGTTGTTGCGGAGATAAGGCTCGCATCCGGCGATTGGCTGCGAGGCGATTCAAGAACAAGGGAGACAAGCGATATGCAAACGAAAAAACGGCATCTGATCAAGACAGTGTTATGCGCAGTGGCGGCATGTGGCGCCGCCGCGCCTGCGATGGCGGACACGTATCCTTCCAAGTCCGTGCGCATGATCATTCCATTTCCGCCTGGCGGCACTCTGGATGTGGTCGGACGCATGCTGGCGCAGCAGTTGGGCGAGCAGATGGGACAATCGTTCGTCGTGGAAAACAGGCCTGGAGGCAACGGTACGATCGGCGCGGCCGCCGTTGCGAGATCGGAAGCCGATGGCTATACGCTGCTGTTCAATGCGTCCACGTTCATCAGCGCTCCCATGACCATGAAATCCGTGCTCTACGACACGGACAGGGATTTCACTCCTGTGGCGTCGGTGGCCAAGGCGCCCATGTCCGTCTCCATCAACAAGGATCTTCCGATCAGCGATGTGAAATCTCTTGTGGCGTATGCCAAGGCCAATCCAGGGAAGATGACCTTTGCGGTCGGCTCCATCGGTTCCGCGGGCCACCTTGCCACGGAGCTGCTGCGTCGCTCGGGAAACCTGGATTTCATGATCGTTCCCTATCGGGGAACCGCTCCCGCATTGCAGGACCTGATCGGCGGAAGGATCGATGGGTTCATCGATCCCATCCTGGGTTCGCTGTCGTACCATCAGAGCGGCATGCTGAAAGTCGTGGCCGTGACGTCGGAGGAACGTGCCGGCAATCTGCCCGACGTTGCCACGGTGGGGGAGACGATACCCGGATACGCCTTTTATAGCTGGTATGGGTTGTGGGGGCCGAAGAGCCTGCCGGATGACATTGCGGCCAGGCTGAACGGCGAGGTGGGCAAGGCGCTCGAAGTGATGGGGCCGGCGCTGAAGGAACAAGGCCTGTTGTCATCGCCGGGAAGCATCGAGGAATTCAGGCAATTCCAGAAGCAGGAAATGGACCGGATGAAAAAGATCATCACGGAAGGAAATATCCGTGCCGAATGAGGCAGCCGGCAGATACGCCGTCGTCACCGGCAGCAGCAGCGGCATCGGTCTTGCCGTTTGCCGCAGGCTCCTGTCGGAAGGCTGGCGGGTATCCGGCGTGGACAGGGCGGATCCGGCCGTGGAGCATCCCGCCTTTTTCCCGCTCCGGCTGGATCTGTCCGATGACGAGCAATGTGCGCAGGTGCGGGAGCGCCTGGAACGGACGCCGGACGCACTGGTGCATGCCGCGGGCATACTGCGCACAGGCGGGCTTGGAGACATGTGCGCGGAGGACGGATTGCTGATGTGGAAGCTGCATGTGCATGCGGCCAGCCTGCTGGCAAATGCCATCGTGCCGCAGATGGTGGAGCGCGGGTCGGGACGGGTGGTATTCCTGGGCAGCCGTGTGGCCGGCGGACTGCCTTTGCGGGGCCAGTATGCGGCAAGCAAGGCGGCGCTGGTCGCCCTGGCACGCAGCTGGGCGGCCGAGGTGGTGTCGAGCGGGGTCACGGTCAACGTCGTCTCTCCGGGAGCGACCGCAACCGCCATGCTGTCCGGTCCCGGACGCGCAGCAAGCCAGCCCCGTCTGCCGCCGATCGGCCGGCTGATCGAACCTGACGAAGTGGCCGGGCTGGTTTCCTATCTTCTGGGGCCGGGGGCTGGAGCCGTGACCGGCCAGAATATCGCGATTTGCGGCGGATCCTCGCTGAGCTATTGAGGAACAAGGGCTTGTTTTCGTTCGGGCCGGAGATGTGCTGGCGCGGGCTTGGCGCACGGTATTCTTGTAAAAATATTTCATATGTGCTTCCGGGTTGTCATGCCGGGACTGGCTTACAATTCCGGGATGACCGAACCGACCGCCACCCCCGCTTTTGTCCACCTGCGCATCCACTCCGAGTTTTCGGTGGTGGATGGCATCGCGCGCATTCCCGATCTCGTCAAGCGAGCCGTCCAGTTCAAGCAGCCTGCAATGGCGCTGACGGACCTCGGCAACCTGTTCGGCTTCATCAAGTTCTACAAGCAGGCGCGCGGCAAGGGGATCAAGCCGATCGCGGGCAGCGATGTCTGGATCGCGAACGATGCGGATCCGGACAAGCCGTTCCGCGCCTTGCTGCTGGCCTGCAGCCACAAGGGCTATCTGGCGCTGTGCGAGCTGCTCAGCCAGGCATGGCTGGAAAACCAGACACGCGGCCGGGCGGAGCTGAGGCGCGAGTGGCTGTCGGATACCGAAGGGCTGATTCTGCTGTCGGGAGGGCGCGCGGGCGATATCGGCCACGCGCTGGAGGCCGGCCGAATGGACGAGGCGGTTGCGCTGGCGCAGGTATGGGGCCGGAAGTTTCCCGGCAGGTTCTATATCGAGCTGCAGCGGGCCGGCATGGACGGCGACGAGGCCTATGTGCAGGCTGCGCTGCGCGTGGCGGCCAAGGCCGGCCTGCCTGTCGTGGCCACGCATCCGGTCCAGTTCCTGGAGGCGTCTGATTTCCGCGCGCACGAAGTGCGCGTCTGCATCGCCGATGGCGAGCAACTGGGCAATGCGCGCCGGGTGCGCCGCTTCACCGAACAGCAATACCTGCTCAGTTCCGAGGAGATGGCCCGGCGTTTCGCCGACGTGCCCTCCGCCATCGCCAATACGGTGGAGATCGCCAAGCGCTGCAATCTGACGCTGACGCTGGGCAAGCCCTGCCTGCCGATATTTCCCACGCCCGACGGCGTGACGCTGGACGACTACCTGGTGCAACTGGCCCACGAAGGGCTGGCAACGCGCATGGCGCAGCTGTATCCCGACGAGCAGGAGCGCGAGAAGCAGTATCCGACCTACCGCGAAAGGCTGGAGTGGGAATGCAAGACCATCATCAATATGGGCTTCCCCGGATACTTCCTGATCGTGGCGGACTTCATCAACTGGGGCAAGGCCAACGGCGTCCCGGTGGGACCGGGCCGCGGCTCGGGCGCGGGCTCGCTGGTGGCCTATGCGCTGGGCATCACCGACCTCGATCCGCTGCGCTATGACTTGCTGTTCGAGCGCTTCCTGAACCCGGAGCGGGTGTCCATGCCCGACTTCGATATCGACTTCTGCCAGGACAACCGCGAACGCGTCATCGATTACGTCAAGCAAAAGTACGGCAAGGAGGCCGTCAGCCAGATCGCCACATTCGGTACGCTGGGCGCCAAGGCCGTGGTGCGGGACGTGGGGCGCGTGCTGGGGATGCCCTACAGCCTTTGCGACACGCTGTCGAAGATGATCCCGTTCAATCCGGCCGATCCCTGGTCGCTGGAGCGGACTCTGGAACACGAGCCCGCTTTCAAGGAGCGCTACGACCAGGACGAAGAAGTCAAGGCGCTGGTCGACCTCGCGCGCCCGCTCGAAGGGTTGACGCGCAATATCGGCATGCACGCCGGCGGGGTGCTGATCGCTCCCGGCAAGCTCACGGATTTCTGCCCGCTCTATCGGCAGTCGGGCGCGGATGCCGGCGTGGTGTCGCAGTACGACAAGGACGACGTCGAGGCCGCCGGCCTGGTCAAGTTCGACTTCCTGGGCCTGCGCAACCTGACCATCCTGGACTGGGCCGTGCGCTATGTGCGGCAGTACAACGAAAGCCGGCGCGACTTCGACATCATGTCGCTGTCCCTGGACGATCCCCAGGCCTATCGCATCCTGTGCGAAGGCAACACGACCGCCGTGTTCCAGCTGGAATCGCGCGGCATGAAGGAACTGCTCAAGGGCCTGCGTCCCAACACCTTCGAAGACATCATCGCCATGCTGGCGCTGTATCGCCCGGGCCCGCTGGAGTCGGGCATGGTGGTGGACTTTGTCAACCGCAAGCATGGCCGCGCCGAAGTCGATTATTTCCATCCCGATCTGGAGCCTGTGCTCAAGAGCACCTACGGCGTCATCGTCTATCAGGAACAGGTGATGCTGATCTCCCAGATCATCGGGGGATACAGTCTCGGCGGCGCCGACCTGCTGCGCCGCGCCATGGGCAAGAAGAAGCCCGAAGAAATGGCCAAGCACCGCGAGCTTTTTGAAAAGGGTGCGGTCGAGAAAGGCTACGATGGCGACCTGGCCGTCAGGCTGTTCGACCTGATGGAAAAATTCGCAGGCTACGGCTTCAACAAGAGTCACTCGGCCGCCTACGCGCTGATCGCCTACCAGACGGCCTGGCTCAAGGCGCATCATCCGGCGGAATTCCTGGCAGCGACCCTGTTGTCGGATATGGACGATACCGACAAGGTGCAGACGTTCTGGAAGGATGCGCTGGCCAATGGCGTCGAGGTGCTGCCGCCCGATGTCAATGCGTCGGCCTATCGTTTCGAGCCCGTGATGGATGCCCATACGGCGCAGGGCAAGCCGCCGCGCACCATGCGCTACGGCCTGGGCGCGGTCAAGGGAACCGGCCAGGGCGCGGTCGAGGAAATCCTGAAGGCGCGCGAAGAGGGCGGTCCCTTCACCAGCCTGTTCGATTTCTGCCGCCGTGTGGACAAGCATTCGGTCAACCGCCGCACGATCGAGGCGCTGATCCGCGCCGGCGCCTTCGATACCATCGAACCCAACCGCGCCGCGCTGCTGGCGACGGTGGGCAGCGCAATGGAAGCTGCGGAGCAGGCGGCGCGCAGCGCCAACCAGGTCTCCCTGTTCGCCGACGATGCCGACGCCATCGTCGAGGGCGAGCTGGCCAAGGTGGCGCCTTGGGACCTGCGTGTGCGCCTCATGGAGGAAAAGGCGGCCCTGGGCTTTTACTTCAGCGGCCACCTGTTCGATGCCTGGCGCGACGAAGTGCGCCGCTTCGCTCCGACGCCTCTGGCCAGGCTGACGCCTTCGCGCGGCCAGCAATGGTTCGCGGGTGTGCTGGCGGCTGTGCGACCCCGCATGACGCGGCGTGGGAAAATGCTGTACGCCTTGCTGGACGACGGCTCGGCGCAGGTGGAAGTCGCCGTGTTCAACGAGCTGTACGAACAGCATCGCCACCGCCTGAGGGAGGACGCGCTGGTCATCATGCAGGGCAAGGTCAGCAACGACGATTATTCCGGCGGCCTGCGCATTTCGGCGGACGCGGTATTCGATCTGCAGCTCGCCCGCGAGGCGCGGGCCAGGGCGTTGCGCGTGACGCTCAACGGCAAGGCGGATGACGCCAGGCTGAGGCAGTTGCTGAATCCGTTCAGGGCGGAGCCGGAGAACGGCATCCCCGGCGTTCCGGTCGAGGTCCGGCTGGAGCGCGGCAGTTTCGAATGCGCGCTGCGCCTGGGCGAAGACTGGCGCGTGCGCATGGCCGACGACATGCTGGAGCAGCTGGAAGCCTGGGCCGGGCCGGAGTCGATCGAGGTGCTTTACACATGAGCATGAACGCCCCATTGCGCATCCTGCAGACGGAAGCCGCGACGGATTTCGGCGGGCAGGAGCAATACATCCATCGGATGATGCATATCCTGCGCGACCGGGGGCACATGGTCGAAGCCGTATGCCAGCCGCACGCCGTGCTGGCGGAAAAGCTGCGGCAGGCGGGCTTTGGCGTGCACGTCATGCCGACGGACGGACCCCTGAACTATCTGTCTTGCGTCTCGCGCATTCGCAAGATACTGCGCGCGGGCAAGTTCGACGTGGTGAACAGCCACAGTCGCAGGGACACGATGATCGCGGCCATGGCCGGCCGCCTGGCGGGCACGCCGGTCATCGTGCGCACGCGCCACCTCGCCAAACCGCCCAAATCATTGCTGAGCTACAACGTCCTGCCCAAGCGCGTCATCACGCCCAGCGAAGCCGTGCGCAAGATGCTGCTCGATCGCGGCGTGCCTGCCGGACATGTGGCGGTTGTCTATCCTGTCGTGGATGCGCCGGAACTCGTGGCCGAATCTTCGCTGCGCCCGGAGCTTGGTCTTGGCGATGACGCCGTCGTAGTCGGCTGCGTCGGGGCGATGCGTCCGAAAAAGGGGCAGCGCTTCCTGCTGCAGGCCATGCAGCCTTTGTTCGGCAAGCATCCTCTGCTGCACCTGGTGTTCGTGGGCGGCGGATCTCCCATTTTCGAACAATTGCAGGACGAGGTGACACGGCTGCGGTTGCAGCACCGGGTCCATTTGCTGGGTACCCGCCCCGATGTGCCGAACTTGCTTGCGGGTTTCGATATCTTTGCGCTGGCGACCGAGCAGGAAGCATCGGGTACGGTATTCGTCGAAGCGTCGGCGGCAGCGCTGCCCGTTGTCGGGAACGCCGTTGACGGCGTTCCCGAGATGTTCACGGATACGGTCAGCGGATTCCTGGTGCCTCCGGGGGATATGGGCGCGCTGACGCGCGCGCTGGATACGCTGGTCAGCGATCCTGCGCTGCGCAGGAAAATGGGCGATGAGGGCAGGCGTCTTTATCTCGAAGAGCAGCGGTTCACGCCGGCGGGCATGGGCATGCGCGTGGAACAGGCTTACCGGAAATGGCTCGAGGAGCTGCGCCGATGACACAGGGAAAAAACACAACAGTGCCGGTGCTGATGTATCACCATGTCTCTCCGTCGCCGGGGATGATCACAAGCTCGCCCGCCAATTTCGAGGACAACCTGCGCTGGCTGAAGAGGCATGGTTACAGGTCCTTGTCATCGGATGAATTCGCCGCCCACCTGAACGGTCAGGCCGCGCCCGGGAAATCCGTGCTCATCACCTTCGACGACGGATACCTGGACAACTGGGTCTATGCCTATCCCTTGCTGAAAAAGTATGGATTCTCCGCGATGCTGTTCGTGGTGACTTCGTGGATAGGCGACGGCGAGGCGCGTCCGCACGAGGGACAGGGCCAGCCCTTGCCGCCGACGCCGGACCACCATGAATGCGAACGGATCATTGCGGCGGGCAGGGCGGACGAGGTCATGCTGCGCTGGAGCGAAATAGAACGCATGCGAGGCGATGGGGTATTCGAGATACACAGCCATACGCACACGCATACCCGCTGGGATCTGAAGGAGCCAGGCGGAAAGAATGCGCGCATGCGCCAGGAATTGCGGGATTCGCGCGACACTCTGTCGGAACGCCTTGGCGGCGTGTCGGAGCATTTTTGCTGGCCCCAGGGATATTACGACGATGATTATGTAGAAATCGCAAGGCAGAGCGGTTTTCGCTATCTGTATACTACGCACGCCTTCGGCCGCAACCTTCCCGGCAGCGATGCCGGGCGCATTTATCGCTTTGCCGTGCGCAACAAGCCGGGAAACACGATCGGGCGACGGATCCGCATTGCCGCCCATCCCGTCATCGGCCCCGTGTACAACCGCTGGAAGCTATGGAAGCGCTCCTTGCGAAAGAAAGCTTGACGCAAGGCGCTACGCAGCGGACAGATCTATATTATTAGTACACTAGATTCAACGGCCTCGGGCCTGGAAAACCAGCATACATGCCAATCCATTTCTTGCGTGATCCAGTGTGGGCGCAGCGCTATACCTCTGCCGCCGTCTTCCTGTTCTTTGCGATATCCCTGGTCGTGCGCTCTGGCTACTCGCTGGGCGCGGCCTTGCTGTTCCTGGGAGGGCTGGCCATGCTGTGCCGTCCCAGGGAGTGGCCGATACTGCTGCGCCATGACAAGGCGCTGCTGGCGTTGTTCCTGGCCTTTTTCCTGGTCTGGGTGGCCGGGATCCTGCTCGACGAGCCCACGCTCAGCAAGTTCGACAAGCCGATACGCATTCTGTGCGCGGCCGCGGCATTGCTGTGGCTGTTGAAGCATCCGCCGCGCAGGGAATATCTTTGGGGGGGAATCGCCGCCGGCGCCATCCTGGTCGGCGCATGGGCCGGATGGCAGAAGCTGGAGCTGCATGTCGACAGGGCGCAGGGCTATACGCATATGATCCAGTTCGGCAACATCTCCATGCTGCTGGGCATGCTGAGCCTGGCGGGCCTGGGGTGGGCCTGGGTGCTGAAGCGTTCGCTGCCCTGGAGCATCCTGATGCTGCTGGCGTTTTTCTGCGGCCTGGGAGGCTCGCTGTTCTCCGGATCCAGAGGAGGGTGGATCGGCATCCCGTTCGTCCTGATGGTGATCGTCCACGCGTACAAGGATCACTTTCCCCGCAAGGCCATCATGGCATTCGTCCTGGCAACGGCGGCCGGAATCGCCTTGCTGTACTACTGGCCGGCGACGGGTGTGCAATCGCGGGTGCAGGAGGCGGTTTCCGATGTCACCCGCTATGTGGAAAACGACGTCGCAACGACTTCGGTGGGGGCCAGGCTGGAAATGTGGCGCTTCGGCTGGCTGGCCTTTCAGGAAAGTCCGCTGCTCGGCCTGGGAGACAAGGGGCTGGCGGAAGCCAGGCAGCGCATGATCGCCGAGGGCCGGGTGCAGCCCGTCGTCGGGAAATTCAATCATCTGCACAGCGAGTATGTGGATGTCGCCGCCAAGCGGGGGCTGCTCGGGCTGTGCGCGCTGTTGCTGCTGTATCTGATTCCTTTGCGCATCGGCACTCGCCTGGTCCGGAGCCCGGATGCCGAAGCCAAGCCCTATGCGGTCGCCGTGTCCATCCTCTGCGTGTCGTACATGGATTATGGCCTGTCGCAGACCTTTCTCAGCCACAATAGCGGCGTGATGGTTTTCTTCTTCTCCATGGTGATATTCTGGTCGCTGCTGCCTCGAAGCGGGCGGGCGGACGTTGAAACTGCACAGGGGAAATAGGCGCATGGGCACCATGATCCCGATACTCATGTATCACCAGGTCGGCGTGCCTGCGCCGAAAGGAACGCCATTTCGCGGCCTGACGGTCGCGGTCAAGGATTTCCAGCGGCAGATGACCTGGCTCTCCAGGCTTGGCTACAAAGGCGTCTCCATGGCCGACCTGATGCCGTACCTTTCCGGCGAAAAGCGCGGCAAGGTCGTCGGCATCACCTTCGACGACGGCTATTGCAATGTGCTGGAACATGCCGCGCCCATCCTGAACAGGCTGGGTTTCACCTCGACCAATTATTTCGTCGCGGACCAGCTGGGAGGCAGCAATGTCTGGGATCATGGGATCGGCGTGCCGCCGTCGCCGTTGATGACGGCAGACCAGATCCGCAAGTGGGCCGCGGCAGGGCAGGAGGTAGGCTCCCATACGCTGGATCACCCCCACCTGCCTTTGCTGGGCGACGAACAGGCGCTGCACCAGATGCGCCAGTCCAAGGCGGTGCTGGAATCCATCGTGGACCGCGAGGTAAGCGCATTCTGCTATCCATACGGGGACGAATCCATGCGCTTGCGGCAGTTGGCGCGGGAGGCGGGTTATGCGAATGCCACGACGACGGCCAGAGGCCTGGCGAAACCCACGGACGATGTCTTCGGACTGCCGCGCGTGACCGTCGCGCGTTCCACTCATATCGTGCGTTTCCTGCAGAAATGCCTGACACGGCTCGAGGAGCGCAAGGGGGGCAGGGGATAATGGGCATTTCCGGCTCCGAGGTACCTCGGAAGGCCAGGCGCAGCCTGGCCTTGGTACTGGATCGTTTCGGAAACCGCTATGGCGGCGCGGAGGCCTATGGTGTCGAACTCGCGCGCGAACTGGCCGACCAGTACGACGTAACGATATTCGCCAGGGACTACGACCCCGAGTGCGGCTTGCAGCTGCCCTGGGTCCGGCTGTCTGCGCCGTCCTGGTTTCCGGGGTGGCTGCGGGTGCTGTGGTTCGCCGTGCGAGCCAGATACCGCACGAAAGGCAGGTTCGATATCGTGCATTCCCACATGAATGGCTGGTGCGGCGATGTCGAGGTGATCCATGTGACGCCGGTCCGCTACAACTGGCGTGTGCGCAGCCTGCCCCCGATGAAGCGGCTCATGTCCAGGGTCAGCCTGCGCGTGCAGACCTATCTGGGCCTGGAGGAATTGCGGGTGCGCAAGCGCAACGCGCATCGTGTGGTTGCGGTATCCGGCGTGATCGCCGGGCAGATGGGCCAGGCCTACCCGCACCAGCGGAACTGCCCTGTCATCATGCCTGGAGTGGCGCTGCCTCCGATTCCGGACGCTTCGGTCCGGAATGCAGTACGCGAACGCCTTGGCATGCAGCCGGAACAGACACTTTGCCTCATGGTGGCGCTGGACCCCATGCGCAAGGGGCTGCCCGCTGTCCTGAATGCCATGGAGCGGCTGCCGGAGCCGGTACGGCTGGTGGTGGTCGGATGCTCCGATGCAATGCGCAGGCAGATCCGGGCCTTGCCGGCGTTTGCGGGATTGGCCGGCAGGATCCTGCTGCAAGCGCCGACATCCGATGTCAGCGGCTACTATGCGGCGGCCGATATCTGCCTGCATCCGACCAAAAACGACAGCTTCGGCATGGTGCCGCTGGAAGCCATGTCATACGGCGTGCCGGTAGTCCTGAGTCCCGCGCCCTGGTGCGGTTTTGCCGAGTATGTCGCGCATGGGCGGAATGCCTTGCTGATGCCTCATCCGGAGGACAGCGAGGCGCTGGCTGGCTGCGTGGAGCGATTGATGCGGGATTCCGGCCTGCGCGAACGCCTGGCGAAGGAAGGACGGGCTCTGGCGGCCAGCCATGGGTGGCCGCAGGTCGCGCAGGCCTATGAGGCGTTGTATGGACAGATTCTTGCGGAACGGGGCGGCGCTTCCTGAGGCTTCGGGAACCTGCCGCGGACACCGGGGTTCCGGTCAGGCCGTCCAGCCGCGCATCCAGTACACCAGCAAGCCGGCATATTCCTTGATGATGGAGCGGCTGGCGTTCAGCGCGCGCAGATCGGGCATCCAGATCGAGTAGTCCGGACGCCGGGGGCGCACGATCTGCGGGTGCACCGGAGCCGGAGTGGCATTGACGCCCAGGCGGCGGAATACGGCCATGGCGCGCGGCATGTGCAGGGCGGACGTCACCAGCAGTACGTGCGACAGCTCGTGTTCCCTCAGCAGTTGCACGGTATAGAAGCCGTTTTCCCTGGTGGTGTCGCTGCTGTCTTCCAGCAGGATCGCCTGTTCCGGAACCTGGTGCTGGCGCAGGGCGGAGGACATGATTCTGGCTTCGCTGACATTGCCTTCCAGCGCGGCGCCGGACACGATGACCACTGGCGCCTTGTCGGCATGGTAAAGGGCGGCTGCGGCATCGACGCGCGAGCGCGCGGTCAGGCTGTCGTATGGCTCGAACCAGTTATCGCGGTTGTTGGCGGTGTTGCCGCCCAGCACGACGATGGCCTGCGCCGGGGGAAGCTGCTCCGGAGACCGATAGGGATACCGCTGCTCCAGGCCGCCTCCGATCCAGAGCGATGCTGCCGGGAGGCTCCAGAACACAGACCAGGCGATCCCGAGGATGGCCGTCGTCAGCGCCGTTTTGCGCTGGCGCAGCAAGAATAGCGCGACGGCCATGACGAGCAGGGCGATGCTCAGGTTCAGCGGAACGACCAACTGGGCAAGAAAGCTGGATACGGCATGCATGCAGGGTTCAATGTCCTTCAGTGGTTCGAACGGGTTCCAGCAGGCCTGCGGCCGCCTTGCACACTTCGTCCACCGAGGGCCAGTGGTTCTCAGCGCCGAGGCAGCTTGCATGGGGCGACCATGGGCCGGTACGGCCCGGGCTGGTAACGCCGAACAGTGTCAGTTGCTTTGCTTCTGCGGCAGCCGCCAGGTGCGATACGCCAGAGTCGTTGCATATCACCAGGGCGGCAAGCCGGGTCAGTGTAGCAAATGCGCCCAGGTCCAGCGGAGGCAGCAATTGCGCCGAAGGCGCGTTTTCCCTGGCTATGCCGGTTTCTCCCGGCGGAGGGGACATGACCACGGCGTGTCCTTCGGACACGAGCCTGCGGGTCAGGGCTTCGAAACCCGACCA
The DNA here is from genome assembly GCF_004342005.1 of Paracandidimonas soli. GTDB lineage: Bacteria > Pseudomonadota > Gammaproteobacteria > Burkholderiales > Burkholderiaceae_B > Paracandidimonas > Paracandidimonas soli. The sequence continues at coordinate 350,317 of NZ_SMBX01000004.1, forward strand.
GACCTTGACCCGGCCGCGATGCAGCCCCGTGGCCGTCGGGGCGATCAGCACGAAGCGATTCTCGGCCAGGCCGGCTTGCGCCAGGGCATGGCGCGCCGTGGCTGCCTGCGCTTCGGTCAGGCGCAGGCCCAGGCTGGCCGGCGGCTCTTCGGCTGGCAGGCGCAGATTCCATTGCGCGATTGCCTGGCGCGTCAGTGCGTACCAGGATTCCACGGCGTGCCGGGGCCGCTCGGGTTTGCGGATGGGCCAGCGCAGCAGCAGGCTGCGGCCGTCGTCGCGGTGGCCCGCGCATGGCAGGCCCGCCATGCGAAAGCTCAGGGCGCTGGACAGGGAGTCCGGCAGCAGCAGCCCGGCGGGGTTGGGCCAGGCCTGCGTCTTGCGATGTGCGCGTACGGCGGACAGGTTCTGCTTCCAGTTCTTGTCCATGTCCACGAAGTCCGCCAGGGGATAGCCTTGCAGCAGCGTACGCGCCCACGGCCGTGCGCAGACGACGACGGGAACACCCGTGTCCAGCAGCGCATCCAGGCAGGGCAGGCTCATGCAGACGTCTCCTATCCAGTTTGGCAATCGGACGTAGATGGCGGAAATGGCAGGCATAAATGATGGAAGGCGTGTGGAAATGTAAGAAGCGGCGCCGGCGCAGGCCGGCCTTCGCGCTTTGATTGACGACCGATGCTCCCTTGGTCCGGCTCGGGAGGCTAAAATGCACCGTCCGTAAGTATATATAAGCGAGCAAAGTCTTGAATTCTGCCACAAGGCAAGAGCCATCGTCCGAACCTGTCAGCGCCGAGATGTGGAAACGCATCTACAGCCGCGTCGGCGTCTACTGGAAGGCCATCGTCCTGGCCATGCTGCTGGTGAGCGTGGCCGCAGCCACGCAGCCCACGCTTGCCATCATCATGAAGCCCTTGCTGGATGACGGTTTTTCCGGAGCGAAGCCGGACTATATCTGGCAGATTCCGCTGGCGGTCATCGGTCTGATCACTCTGCGCGGCGTCAGCAATTTCTTCAGTTCATACCTGCTGGCCTGGGTGGCGAACAATACGCTGCTAGGCATACGCAAGGAAATGTTCGAGCGCCTGCTGGGGCTCCCCGACGAGGAGTTCAAGCGGGGGGACACCGGGCGCCTGCTGAATCGCTTCACGATCGATGCCACTACCGTCACCGACATGGCGACTGAAGTCGTCAGCGTGCTGGTGCGCGAAACGCTGGTCGTGGTGGCGCTGCTCGCGGTGCTGCTCTACATGTCCTGGCAGCTCACGCTGATCGTCCTGGTGATGCTGCCCCTGTCCACGCTGATCGCCCGTTATTTCATCCGGCGGCTGCGCAAGATCAACCGCGATACCATCACGATGAATGCCGAGCTGACGCGCGTGGTCAAGGAAGGCATCAACGGTCAGCGCGTGGTCAAGCTGTTCGACGGTTACGAGCGTGAGTCCGAGCGATTCCGGCATGTGAATGGCAGGCTGCGAAGGTTCGCCATGCGGGCGGCCACGGCCGATGCCGCCATGACCCCCTTGACGCAGGTGGCGGTCGCCTGCTCGGTCGCCGCGGTGATCGCCGTGGCGCTCTACCAGGCAAACGAAGCCGTGCTCACAGTCGGCGGCTTTGCCGCATTCATGGCCGCTCTGGCGCAGATTTTCGATCCGATCAAGCGGCTGACGAATATTTCGGGAAGAATGCAGCGCATGCTGGTGGCCGCGGAAAGCGTGTTCGCGCTGATCGACCAGGAGCCGGAGCAGGATACGGGCAAGCGGCAGTTCGAGGCGCCGTCCAAGGGGCGCGTGGAGTTTTCGGGAGTCACCCATCGTTTCCCGGGCGCCCAGTCCGATACGCTGCACGATATCAATCTTTGCGTCGAACCGGGCCAGACCGTGGCGTTGGTGGGGCGTTCCGGCAGCGGCAAGACCACGCTGGTCAATATCCTGCCGCGCTTCATCGAGCCGGACAGCGGCGTCGTCGAGGTGGACGGCCTGGATATCCACGATATTTCGCTGCGCTCGCTGCGCTCGCAATTGTCGCTGGTCAGCCAGGACGTGGTCCTGTTCGAGGGCACGATACGCGAGAACGTGGCCTACGGCGCGCTGGGCGATGTCAGCGAGCAGCAGATATTCGATGCGCTGGAAGCGGCCGATTTGCGGGGATTCGTCGATTCGCTGCCCGGCGGATTGGATACGCCGGTGGGCGAGAATGCGGGCAATCTGTCCGGCGGGCAGCGCCAGCGCCTCGCCATTGCGCGGGCGCTCATCAAGAACGCGCCTATTCTCATACTGGACGAAGCGACTTCCGCGCTGGACAATGAGTCGGAGCGCCAGGTGCAGGCTTCGCTGGAGCGACTGATGAAGGGCCGCACGACGCTGGTGATTGCCCACCGCCTGTCCACGGTGCAGAATGCTGATCGTATCGTGGTGCTGGACCAGGGCCGCATCATCGAGCAGGGCAGGCACGAAGAATTGCTGGCCCAGGGCGGCACCTATGCCTCGCTGTACCATCTGCAGTTCCGCCGGGACGACGCGGGGGCATGACGGCAGGCGGCATGCCTTGCCTTGGGGAGGGATGCCGCGATGCGGACCGGCATGCCAAAGATGCCGTACGTTTTTTATAGAGGATGATGCATCATGAGACTACCTTTGATCCTGACTGTGGCGGCGCTGCTTGCGTCCTGCGCTACGCCGTTCGCCGATCAGCCATGGGTGAAGCTCTACGACGAGCAGTACCTGCGCAGCGAACAGAAGTGGCCCATGACGCTGCCGCAGGTGCAGCAGGCCCTGTTCGCCCACGAAGCGAAATGCGGCAGCGCGCCCCAGTTCTCGATCGATCCGGAGCAGCCCAATATCGCCCATGTCTGGTATGCGCCGGAGTCTTCGCCGGGCCTGTCGAATACCGTCCTGCTTGAAATAGCAAGGCTGCAGAGTGAGAGCCTCAGGGTACAGGCTTACGCCCACCTTGGCGTGCAGGAGTCCGAGATCCAGCGCGTCAAGAACATGATTCTGTCGCCCGAGGTTTGCGAGTAAAACAGGCGCCGGGGCCGAAGCGCGAAGCTGCTCCGGCCCCGGCGCTTCGGTTCGTGATCAGAGCAGGACGATGTCGTACTGTTCCTGCATGTAATGCTTCTCGACTTCCAGCGAGATGCGCTTGCCGATAAAGTCGCCCAGCATGGCCAGGTGAGCGCTTTCTTCTTCCAGGAACAGATCTACGATGGGCTGCGAGGCCAGGATCCGGAACTCCTTGGGATTGAACTGCCTGGCTTCCCGCAGTATTTCCCGCAGGATCTCGTAGCAGAGCGTGCGCGCCGTCTTGACGTTGCCGCGCGACTGGCATGTCGGGCAGGGTTCGCACAGTTGGTGCGCCAGCGAGTCGCGCGTACGCTTGCGCGTCATCTCTACCAGTCCCAACTGGCTGAAGCCGCTGATGGTGGTGCGGGTTCTGTCCTTGCTCAGCGCCTTGGTCAGCTCGGCCAGCACCGCCTGGCGATGCTCTTCGTTGTCCATGTCGATGAAGTCCAGCACGATGATGCCGCCCAGGTTGCGCAGTCTCAACTGGCGGGCGATGGCGATCGCGGCTTCGAGGTTCGTCTTGAAGATGGTGTCGTCGAAATTGCGGCCGCCGACGAAGCCGCCCGTATTCACGTCGACCGTCGTCAGTGCTTCCGTCTGGTCGATGATCAGGTAGCCGCCCGATTTCAGGTCCACGCGCCGGGACAGGGCGCGCGCTATTTCATCGTCCACCTGCGCAGTGTCGAAGAGGGGGCGCTCGCCGCTGTAGTGCCGGATGCGGTCCAGCAGGGCGGGGGTATAGGTGGCGGCCCATTTCTCCATGTCGGAGACGGTGATGCGCGAGTCGACCACGATGCTGTTGGTGCCCGGATGCGCCATGTCGCGCAATACGCGCTGCGGCAGGGTGAGGTCGGAGTACAGCAGCGACGGCGCGGGCTGTGTCTTCAGGCGCGCCTGTATCTGTGTCCAGAGCGTGCGCAGATATGTCTGATCGGCTTGCAGGTCTTCGTCGGATGCGCCTTCGGCCTGGGTGCGCACGATGAAGCCGCCGTTTTCGCCCTCGGTCATCAGGGCCTGGACGCGCTGCTTCAGCGAAAGGCGTTCGTCTTCGGAGTCGATTTTCTGGGATACGCCGATATGCGGGTCGTAAGGGAGGTAGACGAGCATGCGGCCGGCGATGCTGATCTGTGTGGAGAGGCGCGCGCCTTTCGTGCCAAGCGGATCCTTGATGACCTGGACCATGAGCGGCTGGCCTTCGAAGATCAGTTTTTCGATGGGCGTGGTGGGGCTGCCGGATGTGCGCTCGCTGCGGTTCTGGCGTAGATCGGCGACGTGGATGAAGGCGGCCCGTTCAAGGCCGATGTCGATGAAGGCGCTTTGCATGCCGGGCAGGACGCGGACGACTTTTCCCTGGTAGATGTTTCCGACGTAGCCCTTCTGTATGCTGCGCTCGACGTGCAGTTCCTGTACGACGCCTTGCGCGACGATGGCTACCCGTGTTTCGAAGGGCGTGACATTGATGAGTATGTCTTCGGTCATTGAATGCGTGTCCGGTGATGCTGAGAGTAATGATTCAGAGGATAGCAGGAAAGGGGGGGCGGACGGTCAGGAAATATATGAGCTGGAGTGTTCTTGTCAGGTCCCTGAGAATGTCCTTATGTTCGGGTGCTTCTGCTTTTTTACCCGCCGGGAGGGAGGCGATGGGCTCCCGGGCTAGCCCGGAAATTTCACCAAAAGGAATCGGCGCATACCTTTAAGCCCGCATAAAATCGAGGTGCGAAACAAGATTTTGGGAAGGTAGCGCCGAT
>NZ_SMBX01000005.1 GCF_004342005.1 Paracandidimonas soli
ACAGGTACTCGAGCGTGACTACCGACGCAGCGGGTCCAAGCAGCGCCTGGTCAGCGAATTCATCTATGCGGCCGCCTCCTGGAACCGACCGCGACATGTTATATTTTCGTTCAATGACTGAACGATACCGTCGCCATGCACTGCTGCATGGCGATTTTCCTCATTCCGGCAAAGCCTTCTGCCGGCCTCCATTCGAACCTGGACTTTTTCTTTCATGTCTTCCCTCTACGAAGAAAGCCACCTGAAGGTGTTGCGCCTGCTGGAAAGCAACCCGCAGCTAAGCCAGCGCGAACTGGCCGAAGCGCTGGGTGTCAGTGTGGGCAAGGTGAACTATTGTTTGAATGCTCTGATCGACAAGGGACTGGTCAAGATACAGAACTTCCGGAACAACAAGAACAAGCGGGTGTACGCTTACTTGTTGACGCCCAAGGGCATTGCGGAAAAGGCGGAAATGACCGTGCAGTTTTTGCAGCGGAAGATGGTGGAGTATGAGTTGTTGAGGGAAGAGATAGAAAGGCTTAGATTAGAAATTGATGACCCTAATACGATCATTGAAAACAATTAATTTCTAGATAAATTTTTACAGTGGAGATTTCTATGTACGGTGTAATTCTTGCTGCGGGTGTTGGATCGCGTCTTAGGCCGATGACGAATGATAAGCCTAAATGTTTGGTCACGACAGCAGGCAAAGCAATAATTCAGTATCAGATTGATGCCTATAAAGAGGCAGGGATACGAGAAATTTTCATCATCGTGGGATATGAAGGGGAGGCCATAAAAGATTATTGCAAGCATATAAAAGATATAAGTATAAAAATAATTGATAATCAAGATTATGAAAATACCAACAATATGTATTCTCTATACCTGGCTAGAGAATATGTGGATGGAAAACCTTTTATATTAAATAATGCAGATTTAAGTATTGATTCTTCTATTGTGAAGAAATTATTGTCATTTGAGGCTTCTGATGCAGTGGCTGTAGATACTGGTATATTCAATGACGAATCAATGAAGGTAACAGTTCGGGATAATGGAACTATTTCTGGTATATCTAAGGCTGTGGCTGAAAAAGATTCCTTTGCCTGCTCGATTGATTTCTATAAATTCTCAGGAAAATCCAGTTTAATATTTTTTAAGAAAATAAAAGAAATAATAGAGGTAGATAGGAATTTAAAAGATTGGACCGAGGTTGCGATGCATAAACTCTTCTCCACCCAAGAGATGAGCTTCTATCCTTGTGATATCGCTGGTCTGGACTGGGTTGAAATCGATAATTATCAAGATCTAGCAATTTCAGATAGAAAGTTCTCGAATTTTGATAAGTCCGTAAAGAATATAGATAATTTCCTATTTGATCTAGATGGAACTGTCTATCTCGGAAAAGATGTGATTCCGGGCGCAGTAGAAAGCGTTAACCAAATAAGAAAAATGGGAAAATCGGTCTTCTTTTTTTCTAATAACTCATCAAAAAATAAAAAAGATTATGTTAAAAGATTGAGAAAAATAGGGATTGATTGTATTGATAGCGATATAATTTTATCGACTGACGGATTGATTGGGTATTTAAAAGAAAATAATATAGAAAAGGTTCATGTTCTTGGTACGGAAAGTTTAAAATCTACAATAAGGGATTTTGGTTTTGATGTCGATGCAGATAATCCCGAATATGTGGTTATTGGTTATGATACAGAGTTAACTTATCAAAAATTAGTGGATGCGTGTAATTATATCAATAAGGGTGTAGATATATTAGCAACGCATTGTGATGTGTTTTGTCCAACAGAAAATGGCCCTGTTCCCGATGTAGGGGCTATGTTGGAGATGATTAGATTAACTACTGGGAAAACCGCCAAATTAATTTTTGGTAAACCTTCTGTGTCGATGTTAAAACCATTGGTTGATAATTTGAAGATTGATTTAACCAGAACCTTAATTATTGGTGATAGGCTACATACTGATATTCGAATGGCGAAAGAGGCTAAATGTCTTAGCCTCTTAGTTCTGTCTGGAGAAACGACTCGAGATCAACTAGAAACAGCAGCTATAAAACCTGATTTTGTATTAACAACAGTAGCAGATATTTTTAATAGCTAAATTCATGGCCTTCTCGGACCGTATTGTTTCGCTGAAGGTCATAAAATATTATTAGTTGAGCCGGTGCAATTTATTGTGACGCTATAGAAGGAATACAAGTGTATCTTAGAGGGTTAGGATATCGACTATGGGACGGTATGTTGCCGAATATCCCGAAGCTAATGGCGTAGCCACCGGAATTGGTTTATGGCTAATAAGCATTCAAAAGTATTAGTTAGAAATACAGCTTTCTTGTTCCTAATACAGATAGCAAATTATGCTATTCCATTATTGATGCTCCCATATCTGGCAAGAGTCTTGGGGGTTGCTGGATTTGGTATAGCCGTATTTGGTCTATCTATGCTTCAAATTGCCTTGGTAATAACCGATTATGGCTTCTCTTTATCAGCAACCCTATCAATCTCTAAAAAAAGAGACGATAAAGACTACTTGGAAAGAATACTCGGAGCTGTTTTTGTTTGCAAGATATTCTTAGTGCTAATATGTTTTCTTATTTTTTCTATCTTTCTTTTTGTTCATGGTAGATATATAGACTATTGGCTTTATTTTCTTCTTTTAGTGCTACCCCTGATAGGGCAAAGTTTCCAGCCAATATGGTTCTATCAGGGAATAGAAAAGATGGGCTATATCACGATATATACCATTTTCTCCCGAATAGTATATCTTATATTGGTTGTTTTCCTGGTAAAAAGCAAAGAGGATATTTATTATATTGCTGTTTCTAATGGACTTGGAACTCTAGTTGCTCTTTTTATCGGGGTTTTTCTTTTGTATAAACTCGGATATAAGCCAAAATGGGGTGGGTACCAATTTACCAAAGTAGTGTTTAAGGAATCTAGTGAGTTTTTCTTGTCAAGAGCTGCTGTAAGTACCTATACAGCTGGTGGAGTGTTTTTTCTTGGTGTTTTTTCCTCTCCAATTCAAATTGCTTTATATTCAGTTGCAGAGCAGCTATATCGAGGAGCGCAATCAATTTTTTCTCCTGTTGCACAGGCTCTATTGCCCTATATGGCCAAACATAGAAATTATGGACTATTTTTCAAGATATTAAAAATAGCGATTGTTTTAGCATTATTTGGCGTTATTGTTGGGATTTTTCTAGGGAAAGAGATAATAGTTCTATTATTTGGTGTTGAATTTATTGGATCGTATGAAATATTACTCGTATTTTTAATCTGTTTTTCTATAACAGTACCGTCTGTCTTACTTGGATATCCATTTCTAGGTGCGCTAGGCGATGTGAGAACAGCAAACAGAAGCGTAATCTATGGAGGCCTTTTACAGGTGCTCTTGTTAGGTGTATGTTATGTAAATGAGTGGATACTAGCTTTACATATCAGCTTGACTGTTATTTTGGTAGAGTCTTTAGTTTTGTGCCTAAGAGCATATAAGTCTAGAATGATCTATCACACTTTGACGGGAGAGCATAATGCCGCTAAAACTACAACGTAGTTCATGCTCGGATTATAGATTCTGGCAGATGGCTCGCTCCTATGGGGTAAGTATTTTAAATCTAAATTTAAAATTTATTAAAAAATAATTTATGCTTAATTTGTTTATTAAAAAAAGTGGAGCTCTGGTTTTTCATTGCATTAATTTCTTTGTGTCGTTGGTTTTTCCGAAAAGTAAATGTTTATGGCTATATGGCGAGTGGTTTGGTAATAGATTTGATGATAATTCAAGCTATGCTTTTCGTGCAAAATCAGAGAAAGCTATTAGAAAGGTTTGGATAACAAAAAATAAAAAATTATTAGAAGAGATTGTGGCTAAAGGCTATGAATGTTACCTGGCGTATTCACTCTATGGGCTCTATCTGCAAGCACGGGCAGGAGTGTTTTTTTGTTCAGTTAATTCTAAAGATTTTTGCTTTTCGTCTATTAATCCGAGATGTGTTGTCATTCAATTATGGCATGGTCTTCCAATAAAAAAAATTGGATTTGATGTTAAGGAAGAGCGTTGGATTAAAAGAGTGCTCTTGGCTATTAGAAGACACACTATAGACTCTTATGATTATATTTTATCGCCATCGAGCTCTTTTGATCATATATTTTGTTCGGCGTTTAAGGTAAAGGAAGATAATATAATTCATTGCGCATACCCTCGTTGTGATGGGTTTATGGTAAACGACGATACTAGAGATTGTTTGCGCAATCAATTAAATATAGATACAAAGTATATTTTCTTCTATTTGCCAACTCATAGGAATGAAGGGAAAAGTGGGTGGAAGATTAAAGGATTGATAGATGATATGAAGAGGCTAAATGGCTTTCTTCAAACTCATGATATTACAGTGATTATAAAGCCTCATTATTATGAAAATCAAAACTATGAAGAAGAGTGCTGTGGTAATGTTAAGATTGTGAAAAATTTGCCTTTCGGACTATATGAATCGTTAGGCTGCTCGGACGGTTTAATTACAGATTACTCTAGCGTTTGCCTGGATTATATATTTACAGGGAACCCTATATTTTTCTATATGCCCGATCTGGAGTCTTATCTCAATGGAGACAGAGAGTCTTATTTCGATTTAAATGAGATTGTTTGCGCGCCATGTGCTGATGTGAGCAGCCTTATGCGTGAGATTGATTTTTTTGTTAAGCATGGAAAAAAGAAAGAATACTTGCGTCTTGCTATCAATCGAAATTTCTTGCCGGGATCAATATCGGGCGAGTTCCAGAAAATAGCTGAGGAACTTATTAATGGAAATCAAAAGGCAAAATAATTTTTTATTTGAGCGATATTTGATTTGTTTTTTGATTTTTTGGGGATGTTGGTCCTCAATATTTGTTTTGTTGCTAATAAAGCTGGGTGTCCATAATGGGATGGTTTATGCTATTAAAGATGCGCCTGTTTATCTCCTAATGATCTGTTCTGTTTCTCGATGGTTGTTTTTTCGGGAAAAATTACTAGTTTCGATTTTAATTTCAATTTTTTTAATTTATTTATTTTCTAATTATATATTTCTGAATTTTGATTATAGAAACCCAGTGGCAAATATTAGGCAATTGATCGCTCCTATTGTTGTGCTGTATTTTTTTTGCTCAATCAGATTGTCTGGCTTTGATGTTCGTGCGATATATGGTTTTTTAAAACTTAATTTGTTTGTTGTGTTTTTATGGGGTGGAGTAGAGCTATATTTTGAGCTTTGGAAAAAAGCAGACTTATCGCTATTTTTTACTCTGAAAGGAATTCCGGTTGACCAATATGGCTTGTCTTATATGTTTTATGAGCCAATTATCGGTTATCGTGAAAGAATGACATCCTCTTTTTTGGACCCAATTAGCTTAGGGCATTTTTTTGCTTGTTTTTTTATACTGGCATTTTATAAAAAAGAGTCTTTTGGTAAGTATAGGGCGCTATTTTTATTTATCTCTTTGTTGGGTCTGACTCTTACATTTTCTAAAGGGGCGATGCTGCAATTGTTTGTAGCCTTGACGGTATTAAATGGATTTATCCCGTTGGTGATTCGTTTTTTTTGTGCGCTTATGCCCTTAATGGTTTATTTGGTGATTCCAAATAAAACGGGTATAAATATTCATCTTTCCGGCTTGTATAATTCTATAACCAATATAAATATATTTGGTTACGGAATCGGCTCTGTGGGTAATTATGCGAAAATGTTTTCAGACGATCTTTCCGTTTATTATGAAAAAGGTATTAGTGATACTTATATTGGGTCATTATTGGGGCAGATAGGATCTTTAGGTTTGTTCTTTTGGCTATTTCTGATGGTGTTGGCAATTTTTCCATTGTCAAATAGGAACAGAACTCCATTGATTTTGCTGTCGAGTTTAATTGCAGTTTCTGCTGTTTCTGAGAATACCCTTAATATAACATCTTTCCTGCTGCCAGCCGTGTTGATTGCAATGTCAAGACAGAGTTTCACTAATAAATTTACTTAAATATCGATTTTGGGGATTGCTTTGAAGGATAAGAGAATATTTATTTTGGGTACCCGTGGAGTTCCCGCCCAGCATGGAGGGTTTGAAACTTTCGCTGAGCGCTTGTCTTTATATCTGCATGATGCGGGATGGAGCGTGGCGGTATATTGTCAAGAGGAGGGAAAGGGCGATTTATTTGAGACGAATTGGCGAGGAGTTAGAAGAATTCATATACCAGTGAATAACTCTGGCGCCTTGGGTACTATCATATTCGATTTAAAATCAATCTGCCATGCTGCCAAAGAAAATGGTTTGTTCTTGACGCTTGGTTATAACACTGCAATATTCAATTGTGTGCAATATTTTAAAGGGCAATTTAATATAATAAATATGGATGGAATTGAATGGAGAAGGGATAAATGGGGGTTGATGGCGAAAATTTGGTTTTGGCTAAACGAGAGAGCTGGTTGCTGGGTGGGTAATCACTTAGTCGCGGATCATCCGAAAATTAAAGAGCATTTGGCGACAAGGGTTAGGAAAAGCAAAATTACCATGATCCCTTATGGTGGAGATGAAGTTCTTGAGGCTGATGCTCAAGTGTTATCAGCCTATAATTTAAAACCAAACGAATTTTCGATTGTAATTGCTCGGCCGGAGCCGGAAAATTCTTTTTTAGAAATGGTTAGATCTTTTAGCCGGAAAAATCGGAGTCACAAGCTGGTAGTTTTGGGGAGTTTTAGGCCTCATGAAAATGATTTTCATAAGGCTGTAATGAATGCTGCATCTGAAGAGGTTTTGTTTCCTGGGGCAATTTATGATGCGAAGATTGTTCGAGCTTTAAGATTCTTTGCGCGCTTTTATCTGCACGGCCATCGAGTAGGTGGTACGAATCCATCCTTGGTTGAAGCACTTGGTGCAGGTTGTGCCGTAATAGCGCATGCTAATCACTTTAATAAATGGGTGGCAGGTGATGGTGCTGCTTATTTCTCTGATGAGATTGCTTGCGAAAAATTGTTTGATACTCTACTGTATGATGAGAAGCGTCAAGCACAAATGAAGGAGGCTAGCCGTAAGCGCTTCCATGAAAATTTTACTTGGGAAAAAATTCTGAAAGAATATGAGCAATTATTCTTGAGTCTCTATCCAAATTAAGGCTATTTAAGATGAAAATCCTGGTGACCGGCGGTGCTGGCTTTATTGGATCTGCTGTGATTCGACATATAGTTCAACATACGAATGACTGTGTTGTTAATGTAGATAAGTTGACATATGCGGGAAATCTTGAGTCTTTGATTTCTGTCAGAGATAACAAACGCTATGCATTTGAGCAAGTTGATATTTGTGATCGCTCTGCGTTAAACAGGATTCTGTTGGAGTACAAGCCTGATGGCATCATGCATCTGGCTGCGGAGTCGCATGTGGATCGCTCTATCGATGGGCCAGGGGAGTTTATACAGACGAACTTGGTGGGAACATATACATTGCTTGAGGCAGCACGAACCTATTGGATGACCTTGGATGAAAAGAGAAAAGCCGCTTTCAGATTTCACCATATTTCAACAGATGAGGTATATGGAGACCTAGGAGAGGGTAGCAGCCATCTTTTTACAGAAACGACGGCCTATGATCCTAGTTCGCCATATTCAGCCAGCAAGGCTGGCTCGGATCATTTGGTGCGTGCCTGGGCGCGTACGTTTGGATTGCCTGCATTGATTACGAACTGTTCGAACAATTACGGGCCGTACCATTTCCCCGAGAAATTGATCCCTCTTATTATTTTGAATGCGTTGGAAGGCAAGTCTTTACCTGTTTACGGGGAGGGCACACAGATACGGGATTGGTTGTATGTGGAAGATCATGCTCGTGCATTGTATGCCGTATTTACCCGAGGAGAGCCTGGCGCTACCTACAATATCGGCGGACACAACGAGAAGCAGAATATTGAAGTGGTCAAGACTATCTGTGCATTATTGGATGAATTGCATCCCGATTCGCCAGTGACGCCTCATGTAGATTTGATCACGCATGTGGCAGACAGGCCGGGTCATGATGTGCGATATGCGATTGACGCTTCTAAGATACAGCAGGAATTGGGTTGGATGCCTCAGGAAAGCTTTGAGTCAGGTATCAGGAAAACAGTTCAGTGGTATTTGAATAATTTGGAATGGTGTCGGCGAGTCCAGGATGGCAGCTATAGACGAGAGCGTTTGGGCCTGACTGCAGAAAACTGATGTGAGACTGATATGAATAAACGAAAAGGCATTATTCTTGCGGGCGGTTCCGGCACTCGTTTGCATCCCATTACGCTTGGTGTATCGAAGCAGTTGCTGCCTATTTACGATAAGCCCATGATCTACTATCCATTGTCTGTGCTGATGTTGGCAGGCATCCAGGATGTTCTGATTATCTCTACACCCGAAGATCTACCTAGTTTCCGCAAATTGTTGGGCGATGGTTCTTCCTATGGCATCAACCTGCAGTATGCCGAGCAGCCGTCCCCAGACGGGCTGGCACAGGCATTTTTGATTGGTGAATCATTTATCGGTAATAGCGATGTTTGCCTGATTCTCGGTGACAACATATTTTATGGCCACGGTTTTAGTGCTTTGCTGCGTGAGGCTGGCGCGCGTCCGCAGGGCGCAACGGTATTCGGCTACTATGTTAGTGACCCCGAGCGCTTCGGAGTCGTTGATTTTGATGTGGAAGGTAAGGCCGTCTCCATCGAAGAAAAGCCCAGGCAACCAAAGTCAAATTATGCAGTCACTGGTCTGTATTTCTACGACAACGATGTCGTCGATATTGCAAAACAGGTAAAACCCTCGGCTCGTGGTGAGCTGGAAATTACCGATGTCAATAATGCCTACCTCCACCGTGGCGACCTGCATGTCAGTCTGTTGGGTAGAGGGTTCGCGTGGCTGGATACAGGCACGCATGATTCGCTGATGGAGGCCAGTCACTTCGTACAGACGATAGAGGCGAGACAAGGTTTGAAGGTTGCCTGCCTTGAGGAAATTGCATTCCGTCAAGGGTGGCTGGATGCCGAAAGCCTCGAGGCTCAGGCGAACCGTTTAAGCAAAACTGGCTATGGCCAGTATTTGCTGCGCCTTTTGCAAGCAGGAAATCGTTAAAGTGAAGCTTATACAGACAGATCTGCCGGATGTGGTTATTATCGAACCTGCTGTTTTTGGGGATGATCGTGGCTGGTTCATGGAAAGCTTTAACGAAAATCGCTTTCATAGAGGTTTGCAAGAACTGGGGCTTCCAGTGCCAAACGCTTTTGTACAGGATAATCACTCCTGCTCTAAACAGGGAACGCTGCGCGGTTTACATTACCAACTGCCGCCATATGCTCAGGGGAAATTGGTGCGTGTAGTGCGTGGTGCAGCCTATGATGTGGCGGTGGATATTCGCAAAGACTCACCTACCTTTGGCAAGGCGGTAGGGGTAGAACTTTCAGAAAATAATCGTCGTATGCTGTGGATTCCAGAAGGGTTCGCGCATGGTTTTCTGGCGCTGGAGGACGATACCCACTTCCTATATAAAACAACAAACTACTATAACAAGGCTTCAGAAGGAGCGATTGTCTGGAACGCACCAGAGTTGGCCATTGAGTGGCCGGCGGGACCCGATATGCAGATACTCGTGTCTGAGAAGGATGCGGCTGCGGATACATTTGCAGTCGCTCCCAAGTTTTAAGCATGGCGTGGATCTGATGAAGGGCTGATAGCCTCAGCCCGCCTCAGGGTTTATTGTTGATGAACCCTTTGAATACCGTCAGGAAAATGATCTTGATATCCAGCCACAACGACCAGTTGTTGATATACCAGAGGTCATACTCCACGCGCTTCTGCATCTTCTCGATGGTATCGGTTTCTCCCCGATAGCCATTGACCTGCGCCCAGCCAGTAATTCCGGGCTTTACCTTGTGGCGCTTCATATAGGATTCAACCAGATCCTTGTAATGTTCATTGTGGGCTAGGGCATGCGGACGCGGCCCTACGATGGACATTCGGCCTTGCAATACGTTGTAGAACTGGGGAAGCTCGTCCAGGCTGGTACGGCGCAGGAAGGCGCCAAGACGGGTGACCCGAGGGTCACCGAACTTGGCCTGGGTGACCTGGCCATTGCCTTCTGAATGGACTTCCATGGAGCGGAATTTGTAGACTTTGAAGCGCCTGCCGTTGATGCCGGTACGGTATTGCTTGAAAATCACCGGCCCCTTCGATGTTGCTTTGACTGCAATAGCAATGCCTATGCATACAGGCAATATCAGCAAGGAAATCAGGCTGCCGATGATTAAGTCCTCCAGGCGCTTGACCAGTCTTGCAGGGCCATCCATGGGGCTGATGCTAATATCCAGCGCATACAAACCGGCAATATGGCTGACTTGATGGTTAAGCAGAGGCAAGTCACCCAGATCGGGAATGAAGCGCACTTCGACTGTCAGGTGGCGTAGCCCGTGCAGGATGCTTTTGATAGCCTCGCCTTCCTGTAGGGGCAAGCATAGCCATACCTCATGCGCGCCCGTCTGTATGACCTGTTCTTCCAGCTCTTCAAGCCATTCGGGAGTATGACGCAGCGTCATGCGGTGTGCGACCCGGTAGCCGTCTTCGGGCAGCACTGGAAGCTTGGCATCGAGTTCCGCGGAAGGGGTTTGGCCTTCTACTACGAGCACTTGTTTCAGGTTTTTGCCGTGGCTGCGTACGAATCTCAGCAATAGGAACATGCTGAGGCGGAACAGTGTGACAGCGACCAGGGCTAGGGCGAACGTACTTATCACCCACAGGCGCGAGTAATTGACAGAGACTTTGAGAAGTACCGCCAGGCCGAACAGCATGGCGAAGGCAATCAGCCAGCCTGTATAGACGCGGCCCAATCTGTTGAGCAAGCGTCGGCCACGCCATGATCCATAGCTGTTCACCATGGTCTGGCACAGTATGCCCAGCAGTACCAACGCCAGAGTCGCAATCTCGTAGCGTTCGGACATGCTCCATGTGCCGAAACGCCAGTAGTAAGCTAGAAAGGCACTGCCAAGTACCAGAAAGACATCGATCAGGCCTGCAAGCAGGGCCAGAGGGTAACGTTCAGCAAGGACTGGAGCTCGAAAATGCTTTTTACGCATGTGTGTTGTGTACAAGGAAACTTAGGACCTTGCTGATGCAGGTTGGGCGGAATATGACTGTGGAAAGCGTACTGGTGAAGGAGTAAGAAAAGCAGCTACTCAGGTGTTGCAGTGGTATCAGTATGTTGGCTGGGAGGTTTTTTGATATTCGTGGAGGAAGTATAGCGCGTTGATAAGAGCTACATTGGCACGACGGAACAGGCAATATGCTTCAACGAGGGGTGCATGAGTACGTGCTATTTGTTTTTATATATACGTAAATGAAACGAAATTCGTAATTTTGTCGAGTAAGTCAGACTGAAAAACTGCATGCGTTTTTGTGCTGAATGGCGTGTCTACGTGGTTTGCATGGATTGTTCGTATCGTTTCATGATTCATCTCCTGGATATTGAATTCGATAATAAGAATTATTATTGATTCTGTTTTCTGATATCCGGGGAGATGGCACTTTAGTTTCAAGATGTCCCATATGGTAGAGCGATTCTGTGGCTGTCATACCACGTAATCCCTACCCCAACCCCCGCAACACCAGCCTCCAGAACTCATGCCGCTTCACCAGCGTATCCACCAGGATATGCTCATGCAGCGTATGCGCGCCATCTCCATCCGCTCCCAGCCCATCGATCGAAGGAATTCCCAGCGCTGCGGTGAAATTGGCGTCGCTGGCGCCGCCTGTCATGGGGGCTTCTTCGATGTTCAGCCCAGCTTGCGCCGACAATTGCAGCAAGGTATCCAGCAATGCCTGGGTCTGGGCGGTTTTGTTCATGGGCGGGCGGCGCAGGTTCAGCGAGGCTTGCAGGCCGACGTCCGCGTCTGCCGTGCGCAGTGACTCAATACGCTGCTGCAGCTGTTGCAGCGCATCCATGTCTGGCACGCGAAAATCGGCTTCGGCTTCGCAGCGGCCGGGCACGACATTGGGCGTGGTGCCGCCGTGGATGGTGCCTACGCTGACCGTGATGCCGCGTTCGTAGTCGGTCAGGCTTTCCAGGGCCAGCACCTGGCGGGCCATTTCCTTGATGGCGCTGCGGCCCAGCGCGTGCTGCAGTCCGGCGTGCGCCTGGCGGCCGCAGGTGCACAGGCGGATGCGGCCTATGCCCTTGCGTTCGGTGACAAGTCTGCCGCCGTTGGGGCGGGCGGGTTCGGCGACGAGCACGTACTTGGCATATGTGCGGGCGAAGTCTTCGATGAAGCCGCGCGAGTGGACGCTGCTGATCTCCTCGTCCGGCGTCAGCAGAATGTCCACGGGCAGGGCGGTTTCCGGCTCGTGCGCCAGGGCGGACATGGCCAGGTAGTCGCCGGCCTTCATGTCGTAGATGCCCGGGCCGTAGGCGCGGCCGTCTTCGATGCGGAAGGGGTTTTCCTGCAGCGTGCCGACGGGGTGGACGGTATCCATGTGTCCGAGCACGACGATGCCTTTGCGGGTGTTGCCATCAGCCCGGTTGCTGATGCGCAGCGCGGGAGCGTCAAAGCTGCCGACTTTGTGCAGGCTGGTCTTCAGGCCTAGCGCCGCCGCGTCGCCGGCGATGACATTGGCCAGTGCGGCGATGGTGTCGGGGCGCTGCGATGGGCTTTCGATCTCCACCCATTTGCGGATGCCGGCGATCAGAGTGTCTTGTGTCGTGTGCATGTCGTGGTGTCTCGTGGCGGGCGGCAAGGCATTGCCGTGGATGGGAAAGCGGCCCGGGGCGCTGTCGCGTCCGGGCCGTGCGCGGGCGGGGGCAGCCCCCCGCCGGTTCGTGCGTAATGTCTTACTCGACCTGGGCGCCGGATTCCTTCACCAGCGGAACCCACTTCTCGTACTGTTCCTGCATGTAGGATTTGACTTCGGCGCGGGTCATGGGCTTGTAGGTGACCAGGCCGGCCTGTTCCAGTTTGCCGGACAGTTCCGGGTCGGCCATGGCTTCGGCCAGGCTGGCGTGCAGCTTGTCCAGGGCGGCTTCGGGCGTGCCCTTGGGCGCCCACATGGCGTTCCAGGAGTAGGCCTCGTAGCCCGGCAGGCCGGCTTCGTCCATGGTCGGCACGTCGGGCAGGGTCTTCAGGCGTTCCGGCAGCGCGATGGCCAGGGGCTTGAGCTTTCCGCTTTCGATATGGGGAGCCACGATGGAGGGCGCGTCCAGCACGAAATTCAGGCGTCCTGCCAGCAGATCCGTCATGACGGGGCCGGTGCCGCGATAAGGGATGTGCGATACGTCAGTGCCCGTCATCTTGCTGAACAGGAAGGCGGCAATGTGGCTGGATGTGCCGTTGCCCGCCGAACCGTAGTTGTACTTGCCAGGGTTGTCCTTCAGCAACTGGATGAATTCCTGCAGGTTGTTGACCGGCAGTTCGGACGGCACGACCAGCACCAGCGGCACCAGGATGCTCAGGCCGATGGGCTCCAGGTCGGTGCGGGCGTCGAACGACAGGTTCTTGTACAGGCCGGCGTTCAATGCATAGGTGGACAGCGTGCTGGCCAGCAGGGTGTAGCCATCGGGATTGGCGCGCACAACCTGTTCCGTGCCGATATTGCCGCCCGCGCCGCCCTTGTTTTCGATAACGAAGGTCTGGCCCAGGCTTTGCGACATTTTTTCGGTGATCTGGCGCGCGACGTAGTCGGTGTTGCCGCCGGGCGGGAACGGTACGACGACACGCACTTGTTTCGATGGATAGTTGTCGGCGGCCAATGCGGGAGCTGATACGACAGACAAGGTGGCGGCCGCTGCGGCCAGCAGTCCGCAGGCAAGGCGGCGCGGTAGGAAGAATGAATTCATGGGTTCACCTCGGAAAATGGAAACTGCGTTTGAATATGTTGTCCTGCGGTTGTGAAACGGTTGTGGTTCGCCGATGCCTGGTGCCAGCGGGCCAGCTCGTCGGCCCGGGCGATCCATACGTCGTTGTATTGGCGGATGTGGCGGATGAACTTCTCCAGCATCAGCAGGCGCTGCGGGCGGCCCGAGATCCAGTCGTGGATGGTCAGCATGCACAGGCCGCCGTACTTGCGCGCGCCTTCGAATTCTTCGATCCAGCTTTCCAGCACGGCGACCGGGTTGGCGGGGTGCGTCTTGTCGCGCGCGGAGTTGGTGTAGCGGAAGTACAGGGCGTCATCCGTCATCCACTGCGTGGGGATTTCCACCAGGCCGTTGACGTCGTAGGGGTGGTCGAAGCCCATCAGCGAGCTGTCGTAGGAAATGCCCAGTTCCTTGAACAGGGTCAGCAGTTCGATGGTCATTTCCCACGATGGGGCGCGGTAGCCCAGCCCGGTCTGGCCGGTCTGCTGGCGGAAGACTTCGATGACTTTTTCCGTGTAGTCGCGCGCCAGGTCGGACCCGATGGCGTCGATGCGCTCGTGATAATAGCCGTGGTAGGCGATTTCGTGGCCGTTTTCCACCAGGTAGGGCAGCAGGCCGGGATAGGTGCTGGCGACGACGCCGGGCACGAAGAACGAGCCGGAAATGCCGTATTCGGCCAGCAGTTCGACGACGCGCTTCACGCCCTGGCGCGGGCCGTAGCGGCGCTGTTCGATTTCGCCCAGCGAGCGCATCTGCTGGCCGCGATGGATCCACAGGTAGGGGGATTCGGCGTCCAGGTCCATGCTGAAGGTAACGGCGCAGCGTTTGCCTTCCGGCCAGATGTAGTCGGGGAAATGGATGCGGCTGTCGTCATGCATATGATTCATTGGTGTGTCCTTCTAGAAACCGGCGCGGGCGTATTGGGGCGGAACCAGGCCGGCCCCCTGCGGCGCTGTCTGGCGGATCAGCCAGTAAGGGTCGCGCAGCAGGGCGCGGCCCGCGAAGATCAGGTCGCAGGCGCCGTCCGACAGCAGGGATTCGGCCAGCGCCAGGCTGTCGATGCCGCCGACGGAGCCGGTTGGCAGTCCGGTTTGTGTGCGGACCGCCCGGGCCAAGTCCGCATTGAACGCGCCTTCGCGTTTCGTGGGCGGAGCGCTGATGCCGCCGCTGGTGCAGTCCAGCAGGTCCACGCCGATGGCTTGCAGCTTGCGCGCCAGGGCGATGGATTCTTCCAGGGTCCAGCCTTCGTTGCTTTCTTTGCTGTCGACGCAGGACAGGCGGACGAACAGCGGCATGGTGTCGGGGATGGCTTCCCGCACGGTCTGGGCGACTTCCAGCGTCAGGCGCGCGCGGCCGTCGAAATCGCCGCCATAGGCGTCGGTGCGCTGGTTCGCCAGGGGCGACAGGAACTGATGCAGCAGGTAGCCGTGGGCCGCGTGCAGTTCGATGACGTCGAAGCCAGCCTCGACGGCGCGCAGGGCCGCCTGGCGGAAGTCGTCGACGATGGCGGCGATGTCTTGCGTCGACAGCGCCTGGATCGGGCTCACGTCCATGCCGGGGCCGCTGGCCGAGGGCGCTGTGCGGACCCAGCCGCCTTGCGCGATGGGCAGGGGCGCGCCGCCTTGCCAGGGCGCGCTGTGCGAGCCTTTGCGGCCGGCGTGGTTCAGCTGCACGCCGGCCGCGCTGCCCAGCGCGTGCAGGCGCTCGGCGAGCCGGGCATGGGCTTCGAGGTGTTGCTGGCTCCACAGGCCAAGGCAACTGGGCGAGATGCGGCCCTGCGGGCTGACGGCGGTGGATTCCAGCATGACCAGGCCGACGCCGCCCTGGGCGCGCGCGCCGTAGTGCATGTCGTGCCAAAGGCCGGGCATGCCGTCGATGGCGCTGTACTGGCACATGGGCGACATGACGAGGCGGTTCTTCAGTTCCAGAGCGCGTATCTTCAGGGGGGAAAGCAGTTGGGTCATTGTGTGGTCTCCATGGTTTGCAGGCGACGGTTGAGTGTATTGCCGCCGTCCACGCCGATGGTCTGGCCGGTGATGAAGCGGGCTTCGTCCGAGCACAGGAAATACACCAGGCTGGCGAGCTCGCCGTCTTCGCTCAGGCGGCGCAGGGGGATGCTGGCCGTGATGCGGGCTTCGTGTCCGGCCAGCATGGGGGACAACAGGTTGCGCGTGCGCAATCCGGCGCGCACGGCGTTGACGCGCACCTTGCCGGGGCCGAGCGTGACCGCGAAGGCGCGGGTGATCTGTTCCAGCGCCGCCTTGGAGGCCCCGTAGACGGCGCCGTTCGATCTCACGACTTCGGCTGCGCCGGAACTGATGTTGCAGATGCCGCCGCCGCCCGCGCGGCTCATGGCCTCGCCCAGGCGCTGCATCAGCAGGACGGGCGCCATGAAGTTGATGGCCATGATGGACTGGATGGTGTCCGGCGGGATGTCCATCAGTTCGTCGAAGGGGAAAATGCCGGCATTGTTGACCAGCGCCCGCGGCGTGCCGTGCCGCAGGATGTCGTCGGTCAGTTGCAACACCGCATCGGTCCGCCCGAGATCGCATTGCAGGTAGACGGCGTGTTCCGGGTTGGCTAGCTCGTGCAGGAAGTCGTGTTGCGGCAGTATGTCTACCAGCACCAGGTCGTGGCCGTGCGCCGAGAAGTGCCGGGCCAGCTCGCGGCCGTAGGCGCCGCAGGCGCCGGTGATGACGATGGGGCGGCGGGAATCCTGGCTCATGCGCGCTGCGCCTCGGCGGTGAATTCGGCCAGGTTCTCGCGTCGCATGGGCCTGGCGCCGTCTTCGATTTCGTGGATGTAGCGGATGAGCAGATCGGTGACCGGCGTCTGCAGGCCCAGGGGCCGTGCGATGCGGGGGATCTCGCCGATCTGGCTGTCGATTTCGGTCTTGCGCTTGCGCACCGCCAGGTCGCGGTAGACGCCGCTGCGCTGCTTGGCCGAGTGCCGGTAGTGATCGGCGATGGCGTCCAGCGATGCGCGCGCGGTATCGGCATCTCCCGAAGCGAAGGCTTCGGGGTCGAAGCCGTCGAAACCCAGCGGCGCGACGCCGGCGGCCCGCGCAACGGACAGCACTTCGCCGACCAGGCGGGTGAAGGCCGGGGCGAAATCGGGGCAGGACACGCTGTCGGCGATGGTCTCGTCGGATACGGCGGTCAGGAACAGCAGGCTGCCGTAGGCGAGCTTGCCCCATTTGTACGCCCAGATGTCATCCACGGCGCGCACGTCGGGATGGTAGTGTTGCAGCATGGACTCCAGAGCCTGCAGGCGTGGCGTGACGCCTTTGTCGTGTTCGCCGATCATCAGCGCGCCGGCATTGCCGTACAGGATGTGGCCGGGCTCGATGTAGTCCGCCGCGAAATTGACGAAGCCGCACAGGCTGCGGTGTTTGCCGACCAGGTCGGCGATGCGCAGCTCGTTCAGGCCGTTCTGCAGCGACAGCACGACGCCTTCGGGCGACAGGTGCGGCAGCAGCTGCTGTACGGCGGTTTCCGTGTGCTGCGCTTTCACCGACAGCATGATGATGTCGTACTGGCCGGTGATAGTGTCGGGCGTGAATGCGGGCAGGGCCTGGGTGAAATCGTCGACGGGTCCGCTGATGCGGATGCCGTCGCGCCGGATGGCATCTACGTGTGCCTCCGAAGCATCGACGGCAATGACCGGGAAACCGGCGCGCGCCAGGTACGCCGCTATAACTCCGCCTATTGCTCCCGCGCCCCAGATCAGTATGGGCTTGTTGTCGGTCATATTGCTTTCGCCTTTGATTTGTCTGCGTATTGACGGAAGTCTATGGGCTGCGGCGGACCATCACAAGGCGGCTGCTTTTATAATTGGCATAACTGGTATTTATGGGTGGGCGGCAATCATGAATATGCCGGATATGAATCTATTGGTCTATCTGGATGCGCTGATCAAGTACGGCAGCGCCACTCGCGCGGCCGAAGTGCTGGGCGTGTCGCAACCCGGGGTCAGCGCGGCGCTGAAGCGCCTGCGCGCGCTGCTGGACGACCCCGTCATGATCCGCTCGGGGCATCGGCTGCTGCCCACGCCGAAGGCCTTCGACATCCATACGAAGATGGCCGGGGCGCTGGCCCTGTGGCAGGGGCTGGGCGAGCCGGGCAATATAGCGCACGCCAAGACCTACTCTGTCCTGGCGTCGGACTACACGCAATTGCTGCTGTTGCCGCACCTGATGCCGGTGCTGCAGGCGCACGCGCCCGAAGTATCGGTCAGCGTCGTGCCCACCAATCCGTTCCGCCGGCTGGAGATGGTGACCAACCACGAAGTGGACCTGGCCATCGGCTATTACAACAAGGCGCCGGAGAACCTGCGCGTGCGCCAGCTGCTGCAGGAGCGCATGGTATGCGTGATGTCGGGCAGCCATCCGGAGCAGGCGGATTTCGGCATCGACACGTTTCTGGCGTATTCGCATGTTGCCATCGCTTCGGTATCGTCGGGCTCTTATTCCGAAGAGCTGGAGCGCGCGCTGCGCAAGCTGGGCGTGGTGCGCAAGATCGCGCTGACCGCGCCCAGCTACAACGTGGTGCCCGCCATCCTGATGCGCACGGACTTCATCTCGGTGCTGCCGCTGAGCGTGGCCCTGTATGCCCGGCGGCAATTGCCGATACAGATCCGCCCCGTTCCCGTCGAGCTGCCGCTGCTGACGATCTCGATGTTCTATCACGACGACAACCAGAACAGCGAGCCGCACGTCTGGTTCCGCCAGCGCGTGGTGGAGGCGTCGCAGGGACTGGTGGACGGGATGGAGGAATAGGGGGGAACTTATGGAGCCGGCTCGGGTTCCATAAGCATATCGACGCGGATTCTGTCGTAGGGACAACATAAGGCGCCATTGCTGTTTCGCTGCAATAAGCCAAGCGATACCAGCACGCTGGCGTCAGTATGAACGCCTTTGACGTCGCGGCCGACCCGACGGGCCAGTTCGCGTACTCCCACCGTGCCTTGACCCAGCATGATGCGCAGCAAGGCCCAGCGGCGTTCGTTCAGATTGGCAAAGAATGCGCCGGGGGATTCGAAGTTCAGGATGTCCGGCTGGTTCTGTTTTGTGGTCAGGGATTTTTGAGCGATGCCACCGGCTTTGCGCAGCGCGGTTTTCCAATCAGGATCGGTTGTAATCGTCAGGGTTCCGGTTGTCATCACATCTCCTTCAAGTACTCGATTTCGGCAATGAAGTCTTCGATCAATGTATCCAGATCGCTGAAAGAGTATGGCAGCTCCTGGCTGCCCAGGTGCATGTGGTCGCCTTTTCCGCGTTCGTTGTCAAAGCCTACGATGCGTCGCCCATTTCTGAGATAGACCAAGCGATACTTGAAGCCGTGTGTTGTGGGAGGAACGGGTTCAGGCACATGCCAGATCACCATTTCAATGACTCCACCGTGTTCATCGACGGAGCGAAAGCGGGTCAGCAGTGTCGCCTTCATGTTGTATATCCTAACAACAGATCTGTTTGATGTCAATATTTACAACACCTGGATAGGGGCCGGAGTGTTGATGCGGATGCTGATTGCCGGCAAAAGCATAGGCGAACCGATGCGCCCATGAAATTGGGCAAAAACATCCTGGTGGATAAAACAAGGCCCGCATCCGACAGATGGGATTGCGGATCATTATCTGATCCGGGCCGGGGTGATGATTCTGTCGCTGCGTAGTTTCCGATCTTATGCGGGGCTGGGCAATAACGTAGAGTGGCAACGAAGAGTTGAACCGCTACCTGCGCCATCAAGCGCAGCAAGACGCCGAACGGCACGTCGCTGCGCCATTCGTTTTGCAAGACCCCGACAACCGCGCGGTTGTCGGCTTCTATACCCTATCGGCGTCGCTCGTCCCGCTGGAAGAATTGCCTCAGGCCATGAGGAAGAAGCTGCCGCGCTACGATTACCTGCCGGTTGTATTGTTGGGACGTCTGGCTGTTGACCGGAGGGTGAAAGGGCAAGGGGTTGGTGAATTCCTGTTGCTCGATGCGCTGCACCGCAGTCTGCAAACGGCGCGACAGATTGGAGCAATGGCGGTGATTGTGGATGCCAAGGATCAAAGCGCTGAGCGTTTTTACCAGCACTTCGATTTTCTTCCCTTTCAACGCGCACCGCTGCGCCTGTTCCTGCCTATGCATCAGGTCGCCCGGCTTTTTGCATGACTTCGTGCTAGCGCAGGTCGGCGGCCAGGACGTCCTGCACTGTGTTGACCTCGCGGCGCAGGTAATCCACGAACTGGCGCATCACTTCCGATTCAGTGGAGGACTTGGCGCGCACCAGCAGGGTCTTCAATTCCACGCGAGGCTCCAGGGAGCGTGCCACCAGGCCGGGAAGCGGCAGGGATGCCAGCAGGAACGGCTCGACCAGGGCGATGCCCGCTCCGTGATAGGCCATGATCAGCCCGGTCAGGGAAAGGCTCACCTGCACCGAGATATTGGGCATGACGCCGGCGTCGCTCAATGACCGGTCCACATAGCTGCGCAGCAGCGCCTGGGGCAGATAGGTGATGATGGGATAGGCCTGCAGGTCCTTGACGTTGACGGCCTTGTTTTGCGCCAGCGGATGATCCTCGCGCATGATGCAGGCCACGCATGAATTCACCAGAACTTCGGTTTCGACCGCGGGATTGACCACGGGCTCGTAGGCGATGCCCAGCTCCACCTCGCGGTTGGCCACCCTGTCCACGACCTGAGGCGAGGTCAGCGACTGCAATGCCACGCGCACGCCGGGCCTGTCCTGCAGGAAGGTGGCCACGGCCTTTGCCAGGTATCCATTCGCCACGGGAAAGCAGGCGGCGATCGACAGGGATCCCAGCCGTCCTCCGGCCAGGTCCTGCACCAGCCGGCCTACGGCATCGAGCCTGCTGTAGATCTCGTGTACGTCGGGGAACAGCGCAATGGCTTCCGGGGTGGGCTGCAGGCGGCCGCCCGTGCGCGTGAACAGTTTGAGGCCGACGCGCGCCTCGCAATGCTTCAGCACCGACGTAATGGCTGGTTGGGAGACGTTCAGCAGCCTGGCCGCGCCTGTGACGGAGCCGGTCTGTATGATGGCGTGGAACACCTCCAGGTGGCGCATCGTAAACACAACTAAGCAAACCTTATGGGGATGGCCAAAAAATTGATTGGTTAATTATAGATGGATCATTCACTATAAATGGCTGGAGGCGACAAATATGAACATGAATATTGCGGGCTACACGCTGGATCTGCTGGTTGTCGGATTTCCCGGAAAATCGGTCTGCCATGGCGGCCTGGGCTGGAGCACGGTTGCGCTGCTCCAGGGGCATGGCCGGGTGGTCCTGATCGATACGGGCCCCATCGGCATGCGCAGCCTGATCCGCGATAAGCTGAAGCAGCACGGCCTGGTTGCGGCCGACATCACGGATGTGCTGCTGACGCATTCGCATCATGACCACTCGATCAACTGGACGATGTTTCCCAATGCGCGCATCCATATCGGCGCGCATGAGCTGGAATGGTCGCTGGAGCAACCCTGGGGCGAGACGCCCGTGCCCGAGCTCTATGTACGCGAGCTTTCCACGATGCCGCGCACAGTGCGGATCGCGCAAGGCAGTGAAATCCTGCCGCGCCTGACGGCTTTCGATGCGCCGGGCCACACGCCGGGACACCTGGTGTTCGTCCTGCAGGGGGACGAGCATGACGTGATCTTCACCGGCGATGCGGCCAAGACGCGCGCCGAGCTGGTGTCCGAAAAGGGCGAGGCCAGCCTGGATCATGCGCTGTCGACGGAATCCATCCGGGAAATATGGCGCCGCTGGCGCAGCCGGCCGGGAACGATGGTGGTGCCCGGCCACGATGTGCCGATGGTGCTGCGGGATGGGCGGGCAAGCTATCTGGAGACGCACCAGGCGGCGGTCAAGGCGTATTTCGGCGATTCGCTGGAAGATGCCGTCGTCATCCAACTGGCGCCGCAGGAGCGGCCATAATGGAGACGGCGCCGTCCAATGGCGGGCAGTCGTCCGTCCCGGTCCACGTTGCCGCCGATCAGGTGAGGGCGCAGATCGTCGCGCTGCTCGAAGCCTGGGGCATGGATGCGCAGCAGGTGCGGGATACCGCGCGCGTCATGGTGGAAACGGACCTGTCGGGCGTGGATTCGCACGGCATTTCCATGCTGATGGATTACGACCAGTCGCGGCGCTCCGGCAAGCTGAACCTGCGGGCAAAGCCGCGCATCGTGCGCCAGACGCCGGTGACGGCGGTGGTGGATGCGGATGCCGGCCTGGGCCACCCGGCGGCCTTGATGGGCATGGAGCTTGCCATGCAGCGCGCCCGCGCCGTAGGCGTCGGCGTGGTGGTCGTGCGCAATTCGCATCATTTCGGCGCTGCGGGCTATTACGCGAGAATGGCGAGCGAGCAGGGGCTGCTGGGGCTCTGCATGAGCGCGACGCGCACGATCAATACCGTGCCGACGCGCGCCAGAGTGCCGGTCCTGGGAACCAACCCTATCGCGTTTTCCGCGCCTGCTGGCCGGAACCGGCCGTTCTCGCTGGACATGGCGACCAGCAGCTCGGCATCGAACAAGGTCAAGGTATACGAGCTGCGCGGCGATTCCCTGCCCGCCGGCTGGGTGCTGGACGAACACGCCCAGCCTGTCACCGATGCGTCCCAGGCCATGGAGATCCTGTTCCGCAGGCCCAAGCACATGGGCGGCGGGCTGACGCCGCTCGGAGGCACGCCGCAGATGGCCAGCCACAAGGGATATGGCCTGGCCATGATGGTGCACATCCTGGCCGGAACGCTGTCGGGTGCATCCTTCTCGCCGATCCGTGTAAAGACGCAGCGTCCGGAGGATCCGGACAACCTCGGACATTTCTT
The DNA here is from genome assembly GCF_004342005.1 of Paracandidimonas soli. Lineage (GTDB taxonomy): Bacteria > Pseudomonadota > Gammaproteobacteria > Burkholderiales > Burkholderiaceae_B > Paracandidimonas > Paracandidimonas soli. Next base: position 22,699 of record NZ_SMBX01000005.1, read on the forward strand.
CTGCGCTATCGATCCTGCCAGCTTCCGCGAGGAAGGCGAGTTCGAATCGGACCTGGATGCCGTCATCGACACCCTGCATGCCGCCGAGCCTGTGGACCCGGAGTTGCCGGTGCTGGTGCACGGCGATCCCGAGGCGCAGGCGCGCGAGCGGCGGCTGAAGGAGGGGATTCCGCTTGCCTCTTCGCTGGTGGAAAAGATACGCCGGCTCTGCCTCGACGCGAATGTTCCATTTCTACTTGATAACGCTTGCGAGAACGCTTCATGAAACGTATTTATGTGCTCGACGCCTTTCATCCCTCCGGCCCCGAGTGGCTGGAAGGCAAGGTGGAACTGATTCCTTTCGGCGATCCCAGGGCGAAGAACTGGCACGAGGATGCCGATGGCGTCATGGTGCGCATGCATCCCCTGACGGAGGATGATTTCGCCAGGGCGGGCAGGCTCAAGGCCGTCGTGAAACAGGGGGTCGGCGTCAATACCATCGATCTGGATGCCGCCCGCAGGCACGGCATCACCGTGGCCAATACGCCCGGCATCAATAGCGAGGCCGTCTCCGAAATGGCGCTGGCCCTGGCTTTGGCCGTGACGCGGCGTGTTCCGCAGTTCGATCGCATGATCCGCGCGGGCGAGCCCATCGAGCGTCCGAAGTTTCTTGGTTTCGCATTGCAGGGCAAGACCGTGGGCGTGATCGGCATGGGCAATATCGGCGTTCGGGCCGCGCGCAAGTTCCAGGCGGCCTTCGATTGCCGCATCCTGGCGTACGACCCATATTACGCACCGCGCAACGGCAAGGATCCGTGGGCGCAGGTGCCGCATGAGCGCCTGGATGACCTGGATGCGCTGTGCAGCCAGTCCGACCTGCTGACGGTGCATGTGCCCCTGACGGACCAGACGCGGGACATGATTTCGGCGAAGCGGCTGGCGCTGATGAAGCCCAACGGCATCGTCATCAATGTATCGCGGGGCGGCATCGTCAACGAGGCGGATCTGCATGACGCGCTTGCCTCGGGGCATCTGTTCGGAGCCGGCATCGATGTCTGGACGGAGCGGGAGCCGCCGGAGCAAAGCCATCCGCTGCTGAGCCTGCCGAATGTGGTTGCGACACCGCATGCGGGCGGCGGCACGGTGGAAACGCAACAGCAGAGTTCCCTGAAAGTAGCGCAGGAGCTCTACAGCATCCTGCAGGGCAACGAGCCCGAGTTCCGCGTGGTTTGAATGGCGGCGCCGCGCGGAGATGTTGCCGGGCGGCTGCCGATTGTTTATTGATCTTCCAGCAAGGATTTCCAGATGTCTGAATTTGCACTGACCAACCCCGTCAAACAACGGCTGCGCGCAGGCGACGTGGCGCTCGGCATGAGCGTGCGCCTGTCCCGCTCGCCCGATATCGCCCGCATCGCCAAGGCGACGGGGCACGATTTCCTGTTCATCGATACGCAGCATTCGATCTTCAATATCGAGTCCATCGGCTACATGGCGCAGACGGCGCTTGCCATCGGCATTGCGCCGGTTGTCCGGGTCAAGAGCATCAATGATCCCGATGTATCACTGCTGCTGGACAACGGCGTGACGGGCATCGTCTATCCGGACGTCAATACGGCGGCGGATGCCCGCCGCGCCGTGGATACCTGCCGTTTCGCGCCTGTGGGCAAGCGCTCCGTGTCCGGGGGATATCCGCATTTCGATTTCCGCTCCGTTCCTTTGTCGCAGTCGGTGCCTGAGCTTGAGGAGGCATGCCTGCTGGTCTGCATGATCGAGACCCCGGAAGGGCTGGCGAATATCGAGGAAATCTGCGCGACGCCCGGCATCGATGTTATCCACATGGGTACCAACGACTTTGCCGCCAGTATCGGCAAGGCGGGCAAGTTCGACGATCCGGAAGTGGTGGCGGCGCAGGCGCGCGTCATCGAGGTAGCGCGCAAGCACGGCAAGTATGCGGGTTGCGGCGGCAACCGGAACGTGGAACGCCAGATCGGCGCCATCCGCAATGGCGCGCAGTTCGTGACGACGCAAACGGATGCCAGCTTTCTTGCGACGGCGGCCAACCAGTGGGTGCAGGGTGTGCGGGAAGGATTGAAGAGCCGCGGATAAAGGTCGGCTTTGTGACTCACATATAAGGAGGAGACAAAATGCGTAAGTTCAGATTTGCATGGGGTGTGTGGACAGCGGCGCTGCTGCTCGGCGGCGCGGGCGTTGCGCAAGCGGAGTCGTGGCCGGCGCAGCCTATCCGCATCGTGGTGCCATTCGCCGCCGGAGGCGGCGTGGACAATGTCGCCCGTTCACTGGCGGCGCAGCTTTCCACGCAGATCGGGCAGACGGTCATCGTGGAGAACCGCACAGGCGCGGGAGGATTGATAGGCACGTCTTATGTGGCCAATGCAAGCCCCGACGGCTATACCTTGTTGTTGGGAACGCAGACGACGCTTGCCGTCGCGCCGTTGATGAATCCGAATTCCGGCCTGGATCCCTTGAAGGCGCTGACCGGCGTCAGCCAGGTGGCCAGTTCGCCGTTGCTGCTGGTGGCGAATCCGGCGTTCGAGGCGCAGACCTTGCCGGATCTGCTGGCGTACGCGAAGCGTAATCCCGGGCAGCTGAACTACGGTTCCGGCGGTGTGGGCACGACGCCGCATATGGCGGCGGCCCTGCTTGGCCTGATGGCTGGAGTCAAGATGACGCACGTGCCCTACAAGGGAGAGCAGCCTGCGTTGACGGATGTCGTCGGCAACCAGATTCCCGTGATGTTTTCCAATCTGTCGGCCGCCATGCCGTTTGCGAAAAGCGGAAAGCTGAAGGCCCTGGCGATTTCCACGGCGCAGCGTTCGCCGGAGCTGCCGGATGTGCCTACCGTGGCGGAGGCGGGAGTCGCCGGCTTCGAGGCCGCCACCTGGTTCGGAGTAGTGGGTCCCAAGGGCATGCCGAAAGACAGGATCGAGCGGCTGGACAAGGAAATCGAAAAAGCCATGCAGACCCCGGAGCTCGTCGAGCGCCTGCAGGGACAGGGCTTGACGGTGGCCTATGGCGACAGCGGGCAGTTCAACGCCTACATCGCCTCGGAATACGACAAATGGAAACGGGTGATCGAAGAGGCGGGCATCGCGGCGCAGTGATTGCATGCGCGGGCGGGCGGTTTTGCAATCCGTATCGCCATGATTCGAGTATCGAGTACCCGAAAGGAGCCTGATATGAGGGATGGATTTCGTATCGGCGCGCCAATGAAAATCAAAGGAAACGAGACATGAGCATCAGTCGAAGGACATTATTGAAAGGCATGGCGGCCATGCCGCTGGCCATGGGAAGCGCATTTGCGGCGGAATCGCTTTTCACCCAGCCGATCCAGATCATGATGGGATACGCGGCTGGCGGGACCGCCGACATCAGCTGGCGCACGATCGCGCCGGAGCTGTCCAAGCGCATCGGGCAGCCTATCGTGATCCAGAACCGCCCGGGCGCAGGCGGCATCGTGGGTTCGCAGGCCGCATTGCAGGCGCCCGCCGATGGGCATACCTACGTGCTGGCGGCGACCGGAAACTTCGGCATTACGCCGGTGCTGTTCAACAGCCTGCCGTTCGATCCAGTCGAGGATTTCGTCATGGTGTCGCAGGCTGCCGCATTCGACTATGTCTTCGCGGTCGGATCGGACTCTCCGTTCGGCAGCATCGGCGACGTGATCGCGTATGCAAAGGCCAATCCGGGCAAGCTCAGCATCGGAACCGTCCAGGTGGGCAGCGCCCAGTTCTTTGCCGCCGAGCTGTTCAAAAGCATGAGCGGCATCGATGCGGTTACGGTGCCGTACCGGAACTCGGGTGACGTGGTCAGCGCCGTGCGCAGCGGCGATGTGCAGCTGATGGTGGAAACGATCACGCCTGTCGTGGCACAGATCAAGGCTGGCGCCGTGAAGGCCTTGGGCATCACGGGCAAGGAGAGCTTCCCGGCCTTGCCGGATGTCAAGCCGATTTCCGGCAACGGTTTGGATGGCTACGTGGTCACGGCATGGAACGGTCTGGCCGCAAAGAAGGGCACGCCCGAGAAAGCCATTGCGGCCATGAACAGCGCCTTGAAAGAAGTGCTGGAGCTTCCCGAAATCCAGTCGCGCTTCATCGAGCTGGGCATGGTCGCCCGGCACAGCACGCCGGAGGAGCTGCGCGCGCGGCAACTGGAGGATATCGAGCGCTGGGGCAAGGTGATGAAGGAAACCAATCTGCCCAAGCAGTGAATGGCCCAGGGCGGCGCCATCGGACCAGACAACAGGAATGCGGCAAGAGAATGACAGGAATATCGGCAGCAGCAAACAAGCAGGAGAGCGGTTCCGCATTCGCGCAGGCATGCGATTGCCATACGCATGTTTTCGGACCGGAGGCGCAATATCCGTTCGCGCAGCGCAGGACCTACACGCCTGGCGAGGCTTCGGTGGCGCAGCTCGAGGCGCTGCACGGACGGCTGGGGATCGGCCGCACGGTCATCGTGCAGCCGTCGCCGTATGGCACGGATAACCGCTGCACGCTGGACGCCGTGCGCAGCCTGAACCGGGACGGAGCCGATCGGGCCAGGGCGGTCGTCGTCATCGATGGACAGGCCGGGCGCGGCGAACTGGAAAGCCTGCACGATGCTGGCGCTCGCGGCGTGCGCATCAATCTCGAGACTTTCGGCGTGATGGACACGGGGCTGGCGCGCGAGCGCTTGCTGCATGTGGCCGGGCAGGTGGCTCCCTTGGGCTGGCATATCCAGGTCTATACGAACCCGATCGTCATTGCCGGCCTGTCCGGTGTCTTCCAGGACCTGCCGGCGCCGGTCGTGTTCGACCACTTTGCCGGCATGCGGCCGGAGCTGGGCATGGATCAGCCCGGCATGGCGGAGCTGATGCAACTGATGCGCTCGGGCAAGGCCTATGTGAAGCTGTCCGCGGCGCATCGGGTAACGGGAGAAGCCGGCTATGGCGCGGTAGCCGGTATGGTGCGTGCATGGGCGGCGCTCCGGCCGGACCGGTTGCTGTGGGGAAGCGACTGGCCTCATCCGGGGGCGTGGCCGGGAGTTGCCAGAAGCCCCGACCGCATCGAGCCTTTCCATCCCATCGACGACGAAGCGGCCCTGTCGGCCCTGGCCGGCTGGCTGCCGGACGCCTCCATGCGCGCAGCGGTACTGGCGCATAATCCGGCCCGCCTCTATGGCTGGCAGGCTTCCGACGCGGCCTGACCACGCGTCCAAGCGCAAGCCTCGGCCTTTCAGGCCGAGGTCAAGCGAGGCAGTGTTCATACGGCGCCGCAGGCGCCCCCCGTATTGTGGCGAGGAAGCTCCCGGCTGCAGGCGGGAGTGACTCACGGGAGGGGCTCCTGTGGCGATTTTGCCGTCAACAGGATTATCATGTCGTTTTTCTGGCAGAATTCAGAGTTTACGGAGGCGGTTCCCTATGGGGCCGCCTGCATGTCCTTCAGCGCCGCCCCCTCAGTACCGGAGATCGTTTCGTGAGTCAAAAGCAAGACATCAGTTTTTCCGTCATCCCCAATCCGTCGCCGGTGCCGGCGGCGGAGCGCGAGAAGCTTCTGGCCCAGGGGGGGTTCGGTACCGTTTTCACCGACCACATGGTCACGATCGAATGGACGGAAGGCCGGGGCTGGCATGATGCGCAGGTCAGGGCCAGGGCGCCGTTCTCCATCGATCCGGCCAGCTCCGTGCTGCACTATGCCCAGGAAATCTTCGAGGGCATGAAGGCGTATCGCGCCGAAGGCAACAGCGTCACGCTGTTCCGCCCGGACCAGAATGCGCGCCGCTTCAATCTGTCGGCCCAGCGCCTGGCCATGCCCGAAGTGCCGGAAGAGGTCTTCCTCGAAGCCGTGGAGCGCCTGGTCGACATTGACCGCGACTGGATCCCCGGCGCGGACGGCAGCAGCCTGTACGTGCGTCCGTTCATGTTCGCCAACGAAAACTTCCTCGGCGTGCGCTCGTCGCGCAACTTCGTCTTCTGCGTCATCGCATCGCCGGTGGGCAATTATTTCAAGGGCGGCGCAAAGCCCCTGGCGCTTTGGGTATCGACCGAGTACACGCGCGCGGCGCGCGGCGGCACGGGCGAAGCCAAGTGCGGCGGCAACTACGCCGCCAGCCTGGTGGCCCAGATGGAGGCCACGGAAAACGGTTGCGACCAGGTGGTCTTCCTGGACTCGGCCGAGCATCGCTGGGTGGAAGAGCTCGGCGGCATGAACATTTTCTTCGTCATGGACGACGGCAGTCTGCTGACGACGCCGCTGGGCACGATCCTGCGCGGCATTACCCGCGACTCCGTCATCCAGCTGGCCAAGGCCCAGGGCATCGACGTGAAGGAAGCTCCCTACAGCTTCGAGCAATGGCAGGCCGACGCTGCCAGCGGCAAGCTGCGCGAAGTGTTCGCCTGCGGCACGGCCGCGGTGATCGCGCCGATCGGCGAAGTCCGCCATCGCGGCGGTTCGTTCACGATCGGCAACGGCCAAAGTCCGGTTGCGGAGAAACTGCGCGACCAACTGGTCGGCATCCAGCGCGGCCGCGTGGCCGATACGCACGGCTGGCTGCGCACGATCAAGTAAGCGAAGCGGGATCAGCCGGCGGGAGTGCGTCTCCCCTTGGCGATCGTGTCGAAGCGCGGGCTGCCACGCCTAATGCATGGGCAAGCTCGCTGGTGTCTCCCTCCTCGATGACTTGCGTCAGGTAAGCGGCAATGTCCTTGTCATCGCGCAGGTAGCGTGCCGGGCCGAAGGTGGGCAGGTCGTCGGCCTTGAAGGCTTTCTGGCTCATGGCGGGTTGTCCTCGTTATTTCTCAGGGTGCGTGCCAGTTCCTTGGCAAGCCTGATGTCGTGGATCTTGTACTTGACGCTTGGCTTGTCAGACGAGCACGTCCAAGCCGTGCTTTTTGACGACTTGCAATAGCCTTGCCGCGATGCCGCTAGGCTGCTTTGCACCGCTTTCCCATTTCTGCACGGTAGATGTGCTGGTATTCAGATATTTCGCGAAGACGGGTTGACTGACCTTGGCTGCCTTGCGGATTGCCGCGATCGATTTCGCATCGAAATGCGGTGCTTCCGCGAGACATAAGGCATCGAATTCCCGCATTGTCTGCTTGCCGACCACGCCAGAACGATGAAGGCCGGAAGCAGCGCTATGGATGGCTTCGAAAGCATCGCTTTTGAATCGGGGTGTAGTGGTCATGGCCGACAATCTCCAGAAGTTCCTGTTTCGCGATCTGATCGTCAAGTTATGCGCTGGTCATTCTTTCGTATTGTTTGGCCAGTAGCTTGAATGCTCTTTCTTCGGCTTGGTCGAGGTTGTCGCGGTCTTTCTTCGCATACATGAAAACAAAGATCCACCAGTCTCCCGCCTTTTCAACAACGATACTTCGATGCATGTTCTTGTTGAGACGTTTTTTCCAGACGTTTCCACCGAGATTGTCACCTTTGCCTTCAAGCAGATCGGCGGCGGCTTTCAACAAGACTTCATCGGAAATTTCCGCCCTCGCAGCCAATTTGGTGAATGCTCTGGTCTTAAAGAAACGAGGAGGTTCTTTTCTCATTGCTTCACCGGTTAAAATATAGCACTGAATGCTATCTTTTGCCAAAATGATCTCTGACCACGCGCCCAAGCACAAGCCTCGGACTTCAGTCCGAGGTCAAGCGAGGCAGTGTTCATGTGGCACCGCAGGCGCCTCCCGTGTTGTGGCGGGGAAGCTCCCGGCTTCAGCCGGGAGTGACTCACTGTGGAGCGCTGGCGAAAAGAGCCTCGTAGTGTCTTGCGCAGACAGGAGGGCTGACTATAGGCCGACTCGGCAGGCTTTCGTCGAAGCAGTGAATGGATTTGTCGCTTCGGTTTGTACGGAAGACGATGCCTTCCCGCTGTCTCGTGTGTCCGGCCCGGAAAAAGCTTCGGCCTGCGCTGCGCCTGATGAATTCAGACGCAGCGCAGGCCGAGAGATAGGCGTAAAGAGCCGGGCGCGGCCCGGTCGCATCAAGCCCCGGCGGGCCTCTCCTGTGGCAGTCGCCGCTCCAGGTGCGCGCGCCGCCATTCCATGAAGGTCTTCAGGCACAGGGTCAGCAGCGCCATGCAGGCCAGCAGGCTGGCGGCGGTGAAGGCCGCTGCGGCCTTGTTGTTATTGTTCAATTGATCCACCAGCAGCGGCAGTGTGAGCGTCTGGTTCATGATGGTGCCCGACACCACGGCAACGGCCCCGAACTCTCCCACGGCGCGGGCATTGGTGATGACCGTGCCGTACAGCAGGCCCCACTTGATGTTGGGCAGCGTGACGCGGCGGAAGATCTGCCAGCCGGTCGCGCCCAGCGACAGCGCGGCCACTTCCTCGTCCGTGCCCTGCGCCTGGATCAGCGGGATCAGGATGCGGGCGATGTACGGCGACGTGACGAAGACCGTCACCATCAGGATGCCGGGCCAGGAGAACATCAGCTGGATGTCGCGGTCGGACAGCCACTGCCCCAGGATACCTTCCATGCCGTACAGGATCAGGTAGCAGAAGCCCGCCACGACGGGGGATGTGGCGTAGGGGATGTCGACCAGCGCAACCAGCAGCCTGCGCCCGAAGAAATCGTAGTGCGTGACGCACCAGGCCAGCATGATGCCGAAAACCAGGTTGATCGGCACCGAGACGACGGCGGCGAATAGCGTCAGGCCGATGGCATGGATCATGAAGTCGGCGCTCAGGTTCTGCCACAGCGCCTGCAGGCCTTCGCTGAAGGCTATGGTGAAGATCAGCGCCAGCGGCAGGATCAGCAGGATGAAGGCGAGCAGGATGCCGCCTGCGATCAGCAGCCATTGCGCGGGACTGGAAGGACGTTTTGCGGTCATGGCGGTCAGCGTTTCAGGAATCGGGTTTGCGCGATCTGCAGCAGGAACAGCAGCGTCAGCGAGGCAAGCAGCACGACGGAGGCGATGGCCGCCGCCGCCTGGTAGTTGTATTCCTGCATGCGCACGAACAGCATCAGCGATGTGATCTCGGTCTCGAACGGAATGTTGCCCGCGATCATGATGACGGCGCCGAATTCCCCCAGGCTGCGGATGAAGGCCTGCGAGGCGCCGGTGATCAGAGCCGGGGCCAGCGCGGGCAGCAGCACGCGCCAGAAGGTCTGCATGGGTGTGGCGCCCAGCAGCTTGGCGGCTTCCTCGACGTCGCTGTCCATGTCTTCCAGCACGGGCTGCACGGCGCGAACGATGAACGGAATGCTGGTGAAGACCATGGCCAGCACGATGCCCGGGAACGCGTAGGCCACCTTGATGTCGGCCGCGGCCAGCCATTGGCCGATCCAGCCGCTATGGGCGAACAGGGCCGAGAGCGTCAGCCCGGCCACGGCGGTCGGCAGGGCGAAGGGCAGGTCGACCAGCGAGTCCAGCAGGCGCTTGCCGGGGAACTGGTAGCGGGAAATGATCCAGGCCAGCAGGAAGCCGATCAGCGTGACGATGATGGTGGAATAGAAGGCGCCCAGCAGGGTGACGCGATAGCTCTGCACGACGCGGGCGTCGGTGATGGCAGCCCAGTATTGCGCCCACGACATGCCGCTGACGTAGATCAGCAGGGTGGACAAGGGCAGCAGGATGACCAGGCTGATGTACAGCGTGGAAAAACCGAAGGTCAGGCCGAAGCCTGGCAACAGGGGTGTCCGTTTGAAAAAGCGTAGGGGTTGCATGGGGAAATCGGGTGTGCCCGCCGTGATGCTCGGAAAGCGGAAAAGCGCTGCCGCGCACTTGCAGTCCAGACTGCGAATGCGCGACAGCAGCATGGGAATCGGCTTGCCGTATCAGCGGCGCTGTGCCAGAAGCTCGTCCACGATGCCGTTGGTGGCGAAATGTTTTTCCTGGATCTCGTCCCATGTGCCCAGGACTTTCGTCGGGTCGATGGTGCGCACGGGCGCGTACTGGTCCTTGACCGCTTCCACGACTTCGGGGTGGTGGACGCGGTAGTTGAACGTGGTCAGCAGTTCCTGGATTTCCTTGGTGTACTGGTAGTTCAGGTAGTCGGTGGCCAGCTTGCGCGAACCGCGGGCATCGGCAACCTTGTCGACCACGGCGACCGGGAATTCGGCCAGCACCGACACCGGCGGCACGATGACTTCGAAGCCATACGATGCATACTCGGCGCTGCGGGCGATGTTGATGACTTCGGATTCGAAGGTCAGCAGCGCGTCGCCCTGCTGATTCTGCGCGAACGCCACGGTGGCCGCGCGGCCTCCGGTGGGGAAGTTCACGACGTTGCGCAGCAGCTTGCCGACGAATTCCTTGGTTTTGGCGTCGTCGCCCTTGAACGCTTCATTGGCGTACAGCCAGGCGCCCAGGTAGGAATAGCGCGCGTTGCCGGAGGTCTTGGGGTTGGGGAACACGACCTTCACGTCGTCGCGCACCAGATCGTCCCAGTTGCGGATATTCTTGGGATTGCCCTTGCGCACCAGGAATGCGGTGGTGCTGTAGTAGGGCGAGCTGTTGTTGGGGAATGCCTGCTGCCAGTCGGATTTCACCAGGCCGCGCTTGGCCAGGATCTCGATGTCGGTCACCTGGTTGAACGTGACGGTATCGACTTTCTTGCCCTGGATGATGTCCTGCGCCTGGCGCGACGTGCCGGCGAAGGAAAGGTCGACCTTGGCGTCCTTGCCCGTGGTGGCTTTCCAGTGTTCGACGAATTTGGGGGTGATGGCGGCGAACAGCTCGCGGGAAATATCGTACGAGGCGTTGAGGATGGTGGTGGTTTCCTCGGCCTTGACGGGTGAGGCGGACAGCGCGGCAACGGCGGCTGTCGCAAGAACGATGCGTTTCAACATGACTGACAGTGTTCCTTGAGATGGAAGGTGGGATGGCTCACAAGTTACCAGAGGCCCATATTCCGAAGAACGAATGAATTGTCATGTTTATATTTCCAATGGAGATATGGTGCCAGGAAGCCTTCGGTGCCGCAGCTTCCCCGTAGGATGGCGGGGTCACTCCCGGCTTCAGCCGGGAGTGACCCATCTGCATCGAAACTTCGTTGTGGCGCGAAGTCAGGGGGATGGATTGAATGGGTTCAGCATGTCCGGTGAAACTTCGGCTGCCTGCTTTGCCGTTGTTTCCAGCCATGCGGCCTGCCGCAGTACGAAATCGACGATTTGTTGGGCAAATTGGCGCTGCGCGGGGGAATAAGGCATGCTGTCCAGCAACGGCTGGGCGACGCGGCGGGCGGCCGGCCGGGCTCCAGGGGCAGGCTGGGACACAGCGCGAATGCTTCAGGGAGTTCACGCCATTGCCGGGTGTACTCCAGCTGCCACGCATCGTCCCTGGCCTGGTGTGCAATGGTGGCGACATGTGCGTCGTCCGACCATATTTCAAGCGAAGCGGCTTCAGTCATGTTCGTGGTCCTGGCGGATCAGGCGCCGTAAACCCGTATGTTCTTTGGAAGCGACCAGCAACTGCAAGCCCAGGCCGGACAATACTTGCAGCACCTTGTCCGTACCGATGCCGCCCTTGCCGTTTTCAAGGCGGGAAAGCAAGTCTACGGATACGCCGCAAAGGCTGGCGGCATCATCGATGCGCAAGCCTTGCGCACGCCGTACTTCCCTGATTCGCCAGCCAATGTCCGACAGCTGCACGACGGGCTGAAGTATTGCGGCGGATGCGGCAGACGGCGCCTCTTCAGCGACGCGCAAGAGTTTGTGGCGCATGATGTTCTGTCTGATGATTTCTGATATTCCGAAATTGTCATGGACTTCATGTGCAATCAAGCATTATTTCTGATATTCCGAAATTATCAGGCCTGCCTGGAAGTAGCTGTTGAAATTTCGGAATATCAGAAAATCATCGCTTCCGGCTCTGACGCCACTCGTGGGCGGCGATGCCCATGCCGCTGAGGCATACGGTGCAGATCCCCGCCCAGGTGACGGCGTCGGGTATCTGCCGCCAGACCAGCCAGCCGTAGGTAGTGGCGGCGACGATCTGAAGGTACAGGAAGGGGGACAGCATCGAGGCGGGGCTGTGGCGGTAGGCCTGGATCTGCAGCAGGTGGCCCAATGCGCCGAAAACGCCGGTGGACAGCAGGATCATCCATTGCAGAGGTGTGAAGGTCTGCAGCGCGGGGAGGGCGGCGGGCAGGCTGAACGGCAGGACGGCGGTCAGGCAGATGGTGCCGACCAGGCCGCTCCACACCAGGGTGGTGAAGGGATTGTCGGCGGCCACGCGGCGGGTGGCGATGAATTGCCCTGCGAACAGACAGGCCGTCAACAGGCCGAACGCCACGCCGATCGGATCGAGGCCACCGTTCGGGCGGATGATGAGCAGAACGCCCGCGAAGCCGATGCCGGCAGCCAGCCAGCGCGACAGCCGCATGGGCTCCTTCAGCAGCCACGGCGCGGTGGCCAGCATGATGAGCGGCGCAAGAAAGTTGATGGACGTGGCCTCCGCCTGCGGCAGCCGGCTCAGCGTCATGAAGAACGACATGGTGGCCATCAGCATCAGCAGCCCGCGCAGGATCTGGTTGGGCAGATAGACGCTGCGCAGGGTTTTCAGGCCCTTGGACGGTATCACCAGCGAAAGCACCAGCACCAGGTGCACGATGTAGCGCACCCAGCACATGAACAGCAGCGACACTCCCAGGCCCATGACCCATTTGCCGGCGGTGTCCAGCGCGGACAGCGACCAGGTCGAGGCGAGCAGGAGCAGGACTCCAAGAAGAGGGTGTGGCGTCATTGTTCGGATCGGGCGGGGACGGGAGAGGTGTCGATGCCTGGGACGCCTTCGCGGATGCGCCGGGGGAACTCCGGCGTGTCTCCCGCCGCCAGCGCGCGCTGGGTGATGCGGCCGCGCGCATGCAGGGTTTCGAAAGGGATGCCGGGGGCCAGGCCCTTGTGGTCGTAGGCGTATTCCGCAAAATAGCCGGAGGCCAGCAGCCGGTAGTCCAGCGGCAGGCCGGGGTCGAGCAGGCGCGCAAGATCGAACACGATGGTGGTGCAATTGCTGGTCAGCGTGTTGTAGAAGTCGGGCGTCCGGGCCAACTGGTTGGCCTGGTCCACGTAGGCCAGGAATGCGATGCGCAGGGCTTCCGGCGGCAAGTCCAGCCGATACAGATATACGTCTTCGCCGCGAGCATTGGTGCGGGTCAGTACGATGTCGCGTTCGTCGGAGGCGACGATAATGGTTTCATACTGGCGGAAGAAGCCGGCGATGGCGGAAAAGGATTCGTGCCGCTCCTTGCGGATTTCCAGGGAGAAGACGATCCGGCGTCCGTCGCTGAAGCCGAAGGAAACCAGGGTGTGCGCAATGGCGGGCCCCATCCAGTACGACAGGATCAGGTCGGCGGATTCCAGCTTCGACAGATCATATTCGCGGGTCTCCCAGCGCGGCGTATAGTCGGTTTCGCTGCGCCAGGCGAAGTTGCGCACGTTCTCCAGCGTGACGATGTCGCCCTGGATATGCCCGTGCAGCAGTTGCGCCACGTCATCGGCCCAGATGCGGTCGTGGCTGGGTTTCAGCATGCTCCACCAGCCCAGCAGCAGGGCGAAGACGATCATGTAGCCGACGACGACCCGGCGGCGCGTGCGCAGCGAACGCAGAGCAAGCGCACCCGCGCCCAGCCACAGCGCGATGCCGACGATGCGGGCCGCAAGCGGCCCCTGCGCCTGGTACCAGAGCGCGAACATGCCCCAGATGCCTGTCGCGACGATGAACAAGGCGGTCAGAAGCCGAAGCAGGGGCGAGACGATGCCGGAGGCTGGGTGATTCACAAGCAGGGGTTCCTGTACGCCATACGAGTCGGGAGTGTATCCCGTATGGCGCCGGACAATGCTTTCAGGGCATGTTCAGATGGGCTCGTCCAGGCCGTACTGCACCTGCTCGGCCGCGCGCAGCACGGCGCGGGCCTTGGCTTCGGTTTCCTGCCATTCCTTCTCGGGGTCGGAGTCGGCGACGATGCCCGCGGCGGCCTGCACGTACAGCATGCCGTCCTTGATCAGTCCGGTGCGGATGGCGATGGCCAGGTCCATTTCGCCGCCGTAGCTCAGGTAGCCCGCCGCGCCGCCGTAGATGCCGCGGCGCACGGGCTCGAGCTCGTCGATGATTTCCATGGCGCGCACCTTGGGCGCGCCTGTCAGCGTGCCGGCGGGGAAGGACGCGCGCAGCACGTCCATATTGCTCATGCCGGGCTTCAGGATGCCGGTCACGTTGGACACCAGGTGCATGACGTGCGAGTAGCGCTCAATGGTCATGGTGTCGGTGACTTCCACCGTGCCGGTCTCGGCGACGCGGCCGATGTCGTTGCGCGCCAGGTCGATCAGCATGACGTGCTCGGCGCGTTCCTTGGGATCGGCCAGCAGTTCTTCGGCCAGCGCGGCGTCTTCTTCCGGCGTGCCGCCGCGCTTGCGCGTGCCGGCCAGCGGACGAATGGTGACTTGCGTCTTCTGCTCGCCGTTGCGCACGACGTTTTCCTGGCGCACCAGGATTTCCGGCGATGCGCCCACGACCTGGAAGTTGTCGAAATTCCAGTAGTACATATAGGGCGAAGGGTTGAGCGAACGCAGCGAGCGGTACAGCGACAGCGGCGAATCGCGGAACGGTTTGGCGATGACCTGGCCGACCTGCACCTGCATCAGGTCTCCGGCCATGATGTAGTCCTTGGCCTTGCGCACGGCGGTCAGGTAGTCGTCCTTCCTGAAGTCGCGCCGGGCCTCGGTCTGCATGCTGGCGTAGGCGTAGGGAATGGAGACGGGCATGCGCAGTTTCTCGCGCAGTTGCTTCAGGCGGCGCTTGGCCTGGACGTAGCTTTCCGGCAGGGCGGGGTCGGCGTAGACGACGAGATAGGTCCGGCCTGCCAGGTTGTCGATGATGACCAGCTCGTCGACATGCAGCAGCAGGATGTCGGGCGTGCCCTCGTCCTGTCCGGCGGGGAACGGCTTGACCGCCGGCCCCAGGCGCGGCTCGATGCAGCGCACGGTGTCGTAGCCGAAATAGCCAGCCAGGCCGCCCGCAAAGCGCGGCATGCCGGGGCGGATGGCGATCTTGAAGCGGTCCTGGTAATCGGCGATGAATTGCAGCGGATCGCCTTTGTGAGTTTCGATGACCTGGCCTTTGTGCACGACTTCGGTGGTGTCGCCTGTGGCGCGGATGATGGTCTTGGCGGGCAGGCCGATGAAGGAATAGCGGCCGAAGCGTTCGCCGCCCACCACGGACTCAAGCAGGCAGCTGTTGCGTCCCCCCTCGGGACCGCCATGCGCCAGCTTGAGGTAGATGCCGAGCGGCGTGTCGAGATCGGCGTAGGTTTCGGCGATCAGGGGAATGCGGTTGTAGCCTTGGGATGCCAGTGCCTTGAATTCAATTTCTGTCATGTGTGTCTCGATGCGTGGGTTTTTTGCATGAGGCCGGACGCAAACACGAAAAGCCCGGCCATAAAAAGGTTCCGGGCGGTGTGCGGATGATGGGGACTTCGGCGCGCGACAGGCGTGTGACTGGTGTGCGCCGGGAGCATGCTGCCGCTACCCGGAATGGCGCGAACGCCACCAGCGCCAATAGGCGGAGGTCTGGTTCAGGTGCCGGGCGGCTGCGGTAGTCATGGTGTGCGGTCTGGTGCGTGGATGGACTTGCCTGGGTTTTTCAGTGCGCCGCCAGCCATTCGGCGGCATCCAGGATTGACGCAACTATAGCATCGACTTCGAGACTGCGCACGTCGTGGCCCTCGTTGTAGCCGTAGGGAACGGCCAGCATGCGCATGCCTGCGGCGCGCGCGGCCTGCGCGTCGTTGACGGAGTCGCCGATCATGACGGCCTGGGCGGGCGTCGCGCCAAGCAACCGGCAGGCATGCAGCAGCGGCTCGGGGTGCGGCTTGGCGTGTGCGCAGGTGTCGCCCGAGACGGAGGCATCGACGAAAGGAGCGATGCCAGTGCGCTCGAGCAGCGGCTGGGTGAACTGCGCCGGCTTGTTGGTGACGACGGCCAGTTTCAGGCCCATGTCGCGCAAACGCGACAGGCCCTCCATGGCGCCGGGATAGGGTTTTGCATGGCGGCCGTTGCAGTCCTGGTAATGATGGCGGAACCGCGCCATGGCTTCCTGATGGCTTTGTCCGGGGGCGTCGGACAGGGAGCGCTGCACCAGCACGGCGGCGCCTTTGCCGATGTAGGTTCCGATGCGCCCGGTGTCCAGCGCGGGCAGGCCCAGATCGGCCCGCATGCCGTTGACCGCCTGGGCGAGATCGGGCAGCGAGTCCAGCAGGGTGCCGTCCAGATCCAGCAATACTGCGGAGAACTTCATCATTTGGTCATTCTTGATGCGTATCATTCATTGTTTTATTAGTGTGGCACAGTTTTGATTTTGCGACTGGCGGGGCATTACGGTATCGTTACGCAATTGCCGGTTCCGCATCCCGCAAATCGGTCCCCCCGCGAGGCAAGCAAGCCGAACCCATGAAACCTTATGGCGACCCCGTTGCCGGTGTCAATGCATCTCCCGTTCCGGAGGCGCACACGCGCCTGTTGAGCGGTTTTGGCGATATCCTGGAACGCAGGGCGCTTACGCCATTGTTCCAGCCCATTGCCGATCTGCGTACGGGCGACATCGTCGGCTACGAGGGCCTGATCCGCGGCCCGGTCGACAGCCAGTTGTTTTCCCCCGAAGTGTTGTTCCGCGTCGCCGGCGCAAGCGGGCGCTCCCTCGAGCTCGAAAGCCTTTGCCGCGCCGCGCACATCGCGCGCTTCCATGAGCTGGGCCTGGAGGGCAAGCTATTCCTGAACGTCAGCCCTGAAGTACTGCTGCACCCGGCTCAAGGCCTGGATATCCTGCACCAGCGGTCTGGGGCGGGCGATGACGACATCGGCTCCCTGGTCATCGAGCTGACCGAATCCGCTTCCACCTCCAGCTACGATCGCTTGCGGCAGGCCGCGGCCGATTACCGCAGCTATGGCCTGCAGGTCGCCATCGATGACCTGGGCGCCGGCTTTTCCAGCCTGCGGCTATGGTCCGAGCTGCGGCCGGAATTCGTCAAGATAGACAAGTATTTCATCCGCGGGCTGGAGTCCGATCCGGTCAAGCGGCAGTTCGTCCGGTCCATCCTGGAAATCGCGCGCCAGTCCTGCTCCCTGGTGATCGCCGAAGGCATCGAGACGCCTGCCGAGCTCGAGGCCGTGATCCGCATCGGCATTCCGCTGGGGCAGGGTTTCTATCTGTCAAGGCCGGCCGGCATGCCAGCCAGGAAGCTGCCGCAGTCGCTGCTGGAGACGATGGCCGCGATGTCCGAGCATCGCGGCGACCGCGCCATATCGGTGGCTGTGCGCAAGCCGACGGCGCGCAGCATCCTGCGCTCGGTGCCGGTGGTGGAGCACAGCGCGCGGACCAATGAGGTGTACGAGATATTCAAGCAGCAGGCGGATCTGCAGGCGCTGGTCGTGCAGCGCCATGGCAAGCCGATCGGCCTGATCAACCGGTTGCGGATGCTGGAGCGGCTGGCCAGGCCCTATCACCGCGAACTGTATGGCGGCAAGCCTTGTTCGCAGTTCATCGAAAACGAGCCTTTGGTGGTGGATCATGCAACCAGCCTGCAGGAATTGGGGCACCTGATCACCGAGGTCAGTCCGCAGCACTTGAGCGACGGCTTCATCATCGTCGAGGATGGGCGGTGCATCGGGGTCGGCAACGGCCAGGACCTGATCCGCGAAATCACCCAGATGCAGCTGAAGGCGGCGCGGTATGCGAATCCCCTGACGCAACTGCCGGGCAATGTGCCGGTCAGCGAATACATCGAAGGGCTGCTGCGGGCAGGCGAACCGTTTGCGGTTTGCCACTGCGATCTGGACAACTTCAAGCCCTTCAACGATCTGTACGGCTACCTGAAGGGGGACGAAGTCATTCAGATGACGGCCGACCTCCTGCGCGAATGCACGGATCCGGACAAGGATTTCCTCGGGCATGTGGGCGGCGATGATTTCATCATCGTGTTCGGCAGCGCCGATTGGCGGGAGCGCTGCGAAACCATTCTGCAGCGCTTCATGCCCGCTACGCAGTCCATCTACAGGCAGGCCGACGTGCTGGCCGGAGGCTACACCACCCGCAACAGGCAAGGCCAGGAGGTCTTCCACGACCTGGTCACGATCTCGCTGGGCATCACCACCATTCCAGGCAACACAGGGCTGTCCAGCCATTTCGTGGCGGAGCTGGCGGCTTCGGCCAAGGCGCAGGCCAAGAAGACGGCTGGCAATGCCATGTTCGTCGAGCGCCGCAGCACGCCTCGGGAAATACCGGCCAGGCAACGCGAGCCAGGCGCGTCGGAGCTGGCCGATCTGCGCGCCAGAAGAGTGGCGGCCTCGGGCTGAGCCGGGGCCCGGCGCGTACCAGGCGGCATGAAGCTCAAGCCGCGCCGGCCAGTGCGGCCGAAGCGCTTACGCTTGCAGCGACTCCCCTTTCAGGATTTCCCTGCGCATCTCTTCGATGACCGCCTTGTAGTCGGGTTTGCCGAAAATGGCGGAGCCGGCCACGAAGGTGTCTGCGCCCGCCGCGCGGATGGCGGCGATATTGTCGGCCTTGACGCCGCCGTCGACCTCCAGGGCGATGGGCTGTCCGCCCGCCTGCACCCAGGCGTCGATGCGCGCGCGGGTCTGCTTCAGCTTGGCCAGAGTGGAGGGGATGAAGGCCTGCCCGCCGAAGCCTGGATTGACCGACATCAGCAGGACGATGTCCAGCTTGTCCATGACGTGATCCATCCAGGCCAGCGGCGTGGCGGGATTGAATACCAGGCCTGCCCGGCAGCCGTGGTCATGGATCAGGGACAGGGTGCGGTCAGGGTGGCGCGACGCTTCCGGGTGGAAGGTGATGATGTTTGCGCCGGCCTTGGCGAACTGGGGAACCAGCGCATCGACGGGCTCCACCATCAGGTGCACGTCGATCGGCGCCTCGGTGTGCGGGCGGATGGCCTCGCAGACCATGGGTCCGATGCTGAGATTGGGAACGAAATGGTTGTCCATCACGTCGAAGTGAATCCAGTCGGCTCCGGCCGCGATGACGTTGCGGACTTCTTCGCCCAGGCGGGCGAAATCGGCGGCCAGGAGACTGGGGGATATGCGGGCGGGCGGCAGCGGAAGATTTGACATGGAACAATGAGTTTCACAGGTTGTTCGGGACACCGTTTGGCGTTACTGTGCCATTATTGCAGTTTTCCCGCCCGGACTGCCCGGCAGAACCGCCGGGCAGTCCGGTGTTCGTTCCGGATGCCGCTCCCGGGGCCGTCCCCGGTGCAGCGGGCATGCGCGGCCGCCCACCATGGGCGGGCGCCGATCCGGCCGTAGCCGTCATCCGAAATACCGAAAGATTGCTGAATGCTGAATCTGAAACGACTCTCCTCCTTCGGCCTGCTGGCGCTGCTGGCCGCTTGTTCCTCGGTTCCCCCGCACGATACGGGCTTTCCCGCCGAGCCTGGCGAAAGCGGCAAGCCTGCGGTGGACGACATCGCCGCCCGTCCGCTGCAGGTGCCCGATCTGTCGGTATTGCCGGAAACCAGTCCGCGCGTGCTCAAGGGGAAGTTCCTGGCCGTGACCTGGGCGGCGCTGCCCGGCTGGAACGAGGATGACCTGTCCCTGGTCTGGAAGGGGTTCCTGAATAACTGCAAGGGTCTGATGCGTCCCGTTTCCGGGTCGCTGGCCATGCCCGCGCGCGCCGCGCCGCGCGCCTGGCAGCCGGTCTGCAAGGCCGCGGCCGCCATGGGCGAAAGCGCGGGCCAGGCGGAAGTTCGGGCATTCCTGCAGCAGCATCTGCAGCCCTGGCGGCTGCTGGATGCGGCGGGCAAACCGGCGCGCAATACGGTCACGGGCTATTACGAGCCGCTGGTGCGGGCGTCGCGCAAGCGCGACGGCGCCTACCAGTGGCCGCTCTACGCCGCGCCGGACGATCTGCTGACCATCGACCTGGGGTCGCTGTATCCCGAGCTGGCGGGCAAGCGGGTGCGCGGCAAGCTGCAGGGCAAGCGCGTGGTTCCCTACGATACGCGGGCCGATATCGCGGCCGCGGCGTCCCCGCCGAAGGCCATCGTGATGGTCGATGATCCAGTCGAGGCGTTTTTCCTGCAGATACAGGGATCGGGGCGTGCGCAGCTGCCCAATGGCTCCATGATCCGCCTGGCCTATGCCGATCACAATGGCTGGCCGTATTCGTCCATCGGCCGCTGGCTGGCCGACCAGGGAGAGCTGCCTCTGGCGCAGACTTCCATGCAGAACATCAAGGCCTGGGCGCAGCGCAATCCCGCGCGCGTGCAGGAGATGCTCAACGCCAACAAGGCCATGGTGTTCTTCCGCGAAGAGCCCGTCATCGATCCGGAGCTGGGGCCCAAGGGCGCCTACGGCATTCCGCTGGTCGGCGAGCGGGCGATCGCCGTGGATCCCGAATTCGTGCCCCTGGGCGCGCCGGTGTTCCTGGCGACTCAGTATCCAGCGGAGCAGCGCCCGCTGCGCCGCCTGGTGTTCGCCCAGGATACCGGGGCCGCCATCAAGGGGGCGGCCAGGGCCGATTACTATTGGGGCTTCGGAGACCAGGCTGGCGCCCAGGCTGGGCGCATGAAGCAGCAGGGTGAAATGTGGGTCTTGTGGCCCAAGCAGGCAGGAGCGCCTTCGGCACGATGAGTCAGGATACGATTGTTGTCTGCGGTGCAGGCATTGCAGGGCTGGCGGCCGCCGTCGGCCTGTTCAAGAAGGGTTTCAGGGTCAGCCTGCTGGGGCCGCAGGTGGCTTTGCCGCCGGCTCGCGACGATGCCTATCATCCCCGGGTCTACGCCATTTCGCAGGCCAGCCAGCAGTTCCTGGCGCAGCTCGGCGCCTGGCGCCTGATGGATGCGCGGCGCGTGACGGCAGTGGAATCCATGCAGGTGTTCGGAGATGCCAGCGGCGAAGTGAATCTGCACGCCTGGCAGGCGGCGCAGCCGGCGCTGGCCTGGATCGTCGAGTCGGGCGAGCTGGAGCGCGCGCTGCGTCAGGTGGCCGATGTGCTGGGCGTGCCCTGGCACGGCGAGGCCTTGCGTTCGCTGGAGCCGGGCGCGGTAGTCGCCGAGTCCGGCAAGCGCCTGGCCGCGGACCTGGTCGTCGGCGCAGATGGCGCATCGTCGGCCGTGCGCGCGGCGGCGGGCATTGCGCATCATTCCTCGCCTTATGGCGATACGGGCGTGGTGACGCATCTGGATGCCGAATTGCCGCATCAGGGCGCGGCGATGCAATGGTTTATGGGCGACAGCGTGCTGGCCTTGCTGCCCATGCCGGATACGGCGGCGGGCGCGCAGGTGTCCATGGTCTGGTCCATGCCGGCCGGCAAGGCAGAAACCTTATTGGCATTGCCCGCGCAGGAGCAGGCGCAGTGGCTGGAAGCCCGGCTTGCGCATGCAACGCAAGGCGCGCTGGGCCGCCTGAAGGTCCGCAGTCCCGTGTTCGGCTTTCCGCTGTTCCTGGAGCACAGCGATATGATTGCGCCGGGCGTGGCCCTGGTCAGCGATGCCGCGCACCGCGTGCATCCGCTGGCGGGGCAGGGGCTGAATCTTGGGCTGGGCGACGTCCAGGCGCTGGTCGAGGTGCTGGCGCAAAAAGAAGCTTTCCGCCGCGCCGGCGACTTGGCCGTGCTGCGCCGCTATCGGCGCAGGCGGGCCGAGCCGCTGCTGGCCATGCGGCTGGCGACCGATGGGTTGCACCGCCTGTTTTCCGTACAGGCGCCGCCGATCGCATGGGCGCGCAACGCGGGCATGGCGCTGGTCGACCGCGCGCCGCTGCTCAAGCAGCTTCTCATCGCGGGCGCCGCCGGCAGGCAGTAGGAAGCGCAAACGAGTAACACAAGGAGTCAATCGCATGTACTGGAAAAGTCTGGCCGCCGCGGGCGCGGCCTTGCTCATAGGGGCCGGTCCGGCCTGGGCCGATGAAACACAGCCCTCGGCGCCGCAACCGGAGGCGGCGCAGGAAGCCGTCAGGCAGGAAGTGACCGCCGTCACGATCGCAACGCCGGAACAGATCCAGGAACGCTTCGAGGCCAGGTTCCCTGGCGTCGAGGTAAGCGAGGTGCGCGACACGCCCTTCGACGGCCTGTACGAGATTCGCATCGGGCGGGATCTGCTGTATGCGGATGCCAATGTCGATTTCCTGCTCCAGGGGGCGCTGATCGACACTCAGAGCCGCAAGGACCTGACCGCGCAGCGGCTCGAGGAATTGAGCCGCGTGGCGTTCTCCGACCTTCCGCTGGAGATCGCCGTCAAGCAGGTGTATGGCGATGGCACGCATCAGCTGGCGGTATTCGAAGACCCCAACTGCGGCTACTGCAAACGGTTCCACAAGACGCTGCAGGAAGTCGGCGACACGACGGTGTACACCTTCCTGTTCCCCATTCTGTCGGACGATTCCACTGTCAAGTCGCGCAATGTCTGGTGCGCGAAGGACCAGGCGAAAGTCTGGAAGGCCTGGATGCTCGACGGCGAGACGCCGCCGGAAGCTGAGTGCGACATGCCGCTGGACGATCTCATGGCGCTGGGCCGGCGCCTGATGGTCGAGGGCACGCCCGCCATCGTGTTTGCCGACGGCAGCCGCGTCAATGGCGCCATGACGCAGGAAGCGCTGGAAGAGAAGCTGGCTTCGCTCGCCAAGGGCTCGTAGCGGCCCGCTCAGTCCTGCCGCGCCAGCCAGCGTTCCAGTTCGGCCGGCGGCAGGGGGCGGGAGATCAGGTAGCCCTGCAGGGCGTTGCAGTGCTGGCGCTGCAGGAACTCGCGCTGTTTTTCCGTTTCCACGCCTTCCGCCACGACGTGCAGCCCGAGGTTCTCGGCCAGTTGCAGGATCGAGCGCGTCAATATCTGCGCCGTGGTGCTGTGCTCCAGATCGGAAATAAAGCTGCTGTCCAGCTTCAGCTCCTGGATGGGCAGATGGTGCAGATGGCCCAGGCTGGAGTAGCCGGTGCCGAAATCGTCCAATGACAGCAGGATGCCCAGGTCGTGCAGGGCGGAGACATTGATGCCGATGGTCTGGTCCGGATGCAGGACGGCGCTTTCCGTAATCTCGAGTGTCAGGTCGCACGGCTGCAGCTTGCAGGCGGACAGGATGGCGGCGACCTTGCCGGGCAGGCCGGGGTTCTGCAGGTTGACCGCGGACAGGTTGACGGCGACGCGCGGAATGGGAAGCCCGCGGCTGCGCCATTGAGCGAGCTGCCTGCAGGCGTGATCCATGGTCCAGAATGCGATGTCGTCGATGAGATCGGACTCTTCGGCAAGGGGGATGAATTTCGCGGGCGGGATGTTGCCCAGTTCGGGGTGCTGCCAGCGCGTCAGGGCTTCCAGGCCCAGCAAGCCTGTATCGGGATCGCTGCCGACCTGCGGCTGGTAGTGCATGTGCAGCTTGTTCGTGCGCAGCGCATCGCGCAGGTCGTTTTCGAGGCGCAGGCGTTCTTGTACCACCTGGTTCATGTCGGGCTGGAATACGCGGATGCTCTGGCGGCTGTCGTCGGCCGCATATTGCATGGCGACCGATGCGTGGCGCACCAGCGTGTCGAAGTCGTCGCTGTCGTCCGGACTGGCGGCGATGCCGATGCTGATGTTGCTTTGATACGAAAGGCTGTCGTCCAGCAGCACGGGCTTGCGCAGTTCATGCAGGAAGCGTTCCGCGGCCGCGAGCGCTTGCTGCGTGGAGCAGCATGGCAGCACGATGACGATTTTATCGACTGCGATGATGCCGGTGATGTCGGATTGGCGCGTGGCATTCTGGATGCGCCGGATCAAGGCTTGACGCAGGCTGTCGATGCTGTCGTCGGTATGCGCGGCGGCCGCGCGGTTGATGTCGTGCAGCTTGATCAGCAACAGGGACAGCGGCAGGGCGCTGTGCCGATGGCGGTAGAGCAGGCGCGTCACGCTGGATTGCAGCATGCTGCGGTTGGGCAGGCCAGTGCTGCTGTCGTAGAAGGTCAGGTGATGGATGTGCTCGCGCGTTTTTTCGCGCTCCAGCGCGATCCGGCAGAATTGCAGACAGGTGCGCACCAGAGGGTTGCTGTCCGGGCGATACTGGATCTCGTTCCTGGACAGCAGGGCCAGCACGGCCAGTACGGCGCCGCTGTCGCTCTTGACTGGGAGCGCGCTGCAGGAGCGCATCCCCGCATTCACGGCGGCCCGCCGGCAGTGGATGTAGTGAGGATGGCCCGAAATGTCGCCGGCGTACAGGTCGTCTCCGGTGCTGGCCGCCATGGAGCAGATATCCATGCGTCCGCTCGTTTCGAGTGTTTCGTACGCCTTCAGCAATTCCGGAGGCGTATCTTCCGGAGCGATCGGATGATGCAGGCGGCCGCGCTCGTCGGCCAGCAGCAGGATCGCCCGGCTGTCGGGCATCAGTTGTTCCAGATCGGCGCATAGCCGCTGAAGGGTGTCGTGCAGCGGGCGTGCCTGCATGACGGCATCCAGCGCCGTGCTTTGCATGCCGGTCACGGGATCGTCGTACAAAAACAGCGTGTGCAGCGTACGGCCGTCGTGCTGTTGCGTATCGGTCAGCACGCGCATGGGGTGCTGGCGGCCTTTGGCGTCGCGCACGAGCAGGAATGCGCCCGGCTTGAGTTGCGGCCTGCCCGTGGCGCCGTCGGTGTGCGCGGGAAGCAGCGTCGCCAGCTTCCGGCCTTGCACTTCCTCGGCCCGCCGTTGCCAGAGCGCTTCCGCGCCCGCATTGAAGAGCAGGATGGCGCCCTCGTCATCGACAACCAGGGTCGCGATGCGGGACCGCTTCAGGATATCGATGGGCATTTGATTCATTGGCGATAGGCTTTGCTTGAGGAAAAGAAGTCTCTGCGCATCAGGGTTGGCCCGGCGCGAGCGGGAAGCGCCGCCATGGAAGCGTCGAAAATCAAATGCCGGGTATGACTATATTGACAGTGTAAGTTTGATAAATTCTTTTCATTATATTCACTTGTGAATATTGGTGACAACTTGTAATATGAAAATTTGCCTGCTTACCAGGTGTAGTCGATCGTCAGGGGCGCGTGGTCGCTGAAGCGCTCGTCCTTGTAGATGGACGCCTGCCTGGCCTTGCCGGCAAGGCCAGGCGTGGCGATCTGGTAATCGATGCGCCAGCCCACGTTCTTGGCCCAGGCCTGGCCGCGGTTGCTCCACCAAGTGTATTGCTCCGCGTCGGGCACCAGTTGCCGGAACACGTCGACGAAGCCGCGCCGGTCGAAGACCTCGGTCAGCCATTGCCGTTCTTCGGGCAGGAAGCCCGAGTTCTTCAGGTTGCCCTTCCAGTTCTTCAGGTCGATTTCCTTGTGCGCGATGTTCCAGTCGCCGCAGATGACGAACTCGCGTCCGGTGCTGCGGTGTTCCTGCATCAGGGCGTCGATCCAGTCGCCGAAATGGTCCAGGAAGCGGTATTTGGCCTGCTGGCGCTCGTCGCCGCTGGATCCTGACGGCAGGTAGGCGCTGATGACGGAAAAGTCCTTCCAGTCGGCGCGCAGGATGCGGCCTTCGCGGTCGAACTCGGGGCAGTCCATGCCTTCCGCGATGCTGGCGGCTTGGTCGCGCAGGTAGATGCCGACGCCGCTGTAGCCCTTCTTTTCGGCATGATGAAAAAAGCCCTGGTAGCCGGGCGGATTGCGCAGGTCCTCGGTCAGGTCGTCGCTACTGATCTTGATTTCCTGCAGGCATACGATGTGCGGGCTGTTGGCTTCGAGCCAGGGCTGCAGACCTTTGCGGAAGGCGGACCGGATGCCGTTGACGTTCAGGGATGTAATGCGTAGCACGTTGATGCTCCTGCCTGTGATCGTGGTGAAAGCGTTGAAGGCCAACAGTATATGGGCTTACGCCGGGATTTGCCCCGGAGGGGCCCGGAACCGGCAGCGGGGATGCTGCTTCCGGTGCCTCCATGTTCCGTGTGGCGGTGCTGCCGCTTTTGCCGGATAATGACGCGTTTTCATTCAATATGACCGGATGATCCAGGCATGTCAGTCGAACAATCAGCAAACCGTACGGATTTTGTGCGCTTCTCCCTGCAGCAGGATGTACTGCGCTTTGGCGAATTCAAGGTGAAATCCGGCCGCCTGAGTCCCTATTTCTTCAATGCCGGCCTGTTCAATACCGGCGCATCGCTGGGTCGCCTGGCGCAATTCTACGCGCAGGCGCTGGTCGATTCCGGCCTTCAGTTCGACATGCTGTTCGGTCCGGCCTACAAGGGCATACCGCTGGCGGCCGCCACGGCGATCGCGCTGGCGCAGCACCCGTCGCGCGGGCAGGCCGACGTTCCGTTCGCCTTCAACCGCAAGGAAGCCAAGGATCACGGCGAAGGCGGCACCGTGGTGGGTGCTCCCCTGCAGGGCAAGGTAGTGATCATCGACGACGTGATCACGGCCGGCACTTCCGTGCGCGAATCCGTGGAGATCATCCGCCAGGCCGGGGCCGAGCCCGCGGCTGTGCTGATCGCGCTGGACCGCATGGAGCGCGCCGGCGCGGACGACGCTCTGTCGGCGCACTCGGCGGTGCAGGAAGTCAGCCAGCGCTACGGCATGCCGGTGGTCAGCATCGCGTCGCTGGCGGACATCATGCAATTCCTGGAAGGCAATGCCGGGCTGTCAGCGCACCGCGAGGCGGTTGCTGCCTACAGGCGGCGCTACGGGGTCTGATCGCAGCGCTTCGCCCGGCGCAAAAGGATATTGCGCCGTCTTGCCCGAGAAGAGCAGGTCCTGTGTGTAGCGCGTATAGGCAAGGGCGTCTTCCAGCATGGCGCGGAAGTCCGGCGCATCGCATGCTGTGCGCGTCTGGGACAGGCCTGCGTCGTCCAGATTGAAGCACTGGGCTGGCGCCGCTTCGTTGGCGCTGTCGAAGCTGATCATCCTGTCCTTCTCCAGCCAGTTGACGATGCTGCCCTGCGAGAAGCTGGCTTTGCCGTCGTAGCCGCCGTTCAGCAGCGACTTGCCCGTGAACCAGGGAACATAGCCGCCCAGCCATTCCATGATGGTGGGAGCAATGTCGCGCTGCGAAGCGTTGACGTGGCGATGCTGCGCGGGTAGCGATCCATCGGTCGAGAACATCAGGAAAGGAATGGCCTTGCCCGTTGTGCCGGGGCCGTCCGCCGTCTTGGTGTGGTCTGCCACCAGGACGACGAGCGTCGGTTCTTTGGCGGCTTCCCTGACTGCCTTGATGAAGCGTTCCAGGGCGCCATCCGCATGGCGGGTCACCGCCCTGCGGATGGCGACAGGACTCTCCTTGCCGTAGATATAGTCCGCTTCGTCGGGCAGGAACGTGTCGTGCGTGCTGTTGGTGTTGATGGCCATGAAGAAGGGAAAAGGCAGCGCCTGCATGGTCCGTTGCGCGAACGCATAGACGCCGTCGTCCATGTACCCCCAGTGGTTCGTCGGCCCCTCGAAGCCGGGATCGGACTTACCGTACGAATGCTCGAATCCCAGGCTTTGCGCGAAAGCGCCCACGATGCCTTTGCCGCTGCCCTGCACGAAATGCGTCTGCCAGCCCGCTTCCTGCAGCAGGCGCGGCAGGCACCGGTAAGGCAGCGTCTGCAATTGCGTGCCGGCCACGCCGGTTCCGATGGGATTGGGAAATGAGCAGAAAACGGAGAACATGCCTTCCACCGTGCGCTGTGCGTCCGCGTACATGCTGGAGGTGCTGAAGCTGCCGGCGCGCAGGCTGTCGAAGAACGGCGCGGCATCCGCCTCGGCGGCATAGCTGTGCAGGTCCGCGGCGGTCCAGCTTTCCAGCAGCACCAGGATGATATTGGCGTGTTTCAGTCCGTCCAGCGCCGGGGCCCGCGGGGCGGCCCACTGCCGGACGCGCTGCAGATCCTCCTCGCGCGGGGCCGCGCTCAGTTGCCGGGCGGCTTTTCTGGAGCCCTTGCGCAGATAATAGGTCATGGCGTAGGGCGCGTTCCAGGCCAGCTTGGCCTGTTCGGGGCTGCCGATGTTGTAGACGCTCATGGGTGTCTGCGGAACATCCATCCAGCCGCCGCGCACGGCGGTGACCGGCAGGCCGATGCTCGCCACCCAGAACAGCGCCAGGCCCGCGTAGCTTGAATGGATGGAAAACCCGGGAAGCGCCAGGCGCTTGCAAAGGATGGCGCTGACGGCAAGCAGCAGCAGGGCGATGGCGGAGTGCGCGGGATAGTCGGACAGCGCCGTGCCGATCAGGCCGCCTTCCATGTCGGCGCCGGTAAAGAGCTCGAAGGTGATGTGGCGTCCCACGTCCTGGGTATAGATGGCATCGACGGCGGTGCTGCCGACGGCCCAGAACAGGCAGGCCAGCAGCACGATCCGGGTCAGCGGAAAGCGCCTGGACCAGAAATTCTCCGCAAAGTAGGCTAGGGTCGCGAGCAGGCTCAGCGCCGCCGTCGCGCTCAGGTCCAGCTTCAGGCCCCAAAGCAGGCTCGCAGCATTGCCTTCGGTGGACAGCAGCGCACGCAGGTTCGGATTGAGCAAGGTAAAGATGAGCTTGCTCAGTACGACGGCGGCAAAGATCAGGAACAGGAATTTCAGGGTCTGCGAAATCAGCGTCTTCATGCGTATTGTTGTTTTTGCGTGGACTGGACGTAAAAACAGGCCAGGCGCCCGGCCTGGCCTGCAACGAAAGATCGAGGGGAGGGGTATCAGCCCAGCTTGGCCTTCAGCAGTTCGCTGACCTGGCCGGGGTTGGCCTTGCCCTTGCTGGCCTTCATGACCTGGCCTACAAGCGCGTTGAATGCCTTGTCCTTGCCCGAGCGGAACTCGTCGACCGACTTCTGGTTGTTGGCCAGGACTTCGTCGATGATGGCTTCCAGGGCGCCGCTGTCGCTGATCTGCTTCAGGCCGCGCGCCTCGATGATGGCGTCGGCATTGCCTTCGTGCTCGCCTTCCCACATGGCGGCAAAGACATCGCGGGCGATCTTGTTGGAGATGGTGCCGTCGATGATGCGCGCGATCAGTCCGGCCAGCGCGGCGGGAGCCACGCGGCTTTCGGCGATGGACAGGTCTTCGCGGTTGAGCGTGGCGGAGAGCTCGCCCAGCACCCAGTTGGCGGCGGGCTTGGCCTGGCCTTGCGGCAGGGCTGCCACCAGCGCCTCGAAGTAGTCCGTCGTGGCGCGATCCTGCGTCAGCTGGGCGGCGTCGTAGGCGCTCAGGCCCAGGTCCCGCGTGAAGCGCTCGCGCTTCTGGGCCGGCAGTTCGGGCATGGCGGCGCGCACGCGGTCGATCCAGTCGCTGCCGATGACCAGCGGGGGCAGGTCCGGATCGGGGAAGTAGCGGTAGTCGTTGGCGTCTTCCTTGCTGCGCATGCTGCGGGTTTCGTCGCGGTCCGCATCGTACAGCCGGGTTTCCTGCACCACCTTGCCGCCGTCTTCGATCAGTTCGATCTGGCGCTGGGCTTCGTGCAGGATGGCGCGCTCGAGGAAGCGGAAGGAGTTCAGGTTCTTGATCTCGCAGCGCGTGCCGAACTCGGCCTGGCCCTTGGGGCGCACCGAGACGTTGGCATCGACGCGGAACGACCCTTCCTGCATGTTGCCGTCGCAGATGCCCAGCCAGACGACCAGGCTGTGCAGGGCGCGGGCATAGGCCACGGCCTGCGCGGCGGAGCGGATTTCGGGCTCGGACACGATCTCCAGCAGCGGCGTGCCGGCGCGGTTCAGGTCGATGCCGGTGGAGGATTCGCCATGCGGGCCGGTGAAGTTCTCGTGCAGCGACTTGCCGGCGTCTTCTTCCAGGTGGGCGCGCGTCAGGTTGACGCTGGATTCGGTCTCGCCGACGAAGAAATCGATCCTGCCGCCGACGACGACCGGGATTTCGAACTGGCTGATCTGGTAGTTCTTGGGCAGGTCGGGGTAGAAGTAGTTCTTGCGGGCGAAGATGGAGCGCGGCGATACCGTGGCGTTGACGGCCAGGCCGAACTGGATGGCGCGCTCGACCGCGCCCAGGTTCATGACCGGCAGGCTGCCGGGCAGCGCCATGTCGACTTCATTGGCCTGCGTGTTGGGCAGCGCGCCGAAGCGGGTGCTGCTGCCGGAAAAGATCTTGGATGCGGTGGAGAGCTGGGCGTGGACTTCCAGCCCAATGACGGTTTCCCATTCCATATCAGTATTGTCCCGGTTTGCGCTGGTGCCAGTCGGTGTGTTGCTGGAAGCGGTCGGCCACGGCGAGCAGCCTGCCTTCGTTGAAGTAGTTGCCGATCAGCTGCATGCCGATGGGCAGGGGCTTGCCGGCATTGCTGAAGCCGCACGGAATGGACATGGCCGGCAGGCCGGCCAGGCTGACGCCCAGCGTATAGATGTCGGACAGCCAGGCGGCGGTCGGGTCGTCGCGGTCTTCGCCGATGCGCTTTGCCGTATGGGGCGCAACGGGGCCCAGGATGATGTCGCAGGACTCGGACAGCGCCTTGCGGAAGTCGTTGGCGATCATGCGGCGCACGCGCTGGGCCTGCAGATAGTAGGCGTCGTAGTAGCCGTGCGACAGCACATAGGTGCCCACGATGATGCGGCGCTTGACCTCCACGCCGAAGCCTTCGGCGCGGGAGCGGCCCGTCATGCTTTCCAGGTCGCCGTATTGCGCGGCGCGATGGCCGTAGCGCACGCCGTCGTAGCGCGACAGGTTGCTCGAGGCCTCGGCGGGCGCGATGACGTAATAGGCGGGAATCGACAGGCGCGTCAGCGGCAGGGAAATGTCGACGCGCACGGCGCCCAGGGATTCCAGCGTCTGCAGCGCGGTTTCGATGGCATGCGCGACTTCGGCGTCGAGCCCGGCGTCGAAGAACTCGCGCGGCACGCCGATGCGCAGCCCCAGCAGGGGCTTGGCGCCGGCGGCGTCGAACGATTGCGCGGCGGCGGCGTAGTCGGCGCGGATGCGGCCGGGCGCGTTGGGCGCGCCGTCGCAGGTTTCCAGGCTGGTGGCGTCGCGCGGGTCGAAGCCGCTGATCGTGTCCAGCACTTCCATCAGATCGCCGGCGCTGCGGGCGATGATGCCGGCCTGGTCCAGGCTGGAGCCGTAGGC
The DNA here is from genome assembly GCF_004342005.1 of Paracandidimonas soli. Taxonomy (GTDB): domain Bacteria; phylum Pseudomonadota; class Gammaproteobacteria; order Burkholderiales; family Burkholderiaceae_B; genus Paracandidimonas; species Paracandidimonas soli. The sequence goes on from NZ_SMBX01000005.1 coordinate 53,581, forward strand.
GATGATGCCGAAGCGCGAGACCGTGCCGTAGGTGGGCTTGATGCCGCTGACGCCGCACAGCGCCGAGGGCTGGCGCACGGATCCGCCGGTGTCGGTGGCTGTCGTGGCGGCGGCGAGACCGGCGGCCACGGCGGCGGCCGAGCCGCCCGAAGAACCGCCGGGCACAGCATCGGTGTCCCAGGGATTGCGCACGGGGCCGAAGGCCGAGTTCTCGCTGTAGGAGCCCATGCCGAATTCGTCGCAGTTCAGCTTGCCCAGCGATACCGCGCCGGCCTGGCCGAGCTTTTGCACGACGGTGGCGTCGAACGGGCTGACATAGTCGGCCAGCATCCTGCTGGCGGCGGTGGTGCGCCATCCCTGCGTGACGAAATTGTCCTTGTGGGCGATGGGGATGCCTGTCAGGGCGGTGGCGCTGCCCGCCGCGATGCGGGCGTCGGCGGCCCTGGCCTGCGCCAGGGTAAGATCGTCATCGACGTGCAGGAATGCGTTCAGGTGCGCCTGGGCCTTCAGGTTCGCCAGTGCGTCCTGGGCCAGCTCGGTGGCGCTGGTATGGCGTTCGGCCAGCGCCTTGCGCAGCGCTGCGATACCGCTGTATTGGAAAAGTGTGTTCGTCGGCATGGCTTACTCGATTACCGTGGGCACCAGGAACAGCCCGTCGTGCTGTGCGGGGGCGTTGCGCATCAGGGCGGAGCGCTGCTCGGCCGTCTGCGTGGGGGCGGCTTCGTCGGGGCGCAGGCGCAGGGCGATGTCCTGGTGCGCTTCCAGCGGGTGCGCCATGGGTTCGATACCATTGGTATCGATTGCTTGCAGGTCGGCGATCAGGCCCAGGATGCGGTTGAGGTCGTTGCGCGTGCCGGCCAGTTCTTCCGGAGTGATCTCGATGCGCGACAGCTTGGCCAGGCGCAGCAGATCTTGATCGTTGATGGTCATGGGAGGATGTGTTTCCTGCATGAAGGTATGTGGGGAGAAGCGGGGCGGGCCGTGTTTCCGCAACGGCGGCGTTGCTGAAAAAAACGGAAAAACAGGCGCCTGCTTTCCTGGCGAATGCCAATTATAAGTTATCATTATCGGTTTAGAACCGTTGGTCGACGGCGGCCTTTTGCGGCCGTCTGTACACGGCCTGTGCGCGAGCGGTGCGGCCAATGCGTTCCCAACCCAGATTTCTATGAGCTGAGCGCCCATGTTCGGATTCCTCCGCAGTTATTTCTCCAGCGATATGGCGATCGACCTTGGCACGGCCAACACGCTCATCTACGTGCGTGGCAAGGGCATTGTGCTGGACGAGCCGTCCGTCGTCGCCATCAGGCACGATGGCGGCCCCAACGGCAAGAAGATCATCCAGGCAGTCGGCCAGGAGGCCAAGCAGATGCTGGGCCGGGTGCCCGGCAACATCGAAGCCATCCGGCCCATGAAAGACGGCGTCATCGCCGACTTCACCGTGACCGAGCAGATGCTAAAGCAGTTCATCCGCATGGTGCATCCGCGCAGCATGTTCGCGCCCAGCCCGCGCATCATCGTGTGCGTGCCCTGCGGCTCCACGCAGGTCGAGCGCCGTGCCATCCGCGAATCGGCCGAAGGCGCGGGCGCCAGCCAGGTGTTCCTCATCGAAGAGCCCATGGCGGCGGCCATCGGCGCCGGCCTGGCCGTTTCCGACGCCAGCGGCTCGATGGTGGTGGATATCGGCGGCGGTACGACCGAAGTGGCCATCATTTCGCTGGGCGGCATGGTCTACAAGGGCTCGGTGCGCGTCGGCGGCGACAAGTTCGACGAAGCCATCATCAACTATATCCGCCGCAACTACGGCATGCTGATCGGCGAACCCACGGCCGAACTCATCAAGAAAGAAATCGGCACGGCGTTCCCCGGTTCCGAGATCCGCGAGATCGAGGTCAAGGGCCGCAACCTGTCCGAAGGCGTGCCGCGCAGCTTCACGGTTTCCTCGAACGAAATCCTCGAATCCCTCACCGATCCCCTGAACCAGATCGTCTCCGCAGTCAAGACGGCGCTGGAACAGACCCCTCCCGAACTGGGGGCGGACATCACCGACAAGGGCATTGCCCTGACCGGCGGCGGCGCGCTGCTGCGCGACCTCGACCGCCTGTTGCAGGAAGAGACCGGCCTGCCGGTCATCGTGGCCGAAGACCCCCTGACGTGCGTGGTGCGCGGCTGCGGCGAAGCGCTCGAACATCTCGAACGCCTCGGCACTGTCTTCATCTACGATTGACGAAACGTCCGGTACGGTGCCGGGGCGGGCGCTTGCCAGGCGCGCGGTCCGGCAATGGCGCCGGTAACGCGATTAAGGGTCTGTTAGCCCGATAGATCAGGCGCCTCGCATGAGGGACGGTCGGCTATAGTGTTACAGACCTTGGACCCTGGTACGCAGACTCATGCAAGACAACGGATCGCTTAGGCTATTCAGGCGCGGACCTGCTGCCGAGGTCCGTCTCGTCATCCTGGTGCTGGCCGCGCTCGCCCTGCTGATCACCGATGCGCGCTGGCAGACGCTGGAGCCCCTGCGCCGAGCTGTCTCCGTCGGCATCTACCCCTTCCAGCGTCTGGTCCTGGCGCCGCGCGATGCTGTCAGCCACGTGCAGTACTGGATCGATGGCGCGGCAATCGCCCGCACCGAAAAAGAAGCCCTGCAGCGCCAGCGCATCGAACTGGCCCAGATCGCCACGCATGCGGCGCAGCTTTCCACTGAAAACGAACAATTGCGGCGCCTGCTGAACGTGGCCGGCACGGTCACGCAGCCGTCGGTCGCCGTCGAGGTGCTGTACGAGCCCGCCAACCGCTATACGCGCCACCTTGTGTTCAACAAGGGGGAAAGCAGCGGCATCAGGCCGGGCATGCCCATCATCGACGAGGGCGGCATCGTGGGGCAGGTCGTGCGTGTCACCCCCTATACCGCGGAAGCGGCCATGCTGACGGACGAAGCCGTCTCCATCCCGGTGCAGGTCATGCGCAACGGTTTGCGCCTGATCGCATTCGGCGCGGGCGCGAGCGGCAAGGTCGAGGTGCGCTACCTGACCGAGGACGTCGACCTGGAAGAGGGCGACGTGCTGATCACCAGCGGCGTGGGCGGCGTGTTTCCCGCCGGCTTGTCCGTCGCCAGCGTGGATCGCATCGATCACGATACCGCCTCCGGTTTCGCGGTAGGCGTCGCCACGCCGCTGTCGCATCCGGAGCGTTATCGGCATTTCCTGGTGCTGCTGGTCGAGAACACGTTCGGGGCGCCGGGCGATGCCGAGGGGGGCGTTCAATGAACGCGGCCAGAAGCGGACGCGCGGCCGGTACGTCGCTCAGCCGTCTGGCGCCGGTGGATACGGCGCCGTTCAAACAGCCGTCCAGCCCGGTATTCATCTGGTTCACGATTCTCCTGGCCTGGCTCATTTCCCTGCTGCCGTGGCGGCAGTGGGCGCCGGCGCCGGACCTGCTGCTGCTGGTCATCGCGGTCTGGGCCCTGAACGAGCCGCGCCGCGTCGGCCTGCTCACCGCATTCTTCTTCGGCTTGCTGCTGGATGTGCACGACGGTATGCTGCTGGGCGGCCAGGCGCTTTCCTATACGCTGGTCGCCTATGGCGCCGTCCTGCTGGCGCGCCGGCTGCGCCGCTTCAATGCCGTGGTGCAGGCGGTCCATCTGCTGCCCGTGTTCGTGCTGGCCATGGCCATCCGGCAGATCGCCTACGCCTGGCTGATGGGCGGCTGGGCCGGCTGGGGCTGGGCCCTGTCCGCATTGCTGACCGTTGCGCTCTGGCCGCTGGCCGATATGCTGCTGCTCATGCCACAGCGCCGGCGCGATGCCGGGGATGCGGGCTCCGTCTAGGCGGGATTCCGGCATGTTCGAGTTCAAGAAAACCAGCCATCTCCAGCGCCGCCGCATCTTCCTGCGCGTGCTGGTGGCCGGCCTGTTCGTGCTGGCCTGCTTTGCGATCCTGGGCTGGCGGTTGTGGCAGCTCCAGGTCGTGCGCTACGAGGGGCTGGCGGCCAGGGCGGACCGCAACCGCATTGCCGTGGTGCCGATCGCGCCGAGGCGCGGCGAGATCACGGACCGCAATGGCGTGGTGCTGGCGCGCAACTACCGCGATTACACGCTGTCGGTCGTGCCCGCGCAGGTCCAGGGCGATATGCAGGAAATGCTGGACGCCCTGGGAGAGGTCGTCTATCTCAGTCCTACCGACCGCAGGCGCTTTCGCCAGGGGCTCAACCAGTCGGGCCGCTACAGTTCCGTGCCGCTGCGCAACAGCCTGAACGAAACGGAGGCCTCGTGGTTCGCCGGCAATTCCTATCGCTTCCCGGGGGTGGAGCTCAGCGCGCGCTGGGTGCGCGAATATCCGCATGGAGAGTCGGCGGCGCACGTGCTGGGCTATGTGGGCCGCATTTCCGAAGCGGACATCGAGCGCCTCGAAGAAAACGGCGAACTGGGCAATTACCGCGGCACGCAGGTCATCGGCAAGAAAGGCATCGAAAAGACCTGGGAGCGCGAACTGCACGGCCGCACGGGGATAGAGGAAGTCGAAGTCACCGCAACGGGCCGGCCGGTGCGCACGCTGCGCCGCACGGATCCCGTGCCCGGCGCCAATCTGCGGCTGTCGCTGGATATCGGGCTGCAGAAGGAGGCCGAGCGCCAGTTCGAGGGCAAGCGCGGAGCGCTGGTCGCCATCGAGCCCAAGACCGGGGAAGTGCTCGCCTTCGTTTCCGCCCCGTCGTTCGATCCCAATCTGTTCATCGACGGCATCGACGTGGAAAGCTGGAAGGCGCTGAACGAGTCGCCGGACCATCCGCTGATCAACCGCCCGTTGTATGGCACGTATCCCATCGGCTCCACGTACAAGCCTTTCGTGGCGCTGGCGGCGCTGGAGATGGGCAAGCGCGATCCGGCGCAGCGCTTCCCCGATCCTGGCTACTTCGAGCTGGGCGGGCAGCGTTTCCGCAACGCGGGCAGCGTGGCGTACGGGCCGACCAATATGCATCGCGCCATCGTGGTGTCGTCCGATACCTATTTCTACTCGCTGGGCCCGGAAATCGGCGTCAACGCCCTGCATGATTTCAGCAAGCAGTTCGGCTTCGGGCAGCAGACGGGCATCGACCTGGATGGCGAGCGGCGCGGCGTGCTGCCGTCCACGGAGTGGAAGCGCCAGGCGTACAAGAAGCCCGAGCAGCAGCGCTGGTATGCGGGCGAAACGGTATCGGTGGCCGTGGGGCAGGGGTACAACGCATTCACGCTGCTGCAACTGGCGCAGGCGACCGCCGTGCTGGCCAATGGCGGCGCCTACATGAAGCCGCATCTGGTCAGCCTGGTGCGCAATTCCCGCACGGGAGAGGTGCGGCCCACGGTGACGGCCCCCTCGCACGTCATCGACCTGAAGCCGGACAACGTGGCTATCATCCATCGGGCCATGGAGGATGTGATTGCCAGCGGCACGGCGCGGCGGGCATTCCAGGGCGCCACGTACCGCGCGGCGGGCAAGACGGGCACGGCCCAGGTGTTCAGCCTGCGCGGCGCCAAGTATGATGCGCGCGCCGTTTCCGAGCGCCTGCGCGATCACGCGCTGTTCATGGCGTTCGCGCCGGTGGAAGATCCCCAGATCGCGCTTGCCCTGATCGTGGAGAACGGCGGCTGGGGCTCGACCGCGGCCGCGCCTGTCGCCCGCAGCGTATTCGATTACTGGCTGTCTCCCTCGCGCGTGGATGAGCGCCAGCAACAGGCGCATGCGGCGCTTGCCGCATCGGCGGATGAGGACGCGCCGGTCGAGGCGGGCGAGTCTCCCGATGCGGCGGTGCGCCCCGAAGACCTGCCTGAGGAGTTGCGCGAGGATTCCGCCAGGCCGCTGTCCGACATCAATGGAGAGCAGCCATGAAGCGCGTCTGGCAATGGGTATTACGCGCATTGACGGCATTCGATTGGCCTCTGCTGGTCCTGCTGATGCTGATGACCATTCTCGGCCTGACGGTCATGCACTCCGCCGTCGGCGGAACGGACTGGCGCTTCGCGGACCAGTCGCGCAACTTCCTGATCGCATTCGCCGCCATGTGGATCACCGCCTTGCTGCCGCCGCCGCTGCTGATGCGGCTGGCCTTGCCGGCCTATCTGTGCGGCGTGGCGCTGCTGGTGGGCGTGGAACTGGTCGGCGAGACCAGCAAGGGGGCGACGCGCTGGCTGAACCTGGGCGTCGTGCGCCTGCAGCCGTCGGAATTCATGAAAATCGCCGTGCCCATGATGCTGGCCTGGTACTTCCACCGCAACCAGGGAGGGAGCCGCCTGCTAAACATTCTCGCGGCCAGCGTCCTGCTGCTGATTCCGTTCCTGCTGATCGTGAAGCAGCCCGACCTGGGGACGGCCCTGCTGGTCTTCGGCACAGGCTTCTGCGTGATCTATTTCGGCGGCCTGTCGTTCAAGCTGCTGCTGCCGGCGACGGTGATCGTGGTGTCGGGGATCGTGGCGGTGCTGTATTTCGAGGATCAGATCTGCCAGCCCGGCGTGGACTGGGTGCTGCTGCACGAATACCAGAAGCACAGGGTATGCACGCTGCTGGATCCGAGCAGCGATCCGCTGGGCAAGGGCTTCCATACCATCCAGTCCATGATCGCGGTGGGGTCGGGGGGCATCTACGGCAAAGGCTACCTGCAGGGCACGCAGTCGCACCTGGATTTCATCCCCGAGCGGACGACGGACTTCGTGTTCGCGGTGTTCGCCGAGGAGTTCGGCCTGTACGGCGGCATCATGCTGCTGGCGCTCTACGCCTTGCTGATTTTCCGCGGGCTGACGATCGCGCTGCAGGCGCACACACAGTTCGGACGCCTGCTGGCCGGGGCGATCAGTATGATGTTTTTCGTCTACGTATTCGTGAACATCGGCATGGTGACCGGAATGCTGCCGGTGGTGGGCGTGCCGCTGCCGTTCATGAGCTATGGCGGCACGGCCTTGCTGACGCTGGGGGTGGCCAGCGGCCTGCTGATGAGCATCAGCAGGTATCGCGCAGCGGAAAAATAGCAAAATTGCCATGGCTATGCTATAGTGATGGGCTTTTCTGGCTTATTGCGCACGGGCGAGGCACAACGCTTTGGCGCGAGCAGGCCGGAAACCACGGGCTGTCGCAGGTGCGGCAAGCCATTTTTATCTAGGAAATCCAATCATGAAGACATTTGTGGCCAAGCCGCATGAAGTCAAGCGTGACTGGTTTGTGATCGACGCCAAGGGCAAAGTCCTGGGTCGTGTGGCCAGCGAAGTCGCACGCCGTTTGCGCGGAAAGCACAAACCCGAATACACGCCTCACGTTGATACGGGCGATTACATCGTCATCATCAATGCCGCAGAAATCGTCGTTACCGGCAACAAGGCCGAAGACAAGCGCTACTATCGCCACTCGGGCTATCCCGGCGGTATTACCGAAACGACGTTCCTGAAGATGCAACAGCGTTTCCCGGGCCGTGCTCTGCAGAAGGCCGTCAAGGGCATGCTGCCCAAGGGTCCGCTGGGCTACGCCATGGCCAAGAAGCTGAAGATCTACGGTGGTGCCGAGCATCCCCATACGGCTCAACAGCCCAAACAGCTGGATATCTAAGGAAAGCGATCATGATCGGTAATTGGAATTACGGAACCGGCCGTCGCAAAACTTCGGTGGCGCGTGTGTTCCTCAAGAAAGGCACGGGCAAGATCGTCGTCAACGGCAAGAACGTCGACGAATACTTCGCTCGCGAGACCGGCCGCATGGTCGTGCGTCAGCCCCTGGTGCTGACCAACCACGTCGAGTCGTTCGATTTTCACATCAACGTGCATGGCGGCGGCGAAAGCGGCCAGGCCGGCGCAGTCCGTCACGGCATCACGCGTGCCCTGATCGACTATGACGAGTCCCTGAAGAGCTCGCTGAAGCAGGCTGGCCTGGTAACTCGCGACGCCCGCGAAGTCGAGCGCAAGAAGACCGGCTTCCACAAGGCACGTCGCCGCAAGCAGTTCAGCAAGCGCTGATTCCTGCGTACCGTACCGCGTTGTGCACGGTACTGCTGGCAAAGAAAAACCCGCGTCTCGCAAGATTCGCGGGTTTTTTTGTCGCCGCCGCCCCTAGACAAAAAGCGCCCCCTCGGGGATGAGCCCGGACATCCGACAGTCCACTGCGGACTGTCGGATGCCTGGCGAATCCAAGCGGCATGCAGGCCGCGCGGTGGAGCGCAAGCGGGCGCCAGCCTGCGCAGCGTGGGGGCATTTTTTTGTCGAATGTGGGTGGCGCGCAGGGTGATAAAACACCCTTGCGCAAAGTCTGGCCGGCAGCCTAGCGTCCCGCCGCCAGCGCGGTGATTCCGTCGTTTAGACCTATGTCAGTCTTGGGAATTTCGGAGATTACCACGCGGACCTGATCTCCTCGCACACCGAGGATCTCGCGGGCTGCAGTGTGCAAGGCCGCGATCAGGGCGGCTTTGGGAGATGGCGGGCGGCCTTCGATCAGGAAGACTTGATACTGCACCAGTTGCTCGCCGATTTGACCGGCGAGCAGCACATGCTCGGGAGCCAGTTCCTGGAGCATGACGCGCACGCCGGAGCGTGGCGAGCCGATGCAGTCCTCGATAGCCTGGCCGGCTGCGCGCAATAGTTCAGTCTTACGGGCAGGATCATGGCCTTGCAAGACGAGAATGGTTACGATGGGCATGACAGGGCTCCCAAAAAGACTAATTCTGGCGCTATTTGGTTGTTGTAGCAACTTATTTTCACTGGCGTCAACATCACCGCGTGAGTCGTACCTGGGGATGGCAAAACTGCGGAAGCGTTTGTGCAAGCGGACCTTGTGCGAATGAAGAGGCTGATCGAGGACCTTCAAATCAAGCTAGACTGAATCGCTCTTGCCCTGAGCCTCCTCAAGGAGCATCTCCGCTTGATGGGTAAGCGCGTCCAAGGTTCTATCGAAGATGGCAATCTCCTTGTCGGAGACACAATTCGTAAGCCTCGCCTGACGGTGAAGACTCAATGGCAGCGCGCGCGCGTACAAGCGGCGCCCCGTACGGGTGAGGCTTACTACTACGCTGCGTCGGTCGTGCTTGTCCGGGTTGACTTGAACGGCCGATAGCGCTTGGAGCTCGGTCACTGCCCGACTTACCTGGCTCTTGTCGTAACGCCAGAAATCGGCAATACGTTGAACTGAGTCTGGACCGCGGCTTCCGAGGTATAGAAGAACTCGCCATTGTCGCACCGAGAGGCCCACTTCAGTCTGCAGTATCGACTCGATCCCACGGTTCAGTAATGAACTCAGCGACAAAATGCGGTATGCCAAAAGGCTGCGGGGATCGATGTCGGCCACGAGAACGTTCGTTGTGTTTCCGCCCCCTCGGCATCGCCCTGACAGGCCGCTCGAAGAGGCTCCATGGTGAGGAAATAGAGTGGCATTTTAGTTCAAAAAATGTATCCCGGCTTTGTGGTTCCCAGCCCCGCCCAGGTTATCAGACGCGCATTGACGCGTATACGATCTCGCCGCCGACGACTGTGAGCACGGATTGGATGTCTGGAAGCTGATCTTCTGGGCAAGTCAGAGGATCGCGGTCCAGGACGGCAAGATCAGCAAGCTTTCCTACCTCGATGGTCCCCTTCTTGTCCTCATCCCATGTCAGCAGGGCTGCTGTGCTGGTGATCGCGCGAAGCGCTTGCTCGCGAGAGAGCGCCTGTGTCTGCGCCACTAGAGTTCCATCGGTTCGAGTCCGTCTGGCAACCACGTGCCAGAACGGATGAAATAAAGACACTGGAACGTTGTCAGTTGCAAGCACGACCGGAACGCCGGCTTCAACCAGTGTCCTGAGAGGCGTAATTTCGTTCTCGCGCGATTTGCCGACGCGCTCAAGCAAAAGCTGCCCTTCCTTGTATATGTAGCGATTCGTATGAGTGGTGACGATCAAGCCCATTTCTCGAATCATTTCGACTTGCGCTGCATTCAGAAGAGAGATATGGCTGAAGACCCAGCGTAACCCTGTGAGCGGGACACTCTTGTGAACCTCATAGAACAGGTCCAGCATGTTTGGCCAGATCGCAATGACCTGAATGCGCTGGCGGGCGCACGCCGTCAGCAGTTCAATCGCCCGTTCTCTTGATAATGCGGTGTCGTAATTGAAGCCGGCCCAACCCGTCCTGGGGTATGCGCTTGCGCGCACGGCATTGCTGGGGCTGGGATCTATGTCAGCGAAAAGACCGGCAATGCGCAAAAAATCATCGCCTATCCCTGCGCCGCTCAGCCACCCGCACCATGCCTCTACAAACAGTGGGATATTCGTGTCTGGAACCGATTTCCAGTTCGGGCTTATGGCCAGTGTCGTCCGAATCTTCAATTCGCCGCTGGCATGAGCCGAACGGTATGCTTGTATGAGTTCAGAGGCCGCGCCATGTCCTTCGAACACGCTGGTAGTACCGTAGCGATGGTAGGCTGCCACGGATGTGGGAAGCGTTTTCGCCCGGGTTTCCGGCGCGAATCCGGTTGCTTCCCGGAAAAATGCGAGTTCTACGATAGGCATCAGGGTCTCTTCCCGAAATACTCCGGTCGGAAAGCCTTCTTCATCTCTTTCGATCGTGACTTCTGGTGCTGGTGAAGCCGTGCTCGCGTCAATACCTGCTGCCTGCAAAGCTTTGGTGTTCGCAATGGAGATCAGTGGTGTGGAGTGTCGCCAATAGCCCCAGATGGCGCGAATGTAGACAGGATGGTCAGGTGCGACAGCGTCAAGATCGTGTCGATTGGGCAAGCGGCCGTCACTGAACAGCGCTTCCACATTCCGGTAGGCAGGAGGATCGCCAAGCGGCATAGTCACGATCCACTCGCCGACAGGCGTGCACTCGACCAAATGTGCAAGAGCCGCCTGTACGTCCGCAATGCTGTGTGTTGGGCCAAGTGACGGAAAAACGCCCTTCAATCCTTCACGATCCAGATGGGCGTGCCCGTCAATCAGGCCCGGCACGACCGTCCGACCCTCCAGATCAACAACTTTCGTCCACTGATCCGCATTATTCAGAACCTCGGCGGCCTTGCCGACCGCGCTGATGCGGCCGTCAGTGACAGCCAGCGCTTCCGCCAGCCTGAACTGGGGATCGACCGTGACGATCTTGCCGCCTGTTAGTATCAAGTCTGCGCCTCGTGTCATATCAGACTCCAGCAGCGGTTGCGTCTCGACGAAAATCGGCGACGCCGGTCAACGTCCCGTTCGGATCGCGAGCAATGCCTTTGACCGACCCAAAGAACGGGGATCCTTCTTCCGCGGAGGCCAGGTCGATGCCTGACTCACGCAGGCGTTCGATCCAGTGCAACGGCATCGAGGACTCCGACAAAGGCGTTCCTGCGAGATTCATGCTCCAGCGTGGCGTGGCTACGGCATCGGCAAGCGATTCGCCACCTTCAATCACGCCTTCGAGCACTTGCGCCAGTGTCAGCGTTTGCCCTGGGCCGCCAGGCGTGGAAACTGCGTACCTGAATTCGTTGTCCTTGAACACCATTGCGGGGCATAAGGTGTGGGCGGGTCTTTTATGGGGGCCTACTTGATTGGGATGTCCTGGAGAGTCGCAGAAGCCAAACAGACGATTGTTCAGCAACGTTCCCGTGCTTTCGTCTGATATTCCGCTGCCAAACACGAGGAAGACGCTCTGAATGATGATGACTGAGTTGCCTGAGTGATCTGCCACAGCGATGACTGCGGTTCCGCCCAAATTCGGCGGAGTTCCCGCCGATGCAGAGCGCATGCGCTCCCTTCCTACGGCGCCGAGCAGCATCTCTGCCGACTCCGCTCCATAACGAGCAGAGGGGTCGGCGACCGCGCGGTTGCCGATCTCGAAGGCGGCGCGAGCCGCCCGGATAAGCCGGTTGAGTCTTCCAGCCCTATTTTCCCGACCCGGGAAATCGCTGTCTTCAAGCGCCAGAAGCTGGAGTAGCAGGTACAGGCCGAATGAGTTGGGCGGCAAGGCGCGGACCTCATGCCCACGATAGTGAATGGACAGCGGGGCGACCCACTCGGGTTGATATGCCGCCATGTCGGATGCACGAAGCAGTCCGCCAGCCTTTTCGCAGGCACTGGCGATGCTGCGTCCTATGTCGCCTCTATAGAAAGGACCGGCGCCTTCCAGCGCTAGCTGCTCCAATGTCTTTGAGAGTGCTTCTTGACGCCAGATTGCTCCCTCCTGCAGCGGCTGCCCGTTGTCAAGGAAGAGACTGCGACTGCCTGGATCAGACTCCAGCATAGAGCGATAGAGTTCACTCGATCGAGCGAGAACTCGCGAAACAGGAACACCGTCGCGAGCGGCGGTCACGGCCGGGTAGAGCAACTTTGACCAGTCTGTGCGGCCATAGCGTTGATGGAGCAGATCCCAGCCAGCTACCATGCCAGGGACATTCACACTTCGCGAGCCGCGCTCTTGGAGCTTTCTGGACGAAAACTCCCCAGGTGTTGCGAGTGCGGGAGACATTCCCGATGCATTGATGCCTTCTGTGCGTCCGCTTTTCGCATCGTGTACCAGAATGAATGCGTCGCCACCCAATCCGCATGCTTGCGGAAGCGCCACGGAAAGTAGGCTGGCTCCACAGATGGCGGCGTCGGCAATGCTGCCGCCGGCTTCGAGCAACTCAGTTGCGGCTTTCGTGGCGAGGTGATGGCCGGAGACCACTACAGCGCGATTGCTACGCGCGATCCTATGCGATGAGAATGTCATTATGTTCTTGAAAATCGGGTTTGATCAAACCGCTGGCCCGAAGGCATCGGCATATGCGAAAAGCCCTGGTACGCCCCCTGTGTGCAGAAAGACGATTTTTTCTCCCTTCTTGACTCGCCCGCGTCGGACATGATCGAGGAGGCCTGCGAAGGCTTTGCCCGTATACACGGGGTCGAGAATGACTCCCTCCGTTCGAGCCATGACCTCTATCGCCTCGAGCGTCCGTGCGTCGGGGATACCGTAACCCGGCCCGACAAAAGCGGAATCAACAAGGATAGGGGAAACAGCGTCAGGGGCATTGACGCCGAGCCGGTCCCGGGCCTTCTTTAAAATTTCTTCAACGATGGCTGTCAGTGGCGCTTCTTGATGAAGGACACTGATGCCTTGCACAAGAACATTGCTCGCATAGAGCTCTGCTCCTAAAACCAATCCCGCCTGTGTGCCTCCACTCCCGCTGCCGTGGTACAGATGATCAAAGTCGATGCCGATGTTCCTGGCTTGTTCCAGCAATTCCCTGACACAATCCGAATAGGCAATCGCACCCAATGCGTCAGAACCGCCAAACGGAATGATGTATGCCTCATGGCCTTCAGCCGCGAGTTTCCCTGCACGCATACCGGCGAAGGCAATAGCGTCCTCATTGGCGCTGAGCACATGCAACGATGCGCCGAAGATCCGATCGAGCGCCAGGTTCCCGCCCTGTTCGTAGTGAAGCCCTTGACGAGGGACTTTTCTGCTTAAGACGAGTTCGCAGTTGAGTCCTTGCCGGGCTGCCACGGCAGCGACCATTCGGGCATGATTTGACTGCAGGGCGCCAAATGTAATCAAGGTATCGCATCCGCGAGCGTTGGCTTCTGCGACCAGGCATTCGAGTTTTCTGAGCTTGTTGCCGCCGCCTCCTATGGCACCCAGATCTTCCCGCTTGATGAAGATATCTAATCCAAGGACTGCGCTGAGGCGCTCGAGGGGAATCAGCGGAGACGGTCCGGACAACGAAATCCGTGGGGGGAAATCGACAGAGAGATGCTTCATGATTATCCAATGGCATGTCAAGGATTTATAGTTGCTGTAGCAACTAATTTTCATATTATCCGGATTTCTCTCTTCTGTCCAGGGATTGGAAGGCCGCTGCCAGGAGTTCATGAACTGTCCGGCTCTGGGACACGTAAATTGCCCGATTCCGGGGTGAGGGCCGGGCTCAGCAACCAGCCTGGTGAGCCGCTCGTTCTCGTTTTGCAGCTGCTTCAGTACGCGAACCTGGCTCGACTCCAGGCCCGCTACCAGGATTCGCGGGTTTTTTGATATTTATTTTTACTTCGATACCAGCTGCATGCTCAGCATGGCCATCAGCGTGCAGAGGCCGGTCACCACGATCATGGGCCAGGCCGACGTGGTCACCAGCGCGCCCACGATGGGGGCCACCACCGCGCCGAAACCTATCTGTATGCTGCCCGCCAGGCCGGAAGCCGCGCCTGCCACTTCCGGCCTGACACTGACCGCTCCCGCGATGCAGCTGGGCATGACCAGGCCGTTGCCCATGCCGAGAAACGTGGTGGGCAGGAACAGGAAGAGCGGCCGCATGTCGTCCAGCGCATACAGAAAGGCCGTGAGCAGCACCGAGGCGAATGCCAGCGTGGCGCCCAGCCTGATCATCTGCTGCGGCCCCACCTTGGCGACGAACCGGCCGGACAGGAAGTTGCCGACGATGTAGCCCAGGGACACGAGCCCGAAATACAGCCCGTACTCCACTGGCGTGCGTTCCATGAGATTGATCACGACATAGGCCGCCCCGCCGACGAAGGCGAAGAACGCCGCTGACGAAAAACCCGCGGTCAGTGCAAAGCCCCAGAATGCGGGTATGCGCAGCAGCTTGCCGTAGCCCTTGAGCAGCGATTGCGATTGCGCCGTATCGCCGCGCCACGGATTCGTTTCGTGCAGCAGGATATACACCACCGCCAGCGTGCCGAAGCCGAATAACGCAAGAAAGCCGAAAGACGCCCGCCAGCCATGCCAGGCTTCGAGCACGCCGCCTATGGTGGGCGCCACCATGGGCGCGACCGCCATCCCCATGGTCACGTAGCCGATCATGCTTGCCGCCTGCGTGCGCTCGTACAGATCGCGGACGATCGCGCGGCTCAGCGCGATGCCTGCGCATCCGCCCAGCGCCTGCAGCACCCTGCCCGCATTCAGCACGCTGATACTGGGCGCCAGCGTGCAGACAACGGACCCGGCCACGAATATGGCCAGGCCGCCCAGCAATACCGGACGGCGCCCGTAGCGGTCGGAGATCGGGCCGATGACGAGCTGGCCGAGCGCCACCGAAGCCAAGTAGAGCGACAGGGTGAACTGTATCGCGGCGTAATCCACCCCCAGCGCCGCTGTCATGCCCGGCATCGAGGGAAGATACAGATTGATGCCCAGCGGACTGACCGCCGCCACGGCGACCAGCATCAGCAGAAAGCGCTTCGACATGACGAATGGGCCCGCGGCGGCGCCCGAGGAGGGGCCCTTGTGTTTCTCGTCGTCCATTGAATCACCACAACATGCAAGAGTGTCGATTCTAGGGTACTTGGGGAATTCGATCCAATCGCGGGCGCCGTCCTCACGCTTTCATTCCAAGCGCCTCCAGGAAAGAACGGATCAGAAGGTTCGGAAAGTACAGGGTGGACATGATGCTCCCGGTCGGCAAGACAGCGGTGGCGTGCGTACGTTATGTTCACGCCTGAGCCGATCCGGTGTACGGCATTTCTCGTGGAGTGTTGTACAAAAGCGTGGATAAATATACCCGTATCGGGTATATTTTGGGAGACGAAATGAAGCACATCCTGAAGCGGAAACATTTCGCGCGGTGGCAGACGGGCGAGAGATTGCCTGATACAGCTTTGTGCAGGGCAGTCAAAAACATGGAAGACGGCCTGGTCGATGCGGATCTGGGTGCTTCTCTATACAAGATGCGGGTGGCCCGTCCTGGCGGCGGCAAGCGCGACGGTTACCGTACGTTGCTGTCAGCCAGGCTTGGCAGCCGCTATGTGTTCCTGTATGGATTCCCTAAAAATGCGAGGGAGAACATTACGCAGAACGAGAAGAAGGCACTGCAATTTTCCGGCAAGGTTTTTCTGGAGCTTTCCAACGCGGCCCTGGCGAAGGCGTTGCAGGCCGGGGTGTTACTGGAGGTTTATTGTGAGCAAGATCATTGAATCGTTGCGTGGAGATTTGGCTGCGCTCTATAAAGCTGGAGCGATCGATAAAGTAACGATGCGTGAGTTCGATGCGATTTGCCCGCCGCCAGTGCGCGAGTTCGTTGCGGCCGATATCAAACATCTGCGCGAAACCCTGAAGTTCAGCCAGCCGGTGTTTGCGCTTTACCTGCACACCACGGCCTCGACGGTGCGTAAGTGGGAGCAGGGCGAGACCCGTCCTACCGGTCCCGCGCTCAAGCTGCTCAATGTGATTGCCGACAAAGGCCTGCAGGCCATTATCTAGCTTCCCTGCAGAAACGGCAGGCAGTGTTCCAGCAAGATATCGGGTCCTTCTTCCGCAATATAGTGGCCGGTGGGCAGGGCGCGGCCCTGGACGTCGGCGGCGACCTTGCTCCATTCTTCCAGCGGGTCGAAGCACTGGCCGACGGTGCCCTGGGCGCCCCATAGCGCCAGCAGCGGCATTTCCAGCCTGCGCCCCGCATCGAGGTCCGCCTGGTCGTGCTCCAGGTCTATGCCCGCGCTGGCCCGGTAGTCCTCGCAAATCGCCTGCGCCACGCCGGGCTGAGACACGTTGGCGATGTAGCTGGCGAAGGCTTCCGAGGTGAACGGCTTCATGCCGGCGCTGCGCTTGGCCATGACGGAGCGCAGGTACTGCTCGGGATCGGCCTGGATCAGCGATTCGGGCAAGGGGGAGGGCTGGATCAGGAAGAACCAGTGCCAATAGGCGCGCGCGAATGTCTCGCTGGTCTGGCGGTACATGGACAGCGTCGGGGCGATGTCCAGCAGCACCATGCGCGAGACGGCGTCCGGGTGATCCATGCCCAGGCGGTGCGCGACGCGCGCGCCGCGGTCGTGCGCCAGGACGGCGAACGGTCCGGGCGCGACTTCGTCCATCAGCAGGCGCATGTCCAGCGCCATCGTGCGCTTGGCGTAGGCCTCATGCCTTTCGGATGCGCCCGGCTTGCCGCTGCCGCCCTGGCCCCGGAGGTCGGGCAGCACGACGGTGAAGTGCCGCGCCAGCGTCGGCGCCACCTTGTGCCACATGGCGTGTGTCTGCGGATGGCCGTGCATCATCAGCAGCGCCGGGCCATCGCCCGCCGTGCGGCAGAAAATGTCGATGCCGTTGACGGAGACGGTGCGTTGCCGGAAACCTTCGAACATGATTGCTCCTTGTGAGTCGTTCTTCATGCGGCGGGAGATGCCGCGCGCTGGGCGGCCAGGTATTCCCTGGCGACGTGCGCGACGTTCCTGTTCCAGGGAAAGCGCTCCCAGTAAGTATGGGCGAATGCCTCGATCTCGGGAAGCCGCGCCAGCGTGGAGCCCGTCAGGTCCGTGCCCTGCAGGAACATGCCGCGGTGGCGGGCGGCCATCGTGAACGGATACTGCATATCCTGCGCGGACAGCCGCTGCGCGTGCAGATCGATATCGACCGGCAGGCTGCGTCCGGATGCCGTCGAACGTTCCATCAGCGTCCGGACGGCGGCCGGTTCCAGCGTGATCAGGACCAGGCCGTTGTTCAGCGCATTGAAATAGAAGATTTCGCCGAAGCTGGGGGCGATAATGGCGCGGATGCCGAACTGCATCAGCCCCCAGACCGCGTGCTCGCGGCTGGAGCCGCAGCCGAAGTTCGCGCCGGCGATCAGCATGTCGCTTTCTGCATAGCCGGGACGGTCGAGGATGAAGTCCGGGCGCGGCCGGCCCAGGCCGTCGAAGCGCAGGTCGTAGAGCAGGCCCTTGTCCAGGCCAGCCTTGTCGATGCCGCGCAGGAACTGCTTGGGCATGATCTGGTCCGTGTCCAGGTTTTCCAGGGGCAGGGGAGCGGCCAGGCCCGAAATTATGCCTTGGTCTGACATTCAGTTCTCCAGTGTGCGGATATCGATGATGCGGCCGGCGATGGCAGCCGCCGCGGCCATGGCCGGGCTCATGAGGTGCGTGATGGCGCCCCGCCCCTGCCTGCCTTCGAAATTGCGGTTGGTGGTCGAGGCGCAGCGCACGCCCTCTTCCAGCACGTCGTCGTTCATGGCCAGGCACATCGAACAGCCGGGCTTGCGCCATTCGAAGCCGGCGTCGCGCAGTTGCGCGGCGATGCCTTCTCGTTCGGCCTGGTCGCGCACGGCGCCCGATCCCGGGACGACCATGGCGCGCACGCCGGGCGCGATGTGCTGTCCGCGGACGACATTTGCCACCTCGCGCAGGTCCTCGATGCGCGCATTCGTGCACGAGCCGATGAACACATGCTGGATCGGCAGCCCGGTCAGTGACTGCCCGGGCCGCAGCCCGGTATAGCCGAGGGCGCGCTCCGCGCTCTTCCTGCCGACCGGATCAGGGTTAAGGGAAGGGTCGGGAATGGGATCCGTGATGGCGACGACCTGGTCCGGGCTGGTGCCCCAGGTGACGTGCGGGGCGGCGTCCGCCGCATGGAAATAATGCTCCACGTCGAAAATGGCGCCCTCATCGGTATACAGTTCCCGCCATGCGGCAAGCGCCTGCTCGCGCACCGGTCCTTGCAGGTCGGGCGCGTGCGCCAGCACATAGTCGACAGCCTTGTCGTCCGGCGCGATCAATGCGCCTCGCGCTCCCGCCTCTACCGTCATGTTGCAGAGCGTGAAGCGCGCTTCGATGGACAAGGCCTCGATGGCGCTGCCCGTGTACTCGACGACATGGCCCCGGGCGCCCTGGGCGCTGATGCGCCGCAGGATCATCAGGACGAGATCCTTGGCCGTGCTGCCGCGCGGCAGCGTGCCGTCCACGTGGATGCGCATATTGTCCGCCACGCGGTAGACCAGCGTCTGCGTCGCCAGGACGTGCTCGACCTCTGTGGTGCCGATGCCGAAGCCCAGCGCTCCCAGCGCACCGTAGGTAGTCGTGTGGCTATCGCCGCAGATGACGACCATGCCCGGGCGGATCAGGCCGTGCTCCGGCGCGACGACGTGCTCGATCCCCTGCATGGCGTCGTTCGTGTCGAACAGCAGGATGTCGTGCCGGTCGCAGTTGCGCTTCAGGTTGGACGCTTGCAGCGCCGAGGCCGGGTCCTGGATGACGCGCGGACTGGCCGGATGCGTGGGGATGATATGGCTGACAACCGCTACGTTCTGCCCGGGCGCCAGCACGCCTGCGCCGCGGGCATCCAGCCCCGCGAACGCTTGCGGGCTGGTGTACTCGTTCATCAGGTGCAGATCGCAGAACAGCAGCACGTGCTGGTCGTCCAACTGGCGGACGCAATGGGTATCAATCAGCTTCCGGTAAAGCGTCTTTGCTTGCATGGCTACAGCTCTCACTCGATCTTGATGCCGCGTTCCTGCACGAGGCGGGACCAGGCCGGCAGTTCGGTTTCCAGGCGTTCGCGCGCCTGCGCCGCTGTCGATGGCAGCGGGTCGAAGCCCTGCTCGACCATGCGCTTGCGCAACGCATCGGACGTCAGCGCCGCGTTCAGTGTCCGGTTCAGTGTTTCGATGGCCGGCCCGGGCGTTCCCGCCGGGGCGAATGTCATGAACCAGGTTTCGAAGCTGTAGTCCGGCACGCCGGCTTCGGCGATGTAGGGAACGTCGGGCAGCAGCGATGAGCGTTGCGGACCAGTGACGCCCAGCGCCCGCAGCGTGCCGGCCTGGATGTGCGGCAGCGCGGCCGACAGCACAGGGAAACTCATGTCCACCTGTCCCGCAATGGTGTCGACCATGGCGGGGCCGCCGCCGCGATAGGGAACGTGCAGAATGTCGACGTCGGCCAGGGCCTTGAATAGTTCCGCCGACATGTGGAACGTGCTGCCCGCGCCCGCTGAACCGTAGGTTAGATGCCCGGGATTGGCCTTGGCGAGCGCGATCAGCGATTTCACCGAATCGGCCTTGACGGACGGATTGAGCGCCAGCACGTGCTGGGAGCTGGCCACCGTGCCGATGGGTGCCAGGTCCTTGAGCGTGTCGAAGGGCATGGAAGGGAAAATGGCCGGATTGATGGCCAGGGAAACGGTATGCAGGCCTATCGTGTAGCCGTCGGGCGCGGATTTGGCCACGGCATCCACGCCGATGTTGCCGCCTGCTCCGGCACGGTTTTCGATGACGATGGGCTGGCCCAGCTGCTTCGACCATTCATCGCCGATCAGCCGCGCCGTGATGTCGGCGCTGCCGCCGGGCGCATAGGGAACGATCAGGCGCACGGCCCGCGATGGAAATTCCTGGGCCTGAGCCGAGGATACGGGGGCGAGCAGCGAACAGAACAGGCCGGCTGCGATCCAGTGGAAAGGGTGTTTCATCAGATGCTCCGAGAAACCCCGGCGTTCAGGCCGGGGAGGAAAGAAGCGCAGCCGATAAGCCACGCTACTGTATAAATAAACAGGTAAAATATGTGTGCGAAAAACACACCTATATTTCTACCCGAGCCTGTTGTTGCTGCACGCAAAGCCCTGCCGGAAAAGACCGGGCTTCCAGTTGCCGAACACATCCGCCATACCATTGACGAGTCCCTGAAACGCCAATGAACACGAAGGTTTACCGCTATCGCGTGAAGTCCTTGAACGGGCTGCTGAACAAGCAGGCGCGGGCGGTGAATTTCGTCTGGAACTTCTGCAACGACACACAGAAACACGCGCTCAAGTGGCGCAAGCGCTGGCCGACCGGCTTTGATCTGAACGTCCTGACGACCGGCAGCAGCAAAGCGCTTGGCATCCACTCCGGCACGATCAATGCCGCGTGCGAGCAATACGCGAAGTCTCGCAAGCAATTCCATCGCCCGTTCCTTCGCTACCGAGGCAAGCGTTCGCTTGGCTGGGTGCCGCTCAAGGGCCGGGACTTGAAACGCCATGGCGATGCCTTCCGGTTCGCAGGCAACACCTTCCGGGTGTTCAATGCCAGAGCCTTGCCGGAAGGCAAGATCAAGGACGGCGTCTGCTTTGCCCAGGACGCCAAGGGCAATTGGTACCTGAACATCGTGATCGAGGTTGCGGATGCGGCTGCTCGCCCGATCAAGAGTGGTGTCGGCATCGACCTTGGCCTGGATTCCTTTGCGGCTCTTTCCACCGGCGAGAAGATCGACAACCCCCGGCACTTTCGGGTGCTCGAAGAAAAACTCGCCAAGGCGCAGCGCGCCAGGAAGAAGCGCCAGGCGACAAGCATTCACGCGAAGATCAGAAACGCCCGATCTGATTTTCTGCACAAACTGTCCACACGCCTTATCCGCGAATTCGACTACATCGCGGTCGGCAACGTGAACAGCAAAGGGCTTGCCAAAACCAATCTGGCAAAAAGCGTCAATGACGCAGCTTGGTCGTCCTTCCGAAACATGCTCCGCTACAAAGCGATGACGCACGGCGCAACCGTTGAAGAAGTGAACGAAGCGTTTTCCTCCCAGACCTGCTCGGCTTGCGGCGCGTTGCCCGAGTCGAGGCCGAAAGGTATCGCAGGTCTGCGAATAAGAGAATGGGTTTGCAGTGAGTGCGGTACGGTGCATGATCGTGACGTAAATGCTGCTGTAAATATCCTTCTCCGCTCGGGACATCGAGCGCCAGTCGTGGGAATCCCCGTCCTTTAGGGCAGGGAGGATGTCAAAGTCTCCTCCGTGAGTGTCTTTATCCGGGACGGCGCGCGCCGTCCCCTATCGTTGATGCATGTCTGGCCAGGGCGTCCGGATGACGCCTTGCCGGATACTGCCTGGTGAAGAACTTCGGCCTGAAGGCCGAAGATTCTCCGCCCCAATATGGGGAAGCCTTCGGCTTCAAATCGAATTTGCCTTGAACGGAGAGGCTCGCGTTTTGGCGTGTGGTCATTCTATTTTTTTATTTATTGGAAATGGTTGAATTAAAATGAAGATATCTTTTCCCTACAGGAAATAATAAGGCGATGAACAAGCTCACGGACCTGGAGTTCTTCCTCAAGCTGGTGCGCCTGGGCAGCCTGACGGCGCTTGCCAGGGAATACGGAGTGGCGGCATCGACGGTTTCCAAGCGGCTGGCGGCAATCGAGGCGCGCCTGGGGGTGCGGCTGTTGAACCGCAGCACGCGGCGCATGCACCTGACGGTGGAAGGAGAGCATTACTTTTCCCAGGGCGGCAGGCTGGCCGCCGACCTGAGGGAGCTGGAACAGACGCTGGCGGGCGCGCGCGCCGTGCCGCGCGGCCTGCTGCGCGTGAGCGCCACCATGGGATTCGGCAGGGAGCACATCGCGCCCGCGGTTTCGGAGTTCTGCGACAGTTATCCGGAAGTCGAGGTAGCGCTTTATCTCAGCGATCGTCCCATGAGCCAGGACATGCAGGATTTCGACGTGGCCATCCGCATCGGCGAACTGCCGGACGCGTCGCTGGCGGCCCGCCGGATTGCCCTGAACGAGCGCATCCTGTGCGCTTCTCCCGCCTACCTGGGCCGGCACGGCAGTCCTGTGCGCCCCTACGATCTGCTGTCGCACAGGTGCCTGATCATCCGCGAGAATGACGAAACGCACGGCGTCTGGAAGCTGACGGCGGAAACGCGCACGGAAACGGTCAAGGTGCGCGGGCGCCTGAGCAGCAATGACGGCCTGGTCGTCCTGTCCTGGGCGCTGGACGGCCAGGGCATCGCCCTGCGCTCGCGATGGAACGTGGCGCACCACTTGCGCGCCGGCCGCCTGGTGCATGTCCTGCCGGACTGGGCGAGCAAGCCAGCGGACATCATGGCGGTCTTTCCCACGCGCCAGCACCTGACGGCGAAGACACGCGCGTTCGTCGATTTCCTGGCGAAACGGTTCGAGGGCGCGACGTTCTGACCACGCGCCCAAGCGCAAGCCCCGGACTTCAGCCCGAGGTCAAGCGAAGCAGTGTTCATACGGCGCGCCGCAAGCGACCCCGTATTGTGGCGGGGAAGCTCCCGGCTGCCCGTTCAGGCCATCTGCGCGATTGTCTTGCGGAACCGCGACAGCGACAGCATGAACAGCACGGTTCCGATCACGGCCAGCCACAGGAAGGACTTCCAGACGACGTCGATGCCGGCGCCGCGATACAGGATGGCGCCGCCCAGTTCGACGAAGTGCGTGGTGGGCGCGGCCAGCATGACGGTCTGCACGATTTCCGGCATGCTTTCGTACGGCGTGGAGCCGCCCGACAGCATCTGCAAGGGCAACAGCACCAGGATCAGCAGCATTGCGAACTGCGGCATATTGCGTGACAGCGTGGCCAGGAAAATGCCCATCGACGTGGTGGCGAACAGGCACAGCGCCGCGCCGGCGAAGAACAGCGCCAGCGAGCCTTCGACGGGAACGCCGATCAGCATGCGCACGACCAGGTTGAGGGACAGGCAGGCGGCGGCGAGCACCACCAGTCCCATGGACCAGATCTTGGAGAGCATGATCTGCGCGGGCGTGACCGGCATGACCAGCAGATGCTCGATCGTGCCGTGCTCGCGCTCGCGTATCAGGGCGGCGCCAGTCAGTATGATGGAAAGCATCGTGATCTGGTTGATGATCTGCATCAGCCCGCCGAACCAGGCGTTTTCCAGGGAAGGATTGAATCGCACGCGCACCGCCAGGTCCACGGGCGATGCGGCGGCTCCCCGTTCGCGCTGCATGAATTCCGCGACCTCTCCCATCAATATCTGCTGGATGGCGCCGCTGCCGGCGAAGGCCTGGCTCATGCGGGTGGCGTCCACGTTCAACTGCAGGTCTGGCGCGCGTCCGGCCAGGACGTCGCGCTGGAATCCTGGTGGAATGACCACGCTGAACGTATAGCGTCCGGCGTCCATGCCCTGGTCGATTTCGGCCAGGCCGACCACGGCGGGTTTTGTGAACTGCGGGGGATAGAAGGCCGACACGATGCGCTGCGACAGCTGGGACGAGTCCTCGTCCACGACGGCGATCGGCGCGTGGTGCAGCGTCTCCGGCATGGCGGTGGCCGCCGAGTAGACCGCGACGGTGAAGACATAGACGATCAGGACCAGCAGCATCGGGTCGCGCCACAGGCTCCACAGCTCCTTGACGCCCAGGCGGTAGATATTGGCCAGATTGCGCATGCCCATGTCAGCTCTCCTGTTTTCGGAGCAGCATGATCGCCGCGCCGATGATGACGGGCACCGACAGCAGCATGGGCCAGAAGGCGCTGCCCAGTTCGCCGAAGCCCAGCGCCTTGCTGAAGACCCCGCGGCTGATCGTGATCATGTAGGTGGCGGGGTAGATCTCGCCGATCAGCCGGCCCATGCCCTCCAGGGAGGGGACCGGGTTGAGCAGGCCGGAGAATTGCGTGGCGGGGATCAGGGTGCCCACCATGGCCAGGAACATGGCCGCCACCTGGCTGCGCGTGAGCGACGAGGCCAGCAGCCCCATGCCGGTGGCGACGAAGCTGAAGATCAGCGCCGCAGCCAGCAGGGCCAGATAGTTGCCGGTGATGGGAACGCCGAACACGGTGACGGCCAGCAGGCTCATCAGCAGGAAATTGACCACGGCCAGTCCGACATACGGCAACTGCTTGCCCAGCAGGAATTCGCTACGCTTCACCGGTGTGACGTACAGATTGATGATGGATCCTGTTTCTTTCTCTCGTACGACGGACAGCGCGGTCAGCATGGCGGGCAGCATCAGCAGCAGGACGGGCACGATCGCCGGCACCATGGCCTTCAGGCTCTGCACGTCGGGGTTGTAGCGGAAGCGGGTTTCGATGTTCGCGGGCATGGACATTGCGATGCCGCGCTCGCGGGCCTGCGCGTTCAGCCAATTCTGGTGCATGCCCTGTACGTATCCCAGGACGGTTTCGGCGCGCTGCGGCATGGCGCCGTCCGCCCAGACGCCGATCTGCGCATTGCCGCCGCGCAGCACGTCGCGCATGAAGCCCGGCGGGATTTCCAGCGCCAGCGACAGTTCGCCGCTGCGCATGCGGCGGTCCAGCTCGTCGTAGTCGCCGATCGGGGGCTGCTCGATGAAATAGCGGGAGCCGGACAACTGCAGGGCGTAGTCGCGGCTCAGCGTGGTCTGGTCGCGGTCCAGCACGGCATAGCGCAGGTCTTCGACGTCCATGCTGATGCCGAAGCCCATGACGAACATCAGGATCAGCGATCCCCCCAGCGCCAGCGTGGCGCGTACGGGATCGCGCTGCAGTTCCAGCGCCTCGCGCCACATATAGCTGAGCAGGCGCAGCAGGCTGAAGCCCTGTTTCGCGTGGGAGTCAGGCTGCGGGGCGGCGGCTTGCGCGGCGCCGTCGTCTTCTGGCTCGGGGTCGGCGCCGGACGCTTCGCGCAGGTAGCCGATGAAGGCTTCCTCCAGCGTCCCCGCGCCGCGCTTTTCCGTCAATCGGGCGGGCGTGTCGCTGTCCAGCACCTTGCCGGCATGCATGAGCGACATGCGGTCGCAGCGTTGCGCCTCGTTCATGAAGTGGGTGGAAATGAAGATCGTGACCTTGTCCCGTCGGGACAGCTCGATCAGCAGCCGCCAGAAAGCATCGCGCGCCACCGGGTCCACGCCGGAAGTTGGTTCGTCCAGGATGAGCAGTTCCGGCTTGTGCACCATGGCCACGGCCAGCGACAGGCGCTGGCGCATGCCCAGGGGCATGCCCGCCGGCAGGCTGTCCATGGCGTCGCCCAGGCCGAAGCGTTCGGCCATCTCGGCGACGCGCGAGGGGATGTCGGCCTCGGGGACATTGAACAGTTGCGCGTGCAGCACCAGGTTCTGGCGGACGGTGAGCTCGCTGTAGAGCGAGAACGACTGGGACATATAGCCCACCCGCCGACGCGTGTCGATGTTGCGCGGATCCACTTCGCGACCGAAGAGCCATGCCTGGCCCTCGCTGGCCGGCAGCAGGCCGGTCAGCATCTTCATGGTGGTGGTCTTGCCGCATCCGTTGGACCCGAGGAAACCGAA
Source organism: Paracandidimonas soli (assembly GCF_004342005.1). Taxonomy (GTDB): domain Bacteria; phylum Pseudomonadota; class Gammaproteobacteria; order Burkholderiales; family Burkholderiaceae_B; genus Paracandidimonas; species Paracandidimonas soli. The sequence continues at coordinate 79,245 of NZ_SMBX01000005.1, forward strand.
GATTTCGCCTCGGCGGATGCGGAAGCTGACATGGTCGACAGCGACGAAATCACCGAAGCGTATGGTCAGGTCCTGCGCCTCGATGGCGATGTCGTCCTCGTCGACCTGCAGCGCGGGAATCTCCACCGGGACGTGGCCGCGCTTGCGCTCTTCGGGAAGCAGCCCGATGAAGGCCGTTTCCAGCGAGCTGGAGCCCGTGCGCTCCAGCAGTTCCTGCGGCGTTCCGGTCGCCAGCACCTTGCCCGCGTCCATGGCGACCAGCCAGTCGAAGCGCTGCGCTTCGTCCATGTAGGCCGTGGCGACGATCACGCTCATGCCGGGGCGCTGCCGGCGGATGCGTGCGATGAGGTCCCAGAACTGGGCGCGCGCCAGGGGGTCCACGCCGGTCGTGGGTTCGTCCAGGATCAGCAAGTCGGGATCGTGGATCAGGGCGCAGCACAGGCCCAGCTTCTGCTTCATGCCGCCGGACAGCTTGCCCGCCGGTCGCGACAGGAACGGGTGCATGCCTGTGGCGCGGGTCAGGTCGTCGATGCGGCGCCGGCGTTCGGCCTCTTCGTGGCCGAACAGGCGGGCGAAGAACTGCAGGTTTTCTTCGACGGACAGCGTAGGGTAAAGATTCTTGCCCAGGCCTTGCGGCATGTAGGCGATGCGGGGGCAGACGTCTTCGCGGTGGCTGAGGCGGGACATGTCGCCGTCCAGGACCTGGATTTCGCCTTCCTGCATCTTGCGGGCGCCCGAAACCAGCGACAGCAGGCTGGACTTGCCCACGCCGTCCGGTCCGATCAGGCCGACCATGCGGCCCGCGGGTATGTCCAGGTCTATGCCGGCCAATGCCTCGGTGGCGCGGTAGCGCAGGCGCACTCCCCGCAGGCTGACGACTGGCGGCAGGGCTTCCATGCGGGCTCCTTTTAGTGTTAACAGGCCCTAGCGGCCCTGGTCCGCCGCGTATTGCCGCAGCGACTCAGTCAGCGCCAGCGACGCGGGCCACTCGGCCTGGGGGGCCACCTTCAGCCAGGCCACGCCGGGCACGCCCGTCTTGACCTGCTCCAGATGGCGGCGCAGCAGTTCCGGCGGAATCTGCGCGCGTACGCGGAACATCAGCTTTTGCCGTTCGTTGGCGGTTTCGACCATTTTCGGGGTGAACTGCGCCTGGCTGGCGACGAAGGAGATGCGTGCGGGAATCACGATATCGGGAGCGGCGTCCAGCACGATGCGGACTTCGCTGCCCAGCGCGACGCGGCCCGCCACGGTCTCGGGGATGAAGAACGTCATGTAGACGTCGGAGAGGTCGAGCAGGTTGAGCACGCGGCCGCCGGCGCCCAGCACTTCTCCGGGTTGCGCCACGCGCACCTGGACACGACCGTCGCGCGGCGATTTGAGTTCGCTGTCGGTGAGGTCGGCCTGCACGCGGGCGACAGTGGCTTCGGCCGCCTTGACAGCCGAGCGCGCGCCGATCAACTGCGCTTCGGCAGCCTTGACGGCGGCCTGGGCTGCTGCTGCCTGGGCGCGCGTGGCAGCCAGCGCCGCTTCAGCGCCACGCGTGCGGGCGCGATCGTCGTCCAGCTCCTGGACCGAGGCTGCGCCTTCGCGCGACAGCGTCTGCGAACGCGACAGGCGGCGCTTGGCCGCGTCCAGCTCGGCTTCGCGCTGGGTGATCAGCGCCTGGGCGGCGGCAAGGTCGCTCTGGCGCAGCGCGACCTGCGCCTCGGCGACTGCCACGCTGTGCTGCGCCTGCTGGAGCCCTGCGGCGGCTTCGTCGTATTGCGCCTGCAGGCTGTCGATCTGCATGCGCGCCAGCGGCTGGCCCGCCTGCACGAAATCGCCTTCGCGCACCAGGATTTCCTCGATCCGGCCGGGCAGCTTGGTCGCGACATCGACTTCGGTGGCTTCGATGCGGCCGTTGCCGCTGACGAAGCCTTCGCCGGGTCCGGTGTCGGAGAACTGGTTCCAGGCCCACCAGGCCAGCAACGCGGCGATTGCGGCTGCCGATATGAGCAGGAGTTTTTTGCTGTTCTGTAGAGAGAAGGCTGCCATGGGATATTCCGGTGGTCAGTGAGTTGTTGCGGAGGTTCCGCCGCCCAGGGCGGCATAGAGCGCGACCTGGCTGGACAGCAGTGCCCTGCGTGTCTGCACCATCTGCTGCTCGGCGACGAGCAGGTCGCGCAGCGCGTCCAGCACCTCGAAGTAGGCGGCCGAGCCGTGCTCGTAGCGCAGTTGCACCAGGCGAGCGCGTTCAGCGGTTGCCGATAATGCGGTGCGCTGGACATCGCGCTGCTGCGCCAGCCAGCGGTAGGCGGAAAGCGCATCGGAAACTTCGCGGAATGCCGTCTGCACGCTTCTTTCGTATTCGGCTACGGCGATGTGGCTGCGGACTTCGGCCAGGTCGAGGTTGGCGCGGCGCTGGCCGCCGTCGAATATCGGCAGCGACAGCGTGGGCATGAAGGTCCAGGCCCGGCTGCCGGACGCGAACAGGCCGTCCAGCTCGGCGCTCGCGCTGCCGAAACTGCCGGTCAATGCAATGCGAGGGAAGAAGGCGGCGCGCGCCGCGCCTATGTTGGCATTGGAGGCCCGCAGCCGGTGCTCGGCGGCGATGATGTCCGGGCGGGCCGTCAGCAAATCAGAAGGCAGGCCGGGAGACAGCGGCGCCAGCACGGTGGCTTCGTCGAAGGGAACGGATTCGGGCAGCGGGCCCGGATGCGCACCGAGCAGCAGGCCCAGGGCATAGACTTGCGTGGCGCGCGCCTGTTCCAACTGGGCCAGCAGCGATTGCGCCTGCGTGAGCAGGATTTCCACCTGCTGCAGGTCCAGTCTGGACGTTGCGCCCAAGGCATGCCTGCGGTTGAAGATGCGCAGGGATTCCTCGCGGGAATCGACCGTGCGCCTGGCCAGCGCAATTCTTTCGTCGAGTTCGCGCACGCCCAGGTAGCCTTCGGCAACCTGGGTGATCAGCGACAGCTCGACGGCGCGGCGTCCCTCTTCGGTCGCCAGCCATTGTTCCAGCGCGGCATCGTGGAGGCTGCGCACGCGGCCCCAGAGATCGAGCTCCCAGCTCATGACGCCCACTTCGGCGCGGTGTTCACCACCGACGACCGCTTGCCCCGCAGGATTGAGATCCCCCGGCACGCGCGCGCGCGCGCTTTGCCCGCTCAGGCCCACGGTCGGGAACTGATCGGAACGCTGTATCTGGAAAGCGGCCCGGGCCTCTTCGACGCGCAGGGCCGCGATGCGCAGGTCGCGGTTGTTGTCCAGCGCGGTGCGGATCAACTGCTGCAATACGGGGTCGGTAAAGTATGCCTGCCAGGGCAGGGCGCTTGCCTGCATGCCGTTGCCGGCTTGCGCACCCTGGGGCCAGGCGTCGGGCACGGGCAATTCCGGCGTCTGGGTGGGAGGAGCCATGGATGCGCAGCCTGCCAGGGCCGCCGCCAGCATGCCCGCCGCCAGCCGACGGGTCATGGGAGATGAGCGGGTGGTTTCAGTCATGATCTTCCGGTGGGATGAGTCCAGACACGGATGGGACCCTAGGTTTCCATTATAGGCGATAACGACCCGTCGGACGTTTGTTAGAATAGAGTCTCGAGCCGAGGTGCAATGCACAGGGGTTTTTTCTTCTTTTCAGTCTGTTCCGCATCCGGACGGACGCCATCATGACGACGAATTCACGGGCGGCGAACGCCGCCGAAACCGACGCTTCATCGAGACGCCGCAAGCGGGTGCGCCTGTCTCCCGAAGTCCGTTCGCGCCAGTTGCTGGATGCGGCGCTGATCGAGTTCTCGCAGCGCGGCTACGCGGCGACCCGGATCGAGGACATCGCCCGCCGCGAGGGCCTGTCCAAGAGCGGCGTCTATGCGCACTATGGCAGCAAGGAGGAAATCTTCAAGGCCCTGCTGGATCGCGCCCTGTGCCCGCTGGAGGCCGACCTTCTGACCATCCCGGAAAACGCCGATATGGAGGCGGTCGCGGACCGCTTCATCGATACGGCATATGCGCGGCTGTCCGATCCCGCCATCGTGTCTACACTGCGGCTGATGATTGCCGAAAGCTCGCGCATGCCGGGGCTGATACAGCGGTGGTATCGGGAAGTCGTGCTGCCCTATCATCACGCCCAGGCGCGCATTCTGCAGGATGCCATCGACAGGGGCGCCATCAGGCGCAGTGCCCTGACCGACAACTTCGCGCTGGCCTATGCGCCTGCGGTGTATGCGGCCATCATGGAAATCGCGTACCAGGGCAATCCCGTGCCGGGCGGCGCGGCAAGTTTCCGGGAGGCGCACCGGCAGATGATGCGCGCCCTGCTGAAGGCGCCGTGATGCGCACGACTATCCTCATTCCGGGCGTCGCGGAGCTTGCGCGGCTGCTGCGGCTGGCTCTGGCGGCGATGGCGTTTGCGGGGCTGTCCGCTTGTTCGCTGCTGAACAGCTTCCAGCCGATGGTAGGCATCGAGCCGATGTCGCCCGGCGAATACATCGCGTTTCAGCGCGGCGATATCCTGACGACGGGGCGGCTCAGCGCCGCCACGGAACAGACGATCCGGGTGACCGGGCTGGATACGGGGGCATGTGCCGGCGCGATGCCGGACTGCCTGGCTGCGCTGGCCGAGGCCAAGGGCGTTTCCATGGAGCAGCGCCTGTCGGCTGCGGCCGAGCTTTGGCTGCGCCAGGCACTGTCCGCTTTCAAGGTGCGCGCCGGAGAATTCGGCGAACGGCAGGCGTTCAAGGCGGCCATGGAGGCGGCGCGGTACGCCTATGCCTACCTGTTCCTCATCCCGCGAGATCCGGTGGCGAGGGCGTTCGAAGACCGGCAGACGCAGGTCAGGGACTGGTACAACACGGCGGTGCAGCTGGCTTCCACGCAACTGTTCGATGCCAGGAGCCGCGCGGACGATTCCCTGGGCGGCAATGACCCTGGCGTCCTCGATTACGGCGGTTGGACCATGCAGGTCCAGATGGCGAGTGTGCGCAGCGTAAGCGCGGACAATGTTCCGCAGGAACTGCTGCCGGCTTCCTCGCTGGCGTTTCACGGGTTGCGAAGCATCTACCGGCGCGATGGCATAGGCGCCGAACTGGTCGCGGTGCTGGAGGATGCGCCGGTCGCCGTCGTATCCGACTGGCAGGCGGGCCGGAATCCGGACAAGCCTCGAAGCCGCGTGCGGCGGCCGGCTGAATGGAGTGAAATGCCGTCGCCCAATTTGACAGTGCTGTTCCTGTTCGACGGCGATGGCCTGAAGGACGCCTTGCGGACGCGCGAAGCCCGCGTAGTCATCCATGATCCCTATGAGGACAGCGACGTCATGCTGCATGGGCAGCGCGTGCCGCTGGCGGCCAATTTCACGGCGGGCTACGGATTGTGGCTGGCCCGTTCGGATTTCAGCAGGCAGTCGCTGCGCACGTTGTTCGGAAGCGAGCAGGGCATCGACAAGCCGCACCTCTACATGATGCAGCCATTCGATCCGGACCGCCGCATCATCCTGATGCTGCATGGCCTGGCCAGCAGCCCGGAAGCCTGGGTCAACGTTGCCAACGAGATTCTCGGCGATGCCGAATTGCGCGAGGCCTTCCAGGTCTGGCAGGTCTACTATCCGACCAGCGTGCCCGTCGCGATCAACCATGCGCAGATACGGCAACTGGTGACACAGGCCCTGCATCACTTCGATCCGGAAGGCGCCGCGCCCGCCTCCAGCGACATGGTGCTGATCGGCCACAGCATGGGCGGCATGATCGCCCGCCTGATGGTTTCGTCCGCCGACCAGCAGTTGTGGCGCTGGGTGCTGGAAGGACGCGACATCAGTGCGGATCGCCTGGAAAGGCTGCATGCGCGGCTGGATCCGATGCTGCGCTTTTCTCCCATGCCGAATGCCGCCAGGGCCATCTTCATTGCCGCTCCGCACAGGGGCACGGCTGTCGCCGGCGAGCGGCTGGTTCGCTGGATATCGCAGTTGATCCGCCTGCCGCTGCGCTTGCTGGAAAGCTTCGACGATGTGGTGGAAACCCTGTCGGGCGGGGATGCGGGGCGCCGGGACGAACAGCCGAGGCGCACGCTCGCGCTGCCCAACAGTATCGACAATCTGAGCGCCGACGATGCATTCGTGAAAGTCGCGGCCGATCTGCCCATTTCCCCGGAGGTGCGCTATCACTCGATCATCGCACGCGAGAACGCCAGGGGATCGCTCGAGGATTCCGGCGACGGCCTGGTGCCTTACCGCAGCGCGCATTTGCCGGGAGCGGTATCGGAGAAGGTCATTGTGTCCGGACACAGTGTGCAGGAAACGGCCACAGCCATCCTGGAAATACGCCGTATCCTGCACGAAGACCTGAAGGAGCGCGCAGTGAAAAAGGACATGTGATGAGTCGTATTCCCCTTGTTTTCCTGCCCGGCCTCCTGTGCGATGCCGAGCTTTGGCAACAGCAGGCAGACGCCCTGTCGGATATCGCCGATCCGTTCATTGCGGATTTTGCCAGGGACGACAGCATTGCCGGTATGGCCAGCCGCCTGCTTGACGCCGCGCCGCCGCGCTTCGCCCTGGCGGCGCTGTCCATGGGTGGCTACGTCGCGTTCGAGATCTTCCGGCAGGCGCCGGAACGCGTCATGCGCGCGGCGCTGTTCGACACCAGCGCATCTCCGGACGACGTCGTGCGCGCCCGGCAGCGCCGTGCCGCCATTCATTCGCTGAACTCGGGGCGCTTTGCGGGCGTGACCCACCGCATGCTGCCGACGCTGATCCATGAGTCCAGAGTCCATGGCCCGGTGGGCGAAACCGTGATGCGCATGGCGGAGCGCGTGGGCGCGGAAGTTTTCCTGCAGCAGCAGAAAGCCATCATGGGCCGCCAGGACTCGCGCCCTGGCCTAGCATCCATCGATGTGCCCGCGATGGTGGTGGTCGGAGACAGCGATCAGCTCACCCCCGTGGATGAATCGTTGGCTATCCACCAAGGCATCGCAGGCTCGGAATTCCATGTCCTTCCCGCATGCGGCCACCTGCCGCCGCTGGAGATGCCGGAAGAGACGGCGGCGCTGCTGAGGCGATGGCTGCACAGGCCTGAGGGCTGATTACGCCAGAAGCGCCGCCAGGGCCGGCGCCTGCGCTTCGGCGCGTGGTCAGCGCAGCTCGTCCAGCGCAGGCTGTTCCAGATGGTCGACGATTCCCCATTCGCCCGGGATCCAGTCGCTGCCGGCGCGGATGCTGAAGCAATTGATGCTGGTGTTCTGGATGTCGAATGGGCGCGGCGCCTCCAGGGCGACACCGTTCAGCCGGCGCCAGACCGCATCGATCACGCCGCCGTGCGAGAACACCATGACATTATTGCCGGGCAGCCGCTGCGCCAGGGACTGGAACGTATCCACGATGCGCTGCTGGAAGGCGCGCAGCGTTTCACCGTCCTGTATCGGCGTGTCGGGATCGCGTATGTTGAAAGCGCCCGGCACGTCCGCACTGTGTTTCAGCGACTGCCAGTCCGAGCCTTCCATCACGCCGAAACCGCGTTCGCGCAGGCCCGCGTCGGTTCGCACGGGCAAGCCGAAGTGCGCCGTGGCGATGCGGGCGGTTTCGCTGGCGCGCACGAGGTCGCTGCTGTAGACGGTATCGATCCGATGACGGAATGCCGCCGTCTGCAGCGTTTGCGCCAGCACCCGCGCCTGCTGTATGCCGGTCTCGTTCAGGGCGATGTCGCGCCATCCCTGCAGTTTCCGCATGGCATTCCAGTCGGTCTCTCCGTGCCGTATCAGCCAGAAGTGCGTATCCATCGCTTGCGTATCCCTTTTGCTATGAGTCATGGCTCTCAATGATACGACAGGGATGTGTTCTCACACATGCGGCGCTTTGCGCACCTGCTGGACCCCTTAGGGTTAACAGGCCCTAATGTTCCATGGCGCGTTTGCCGAACATGGCCTTGGGGGATTTTCCGTGATAGCGGGTGAAGGCAACCGTGAAGTTGTTCGGATATTGATAGCCAACTTGCCAGGCGGCCTGCGCAACCTGATAGCCGGACTCCAGCAGGGCAAGCGCCTTGGTCATACGCAAATCCAGCAGCAGTCTCGCGGGCGTGCCGTTATACAGATGGATCATGCCGTCTTTGAGCTTGTTCTTGTTGATGCCAACGGTGGTGGCAAGGTATTCGAGCGTGAGAGGTTTGTCCAGATGTTCGCCCATCATCTGCCGGGCTTGTTCGATGCGCTCGATCTCCGAAGGAGAGAAGGGCGATGCGCAGGCGCGGTGCTGGGGGGCGAGCAGATTGAATTGTTCGCTGAGCAGGCTGAGCGTGTGGATGTGCATGTCCAGGCGGGGTAGCTGCCCCTGGCCGGGCAGCAGGTGGCTGATCAAGGCCCTGGCGTGCGCCAGCGCCGAGGGAGTGCTGGCGCGAGACGCCAGGCAGTTGAGCTGGTGGTTGCCCAGAATCCGGCTGGCGCGTTCCTGGCCGACGTATTTGGCGATCAGGGCCTCACTCACGATGATGCGCAACTGGGAGACGCAGTGCCCGGCTTCGTAGTGACGGTCGCCCGGGATGGCGCAAAACGATGTAATGGTGGTGTGACCCTTCTGGAATTCGAGACGAGTGGCGTCCCGGCATACATAGCGGGAGCGGCCTTTCATGCCGAGGGTGATGACCATGACGCGGCCCTTGTGCTGGCCGTTGGTTTCTTCGATCAGCGGGATGCGGGGGTGGTAGTGCAGCCGGTTGAGGCGAAGTCCGGGTTCCAGTTCGAGCAAGTCCTGATAGCAATGTCCCAGGTCGTCGGGCAACTGCTGCCGGGTCTTGCCGTCTCCCAGGCTGCTGTGGATACGGGGTTCGTCAACCGATAAGCGGCAGCAGCTTTTGCTCGTGCTCACGTTTTACCTCCGGCTTTCCCGCTGCAAGACGCATCTTGCATAGGAATGCGTGCGCATCGCATAGGAATTTGAGAATGATTCTTAATATTATAGATAAACAGGATGTCGAATTCCAGAAAACCCTGATGTCGTGAGTGGTTAAACAGGAGGAAAATCAATGCGTTGCACAGACATTTCCGCGCGTTCGCCTTCGGCCTTGATGTCGCTTCATGCCCTGCAGCCCTGTTGGGACATGCAGTTGGCGGGCCTGGGGGCTGATGCCTTGCGCATGGCATTGGAAGCCGGGATGTTCACGCATCTGGAAGAGTTTGTCAGCGCTCCTGAACTGGCGCGATGCCTGGGGCTGGAACCTGCGAATACGGGCTATTTCCTGGAACTGCTGTGGGGCATGGAAATGCTGGAGCGCAGACCGCGGGAGGGGGGTGGGATGGAGTACCGCATGCATGTGGCGTTGCGGCCGTATCTGCACCCGGCATCCGGGCAGTACTGTGGCGATGCGCTGTTGTTCCGCCATCAGGTTTTGCGGCGGGTGGGCATGCAACTGCAGGAGGAACTGCGCAATGGCGTGCCTGAGCCCAAGACTGTGGATCCGGTGGCAATGCAGCAGGGCTGGGCGCGGGCTGCCAAGATCCAGATATCCCAGGAACAGCAGGCAGTCACGGCCCAGGTGGCCTGCGACATCCTGGGCCGGCAGCCGGAGTTCGCGCAGGCGCGCCGGATGCTGGATCTGGGTGGCGGCCCCGGTCTGGTGGCGATTGCCTTGGCGAAGCTGCGGCAGGGTCTGTCGGGCGTTGTCTTTGAGTATCCGCCGGTTGCGGCGGTCGCGCAGGACGCCATCGAGCGCGCTGGCCTGGCCGGCCGCCTGCAGGCGCGAGGCGGCGACCTTGCGGCGGCCGATTTCGGCAGCGGCTACGACTTTATCTGGTGCTCTTCCGTGCTGCATTTCGTACCGAACATTCCTGCGGTGCTGGCGAGATTGCATGCGGCCTTGCGGCCTGGCGGGCTGCTGGTCTGCTGCCATGCCGAGATCGGCGGCGATGTGCGCCAGGCGCGGCCAGTACTGCAGTATTACCTGCATCTGCGCATGCAGGGGCGGCATGTGCTGCCGCGTGGCCGACTGGCATCGCTGCTGCGGGATGCGGGGTTTGCCCGCGTCGAGCAGATCGATGGCGTGTGTTTTCCGATGGCGCCTGTCGCCGTGCTGCTTGCCCGGAAGGGCGAGAGCAAGGATCCTGCCTGAGCACGCGCCCAAGCCAAGCCTCGGACTTCGGTCCGAGGTCAAGCGAGGCAGTGTTCATGCAGCGCCGCAGGCGCCCCTGCATGGTGGCGAAGAAGCTCCTGACTGCAGGCGGGAGTGACGCACGCTCAGATATCCCGGACCTGGATTAGCGCTGGGTCCTCCGCGTGCTCCAGCAGTATCCGCCTGACACGATCCTGCCACAAATCGGCGAAGCGTCCGCGCTCCTGCTCGGGCAGGGTGCCCGCGATGGCCTGGGGAAGCAGATCCTGCATCTCCGGACGGAATGGGACCGCCTCGATGTCGAGCGACAGGCCGACAGTTTTGCCAGTATCGCGTCTTCGCAGGGTCAGGAAGTCGTCGACTTCCTGCCTGTACATCAGCAGGTCCTGGCGCGAGAAGCGCCGGCTCTTGCCCATGCCATGGAAGCCGGTATCGCCGGCAGCGCCGGTGATCAGGGTCAGCACGGCCCCTGTGACCCCCGTGGTGCCTTCGGTTCCTCCGTTGCGGATGGCAATCTGGATGTCGCCGCGCACTGGCGTATCGTCGCCATACAGGCGCTTGAGTCCCCGCCGCGCCAGCAGGTAGGAACTGGCCACCACTGCGCAAGAGTGGCCCGCCATCTTGACCGCGTCCAGATAGGTATATTGCATGATGCCATTTGCGGTGGCGCCCAGGAATTCGGCCAGCGGGTCTCGCATGGTGATGACCGGCGCCTGGGTGAAGAAATCGGGGTATTGCATTATGTGCTCCTCTGGCATTCCTCGTCCCTGCGCCTTGGCGATGGGCGGCAGGGCGCCTCCCAGCCCGGCGGCCGCGAGGGCGGCCAGTGTGTGTCGTTTCGGTAATGTGGTGTTCATTGGAACCTCTCTGGTTGGGGGGGCGGGCACGCCCGCTGGCTTCACAGCTTCCAGCTCACGCGCACGCCGATCTCCCTGGGGGGGCTGTAGATAGTGACCAGGCCGTTCAGGAAGCCGACCGAGTCGTAGTGACGGTTGGCGACGTTATTGGCGTAGATGCTCAGTTCGACGTCCTTGAACATATAGCCGGCGCTCACATCGAGGACGCCAAAGCCGTTGCGTGAATATTCATTGGCGGCATCCAGGTAGATCTTGCTGGCGCCGTGCAGTCGCGCCTGCGCATACCAGCCGCGCGCGTCCTGGTAGCGCAGGCCGGCGTAGCCGCTGACGCGGGGCGAGAAGGCGTTGTCATTGCCGTCGTAGCTCTTGGCGCCGTCCTGGAATTCGCGGAACGTGCTGCGATTCAGAGCCAGGCCAGCCTGCAGGTTCCAGCCGGGCGCCAACTGGTAGTCGACGTCGAATTCCGCGCCGATGGAGCGTCCGGTGGCAGCGTTGGTGATGAAGACCTGGCCGGGCATTCCCATTTGCTGTACCTGCATTTGCCGGATGTTCATGGCGTACAGCGCGGCACTGTAGCGCAGCGTGTTGTCCAGTACGGTGCCCTTGGCGCCGAGCTCGAACGCCCATACCTTTTCTGGCTCGTAATCGCGATAGGCGGGAGGCGAAAAAGCATTGAAGCCGCCGGCACGGTAGCCTTCCGACAAGCTGGCGTACAGATGGGTGTCAGGATTCAGGGCATACTGCATGGCCAGCTTTGGAGAGAACTGCGTATAGTTGCGTGATTGTCGGTCCATGCCGGGCATGTCGAAGTGGATGCGGGTATGTTCCAGGCGGCCCCCTGCAACCAGAGACCAGGGCCCCGACAGCGGGATCGTCCAGTGCGTGAACAGGGCGGAAGTGCGCTGCCTCTGCAGTCCTGACGTCAGAATCAGGGCCATGGGGGTTTTCTGGCTGAAGGACAGATCCTGCTCGTCGTCGTCCAGGTACAGTCCGGCCAGCCAGCGCGTCTCGCCCGCTTCGCCTCCCTCCAGGCGCAATTCCTGCGACAGGGTGGTGAATTCGTGCCGTCGTCCGATGTGCATCATGTCGGCGGGCTGGAAATCGGTGTCTTGCTGCAGATCGTCCAAATAGGTGTTGCGCGCGGTGGTCGAGCGCAGGCGAATGCCGGAGTCGAAGCGGTGCGTGATGTCCAGCGACCAAGCGCGCGACGTGGAGCGGTTCCAGCCTTCGGTGCCGGAGCGTACTTCGGTGCGTTCCGGCGAGGCGGGAGAACCCCATAGCGAGGCCTGGTCGCGGTACTCGTTTTGCGTATAACGCAGAATGGCGTCGGTGCGGGTTCCGGGCGTCCAGCGCAAGGCGAACCGGCCACTGCGCCGCAGCTGGCCGCCGTCCTTCTGGCCCAGCCACGTGTTTTCCAGAAAGCCGTCCTTGCGGCTGAAGGATCCCGCTACTCCCAGGAACAGCTGATCCTGGACCACCGGATGGCTGAGGTCGAACCGGACGGCCCGCCGGTCGTAGTTGCCGGCCTCGGCGGAGATGAACGCGTATGGTGCGTTATCCGGCTTGCGCGTCGTGATGCTGATGACCCCCGCTTCCGCGTTGCGGCCGTACAGAGTCGATTGAGGCCCCTTCAGGACCTCTACCTGTTCAACGCCCAGCAGCGGGTCGTCGAACCCTTGTCCGCGCAATGTGGCGACCCCGTCGACGATCAGCGCGACGGAGGAGGAAAAGGAGGTCACATTGGCATTCAGGCCGCGGATGACGGGTGGCATCAGGCCCGACTGCCCCATGGACTGAAAACTCAGGCCGCTGACCATGCCTGGCAGCACGTCCAGGCTTTGTGCGCCTTTCTCTTCGAGCGCCTGTCCATCGACGACGGTGATGGATGCGGGCACGGTCAGGAGATCCTCATCCTGCTTTTGCGCGCGAACGATGATGGGGGACAGTCCGGCGGCCTGATGGATTTCCGAAGGACGGCTCGTTGGTTGCTGGTCCTGCCAGGATTGCCCCTGCGCCTGGCCAAGGAGGCCCATCTGGATGAGGGCTACCCCGCACATTGCCGTGGCTGTGCGCAGGTGGGGGCATCTGTGGCTCAGAGCATGTGTGCGGGATGTGTGTTCCATCTCGGGTACGTTCCTTTATCCGTGGCGGTTGATAGGCGTATGGAGGCTTCTGGTCATGATAGATACGAATGCAAATGCTTGAGATTCATATTTCTATGAAAAGAGATGTCATTCCTATGCGATTCATTGAATTCGGCGCCACGACGCCGACGGCAGGGGCACACTTGAAGCCATTGAATGGAATAGGGAAGGTCCTCATGACCAGGATGCGTCTGCTTGGACTGCAGTTGCTGTTTGGATGGATGAATCTGGCGCTGGCTGTGCCGGCGATCTACCTGATGTTCGGCATGCCGGTGGTAATGCGCCAGCATGGCTGGAGCGGTACGGAGATCGGGCTGTTTCAACTCGCGGCGCTGCCGGCGCTCTTCAAGTTCCTGTTTGCCGTGCCGGTGCAGCGCGTGCGGCTGGGGAGCGGGCACTTCGCGCATTGGCTGCTGATGCTGTGCGCGGTGCTGCTGGCGCTGTATTGGCAGTTGGGCAGGGAAAATCTGATCGACGATCGCCTCATGCTGTTCACGCTGACGTTTGCAATCAGCATCGCGGCCACCTGGGCTGATATCCCGTTGAACGCGCTGGCGGTGCGGTGGCTGCCGCGCGATGAACAACTGCGTGCGGGCAGTATCCGTTCGGCGGCGATGTTCCTGGGAGCGATCGTGGGCGGCGGCGTCCTGATCGTCATACAGGCGCGCCAGGGCTGGCAGGCGCCGTTCTGGCTGATGGGCGTCGGGCTGGTGTTGGGGATGCTGCCGTTTCTGGCGCTGCGTTCCTGGACTGCGCCGAGGATGGCGATGGACGAGGACGATGCGCCAGAGCCATGCGTGCTGGCGGACTGGAAGGGGTTTTTCAGCCAGCCCGGCGCAAGGCAGTGGACGCTATTGCTGCTGACCAGTTTCCCCTTCATCGGGGCGGTGTGGCTGTATCTGAAGCCTCTGATGCTGGACCAGGGCATGGCACTCGAGCGTGTCGCCTTCATCGTCGGCATCGTGGGGGGCCTGACCGGCGCGTTGTTCAGCCTGATCGGCGGCCGGCTGATCCCGTTGCTGGGGATTGCGCGCGCCATCGTGCTGTATCTGCTGGTGGCGCTGGGCGCGCTGATCCTGCTGACGCTGAGCATCTGGACCCCGCTGGAAGGAGAAGCCTGGCTGATTGCTTGCGCGATCCTTGTTGCGGCAGGCATGGGCATGGTGTCGGCGTTGATGTTCGGATTGACGATGTTTTTCACCAGGCGCCAGCGCAATGCGATGGATTACGGTCTGCAGGTCACGCTGTTCACAGCGTCCCGGCTGGCTGTACCGGTGTTTGCGGGCATGCTGCTCGATGTGCTGGGCTATGGCGGCATGCTGATGGTGCTTACGCTGGGTGTGCTGGCCGCCTTTGGCATCGCCTGCCGCGTGCGTGAAACAGTGGCGCGCTCCACGCAGCCGATGCTGGCGGGGCGGGATGAGAGCGCATAGTTTTTTATGCTCCCCTCGCGGGGGGATTGCGCAAGGCATGCATGCCGGCGCATTTGTACAAGGGCGTGTCATGAACACTGAAAGCCGACACTCTGATTCGCTGGCCGGCCTGTCCTTCCTGTTGGTGATGGCCATGGGCATGCCGATGATGATCTTCTATGCCATCGGCATCCTCGGGCCGGCCCTGATCCTCGATCTGGATATATCCCGCCAGCAACTGGGGTGGCTGATCACCAGCACATTCGGGTTTGCCGCCGTCCTGTCGCCCTGGGCCGGCGCACTGGTGCAGCGTGTAGGCGCCTTCAAGGGGATGGTGGGGCTGTTTCTATTGGTGGGGGTCTCCTTCGCCCTGATGGGCGCCTTGCCGGGATTTGGCGGGCTGGTCACGGCGCTGTTGTTTTGCGGGGTCGCCCAATCGCTGGCCAATCCGGCCACGAACCAGCTCATTGCCCAGCAGGTTCCCGCGCCCAGCAAGGCGGGCATCGTCGGCCTCAAGCAGTCCGGAGTCCAGGCTGCTGCATTGCTGGCGGGAGCGGCGCTGCCGCCGATGGCACTGGCCTGGGGGTGGCGTGCGGCATTGGCGGCCTGGGCGCCGGTTGCCTTGCTAATGGCTGCCCTGGTGGTACGCTGGGTGCCGCCCCGCGTCACGGCGGAGCAGCGCTTTTCATTACGCGTGCATGCTCCGAACCGGTGGCTGTGGATGTTGATGGCCATTCAGCTTTGCGCGGGTTTGGCGCTGTCCTCCTTCATGACCTTTCTGGGGGTTTACGCCGATCAGCAAGGAGTCTCCGCGCAGGCCATCGGGGCCATGGTCAGCGGCTTTGGCATCATGGGCATTCTCTCGCGCGTGCTGCTCACGCCGGTCGGCGCCAGGCTGCCCGATGCCTCCATTTTGCTTGGTGTGCTGTTCGTGCTCGCGGGCCTGGCATTGATGATCATGCGGCTTGCCAGTCCTCAGCAGCATTGGCCGCTGTGGCTGGGGGTTGTCGGGATGGGCCTTACCGTCGCGGCCAGCAATGCCATCGCCATGAGCATGTTGTTGCACGACGCGCGGTTTGGCGCCGCCGCCGCCTCGGCGGGCATGCTGTCGGCGGGTTTTTTCGGCGGGTTTGCCTTCGGTCCTCCCGCATTCGGGTGGCTGCTGGCGCGTACCGATGATTTCACGGCAGCCTGGTATAGCCTGGCTGCGATTCTGACGGCGGGTGCGCTGTTGTGCGTCCTGCTGCTGCTCATGCGCCGGCGGAAATGACTATCACGCAGGCGTGTTCCCCATGGCGCGATCCACGCCCATTGCTGCACCGCCCCTTGCGGACAAACTCCCGGAACCGTAAACTTTGCGCCGGCTGGCGGCTTGCCGTTCCGCCGCCATAGAACAAGCAATAAGCCGTCCGCAGGCAAACACTAGAAAAGGCCCGACCTCCATGTCCAAAACCTATTTCCCACGCTGGCGCCTGGTACAGGGCAACGCCGGCGGCCCGCTCGTGGTCCAGCCGGAAGAACGCCTTTCCTGGCCGCAGAACATCGCCATGGGCGCCCAGCACGTGGTCGCCATGTTCGGCTCCACCATCCTGGCGCCGCTGCTCATGGGCTTCGACCCCAACGTCGCCATCCTCATGTCGGGCATCGGAACCCTGATCTTCTTCCTCTTCGTCGGCGGCAGGGTTCCCAGCTACCTCGGTTCCAGCTTCGCCTTCATCGGCGGCGTCATCGCGGTCACAGGCTACGCGGGGGCGGGCGCGAACGCCAACATCGGCGTAGCGCTGGGCGCCATCATCGCCTGCGGCCTGGTCTATACCCTGATCGGCCTGCTCGTCTGGTGGCTCAACGCCCGGTCGGCCGGCGACGGTGCCGAATGGATCAACCGCTGGATGCCGCCCGTCGTCACCGGCGCCATCGTCGCCGTCATCGGCCTGAACCTTGCACCCATCGCCGCCAAGGGCGCCATGGGCGGCTCCACCTTCGAAGCCGCCATGGCCCTCGTCACCGTGCTGTGCGTCGGCGGCATCGCCGTCTACACCCGAGGCGTCATCCAGCGCCTCCTCATCCTGTTCGGACTGGCGCTGGCCTGGGCCATCTACGCATTGCTTACCAACGGCCTGGGAATGGGCGCGCCCATCGACTTCTCCCGTGTCGCCGCCGCGCCGTGGTTCGGCCTGCCCCGGTTCACATCCCCCACCTTCGACGTCAGCGCCATGACAGTCATTGTCCCCGTGGCCATCATCCTGGTGGCGGAAAACCTGGGGCACATCAAGGCCGTCAGCGCCATGACGGGCCGCAACCTGGACAAATACCTCGGACGCGCCTTTGTCGGCGACGGGGTGGCGACCATGGTTTCGGGCGCGGTCGGCGGAACCGGCGTCACTACCTATGCCGAGAACATCGGCGTCATGACCGTCACGCGCATCTATTCCACGCTGGTCTTCGTCGTGGCCGCGCTGATCGCCATCGTGCTGGGCTTCTCTCCCAAGTTCGGAGCGCTGATCCAGACCATACCCGGCCCCGTGCTGGGCGGCATGTCCATTGTCGTGTTCGGCCTCATCGCCGTGGCCGGCGCGCGCATCTGGGTGCAGAACCAGGTGGATTTCAGCGACAACCGCAACCTGATCATCGCGGCGGTCACCCTGGTGCTGGGCGCGGGCAACTTCTCCATCGACATCGGCGCCTTCCGCCTGGACGGCATCGGCACCGCCACGTTCGGCGCGATCCTGCTGCACGCCCTGCTGCGGGGCCGCGGCAGGCTCGCCTGACCGCGCGCCGAAGCGCAAGCCTGGTTGTAGGCAAGAAACTGCAGCTTGTGAAGGGCGATGCCCGGTGTTTCCGGGTATTGCCCTGCGGAACAGGCAAGGGGCTTGCAATTTGCTCCGACATTGCCGACAATAGTCTCAACTCCCCGGTTTACTCGTTTGACCGGGGTTTTATTTTGCCGCCGGGCCGCCCCAAGGCAAAAAGCGCCCCCCTGGGGGCAGCAAGCCGAAGGCGCAGCGTGGGGGCATTTTTTGGGCCGGAAAAGGCCGCTGTTTCATCGCTAACAGCCTGCGCCTGCCGCGCCCCGCATATAAAGCACGGGCATGACGGCATGCCTGGCAGACAAAACTTACGAATCACCAACGGGCGCTCTCGCATGGCAGGGCGTCTTTTTACTTTTGAATCAGGAACACCTATGGCTGCGATCCCTTTGACAGCTGCTGGCGCAGAACGCCTCGAAGCCGAATTGCAACGTCTGAAAACCAAGGAACGCCCCGACGTTATCAACGCCATCGCCGAGGCGCGCGCGCAGGGCGATTTGTCGGAAAACGCCGAATACGAATCCGCGCGAGAGCGCCAGGCCTTCATCGAAGGCCGCATCCAGGAGCTGGAAGGCACGCTGTCGAATGCGCAGATCATCGATCCCGCCTCGCTCGATGCCGATGGCCGCGTCGTGTTCGGCGCCACCGTTGAAATCGAAGAACTGGAAACGGGCGGCCGCGTCACCTACCAGATCGTGGGCGATGCCGAATCCGACATCCGCGAGAACCGCATCTCCATCTCCAGTCCGGTCGCACGGGCGCTGATCGGCAAGACCGAGGGCGATGTCGTGGAGGTCAACGCGCCCGCCGGCGTGCGCGAATACGAGATTCTTTCCATCCAGTATGTCTGAGAAAGGGCGGGCAGCCCTGGATGGGCTGCCGGTTTCGCAGAGGAAGCCCGTCCGATTCTGATAAACTGTTTCGCCGACGGAAGAATTCAAATCAGGTGCCGCGGGCTGATGGCTGCGGCACCTGATTTTGCGTCAGCGGCTGGTGAATACCGGCCCATATGAAAAAGGAAGCTCCAACCTCCTGGTCGGAGCTTCCTGGCAAGGCGGTCTGGGCCGTATCAGCGGGAGCGCGGCGTAGTGCGCCTGGCGCCGGCGCGCAATGAAAGGGCGCTGCCGCTGCGGCGGGGAATGCTCGACGGAATGGTAGTGCGAGAACGGGCCAGCGGCGCAGGCTTCGCATCGGTATCCGCGGCCTTCCTGCGGGCGGCGCGCTGCTGTTTTTCGTCCTTGCGGGTGCGTTTGGCGCCCGAGGCGGCCTGCTTCTTGGGCGTATAGGGCTCCGACGGCTTGCGTACCGCCCGCGTTTCCATGACGGGGGCCGGTTCGGCGGCTTGCGGACGATGCAGGATCAGGATCTTGCCCAGGTGATGCACCGGGGCGCAGGACAGCTGGTCGCAGATGCTGACGAGCATGTCCTCGCGGACATCGCGCTCCTGGCCGGCGACGCGTACCTTGATCAGCGCGTGGGCCGTCAGGTTGCTGTCGATTTCCTTCAGGACGGCATCGGTCAGGCCCTTGTCGCCGATCATGACGACCGGACGCAGGGAATGGGCGGCGGCGCGCAGGGCGCTACGCTCTTGGGATGTGATTTCGAGTTTTGGCATAGTGGAATTGTACGGGATGGCCAAAAAAAAATTTTCAAAACAATGGATTCACGATCACATCAACGATCCATACGTCAAAATGGCGCAACAGAAAGGGTACCGGGCTCGGGCGGCGTTCAAGCTGACTGAAATCCTGGATGCCGAGAAACTGCTCAAGCGCGGAGATGTCGTCGTCGATCTGGGCGCCGCGCCCGGCAGCTGGTCGCAGGTGGCGCGCGAACGCCTGGCCGCGCCCGGCGGCGGCATCGACGGACGCATCCTGGCGCTGGATATCCTTCCCATGGAGCCGGTGGCCGACGTGGAATTCCTGCAGGGCGACTTCCGGGAAGATACCGTATTGCAACAATTGCAACAGTTGCTGGGCGATCAGCCGGTGGATCTTGTGATTTCCGACATGGCGCCCAATCTGTCAGGTGTGAGCGCCGCCGATTCCGCGCGCATCCAGCACGTTTGCGAACTGGCGATGGAATTTGCGCTGGCGCACCTGAAACCTGACGGCGCCCTGATTGTCAAAGCCTTTCATGGCAGCGGATTTTCCCAGATCGTAAAGTTGTTCAAGCAGCATTTCGTCCGCGTGGCCGAGCGCAAGCCCAAGGCGTCGCGAGACAAATCTTCGGAAACTTTCATCGTCAGCCGGGGGCTGAAAGGACGCTGAGGACAGGCATGCCGGCCAAGACATCCGGCATGCGCTGCGGCTGCGACGGATTCTTCCGTGTTCAGGTAGAATGTATTGACATGCCAGCTTGACTGCCGCAGTGCGCGGTAAAGCTGGCTGACGTAACCAGGAGGTTGGTCTTGAACAACTCGTTTTCCAAGGTCGCGATCTGGATGGTGATTGCGCTGGTCCTGTTCACTGTGTTCAAGCAGTTCGACGGACGCGTTGCCACCACGGATTCGGTGTCCTACACGCAATTCATGAATGATGCCCGCTCGGGGCGCATCAGCAAGGTGGATATCCAGGGCGACACCCTGTATGTCACGCCGGATGCCGGCCGCCCCTACACGCTGACATCGCCGGGCGATCTCTGGATGGTGCCCGAGCTGGTGAACAACGGCGTGCAGGTCTCCGGCAAGGCGCGCGAAGAGCCGTCCTTCCTGGCCAGCATCTTCATTTCCTGGTTCCCGATGCTGCTGCTGATCGGCGTCTGGATCTTCTTCATGCGCCAGATGCAGGGCGGCGGCAAGGGCGGGGCGTTCAGCTTCGGCAAGTCGCGCGCCCGCATGCTCGACGAGAACACCAACAACGTCACGTTCGCTGACGTTGCCGGCTGCGACGAAGCCAAGGAAGACGTGCAGGAACTGGTCGACTTCCTGCGCGACCCCACCAAATTCCAGCGCCTGGGCGGCCGCATTCCACGCGGCGTGCTGATGGTCGGCTCTCCCGGTACGGGTAAGACGCTGCTGGCCAAGGCCATCGCGGGCGAAGCCAAGGTGCCGTTCTTCAGCATCTCGGGCTCCGATTTCGTCGAAATGTTCGTGGGCGTGGGCGCGGCCCGCGTGCGCGACATGTTCGAGAACGCCAAGAAGCAGGCGCCCTGCATCATCTTCATCGACGAAATCGACGCCGTCGGCCGCCAGCGTGGCGCAGGCCTGGGCGGCGGCAACGACGAACGCGAGCAGACGCTGAACCAGTTGCTGGTCGAAATGGACGGCTTCGAGACCGGCCAGGGCGTGCTGGTCATCGCCGCCACCAACCGTCCCGACGTGCTCGACCCCGCGCTGCTGCGTCCGGGCCGCTTCGACCGCCAGGTCGTGGTGGGCCTGCCCGACATCCGCGGCCGCGAGCAGATCCTGAAAGTCCACATGCGCAAAGTGCCGGTGGCGCCCAATGTCGACGCCACGGTGCTGGCGCGCGGCACGCCCGGCTTCTCCGGCGCCGACCTGGCCAACCTGGTCAATGAGGCCGCCCTGTTCGCCGCGCGCCGCAACGGCCGCACCGTGGACATGAGCGACTTCGAAAAGGCCAAGGACAAGATCATCATGGGCGCCGAGCGCCGTTCCATGATCATGCCCGAGGAAGAGCGCCGCAACACGGCCTACCACGAGGCCGGCCACGCGCTGGTCGCCCGCCTGTTGCCCAAGACCGACCCCGTGCACAAGGTCACCATCATTCCGCGCGGTCGCGCCCTGGGCGTGACCATGCAGTTGCCCGAAGGCGACCGCTACAGCATGGACAAGGAGCGACTGCAGAACACGATCGCAGTGCTGTTCGGCGGCCGCATCGCCGAAGAAGTCTTCATGAACCAGATGACTACCGGCGCTTCGAACGACTTCGAGCGCGCCACGGCCATCGCCCGCGATATCGTCACGCGCTATGGCATGACCGACTCCCTCGGCCCCGTGGTCTATGCCGAGAATGAAGGCGAGGTCTTCCTGGGCCGCAGCGTCACCAAGACGACGCATGTGTCCGAGGCGACCATGCAGAAGGTCGACGCCGAGATCCGCTCCATCATCGACGAGCAGTACAAGGTGGCGCGCGACCTCATCGAAGGCAACCGCGACAAGATGCACGCCATGGCCAAGGCCCTGCTCGAGTGGGAAACCATTGACGCGGACCAGATCGACGACATCATGCAGGGCAAGCCGCCGCGTCCTCCCAAGGTTGTCGACGGCACGCCTCCCTCGCCCACCGACAATACGCCGCCTTCGGCCGGCGTGTCGTCGACCGACAGCAGCGATACGGCGGCCACGCCGGTCTAACGGAAAAGCCGCGGGCGCAGGCCCGTGGCGTTCTCTCTCATGAGCTTCACACTGCTTTGCGGACGCTTCGAGCTGGATCTCGGGCGTCCGTTTGTCATGGGCATCGTCAATGCCACTCCCGACTCGTTTTCATCCGTTCCGGCGGATTCCGCCGCTCCTGGAGGCGGTCTCGACCCGGATGCCGTGATCGCGCATGCGCGGCTGCTGCTGGCGCAGGGGGCGGATATCCTGGATATCGGCGGAGAATCCACGCGGCCCGGGGCTCAGCCGGTCGATGCCGATGAAGAGTGGAGGCGCGTCGCGCCCGTGCTCGAGGCCATGCGCGATTGCGGCGTGCCGCTGTCGGTGGATACGTTCAAGCCGGAGATCATGCGCAAGGCGCTGGACGCGGGGGCCGACATGATCAACGACATCTTCGGATTCAGGCAGCCGGGCGCCGTGGAAGCGGTGGTCGGCTCGAAATGCGGGCTTTGCGTCATGCATATGCAGGGCGAACCGCGCACCATGCAGCAGTCGCCGTCCTACGGGGATGTGGCGGCCGAAGTGCGGCAGTTCCTGCGGGAACGTGTCCGGGCGCTGTGCGAGGCCGGCGTGTCGGGGCGGCGCATCGTGCTGGATCCGGGGTTCGGCTTCGGCAAGACCGCTGCGCACAATTATGAGCTGCTTGGCCGTCTGGACCAGGTAGTATTCGACGAGCTCCCCGTGCTGCTGGGCCTGTCGCGCAAATCGATGATCGGCGCCGTGACCGGGCGCGCCGCCAGCGAGCGGCTGGCCGGCAGCCTGGCTGCGGCGCTGGCAGGCCTCGAGCGCGGCGCGCGCATCCTCAGGGTGCACGATGTCGCTGAAACCTGCGACGCTCTCAAAGTGTGGGATGCCGTCAAGAACAATGGAGCAACAGTATGAGTCAGCGTAAATATTTCGGGACCGATGGCATCCGCGGCGAAGTCGGCGGGTCCGTGATCAATGCGGAGTTCGCGCTGCGCCTGGGCTATGCCGCGGGCCGCGTGCTGGGTGCGCAGACCGCGTCGCGCGGCCGTCCCAAGGTGCTGATTGGCAAGGACACGCGCATTTCCGGCTATATGCTGGAGTCGGCGCTGGAAGCGGGCCTTTCGGCCGCGGGCGTGGATGTCCTGCTGGCGGGGCCCGTGCCCACGCCGGCCGTGGCCTACCTGACGCGCGCGCTGCGCCTGGATGCGGGCATCGTCATCAGCGCATCGCACAATCCTTACCAGGACAATGGCATCAAATTCTTTTCCTCGCAGGGAATGAAGCTGCCGGACTCGGTCGAGGCGGCCATCGAGGCGGCCATCGACGATCCCCTGGGCTGCGTCAGTTCCGCCGCGCTGGGCAAGGCCAGGCGCATCGGCGACGCGGCCGGACGTTATATCGAATTCTGCAAGAGCACCTTCCCCAATGAGCTGGACCTGTCCGGGCTGAAACTGGTGGTCGATGCCGCCCACGGCGCCGCCTACCAGATCGCGCCCTATGTGTTCCGCGAGCTGGGCGCCGAAGTCCATGCCATCGGCTGCGAGCCCGACGGCCTGAACATCAACGAGGGCGTGGGCGCGCTGCATCCCGAGAACCTGGCGGCCCAGGTCAAGGCGCGCGGCGCGCACCTGGGCATTGCGCTGGACGGCGATGCCGACCGCCTGCAGATGGTCGACGGCGACGGCCGCCTCTACAACGGCGACGAACTGCTCTACGTGATCGTGCGCGAGCGCATGTCGCGCGGCACGGTCGATGGCGTCGTCGGCACCCTGATGACCAACTTCGGCTTTGAAAAGCGCATGGCCGAACTGGGCGTGGATTTCCATCGCGCCAATGTGGGCGACCGCTATGTGCTGGAAGCCATGATGGAGCGCGGCTGGCTGTATGGCGGAGAAAGCTCGGGACATCTGCTTTGCCTGGACTGCCACTCCACGGGCGACGGCATCATTGCCGCGCTGCAGGTGATGACGGCGCTGCGCCGCATGGACTGCACGCTGGCGCAGGCGGCAGAAGGGCTGCGCATGTATCCCCAGGTCATGGTGAACGTGCCGCTGCAGCCGGGCGTCGACTGGAAGTCCCATGCCGGTCTGAAGGACGCCACCCGGCAGGTCGAGCAGATGCTGGACGGCCGCGGCCGCGTGCTGATCCGCGCGTCGGGCACCGAGCCCAAGCTGCGCCTGATGGTAGAGGCCGAAGCGCATGATCTGGCGCAACAAGGGGTCGAGCAATTGGTTGCGGTAAATTTAACAACGCAGTAATGTTGCGGAAGAAAACCTGAAATATTTGGCGTGCAAAATGGCAGGACATTTGCGGAGGCGCCGTATGCTAGAGCTTGCAAGGTTGAAATCGGAAACCGTGGTGCGCGGCGCCATACTTGGCGCTTCGGCGGGAAACCTCGCCATGAGTTTCGCACGAACCAACGAAGACCTTGAAGCGATTCAACGCTTGCGCTATCAGGTATTTACCGCGGAAATGAATGCCGTGTTTCCCGAGGCGGTGGACGGGCTCGATATCGACCGCTTCGATCCCTGGTGCGACCATATCATGGTCAAGGAAACCAGCACGGGGCAGGTGGTCGGCACCTACCGGCTGCTGACGCCGGAAAACGCCCGCAGGGCCGGCGGCTATTATTCGGAATCCGAATTCGACCTGAGCACGCTGGGCAACATCCGCCACGAGTGCGTCGAAACAGGGCGCTCGTGCACGCACCCTGATTACCGCTCGGGCGCGGTCATCATGCTGCTCTGGACCGGCCTGACTCGCTTCATGTGGCGTGGCGGCTACCGCTATCTGCTGGGCTGCGCCAGCGTCAGCCTGCGCGACGATGGCGCCACGGCGGCGGAGGTCTGGCGGGTGGCGCAGAAGTCCATGGCGGATCACCCCGAGGTTCCGCAGCTGACGCCGCTGCACCGCTATCCGGTGGAAAAGCTCTCCAGCGTGCTGCCTGCGCGGGTGCCACCGCTGATCAAGGGCTACCTGAACGTCGGCGCGACCATCTGCGGCGAGCCCGCCTGGGATCCTGACTTCAATACAGCCGATTTTCCCGTGTTGCTCGATATGGAGCGCATGGACGAGCGTTACCGCAAGCACTTCGGCCTGATGTAGCCGCCGGCCCGAGGGCCGGTTTTTCATGGCATGACGAGGATGCCGTCCGGGGACAGGTCGGCGCGGATGTCCGCCGCCAGCCGTTCAGGTTTCGTGCAGCGTCAGCACGAAGCCTGCCTTGCCCCATTCCTTG
Organism: Paracandidimonas soli; assembly: GCF_004342005.1. Taxonomy (GTDB): domain Bacteria; phylum Pseudomonadota; class Gammaproteobacteria; order Burkholderiales; family Burkholderiaceae_B; genus Paracandidimonas; species Paracandidimonas soli. The sequence goes on from NZ_SMBX01000005.1 coordinate 104,067, forward strand.
ATTTCATTCTGCAGCGAGTATTCGCTGAGCGGGTGCGTGTCCAGCCATGCGCGCGGCACGGAAATGCGGATCTCGCCGTTCCTGGGCTTCAGCTTGACCGGCACGCCCGAGTTCTGGCGCCGCCGCAGCAGTTGCACCGCCAGGCGCAGGCAGAGCAGCGTCATCCAGCGGTTGCGGCTGGGCGACAGCGGGCGCAGCTTGGCCAGCTTGCCCTGGTGGCCCAGGCACAGGAGCGCCAGCAACTGCTGGTCGTCGCGAGAGAAGCCGGGCATGTCGGCATGCTCCAGGATATAGGCGCCGTGCTTGTGGTAATCGGCATGCGCCACGCTGATGCCTATTTCGTGCAGCTCGCTGGCCCACCCCAGCGCCAGCTCCAGGTCGCGCTTTTCTCCATCGTCCGGCAGCTCCAGCTGCTCCATGAAGGCCTGCGCCTGTTTGCGCACTCGTGTACCCTGGTGAGGATCGACCTGGTAGCGCTTGATGAACTGGCGCACGGTTTCCTCGCGCTTGTCGTGCTTGGAGTCGCGGCCCAGCAGATCGTAGAGCACGCCCACGCGCAAGGCGCCTTCGCCCGCGAGCATCTGGTCGATCCCCAGCTCCTGGAATCCCGCCAGCATGATGGCCAGGCCGCCGGCAAGCACCGGGGCGCGGTCGGCCTTGATGCCGGGCAGTTCGCTCATGATGACCTTGCCGTCGCGGATCAGCTTGTCCTTCAGCTTTTCCATGCCATCCAGCCTGATGCCCTTGGGGGACCACTGGTTCTCGCCCAGGATGGCGATCAGGCCCTTGGCCGTTCCGGAAGATCCGTAGGCGGTGTCCCAGCCGGTCTTGCGGTATTGGCGCGAGATGCCTTCGAACTCGCGCCTGGCCGCCAGGATGGCCTGGCGCATGCGCAGCTCCGTGATTTTCCCGTCGGGGAAGAACTGGCGCGTATGGCTGACACAACCCATGAACAGCGACGACAGCCGGATGGGCTTGAATCCCGAGCCGATGATGACTTCCGTCGAACCGCCGCCGATGTCGATGACCAGGCGCTTGTCGTCCGATGGCGGCAATTCGTTGGCCACTCCCGAGAAAATGAGGCGGGCCTCTTCGCGGCCAGAAATGATCTCGATGGGAAAACCCAGGGCTTGCTCCGCCAGGGGAAGAATGTCGGCTGCGTTGGTGGCGATGCGGAAGGTATTGGTGGCGACGGCGCGCACCTGGTCGTGGCGGAAGCCCGCCAGGCGCTCGCCGAACCGCTTCAGGATGACGAGCGCGCGTTCGATGGCTTCGTCGCTGATGCGGTTGTCGTCGTCCAGGCCTGCGGCCAGGCGGGCGGATTCGCGCAGTCGGTCGGTGGCGTAGATCTGGGCGACGCCGTTCTGCTGGACAACTCTGCCGATGGAAAGACGGAAGCTGTTGGAACCGAGGTCGACGGCGGCTAGTAGATGATCCATATCGGCGGGAGGGTTTTGTGTCTGATGCCGGGATTATAAAGAAGCGATGCGGCCATATCGGCCGGAAGGCTGGAAAAATGCGGACAAGCTGCCATGGATCAGATGAAAGATGTCATACTGCAATATTGTCATATTGCCGTCATACGTCTGGAGTAAAACAGCGGCTTGCTACTGAATGGGTGTTTTCATGCTGCCATCTTCTGTCGATCCCGTCTTGTTGAATCGTGAATTGTCTCTGCTGAAGTTCAACGAGCGTGTGATGGCCATGGCGGAGAATCCCGATACGCCGCTGCTGGAGCGGCTGCGCTATCTCTGTATCGTGGGCTCGAATCTCGACGAGTTCTTCGAAATCCGTATTTCCAGCCTGAAGGAGCAGCAGCACCAGAGCCCGGCCCAGGTCGGCCCCGACGGCTTCACGCCGGACGAAGCGTTCGAGCGGGTGCAGCTTGCCATGCATGCGCTGGTCGACCGGCAGAACCAGTTGCTGATGGATCACGTCATGCCGGCGCTGCGCGAGGAAGGCATCGCCGTCCTGCGGCCTTCCTCCTGGACGCAGGAGCAGCGCGATTGGGCGTACGAGGTGTTCCTGCGCGATGTCATGCCCATGCTGACGCCCATCGGCCTGGACCCGGCGCATCCATTCCCGCGCGTCTACAACAAGAGCCTGAATTTCATCGTGTCGCTGTCGGGCAAGGACGCCTTTGGCCGCCGCGGCACCATCGCCATCGTGCAGGCGCCGCGCGCCTTGCCGCGCATCATGAAGGTGCCCGCCGAGGTGGCGGGCCTGGACGAGGGCTACATCATGCTGACGGCGCTGATCAGCGCCTTCGTCGGCGAGCTGTTCCCCGGCCTGGAGGTCAGGGGCTGCTACCAGTGGCGGGTGACGCGCAACAGCGACCTGTACGTGGACGAGGAAGAAATCACCAATCTGCGCCAGGCGCTGCAGGGGGAGCTGTCGCAGCGCAACTTCGGCGCGGCCGTGCGGCTGGAGATCGACCATTCCATGCCCGAGGACCTGGAGTCGTTCCTGCAGAGGGAATTCAATCTGGAGGAGCGGGATACCTATCGCGTCACCGGCCCGGTGAACCTGGCGCGCCTGATGCAGCTGTGCAATATGGTGCAGCGTCACGACCTGCAGTTTCCCGAGTACCGTCCGGGGATTCCCGCGCCGTTCGACCACGCGGACGACAATCCAGACGAACTGTTTCCCGCCATTGCCGCCAAGGATCGTCTGCTGCACCATCCGTACCAGTCGTTCGAGCCAGTCCTGAATTTCCTGCGCGCGGCAGCACGCGATCCCCTGGTGGTCGCCATCAAGCAGACCATCTACCGCACCGGCGAGGATTCCGAGCTGATGCGCCTGCTCGTGGCCGCGGCCAAGGCGGGCAAGGAAGTGACGGTCATCGTGGAACTGATGGCGCGCTTCGACGAGCAGACTAATATCAACTGGGCCGCCAAGCTGGAAGAGGCGGGGGCGCATGTCAGCTACGGCGTCGTAGCCTTCAAGACGCACGCCAAGATGGCGCTGGTGCTGCGCCGCGAAAACGGCGGCATGAAGCGCTATGGCCACCTGGGCACCGGCAACTATCACCCGCGCACCGCCCGGCTCTACACCGATTTCGGCCTGCTGACCGCAAATCCGGATATCTGTGAAGACATGGACAAGGTGTTCTCGCAACTGACCGGCCTCGGAGCGCGCCGTTCGCTGAAGCTGCTGCTGCAGTCGCCGTTCAGCCTGCACGACACGATGCTGGAGCGCATCCAGGCGGAGGCGGACAACGCCAGGGCGGGCAAAAAGGCGCGCATCATGGCCAAGATGAACTCCCTGCTCGAACCCAGGGTCATCCAGGCCCTGTACGACGCCAGCAATGCCGGCGTCAGGATCGATCTGATCGTACGTGGCGCCTGCGCGCTGCGCGCGGGCGTGCCCGGCCTGTCTGAAAACATCCAGGTCCGCTCCCTCGTCGGACGCTTCCTGGAGCATTCGCGGGTGTTCTATTTCCATGGCGGCGGCGCCGAGCATGTCTATATTTCTTCCGCCGACTGGATGGATCGCAACTTCTTCCGCCGGGTAGAACTGGGCGTGCCCATCCTCGACCGCTCGCTGAAACGCCGGGTCATCAGCGAGGCGTTCACCTATGCGCTGCGCGACAACCAGTTGGCCTGGAAGGCCTTGCCGAACGGCCAATACGCCAGGGTGAAAAGCCGCCGCGAGCCGTTCAGCCTGCATGCTCACCTGATGCGCCAGCTTGGCGCTTGATGCGATAATTCTGTGTCATTAACCTGTCATATTCGTGTTTTATGATCTCGAACGTGCCAGGAAAGCCATGCCGAAACGGCACAGATCACAAGGATTCTCGATGTTCAAGCGCGTTTTGAAGACGTTGTTCGCAGTTGCCGCCTGGAGCGTGGCCGCTCAGGCCGCCGCGGGCGCGAACATGACCGGGGCCGGGGCGTCTTTTCCGTTCCCCATCTACGCGAAATGGGCCGATCAGTACCACAAGGCAACGGGCAACAAGGTCAACTACCAGTCCATCGGCTCCGGCGGCGGGCAGCAGCAAATCATCACGGGCACAGTCGATTTCGGCGCTTCGGACGACCCCATGAAAGGGGACGATCTGTCGGAACACAAGCTTATACAGTTTCCCGCCGTGATCGGCGGCACGGTGCCCGTCGTCAACATCGAGGGCATCGCGCCGGGCGAGCTGCGCCTGTCCGGTCCGGTTCTTGCTGATATCTTCCTTGGAAAAATCACCAACTGGAGTGATTCTGCCATTAAATTGCTCAATCCTGATCTGAGCCTGCCTGATCGCGACATTATCGTCATCCATCGCGCCGATGGATCAGGCACCACGTTCGGCTGGACCAATTATCTGTCCAAGGTTTCCGAAGACTGGAAGAGCCGCGTCGGCGAAGGCAAGGCCATCAAATGGCCGACGGGGCAGGGCGGCAAGGGAAACGAGGGCGTGGCCGCCTACGTGCGCCAGCTGCGCAACTCCATCGGCTACGTCGAATACGCTTACGCCAAAGAGAACCATCTGTCCTGGGCGCAACTGCAGAACCGCGACGGCGAATTCGTGCAGCCCGACCAGGCGACATTCGCCGCGGCGGCGGCCAATGCCGACTGGAACAGCGTTCCGGGCATGGGCGTGGTACTGACCAACGAGGCGGGAGCGCAGTCCTGGCCCATTACTTCGGCTTCCTTCATCCTGATGCGCAAGACGCCGCGCCGCCCCGAAAAGGCCCGCGAAGTCCTGGCGTTCTTCGACTGGGTGTTCCGTCAGGGCGGAGCCACGGCGGAAGCGCTCGACTATGTCTCTCTGCCGGAGGATGTCGCTCAGCAGGTCCGGGAACTCTGGAAAACCCAAATTCATACCGCGGACGGCTCGGCGGTCTGGCAATGATGCCGGCACGCCGACGTTCAGCTTCCTACAGCGCAGTCAGTCTGGAACACTCGCAGCCATAGTCATGAAAAACCATACGCAAACATTCAACCGGAATGCGCTGTACGACGCCCTGTTCAAGAACACGACGCGATCCTTTGCCTTCCTGGTGTTCATCCTGCTGGCGGCGATCATGGCTTCGCTCATCTACGGCAGCCGCGAGTCCATCATGGAGCACGGCATCGCCTTCCTCTGGACCAACGAGTGGGATCCGGTCAACAACGTCTATGGCGCCCTGGTGCCAGTGGTCGGCACGCTGCTGACATCCTTTATCGCCCTGTTGATCGCCGTGCCGGTTTCCTTCGGCATCGCCATGTACCTGACCGAGCTGGCGCCGGTATGGCTGCGCCGGCCCATCGGCACGGCCATCGAGATGCTGGCCGCCATTCCTTCCATCATCTACGGCATGTGGGGCCTGTTCGTCTTCGTGCCCCTGTTCCAGGAATACGTGCAGCCGCACATTATTTCCGCCTTCCGGGGCGTGCCGGTGCTGGAGCAGATATTCGCGGGCCCTCCGTTCGGCATCGGCGTGTTCACCGCCGGGCTGGTGCTTTCCATCATGATCATTCCGTTCATCACCGCCGTGATGCGCGATGTGTTCGAGCTGGTGCCTCCGATGCTGAAGGAGTCTGCCTACGGCCTGGGCAGCACGACCTGGGAAGTCATGTGGAAGGTGGTCCTGCCCTTCACCAAGAACGGCGTCATCGGCGGCATCATGCTGGGCCTGGGGCGCGCGTTGGGCGAAACCATGGCGGTGACGTTCGTCATCGGCAACTCGTTCAACCTGCCGTCCTCCGTCTTCGCCCCGTCGAACTCCATCGCCTCGGCGCTTGCCAACGAGTTCAACGAAGCGGGCGGCATGCAGAAATCCGCGCTGCTGGAACTGGGCCTGATCCTGTTCCTGATCACGACGGTCGTGCTGGCATTCTCCAAGCTGCTGCTGCTCCGCCTGTCCAAAAATGAAGGCACTTCGCGCTAAATCAGGATATTTACAGACATGTTCACATCAGATTCCATCGTCAACCTGGAAAACCCGGTCTATCGCCGCCGGCGCGCCTTCAACAAACTGATGCTCGGGCTGTCCTGGGCGGCGCTGCTGTCGGGGCTGTTCTGGCTGTTCTGGATCATTCTTACGCTCATCGTCAAGGGCGGCGGCGCCTTGTCGCTCACGCTGCTGACGTCCCCCACGCCGCCTCCGGGCGCGGACGGCGGCCTGCTCAACGCCATCGTGGGCAGCGTCATGATGGCCGCCGTCGGCACCGCCATCGGCACGCCCATCGGCATTCTCGCGGGCACTTACCTGGCCGAGTACGGCCAGCGCGGCTGGCTGGCGCCCGCAACGCGCTTCCTGAACGACGTGCTGCTGTCGGCGCCTTCCATCATCATCGGCCTGTTCATCTATGCCGTGTACGTGGCGCAGGTCGAGCACTACTCAGGCTGGGCCGGCGCGCTGGCGCTGGCCATCCTGGTGATTCCCGTGGTGGTGCGCTCCACCGACAATATGCTCATGCTGGTGCCCAACAGCCTGCGCGAGGCCGCCGCCGCCCTGGGCTGCCCGCAATGGCGCATCGTCACCATGATCTGCTACCGCGCGGCCAAGTCCGGCATCATCACCGGTGTGCTGCTGGCCGTAGCGCGCATCTCCGGCGAAACGGCGCCTTTGCTATTCACGGCGCTGAACAACCAGTTCATGTCGCTGGACATGAACGGCCCCATGGCCAACCTGCCCATGGTCATCTACCAGTATGCGGCCAGCCCGTATGTCGACTGGAACCGCCTGGCCTGGGCGGGCGCGGTCCTCATTACATTGCTGGTGCTCGGCATCAATATCGCAGCACGCACGCTTTTCCGCAAATCGTAAATAACACCCTGCGCCGGCGGCGGATGCCGTCCGGCTGGAATGAAAGACATGCCTAACTCGAAACCTGCCGATCGCATCAAGCTTGAAGTCAAGGACCTGAACTTCTATTACGGGAAGTTCCACGCCATCAAGAACGTGAACCTTTCCATCAAGGAAAACAAGGTCACCGCCTTCATCGGGCCTTCCGGCTGCGGCAAATCCACGCTGCTGCGCACGCTCAACCGCATGTTCGAGCTGTATCCGGGCCAGCGGGCCGAGGGCCAGATTCTGCTCGACGGCGAGGACCTGCTGAACTCCAGGCTGGATATTTCCCTGATCCGCGCCAAGGTGGGCATGGTGTTCCAGAAACCCACGCCGTTCCCCATGAGCATCTACGACAATGTCGCCTTCGGCGTGCGCCTGTTCGAGAAGCTCAGCAAGGGCGAAATGGACGAGCGCGTCGAGTGGGCGCTGACCAAGGCCGCGCTGTGGAACGAAGTCAAGGACAAGCTGGGCCAGAGCGGCAACGGCCTGTCGGGCGGCCAGCAGCAGCGCCTGTGCATTGCGCGCGGCGTCGCCATCAAGCCCGAAGTGCTGCTGCTGGACGAGCCCTGCTCGGCGCTGGACCCCATCTCGACGGCCAAGATCGAGGAACTCATCGCCGAACTCAAGGCGGACTACACCGTGGTCATCGTGACGCACAATATGCAGCAGGCGGCGCGCTGTTCCGACTACACGGCCTACATGTATCTGGGCGAGCTGATGGAATACGGCGAGACCGACCAGATCTTCGTCAAGCCCGCGCGCAAGGAAACCGAAGACTACATCACGGGCCGCTTCGGCTGATCGCGCTCAGAATGCCGCAGCAATGCGGTCGCGGGTGATCGGCAAGTCGCGTATGCGGACTTCCAGGGGATGTTTCGCTATGCCGGGGCGCTTACACGATTTGCCTGATCGGTTTCTTTTTCCAGCGTAGCGCCAATTTTTCAAAGTCCTGGAAAAGCGTATCCTTTTTGTGCTCCCGTCTGATTTCCTCGATGAAGCCCTTCGAAGCCTCCCAGAGACGCATGACATTGGTGTACTGCATCTGTTTGTAGGTGTTCTCATCGAAGGATCCAAGACGGACACCCACGGCGATAAATTCCTGGTTATTGAGGATCATCAGGATATCCTTGCGCTCTTGGCAGTCCGGGTCTAGGTGCTTGGTCCACGAACCTCCCTTTTTGTGTAGCGCGTTTACTCTGCGTGTGGCATCCACTAGTTCTTGATGAGTCTTTTGGTGCACTACCAAGTCAATCAGTGCGCGCAGCCGGGCTTGTTTGCCGTTGTAGTAGATAACTGCTATCGCCCCAATGGCGGTCAAGAAAAAGGCTCCTGTTTGTATCCAGAAGCCCCATGTTTCACCAAGCCAACCTATCGCCTTAGCGATTTGTTGGTATTCCATTAGTCATCCCATCCTTCACGATTGAGCTGCATCTGTTTCTCCTTCAAATGGCTGCCTGCGTCACTGCGAATACTATCAAAATGTTACCACTGAATGGCGCTCCGATAGGACAAAATTGACTCAAATGCGATTGGGCTGACGCAGGAAACCTAACGTTCACGGCGGATTGGTGGGCTTCCTGCGTCAGCCTAACGGAATCTCGTGCGAGCAGGCCTTTTCATATGAAGGCCATCGTCATCGTCCGATTCGCTGGCGCCATGGCAGCTTGCCGCGCAATCGTCGCCAGCCTATCACCACGCCGGTCAGCGAGATGGCCAGCCCGCCCACGCTCAGCGCGATGATGGCCAGGTCGCGCGCCGGACCCATGCGCAGCAATGCCGGCGTGTCCCAGCTGTGCAGGAAGTAGAACAGCCAGCGGCTGGCCCGCTGCGATCGATCCAGGCTCATGGCCACCTCCCCGGTGCGCAGATCGATGTAGACGCGTGCTCCTCCCGCATCCTCATAATCTAGGCGCAACGCCGGCAGTCCAAGAAGCCGGGCGCCGTTCATGGCTTCCGGATGACGTTGATAGTAGTAGATATCGTATTCGGTCAGCATCCGGCTGGCCGCAGGCGGAAAGGCAAACAAACGTTGCGCGGCGGACATGACCGCGCCGGGTTGCCATGCGTCAGTCACGCTCAGCGTGTCGTCCATGTCCGCTCTCACCACGCGGGTACGGACGCTCGCATCGTAGGCAAGCACATACTCCTCGCTTCCCAGGCTGCGCCAATGCAGCTCCACAGGGCTGAATCCCGTCTGTTCCAGTGTATGGATGATACGGGCCGGCTGCTTCAGCGCATCGGCAGCAACGGCGGGATAGCCGCGGTATGCGGCAACGTCCGGCCGTCCATGCGCGGGCGAGAAGATATCAAGCGGATTCATGGACATCAGCCCGCTGAAGATCCAGGTGCACACGAAGGCGCTGAACGCAAGGCCGATGATATGGTGCCATCGCATCCAGCCTTCCTGATAAGGCGTGCGCGCCCCCGATTTGTAGCGGCCGCGGAATCTCCAGCGCCACAGGCCCACCGTCATGCCAGTGACGGCGGTTACCGTGCACATGGCCGAGAGTGCGATCACCAGCCACGACCAGGCCGGATCGACCGGGCGGTCGCGGAACATGTACAGCCAGTGCAGCCAGGCGCCGACGTAGTTCCAGCGCTGCTGCGCCAGCGGCGCATCCATGACCGCCTGCCCGGTCGTGGAGGAGATGTACAGCAGGCCCGGCGAATCGCCGCCGAGTTGGATGCGGTGCAGCGGCCGGTGGGCGTCCAGGCCTCGCGAGTGCGTCCATCTGTCCTCGTGGATTTCGCCCGCATGGCGTAGCGTTGCCGTCGGCGCAAAAACGCGCGCCTCGGCAAGGGCGCGCTCGGGCGTGACGGGCTGCCGGGGCGCGCCATCGGCGGCGACCAGTACGCGCAGGCGATTCCGGGCATCGCGCAGTACGTAGCTGGGCTCGCCGCCGACGGAGGTCAAGACCAGCCCCGCGGCTGATGGCGATACATCGTCCAGAATGGCGTCGGGCGGCGTGCAGCAATCCGTCGCCGCCAGGGCCGGCAGCGGGCCCAGCCGTTCCCAAGGCGTGAGCTTGGGGTAGCCGACGTAGAGCATGACCACGCCGCTGATGAACCACAGCGCCATCAGCACGCAGCCGGCAACTCCCGTCCAGCGGTGGACGAGGTAGACGAGTCTTTTCGCGCGTGTCCGGATAGTCATTGCAGGATCTCCGTGTTCAGAAGCGATGGTTCAGCGTCAGCTCGAACCGCCGTCCCGGGCCGTACAGCCATTGGGTCGGGCTGTAGTAGGCGCTCGTGAAGTACGCCTTGTCGAACACGTTGTAGCCGCGTGCAGTGATGGAGGTATCCCCGTTCACATCCCAGCGCAGCGCCAGGTCGGTTGTGGCGTAGGATGGCAGCTCCAGGGTATTGGCGTTGTCGGCGTAGCGCTTGCCCACGTAGCGCAAGCCCGCCATCGCCGTCCAGTTCGGCTGGAAATTCCAGCTCAGCCATGCATTGGCCAGGCGCTCCGGCACGTTGGGCGGCACCTTGCCGTTGCGGGAAACCGCCACGCCGCCGGCCGATTCCGAGAAATCATCGAATTTGGCCCGGAGCATCGTCGCATTGGCCTCCACTCTCCAGCCTGGCGCGAAGTCCAGCGCCAGCGTCGCCTCGATGCCGCGCGACGATCGCTGGCCCACCTGTACGCTGCGGCTGGGGTCGAGCGGGTCGCGGGTAATCAGATTGGTCTTGCGGATATGGTAGGCGGCCAGAGTCCATTCGCCGCGCCCGTCCCAGAAGGCTTGTTTCAGGCCGATCTCGACCTGGCGGCCCTTGGCCATGTCGAAAGCGGCGTTGGCCGGACTGAGCATGAGCAGGCCGCCAACCGGATCGGCGGCCTCGGAGTACTGCGCGTACAGCGCCAGGTCCGGCGTCATGTCATAGACCGTTCCGAGGCGCCAGCCCAGGTCGGAGAAGGTGCGGGTGAAGTTGCGTTGTCCCGTCACCAGATCCTCGCGCTTCACGCGCGCATGGTCGTAGCGCAGTCCGCCCACCACCGACCATTTGGAGGTGAAGGCGATGCGGTTTTCCATGAACAGCGCATACTGTCCGGCCTCGTTGCGATAGCGCGGGATGAAGGGGAAGTCGCTCTGGAAGTATCCGGGGTCCGGGTCGTACGGATCGACCGGACCGGAGCTGCCGGCATAGGTGTTGTTGGTGTGGCGGAAGTTGCTGTGGTTGACGTCGAAGCCTATCGCCAGGGTATTGTCCAGGCTGGCGAGCTTGCCCTTGAAGATCGCGTCAGAGGCAAGGCCCGTCTGCTTCTGATCGTGCGAGATCTGCGTATTTCCCGACCTGTCGATCAAATGGGTGGCGGGGTTGTAGTCGTAGTACTCGGCATTGCGCCAGTCTCGCCGGCTGCCTATGTGATACAGCCGCGCACGCACCTTCGTTGCGTCGCTGGGCGTCCAGGTCGCGGCCAGTTCGGTCCAGTGGTCGCGAAAGCGTATGAGGCTGTCCTCCACGTTGTAGTTCTTCTCGCGCAGGGCGTCGAGCTGGCGGCCTTCGACCAATGGCGTGCCGAAGTAGCGCATCGGCCGCTGGTAGCCATAGGAGTGGCTGAGCTTCAGGCTCAGGTCGCGCGTGACTTCGAACTGCAGCGCGCCCGAGAAAGTGGCGTTGTAGTGCTTGCCGCGGTCCACCCAGCCCTCGCTGCGGTTGCCGCTCAGGTCGAACCGATAGGACAGGCGATCGTTGATGGCGCCGCCGCTGCCCAGCCCCAGGCGCTGCGTGTCGTCGGTGCCGATGGTGGCTTGCAGCTCGTTCTGGATCGGATCCTGTGCGGGTTTCTTTGGGATGACGTTGACCGCGCCGCCGATGGCGCCGTCGCCATGGATCACCGAGGCCGGACCGCGCAGCACCTCGATGCGCTCAACCGACCAGGTGTCGAAAGGAAAAGTAATGCCTGTGCCGCCGTACTGCCGCGTGCCGTCGTACAGCCACATGACCGACGAGCCGCCGGAAAAACCGCGCGCCGACAGTTCGCTCAGGCCATTGCCGGGATGGGGAGAAGCGCTGATGCCGGCGGTCCGCGTAACGGCGTCGATCACGCGGGAGTCCCCGCGCTCCTCCAGCTGGTCGCGGTTGATGGCTTCCACGCTTGCCGGCGTCTGCATGGGGGTGAGGCCCAGGCTGGAGCCGGTCGACGCGGGCGTGGCCAGCGTGGCGCTTTGTCCGCCGGTAATGGTGATGGGTGCCAGCGTGGCGGTTTCCTGCTGGGCGAATACGGGTGCGGCGATCAGGCTTGCCGACAGCGGCACTGCCGCGTCGCGCAGGCAGCGCCGTGTTGCGGAAAGGATGAAAGACATGGATCTGTTCCCGGGATATGCGCATCGACGCGCAGCCGGCGGCCGTTCGGCGTCCGGGCTTGCTTATCGATTGGCTGACTATTCTGAAAAGCCGTGCCGCCTCGGGTGAGACGGCGGCGACACGAACGGAGAATTCGTCAGGCGCGCCCAGGCGGCGCGCGCGCCTGGTGGGAGGTCGGGAACCGTTCGAGGACCAAGGCCTCGGCGGGTGGTGTTCGCACCATGCGTGCGATGGAGTCGGCCGACGGCAGCGTGCATGTCTCGGGCAGGATCGCCAGGCCGTGCGCCAGCGAACACAAAGCGCAGAAGCCACTCGAGGTTTGCAGGCCGGGATCCTGCCGGTCTTGGTCCGGGTCCAACTGGGAATCGAGCTCCGCCAGCGACATGGTCTTCATGCCGCTGCTGGTGCAAAGAACGATGATCTCATCGTCTCCGGAGATGGAGACTACCGGTATGTGCGCCCAGGCGACGGCCTGCAGCAAGAGCGCGAACACAACGGCCAACAGGCCGATGCGCTGCTTTCCGCCGTGCCGGCGCCTATTGGGAGTCATGCGGCTCATTGAATATCCGGTGCCAGATGCGCGGCAGCGCACGTGTCAGGTTCTCTCGCATCGGCACCCGGATCTGCTCAGGAACGATGGCGGCCCAGGCATCGCCTTCGCGCCGCGCCACGGCGAACTGGAACGTGAAATCGGGCGCCAGGCCCATGCGCAGATCGGCGACAATCAGGCGGCCCTGCGGATCGATGCGGGCTCCCATGAATCCGTGGTTGAACCATTGCAGGCGCTGCAGGGCGGGTACGTCCGGCAGGGCTTCCGACATTGCCTGCGTTTCCGAAGCGTAGCGGCGGAACCGCAGCGGTTTGCGATCGGCCAGCAGGGAGCGCTCCGCCATGAGATAGCCGTCGTCCGTCATGACGACCACCTGCCAGAGCAGCGTGTTCAGCGGCATGGGTACGGAGAAATGTGCCGCATCTTGCAGGCCGTGTTCCCGCAGCGCCGAGCGTACATCGCGCTCCACCACGGCCTTCGCCGCCAGCGACCACAGGATGTAGGCGCTGCTGAGCAGGGCGCCGGTCCAGAGCCAGCGCCGGGCGGGAAGGCGCGGCCCATATATCGCGGCTGAGATGACTCCGGCCAGTAAAGGCAGCGTATAGAGCGGATCTATGATCCACAGGCTTGCCCACATGACTGGAGAGAACGGCAGGGGCCAGAACAGCTGTGTGCCGTAGACGGTCAGCGCGTCCAGCAGTGGATGCGTCAGCAGCGTGAGCTGTATCGCCAGCAGCCAGGCGCGCGGGGCTTCGCGCACCGGACGCCAGCACCATCGCAGCAGCAGCCACAGCAACAGTCCGGCCCAGGGCAGCGCCAGCAGGGAATGACTGGCGGCGCGATGGGATGTCATCAGCGCGACGGGATCGCTGTCCGTCAACAGCAGCATGGGCAGCGAGTCCAGGTCGGGCAGCGTGGCGATGACCGCGCCGGCAAGCAGGGCCTTGCGCCGGTGGGCGGCCGGGACGGAGAGCGCGGCGGCGGTGCTTCCGAGTACGATCTGGGTCAGGGAATCCATGGCGTTCAGGCGGTTTGCAGCAGATGCATGAGCAGCCCGTAGGCGCCGGCGCCCAGCAGCGTGGGGCCGGCAAGGCCGTGTGTGAGGCGTTTCCCGATGTAGATGACCAGCAGGGCCAGGCCGGCGGACAAGGCCTTCTGCCATGAGCCCGAGGCAACGAAGAACGGCCACAGCGACACCAGCAGTAGCGCCGTGATGGCAGCGGGGCCGATGCCCTGGAAAAAGCGGTGCAGCGCCGATGGTCTGTCCGGGGCGGCATCGGTCGCTTGCTGCCGCGAGCGGCTGCGCCACAGGGGCACGAAGCGCAGCAAAAAGGTGCCGGCGCCGCACAACACAATGACGAGTTCTGGAGACAGGGTCATGGGCGTCGTTCCGGCAGATTGAAGGCGGCGCCGCCCACCATGGCCAGCGCCAGCGTGTGATGGACCGGCAGGAACTGCAGCAGGATGATACCGATGGCCGCGGTCAATACCACGATGCGCGCCCAGCGGCTCAGGTTCAGGTCCAGCAGCAGCGCGAAGAACAGGCCCGGCAGGATGAAGGAGAGCGCCTCGCCCAGGAAGACCGGCGGGTCGCGGAACTCGCCGCCCAGTACGATGGCGAGCAGCGTGCCCAGGATCCATGCGGCATAGGCGCCGATCTGCAGGCCCAGGTACCAGCGCTCTTTCTCCGGCGGCGCGATCGATTCCAGCTTGTTCATGGCCGCGGCGAATACTTCGTCGGTCAGGCCGAAGGCCAGCAGCGGGGAAGCCAGGCGATGCGTCGGATCGGTGAACCGGCCCAGCAGCGCCGGGCCGTAGAACAGATGCCTGGCGTTCATGAGCAGTACGGTGGGGATGGCGGCCAGCAGGTTGGCGCCGGGCGCCAGCAGCGCGATCAGCACGAACTGGCTGGCGCCGGCGTAGATGATGACGGAACTCATGAGGATGACGTGCGCATCCAGCCCAGCCTGGTGCGCCGCCAGCCCGAAGGAAAAGGCGATGGGAAGGTAGCCGGCGGCAATGGAGATGCTGGCCGTTAGACCGCGAAGCAATGGTGGCATGGGATCGTGTCTTGCTGGCGCGGAAGAAAAAAGAGAACCGGGAATGCGCCGCTGCTGCAATTGTACTGGGCGACGGCAAGAGAGGAACAGATGATCTAGCGCAAACAAACAGGCAATCGCGGTTTGCAGCTTGTTGACCGGCAAACTGCGGCGCGGCGCGCCATGGGAGAATCCATGCGTCCCAGCCAGCTTCGGAATGTCATCGGCTGCATCCTATGAGCGGCGCGCGTTGCGGCATTCCTGCTTTTGCCGGGGAAGTGTGCATCTCCGTCCATTTATATTCATTTCCTATTCAAGGAAGGCGCTTATGTCCAAGTCCCGTCGTTGTTTTCCGATTGTCGTGCGTTGTGCGTTTGTCTTGCTGGCAATGCCTGCGGCCCTGCCGGTGCAGGCAGATGCTTTGGCGCTTGCGCAAAGCAAGGCCTGTCTCGCCTGCCATACGGTCGAGCGCAAACTGATTGGCCCCGCATTCAAGGACGTAGCGGCAAAGGAGGCTGGCGCCGAAGATGCGGCGCAACGGCTTGCCGACCATATCCGCAAAGGCAGTTCAGGCGTATGGGGACCGATTCCCATGCCGCCCAATGGCGCAGTGTCGGAAGCCGATGCGAAAATCCTGGCTGAATGGATACTGTCGCTGAAATAGAGCCTGGCATCGGGCCAGGAGCGGCTCCCCCGCATGCCGGCTTCGCAGGCCGGCATGCGGCTTGTGCAAACGTAGTTCAATTGATCATCGGCCTTTGAATATGGGTGATGCGCTGCGCTCTCTGCCTGCCTTCCAGTCGCAGGATTCCGGCAAGACTCATGGCGGTGAGCGTTCTTGATACCGTGGCCAGAGTCAGGCCGGTAATGTCGGCGATGTCTTGCAGCTTCGGCAGCTCCAGCGGAGCGCACCCAAGCAGATGGAGGAATCGATGAATACGGTCCTGCGCGCGGCCGACGCGCAAGGCAAGCGTCTCGGCCATGCGCTGCTCCGAACGGATCAGCGCATGCGTCAGTCGTGCGTCGGTCATGCTGGGGGCTCGTGGCGCCCATGCGCATAAGGTGCATGAGGTAACTGCGGATGCAGTGTATGTGTAAAGACTGTCGATCAGCGTTTCCATGCCGATGATGTCACCTGCAATGGCGAGCCCCGCCCAGCTTGCCTCGTGATAGGTTTTGCGATCCAGGCGGACGCAGCCTTCGCTCAGCCGCCAGGCGTGTCCAGGCTTGCCGGCCAGGAAAATCGTATCGCCGCGCACAACGTGAATCATAGCCACGGGGGCGGGCTCGCCGGGCGTTATATGGCGATATGGTGATTGATGCATCTGATAGGCGTGAGTCATCATGATTATCTTTTCCTGTCGTTGCCTGACTCCAGTGCAATAGTGAGTCAAGGCAGGTCAATCCGAATAGGCGCAAGAATGCGGCCCGGCTTGTATAAAGACCAAGAGGCCAACGCGGGCAGGCATATTTAGCAAGAGATCCGGATCCAGCGGCGATGCCGGAGATCAGGATATGAATGGCTCGCGTGGCCGGGATCGGGAAAAGAGAGGGGGGCCTCGCGCCGCGGTCGTCGTCCAGATAGGCAACGGGTGAGGCGTATCGTGGAATGCACGCGGCGGAAGTATCAGGATGCGTGGATAGAGGGTCGATACCGGAGTGTCGGATGATGGCAGCGGGCCCAGCGCACTGGCATGCGGGGAACACCAGATGCAGTGCGCATAGGCGGTCTTCTCGGCGGGACTGGGCTCGTCCCCGGTATCAAGGGCGATAAGCCGTGTTCCGGAGGGTGAGCACAGCTCGATCAGCGTCGCGCTCCCGCCTGACCGGGACAGCATGTGCCCGGCGGAGGGTAAAAGCGCGCCCATCAGGATCGTCAGGCAGACGAACCATGCGGTACAACGCTTGGCGAGACGGTATGTTCCGATCAGCAATGCGACCTCGGGCTAGCGTGTTGCAGCAATAGCGTCAGCGTTTGTGCGCGCCGTTATCGCGGCTGCCATGGCCGCCGTGCGAATGTGCTTGCCCATGGCCTTTCCCGCCGCTGGCCAGCGCGCGTACCTGCGCCTGGATTTCGATGGACTCTTTCGAGCCATCGCTGTTTTCGATCTCCAGCGTGAGCGGGACGGCGCCGCCTTCCTTGACCTGCTCCGTCAGGCCCATGAACATGATGTGGTGGCCGCCCGGCTTGAGCTCCACCGTCTTGCCCGCGGGCAGGTCGATGCTCTGGACCTGCCGCATCTTCATGACGTCGTTTTCCATGGCCATTTCGTGGATTTCGACATTGGGCAGCAGCGAAGAGCTTGCTCCGACGAGCCTGGCGTCCTTGTCTGATGTGATGTTCAGGAATGCGCCGGTGGCCTGCTGATTGGGCACGGTGGCGCGCACCCATGCGTTTTCCACCTTGACCTGGGCGAATGCCGTGGATGCGGCCAGGGCGCTGGCGAGCAGCAATGTCTTGACGAGGGTTTTCATGATGGGATTCCTTTGACGACAGTCTTGGTGATGTTTTGTGTTCAACCGAGTGCGAGGACCTGGCGGATGTCCTCGGCGTATTCCTCGGCGGTCTGATTGTGGCGCAATGCGAGCCGCAGCTTGCCCTTGGCGTCGTAGACGTAGGTAAGGGCCGTGTGGTCCATGGTGTAGGACGATCCGGTCGGCACCTTGGCGTAGAACACCTTGAAGTCGCGCGCCGTTTTCTGCGTTTCTTCCAGCGAGCCGTACAGCCCGACGAATTCCGGGTCGAATGCCGTGACGTAGGCCTCGAGCACGTCGGGCGTGTCGCGTTCCGGATCGATGGTGATGAAGGCGACCTGGATGCGCTTGCCTTCTTCGCCCAGCAGCTCCTTGACTTCCGTTGCGCGGAACAGCGCCGTGGGGCAGACGTCGGGACACTGCGTGAAGCCGAAGAACACCAGCAGGACGCTGCCCTTGAAGTCGGCCAGTGTGCGCCGCTGGCCTTTGTGGTCCGTCAACTGAAAGTCGGCGCCGAAGTCGACGTCGCTGAGGTCGAGGCCGTTGAGGTTTTCCAGCTTGGGACTGGCGTCGCAGCCGGCCAGCGCCAGCGCCATGGCGGCCGTGCCGCCGACCAGCAGGCGGCGGCGGGTGATTGCATGCGGAAGGATCGGAAGGCTCATGTGGGATTCCTGGTGCAGAACGATGAATGGGCCTGCGGATATGCCGCGCAGCATGCAAGAAGGATGGCAGTGGCGCGTACCGCAGTTCAGCCGATGGAAGCTGCCTGGGCGGGAGGAGCGCGGGAACCGACGGGCGGGCCGTCGATGCGCGAGGCGTGGAGATGAGGATAGGCCGGCAGCCGCGCCGCCGCGAAGAGGGGCGGCACGGGCAGGACGTGGGGAAGATGCGCGGGCAGCCCCGCAGATGTGGCGTTGTACAGGCCGAATGGGCAGGTATCCGTCGCTTCCTGGGCCGGAGCGTTGTCCGTATCGGGGGCGGCGGCATGGTAGATGCCCGACTGGCACATGGCCAGGGCAATGCCGTTCTCGATGCCGGCGTTGCCGGCAGGCATGAAACCCATGGGTATCAGCGAACGCAGCGCGAAGGCCGCCAGCATCAGGCAGGCTGCCAGATACCAGGCGCGGGGACGCGTGCGAGACATGACAATGGGTGTGGACATGCAGTGATTCTAGCGTAAGCGGGAGGGCGGCAACAATGCGCTGGCGCAAGCTTGCGGTGAAATGCCCGGCGAAACCGGGCGGCATATGGGCGCGCGCTGTGTTTCTATTGCAGCGTGCCGGCGGGCTTGACGGCGCAGTCCGCTGTGGCGACCAGTGACCCGCCGAACCAGAAGGACAGCGGCAGTGTTTCGCCGGGCTGGGGGGGGCGGGACGGCTGCTCCAGCATGACATGGTTGCCGCGGGGCGAGAAATCCAGCGCGCCGCCGACGGGTATGGGAAGGCTGGGCAGGGTCTTCATCCCGCCGCCCTGGCTCGTATGCAGCATGGCGTGCCCGAAAACGGGGCTGCGCGCCGCATGCAGGGTCAGCGGTTTGTCGCCAGTGTTTTCCATGCGGAAGTAGGCCGCCGAGGGGAGGCCCGCGGGCATGGCGCGTATCCAGCAGTCCCGGATCAGCAGGCCCTCGGGCGCCGTTGCCGAGGCGGGATCGGGAAATGCGTCGCCGGCGCCGTGCGCGTGGCCGGATGCATGCGTGTGCGCATGCGCGTGGTCCGCATGCTGGCGGGCCTGTACTGCCGGAGTGGCCAGCCAGGCGCAGAGCAGCAGTGCGAGGGGGGCGGGGATTTGTCTCATGGCTCGTTTGTCGGTGTCGTTGTGGTGCCGGAAGGCAGCGATGATTGTGCCAGCTTGCGCAGCCACCAGGCAAGGAAGATGAAAAGGATGCCGGCGCCCCAGGCCAGCAGGGCAATGCCGGCCAGTACCTGTTCGTTGGACTGGTAGGCGCTGCAGAGCTGTTGCGGCGCGGTCAGGTACAGCACGCCCATGAGGATGTTCATGCCCGACAGGTTCAGCACGAAGGCGAAGCGCACGATCGGGTGCAGCCGCGGCCATGCCCAGCCCGCCAGGCCGCCGGCCAGCAGCAGGCTGGCGACTT
Organism: Paracandidimonas soli; assembly: GCF_004342005.1. Taxonomy (GTDB): domain Bacteria; phylum Pseudomonadota; class Gammaproteobacteria; order Burkholderiales; family Burkholderiaceae_B; genus Paracandidimonas; species Paracandidimonas soli. Next base: position 123,297 of record NZ_SMBX01000005.1, read on the forward strand.
TCAGCATGGCCACGCGCCAGTCCAGGACGGCTGCGTCGAATACGACGGGCAGCATCCAGCACATGAGGCACAGCGAAGACAGCATCAGATTGGCGAGTCCCGCCTGGTTCCACGCGGAGAAGGCCTGGCGCGCGTCCGGCCTGACGTGCAGGGAGAACAGCCACCCGGCGAGGAACAGCGCCGGAATCTCCAGGGCCATGTGCAGCGCCATCGAGGCCTCCAGCCAGGGCCGCAGCAGGGCGAGGGCCAGCAATAGTCCCGTGGGCAGGGCGAGATGCGGGAGACGGGCGGTCTTCATTGCAGCGCCTCCATGGCAAGCAGGTCGTCCAGCACCAGATCGGGCTGGTTGACGTCGTAGGCGCGCATGAGCCTGCTGGCTCCGTCGATCAGGAACAGCGCGGCATTATGATCGTAGCCGCCCATGCCGTCCGGCAGGACGATGGCGTCGAACAGATCCAGCATGGGCTTCAGGGCGGACGACCGGGTCACGGTGGCGAATCTCCAATGCGCGGGCTGGGCTCCCAACTGGTCGGCATAGCGCCGCAACTGTTCCGGTGTGTCAAAGGCGGGATCGAAGCTGAGCGTCAGCAACTGGACGCGGTCCCGCAGCCGACTCTCCAGGATGGCCTGCTGCAGGAATGCGAGGCCGGATGCGCTGGTGCGGCAGATGTCGATGCAGCGCGTATAGGCCAGCGTGGCGATGGTCCAGCGTCCGGACGGGCCGGGAAGCCCGGATAGCGGAAACTGGCGGAACTGCGCATCGATCATCGGCAGGTCCGGCAGGGGCCGGGGGGCGTCGGCCAGCGCGATGCGCCTGGCTGTATCGGCGGACAGGGCGCGGAAGCCATGGGTCACGGGATACAGCGCCGCCAGGAACAGCAGCAGGATCAGCGCCAGGGACAGGGAGGTCTTCTGCGGGGCTGTCATGGCGTATTCTCCTGCCCGCTGCCGGGCAAGGCCTGGAGGAAGCCGTGCAGTTCCTGCTCGCCGCGCCACGGATCGATCCTGTCCGAAACCTCGTCACGGGCGCGCCGGACCAGGTCGGACGAAACCGGCGGGGCGGCATTGCTCCAGGCGGAGCGGATATAGTTCAGGACGGCGGTCGTTTCCTCGTCGGAAAACTGCGACTTGAAGCCCGGCATGACGCTGGTGTAGACCTGTCCGTCGACCGTGACGGCGCCCGTCATGCCCTGGAGCACGACCAGGGCCAGCCGCCGGGCGTCGCCGGTGACCCAGTCCGTGCCGTCGAGCGGCGGAAACACCTTGCCCAGGCCTTGTCCCGAGGGCTGGTGACAGGACTGGCAGGCGCCGGCGTACAGCGCCCGGCCATCGATCAATTGCGCGCGCTGCGCGTCGGGGACGGACGTATTGGCATAGGCCGGGATGGACTGCTCGCCCAGGGCCGTGTTGCTTTCCAGCGCGGGAAAAAACCGATAGCCGGCGGCCCAGACGAGCAGGCCCGCCGTAATGGCGATGGCGATGCGGAATACGGGTGTGCTCATAGTGGCGACAGTTTACAGCGGGCGGGCAGGGAGATAGGATGGTGGCAACCTCACGACAAGGAACGATCATGACGACGAATAAACCTCTGTACGATATTCCGCTCGCTTCCATCGACGGAAAGCCGGGCTCCCTGGCGGACTACCGGGGCAAGGTCCTGCTGGTGGTCAATGTGGCCTCCAAGTGCGGGCTGACGCCGCAGTACGAAGGCCTGGAGGCGTTGTACCGCGCCCGCAAGGACGACGGTCTCGTCGTACTGGGCTTTCCCGCCAACAACTTCAAGGGCCAGGAGCCGGGCTCCGATGCCGAGATCCGCAGTTTCTGCTCGACGAACTATGACGTCAGCTTTCCCATGTTCTCGAAAATCTCCGTGGCGGGCGACGACCGGCATCCGCTTTACGATACGCTGACCGCCGCGCAGCCCGCGGCGACGGGCGAGGGGCCCATGCGCGAAAAGCTGGCCGGCTTCGGCATCCAGGGAAACCCGGCGCCGGAAGTGCTGTGGAATTTCGAGAAATTCCTGGTCGACCGCGAAGGCAAGGTCATCGGCCGCTTCTCGCCGGACGTGGCTCCGGACGACGCGCGTCTGGCAGCCGCCATCGATGCGGCGTTGAAGGGCTAGGCTGTTGCCGGCGGGGAGGCAGCCCGCCGGTCCGCATGTCCATCCATGGCCTGTGCACGGATGGGCATGTTACTTTTCCGCATCGGGCTCGGACAGGTGCAATAGCCCGATGGATTCCAGCGACAAATTCAGATGCTGCTTCATGGCCAGGACTGCGGCGTCGGCGTCATGGGCGATGATTGCCTGGCAGACCTTCTGGTGGCCTTCGAATGCATAGGAGCCGCGAGTCAATTGCTGCAGTGCCTGCATGCGCACGCGGTCCAGATGGATCTTGCTCTGCAGAACGACTTGCCACACGCCCGGCCGTCCGGCAATCCTTGCGATCAGGGCATGCATGGCCTCGTCCGCGGCCATGAATCGGCGGTGGTCGCCCGAACGCAGCGCGTCTTCCTGCATCTTCAGGTTGGCTTGCAGTTCGGCGGCGTCATCCTGGGTGAGCTTCGCAACCGCCTCGCGCACAAGCGCGCATTCCAGGTGTTCCCGTACGAACTGGGCATCGTAGACTTCCTGCAGGCGTATTGGAGCGACGTAGCTCCCGACTTGGGGGTAGATTTCCACCAGGCCGACTTCGGAAAGCCGGAGCAGGACTTCCCTGACGGGAGTCCGGCTGACCTGGAAGCGTTCCCGCAGTTCGGCTTCCATGACGGAGGATCCCGGAGGCAATACGCCCGTCACGATCTCGTCGACAAGCGTGTCATAAATATGCTGAACCAGCATGGATCGCCGGTTGATGGGAGAGCGTGGGGATTTCACGGATAGTCCACCAGAGGTTAGCAGGTTCTCGGACGCATTATACGGGGGAGGTTTGTACGTATTTTTGTTTTGTTCTTGTATACTACAGTACAAGAATAATAGTGCGGTCTGAAAATCAAGAAGGAAAGCATTCATGGGGACAATCCGAGCAACGAAACCGCTGACGGCTTCCGGCGCCATGCAATACACATTCAGGGGGATACCGCGACAGGACGGGCGCGTGGGAACGCGCAATTACCTCGCAGTATTGATCGCCAGCAATTGCGCCGCGAGCGCCGCGCGTTTTGCCGCCGAGTGGTTCGATGAAGACCGCATGGCGGAGTGGCCGCAGGTCGACGGCGTTTTGCCGCTGGTCCACGATGTGGGATGCGGCATGGAAATGACCGGCGAGCCGATGGATCTGTTGCGGCGGACCCTCTCCGGCACCATCAGGCATCCCAATATCGCCGGAGCGGTCGTCCTGGCATTGGGCTGTGAGCGCAACAACGTGCGCGCCTTTTTCAAGCAGGAGGGGTTGCAGGAAAGCCGGATGCTCAGGGCCATCGTGCTGCAGGAATCGGGAGGGACCGCCGGCGCCGTGCAGGCGGCGCGCGAGGCATTGCTGGAAATGCTGCCTGTGGCCAACAGCCAGCACCGCGTCGAGGTTCCGTTCTCGGCGCTGACGGTGGGCTTGCAGCATTACGGCACCGGAGCGGAGAAAGCGATCCGCGATGCGGCCCAGGCCCTGTCGGAGACAGGCGCAAGGCTGATTCTGGCGGATTCCCGTGGGCCGGGACGGGAGGCTGGACCGCATCCGGTCTATGGCGTATCCCCCGGCGCATATCGCCGCTATGGCGAGCTTGCCGGAGAAGAACGGGTAACGGTCATGCAGGCGCCGGAAAATCCTGTCATTGCAACGACGGGGCAATTGGCCGCCGGCGCATCCCTTGTCCTTGCCGCGTTCGATCATGCAACGGACGTCGGCGCGACTGCCGTCCCGTGCATCAAGCTGGCGACGGCCGAGCGCAGCTGGAGTCGGGTCGGGATGGATATGGACATGGCCTCGTGCGCAAAGGAACAGGCGCTGCGGGATGTATTGCCCGGGATGCTCGAAGGCTATGCCTCGGGGCAGCCGACATTGGCGGAAAAGGCCGCGGCGGGAGACGCCGAGTTCATCCCATGGCCTGTGGGCGTGCTTGTATGAGGGGCGGCGCAATGCAGAACAGCTATCACTTCATTCGTCTCGACCAGAGGGACAATGTCATCGTCGCCCGTGATGCGACGCCTGCCGGGACACAGGTTGCCGGCGAGAGCCTGACGCTGCTGGACGATGTTCCCGCGGGCCACAAGATTGCAACCCGCGCTATTGCGCGCGGAGATGCCATCCGCAAATACAACACCGTCCTGGGGTATGCGGGCTGCGATATCGAGCCCGGCGCATGGCTGCACAATCACAACATCGTCTTCAGCGATGTGGAGAAGGATTATCGCTTCGGCCTGGACTATGTTCCTACGCCGCTGGTGCCCGAAGCGCAGCGCGCCAGGTTCATGGGGTACCGGCGTGGGGACGGCAGGGTGGGCACCCGCAATTATGTCGGTGTGTTCATGCTGGGAGGCGCCGGCGCAGTGGCCGTGCGGCGCATTGCCCGGGGCTTCGGAACGGACGTGCGGCAGCGGTACCCGGGTGTGGATGGCGTGGTGCCGTTCGCGCATGCGCAAGGCCGTGGAGTGGACTTGGATGATGCCTCCAGGTCGTTGCTGTATCGCACGCTTGGCGGATATATCGGGCATGCCAATATCGGCGGCGCGCTGCTGGTTGTCTATGACCGCGCAGAGGATGGCCTGGACGATTTCCTGCGCAGCCAGGGGCTGCACGAGGGCGATGCGCTGAGGGTGCTGGAGTTGCGCACCGTCGGGGATATCGAAGATGCCGTCATGCTGGGAAGGCGGCAGGTAGAAGACATGCTGTCCCGGATGGGCGACACGCAGCGCGAACCCGCCGATGCGAGCCATCTGGCCGTGGCTTTGCAGTGCGGCGGATCCGACGGCTTTTCGGGCCTGTCCGCCAATCCTGCGCTTGGCGCCGCCATGGATATCCTGGTTCGCCACGGAGGCTCCGCCATATTGTCGGAGACATCCGAAGTCTACGGGGCCGAGCACATGCTGACGGCGCGCGCGGTGACTGCGGAAGTCGGGAAGCGCCTGGTGGATTGCATCCAGTGGTGGCTGGATGACAACGCGGGCCGGGATACGCAGATCAATGGCAAGGTGGGACCGGGCAACAATGCCGGAGGCATTACCAACATCATCGAAAAATCCCTTGGCGGCGCCAAAAAGGCGGGCAGCACCGGCCTGATGGACGTGCTCGCCTATGGAGAACGCTTGCGTGCGCATGGGTTCGTCTTCATGGATACGCCGGGCAATGATCCGGTATCCGTTACCGGCCAGATTGCGGGCGGGGCGAATCTCGTCTGCTTCACCACAGGGCGCGGATCGTGTTTCGGGTCGTTCCCGGCGCCTACGGTCAAGCTGTCCAGCAATACACCGATGTTCATGCGCATGCAGGCGGACATGGATATCAATTGCGGTCAGGTGATCGATGGCGACCTGACGATTCCGGAAATGGGAGAGCGCATATTCGAACAACTGCTGCGGCACGCGTCAGGCGAAATGACCAAGAGCGAAGCGCTGGGTGTCGGAGCCAGCGAGTTCATTCCCTGGACCCTGCGCAGCCACGATTGAAACGATCGCTTGAAGAAGACGTGTTGCTGTTCTGATCCGTAGGTTCATTCATAAGAAGGGAGACATTCATGAAGAAAAAACTGGGTATTGCCGTTGGTGTGCTGAGTCTGTGTGGCATGGGGCTGGGCCAGGCGTCCGCCGCCGCGAATTTTCCTGTTCAGCCCATCAATATCGTCGTCCCGTCCTCTCCGGGCGGCGCCATCGACATGGTGGCCAGGCTGGTGGCCAAGCAGGTGGGGCAGAAGCATGGCGTGAACATGGTGGTCAGCAACAAGCCGGGGGCGACGGGAATCGTCGGCTCGGACTATGTGGCCAAGAGCGCGCCGGACGGCCATACGATTCTGCTGGCCTCCAGCGCGCACTCCATCAATCCTTCCATGACCAAGCTGCCGTACGACACGCTGACCGCGTTTGCGCCGGTTGTCCTGACGCATTCGGTGCCGCTCATGCTGGTGGTGACGGATTCGCTGCCGGTCAACAATGTGCAAGAGCTGATCAGCTATGCCAGGCAGAACCCGGGTACGTTGTCCTTCGCCTCCAGTGGACTGGGAGGGGCGCCGCACTTGTCGGGCGAGCTGTTCAAGCACAGCCTAGGCCTGGACATCCTGCATGTGCCCTATCGGGGAAGCACGCTCGCGCATGCCGATCTCGTTTCGGGCCGCACCCATCTCATGTTCGATACGCTGGCCGCATTGCGGGCGCCCCTGGACGGCAAGAGGCTCAAGCCTTTGGCCGTAACGACAAAGGAGAGGGCCGCCAGCGATCCGGATATCCCGACGATGCAGGAGGCGGGGGTCGCAGGGTATGAAACGGAAACATGGGGAGGGATTCTCGCTCCGGCGGGAACGCCGCCGGATGTGGTGGAAAAACTGAACGCATGGATCAATGAGGCATTGCAGGAACCAGAGGTCCGCGACCAGCTCACCCGTACCGGCATCGTCGTTCGCGGCGGCGCGTCCGCAGACTTCGACACCTTCATCAGGGACGAGATGGTCAAGTGGGGCAAAGTCGCAAGCGATGCGGGGATCGAACCCAAGGCGATGGAAAGCGGCTCCTGACCGGCAGTATTCCGTAGTAGAAAACAGGAAGGGGAAGCCATCGGCTTCCCCTTCCTGTTTTCCCGCCGGCTTCCGGGCTCGATGGCGCGGGAGCCGGCATATCGCCGCCGATGGCGGGAAATGGGATCATTCCTCCAGTTTCAGGTTTTGCTCCTTGACCAGCTTTGCCCAGCGCTGCATGTCTGTCTGGATGAATTCGCGCATTTCGTCGGGTGTGCCGGCCAGCGGCTCCGCTCCCATTTCCTCCAGGCGCGACGCGACCTCCGGCGACCGCATGATGCGTATCACGTCGTCGCTGATCTTTCTGATGACGGGTTCGGGCGTGCCCGCCGGCGCCAGCAAGCCCTGGTAGCCGCCGGCAATGAAGCCGGGAAGGACTTCGGATACGGTGGGAACGTCAGGCATGTCCGTCCGCCGTTGTTCGCTGCTGATGGCGAAAACCTTCAGCTTGCCTGATTTCACATGCCCGCCGGTGCTGAAGACGCTGTTGAATTGCAGGTCGACCTGGCCGCTGATGATGTCCTGTATGGTCTGCGCGCCGCCTTTGGCGGGGATGTCGGTCCATTGGATGCCGAGCTGGCTTGCGAACAGCATGCCCGCCAGGTGAGGCGTCGTGCCCAGGCCGCTGGTGCCGTAGTTGAGCTCTCCGGGATTGGCCCGCCCGTAATCGATCAGCTCCTGCAGCGTGTTGAACGGCATCGATGGATGGGAGGTGAGCAGGTAGGGGGAATAGGTCAGTACGGAGATGGGCGCGAAATCCTTCACTACGTCGTAAGGCAGCTTGCGCAGGGCCGGAGCGATGGTCAGGGTGCCGAGGTCGCTGAACACCAGGGTATATCCGTCCGGCTTCGCACGGGCTGTGAAGCTCATGCCGATGACGGTGCTCGCTCCTGGCTTGTTGTCCACGATGACAGGCTGCCCCCAGGTTTCGGACAGCTTCTGCGCCAGGAGCCTTGCCTGGGTATCGGAAACGCCGCCGGCGGCGAATGGCACGACGATGGTGACGGGCTTGTCCGGGTAGTTGCCCTCTGCCGTCGCGGTTTGCGGCGCCGTGGCGAGCAGGGCTGCGGCAAGAGGGCCTGCAAGCATGGCGGTCAGGGCGCGGCGTCGGCCGGCCTGGGGTGTGTCGTTGGAGGGATGTCTGTATGTCATGTCTGTCTCCTGTGTGTTTCGTGCTTGTCTCGGTTTCGAACTTACAAGACTCGGTTGTTCAGGGGGAGCCCTTCCAGGTGTCGGGCGATATTGTTGAAAACACCGCTCATCTTGTGCTTGAACGTGTCTCGGGTCGCCGCGGCGATATGCGGTGTCAATACCGTATTGGGGAGTTCGGCCAGCGGATTGCCTTCGGAGAAGGGCTCGCGCTCGAACACATCTAGACCCGCCGCTCCCAGGTGCCCGATGCGCAGGGCGTCGATGAGCGCGCTTTCATCGACGACGGGGCCGCGGGACGTATTTACCAGAATGCTGCCCGCCTTCATCCGGGCGAGGCGGGGAGCATCGATCATGGCGCGCGTCTGGTCCGTCAGGGGAACGTGCAGGCTGACGATGTCCGATGCCGACAGCAATGTATCCAGATCCACTCGCCTGGCGTTCAGCAGGATTTCGTCATCGGGACTCAGGGGGACAGGGTCGGTGTAAAGGCAGGTGACGCCCCATCCACGCAGGCGGGCGGCGGTCGCCTTGCCTATTCTTCCCATGCCGATGATGCCGACGACGCTGCCCGATAGCGTCCGGGACTTCAGGCGCAAGGCATTGACGTGATAGCGGCCGTCGCGCAGCTCTTTGTCGGCGAAGGCCGTGTGGCGGCAGGCAGTCAGCATCAGCATGATGGCGTGTTCGGAGACCGTGGTCGGCGTGCCGTCCGGCGTAATGGCGATGGGGATGCCGCGTTCGTCCAATGCGGCGACATCCAGCGTGTCGTGGTAGCCGACGCCCTGGTGCACGACAAGCTGCAATGCCGGCGCTGCCTGGATCATTGCCCGGCTCAGCTTTATCGTTCCCGCGACCACGATATGGCAGTCGGCGATTTTTGCGAGGATTTCGGCTTCGCCGCCGCTTTCCAGGGTAATGAGCCGGGTGCCCGCCGGCAGATAGGTTTCGACCTCCCGATACAGCGAGGTATTGCCGATGGCCAGATACAGAATCCCGGTGGCCTGTTCAGAATGATGCGAGGGCGCGTTCACTAAGGTCTCCTGGGATAGGCTGGTGCGCCTGTCCATGTTCGGATGCGTGGGTATGTGGGATGGTGCCGGGAGTCATCGGATTGCACTGGCGATTACATTCCCGCGCAGCGGTTGATCCGTTGACTGTCGACGCCGAGTTCGCTTGCCGACTGCAGAATATCCTGCCAGGTCTGGGTATCCACGGGGATGCCGTTATGGGTTCTTTCCCGGCAGATATCGCGTTCCGTCTCACCTGCCAGGACGATGCGATCGATTTCCGGCTGCGGAGGAGATGCCTTGATCCAGGCGATGGTGCGTTGCGCGTATTCCTCGAAGTTTTCGGGCTGGGCAATTTTCGAGGGATCGAACAGTATCGAGAGCATGCCGTTGACGACGCGCTGCTTGCCATCGGCGGGGCCATTGACCGACCATCCGCCGGCAAGCGCTCCGCCGAGAAGCTCGCACGCCATGGCGAGCCCGAAGCCTTTGTGTTCGCCGAATGGAAGCAGGGCGCCCAGCGGGTTCAGTACGCCGTAGACGGGATCAGTGGTCGGCTGCCCCCGGTCGTCGAGCATCTGGCCGGGCTTCAGGGAAGCGCCGCGGTTGTATGCGACCCGTGTCTTCCCCTGGGCAATGATGCTGGTCGCGAAATCGAGGATGAACCTGTCGCCGGAGCGCAGCGGTATTCCGATGGCGAACGGGTTCGTGCCATAGCGGGCGTCGCTGCCGCCCCAGGGAGCGACGATGGGGCGCGAAATGACATTGACGAAATGGATCGACACCAGTCCATGCTCAACGGCCATTTCCGCCCATTCTCCAATACGTCCCAAATGATGCGTATTGCCCAGCGCCATGATGCACGCGCCGTGTTCCCGCGTGCGCGAGATGGCCAGATCCATGGCCTGGCGGCCGATGGACTGCCCGAACCCCATCTGGCCGTCCAGGGTGAGCAGGATGCCCGCATCCTTGGTCTGCTGAAGGCTTGCCTTCGGTTGCAGACTGCCTTCCCGGTAGGCGCGCGCATAGCGCGGCAGCATGCCGACGCCATGGGAATCGTGGCCGGTCAGATTGGCTCTCACCAGATTGTCCGCAATGAGTGCGCATTGCTCCTCGTCGCAGCCAAAGCCGCGTATGACTTCGTGGACGGCGGATCGTAAGAGAGCGGCTTCGAACAGATGGTGATTCTTCATTCTTGGTTCATTGAGGAGAAGGGAGAGGTTTGCCTGGCGCCTCTGGCGCTGCGCATCCGGCCCTTCTTTGTTGATTCATACGTACTAGTATATATGAGTGAAGCGACATTATGAGGCTAGTGACAACCCTAGGTAGGACTCGAATCCGGATATGCGCGCTGTTGTTGCGCAATGGCCGCGGGCAAGCCTGCGGATGGTCGAATGGTGCTACGATGCGCCGCTGGCCCGTGGCGTTCCGCCGGGTTTTCTTTTTCTTGCCCGGATGCTTCGGGCCGCGCTGAAGCCGGAGCGGGCGGTGTGCGTCGTTCCGGCCGTGGCGCAGGATGCCGCAGGCACTCATTCATCATGATGCAAAAGACCTTGCCCGTACTGCTGCTCGTGCTGTCGAACGTTTTCATGACGTTCGCCTGGTATGGCCACCTGAAGTTTCCGGGCGCTCCCCTGGTCAAGGTGATCCTGTTGAGCTGGGGCATCGCGCTCGTCGAATATTGCCTGGCGGTGCCCGCGAACCGCATGGGCCACGCCGTCTACAGCGCGGCGGAGCTCAAGACGATCCAGGAGGTCGTCACACTGGCGGTGTTCGCCGGCTTCTCGGTCCTGTACCTGAAGGAAGGCCTGAGCATCAATCACTTGCTGGGCTTTGCGCTCATTGCGCTGGGCGCCTTCGTCATCTTCCGTTCGCCGTTCTGACCACGCGCCCGGCGCTGGTGCGCTTTGCACACTCATTCGCATGTTATTGGTGCACGACCATTCGATGGCATGCCTTGTTCGCCCTTGCGCTGCCGTGGCACGTAAATTGCATGCATGCATTCACTGCGGGACTTGTCGTGCGCATGTCCGATGATCGCCGCCGGGAGGGACATCCCCGGAAATCCGGGGGTGTCCGGCTGGCAGCGATATGACGCAGTGTCGTTTTTGCATCCCTCCGGCGCGAAGCCGGCGGGATGCTTTTTTACTTAGAGCCGCCCCAGGCGGAAATCAGAATGCGATGGGGGCGTTGGCCAGGCGGAAGCGTCCCGGATGCAGGACGCGGCAAAGCGCTTCCACGAAGTAGAAATCGCCGAACATGGTTGCGCTGACCACGCCTTCGCCGTGAGGCCTGGAGTAGCAGCCCTCGCGCAGCAGGCCGCGATGGCTGTCTTCATTGGCGAAGCCTTCGCGGCACAGGCCGGCCAGCATGTCGACTCCCAGCGCATGCCATTCCTGCGCCTTGGACGCATCCGGATGCAGTTGGCCCAGTTCGATCAGGGCGGAGGACACGATCGCGGCGGCGGCGGTGTCCCGGATCTTGGCGTCCTCGCCGGTGGCGTCGAAGTCATAGGGAGGAATGACCCGGTCGCCCAGCCGCTGCAGATAGTAGCGCGCTGAGCGCTCGGCCAGTTCCAGGTAGGCGGGGTTGCGCGTTTCCAGGGCCGAGCGCGTGTAGCCGTAGATGGCCCAGGCCTGGCCGCGCGACCAGGCGGTTTCATCGCCCGCGCCCTGGAAGGTATAGCCTCGCACGCGCTCGCCGGTGGCGATGTCGTACTGGACCGCGTGGTAGGTGGAGTCATCATTGCGGAAGAAGGCGCGCGCCGTCATGGCGGCATGCGCATCGGCGGCCAACCGGTAGCTGGCATCATCGGTATAGTGCGAAGCCCAGTACAGCAAGGGCAGGTTGGCCATTGTGTCGATGGCCGAGCTGCAGCGGCCGCGTGGGTCGCTGATGGGGCCCCATGAAGCGATATAGGCGCCGGCCGGGGTCGTGACCAGGCGTGCGCGCAGACGGTCGGCGGCCTGTTTCGCGATGCCGGCGAACCAGGCGTCTCCTGTGACCAGGTATCCCGGAATGGCGCTGCTGTCGAAAATGAAACCGATGTCGTGCGTATTGGGATCGTCGGCGCGCTGGGCGACCAGGCGCATGCGCTCGCGCGCCCATGTCAGGAACCGGGCGTCGCCGGTTTGCAGGTACGAGGCCAGCAGCAGTCCGACCCAGAAGCCGCACAGCCAGTTGCCGTGGCTCCAGGCGTCGCCGGTGTAGCCGGCGGAAACACTGGCCGGAACGGTGATCCAGCTGCCGTCCGGCGCGGTCACGTGCGGAAATTCGACGCCGAGCGCAGGCTCGTCTTCGGCGACCTTTTGCGCGGTTCGATCCAGTGTCTGGCTGAACAGCGCGCGTGTGTCGGCATCCAGGTCGAAAGACCTGGGAGTGGGGGTGTGCGGCATAGGTGTCTCCATAAAAAGCCGGTGATGATGGTGTCGGGGGATGCCTTGTGTTCTTGCCCCGGGTTCAGCGCCCAATGCCTTGGGCAATGTCCTTGGCCAACTGAACGATGGCGTGCTGGATCTTCTGGCTGCGCGTGGCATCCAGGCGGTCGGTCGGGATCGAGGTGCTGACCGCCACGCTCTGGCCCAGGTGCGTGCGGCCGATGAAGGCGGCAAAGCAGTTCAGCCCCGCAGCGACTTCTTCGAGGTCCAGGCCCAGGCCGTCGCGGCGTACGCGCGCCAGTTCGTTCAGAAGCTGCTGGCGCGAGGCGATGGTCCGCGAGGTGATGGGTTCCAGTTTTTCCGGCAGCAGGTCGCGCACCTCGTCGTCTTTCATCTGGGCCAGCAGAACCTTGCCCAGGGCGCAGGCGTGGGCTGGCAGGCGCGAGCCGATGTCCGAGACCAGGCGTACGGGGCGCTTGGCGTCTTCGCGGCCCAGATAAACCACATCGCTGCCATCGAGCATGGCCAGCTGGACCACTTCGTTGTGCTCTTCGACGAACTGCTGGGCTTTCATGCGGAACACTGCCTGCAGCCGGTCCTGGCGCAGGTAGGCCATGCCCAGGCTGTACAGGTTGATGCCGATGATATAGCCATCGTCGACCTTCTCGATCCAGCGCCGCTGTTCCAGCGAATCCAGCAGCAGGTACAGCGTGCTGCGCGGCAGCTCGCAAGCCTTTTGCAGATCGCTGGAGGACATGGGAGAGGACTGGCGGGTCAGCGTGCGCAGGATCAGGTCGGCGCGCAGGATGGCCGGCACTTCGTATTTGGATTGTTTGTCTTTCATCCTATTTTCCAAAATATTGGACTTAATATTATTTTACTGGACAATCGAAAAACGCGCCAATATACTGCGCTCGTCTTTCACCTACATGGCTGTTGCAATGACTGCTGCATCTGTTTCCTGCCTTCCCCATGATTTGTCCCGCGCTGTGCTGGTGGGCCGGGTCTGGCGCCAGACGCCTGAACCAGGTCCCGCCGTCGTGATCGTGCGAGGTGGCGAATTGTTCGATGTCACGGCGCATGCGCCGACTGTGTCCGACCTGCTGGACAGGCCGGACGTCGTGGAATTTGCGCGCCATGTCCAGGGCGAGCCGCTGGGGCGGGTCGAGCCTGTGGTGGAAGCGGCCCTGAAGAGTGCAAATGGCGGGCCCGCCGGCGAAGGCGCCGTGCGCCTGCTGGCTCCCTGCGATCTGCAGGTGGTCAAGGCTTCGGGCGTGACGTTCACGATCAGCCTGCTGGAACGCATGATCGAAGAGCGGGCAGGCGGCAATCCCGAGCGCGCCCATGAGATCCGCAACGGCTTGAGAGATGTGGTGGGCGTGGATCTGGTGGCGATCAAGCCGGGCTCGCCCGAAGCCGAGCGCCTGAAGCAGGAACTGATCCGCCGCAATGAATGGTCTCAATACCTGGAAGTCGGCATCGGCCCCGACGCCGAAATCTTCAGCAAGGCGCCGGTGCTGTCGTCAGTGGGCTTCGGCTGCCCCGTGGGCCTGCATCCCGATTCGCAGTGGAACAACCCCGAGCCTGAAATCGTGCTGGCGGTGGCGAGCACGGGGCGCGCGGTGGGCGCCACGCTGGGCAATGACGTGAACCTGCGCGATATCGAAGGGCGCAGCGCCTTGCTGCTGGGGCGTGCCAAGGACAACAACGGCTCGTGCGCCATCGGGCCTTTCATCCGCCTGTTCGATGAAACGTTCACCATGGATACGGTCCGCAGCGCGGAGGTCAGGCTGAATATCAAGGGAGACGACGGCTTCGAGCTCAATGCCAGCAGTCATATGAGCCAGATCAGCCGCGATCCCGAAGATCTGGTAAGCCAGGCGTGCGGAGCGCATCACCAGTATCCGGACGGCTTCATGCTGTTCCTGGGTACGATGTTCTCGCCCAGCCAGGACCGCAACGGGCCGGGACAGGGGTTTACCCATCATCTGGGCGATATCGTCACGATTTTCACCCCCAGCCTGGGGGCTCTGATTAATGAGGTGCAGTTGTCCACTGCCATAGAGCCGTGGACGTTCGGTATCCGGTCGCTGTTGTACAACCTGGCGCGGCGCGGCAAATTGAAGACGGCATGATGCGACCGGTTCCCGCGTGGGATATCGCGAGCGGTATCGGCTGAGCGTCTCCTGATGAAAAGAATGATTGATAGGAGGAAAGAGCCTTGAATGCTCTGGCAAATAATGGAGAGAGACGTCCCTCTCACTGGTTCATCCGGTCCATGGATCGTTTGAATGGCTGGCTCGTCAAGCTGTGCGGGCTGGCAATGATCGCCATGGTGGTTTCGGTCACGGTCGGCATCCTGATCCGGTTCATCTTCAGTCATCTGTCCATGAGGGTGTCGGCGCCATGGACGGAAGAAGTGTCCCGCTATCTGATGATCTGGACCGTGTTCATCGGTGCGGGGGTCGCCTCCCGCACGGGCAAGCTGATCGGCGTGGAGGCTTTGATGCTGGTGCTGCCGGCCTGGCTGGGCCGGAGCGTGAAGTATGTCTCGCATGTGGTGTCGGTCGCCTTCTACATCCTTCTCTGCTGGGTGGGCTGGCAATGGCTGGAGTTCGGCCAGTCGCAAACTTCGCCGGTCATGCAGGTGCCGCTGGCCGTTGTGAACACGGCCATGCTGTGCGGCGCGATGCTGCTGATCCTGAATACGGCCGCCCTGGTGCTGGAAGTGCGTCTGACCGGAAGGGACATCCGCCACGCGAACGTGGACGATGAAATGGAAACTGCGCTGGAGCAGGCCAAGGAGCAGCAACAATGATCTGGGTATTGATGCTTTCTTTCGCGGGCCTGCTGGTATTGAGCGTGCCCATCGCCATAGCCCTGGGTTTCTCCGCTGTGCTGGCGCTGCAGTTCAACGGCGTGCCGCTGGTCCTGATGGCGCAAAGCGTCTACGAGGCGCTTGACTCCTTCAGCCTGATGGCCGTGCCTTTCTTCATTCTGGCCGGTAGCCTGATGTATTCGGGCGGCATGGCGCAGCGTCTGGTCAACCTGGCCAACGCCATCATGGGCTGGATCAAGGGCGGCCTGGGTGCGGTCGTGGTGCTCAGCTCGATGTTCTTTTCCACCATGTCGGGGTCATCGTCTGCGACCACTGCGGCGATTGGCTCGATCCTGATTCCCGCCATGGAAAAGAAGGGCTATCCGCGTCCCTTCGCCGCTGCCGTGCTGGCATCGTCGGGCGAACTGGGCGTCATCCTGCCGCCTTCGGTGCCGATGATCATTTACGCCCTATCGGCCAATGTGTCGGTGGCTGCGCTGTTCCTGGCCGGCATCCTGCCGGGGATCCTCATCTCCTGCTCGCTCATAGGACTGGTCTGGTTAATGGCGCGCTTGAAGGGTTTCGATCCGGTGACCCGCATCACGTTGCGCCAATGGCGCCGGGAGGTCATGCGCACGCTGGCCGATGCATCGCTGGCCCTGCTGATGCCTGTGTTGATCCTGGGCGGCATCTACAGCGGGTTGTTCACGACGACGGAAGCCGCTGTGGTGGCCGTACTGTACGCATTGCTGGTGGGCAAGTTCGCCTACAAGCAGCTTCGCTTGCGCGACCTGCCGGAAATTTTCGGGCGGTCCGCGGTGACGTCGGCCATCATTCTGATGATCGTCGGTTTCGCGGCCATCTTCGCCTACGTGCTCACGGTCAATCAGGTGCCGCACAAGCTGGGAGCCTTCCTGACAGGAATTTCGGACAGCCCCGTAGTGTTCCTGTTGCTGGTCAACATCGCCCTGTTCCTGCTGGGCATGTTCATGGAGACGCTGGCCGCCATCATCATCCTGGCGCCGATCCTGGCTCCCGCGGCCATCCAGTTCGGCATCGATCCGGTCCACTTCGGCGCCGTCATGGTGATCAACCTGGCCGTGGGAATGGTGACCCCTCCCGTGGGCGTGAACCTGTTCGTGGCCTGCCAGGTGGCCAATATCCGCCTGGAGCAGATCATACGTCCGCTCGTGCCTTTCCTGCTGGTGCTGCTCATGAATGTGATCGTCATCAGCTATATCCCGTTCCTGACCACTTGGTTCAGGTAAGCAGAAGCAGGCCGTTCCAGACTTGCGCCCCCGAGGCTCCCTGAAGCACACACATAAATAGATATGGAGATCATGGAAATGAAGAAAGCAATACTTACGACATTGTCGGCCATTGCCTTGTCGGTCGGCGCTGGCGCCGCTCAAGGCGTTACTCTCAATCTGGGCCATACGCTGGCTCCGGACAGCCATTACCAGATAGCAGGACAGCAGCTCGCGGAGAAAGTGGCCGAGCGCTCGAACGGCGAGATGAAGATCAATCTCTTCCCGCAATCGCAATTGGGGGGCGAGGTGAAGATGATCCAGGCGGCGCGCGCTGGTGCGTTGGACATGTTTATCACCGCGCAGGCGCCAATGGTCAACACCGTCAGGGAGTACAGCCTTTTCGATGTGCCTTATCTTTTCGATGACCTGAGTCAGGCCAACAAGGTGTTGACAGGCCCTGTCGGCCGGCAGTTCATGGATATGCTGCCCAAGTACAACCTGGTGGGGCTGGGCTTCCTGTCCGCAATGGAGCGCAATGTGTTTTCTTCGCGGCCCATCAATGGTCAGCCGGACATGAAAGGTATGAAGCTGCGCGTCATGCAGTCTCCGGGCTACGTCTCCGCCTACGAGGCGCTGGGCGCGCTGCCCACGCCAATGGCTTACGGCGACCTTTATCTGGCGCTGCAGCAAGGCGTGGTCGATGGCGGCGACACCTCGCCGGACCAGTTCGTGATGGACAAGTTCCTGGAGGTCTCCAAGTTCTACAACATTACGCGCGTGCACTACCTGCCGGCGCTGCTCATCATATCGAAGTCCCGCTGGGACAAACTCTCGCCCGAGCAGCAGAAAATCCTGCAGGAGTCGGCCGACGATGCGCTGGCCTATGCCCGGGACTACTATAAGAAATCCTATGATGGCTCCATCGCGCGGATGAAGGCGGAAGGTGTGACTGTGGTGGACTCCGACCTGGACACATTGCGCGAGTCGACCCGCGGGGTGGTGCAGTCGCTGCTGAAGCAGATTCCCGATGGCGAAGCGCTGTATAAGGCCGTACAGGAGGCGAAGTAATGGCCAAGCGTCCGCATATGGACTGCTACGCCATAGGCGACGGCAGTCAGTTCTCCAAGACGGTCTCTGAATACGATGTTTACGGTTTTGCCGGCATCGTTGGCGATATGTATGGCGTGCATCTGGATGAGGAGTATGCCAAGGGAACCCGCTTCGGCAAACGTATCGCACAGGGCGCCCTGTCGGTCGGGTTCCTGGCCACAGTCATGGGACACATGGCCGCCAAGGCGCCGTCGCCGGGGGCAGTCTCTTATCGCTATGACGTGACTTTCAAGGCACCGGTCTACCTGGGTGATACCGTGACTGCCAAACTCGAACTGATCGAGAAGGAAGAGGACCGCAATACCTGCATCTTCCGCGCAACCGTGTGCAATCAGAATGGCGAGTTGGTGGCGGAAGGCAAGACCTATCTGAAGGTTCTGTAATGAGCGGCGCCAACGATGTCTTGTTGCAGGAGAGGGCGGGGCCGGTCCTGTGGCTGACGCTGAACCGGCCCGAGCGGCTCAATGCGCTGACGCCGGAGATGATGGGAATGCTGGCGCAAGCTCTGGAGCAGGCGCAGGCGGATGAGCAGGTATCAGTCATCGTGCTGACGGGGGCGGGCGAGCGAGCCTTTGCCGCCGGCAACGACGTGGAGCGCCTGGCAGGCATGGATGTGGCCCAGGCGCACCAGGACATGCGCATGGGGCAGAAAGTGGTCCAGGCGCTGCACGAGTCGATGAAGCCCACGGTCGCCATGGTCAATGGCTATGCGCTGGGCGGAGGGTTTGAACTGGCGCTGGCTTGCGATTTCATCGTGGCTTCGGAGCAGGCGGTATTCGGTTTCCCGGAAATCACGCTGGCCACGATGCCGGGCTGGGGCGGAACGCAATTGGCCGTCATGAAAATGGGCCTGGCGCGCGCCAAGGACATGGTCCTGTCCGGCGAGCATCGCAGTGCGCGGCAATGCATGGATTACGGGTTCATCCATAGTCTGGCGGCGCACGCGGAACTGCGTTCGGCGACGGACAGCTTTGTGCAGCGCATCAGTGCGCATCCTGCCCTGGCGCTGGGACTGGCCAAG
Source organism: Paracandidimonas soli (assembly GCF_004342005.1). Classification (GTDB taxonomy): domain Bacteria; phylum Pseudomonadota; class Gammaproteobacteria; order Burkholderiales; family Burkholderiaceae_B; genus Paracandidimonas; species Paracandidimonas soli. The sequence goes on from NZ_SMBX01000005.1 coordinate 141,686, forward strand.
ACGGCATTGAACCGCGCCGCGGAGCTGCCCTTGCATAGCGGCATGGAATTCGAGGCGGCGCTGTATGCCAGCAACTTCGGCATGCCGCATGCGCGCTCGGGCCTGCAGGATTTCCTGCTTCGCCGCGCGGCGAAGCGCAAGTAGGATTGCACAGCCGCCGACAGGCGACTGCCATACAGAAAATATGAATCGACAAGGATGATGGTGACATGAAGTGTTTCATAGGCAATAGCATATCGGCGGACAGCCAGTACGACAGTATTCGGGACGCCGTGCGCCGCTTTGCGGAAGCCGAGATTGCCCCGGTATCGGAACAGTTGTGGGAAGAGCAGGGCTTCCCTTATGAAGTCTGGCGGCAATGCGGGGAGCTGGGCTTCAGCGGACTGCCTTATCCCGAGCGCTGGGGCGGCGGCGGTGGCGACTGGCTGTCCTATGTAATCGTGCTGGAGGAATTGGCTCGCGTCGACTGCGCCATTGCCAATTCGTTGATGGCCAACTCCACGGTCGCCAGCCTGCTGTCGCGCTATGGCACGGATGCGCAGAACGAGCGGTGGCTGCGCCCCATTCTGGATGGATCGCATATCGGCGCCATCGGGCTGTCCGAGCCGAATGCGGGATCGGATGCCGGCAATATCCAGACCACGGCTGTCCTGCGCGATGGCCAGTGGGAAATCAATGGTTCGAAGATCTTCATCAGCAACACCGGCGTGCGGCACAACAATCTGGTCGTGATCGCCGCGGTGACCGGCAAGCGGCCCGATGGGCGCAAGGAAATCTCCAACTTCATCGTGCCTACCGATACGCCGGGTTTCACACTGGGCCGCAAGCTGAACAAGATAGGCTGGCGCGCCTCCAGCACCCATGAGCTCTCCTTCCAGGGGTGCCGCGTCCCCGAGGCCAACTTGCTGGGCGAGCGCGGCGCGGGACTGCGCCAGACATTGGCCCAGATCAGTACCGGCCGCATCCTCATCGGTTCGCTGGCGCTAGGCATTCTGCAAGGCTCGCTGGAGCGCTCCGAGCGCTATATGAATGAGCGCCAGGCCTTCGGCGGCCCCTTGTCGCAATTTCAGGCCTTGCAGTTCAAGCTGTCGGACATGGCGGTGGCCGCCCACGCCGCGCGCCTGATGCTGCACGATGCGGCGGCCCGCAAGGATGCGGGGGAGGGCTTCGATGTGCAGGCGTCGATGGCCAAGCTGTTCGCCACCGAGCAGGCCATGCAGGCCGCGCATCAGGCCATCCAGATTCACGGAGGCTACGGCATCATGGGCGAATACCCCGTGGCGCGCGCCTTCGGCGATGCCAAGGTTCTGGAGATCGTGGAGGGAACTTCCGAGATCCAGCGGATGATCATTGCGCGGCACGTCTTGTCGCAATCCTGAGGTACTTATGCTTTCCGGTATCAAAGTTCTGAGTTTCACACATTTCCTGCAAGGGCCTTCCGCAGTGCAGATGCTGGCCGATCTGGGCGCGGACGTCGTCAAGGTGGAGCCGGCCCAGGGAGCCTGGGAGCGCAGCTGGGCGGGCAAGGATGCCTTCCTGAACGGGCAGAGCGTGTTCTTCATGCTGGCCAACCGCAACCAGCGCAGCCTGAGCCTGAACCTGCGGCATGAGGACGGCCTGGCCGTGGCCCGCAAGCTGGCCAGCGAAGCCGACGTCATCATCGAGAATTACCGGCCCGGCGTCATGGACCGCCTGGGCCTGGGCTACGAAACGCTGAAGGCGTCGAACCCGGGCCTGGTCTATTGCTCATGCACAGGCTATGGCTCCAGCGGCCCCTACGTCAAGCGGCCGGGACAGGACCTGCTGCTGCAGGCGATGAGCGGCATGGCCTATCTGTCGGGCGGCGCCGATGCGCCCCCCACGCCCGTGGGCTCGGCCATCGTCGACCAGCATGCGGCGGTGCTGGCGGCCTTCGGCGTGCTCGGTGCCCTGTTCGAGCGCGTGCGCACCGGCAAGGGGCGCTATGTGGAGAGCAACCTGCTCAATGCCGCCCTCGACCTGCAGATCGAGCCGTTCTGCTACTACATGAACAACGGACCCCTGTGGGACCGGATGGAGCCCGCGACGGGCAGCCGCTTTCACCCGGCTCCCTATGGCGTCTACCAGACCCGGGACGGCTGGATTGCCGTTTCGCTGACTCCCGTGGAAAAACTGGCGGTGGCGCTGGATGAGCCGCGCTTTGCCGAATTCGCCGCGGGCGACCAGGTCAAGCGGCGTTCCGAAGTGCATGCCCTGACTTGCGAGGCGCTGCTTCGCCGCACGACGGAAGACTGGATGAAAGTCTTCGACGAGCATGAGATCTGGTTTGCGCCGGTCAATGATTATGCACAGGTGGTCGAGGATCCCCAGGTCAGGCACAACAAGGTTGTATTGAGCATGGAGCATCCCAAGGCAGGCGAAGTGCGCGTTCTGGCGCATCCGGTCCGCTATGACGGCCAGCCGCCCGGATTGCGGCGCCTGCCGCCGGAGATCGGAGAGCATTCGGTCGAAGTCCTGCGCGAGGCGGGCTATGCCGAGGCAGATATCGAACGCCTGCTGTCCAGCGGGGCGGTGAAAAAAGGAGAGACGGCATGACGCAGGCCCAGGATTATGCAATTCGTGGTCTCGATGACCTGGATGTCGGCCAGGAATATCGCTTGCGCCGTGAAGTGCCGGAAGCGGATGTGGACGCCTTCGGGCATCTCAGCGGGGACCTGAACCCCTTGCATATGGATACGGCGTTCGCTCGCCGCACGCCGTTCGGCCAGCGGGTGGTGCATGGGCTGTTCACCGGGGCGCTGGTGTCGACGGCGCATACCTTGCTGACGGGCCCCGGTTTCGTGTACGTGGGCCAGGAGCTGAAATTCATGGGGCCGGTCTTCATCGGCGACACGCTGGAAGTTTCCGTGCGTGTCGTCGAGAAGAAGCCAGGCAAGCAGATCCTGGTGCTGGAAACCGAAGTGCGCAAGCAGGATGGCAGCCAAGTGCTGGGCGGCAGGTCCGCGCTGAAGGCGATGGCGATCAGGCCCTAGTCCGCGGTGGTATCATCCATGGGATCGTGCTGCTGCGATTCCGGGTTGCACGCATGACGAGCGCATAGAGCAACACTGGAGACACGCATGGCCCGCGCGGGACGTTGGTATTTCGGCTGGAACATCGTCGCGGCTGCGACTGTCCTCACATTGCTGACAGTGGGTCTGCGCATGGGCATCGGCCCCTTCTTCCTGCCCATTTCCCAGGACCTCGGCTTCAGCCGCAGCCTGCTGGCCGGCATCGTGGCCATCGGCATGCTGTGCTATGGCCTGGGCATGCCGATCGTCGGGCAACTGGTGAACTCGTGGGGCACCCGCCATGTGCTGTTGCTGGGCGTGCTGTTCATTGATGTCGCGCTGGGCGGAGCGGTAGTGGCGACCGGTCCTATCGGCTTCCTGCTGTCCTTCGGCATTCTCCTGTCGCTTGGGCTGGCATTCATCAGTCCCGTGACCTTCACCCCCGTGATCGCCCGCTGGTTCACGCGGCAGCGGGGCGCGGCCCTGTTCTTTCTTTCCACGGGCTCCATGGCGGGCATCGCCGTGCTGACGCCGGCGCTGGGCTGGCTGATCGAGACCTGGGGCTGGCGCACGACGCTGATCGCCTATGGCATATTGCTGACGGTCATCACGATCCCCCTGGCGCTGTGGGTGATGCGGGAAGACGTGCCCGAAGGCGCGGATGCCTTGCCGACGCCGGATCCCGGTGGCCGCCGCCCGGCCAGCGCGGCGGCGTCTTCCTCGCTGTGCGTGGCGGACGCGCTGCACAGCGCTCCGTTCTGGAAGGTGGTCCTGGGACTGTTCGCCTGCGGCTACAGCATGAACCTGCTGGGCATCCACGGCGTCCCCATGCTGGTCGACCACGGCTATGAAAGCCTGGTGGCGGCCTTCGGCATCGGTCTCATCGGCTTTACCGCCATTTTCAGTTCGCTGGTGCTGGGCCGCATGTCCGACCGGATGCCCCGGCGCAATCTGCTGGCCCTCATCTACTTCATCCGGGGGCTGGGTTTCTTCGGGCTGCTGATAGTGGCCACTCCGGCCCAGCTATATACCGTCGCCGTGATCGGCGGCATTGTATGGGCCGGCAGCGTCGCGCTCTCTTCGGCCATCCTGGCCGATATCTACGGTGTGCGTCTGGTGGGCGTGCTGTACGGCTGGGCCTACCTGGGGCACCAGGTGGGCGGCATGATCAGTTCATGGCTGGGCGGCTGGGCCTATGAGCGCTTCGGCACCCACTGGATCGCCTTCGGCAGTACAGGCGTCCTGCTGATCATCGCCGCGCTGGTGTCCATACGCCTGCCTTTGCAGGGCGGCTATGTGTTGAAGCCCGCAATGCGCTGATGCGGGGTCACCTTCCCGCAGTCGTTATCGATATAGCCCCTGTTCGCCCAGCCAGTTATTGATCAGATCGGCAACCTGCATATTGTTTCTATCCATCATGACCATATGCGAGTTGCCCTTGATGCCGACTTTGGGCAGGTCGACTTCGTCGACTTTCCCGCCCGCCTTGCGAATTGCTTCGGCGAACTGCGCCCCGGTCGCGCGGATCTTGGGCCAGCGCGAATCCTGTTCGATATAGTCCCCATAGACCATCAGCGTCGGCACGTCTTTCAGCATCGCTACATCCTGGTCGTTTCCTACCGCGGCGGGCTCGACGGCGACAAGCGCCTTGATTTTGTCGGGGCGCATCTGCGCGGCCTGGAAGCCGAACTTGCCGGACTGGCTGTGGACCAGCAAAACGCAAGGGCATACTTTGTCCACAAGCTGCAGGTATGCCTGCATGACGGGTTCGTCCGTCGTGGTCCAGCGTGGCGAGAACTGCTTGGCAAACTGTTCTATGGAATCGGCGGGGAACTGATTGCCCGGCAGAAGCTTGCGTTTCTCCGGGTCGTCGTTCCAGGACTTGTCGCCGCCGATGCGGAATCTTTCATAGGCATTCGCCGCAGTAACCAGCACCGGCTTGCCCATCCAGGGAGATGGCGTCGTCGCGGGCCATCCTGCACGGCCCCGCTCGACGGCATCGGAGTTGTATACCGGCCATCCCTTGCGCAGGAAATAGTTGAGCCAGCCCTCCCTGCCGTCCGGCGTGGTCTCGTATGTGACGCCCGTCAGGCCGCCTCCATGCCACAGGAGCAGGGGTAGCGCGCCTTTTTGATCCTGCGGAATAAAGTACTGGACGTACATCTGTTCTATCGCATATTCCCCGTTGGGGTCGATCTTGGCGGGCACGCCATTGGGGGTGAATTTGACGGTTTCGACCGGCTGGCCCTCTATCTTGAAGATTTTTCCGCCGATGTGAAAAGAACCCATGTCTTTCAGGACGATGGGTTCCGCTGGCGCCGAGGAGGAATAGATTCCCGCGATAGCGGCAACCGACAGTAACCGGATGATCTTCGACATTCTTGTCTCCTGTTCCATTTTTGAACTGCAAACTGTGTGCAACCGGTTTCCGATTCTGCGCCAAGATATTGTTCGAGGCTATTGCATTGTCGTTCACGATTCGTGCGTGGGCTGCATCAGTGCCAGAGGAGAGTCTGGTGCCGGATCGTTGCTTCTTGCGTGCTTTGTTGCGTTGGCGGCTGCCGTCGATCCGCCGGTATATCAGCGGCTGGCGGCCATTCGCATGCCAAGGCCGAGCAAGGCAGCGCCCATCAGCGCATCGACGGGCCGGCGGATGCGCATATAGACGGATTGCACTCCCTTCACCGAAAAGAAGGCGGCCAGCAGGCCAAGCCATATGCCTGTGATTGCGCCAGTCAGCCCTACAACGGAGATGTAGACCCAGGCAGGCGCCCCGGCTGGCAGCAGGGTCACGAACAGGGTGGCGAAGAACGTAGCGGTCTTGGGGTTGGTCAGTCCCACCAGCAGGCCGCGCCGCCAGGCTTGTCCCGCGCTTGCGGCGGATGCCCGGACGATGTCTCCTTCGGAAGGCGTTTTTTTGCCGCCGGGCCGCTCCCTAGGCAAAAAGCGCCCCCTTGGGTGGCTGCAAGCCGAAGGCGCAGCGTGGGGGCATTTTTTAAGGGCCGAGGCCAGCATGCGGATTCCCAGGTAGCTGAGGTAGACGGCGCCCGCGACGCGGATGGTTTCATAAAGCCAGAACATTTCCTTGATGAGCAGGCCGAAGCCGAGGATGGCCAGGGCGGCCCACAAGATGACGGCGCAGGCGATGCCTAGCCCTACGAACATGCCTGCCCGCCTGTCATGGAGCGCATGGGAAGTGACCGCCACGAAGTCCGGGCCGGGGCTGGCGCAGGCCAGCAGGATGATCCCCGAAAGCGTGAGCAGTTGCGGGAGGTAGTCCATGTCGTTTATTGTTTATTGGATGCGGGATGACAGGATACCCAATTTTCTCGAGGGCGAGCGCGGTCCGGACGATGAGTGTCTGGGATCATCGCGATCCTGGCGCTTGATCAGGCGGTCGAGATGCGTGGCTGGAATGAGAAAAGGGCCAGCACTTTTCAGTGCTGGCCCTTCAGATTCTTTGGCGGAGCGGACGGGACTCGAACCCGCGACCCCCGGCGTGACAGGCCGGTATTCTAACCAACTGAACTACCGCTCCGCAGCGGTATTTTTGCCATGCCAGGATACTGGCGTCCCCTAGGGGATTCGAACCCCTGTACCCACCGTGAAAGGGTGGTGTCCTAGGCCTCTAGACGAAGGGGACTTTGGACAAGCCGTGCATTCTAGCACGATTTTCTGCACTTATGTGCGCGTCGGTTTTTTTGGTGGAGGTAAGCGGGATCGAACCGCTGACCTCTTGCATGCCATGCAAGCGCTCTCCCAGCTGAGCTATACCCCCAAAACCGGCTTCAACAAGTGAAGAAACGAGATTATGCACAAGAAAAAATAGCGTGTCAACTTCGGATTGATATTTTTTTGGATTGGAGATTTGTGGAATATTTTGTCATGGCCAATGTTGATTACATTTGAAATAAAATATGACAATATAGTAAAATAACTGCTTACCATCGTCGCGATGCCGTGCGCGGTTTCCACAGCCATTTCCAGTTTGGTCCTGCCGCATCAAGGGCGGGCGCTGCTTCCCCTTTCATTGGCCTGAGTATGGGCGTGCGGGAAGCTCGGCACGACTTTCTCGGGTCTTCTACGCCATGACATCCAGATCGACGCCATCACCACGCAGGCAGCGACGTTTCAGTGTTGGTCGCAAGGCAATGGCGCTGCTTGGCCTGATACTCGCCCTGGCCGTTTCCAATGTATTGATGGTGCGCTCCATGATGGAGCAGTTTCACGACATCGGCGCTACGGTCAATGTGTCGGGCAAGCTGCGCATGCTCAGCCAGAAAACGGCGTTCGAAGCCATGTCGCTGCCGTTTGCCGGCGACGCCGGACGGCGTATCGTCCTGGAGGTCATGAAAGAGTTCGACCAGGCTTCCGGGGCATTGCTCAATGGCGGGGTGGTATATGGCATCAGAATCCAGCCTTTGAGCGATGTCCTGATCCCGCATCTGATTCAATTGAACGAAGAGTGGGACGTCATCAAGACGAATATCCAGCCGGTGCTGGATGGCGCCGTATCAATTGCCACGGACGCCGCCGGCATGGCGGCCTGGCATGACGGCCTGCGGCGCGATGCGGGCCAGGTGCTGCGCACGTCTGCAAGCCTGCTGGATCATATCGTGGCCAGCGCCGAGAGCGAGCAGAAGCGCACCCTCGACCACATGTATCTCCTGCTGCTGTTCGATGTGATCGTGCTGATTGCCGCCTATGCATGGATGCGCAGCCAGGTCGTGACACCGTTGCGCGAACTGGCTGCCGGCTGCCATGAGCTGGCGTCGGGCAATTGCCAGGTGAGGCTGCTGCACGCTTCGAACGACGAGATCGGAGAAGTCGTCGATGCGTTCAACCATTCGGCCGACCGGATCGGCGCCCTGGTCTCCAGCCTGACTAGCAAGCAGCGCCATCTGGCGCGCGCCGAAGCCATGTTCAGCGGCATCGCGGATAATACGGTTGCCGGCGTCTACATCTTCCAGGATGGCATGTTCCAGTATGCGAATGCCGTGCTGGCCGGCATGCTGGGATACGAGCCGGCAGATCTGACGGGGTCCCGGAGTGTGGTTGCGGACATCTTCAGCCTGGCGAAGGATCGCACGGCGGGCATTCCGAACAAGGCGGACGACGATGATGCACGCAGCCTGCGCTACGAATGCATGCTGCGGCGGCGGGACGGCAGCGGTATCGAGGCCGAGCTGCTCCTGATCCGCATGGAACTGGATGGCCGTCGGGCGATCATGGGCGTGGTGCGCGACATGACGGACCGCAATCGCCAGCTCATGACGCAGCGCCTGGCATTTCTCGCCTATCAGAGCAGCAGCGAGGCCATGGTGATTACGGATGAAAACGGCCTTGTGCGTGATGTGAACCCGGCGTTCACGAAAATCACCGGCTACGAACGCGACGAGGCGCTGGGGAAGAACATGGGCTTCCTCGGCTCCGGAAAGCACGATGCCGAGTTCTATCGTTCCATGTGGAGCGCCATCCGCGAGAAAGGCCGCTGGAAAGGAGAAATCTGGAACCGGCGCAAGAACGGCGACGAATATGCACAGCGGCTGGTGATCGATACGGCTTTCCATGACGACGGATCCGTCATTTGCCACATCGGCGTGTTCTCGGACATCACCAAGCGCAAAGAGTCCGAGCAACTGCTGTGGCGCCAGGCCAACTACGACGATCTGACCGGTCTGGCGAACCGGCACCTGTTCATGCACCATCTGCGCAGTGAAATCGTGCGCGCGCATCGCAAGGCGCATTCGCTGGCGCTGATCTTCCTGGATCTCGACCTTTTCAAGCAGGTCAACGACTCTTATGGCCACGAAGTGGGCGACGATTTGTTGCAGCAGGTGGCCAGGCGCCTGCAGCGCTGCGTGCGTGAAACCGACCTGGTGGCGCGCCTGGGTGGAGACGAGTTCACCATTGTGCTGGGCGAACTGGGAGAGCGCCTGATCGTCGATCGCATCTGCACTAACCTGCAGGAGTGTCTGGCCGAGCCTTTCCCGTTGCTGGGCGGGAATACCGCCAAGCTGTCGGCCAGCGTGGGAGTGGCGCTCTATCCTGTGCATGGCGAAGATGCTGACGAATTGCTTCGCCATGCCGACATGGCCATGTACAAGGCCAAGGAACTGGGCCCCGGCCATTACGCGTATTATGAAGCCCAGGCGGAATCGCCTCCCATTTTTCCCGCCGATTGAGTTTTGCCGCTGGCCCGGTCGACGTCGGGCTCAGGAAAAGGGTGCTCCCTGACGGGACCTCGCGCGCAGGCGCCGGGCCAGCAACGCAGCCAGCACGCCCCAGCTCAGCAGCAGTATGGGAAGGTTGCCTGCACGTACGTAAGGTGTCAGGCCTTGGGTCCCCTGTACTTCGGCATCGATGACGCCAGGCGTCATGGCGGGCAGCGCCATGCGCACGGCGCCGTCCGGGGCGATGACCGCCGTGGCGCCTGTGTTGGTGGCGCGCAGCATGGGGCGGGCGGTTTCCAGCGAGCGCATGCGGGCGATCTGCAAGTGCTGCCGCAGCGCCCAGGAGTCGCCGAACCATGCGAGATTGCTCAGGTTGATCAGCAGGCTGGCGCCGGGTCCCAGCGTTTCGCTGGGGCGCACGGCGTGCAGGATCTCCTCGCCGAATACGTCTTCATAGCAAATATTGGGCGCGACGACCTGGCCCTTGATCGGGAACAGCTCCTGGCGCAACTCACCCCTGGCGAAGTCGCCCAGCGGTATCTGCATGGTTTCCACGAACCAGCGGAACCCGGGCGGAATGAATTCGCCGAACGGCACCAGGTGGTGCTTGTCGTAGCGCATGGCGGTCTGGCCCTGCTGCAGTTCGTCCGGCGTGCTGCCGCCGTCGAAGGCGATGACGCTGTTGGTATAGCGGTCGATTCCCTGCGAGCGGTCGTGCAGGGGAACGCCAAGCATCAGCGTAGCGTCGCTGGCGGCCGCGATGTCCAGCCAGCGTTGCCACTGTTCCGCGGGCAGGCGGTCCTGGGGCATGGGAATGACGGTTTCCGGCAAGACGATCAGGTCCGGCACATGGCTTTCCTGCCGTGGCGGCAGGGATGCGAGGTGATGATAGGTGTTCATGCCCTGCTGTATCAGCAGGGGATCGAATTTCTGCGACTGGGGAATATTGCCCTGCACCAGGCGAACCACCATGGGTTCGCCGTGATCGCTGTACCAGCGGACTTGCGCCAGCAGCAGGCCGCCGATGCCCAGCAGCGCGGCCAGCGCAAACGGCGGCAGGCCGTTGCGGGCATCCTTGCCGTCGGACTGCAGGTAGAGCGCGGCCAGGGCGCCGGCCGAATAGGCGGCCAGCCATGCCACGCCGTACGTGCCCAGCACCGGCGCCCAGCCGGCCAGGTAGCCATCGACATGGGCGTAGCCGATATTCAGCCAGGGGAAGCCGGTGAACAGCGTGCCGCGCAGCCATTCCGCGGCGGTCCAGGCGCATGCCCAGAGCAGGGGGGGCAGAAACAGCGCCAGGCGCCGCAGTCGCCCGGGAGATTGGGGGCGTTCCGGGGATGGAGCAATATGTGAAGACCGGCCAAGCCAGTAGGCCAGCGCCGAAGCGCCGGCGATGAACAGGGCTTCGAATGCCGCAAGCAGCAGTACGGCGACGGCCGCCAGCGCCCATGGCATGCCGCCGTAGACATGCATGCTGGTGTGCAGCCAATAGAGGCCCAGTGCGAAATTTCCCAGACCGAAGGCGAATCCCGACCATGCGGCCTGGCGCGGACCGGCGCTGCGCCAGACGTGGATGCACAGGACGGACAGCGTCAGCAATTGCACAAAGGGCAGCGCCCATGCCGGCAGAGGGCCCGGGGCGAATGCCAGGGTGTGGATCAGGCCCGCCAGCAGGAGCAGTCCGGTCCGCTGGACGGACGGGGACAGTGTGCCGGACGGGTTACGGCGCATCTTCGGCGTCGGCCGCAGGTGCGGAAGAGTCCTGCGCGGCGGGCGCATCGCGCTGTATATGCAGCCACAGGGCGCGCTTGGCATCGGCGCCGACGACGGTGAGCTTGAGCGTATGTCCGTCTTCCAGGTCGATGGCCCGGTGCTCGCCGCGTCGCGGGATGTGGCCCAGTTCCGCGGCAAGCCAGCCGCCCAGCGTGTCGTAGTCTTCGTTGGGGAGGCTGGTGCCGAAGGCTTCGTTGAAGTCTTCGATTTCCGTGACGCCCATGGCGCGCCAGCTGTTGGTGCTGGTCTGGAAGATGGTCTGCTCGTCGTCCTCGTCGTATTCGTCTTCGATGTCGCCGACAATCTGTTCGAGCACGTCTTCCATGGTGATCAGGCCGGACGTGCCGCCGTGCTCGTCGATGACGATGGCGAGGTGGTTGCGGCTGCTGCGGAATTCATGCAGCAGCTCGTTCAGCCGCTTGGTTTCCGGAATGAATACAGCCGGGCGGATCAGCGGGCGCAGGTCGATGGAAGGATTGGAGATGGACAGCAGCAGGTCTTTGGCCAGCAGGATGCCCATGATGTTGTCGCGGTCGGTTTCGTAGATGGGGAAGCGCGAATGGCCGGTTTCGATGATCTCGGCCAGCAATTCGGACAGCGGCTTGCCGATGTCCAGCATATCGATCTTGGAACGCGGAACCATGATGTCCGCCGCCGTTTTCTCCGCGACCTCGAGCGCGCCGCACAGCATGGCGTAGGACTGGCTGTCGAGCACCTGCTTGTCGCGCGCCTGTTCGAGCACTGTCTTGATGTCGTCGCGGTCGCTCAGTTCCGGCCGCACATAGCGCTGGAGCCTGGCAATAATGGAAGGCTTTTTCGTTGCGGCAGCCTGTCGAGGCTCCGCGTCTGCAGGGTAAGGGTCTGACATTGTCCGAGGGACGAGTTGGTTGAGTCCTTAGCATAACCGAAATCGGAATCTCGGACAGATGCGCGGGATGAAAATGGCCAATCATTCCGTTGTCAGATCGAGTGTGCACTTTGTCGGCTGCGCTTGCCTTACGTTTGTAATGTCTGCGCTTCGCCTTCGCGTTCACGCTCGATCTGACAGCGGAATCAGGCGTAGGGGTCGGAAATCCGCAGTCTGGCGAGGATGCGCGTTTCCAGCGACTCCATCGCCGCCGCCTCTTCTTCGTCCAGGTGATCGTAGCCCAGGGAGTGCAGCACGCCGTGTACGACCAGGTGGGCGGCATGGTCGTGCAGCGTCTTTTTCTGCTCCTCGGCCTCGCGCTGCAGCACCGGCACGCACAGCACGATATCGCCGTGCAGGATGCCGTCGGGGTCCTGTCCGTACTCGAAGGTCAGTACATTGGTGGCATAGTCGCGCTCGCGGAAGGAGGCATTCAGGGCGCGGCCTTCCTCGGCGTCCACCAGGCGCAGGGTCAGGGAGGCGCCAGCCGGGGCGTCGCCGCTGACTGCGAAGCCGGGCTCCGTCAGCGCGGTGTCCAGGGCCAGGGCCGCCCAGCGACGCAGGCGCCAGCGGGGCAGTTCGGGAACGGGGACTGCGTACTGGATGGACAGGGAAAGATCAGTTGTCACGTTCGGCTGCCTGCTCGTAGGCGTCCACGATGCGCGCCACCAGGGGGTGGCGGACCACGTCGCGGCTGGTGAAGTGGGTGGAGGCGATGCCCTGGACCGATTCGAGGATTTCGACCGCATGGGCCAGGCCGCTGCGCTGGCCGCGCGGCAGGTCGACCTGCGAGGGATCGCCCGTGATGACGGCCTTGCTGCCGAAACCGATGCGCGTCAGGAACATCTTCATCTGTTCCGGCGTGGTGTTCTGGGCTTCGTCCAGGATGACGAATGCGTGGTTCAGCGTGCGGCCGCGCATATAGGCCAGCGGCGCGATCTCAATGGTCTGCTTTTCGAACAGGCGCTGCACTTTCTCGAAGCCCATCAGATCGTACAGGGCATCGTACAGGGGGCGCAGGTAGGGGTCCACTTTCTGGGTCAGGTCGCCCGGAAGGAATCCCAGGCGTTCGCCGGCTTCCACGGCGGGACGCGTCAGCACCAGCCGTTGTACCGATTCGCGCTCCAGCGCATCGATGGCGCAGGCTACGGCCAGCCAGGTCTTGCCCGTGCCGGCTGGCCCGACTCCGAACGTGATGTCGTGGCGCAGCATGTTGTTCAGGTAATCGCGCTGGCGCGGCGTGCGCGGACGCAGGTCCGAGCGGCGCGTGCGCAGGCTGAATCCGAGCTCTTCCAGCGACGGCAGTTCGTCGGACGAGGACTCCTGCCCGGAGGCGTCATGGACGCGGCTCGCGCCCAGCTCCACCAGCCCGAGCTGGACGTCGTCGATGGACAGTGTTTGCTCGCGGGCCTTGTCGTGGAACCAGCGCAGTGCGCGCGCGGCTTCCTGCGCGCGTTCTCCTGTGATGGTGAACTGGTTGCCGCGCCGCGCCAGACCGACGTTCCAACCGTCGGCGATCTGGCGCAGATTGTCGTCCAGCGGCCCGCACAGATTGGCGAGATGCGTATTGTCGGCGTCCAGGCGCAGGGTCAGCGGCTTGGCTTGGCGCAGTCGTGTCATGCGTTTCCTTGCAGGACGATGTCCGAGGTGAGGACTTCGCCCTTGAACGAGTTGGTGAAGGCGTGGGTGATGCGGACGTCTATCATCTGCCCGATCAGGCGCGGGGAGCCCACGAAGTTCACCGTGCGGTTGTTTTCCGTGCGGGCCATCAGCTCGCCGGGATCGCGGCGCGAGGGCTTTTCGACCAGCACGCGCTGCACGGTGCCGACCATGCCTTGGGCGATGGCGGCGGCCTGCCGGTCGATCAGGGCCTGCAGGCGGTGCAGGCGCTCGAGCTTTTCTTCCTTGGTGCTGTTGTCTTCCAGGTCGGCGGCGGGCGTGCCGGGGCGGCGCGAATAAACGAATGAGAAAGATGTGTCGAAGCCCACGTCTTCGATCAGCTTCATGGTCTTCTGGAAGTCGTCTTCCGTTTCGCCGGGGAAGCCCACGATGAAGTCGGACGACAGCGTCAGGCCGGGGCGCGCGGCGCGCAGGCGGCGCACGATGGACTTGAATTCCAGCGAGGTATAGCCGCGCTTCATGGCGGCCAGGATGCGGTCGCTGCCCGCCTGCACGGGCAGGTGCAGGAAAGGCACCAGCTTGGGCAGCTTGCCGTGCGCCTCGATCAGGCGCGTGGTCATTTCCTTGGGGTGCGACGTGGTGTAGCGGATGCGTTCGATGCCGGGGATTTCGTGCACGTATTCCAGCAGCATGGCGAAGTCGGCGATTTCGTCGGTATCGCCCATGGCGCCGCGATAGGCGTTGACGTTCTGGCCCAGCAGCGTGACTTCGCGCACGCCCTGGTCGGCCAGATCGGCAACTTCGAGCAGCACGTCGTCGAACGGACGGGATACTTCGGCGCCGCGCGTGTAGGGCACGACACAGAAAGTACAGTATTTGCTGCAGCCTTCCATGATGGAGACGAAGGCGGTCGGGCCTTCGACCCTGGCTGGCGGCATGGCGTCGAATTTCTCGATTTCCGGAAAGCTGATGTCCACCTGCGAGCGGCCCGACTGGCGCTTCCTGGCGATGAGGTCGGGCAGTCGATGCAGCGTCTGCGGGCCAAAGACCACGTCGACGTACGGCGCGCGCTTGACGATGGCCTCGCCTTCCTGGCTGGCGACGCAGCCGCCCACGCCGATGACCAGGTCGGGATTGAGCTGCTTGAGGTGCTGTACGCGGCCCAGGTCGGAAAACACTTTGTCCTGCGCCTTTTCGCGCACCGAACAGGTGTTGAACAGGATGATGTCGGCCTCTTCCGGCGTCTGGGTCAGCTCCAGGTCGTGGCCGGCGCCCAGCACGTCGGCCATCTTGGCGGAGTCGTATTCGTTCATCTGGCAGCCGAAGGTGCGGATGAAGAGCTTGCGGGTTCGTTTTCCGGAGCCAGCGGCGGGCCTGGGCTGCTGCGCGGTGTCTGTTTGAGGGGCGGGCGCGCTTGCGCCGCCGGGACGGGCGATGGTGATTTCTTGCATGATGGTCTGCCGTGGCGGGTTTATGTCCCGTGGGCCTGGAAATTGGGGGAACCCGTCATTCTAACCCGAACGTGAAACGCCCCGCCCGCCGATGGCGGAGCGGGGCGTCGTATGGCGTCCGGGCCCTGCCGGGATTATTCGGGGCGGCGCAGGTGGCGTTCGATGCGCGACAGCGACAGCATCAGCATCAGGTACGAGAACATGAAGAAGAAGCCGATGATGCCGACGAAATATGGATTCTTGAAGACACGCAGCGGGCTGGCGTCGGACAGCAGGCGCTCTTCATCGTCGTACGAGGAGGAATAGAGCTTGGGCTCGAACCAGTTGTTGTAGGAATCCAGGAGGATGTTGACGACGCGCGATGCCGGCAGGGTCGCCATCCGTGCCGCCATGTCCTCGTTCGCCAGCAGGGGCTTGATGCTTTGCGCCAGTCCCTGGACGTAGGCCTTGTGCATTTGCGCGCGCTCATCGACCTTGGTGTAGTGCATCAGTCCCGAGATGCGGTTGACGATGGACTGGCGGATTGTCGTGTAGTCGCAGGACTGGTAGTTTTCGTAGCCATACGCTTCGTTGGCGGCGGTTGCTGCTTCCGCTGCGGCGATGGCCGCAGCCACCGCGTCGCCGGAGGCCTCGGCCGCGGCAATGGCAAGCTCGGCGGTTTCGCTGTCGCTCAGCCGGCCGGCGCTGGAGACCTCATCGGCGGCGCCGTCCTGGGTTTCGTCGCAATACTGCTGCGACAGCTTATCGAGCGCTTCCCATTCGACGGGAGCCAGCAGCGTGGTGTAGTTTTCCCTGGCCTGCGCTTCGATCGCCTCGCGCTTCTTGGGATCGCGCTCCAGGAAGGCGCGAATGCTCTTGATGATCTCGTCATAGGCGGCGGCCGCTTGGGGATCCTTGGCCGTCAGGCGGGCGATGTCCTGCTGGCCGAACGACTCCGCGTCGATTTCATAGGCGCTGGCGGACCAGACGGACTCCTTGAGCTCGGAGAGATCCATCACGTTCTTGTCCAGGTTCGAGAGAGAGGGAGTTTCCTGGGCCTCGTCTTTCTTTGAGCCGATGGCGGGGATGCTGAAGGCCAGCCACCAGATCGACAAGACCAGGAAGATGATGCCCAGAACCAGAAGCGCGATGCGCGAGAGCGTCAGGAGTTTTTGTTCGAAGAATGCAAGCATGGTGAGGTGCTACCCATATGAAAAACAGTGCGCGCAATCATACGCGCCGCGGGGTCGTTATGGCGGCGGAATGGGTGTTTGAGGTGTTACATATTGTGCCGGAGCGCGAGATCCGCTTTATGGCAGTTCCATGTGGGTCTGTTTCAGCGGCGTATCGTCCCGGATGGGCACTGTCTGGCGCTCGATCATGCGATGTACGCGCGGCGGCGCGCTGCCGCGATGCAGAGCCCTGAGCTTTTCGTTGACGTAGGCGTCCGCCTGGGTGCGGCGCTGCTGGTGGCGCACGTATTCCACCCATGTCGGCACGTGGTAGGACTCCGTCCAGGTGCGCGGGTTTTCCAGGTCGCGCAGCAGGCCCCACTGGCGGGCGCCGTCCCGCAGGCGTATGCGTCGGCGGCTGGCCATCAGGTTCAGGAAGGAAGGGATGTCGTCCTGGTCGATTTCGTAGTCGATCATGACCATGATGGGGCCGCTGCGCGGAGATAGCTCCAGTTGCAGTTCGGGCTCGTTGAAGCGGTTCAGGGGATCCAGGTTCAGCTTGCTGAATTCCGGCAGGACGTAGCGCAGGCCGATGGCGGCGCCCAGCGCCAGGACAGCGCTGGCGACGATGAGCGCTTGTTCCACGTTGCGCAGATCCGCCAGCACGCCCCAGAGCCAACTGCCCACGGTCATGCCGCCGAAGGTGGATGTCTGGTACATGGCCAGCGAGCGGCCCACGACCCAGCGGGGCGTCGACAGCTGCACCGTGACATTGAACAGCGACAGGGTCATGACCCAGCATGCGCCGGCGGGCAGCAGCGCCAGACAACTGAGCCACAGGTTGTGGCTGAAGGCCAGTATCAGCGTGCCGGCGCCATACCCGAGGAATGTGGCGCGCACGATGGTTTCGTTGCGCCAGATGGACCGGATGCGGTTGTTGAGCAGCGCGCCGATGATGGCGCCCGCGCCGAAACAGCCCAGCAGGATGCCGAAGGTGAAGGCCCCGCCCTTGATCAGGTCCCTGGCGACCAGGGGCAGCAGGGCCAGCAGGGCGACGGCGGAGAAGCCGAATATTGCGCTGCGGCCCATGACTTTCAGCAGGTTGGGCGACATGGCGACGTAGCGCAGGCCGGCCACGACGGCGCTGCCCAGCGCTTCGCGCGGCAGGGTGCGCGAGACGCGGGGAGGCTGCCAGCGATAGAGCGCATGGATCAGGGCGACGTAGCTGGCGGCATTCAGCGCGAACGCGAAAGCGGCGCCGGCCGTGGCCACGATGATGCCGCCGATGGCCGGGCCCAGGCTGCGCATGATGTTGTAGCTCATGCTGTTAAGCGTGACGGCGCCGGGCAGGTCGTCGCGCGGCACGATGTCGCCCATCGAGGCCTGCCAGGATGGATTATGCAGCGCGGTGCCGCAGCCGATCAGGAAGGTGAAGAGCAGCAGCAGCCAGGGGGAGAGCCAGCCGGCGAAGGTGAAGATGGCCAGCAGCAGCGAGACCGCCATCATCAGCACCTGCGCGCCCAGCATGATGTCGCGCCGGTTGAAGTTGTCGGCCAGCGCGCCGCTCACCAGGGAGAACAGCATGACGGGGAGCGTGGTGGACGCCTGCACCAGGGCGACCATGCCGCTGGAGTCGCTCAGGGAGGTCATCAGCCAGCCCGCGCCCACGACCTGTACCAGGCCGCCCAGGTTGGACAGCAGCGTGGCTGTCCACAGCCTGCGGAATATCAGGTGGCGAAAGGGCGCCAGAGGGGATGCCGGCGACGACATGGGCAAGTCTCCTTACGATCAGGAGGAAAGGATACAGGAATGCCGGTGGCTGCGGGAGCCCGCTTGTGCCGCGATTGACACAAAATGAAGATTGGAGTGAAGGCGCGTGCGGATGCAAACAGGCCCCTGGAAAAGGGGCCTGAAAGACAAGGGGGGACGGGAGGAGAGGATCAGCCCAGCTCGATTTCCGTGCTGTCTTCGCCTTCCTTTTTGATGACGGGCTTGACCAGGTCTTCGCGCTTCACGCCCAGCCACATGGCGAGAGCGGCAGCCACGAACACCGAGGAGTAGATGCCGAACCAGATGCCGATGGTCAGCGCCAGCGAGAAATAGTGCAGGGTGGGCCCGCCGAAGAAGAACATGGACAGCACCATCATCTGGGTCGAACCGTGGGTGATGATCGTGCGCGAGATGGTCTGCGTGATGGCGCTGTCGATGATTTCGCGGACTTCGGCCTTGCGCTGCTTGCGGAAATTCTCGCGGATCCGGTCCATGATGACCACGGATTCGTTGACGGAGTACCCCAGCACGGCCAGCACGCCGGCCAGCACCGCCAGGGAGAACTCCCACTGGAAGAAGGCGAAGAAACCCAGGATGATGACAACGTCGTGCAGGTTGGCGATCACGCCCGCGACGGCGAACTTCCATTCGAAGCGAAAGCCCAGGTAGATCATGATGCCCGCGACCACGAAGAGCAGCGCCATCATGCCGTTGTGGACGAGCTCCTCGCCCACCTGAGGGCCGACGAATTCGACGCGTCGCAGCTCGACGTCGGGCTGCTGGGCCTTGAGCGCTTTCAGCACGATTTCGCTCTGGGCGGCGGACGTCTGGCCTTCGCGCACGGGCAGGCGGATCATGATGTCGCGCGAAGTGCCGAAGTGCTGCACCTGGAAGTCGGTATAGTTCAGCGACTGCACGATGCCGCGGACATCCTCCACCTGGGCGGATTGCGGATAGGTGACTTCCATGACCGTTCCGCCGGTGAACTCCACCGACAGGTGAAAGCCGCGCGTGACGATGAAGAATACCGCCAGCAGGAAGGTGATCAGGCTGATCAGGTTCAGCACCACGGCGTGGCGCATGAAGGGGATGGTGCGGTGGATGCGGAAGAATTCCATGGTGCGCGATTCCTAGTCCTGCTTGGGTTTCCAGATCTGGCCGATGGAGATGGACTGCAGCTTGCGGCGGCGTCCGTACCAGAGGTTGGTGATGGCGCGCACGCCGACCACAGCCGAGAACATGGAGGTCAGGATGCCGATGCAGTGCACGACGGCAAAGCCGCGCACGGGTCCGGTGCCGAAGGCCAGCAGGGCGATACCCACGATCAGCGACGTCAGGTTGGAGTCCAGGATGGTGCCCCAGGCCCGTTCGAAGCCGGTATTGATGGCCTGCTGCGGCGATGCGCCGCCGCGCAGTTCCTCGCGGATGCGCTCGTTGATGAGCACGTTGGCGTCGATGGCCATGCCCAGCGTCAGGGCGATGGCCGCGATGCCGGGCAGGGTCAGCGTGGCCTGCAGCATGGACAGCACGGCCAGCAGCAGCAGTACGTTGAACGCCAGTCCCAAAGTGGAAAACACGCCGAACAGCCGGTAGTACAGGATCAGGAAGATCGCGATGGCGATGAAGCCGTACAGCGTCGAGTTGAAGCCCATCTTGATGTTGTCGGCGCCCAGGCTGGGGCCGATGGTGCGCTCTTCGATGATGCTCATGGGAGCGGCGAGCGCGCCGGCGCGCAGCAGCAGCGCGGTGTCGGCGGCCTCCTGGGCCGTCATGCTGCCGGAGATCTGCACCTGGCCGCCCGGGATTTCGCTGCGGATGACCGGGGCGGTAACGACTTCGCCGCGCCCATTCTCGATGAGCACGATGGCCATGCGGCGGTTGATGTTGTCGCGCGTGACGTCGCGGAAGATGCGGGCGCCCTTGGCGTCGAGCGTCAGGTTGACCGAAGGCTGCTGGGACTGCTGGTCGCGGCCGGGCTGGGCGTCCTGCAGGTTTTCGCCGGTCAGGATGACCTGGCGGCGCAGCAGCAGGGAGCGGCCATCGCGGTCGGAGTAGCGTTCCAGGCCGAAAGGCACCGTATTGGATGCCAGGGCTGCCATGGCGGCCGGGGAATCGTCGACCATGCGGATTTCCAGCGTGGCTGTACGACCCAGGATTTCCTTGGCCTTGGCGACATCCTGCACACCGGGCAACTGGACGACGATGCGGTCGGCGCCTTGCTGCTGGATGACGGGCTCGGCCACGCCGAGCTCGTTGATCCGGTTGTGCAGGGTGGTGATGTTCTGGCGCAGGGCGTTGTTCTGCACCTGCGTGATGGCGGTTTCCGACAGGCGGCCCGTGAGGGTCTGGCGCGTACCGTCGCTGCCGCCGGTGAACGTCATGTCGGGCATGGCGCGCCGCAGTTCGGACTGCGCGTTGTCGCGGCTTTCGGCATCGTCGAAGGAAGCGACGATGGAAAGATTGCTGCGCTCCACGTTGGCGACCTTGATCTTGGCCTGGCGCAGCGTGTTGCGGATATCGGCGGCCATGGAGTCATAGCGGCCGGTCAGCGCGCCCTGCATGTCGACCTGCATCAGGAAGTGCACGCCGCCGCGCAGGTCCAGGCCCAGGTACATGGGGTAGGCCCTGATCGCGGTCAGCCAGTTGGGTGATGCGGGCAGCAGGTTGAGGGCGACGGTATAGTCGGGGTTGGCCGGATCGGGATTCAGGTGGCGCTCGATGACGTCCTTGGCCTGCAGCTGGACGTCGGTGGATTCGAAGCGCACGCGCACCGTGCCGATCGGGCCGTTCTGCTCGAAGAATGCGCCAGTGCTTTGCAGATTGGCTTCGCCGAGCAGGGACTGAACGCGCTCCAGTGTCTGGTTGTCGATCTTGACTGTGGATTTGGCGGCCGCCACTTGCACCGCCGGCGATTCGCCGAAGAAATTGGGCAGGGTATAGAGCAGGCCGATGACCAGGGCTGCAAGGACGGTCAGGTACTTCCAGAGGGGATAGCGGTTCATGGTGATTCGGCAGTCCGGAACAGGGACGCGGCCTGTCCTGATGGACGGGCCGCGTGCGGCGCGTTGGCCGGCGGGGGATTACAGCGACTTGATCGTGCCTTTGGGCAGCACGGACGTGACTGCTGGACGCTGAACCAGGATTTCCACCGGTTTATCGGCCAAGACGGCGATTTCGATGGTGATGTAGCTGTCGCTGACTTTCGTGATGCGGCCCAGCACTCCGCCGGAAGTGATGATTTCGTCGCCTTTGGCCAGCGCTGCGACCATGTTGCGGTGCTCTTTCTGACGCTTCATCTGAGGACGGATCATCAGGAAGTACAGGATCACGAACATCAGGATGATGGGCAGCATACCCACCAGTGCGTTCTCGCCGCCGGCGGCGGCCTGGGCGATGGTCAGGGTCAGGGTGTCGACCATAGTCATGTTGGATGGCTCCGGATTGGTTTCGGTGAATCAAATATTATACCGGCATCTCGCGCGGCTGGTTCCGGCGTCGTGCCATGCTTATCCACAGCAGGAACGACGCTGCCGAACCAGTGCAGCGTTTCGCCCAGCCTGGCGACTTCGCCGATGATGAGCAGCGCCGGGGCCGCGATGTTGTGGGCCTGCGCCTGGGCGGCCAGAGTTTCCAGCGTGCCGTGCAGGGCGCGCTGTCCGGGCCGGCTGCCGTTTTCTATCAGTGCCGCCGGGGTATCGGCCGGCCGGCCGTGGACGATCAATAGCCGGCATAGCTCGGCCAACTGGCCAACGCCCATATAGATTGCCAGGGTCTGCCGGCCGCGCGCCAGTCCGGCCCAGTCTTGTCCTTGCCCGTTCTCCCGTACGTGCGCCGTGGTCAGCGTGACGGACTGGGCGCTGTCCCTGTGGGTCAGGGGGATGCCGGCGTGCGCGGCGCAAGCCAGCGCGGCGGTGATTCCGGGAACCACGTCGTAATGCACGCCATGGGCGCGCAGGTAGGCCAGCTCCTCGCCGCCGCGCCCGAAGATGAATGGGTCGCCCCCCTTCAGGCGGACGACGTGCCGGCCGGCGCACGCATGCGCCACCATCAGGCGGTGGATGCGCGCCTGGGTGGCTTCGTGATCTTCTCCGGGCCGTTTGCCGACGGAGATGCGTTCGGCGTCGCGCCTAGCCATGGACAGCACGGCATCGCTGACCAGCCTGTCGTGCAGGATGACATCTGCTTCATTCAGGGCGCGTAGCGCCTTCAGTGTCAGCAGGCCTGGGTCTCCCGGGCCGGCGCCGACAAGTGTGACGCGGCCCGGGAGAACGGGTTCGTCGCGGCGCAACGCTTGCTGCAGAGCCGCTTCCGCGCGGGCAGGTTGCTGGCGACGCAGCCAAGCGGCCACCGGGCCGTCCAGCAGCCAGTCGTAGAACTGGCGCCGTGCTCTCAGGTCGGGCAGACGCTGGCGGATGCCAGGACGGTAGCGCGCCGCCAGCGTCGCCAACTGGCCGATAGAGTGATCCAGGCAGGTTTCGATACGCTCGCGCATACGGCGCGCCAGCACCGGCGCAGTGCCGGACGAGGAAATGGCCACGATCAGGGGCGAACGATCCACGATCGACGGTACCTGGAACGAGGAGCGAACGGGATCGTCCACCACGTTGCAGAACATATGCCGCGCCGTTGCCGCCGCGAACACGGCAGCGTTCACGCCGGTGTCGTCCGTTGCCGCCACCACCAGCCAGACGTCGTCCAGCCAGTCGGGCGAGAACTCTCCCGAGATATGCCGCACGCGGCCGGCGTCCGTCAGTTGAGTCAGCTCTGAACCCAGGACGGGGGAGCCTACCGTCACATGCGCTCCGGCCTCCAGCAGCGCGCCTGCTTTGCGGGCGGCGACCGTGCCGCCGCCGACTACCAGGACGGGGCGGTGGCGCAGATCGGCAAATAGGGGAAACAGGTTCATTGCATACTCCGGGAAAGTTCCGGCACGAATGCCGGCAAGAAATGTTGTGCGGCCGGGAGACCGGGGTCGGATAGCGCGTCCGGCAGTGTCAGGCGCCACTCAGCCATTCGGCCATCTCCACGATTTCACTGGCGACTGCGCCCAGGCGTTTCTGCTGCTGCATGGCGCGCTGGCGCAGCAGGCCATGGGCCTCCTCCTCGGACAGGCCGCGCATGCGCATCAGCAGTCCCTTGGCCTTTTCCACCGACTGGCGATCCTCCAGCCTCTGACGCACGAGCGCCAGTTCCTCGCGTCGCGCGCGTTCGACGGCGAAGCGTTCCACCGCCACATTCAGTAGCGACGCGATGCGCGATGGCGGCACGTCGCCCACGACGTAGGCGGCTACGCCCGCCCGCAGGGCGGTGCGCATAGCTTCGCGGCTGCCATCGCCGGTGAACATGACGACCGGTCGCTCGCTGAAAGCGCTGGTGATGCACAGGTTTTCCAGGGTGTCGCGGCCAGGGGCGTCTGTGTCGATGAGCACGACGTCCGGATTGGCGCGTGTGATGGCGTTGGCCAGATCGCCGTCTGGGGGCGATTCAGCAACGATCCGGATGCCGGCTTGCGTCAGGGTCTGGCGCAGGCCGGCGGCGTGTCCTTCTCCATCGTTAAGCAACATGATCTTCAGCATGGTCGTCTCCCTCTATTCACAGAAAGCAATTTGTGTGCCATGAGAAGGAAAGCCGCATCCGGCCGTGTCCGGCGGAGACTGTCGCGCGCCCATGCCGAACCTGCCGGTTCACGCGTCCACGAGCGCTGGAACAGGCCGCTGTTCCGACGCCGACGCGGTGCGATCATGATGCGGCGCACCATGGAGACGCACCAGAATGGCGCTTCATTCCCGCCGAAGCAGGCATTTCACGGGCGCGGCAGCCGCGAGTCCGGCTGGCACGAGACTTGCTTGATGAGCAGTGACGGTCAACGGCGACCGTCGTACCGCACCGTAGCGCGGCCAGGGACAACGAAGTTCCGCAACACCAGGCGACCGCCTGGCGTGCGGGATTTTTTTTTTGGTTTTTTTAAGGAACGAGAATGAAGACCGTCAGCCATTCATCCACTGCCTCCCCTTGCCAGCCGGCGGCCGTGTCCGCCGGCGTCGACGGACAGCGTCGTGCCTGGCTGTGCAGCGCATCGCGCGCTCTGGCCGGCGCCGGGCTTCTGGGAGTGATCGATCCGCTGGTACGCGCCGGCGCCTGGGCGGCAGGCACCGACGCTCCGGAGAAAACCGAGGTCCGCATTGGTTTCATCCCGCTGACCGACTGTGCGTCGGTGGTGATGGCATCGGTGCTGGGCATCGACAAGAAATACGGCGTGCGCATCGTACCGACCAAAGAGGCATCCTGGGCGGGGGTGCGCGACAAGCTGATCAATGGCGAGCTGGATTTCGCCCACGTGCTGTACGGCATGATGTATGGCGTGCACTTGGGCGTGGGCGGGCCGCGCACAGACATGGCGGTATTGATGAATCTGAACCAGAATGGGCAGGCGATCACACTGTCGTCCAAGCTGCGCGACGAGGGCGTGACCAGCGGCGAGACGCTGGCGGCGCTGATGCGCGACAAGCCACGCACCTACACCTTCGCGCAGACCTTCCCCACCGGCACGCATGCCATGTGGTTGTATTACTGGCTGGCCGCCCATGGCATTCATCCAATGAAGGACGCCAAGGTCATTACCGTGCCGCCGCCGCAGATGGTGGCCAATATGCGCGTAGGCAATATGGACGGCTTTTGCGTCGGTGAGCCGTGGAATGCGCGCGCGATTCTGGACGGCATCGGCTATACCGCAAACACATCGCAGGACATCTGGCCCGACCATCCGGAGAAAGTGCTGGGCGCGACCGCCGAGTTCGTGGCCAGCTATCCGAACACTGCGCGCGCGGTGACGGCCGCGGTGCTGGAGGCCGGCAAGTGGATCGACGCCTCGCCCGAGAACCGCAGAAAGACGGCGGAAACCATCGCCGCCAAGTCTTACGTGAATACAAATGCCGATGCCATCATGGGCCGCATGCTGGGCGACTACGACAATGGCCTGGGTAAGTCGTGGCATGACGCGCATGCCATGCGCTTCTATGGCGACGGCGCGGCGAATTTCCCTTACCTGAGCGACGGCATGTGGTTCATGGCGCAGCACAAGCGCTGGGGGCTGCTGCGGGAACACCCCGATTATCTGGCGGTGGCGCGACAGGTGAACCGCATCGATGTCTACCGCCAGGCCGCGGCGGCGGCGGGAGTGTCGGTGCCGGACGCTGAGTTGCGCAAGTCCACGTTGATCGACGGCGTGGTCTGGGACGGCACGGATGCGGCCGCCTATGCCGACGGCTTCGCCATCAAGGCATGAGACGTATTGCTAAAGAACATGATCCCGCTTTTTCCCTCGTCAGAGGCGGCGGGGCTTCACGGAGTTTCTGATGGACACCTCACAACATTCCCCTCCCGTCGATGCGTCGCGGCAGCCAGTCTGGCTGCCGCGTCTGGAGGCCGCCGCGCGTGCCGTCGCCGGGCCGGTATTCGGCTTCGCAATTTTCATCCTGGTATGGCAGCTCATCACCATCCTGGTGCCAGAGATTCCGTCTCCGGGCGTGACCTGGGACGCGGCCGCCGCCCTGTTCTCCGATCCGTTCTATGACAACGGCCCGAACGACAAGGGCATTGGCTGGAACGTGCTTGCCTCGCTGCGCCGCGTGGGCCTGGGGTTCGGTCTGGCAGCGTTGGTGGGCATCCCCGCCGGCTTCATTATTGGCCGCTATGCCGTCGTCAACGCCATGCTGTCGCCTGTCATCAACCTGTTGCGGCCGGTGTCGCCGCTGGCCTGGCTGCCGCTGGGGCTGCTGCTGTTCCGCGCCGCCGATCCGGCGGCCATCTGGGCAATCTTCATCTGTTCGATCTGGCCCATGGTTATCAATACCGCCGCGGGTGTGGCGCGTGTGCCGCAGGACTACCTGAATGTGGCGCGCGTGCTGAATCTGCCGGAATGGCAGGTGCTGACACGCGTGCTGCTGCCTTCGGCGCTGCCGTACATCCTGACCGGCGTGCGGCTTTCGATCGGCACCGCCTGGCTGGTGATCGTGGCGGCCGAAATGCTGACCGGAGGCACGGGCATAGGGTTCTGGCTGTGGGACGAGTGGAACAACCTGAAGGTGGAGCACATCGTGATCGCCATCTTCGTGATCGGTATCGTGGGACTGGTGCTGGAATTCTGCATGGTGCGACTGGCGCGCCGCTTTGCCTACGCTGAGGAGTGACAATCATGAAGAATTTCGTGCGTATCGAGAACGTAGGACAGACGTTCAACACCCGCAAAGGCCCGTTCGTCGCGTTGCGCGACGTCAATCTGAATGTGGCGCGCGGCGAATTCATTTCGCTGATCGGGCATTCCGGCTGCGGCAAATCGACGCTTCTTAACCTGGTGGCCGGTCTGGCGCTTCCAACGGCTGGTGCATTATTGTGCGAGGAGCGCGAAATCACCGGTCCGGGGCCGGATCGCGCAGTGGTATTCCAGAACCATTCGTTGTTGCCGTGGATGACTTGTTTCCAGAACGTCTACCTGGGCGTGCAGCGGGTGTTCGGCGCAACGGAGAGCAAGGCGCAACTGGCCGACCGCGTGCTGCGCGCGCTGGACATGGTGGGGCTGGAGCATGCTCGCGATAAGCTGCCGCGCGAGATTTCCGGCGGGATGAAGCAGCGCGTGGGCATTGCGCGTGCGTTGGCCATCGAACCCAAGGTGCTGCTGATGGACGAGCCGTTCGGCGCGCTGGACGCGCTGACGCGAGCGCATCTGCAAGACGAACTGTCGCGCATCGTGGCTTTGACGCACAGCACCACGATCATGGTGACGCATGATGTGGACGAGGCCGTGTTGCTGTCCGATCGCATCGTCATGTTGACCAACGGGCCTGCGGCCACCATTGGCGATGTGCTGGAGGTCGGCCTGGAGCGGCCGCGCGACCGGGTGAAGCTGGCCAACGACCCGCGCTACCAGGCCTGCCGCGCGGCGGTGGTGGACTTCCTGCATCGACGCTACGGCAATCCGAACCAGGGTACGGAGCGTGCGGTGGAAGCCGCGTCCAGTCCAGCGTGCGTCGCCGAGCCGTCCGACGACGAGCGGGCGCTGCGCCAGGTTGCCTGATCCGGATGCCATGCAGGTGGACCACGAACATTCATTCGAGAAACAGCAGAGAGACATCATGAAACAGAAACCCAGGCTAGTCATGGTGGGCAACGGCATGGCCGGTGTGCGCACCCTGGAGGAGCTGCTGAAACTGGCTCCCGACCAATACGACATCACGGTATTCGGGTCGGAGCCCTATCCCAACTACAACCGCATCATGCTCTCTCCGGTGTTGACTGGGGAGCAGAAACTGTCCGACATCGTGCTGAACGACGAGGATTGGTACGCAAGCAACGGCATCGCCCTGCGCATGGGCTGCACGGTGGATCGCATCGATCGCGCCAAGCGCATCGTGCATTCGCATGACGGCACGCAGACGCCTTATGATCGATTGCTGCTGGCGACCGGATCCAATCCCTTTATCTTGCCCGTGCCTGGCAATGATCTGGACGGTGTAGTGACGTTCCGGGACATCCATGATGTGAACCGCATGATCGAGGCGTCGCGTAAGTACCGGCATGCAGTCGTTATCGGCGGCGGGCTGCTGGGTCTGGAGGCTGCCAGCGGACTGGTGGCGCGCGGCATGGACGTATCGGTGGTGCATCTGGGCTCCGGTCTGCTGGACCGGCAACTGGATCCGCAGGCTGCGCTGATGTTGCAGCGCAGCCTGGAGGAGCGAGGCCTGAAGTTCCTGATGCCGCGCCAGACGGAGGCGCTGATCGGAGATGAACAGGGGCGTGTGCGCGCGCTGCGCTTCTCCGACGGAACGCAGATCGACGCCGATCTGGTGGTGATGGCGGTGGGCATCCGTCCCAACACCGTGCTGGCCGAATCCTGCGGGTTGTACGTGAATCGCGGCGTGGTGGTAAGCGACACTATGCAGACCTTCGATCCGCTGATCTATGCGGTGGGCGAGTGCGTCAGCCATCGCGGCACGGCCTACGGCTTGGTGGCGCCGCT
This sequence comes from Paracandidimonas soli, assembly GCF_004342005.1. GTDB lineage: Bacteria > Pseudomonadota > Gammaproteobacteria > Burkholderiales > Burkholderiaceae_B > Paracandidimonas > Paracandidimonas soli. The sequence continues at coordinate 169,575 of NZ_SMBX01000005.1, forward strand.
GTTCGAGCAGGCCAGGGTGGCGGCCAATCACCTTGCCATGTTCGGCATTGCGCGCTACCAGGGCAGCGTGACCTCCACCAAACTGAAGGTGACCGGCATCGACGTGTTCTCGGCGGGTGACTTCCTGGGCGGGCCGGGCACGGAGGCCATCACCCTGTCTGATCCGTCGGCCGGGGTCTACAAGAAACTGGTGGTCGACAAAGGCAAGCTGGTGGGCGCCTGCCTGTATGGAGACACGGCCGACGGCGCGTGGTATTTCCGGCTGATTCGCGAGGGCAGCCCGGTCGATGCGCTGCGCGATCAACTGATGCTGGGCGAGCACGCCGTCGGCGATACCGGGCACGCGGGAGAAAATCGCGCGGCCTCCATGCCCGACGATGCCGAGGTGTGCGGCTGCAATGGCGTATGCAAGGGAACGATCGTCAAGGCTATCCGCGACCAGGGCCTGTTCACGGTGGACGAGATCAAGAAGCACACCAAGGCGGCCAGTTCCTGCGGGTCGTGCGCGGGCCTGGTGGAGCAGATACTGATCAACTGTGTCGGCGGAGCCGCCGACGTCAAGCCGAAGTCCGAGCGTCCGGTGTGCGACTGCACCGATCTTACGCATGGGCAGGTGCGTCAGGCCATCCGCGACCAGCATTTGATAAGCCTGACGCAGGCTATGCGCACCATGCAGTGGCGCACGCCTGACGGCTGCGCCACTTGCCGGCCGGCGCTGAACTATTACCTGATCTCCACCTGGCCTGGAGAGGCGCGCGACGATGGCCGGGCGCGCCTGGTCAACGAGCGCGTGCACGCCAACATTCAGAAGGACGGCACATACTCGGTGGTGCCGCGCATGTGGGGCGGCGTGACCAACGCCAGCGAACTGCGGCGCATCGCCGACGTGGCCGACAAGTACGAGATTCCGATGATCAAGGTTACGGGCGGTCAGCGCATCGACCTGCTGGGCGTGCGCAAGCAGGATCTGCCGTCCGTTTGGGCCGATCTGGACATGCCGTCCGGCTATGCCTATGGCAAGAGCCTGAGAACGGTCAAGACTTGCGTGGGCAGCGAATTCTGCCGCTTCGGAACGCAGGATTCCACCAGCATGGGTATTGCGCTGGAAAAAGAACTGGCGGGCATGTGGAGTCCGCACAAGGTCAAGCTGGCGGTGTCGGGATGTCCGCGCAACTGCGCGGAATCCGGCATCAAGGACGTAGGCGTGATCGCCGTGGATTCCGGCTGGGAGCTGTATGTGGGCGGCAATGGCGGCATCAAGACGGAAGTGGCGCAGTTCTTCGTCAAGGTGTCCACCGCCGCCGAGGTGCTGGAGCATGCCGGTGCGTTCCTGCAGCTGTACCGCGAGGAGGCGTTCTACCTGGAGCGCACAGTGCATTATCTGGCGCGCGTGGGGCTGGATTACGCCAAGACCCGGGTCGTGGAGGATGAGGCCGGCCGCGCGGAACTGTATGCGCGCCTGAAGTTCGCTCTGGCATTCGAGCAGGATCCCTGGATGGACAGGCGCCCGCAAGCCGATGCCGCGCGCGAATTCGAACCTATCACGGCATGAGGAGAGAATCATGATGCCAGACGGAAATACAAGTGTTCCATCCCGGGAGCCGGGGGTAAAGGGACGGGATGCGGTTGTCCCGGCCGGGCGTGGGCAGTGGCTGGCCGTCTGCCGCCTGGACGATCTGCCGGTGCAGGGATCGCGCGTCGTTCGCCGTTTCGGGCAGGATGACGTGGCGGTGTTTCGCACGCACGACGATCGGGTGTTCGCGGTGCTGGATCGCTGCCCGCATAAGGGCGGGCCGTTGTCCGAGGGACTAGTGCACGGCATGTCTGTGACATGTCCCCTGCACGGCTGGGTGATCGATCTGGAGACAGGGCAGGCGCGGGCTCCGGACGAGGGCTGTGCGCGGCGAGTGCCCGTGCGTGTGGATGATGACGGCTGGGTTTACTTGGCGGGGTCCGGATCGGCGATTGACGGGAACGCGGAGTAGTCATGGTGCGCAGCGTGGCTTCCGTCTGCTGTTATTGCGGCACCGGCTGCGGCGTGCTGGTCGAGGCCGGCGGCGACCGTGTGCTGGCGGTGCGAGGCGATCCGGATCATCCGTCCAGCCGCGGGGCCCTGTGCAGCAAGGGCAGAGCGCTGGCCGACACCGTACGGCGCGACGAGGCGCGCGTGCTTCGGGCGCAGTGGCGCCCGAAGCGTGGCCGGCAGCTCCAGCCGCTGCAGCTGCCGGATGCGCTGGATATGGCTGCCGATCGTCTGGCGGACACGCTGGCGCGGCATGGGCCGGACGCCATCGGTTTCTACCTGTCGGGTCAGTTGCTGACAGAGGATTACGCGGCCTTCAACAAACTGGCTCGTGCGCTTGTGGGCACTAATCATATCGATACGAATTCGCGGCTGTGCATGTCCAGTGCCGTGACGGGATACAAACAGACATTGGGCGCGGATGCGCCGCCGGCCTGTTACGAGGATCTGGATCTGGCCGACACGGTACTGATCGCAGGTTCGAACATGGCCTACGCGCATCCGGTGCTGTTCCGGCGACTGGAGGCGGCCAGGGCGTTGCGCCCGGAAATGAAGGTCGTCGTGGTGGATCCCAGGCGCACCGACACCGCAGCGATGGCGGATCTGCATCTTGCCATTGCGCCTGGCACGGATGTGGCGTTGTTTCATGCAATGCTCAACGTGATGGTGTGGGATGGTCTGGTGGACGCCGACTATATGGAGCGCCACACCACGGGTTTTGCTGGGCTGAAGGCACGCATCCACGAGTTCACGCCGCGTGCGGCGCAGGATGTGTGCGGAGTGCCCGCGCAGGACATCATCCAGGCGGCGCGCTGGTTCGGCCAGTCGCGCGCGGCCTTGTCGCTCTACACCATGGGGCTGAATCAGTCGTCCAGCGGTACGGCGAAGAATGCGGCGTTGATCCACCTGCATTTGGCGACCGGTCAGATCGGCCGTCCTGGGGCCGGGCCGTTCTCCCTGACCGGCCAGCCCAACGCCATGGGCGGACGAGAGGCGGGCGGCATGGCTACCCTGCTGCCGGGACACCGCGATCCCTCCGATCCGGCGCACCGCGCCGAGGTGGCGGCGCTGTGGGGCGTGGACGCGCTGCCCGTGGAGCCCGGCTTGCCGGCGGTGGCGATGTTCGATGCGGTGCTGGAGGGACGCATCAAGGTGCTGTGGATCGCCGCGACCAATCCGGCGCAGTCCATGCCGGATCAGGCGCGTGTGCGCGCGGCGCTGGAGAAGGCGGAGTTCGTCATCGTGCAGGAAGCATTTGCCGGCACCGAGACACTGGCTTATGCCGACTTGGTGCTGCCGGCGGCGACCTGGCCGGAGAAGGACGGCACGGTGACGAATTCCGAGCGCCGCATCAGCCGCGTGCGCGCTGCCGTGCCGCCACCGGGTGATGCGCTGCCCGATTGGCGTCTGGCCTGCGAGGTAGCGCGTCGCCTGGCGGCGCGCGTGGCGCCGGAGAAGGCGGCGTTGTTCAGCTATGTGGGGGAGAGCGAGATATTCGCGGAACATGCGCGTATGACGGCGGGCCGCGATCTGGACTACAGCGCGCTGGACTATGCTGTGCTGGAGGCGATGGGGCCGAGGCAATGGCCGTATCGGCCGAACGGCGACAGCGTGGCGCGTCTGTATGCGGACGGACGGTTTGCCACGCAGGATGGCCGGGCGCGGTTCGTGGACGTGCCCTATGTGCCCGTGGCCGAGCCGGTATCCGCGCAATACCCGCTGCGCCTGACGACGGGACGCCTGCGCGACCACTGGCACACGATGGCGCGCACTGGCCTGTCTTTGGGGCTGACGCGCCATGTCGAGGAACCCTGGCTGTCGCTGAATCCGTCGGACATGACGCGCATGGGCCTGGCGTCAGGCACGTTGGCCCGCATACGCTCGCGGCGCGGCGGTGTGGTGCTGCCTGTGCGCGACGATGCGTCGGTGCGCCCGGGGCATGCCTTCTTGCCCATGCACTGGGGCGGCGCATTCATGGCGGGACAAGGTGTCAATGCGCTGACGAATCCGGTGTGCGACCCGCAGTCACATCAGCCGGAACTGAAGCATGCCGCTGTGGCTGTGGCGGCGGCCGGATTACCGTGGCAGGCCATGGGCTGGGTCGCAGGCGATGCGGCGCAGCTGCGCCGCCGGCTGGCGGCATGGCTGGAATTTTCCGACTATGTAGTGGTGCTGCCGTCGGCGGTGGGCGGCGGCGGTGTACGTCTGCGGCTGGCCGCGCCATCCTCGCCGGACTCTTCGGTGTTGGCGGCGCTGGCGCGCGATCTCGGCGTGGAAGCGCCTGGCATCGTATTCGACGATCCGGCGCGCGGCGTGTTGCGCCGCGTTGCGCTGACCGATGGCCGTCCGTCCGCATTCCTGCTGGCGGGCGATTCGCGGGCGCATGAAGCGCTGATGGCGTGGGCCGACGGCGGTCCGGCGCCGGCCAGCGCGGCAGCGCTGCTGATGGGGCGTGAGGCGGCGGGTGCGCGCGCGCGCACGGTCTGCGTTTGCGCGGGTGTCAGCGATCAGGCGATTCTGGCCGGTATTGCCGAAGGCCTGGATCTGGATGGGCTGAAACAATCGTTGAGTTGCGGCACGGGCTGCGGTTCATGTTTGCCGGAGATCCGTAGCATGATTGTCCGCAGTGCAGCCGGTGAACTTCGCGAACGGCAGCCTGCCGCATAGGGTGATGCCGGCTTTCCGTCGTCAGGCAATGCCGCGCGCGCGGTCTTCCAGGAAGCGGGCGCGCCAGGCCTGGAAACGTTGCTCTTTGATCGCCTGGCGCATTTCCGTCATCAGCGTCAGGTAGAAATGCAGATTGTGCAGGGTGTTCAGGCGCGCACCGGTGATTTCATTGGCTTTCTGCAGGTGGTGCAGGTAGGCGCGGGAGAAATGGCCGCAGGTGTGGCAGCCGCAGGACGGATCCAGCGGCCGGGTGTCGTCGCGGTAGCGGGCATTGCGGATCTTGATGTCGCCATAGCGCGTGAACAGCCATCCGTTGCGGGCGTTGCGCGTGGGCATGACGCAGTCGAACATGTCGATGCCGCGGGCCACGCCTTCGACCAGGTCTTCGGGCGTGCCGACGCCCATCAGGTAGCGCGGTGCGTTTTCGGGCAGCCTGGGCGCGACGTGCGACAGGATGCGCATCATGTCTTCCTTGGGCTCGCCGACCGACAGGCCGCCGATGGCATAGCCCTCGAAGCCGATGTCGGTCAGCCCGGCCAGGGATTCGTCGCGCAGGGATTCGAACATGCCGCCCTGGACGATGCCGAACAGGGCGTTGGGGTTTTCCGACTGCAGGAAGGCATCGCGCGAACGCCGCGCCCAGCGCAGCGACATGCGCATGGACCTGGCCGCCTCTTCCGGAGTGGCGGGGCGGTCGTCGATCAGGTAGGGCGTGCACTCGTCGAACACCATGGCGATGTCGGAATTCAGCGCGCGCTGGATGCGCATGGATTCCTCGGGCGTCAGGAACAGCCGCGAGCCGTCGATGGGCGAGGCGAATTTCACGCCTTCCTCGGTGATCTTGCGCAGGCCGTCCAGGCTGAAGACCTGGAAGCCGCCGGAATCGGTCAGGATGGGCTTGTTCCATTGCATGAAACCGTGCAGCCCGCCGTGCTTTTCCATGATTTCCGTGCCGGGACGCAGCCACAGGTGGAAAGTATTGCCCAGCACGATCTGCGCGCCGATGTCGTCAAGCTCGTGCGGCAGCATGGCCTTGACGCTGCCGTAGGTGCCCACGGGCATGAAGATCGGGGTTTCGACAACGCCGTGGTTGAGCGTGATGCGGCCGCGGCGCGCGGCGCCGTCGGTGGCCAGCAGGGAAAAATCGAGTCCGGTCATAAGATTGTGTCGGGTGATTCCAGGAACATGGCGTCGCCATAGCTGAAGAAGCGGTAGCGCGACTGTACCGCATGACGGTAGGCGCGCCGTATCGGTTCGAGGCCGGCGAATGCCGATACCAGCATCAGCAGGGTGGATTGCGGCAGGTGGAAGTTGGTGATCAGCGCATCGACCCATTGGTAGCGGTAGCCCGGCGTGATGAAGAGCCGGGTATCGTCTTCGATGCTGTCGGGCAGCGCCGCGCCGGCGGCGAGCTGCTCAGGACTGCAGACGGCCGCGGCGGATTCCAGCGAGCGCACGCTGGTGGTGCCCACCGCGATGACGCGTCCGCCGGCCTGCCGGGCGGCCTGGGCCTTGCGCAGCGTATCCGCGGGAACGCGGAATCGCTCCGAATGCATGACATGGTCTTCGATGGCGCCGCGCACCGGCTGGAACGTGCCCGCGCCGACATGCAGGGTCACGAAGGCCTTTTGTACGCCCAGCGCGTCGATTTTCTCCATCAGCGCGTCGCTGAAGTGCAGGCCGGCCGTGGGCGCGGCCACCGCGCCGGGTTCGCGGGCGTAGACGGTCTGGTAGCGTTCTTCGTCTTCCTGGCCGGCCGCGTGCTCTATATAAGGAGGCAGCGGAGTCGCGCCGTGGCGGTCCAGCAGGTCCAGCACCGGTTCGGGGAAGGCCAGCAGGAAGAGCTCGCCCTCGCGTCCCAGCACGGTGGCCTGGAAGGCGTCGGCCAGATCCAGCACCGTGCCGGGCTTGGGCGACTTGCTGGATCTGACGTGGGCCAGCGCCTGGTCGGACCGGGTGATGCGCTCGATCAGCACTTCCACCTTGCCGCCGGATGCCTTGCGGCCGAGCAGCCTGGCCTTGATGACGCGGGTGTCGTTGAATACCAGCAGATCGTTGGGGCGCAGCAGCGACAGCAGGTCGGGGAACTGCAGGTCGTGCAACTGGCCCCGGCTGTCCAGGTGCAGCAGGCGGCTGTCGCCGCGCTGCGGCGGAGGCGACTGGGCGATCAGCTCTTGGGGCAGTTCGTAGTCGAACTGGGAAATATCCAGGGAAGGGGTCACGTCGGGATCCGGGGAACCTCTACGACACTTGGGCGCCGAACAGGTTCCGCAAAGGGAAAACCCGGTATTTTACGGTAAGGCGGTTTTCCGGGCCCCGGGAGTCGCGCATAACTGTATCAATCGGCCGGGAAGTCTACACAGGCATGCCGGTCTTTGGGTATGCTCATGCTTTTCACGTCTGTGGTTGCCTCCATGCCTGTTTCGCACCTTGCTGTTTCCGCCCGGAAAGTAGCGCGATCCGTCGGACGCGGGCTTGCCGTCGCCGCGCTCGGGCTTGCGGCCGCCGTCGCGGGCGCGCAGTCCCTGCCCTCCGAGCTCCAGGGGGCCTGGCGCGCGACGAAGCTGCCGGAACAATCCCTGTCCCTGTTCGTCCAGGAGGTCGGCGGCCCGGTGCTGCTCGCCGTCAACCCCGCCACGCCGCGCAATCCCGCATCCGTCATGAAGCTGGTCACGACTTGGGCCGGACTGTCCGGGCTGGGGCCCGAATATGTCTGGCGCACGCATCTGCTGGCGCGCGGCGGCGGGGTGGTGGACGAGCAGGGCACTCTGTCGGGACCTCTGTATATCCAGGCGGCGGGCGATCCCTCTTTTACTGTTCAGGATCTTTGGCTGCTGCTGCGCGAGCTGCGCCTGCGCGGCATCAAGAACCTCGGCGAGGTCGTGGTGGACCGCAGCCGTTTCGGCAATGTCGCCATCGATCCCGGCGCGTTCGACAATTCTCCCGACCGGCCCTATAACGCCAGCCCGGACGCCATGATGGTCGGCCTGGGGGCGACGCGGCTGCTGTTCCAGCCGGATGCCCGCGCGAAGCAGTGGATTCCCATCGTTGATCCTCCCGTGCCCGGCCTGCGCATCACCGGCCAAGTGGCGTGGAGCGATGCCCGCTGCACGGGGTCGCCCACGGTGGGAACGCAGGTGCAAGGCACGGCGAGCGGCGTCGAGGTCCTGCTGAGCGGCAACGCGCCCGGAGAGTGCGGCGAGTTCAGCGTGTACCGCCTGGCCTTGTCGCAGCCGGAGCATTTCTCCAACCTGTTTCGCATGCTCTGGCGCGAGCTGGGCGGCACCCTGGCGCGCGGCATCGTTGCCGGCAAGGTGCCTCCGGAAGCCAAGCCCGTGGCCTGGCATGACTCCCGTCCCCTGGCGGACCAGATCCGCATCGTGAACAAGCAGAGCAATAACGTCATGGCGCGCCACCTGCTGCTGACGCTCGCGGCGGAAACGTCTGGCCCGGGAGCCACGGTGCCGGCGGGAGAACGTGCCGTGCTACAGCTGCTGCAGGGCCAGGGAGTGGATACCTCGGGCTGGGTCATCGGCAATGGTTCGGGGCTGTCCAGGGAAGGCAGGCTGACGGCATCGGGGCTTGGCGGCATGCTGGACGCGGCATGGCATTCCTCGCTGATGCCGGAATTCATTTCGTCCCTGGCGATTTCCGGGGTCGACGGCACGGTGCGCAGGCGCTTGCGCGACGACGACGTCCGGGGCATGGCCCACCTGAAAACGGGTACGCTGCGCGATGCGCGGGCATTGGCCGGCTATGTGCTGGGCGCCAGCGGCAAGCGCTATATTCTCGTCAGCATGGTCAACGGCGACCAGGCTGCGGCTGTACGCTCGTTCGACGATGCCGTCATCCGGTGGCTGGCGGCGCGCTGAGGTTACCGTGCCGTATCCGATCCGATCGATTTTCACGTATTCAATCTTCTGGAATTGCCATGCCTGTTCATGAAATACGCCATCCCCTGGTCCGCCACAAGCTGGGGCTGATGCGCAGGGCCGATCTCAGCACCAAGAATTTCCGCGAAATGGCGCAGGAGGTTGCCGCCCTGCTGACCTACGAAGCCTCCAAGGATCTGCCGCTCGAACCAACGAAGATCGATGGCTGGGCGGGCGAGCTCGAAGTGGAGAAGATCGCGGGCAAGAAGATCACCGTGGTGCCTATCCTGCGCGCGGGCATCGGCATGCTGGATGGCGTGCTCAGCCTGATTCCGGGCGCCAAGGTCAGCGCGATCGGCATCGCGCGCAACGAAGAGACCCTGCAGGCGCATACCTACCTGGAGCGCCTGGTGGGCCAGCTTGACCAGCGCCTGGCGTTGATCGTGGATCCCATGCTGGCTACAGGCGGTTCGATGGTCGCCACCATCGATATGCTGAAAAAGGCTGGCTGCCGCCATATTCGCGCACTGGTGCTGGTAGCGGCGCCGGAAGGCATCGGGGCCGTGGAGAGCGCGCATCCCGATGTGGATATCTATACAGCATCCATCGATAGCCATCTCAACGAGGATGGCTATATCATCCCCGGTCTGGGCGACGCCGGCGACCGGATCTTCGGCACACGGCAGAAAGACGGCTGATCACGGGCCAAAGCGCAAGCCCCGGACTTCAGGCCGGGGTCAAGCGAGGCAATCCATACGGCGCCGAAGGCGCCTCCGTACCGGGGCGAGGAGACCGACAGGCAGCAGTTCTTTACCTTATTCATGTTTCCTCATATTTTCATGCAGAAAAACATGCCGGAACTAGGGTAGTATGGAAGTGTGTTCCCGGAATTTTTTCGGGTTTCTGAAACCCCACATCAGGAGTCTGGCATGGCAACAAGGAAACGAGTGCAAAAAACCGAAGATGATTTCATCGAAAGCGTGAAAACCAGTCTGGATGATGCGGAGAAGCTGCTGCGCGAGGCGGCCGAAGCCACGGGCGACAAGGCGGAAGAGTTGCGCGAGAATGCGCTGCGCTCGCTGCGCCGCACGCGCGACAGCCTGCACGATGCGCAGGACGCCCTGGTCGAAAAGGGGCGCCAGGCCGCACGCGCCACGGACGAATACGTCCATGACAATCCCTGGCAGGCCATCGGCCTGGCGGGTGTGGCGGGGCTGCTGCTGGGTGTGCTGATCACCCGCCGCTAAGATTGTCTTCAAGACCGGGCAGGTTTCGCCGTCCGCGCGGAATCCATGCCCGGCATGAACAACGCAGAGGGGGAACCATATGGCGCTCAGAGAATCCATCGGCGATGTCGTCAGTACGCTGGGATGCATCCTGCGTACCCGCCTTGAACTTTTCTCCCTCGAGGCCGCGGGGCAGCGTGTGCACCTCACGCGCTCCCTGGCGCTGGTGCTGGTGGGCGGCCTGCTGTTGACGCTGGCGCTGTTGGTATTCACGCTGACGATCGCGCTGCTGTTCTGGCAGACCGACTATCGCTACTGGGCGCTGGGCTTGTTGACGGCCGCCTATGCCGTCAGCGGCGCATGCATTCTGCTGCATGTCCGGAAGTCGTTCCTGGAGCAGCCGGCGCCCTTTTCCGCAACGCTCGAAGAACTGCGCCAGGATCTCGCCCTGCTGGACAGGCTGCGCAGTTCCGATGACGATGACGACGAAATCGCCGATGGCGCGGGGAGGGCGGGCGAATGAGCACGGAACGCAAGAGCATGTCTTCCGCTGAGCGGGAGGTGCGTATCGAACTGGTCAGGGCGCGCGCCGCTCTGGAACGCAGACGCCTGCTGCGCGGCGCAGAACGCCTGGCGCAGGCGGCAAGCCCTGCGGAGCTGGTGCGTGGAATCATTCCTCCCGGCCTGCAGTCGCTGGGCTCCAGCAGGCCGAGCGACTGGATCGCGCACGCCGTTAGCCTGGGCAGGCGCTATCCCATGCTGCTGTCTGGCCTGACATCGCTGATTCCCATGCTGGGCAGGCGCAAGCGTTTGCTGCGCCTGGGGGCGGGCCTGCTGCTCAGCTGGCAGATCGCCCGCAAGGCCGGCAAGGGCGGCAACTGATCGGGCCTACAGTCGCAGTGAGTCCCACATCCGGTCGACGCGCTGCTTGACGTCATCGTCCATGTGGATGGGCGTGCCCCATTCGCGGCTGGTTTCGCCTGGCCATTTGTTCGTGGCATCCAGGCCCATCTTTCCGCCGAGGCCGGAGACCGGCGAGGCAAAATCCAGGTAGTCGATGGGCGTGTTTTCCACGAGCACCGTGTCGCGCACGGGATCCATGCGCGTCGTCATGGCCCAGACCACCTCCTTCCAGTCGCGCACGTCCACGTCTTCGTCCACCACCACGATGAACTTGGTGTACATGAATTGGCGCAGGATGCTCCACAGCCCGAACATGACGCGCTTGGCATGCCCGGCATACTGCTTGCGGATCGAGATCACGGCAAGACGGTAGCTGCAGCCTTCCGGCGGCAGGTAGAAGTCCACGATTTCCGGCAACTGCCGTTTCAGCAGCGGCACGAAGACCTCGTTCAGCGCCACGCCCAGCACGGCGGGCTCGTCGGGCGGCTTCCCGGTATAGGTGCTGTGATAGATGGGATTGCGGCGCATGGTGATGCGCTCGACGGTAAAGACCGGGAACCAGTCTTTTTCGTTGTAGTAGCCGGTGTGGTCGCCGTAAGGACCTTCCAGCGCGATTTCGTAGCCGGACGCGGGGATGGAGACGCCTGCGGGCGCGGAAGGCGGCAGCGCGCGCGGGTCTCCGGCGGGCAGGATATGGCCCTCGAGCACGATTTCCGCATAGGCCGGCACGGAAAGCTTGCTGCCGATGGCGGAGGCGGTCTCGGTGCGCGAGCCGCGCAGCAGCCCCGCGAACTGGTATTCGGACAGGCTGTCGGGCACCGGGGTGACGGCGCCCAGGATGGTGGCCGGGTCGGCTCCCAGCGCGACCGCGATAGGGAAGGGCTGGCCGGGGTTGGCCAGCGCATGGTCGCGGAAGTCCAGCGCGCCGCCGCGATGCGACAGCCAGCGCATGATGAGTTTGTTGCGGCCGATCAACTGCTGGCGGTAGATGCCCAGGTTCTGCCGGCGCGCCTTGGGGCCGCGCGTGATGACCAGGCCCCAGGTCAGCAGGGGGGCGGCATCGCCGGGCCAGCAGTGCTGCAGGGGGATCGTGCCCAGGTCCACGTCGTCGCCTTCGATGACGACTTCCTGGCAGGCCGGGTTCTTGATGGTCTTGGGGCTCATGTCCCACAGGGCGGACTTGAGCATGGATACTTTGGCGAAGGCATCCTTCAGGCCGTGCGGCGCCTCCGGTTCGCGCAGCGTGGCCAGCAACTCGCCGGTCTGGCGCAGCGCGGTCACATCGTCCGCGCCCATGCCCCAGGCCACGCGCTGCGGTGTGCCGAACAGGTTGGCCAGCACGGGCATGCCGGATTTCGCGCCATCATGGATGGCATTTTCGAAGAGCAGGGCGGGGCCGCCGCTGCGCAGCACGCGGTCGCTGATTTCCGTCATTTCCAGCCGGGTGGAGACGGGCTGGGTGATGCGCTTGAGCTGTCCGGCGGCTTCCAGCTGCGCGATGAAGTCTCTGAGGTCGCGGTATTTCACGATAAATCGCCAATCGGGTTACAGTAAGGGAGGCTGTGCGGAAGAGGGTAGCTTAACATTGCGCGATGCGCCTCTTCGACATACAAACGGACGCATGTCAGACACTCAATTCGATTCCTTGCTGAGGCGCTGGGCGCGCGGGCTGGTCAGTCAGCTCGGCGAGGTCGTGCATGTTTCGGCCATTTACCTGGGAATCGCGGTTCTGGTGGCGTTGATGGCCGTCCTGGTGCTGCCTTCCGTGCAGGATCAGGCCAGGCAGGCCTATGTGGCGACGCTGTATGCCTTGCATCCGGACGGGGACCAGCGCTCCGCTCCCGGCGCCAGTACAGTGCCTGCCGAGGAAGAAGAGGGCTTGCGTCCGGGCACCGTGCCCGGCAGCGAGCCGCCGGGGATGGAGCAGCTGTTTGCCGAGCGCCGCCACAGCGGTCCTGGCGCCAGGCTGGAGGCATTGCAGCGCCAGTTCGACCAGATGCTGCTCGACAATCCCGACAGGCTGCCTTTGGCGGACATTTCCCCCGCGCAGTTCCAGGCGCTGCGCAGCTACCTGACCCGCAAGTACCGCATCGCCCAGAACGTGGCGGGGGCATTGATCTATGTGGTGTTCAAGGAGGGGCGCGAGCGCGGGATGGATCCGCAGCTGCTGCTGGCCGTGATCGCCATTGAGTCGCGCTACAACCCGTTCGCCGAAAGCCATGTGGGAGCGCAAGGGCTGATGCAGGTCATGACGCGAGTGCATCGCGACAAGTTCGAGGCGCTGGGAAGGGGGCCGGCCGCCGCGCTGGATCCCATACCGAACGTGATGGTCGGCATGCAGATCCTGTCCGATTGCATCAACCGTCGCGGCTCGGTGCAGCGCGGCCTGGCCTGCTATGTGGGCGCCACCGGGCCGAGCGACGGCGGATACGGCGCCAAGGTGCTGGCCGAGCGCAGGCGTATTGCGCTGGCTTCGGGAATCGCGGTCGCGCCAGGGTGAGGCGGGCGAATCCAGGCGGCTTGCGGGCCGCGTCAAGCGGAGGCCGGGGCTCGTTCGGGTGAGTTTCAGCCTGCCTGGCGGCCCAGGAATTTCGACATGCGCTCGATCGCTTCTTCCAGGCGGTCCATGCTCGTGGCGTACGACAGGCGCAGCGTATGTTTCGCATGGGCCGAGCCGAAGTCGCGCCCGGGAACGGTGGCGATGCCGGCCTGGTTCAGCAGGTCGCGGGCGAATGCGTCGCTGTCCTGGCTGTGCCGGCGGATATCGGTGAATATGTAGAAGGCCCCGTCAGGCACGACGGGAATTTCCAGGCCCAGCGAGCCCAGCGCGGGAACGAGATAGTCCCGGCGCTGCTTGAAGGAGAGACGGCGCTTGTCGAAAATGCGCATGACCTCGGGGTCGAAGCACGCCAATGCCGCATGCTGCGCCAGCGAGGGGGCGCAGATGGCCAGGGAGGCGGCTATCTTTTCCAGGGCGGGGATGAGCGCGGGCGGCGCGATCATCCAGCCCAGCCGCCAGCCCGTCATGTGGAAGTACTTGGAAAAACTGTTGATGATGACGATATCGTCGTCCAGCGCCAGTCCGCTGGCCGGCGCTTCGTCGTAGTACAGGCCCAGATAGATTTCGTCCAGGATGATGAAGCCGTCCCGTTGCCTGACTTCGGCGATGAGATCCTTGAGCGCCTCGCGTGAAATGGTGGCGCCCGTGGGGTTGCTGGGCGAGGCGATCAGCACGCCGCGCGTGGATGGGCCCCAGTGTTCGCGGATGTCCTGGGCGTTGAGCTGGAAGCGCTGTTTCGCCTGGCAGGGGATCAGCCTGGGGATGCCGCCGGCGGAACGGATGAAGGTCTGGTTGGCCGGATAGGAGGGATCCGGCATCAGGACTTCGTCGCCGGGGTTGATGAGCGCCATGGCCGCCAGCAGCAGCGCTCCCGACGCGCCGGAGGTGACGATGATGCGCGAAGGATCGACCGGGGCGGAGAATTGCTGCGCGTAATAATCGGCGATGGCGCCGCGCAGCGGAGACAGTCCCATGGGCGGCGTATAACCGCTGAGTCCGGCGGAGGCGGCCCGGTTCAATGCCTCGACGACTTGCGGCGGAGCGGTAAAATCGGGTTCGCCGATACCGAGGCTGATGATGTCGCGCCCCTGCGCCGCCAGTGTTTGCGCCTGCTTGAGAACTTCGACGGCGTGGAACGGCTGGATTTCTTCTGTGCGCAGTGCAAGGCGGGACATGATCTGGTTTCAGTGTCTGGATAAAAAAGAATCATTGTAACGGCGGGAGAGCCGACATGCAGTCCTCATCACGCCGCGCATTTCTGCGCGGACGCCGGCTCCCGGCCACAGGCTGGGAGTCTTTCTGCCAGCGCGCAGCGCAAGCCGTCAGCGGCCGCTTCCAGGTATTGTCGGAAAAGGACGGGGCTTGCAGCGCGCGTCTGGTGCCCGGCGCGGCCGGCGACGTGCATCATGCGCGCGCCCTGTGCGCGCAGTACGGTGTCGTGCTTCTGCTCGATGGCGTGGATCACGGCGCGACGAGAAGCGGCGCGCCTGTGCTGTGGGTGGAGCCGGGCATGGAGGTCGGCTCCTGCGAGCGCCTGGAGAGCGGCAGCCCCAAGTGGTTCGTACAGCCCGGCTGCACGCTGGGGCAGCTGGCCGAGCGGCAGCTGCCGGGTTTCGGGCAAATGCCGTTTCACATGAACGTGGCGTCCTGGCTGGCGGACCGCTCCATGTGCGACTGGCCCACGGGGCGTACGCTGCTGTCCGGCGTGACGCATATGTCCGTCCTGCTGTCCGATGGCAATTCGGTCGTGCTCGGGCCGTTCGGCGCCCAGGAGCAGCAACCGCTGACGCCGGCGCTGCGACGGCTGGTTTCCGGGCTGTTCCAGCTTTCCGCCGGCCCGCAGGCGCAGACCTGCAGGCAGCTGGCGCAGTGGCCCTGCCGCTATCGCCTGGATGCCCTGACGCCGCCGGACGAGCAGGGCATCAATCTGTCGCACCTGATGCTGGGCCATGGCGGCCGCCTGGGCTGGATCGAATGGGTGGTGCTGGACGAGCGCCTGCTCGGGGCCCAGGCAGACGTGCCCACCATCGGACGCGAATGGCTCGGCGCGCGCGAGGCCGGCCTGCGCGCCCAGGCGGAAGCGCTGGATGGCCAGGTGAAGTCCTTGTTCGATGAGATGGCTCTCTATCCCGGGTAGGTCCGCGCCTCGCAGATGGATAACCCTTGCGAGGGTGAGCCCGGGTGCCGCAAACGGAATTTGAGGGCTAGAATGGCTGCGGGACATGGCGCGGCAGCGAGACTCTCCCGGCGCCGCCGTTCGATTCACCCGCAGCCAGAGAAAAATAATGGAATCCAATTTTCGCAAAGCAGCCCTGGAATATCACGAGCATGGCCGTCCGGGGAAAATAGCCGTCACCCCCACCAAGCAGCTTTCCAACCAGCGTGACCTGGCGCTGGCGTATTCGCCCGGCGTGGCGGCCGCCTGTGAGGAAATTGTCTCCGATCCCCAGAATGCGTTCCGCTACACCGGGCGCGGAAACCTCGTAGGCGTCATCACCAACGGCACGGCGGTGCTCGGCCTGGGCAATATCGGGGCGCTGGCTTCCAAGCCTGTCATGGAGGGCAAGGCTGTCCTGTTCAAGAAGTTTTCGGGCATCGATGTGTTCGATATCGAGATCAACGAAACCGATCCCGACAAGCTGGTGGACATCATCGCCGGGCTGGAGCCGACGTTCGGCGGCATCAACCTCGAGGACATCAAGGCGCCGGAGTGCTTCGAGGTCGAGCGCAAGCTGCGCGAACGCATGAAGATCCCCGTATTCCACGACGACCAGCACGGCACCGCCATTTGCGTGGCGGCCGCCTTCATCAACGGCCTGGACGTCGTCGGCAAGAAGATCGACGAAATCAAGCTGGCGGTCTCGGGGGCGGGCGCCGCGGCCCTGGCCTGCCTCGACCTGCTGGTCGACCTGGGGCTGAAGCCCGGCAACGTCTGGTTGACGGACATCGAGGGCGTAGTCTACCAGGGCCGGACGGTGCTGATGGACGAGGCCAAGGCAAGGTTCGCCCAGGCGACAGATGCGCGCCGGCTGGCGGACGTCATCGACGGGGCCGATGCCTTCCTGGGCCTGTCCGCCGGGGGCGTGCTCAAGCCCGAAATGGTCGCGCGCATGGCGCCCGATCCGCTGATCATGGCGCTGGCCAACCCCAATCCCGAAATCCTGCCGGAGCATGCGCATGCCGTGCGCGACGATATTGTCATGGCGACCGGGCGCTCCGACTACCCCAACCAGGTCAACAATGTGCTGTGCTTCCCGTACATTTTCCGGGGAGCGCTGGATGTGGGCGCGACCACCATCACGCGCGGCATGGAGATTGCCGCCGTGCATGCCATCTGCAATCTGGCCAAGGAAGAGCAGAACGATATGGTGGCCGCGGCCTACGGCACCTACGACGTGTCGTTCGGGCGCGACTACCTGATTCCCAAGCCCTTCGATCCGCGCCTGATCATGCGGATCGCCCCGGCGGTGGCCAAGGCCGCCATGGCCGACGGCGTGGCTACGCGTCCGCTCGGCGACATCGAGGCCTATACCCAGCAACTGGAGCAGTTCACCTATCGTTCGGGCTCGTTCATGCGCCCGCTATTCTCCATTGCGCGCCAGCTTGTGCGCGACGGCGGCAAGTCGCGCATCGTCTTCTCCGAAGGCGAGGAAGAGCGCGTATTGCGCGCTGTACAGGTCGTGGTCGATGAAAAACTGGCGCGTCCCATCCTGATCGGGCGGCCCGCCGTGCTCGAGGCGCGCATCAAGCGCTTCGGCCTGCGCCTGAGGCTGGGCGTGGATGTCGATGTCACCAATCCGGAAAACGACGAGCGCTTCCACAAGTACTGGACCACGTACTGGGAAATCATGTGCCGGCGCGGCATCAGCAAGGAAATGGCGCGTGTGGAAATGCGTCGGCGGCTGACGCTCATCGGTTCCATGATGCTGCGCATGGGCGACGCGGACGGCCTGATCTGCGGCACCGTGGGCTCCTACGACGGGCACCTGCGCTTCGTGGACGAGGTGCTGGGCCATACCGAGGGCGCGAAGACATATGCGGCCATGAACATCCTGCTGCTGCCGGAGCATGTGCTGGCCCTGGTCGATACGCACGTGAACGACGACCCGGACGCGGCGCAGATCGCGGAGTTCACCATCGCCGCCGCGCAGGAAATGCGCCGCCTGAACATCGAGCCGAAAGCGGCGCTGCTGTCGCGCTCCAATTTCGGCACGGACAGTGCGCGATCCGGCGGCAAGATGCGGGAGGCCCTGCGCCTGATCCGCGAGCAGGCGCAGGGCCTGGAGGTCGATGGCGAAATGCACGGAGATTGCGCGCTGGACGAAGTGCTGCGCGAACGCATCCTGCCGTCCACGACGCTGAAGGGCTCGGCCAACCTGCTGGTCTGCCCGAGCGTGGATTCGGCGAACATCGCCTACAACCTGCTCAAGACCGCGGCCGGCGGCAATGTGGCGGTAGGCCCGTTCCTGCTGGGATGCAAGGCGCCCGTCCATATCCTGACATCCAGCTCCACGGTGCGGCGCATCATCAACATGACGGCACTGACGGTGGTCGATGCCAACACACCGCGCACTTGAGGCATCCCCGCCCGGGCGCGGCCCGGTCGGGCTGATACTGACAGGCGGCGGCGCTCGCGCGGCCTATCAGGTCGGCGTGCTGTCCGCCGTCATGGACATCCTCGACCCGCGGCGCGAATCCGGCATGGCGAATCCGTTTCCCATCATATGCGGGACATCGGCGGGCGCCATCAATGCCGCGGCCCTGGGCTGCAGGGCGCACGATCCGCACCTGGCGACCGACAGGCTGGTGCAGCTGTGGAGCAACCTGCGCACAGGGCAGATTTATCACGGCGACGCCGCGCGCCTGCTGCGCACCGGCGTCCGGTGGCTGTCCCTGCTGGCATTCGGCTGGATGGCGCCGGGGTTGCGGCAGCGCAGCCCGCGTTCCCTGCTGGACAACAGCCCGCTGCGCGACCTGCTGGCGGATTCCCTGAATTTCGACCGCCTGGCCCGCAATTTCGATGCGGGGCACCTGACGGCGCTGGCCGTGACCGCCAGCGCCTATACGACGGGCGAGCACATCACTTTCTATCAGTCGCACAAGCGCATCCAGCCCTGGCGGCGCACCTTGCGCCATGCGGAGCCGGCGGTGATCGGGGTGGACCATCTGATGGCCTCCAGCGCGATTCCGTTCGTGTTTCCGGCGCAGTCGCTGATGGCGCGCAAGCGCGCGTACTGGTGCGGCGACGGCTCCATGCGCCAGCTGGCGCCCATCAGCCCCGCAATCCACCTGGGGGCCGAGAAAATCTTCGTCATCGGAACCGGTTTCCGCGACGAAACGCACCCCGAAGAAGGAGAACAGACACCGGATTATCCCTCTCTTGCACAGATTGGCGGGCATGCGCTGGCGAATATATTCCTCGATAGTATTTCGATGGATATCGAGCGTGTCGACAAGGTCAATGAACTGCTTGCGCAAACCTCTGAAAATGGTTTAAAAATCGAGTCGCTGCGGCCCATATCGACTTTTGCCGTGACGCCCAGCCAGTCGCTGGACGCCATTGCACTACGGCATTTGTCGCAGTTGCCGAGAGCCGCCCGCGCCCTGTTCAGGGTGCTGGGCGTTTCGGCTGCCAAAGGGGCCCAGAGAGGCGGCGCCCTGATATCCTATCTTTTGTTTGAAGCTGCCTACACGCGGGAATTGATCGAGCTTGGTCGCGCTGATTGCCTGAGTCGTATGGAAGAGGTCAAGGCGTTTTTCAAGGAGGCGCAAGAATGATTCAAGCGCAATCACTGCAGATGATTCTCCAGGACGGCGGCATGCTGGATGCGTCCAAGGTCAGGCAGGACGAAGCCGCGGCGGCCGCGCAGAAGGCCGGCCTGGCGTTTTGCATGGTCGAGTGCGACAGGGCGCGCAGCCGTTCCGCGGTGTTGCGCGCCGTGGTCAAGGCCGTCGATTTCCCCGAGTTCTTCGGCGGCGACCTGGATGCCTTCTACGATTGCCTGTGCGATACAGTGCTGGACCAGAAGTCGGGCCTGCTGCTGTGGTTCAGCCGCCTGCATTCGGGCGATCCCACCCTGCAGGAAGATGCCGAGGCGATCCTGGAAGTCGCCGCCAATGTGGTCGAGTTCGCCGTCAGCAACGATCGTGTCTTCGTCTATGCGGTCGATCATGCGGGCAAGCACCCCGATCCCGAGCCGGGCGTCGCGCCCACGCCTTATTCGGGGGCGGACGAGTCCTGATTCCCGCTTTCCCTGCCAGGGGCAAGAAAACCAATGGGCGCCTGTAATGACGCCCATTTGCGTTTTTGCCTGCCGGCGGCTTCGGGGAGAGGACCGTGGGAATCCTCAATCCAGTCCCAGCAGGGCGGTGGCAGCGGCAACCAGGGCGATGCCCGCGGTTTCCGTGCGCAGGACCCGGCTGCCGAAGCAGACCCTGGCGATGCCCTGCCGCTCCGCCAGTTGACACTCCTGCTCGCTCCAGCCGCCTTCCGGTCCGATGGCCAGGGCTACCGAGGGAGCGTCGGTCCGCAGCGTTTCACGCAATGCCAGGCCGCTGGGATGGCAAAGGAGGGTCTGCCGGTTGTCGTCGGCCTGCGCGGCGAATGCCTGCGCCAGCGTCACGGGCGGGCCGACCTGCATCAGCCGGTTCCTGCCGCATTGCTCGCTGGCCGACTGAACGATGCGCTGCCAGTGCTGGCGGCGTTTTTCCAGGCGGCCGCCTTCCGGCTGCGGCGGGCTGCGCTCGGCAATGACGGGAATCAGCGCATGGACGCCCAGCTCTACCGCTTTTTCCAGGATCCAGTCCATCTTGCTGTTGGCGGGAATGCCCTGGATCAGCACCAGCGGAGTCGACAGTTCGTTTTCCGTATCGCTGCGGCTTTCCAGGCGTGCAGCCGCGGTTTTTCCCTGCAGCTCCAGGGTGGCGGGATATTCACCGCCCGAGCCGTCGAACAGTGTGATGGCCGTGCCGCTGCGCAGGCGCAGCACTCGTATCGCATGGTGCGCCAGGTCTTCGGGCAGGGTCAGCACGGTATTGGCTTCCAGGGGGGCGGGGCAGTAGAAGCGCGGGGCGGTTCGGTTCTTGCGCGGTGTCATGGGGTCTTCCGTTGGCAACGGGAGCAATAGTACGTTGAACGCTGTCCCTGCGTCATGCGGCGGATGGGCGAGGCGCAAACGCGGCAGGGCTGGCCTTCGCGCTCGTAGACGGCGGCGTGGATGGCGAAGTAGGCGCCGGGCTCGCCCGAGGCGTTCACATAGTCGCGCAGCGTGCTGCCGCCCGAGTCCAGCGCCTGGGCCAGGGTCTCGCGGATGGCGTCGGCCAGCCGCTGGCAGCGGCGCGCCGACAGCGTCCCCGACGGTGTCTGGGGGTGGATGCGCGCCTTGAACAGCGCTTCGGAGGCATAGATATTGCCGACGCCGACGACGGGCCGCCCCGACAGCAGCGCCAGTTTGATGGGCTGCGACTTGCCCGCCAGGTGCCGGTGCAGGAAGGCGCCGTCGAATACAGGATCGAAAGGCTCGACGCCTAGCTGGCGCAGCAAGGGGTGCTGCTCGATCGGACCGTCCCGCCCGTCGTGCCACAGGACCGCGCCGAAGCGGCGCGGATCGTGCAGCAGCAGGCGCGCCGAAGGGAAGATCCATTCGATGTGGTCGTGCTTGCGACGTGGGCTGTCCATGGGGGCGCTGCGCAGGGATCCGGACATGCCCAGGTGCACGATCTGTGTGCCGCCGGGAAACTCCAGCAGCAGATACTTTCCGCGCCGTCCGCAGGACAGCACGGGAAGATCCTGCACGCGCGCGGGCAGGTCCGGCGGTACGGGCCAGCGCATGCGGGGCTCATGCACGACCATGCGCAGCAGGGGCTGGCCGGTGATGACCGTCGCAATTCCACGACGCGTCGTTTCGACTTCGGGCAATTCAGGCATGAGGGGGTGCTAACATCGGCAGTTGGATAACATTATCGTATCTGCAATCAGGCGAGCGGTCTTTCCGGCTGGCGCAGCGCCGCAGTTTTTTTCTTGAATGAAACGCATATTCTCCCTGTTGATGGCATCGTTGTCGGTAAGCGCGGCTTCGGCCGCGGATATTGTCCAGCCATTGCCGCCCGAAGTCATTACCCGCAGCCAGGTCGAGCGCATCCATTTGCGGCCGGGGGAGTTGCCTCAGGTCAACCTGACAGCCGACATCCTGTATCGCATACTGGCCTCTGAAATCGCCGCCCAGCGCGGCTATTACGATCTGGCCAGCGGCACGCTGCTGGATCTTGCCAGGGATACGCTGGATGCGCGCCTGGCGCGCAGGGCTTTCCAGTTTTCCATGGCCGACCGCAATTCGCAACGCAGCCAGGAGGCGGCCCGCCAATGGTCCTTGCTGGCGCCGGACGATCCCGAGGCGGAAGCCGCCGTCATGGCGCTGGCCGCGTCCCATGGGCAGACAGCAGGGCTGGCATCGGCGCTGCGCAAGCGCGTGCTGCAGTCCGAGAACCGCGAGCAGGCCATTGCGCAGGCGGCGGCCGTCGTCGATCGCATGAGCGACAAGCGGCTTGCGCTCCAGGTGCTGGAGCAGGCGCTGCTGCCGCACTTGCGGGAAGAAATGGCTGCGCATCTGGCGCTCGCCGATGCTGCGTGGGCGGCGCGGGATGCCGCGAGGGCGCTGGAGTCGGCGATGCAGGCGCAGAAGATCGATCCCTCGTCCGAGGCGGCTGCCCAGCGGGCCCTGGAGTACGGCATGGCGGTCGATTCGCAGGCGGCGCTGGCCAGGGCGGCGGCATTCGCCGATGCCCATCCCCGGTCCCGCAAGCTGCAGCTGATGCTGGTCAGCCGGCTGGCGGCCGACAACAGGCTCGACGAGGCCCTGGCGCGCATCGACGCCATGCAGGCGCAAGCGCCCGAGGACTTCGACCTGCTTTATGTCGAGGCCGAGGTGAACATACGTGGCGAGCGCTATGACCGCGCCAAGGAATTGCTGAACGAATACATCAATGTGCAGACGCAGCGCAGGCGCAGCATTGCCAACGACAGCGTCAGCAATGCGCTGGCCGACGCTTCCGACGCGCGCCTGCTGCTGGTGCGCATTGCCGAGCAGGAGGGCAATCTGGACGACGCCATCTCCCAGCTCGGCCAGATCGACGATCCCGCGCTGCAGTTCCAGGCCAGGATCCATCAGGCGGTGCTGATGGCCAGGCAGGGTCGCATCAATCAGGCGCGCGACACCCTGGGGCGCCTGAGTCCCCAGGACGACAGGGAGCGCACGGTGGTGGCGCTGACGCTGGCAAGCATCTATCGTGATTCCGGCCGCACCGACGATGCCGTCGATGTCCTGGCCCAGGCGGATCGCGAACTGCCGGACACCGTGGAGATCAAGTACGACCTTGCCATGCTGTACGAGCGGCAGGGCAGGCTGGATGCGTTCGAGAAGCAAATGCGGCGCATCATCGAGATCGATCCGGAAAACGCCAATGCCTACAATGCGCTGGGCTACACCTATGCCGACAGGAACCGCCAACTGGACGAAGCGGGCGAGCTGCTGGACACTGCGCTGCAACTGGATCCCGAAAGCCCGTTCATCCTGGACAGCGTTGGCTGGTATCACTACCGCATGGGCAATCTGCACGAGGCGCTGGATTATCTGCAGCGCTCCTACGAGCGCATGCCGGCGGCCGACGTCGCAGCCCATTTGGGCGAGGTGCTGTGGGCACTGAAGCGCCGCGACGAGGCGCGGAAAATCTGGCACGAGGCATGGCGGGAGGATCCCGAGAACGAAACCCTGCTGAAGACCTTGCGGCGCTTTGGCGTGGAGTTCAAATGATGTCGCGGCATGGTAAAGAAGGCATGGCATTGGCCCGGCACGGCGTGGCTGCGTGGCTGTTGCCGCTGCTGGCGGTTGTATTGCTCGTGCTCGCCGGCTGCGCGGCGCCGGGCCGCATCGCCGGCGATGCGGGGCAGGCGTTCGAGCGCACCGGCCGCTTCTCGCTGACGGCGGAATCGCCGGGGCGGCAGTCTGAGGCGGTCCAGGGCGGATTTGCATGGCGCGACGACGGCCGTTCCCTGAGGTTCGACCTCAGCAATCCAATGGGCAGCGTGCTGGCGCGAGTGCGCGTAGAGCCCGGCGCCGCCATCCTGGAGCGCAGCAACGGCGAGCGCGAATACGCCGAGGATCCGGATGCCCTCGCGGCAAGCGTCCTCGGAGAGGCCATACCGGTATCGGGCTTGCGCTACTGGCTGCAAGGCCGAGCCGGAACCGGGGAGGGCGCGTCCCAGCCGGAATCCTTGCGGGAAAAGGGCTGGGAGATCCAGCTGTCGCGCTATGACGAACTCGGTCCGCGCCTGTTGCGCCTGAGCCGCCAGGACGGCGGGCGCCGGGTCCAGATGCGCATCGTCATAGACAGCCAGTGAGCGGGAAGGAAGTGTTCGGTCTGCGCGACGGCGGCGGGGCGGAAGACGCGCTGCTGGATGTGCCGGCCCCGGCCAAGATCAATCTGTTCCTGCATGTGGTGGGGCGCCGCGCCGACGGATACCATCTGCTGCAGACGGCGTTTCGTTTCGTCGATCTGTGCGACCGGCTGGATTTTGCGTTGCGCGACGACGGACGGATCGTCTGCGAAAACACGCTGCCCGGTGTCGCGCCTGAAAACGACCTGATCTTCAGGGCGGCGACCGCCTTGCGCGAGGCGTGCGGCGTACGTCAGGGGGCGAGCATACGCTGCCGCAAGACCATACCGGCGGGCGGCGGCCTGGGAGGCGGCTCCAGCGATGCAGCGACGACGCTCATTGCGCTGAACCGGCTCTGGCGCACAGGCCTGACGCGCGACCAGTTGTTGCGGCTGGCGTTGCCGCTGGGCGCGGACGTACCCATTTTCGTATTCGGGCGGCCGGCCTTCGCGGAAGGCATCGGAGAGCGGCTTTCCGCGCTGCCGATGCTAGAGCGTGCCTATGTCATTATCAAACCGGCTGCGGCCATTGCGACGGCATCGGTTTTTTCGCATCCGGATTTGACAAGAAATTCTCCTTCCTTCATAATGTCGGTCTTTGCTGATTGGCTTATGGCAAATAAAGCGGCGAATGATTTCGGAGAGGGTTCTGGAGAGAATCCTTCGGGGTCGATTTGCAGCGACGGCAAGATTGGTTGCGCTTACTTTGGCCGCAATGATCTCGAGCCGGTTGTCCTGGCGGAAAATCCCGGCGTAAGGCGGGTTCGTCTGTTTCTGGGTCAACTGGGCTTCCAGTCGCGCATGACCGGATCCGGCGCCTGCTTTTTTGTTGAATTTGCAACGCTTGCCCAGGCAAGGATGTGTCAGCAAAAAATTGCCGCTAAAATAGCGGAAACCGGAAAACGCGATGCGTTGATCGAAAATACCTGGGTATGCCAGGGCCTGAACGATCATCCATTACGGTACTGGATCGATTAGCAGTCAGTTGGGGAATCGCCAAGCTGGTTAAGGCACCGGATTTTGATTCCGGCATGCGAAGGTTCGAATCCTTCTTCCCCAGCCACTTTTCAAGGCATGCGCAATGCCTGTCACGCGCCAAGCTGTTGAGTCGGCCCCCTGCCGGGGTGTTCTGTTCAACAGCTTTGTCGTTTTATGCTGTGCAAAAAACTACCCCCACCATCATGGCACATGACAAATTCATGATTTTTACGGGCACTGCCAATACGCGTCTGGCAGTGGATGTGGCCAATCACCTCGACATGTCGCTGGGCAAGATGACCGTCGGTCGCTTCTCCGATGGCGAGGTCATGGTAGAAATCAATGAAAATGTGCGTGGCAAGGACGTCTTTGTCCTGCAGCCCACCTGTGCGCCAACCAACGACAATCTCATGGAAATCATGGTGATGGTCGATGCGCTGCGCCGCGCCTCCGCCGGCCGCATCACCGCCGCCATTCCCTATTTCGGCTACGCCCGCCAGGATCGCCGTCCGCGTTCGGCGCGTGTGTCCATCTCAGCCAAGGTGGTGGCCAACATGCTGCAGGTCGTGGGCGTCGACCGCGTCATGACGATGGACCTGCATGCCGACCAGATCCAGGGTTTCTTCGATATTCCCGTCGACAACATCTATGCCAGCCCTGTGCTGCTGGGCGACATCTGGCGCCGCAACTACAAGGATCTGGTCGTGGTGTCGCCCGACATCGGCGGCGTCGTGCGCGCCCGCGCGCTGGCCAAGCAGCTGGAAGCCGACCTGGCCATTATCGACAAGCGTCGTCCACGCGCCAATGTGTCCGAAGTCATGAACATCATCGGCGAAATCAATGGCCGCACCTGCATCATCATGGACGACATGGTCGATACGGCAGGCACCCTGTGCAAAGCCGCCCAGGCGCTGAAAGAGCGCGGCGCCGTGCAGGTCCTGGCCTATTGCACGCACCCGGTGCTGTCCGGCGGCGCGGTCGAGCGCATTGCGGAATCCGAGCTCGACGAACTCGTCGTCACGGATACCATCCCGCTGTCCGAAGCCGCCCGCAATTGCGGCAAGATCCGCCAGCTGTCGTGCGCATCGCTGCTGGGCGAAACCATTCTGCGCATCTCGAACGCCGAGTCCGTCAGCTCGCTGTTCGTGGAATAATCTCGCTTTCCCACTGTCCGCTGGTCGCGGCGGGCAGTGTTTCTCACGGCGCTTTCGGGCACCGTTCTTTGTTATCGGGGCGCAAGCCCCATGCTTTTGGAGTCATCCATGAAATTCAACGCAACACCGCGTAGCGTTCAGGGTTCGAGTGCGAGCCGCCGCCTGCGCCGCGCCGGCCGCGTACCCGCCATCGTCTACGGTGGCAAGGCACAGCCGCTGAACGTCGAACTCGACCACAACGAAATCTACCATGCCCTGCGCAAGGAAGAATTCCACGCTTCCATCCTGACCATGGAACTGGAAGGCGGCAAGTCGGAAACCGTTCTGCTGCGCGCCGCGCAATGGCACCCCTACAAGCAGCAGGTCCTGCACGTCGACTTCCAGCGCGTCGACAGCAAGCAGACGCTGACGACCAAGGTGCCCCTGCACTTCCTGAACGCTGAAGTCTCGCCCGCAGTCAAGCTGGGTGGCGCGCTCATCAGCCACGTCCAGACCGAACTGGAAATCACCTGCCTGCCCGCAGACCTGCCGCAGAACATCGAAATCGATCTCGCCGGCATCGAAGTCGGCGGCATGGTTCATGCTGCCGACCTGAAGCTGCCCAAGGGCGTCGAGCTGGCTGCTCACGTTGCCGAAACCAATCCTGTCCTGGTCATCGCCCAGGGCAAGAAGGGTGGCGCCGCTGCAGAAGCCGCCGACGGCGAAGAAGCCGCTGCCGAGTAATCGGGGGCGCCAGGCGTGTCGGGCAAACCGCCCATACGCCTGATCATCGGCCTTGGAAATCCTGGCCCGCAATACGAAGCCACGCGGCATAACGCGGGTTTCTGGCTGGCGGATCACCTGGCCGACGATCTGGGCGCGGCCTTTTCACTTGAAAAGGCCTTTTTTTCCTGGGTCGCCAAGGCGCGGCTTGCGGGCGAATCCGTGGTGCTTGCCAAGCCCACCACCTTCATGAACCGCTCCGGACAGGCGGCTGGCGCTCTGATGCGCTTCTACAAGCTGACGCCGGAACAGGTGCTCGTCATTCATGATGAACTCGATCTTCTGCCGGGGCAGGTCAAGCTCAAGCAGGGGGGAGGCCATGCAGGCCACAACGGCCTGCGCGACATACAGTCGGCGTTTTCCAGTCCGAATTTCTGGCGGCTGCGCATCGGCATCGGCCATCCGCGCACGCTGGGGCTGGCGCAGGACGTGGCCGCTTTCGTTCTCAATGCGCCGCGCCGCGAAGAACTCAACGAAATCGAAGCCGTCATCGACCGGTGCCGGGCCGTCGCGCCCGCGTTGCTGAAGGGCGAGTACGACCAGGCCGTGGCGCAATTGCACGAGGGCAACCGTGGCTGATGCGGGCGGCCGCAATACAGCGCTCCGCTTTCGCACGGAACTGCAGGACTTCCTGCGCTTCCTCAGGCATCCTCGATTCGGCCCCCGCCTGCCCGATGGGCGATCCGGCAACGGCATCGCCGCCGATTGGCGGCCCGGCGCAGGTCCGTTGAGATTGCTGCAATGGGCGGCGTTGCTCTGGCTGGTGAACATCGTCTTCCTGGGCCCGCTTGCCGTCATGGCGGCGGAGGCGGGCGGGGCGCAGCACCGGCTGGACATCGACCGCATTCCCTGGCTGCAGGCCCTGCTGTGGGCGCCGCTGGTGGAAGAGTTGCTGTTTCGCTATGGCTTGCGGCGTCCGGGCCACGCGCTGTTGGTAGTGCCGGTCATCGCCTATGTACTGTTCACGGGGCCGCAGGCGGCGACGATCCTGCTGGTGGGCATTGTCCTGCTTCTGCTTTGGCGGGAGCATGCCTCGGCGCGGCGCAGGCCGCTGTCCTGGCATGCGCGCCTGCAATACCGCGAATGGTTTCCGCACCTGTTCTATCTGGCAACGCTGCTGTTCGCCGTCATTCACCTGCACAACTTCAATCTCAACCAGACGCCCTGGTGGCTGCTGCCCCTTCTGGTGCTGCCGCAGTTCGTGACCGGGCTGGTGCTGGGCTGGCTGCGCGTCAGGCGCGGCATCGCCGACGCGATTATCCTGCATGCCATGTTCAACGGCGGGCCGCTGCTGCTGATCTGGATGGTCCTCAAGGCCCTGGACTAGGGGGCTGAAATCCTTGCTCGGGTCGGAGCGCTGCGTCGGCTCTGAATGGTTCTTGCTATGATGCAGGCGTGCGCAGGCCGGAATGCGAAACATGCGGTGGCCTGCCGCAGCGAATTCGAGCCAGGAGCAACATGCAGGAACGCAATTCCAGTGGTTTTCGTGCAGTGAGCAGGTTGAGCCGGCAATGGCTGGCGTTCGGCGCCGGCGTGCTGCTGGTGTCCGCCTGCCTGCCCTTCACGGTGGTTGAGGCGTCGACGGGCGTCAACTGGCAGCCTCCGACAACCGCCAGCCCGTACGCCGTGCCGCGCAGCGAGCAGCGCCAGCTCGCATCGGCGCGGGGCGATACCTACCAGATCATGATTTCGTGGCCGGACGGCGATGCGCCGCCCGGCGGCTTTCCCGTCATTTATGTACTGGACGGCAATGCGGTATTCGGCACGCTGACGGAAACCGCGCGGCGGTTGACGCGGCCCTATGGCCCCGACTACAAAGGACTGCCCGCCCCTGTCGTCGTGGCCATCGGCTATCCGGGGGTGACGGGCATCGATCGCGAGCGGCGCACATTCGACTACACTCCGCCGGCGGAACAGTTTGCGGATGCGGGAGGCATGCGCCTCGGCTCGCGGCAGGGCGGGGCGGATCTGTTCCTCGATTTCATCGAGCAAACGCTCAAGCCCGCCATCGAGGCGGATTTTCCGATCGATCGCTCTCACCAGATCCTGATGGGGCATTCTTTTGGAGGACTGTTCGTCCTGCATGTGCTGTTCACGCGGCCGCAGGCTTTCCAGTCTTACGTCGCCGTCAGCCCTTCCATCTGGTGGAATGATCGCCATCTGCTGAAAGAGGCGGAACGGTTCGCCGAGCGGCAGAAGCATGCGCCGGCCCGGCCCAGGGTGCAGATCAGCCTGGGAGAGAGGGAACAGGGCGGCCGGTCCCTGGCGCCGGATGGCCGGCAGTCCGCGGCGGAATTTCTTGCGAATCGCCTGCGCGGGCTTGAGCACGGGGCTTTGGATGTGTCTTTTCGCGTCCATGCCGGCGAGACGCACGGCTCCGTCGTGCCGGTGGCGCTGGCGCGCGCCTTGCCGGAAGCATTGCGCAAGCCATAGGATAGGCCGCGGCGCTTCCCGTATGCCGCCGAGGAGGATGTTTCGATTTGCCCGGCCCAGGCCGGAATCTTTCAGGAGGATCATGCATGAATCGTTTGGCGATGTTGGGACTGGCCGCCGCATGTTCGGTTGGGGCGGCCCAGGCGGGCCAGGAGCCTGCGGAATATCTGGAAGTCGGCCCCGAGCTGCGCGATTGCGTCGGCGTCGGGCCGCAGAAATGCATGCAGGTGCGTCCCTTTGGCTCGCAGGAATGGCAGCATTTCTACGGCGCCATCGAGGGCTTTACGCATGAAGAAGGACGCACCTATCTGCTGCGGGTGAAAACCGAGAAGATCGACAATCCCCCGGCGGACGCGCCTTCGATACGCTGGATTCTCGAACGCGTCGTGTCCGAGAAGGAAAGCGTCGCGCGCATGCTGGAGCCGTTTCCCGCGCCGGAGCCCGGCCATGTGCGCTGGGCCATCGATCTGCCGGCCCTTCCCGACGAGGACGATCATAAAATCGAACTGCTTCCGGGCAAATGGATGATGGTGGATTGCAACCGCCACTGGGCGGGCGCCGTCATCGAGCAGCGCTCGCTGCAGGGCTGGGGCTACAGCTACTATGTCATGCAGGATGTGGGGCAGGTGGCGTCCACCATGATGGCATGCCCGGGGCAGGAAAAGACGAATCGCTTCATCCCCGTGGGCTCCATGCCCGAACTGCAGCGTTACAACAGCCGCCTGCCGATCGTCTTCTACGCGCCGGAAGAGGTGGAGCTGCAGTACCGCGTCTGGAGGGCGGCCGGCGACGCGAAGCCGGCGGAGAAGCAGTGACCACGCGCCCAAGCGCAAGCCTCGGACGTCAGTCCGAGGTCAAGCGCGGCAGTTTTCATACGGCGCCGCAGGCGCCCTCGTATAGTGGCGAGGAAGCTCCCGACTTCAGGCGGGAGTGACTCACGGCGGGAGCCGGCCATGGAGCGGAGGCTGCGCCGGACGCATGGGGCAGGCGGGCCTTGTGTCTGGATTACAATGCCGCATCCCCCTCACCCGGAACCGTGAATTGCTGAACCCTGTACGATTCATCCTGCGGATGATGGCAATCATCCTCTGGATTCCCGCTGGCCTGATCGGCGTATGCCTGTTTCCTCTCCTGCCGCTGAAATGGCGCCTGTGGATGAACCATCATTGGTCCCGATGCCTGATGTGGTTCTGCGGCGTGCGCATCGTGGTCCAGGGAAGCCCCGTCATGCGGGATCCCGTGTTCTGGGTGGCGAACCATGTGTCGTGGGTCGATATCTTCGTGCTCAACAGTGTGCGCACGACGTCCTTCGTGGCCAAGAGCGATATCCGCAGCTGGCCGGTCATCGGGTGGCTGGTGGCCGGAGCGGGCACCGTGTTCATCGCCCGCGGGCAGCGTCACGCCATACGGGCGGTGGGCGAGCAGATGAAGCAGCGCTTCGCGCGCGGCGAGGTCGTGGGCCTGTTTCCGGAAGGGACCACCTCGCCTGGCTTCGATGTATCGTACTTCCATACCAGCCTGTTTGAACCGGCCATCCGCGCGGGCGTGGACATCCAGCCGGTCGCCCTGCGTTTCTACCATCGCGGAACGCGCAGCGACCGCATTGCGTTCGTGGGCGAGCAGACCCTCGCGCACAACGTCTGGTGCCTGCTGAGCGCCGGCGAGTCCGTGGTCGAGGCGGAGTTCCTGCCGCTGCTCGACGCGTCGCAGTGCCAGGCGCTGGGGCGCGCGCAAGTGGCGGAGCGCATGCACGCCGCTGTCCGCGCCGCGGTCAGGAAAGGGCTGGAAGACGATACCGCGCATGCTGAAGACGCCGCGGGCCGCCCGGAGCACAAGCAGGGCCTGGTGAAGTAAACTCTCGAATTATCGATGCATTCCTCCTGGATGACCGCAATATGGCCAAGAATTACGAATCTGAAGTCACGCAATTCCTCAAGCAGCTCAAGGAAAAGGATCCCGCTCTTGAGAGCCGCCAGCTGGCAGGCCGCGCCCGCCTGTGGGACAAGGCTCTGGATTCCGAACTGCAGGAAGGCTATCGCGCCGCCAAAGTGCCGCAGCAGCCTTACGTGTACTACCAGAACACGCAGGCCTGATGTCTGCTCGCCGGTCGGTACAGGGTGAACTGACCGCTTTGGTCGAGCCTGCCGTCGACAGTACGCCCGATGTCATCGACAGCGTGGCCCTGGCTCGCCTGTACGGCGAGCCGCTGTTCGCGTTGCCGCAGGATCTCTACATTCCGCCCGACGCCCTGGAAGTCTTTCTCGAGACGTTCGAGGGGCCGCTGGACCTGCTGCTGTACCTGATCCGCAAGCAGAACTTCAACGTCCTGGATATTCCCATGGCGGAAGTGACGCAGCAGTACCTTTCCTACGTCGAGCAGATCCGCCGCCACAACCTGGAGCTGGCGGGGGAATACCTGCTGATGGCCGCCATGCTCATCGAAATCAAGTCGCGCATGCTGCTGCCGTTGAAAAAGACCGATACCGGCGAGGAGCCTGACGATCCGCGCGCCGAGCTGGTGCGACGTCTGCTGGAATACGAGCAGATGAAGCTGGCGGCGCAGAAGCTGGATGCCATGCCGCAGCTGGGGCGCGACTTCTTCCGCGCGCACGCCTATGCCGACATGAGCATAGAGCAGGCGCTGCCGGACGTCAGCCCGGACGACCTGCGCCAGGCCTGGCAGGACATCATGCGCCGGGCCCGCCTGAACCAGCATCACCGCATCACGCGCGAGCAACTGTCGGTGCGCGACCACATGAGCCGTATCCTGCGCAGGCTCAGCGACGTGCGCTTCATGGAGTTCACCGAACTGTTCATCGAGCGCGTGCGCAGCGGCGATTCCGTCGCCGTCGTCGTGGTGCATTTCCTGGCATTGCTCGAGCTTGCCCGCGAGTCCCTGCTGGACATCACGCAGGCGGAACCCTACGCACCGATTTACGTCCGCCTGTCCTACGTGCAGGCGGTGGCCTGAGCCGTTCGGCGCCGGGCGAGTCCGAAACGGAGACCCTTTTGAAAGTCGTACACACCATAGAAGAACTGCGGGACCAGTTGCGCGGGCAGATGCGCGTGTCGTTCGTGCCGACCATGGGCAATCTGCATGACGGCCACCTGGCCCTGATGAAGCTGGCAAGGCAACACGGCGATCCGGTGGTCGCCAGCATTTTCGTCAATCCTCTGCAGTTCGGTCCTACGGAAGACTTTTCGAGCTATCCGCGCACGCTGCAGGCCGACATCGAAAAACTGGAAAAGCGGCGCGATGTCTACGTGCTGTTCGCGCCGAACGAAAAAGAAATGTATCCGGAGCCTCAAAGCTACCGCATCCAGCCGCCCGCCGACCTGGGGGACATCCTGGAAGGCGAGTTCCGCCCGGGCTTTTTTTCCGGGGTCAGCACGGTTGTCATGAAACTGTTCTCCTGCGTCCAGCCGCGCGTGGCCGTCTTCGGCAAGAAGGACTATCAGCAGCTCATGATCGTGCGCTCCATGTGCCGCCAGTTCCAGTTGCCGGTCGAAGTGCTGGCGCACGAGACCGTGCGCGATGCCGACGGGCTGGCGCTGTCCTCGCGCAACGCGTATCTGAGTCCGGCGGAACGCGCCGAGGCGCCCCAGCTGTATGCCGTGCTCAAGCAACTGCAGGATGCACTGAAATCCGGCAGGAGCGACATCGCGCAACTGGAGCACGAGGCTGTGCGCACCCTGACGGGCAGGGGCTGGGATGTCGACTACATCTCCGTGCGTCGCCAGCGCGACCTGCATGCGCCGGAGCCCGCCGAAGCGGCGGCCGAGCCCCTGGTGGCGCTGGCCGCCGCCAAGCTGGGCCGCACCCGCCTGATCGATAACCTGGAAATCTGAGCGGTTTCGGGGCTGCGGCGGGGCGGTATCTCGCGGTATCTGCAGGCGCCGTTGGCGTGGTCGCCGATTCACCGACACGAGCACAGGATGTTTGTGTCCGTGATCATTCCGGCCTCCCTTTTCTGACAGTAGGCAGGCGCGCGGCGTATCGCTAGCATGGTGTTTTCGCTGGAGGATGCCATGCCCGAAACGGAAGAAACGGATATCCATTGCGATGCGCGCATGGCGCATCTGACACGCAGGGAACAGGAAGTCATGGCCTACCTGCTACGCGGTGCCGCGAACAAGGTCATCGCGGCCGAGCTGGGAATCTCACAACGCACGGTGGAGAGTCACCGCGCGCGGCTTTTCCGCAAAATGCGGGTGCGCAATATCGTGGGACTGGTCAGCATGATGTATGCGCCGGGCGGCCTGCGCCATTGCGTGGCGGAAGCGTCGGCCGATGCCTATCGCAAGAAGCGTTCGCGCAGCACGTAACGCATTCCCCGGGTGCGCAGGCGGGCAGGACGGTTTCCATCACCCTGCACGTGCGCCGGCCTTCGATCGAGGCTGCCGGAGAGATTCCGGGCAGCCTGCCTCTTGGTTCAGTTGGGCGAACACGCGGGCAGCGGCTTGCCCTTCAGTTCATCCACGGGATCGATTTCCGCCTGGCGCGTCAGGCGGTATTCCAGCGTGGGCTGCGTGCCATGGATCTGGTTGACGCGCATCACGTTGTCGTTGATGAAGCCCAGGTTGGCCAGGACTACGTCCTTTTCCTGCAGCAGGATGATGCGGGGCGGCTCGTGGCTGACGACACTCCAGCAGCCCTGCGCAGTGGTGGACTGCTGCTGTCCGCTGCCGCCCAGCGGCGTGATGCGCGCCCGCCAGTGTCCGCCCGGAGACATCGTCAGGCTGATGCGCGAAGCGGCGCAGTTGGCGTTCTGGCAGGGGATCGTGCCCAGGAAGGTTCTCGGTTCGGCCAGGGCGCGCAGGGTGGTTTCACGCTGCGGCTCGTTCGCTGCCTGCGCCTGCGCTTCCTGTTCGGCCCGCTGCTGTTGCACGCCTTCGCCGAAGCCCAGGCTCAGTTGCGACGGTGCGCGGGCGCTGGCAGTGCCTCGCGCCTGCCGTTGCGCGTCTTCCAGCGTGGGATTGATATGAGAGGACGATGCCTGCCTGGAGACGCCCTCGTTCGCGCAGCCCGCCAGCGCCAGCAGCGAAGCGGTGACGGCTGCCAGGGCGGAGCGTTGGAAACGGGAGGGAAAGGAGGCTGTCGGGCGCATGGCGTGATCCATTGTCGGTGTTTTTTGATGCCTTTGATTTTACGCATTTGCGCCACGGTTTGCTTAGGAGCGGGGGGAGGCTCAACACGAGTGCCTGTTGCCCATCCTGGAAGGTCTCAAGAAATCGAAATCACATCCTTCATCAGCCTGTAGCGTGCTTTGCAGGAATAGCCGGTTATAGCCGCGATCGGGCAATTCGGCTGGTGGCGCGAGTTCGGCGCGGCGAAGCTCCAGCTGGGCTTCATCGACCAGTAGATCCAGCCTGCGGTTTTTGACCGACAGCGATATTTGATCGCCGTTGCGCACCAGAGCCAACGGTCCTCCTACGGCAGCCTCTGGCGAGACGTGCAGCACGACGGTCCCGAAAGCGGTGCCGCTCATCCGCGCGTCGGAGATCCGAACCATGTCGCGAATTCCCTGGCGGGCGAGTTTGGCCGGGATGGGTAGGTACCCTGCCTCGGGCATGCCGGCCCCGCTCTTCGGCCCTGCATTCTTCAGCACCAGGAAATCTTCGGGATTGACGTCCAGGTCAGGGCTATCGATGCGATCTGCGAGGTCTTGCAGGGACTCGAAGACTACGGCACGCCCCGTACGCTCGAACAGCGCCGGATTGGCGGCTGCTCGTTTCAGGATAGCGCCGTTGGGGGCCAGCGACCCGAACAGCGATATCAAGCCTCCCACAGGGTCTATGGGATCGTCGAAAGCGCGAACGACGCTGCGGTCGACCCATGGAGACTCAGCTTCCAGCCGTTCTCCCAGGGTTTGGCCTGTGATGGTCAGGCAGTCCAGATGCAACAGATGCTTGATTTCGCGCATGACCGCGCCCAAACCTCCTGCTGCATGCAAGTCGGCCATGTAGTGCTCGCCCGTAGGCTTGAGATTGACCAGGACCGGCGTGGTATCGCTCAGCTCGTTCAGCTTCCTGAGAGAGACGTGGATGCCCAGGCGGCCTGCAATGGCCGTCAAGTGAATGATGGCATTGGTCGAGCCGCTGATCGCCAGCAGAACGCGCAAGGCGTTTTCCACAGACTTCTCTGTAATGATCTGACTGGGACGAATAGGTTGCAGGGCGAGTTCCACTGCGCGGCGGCCGCTGGCTTCGGCTGCCCGGATGCGGTCCGCATGCACCGCTGGGATTGCCGCTGTGCCTGGCAGCGACATTCCCAGCGCTTCGGCGACGGCAGCCATCGTGCTTGCCGTGCCCATCACTGCGCACGTGCCTGCCGTGGTAGCGAGCTTGCCTTCGATGATCTTGATCTTCTGCTCACTGACTTCGCCGCCCCGATATCGCCCCCAGAAGCGCCGGCAATCCGTACACGCACCCAGCCGCTCGCCCTCGAACGGCATGGGAAGCATTGGGCCGGGCACGAGCTGGATGGCGGGCACGTCGGCAGATGCCGCCCCCATCAGCATCCCCGGCACATTTTTGTCGCATCCGCCCAGCATGACCACGGCATCCATGGGCTGCGCTGTAATCATCTCCTCTATGTCGATGGATAGTAGATTGCGGAACTTCATGCTGGTTGGATTGAGAAAAGCCTCGCCCAGTGAAATCGTCGGAAAGTCCAGCGGCAGTCCGCCCGCGGCCAGGACGCCGCGCTTGATCGCCTCGACCAGTTCGGGGAAGTTGCGATGGCAGGGATTGAATCCGCTGGGAGCCTGGGCAATGCCGATGACAGGCTTGTCCATCATCTCCCTGGAATAGCCGGCCGCGCTTGCGAAAGTGCGCCGTAGATACAGGGAAAAATCAATATCGCCGTAATTAGTCAGGCCGCGGGCGAGGCCGTGCTTTTCGTTTGACATACGTGTTTCCTGGTGAGTCTGCAGAGTTGTGTTACTTGGCCTTTGTCGCCGTTATTCCGGCGCGCTTGATCATTGCGCCGAAAGTGTCCAGCTGCGAGGCGACGAATGCATTGCTGTCGGCGACCGAACGTGGAGCAGGCTCGTATCCAAGAGAATGCAGGCGCTCGATGACGTCAGGCATTTGCAGGATTTTCACGACTTCCTGGTTCAGGCGTTCGATGACGGGTGCGGGAGCGCCCGAGCGCGCGACCAGGGCGAACCAGCCAATCACCTCATAGCCGGGGACGGTCTCCTTGATCGTAGGAACATCCGGAGTAATACGGGATCGCTCGGCGCCCGTGGTGCCCAGCAAGCGCAGTCTCTGGTCTTTGACATAAGGCGTGAACAGGCTGGTATTCTCGAAGATGAATGTGATTTCCCCGCCAAGCAGGCCGTTGAGGGCGGGCATGGCAGCGCGATATGGTACGTGGTCGAACTTCGACCCGCTGTCCTTGGCCAACAGTTCGGTTGCCAAGTGGCCTGTATTGCCTACGCCTGAAGATCCATAATTCACCTGGTCCTTTTTAGCTGCGGCGAGCAGGTCTCCAAGGGACTGGTAAGGCGATGATTTTTGGACGGCCAGCCCATAGTCGGTCGTAGCCAGAATGGAGACGGCCGTAAAGTCTTTCTTCACGTCATATCCTGCCTCGGGATACAGCCATGGGTTGATCCCGTGCGTGGAACTGGTCGCCAGCAGCAAGGTATAGCCGTCGGCGGGAGCCCGAAGCAGATCCTGCGTGCCGATCAGGCCTCCCGCGCCGGGCTTGTTCTCCACGACCACATTGCCGTTGAGCGCTGCGCCGAGCTTTTGCGCCAACAGCCTGCCTACAGTGTCAGATCCGCCGCCGGGTGCGGTCGGGACGACCAGCCGGATAATGCGATCGGGATATTCCGCCTTGGCGGTCATGGCAGCGCTGCACAGAATGATCAGAGTGCTCATCAAGATGCGTTTCATCGTTGTCTCCTAAGTGCTTGTTGTCGATGGGTACCGCTACGGTGCTTCAGTCGACTCCGCAGACGACGGAGCCGGTTTTGAAAAAACTCTCCAGATTGCGCAACACCAGGCCGGCCATGGCGTAGCGGGTTTCCAGGGTGCTGCTTGCCTGATGAGGCGAGAGCACGACGTTGTCCAGCGCGATCAAGGCGGCGGGAACTTGTGGCTCATGTTGGTAGACATCCAGGCCCGCACCACCCAGATCTCCGCTTTGCAGCGCCTGAATCAGGCTGTCCTCGTCCACCACGCTGCCGCGCGAGATATTGATCAGTAACCCCTGTGGGCCCAGGGAGGCGAGCACCTCGCGCGATATCAAGTGCCGCGTATCGTCTCCGCCCGGGACTGCCACCACAAGGAAGTCGGCCCATTCCGCCAGCGCGTCGAGCCGGTCCATGTGGGTATGGGGGGCTGCGGCTGACGGTGCATGACTGTGGTAACGGACGTCCATGCGAAAGCCTGCGGCCCGCTCCGCCACAGCCTGGCCGATACGGCCATAACCGACGATTCCCAGATTCTTGCCGCTGACCCTGGTCGACAGGCGCACCGGTTTGCCGATGCTCCAGTCTCCACGTCGCACGTAGCGATCGTTGACGGATATGCGCCGGGCGGCGTCGATGATGAGGCCGAATGCCAGGTCGGCCACGCAATCGGTCAGCACGCCTGCCGTATAGCCGAATGCAATGCCACTCCGGCGAGCATGGCCGACATCCAAGGTATCCAGTCCGACACCGAAATTGGAAATCACCTTCAGGCGTGGCAATGCGTTGATCAGAGCTTTGCTCAAGCCTGTGCGAGAGGCGCAGACCAGCGCTTCGTATCGGTCCGCATTTGCCTTGAGGAATGCTTCGCGGTTGTCGACTTCGGAGAGGATGCGGGTGTCGTAAACAGCGTCCAGATCGTTCTGCAGTGGCGCCCATAGCCGATCGGTAACGAGTAGTGGAATTTTCATGCGGGATCTCCGGTGCCCGACAGTACCCCGGCCCGCTGGTGCAGATGGATTCGCGGATCGAGATCCTCCAGTCGGCTTATGCCCAGCATTGCCATATCGCGTCGGATCTCGGCATGCAGCAATTCGACGGCTTGCGCAATGCCGGCCTGTCCTGCGACTGCTGCGGCGTAGATAAAAGGCCGGCCTACGAACACCATCCGGGCACCAAGTGCATATGCCTTGAGTACGTCGCCGCCCCGGCGTATGCCGCTGTCGAACATCACCGGCACTGGACTGCGCCTGGCTATCTGGGGCAGTACTGTCAGCGGCGATGCCGCCCCATCCAGTTGCCTGCCGCCGTGGTTGGAGACGATCAAGGCATCTGCTCCCTCGGCAACAGCGATATCTGCATCCAGCGGGTTGAGCAGGCCCTTGATAATCAGTTTCCCCTTCCAGCGTGAGCGGATGTGCTGCAGGTGCCGCCAGCCCAGGTGACTGCGATCCGAAAAATCGCGCAGTACGTGGCGTGACACGATTGGTGCGCCACGCGTCGCATAATTGTTTTCGAAGTGCGGCATGCCATGGCGTACCAGCGTGCGCAGGAAAGTGCCGAACGTCCAGCGCGGATGCAGCAGGCCGTCGGCAAGCAGGCGCAGGCCGGGGCGCAGTGGCGCATTGAAGCCAGCGCGGATATGGTTTTCCCGATTGGCTGCTACAGGGGTGTCCACGGTTACGACCAGGACATTGATGCCGGCAGCCGCTACGCGGTCGAGCAGAGCGTCGATCTGTGGAGACTGGCCGGGAAGATATGCCTGAAACCAGGCGTGCGGACAGGCCGGGACTATCTCTTCAAGACGAATCAGGGATGAGCCGCTGATGATCATCGGCAGTCCTGCTTCTACGGCAGTCCGTGCCAGCATCTGATCGCCCCTGTAGGCAATCAGGGCACTCATGCCCAGCGGAGCGATGCCGAAAGGCAGCGCATAGCGGTGGCCCCATAGATCGACGCTGGTACAGACGGAAGAGGCTTGCGTCAGCACACGCGGCAACCACTGATACCCTTCGAACACGGCTCGGTTGCGACGCAGCGTTATTTCGTCTTCGCTGCCGCTGGCGACGTAGCCAAAGATGGCTCGCGGCAGATGGCGACGTGCGGCCTGCTCCAGATCGTGCAGGTTCAATGGTGTGTTCACGCAGGATCTCTCTTATTGGCTTGGCGCTAAAGCTGCGCGCGAGGGTCTTTGCGCGCCAGGCGACGCAGCAAGTGCTCTACCTCGTCGCGGGCGGTTGCGCTCAATGTTCCTGAGGGTTTGCGTTGCGCGGCCGAAGTGATCAGGCCGCGCCGCATCAGCACGTGCTTGCGTACTGCCAGGCCGACACCAGGTTGCTGCTCATAGCGGATCAGTGGCAGATGTGCATCAAATAGATCCTGGGCGGCCTCGACATTGCCGCTTTCCCGCAATGAGAGGAATTCGCACAGCATGTCCGGGAAACAGTAGCCTGTGTTGGCGCCGTCCGCGCCGCGAGCCATTTCATAGTCCAAGAATATGCCATTGCTGCCGCACAGGATGGGAATATGGCGCATGGAGCCTTCGTGTTCGTAGCGGCGCAGGGTGGATATCTTGTCCAGGCCCGGCCAGTCCTCATGCTTGAGCATGGCGAGCGAGCCGATTTCCTGGAACATCTGCCGCAATAAGGACGGACTCATCTGGACCTGGAATACTTGCGGAAAGTCCTGTACGACGATGGGAACGTCGGTGCCAATCGCTTGGGCCACCTGATGGTAGTAATTGAGGATTTGCTCATCAGTGCGCAGTGTGTTGGGCGGTGCAATCATCACGCCTGCTGCGCCAAGGTCCATGACTTCCCGTGTGAGGGCACGCATCGCGGCAAAGCCAGGGGCGGTGGCGCCGACGATTACGGGAATGGATGCTGCGCGGCTGATCATCTGCTTGGCCACCGCCACAGCCTCGGCATGTTCCAGCTTGGGTGCTTCGCCGAGCAGACCCAGTACAGTCAAGCCTGTACTGCCGCATTCCAGGTAGAAATCGGTAATTCGATCAATCGACGCCGTGTCGATCGCGCCGTCATCAAGAAAGGGGGTGGGCGCGATGGGAAATACTCCCCGCGCTTTGGAAGTCAGCAGCATGGAAAATCCTTTGGTATTTGGTAGTCAGATGCTGGCGATCAGTCCGCCATCCACACGAATCGTGGAGCCTGTGATGTACGCCGCCCGTTCACTGGCAAGAAAGGCCACTGCGTCGGCGTATTCTTCGGGGTGGCCGTAGCGGCCCAGCGGGATGGATGCGGTGCTTTCTTCCTGGACGTCTGACACAGGGCGGCCCTCGCGTTTGGCCTTGGCTTCATCCAGATACGTGATCCTGCCTGTAGCGATGCGGCCGGGCAGGATGATGTTGGCCGTGATGCCGTCGCGTCCCACTTCTCGTGCGAGTGTTTTGGACCAGCCGAGCAGAGATATCCGCAGGGCATTGGACAGACCTAGATTGGGGATGGGAGCGACGACCCCGGAGGAGGTGCTTGTGATGATTCGCCCCCAGCGTTGCGTTTTCATCGCAGGCAGTACAGCGTCGGTAATGGCAATCACCGATAAGACCATGGACTCGAAATGCTTGCGCCATGTTGTCATGTCCTGTCCGTGGACTGGCGAAGGCGGCGGTCCCCCCGTGTTATTGACCAGAAC
Organism: Paracandidimonas soli; assembly: GCF_004342005.1. GTDB lineage: Bacteria > Pseudomonadota > Gammaproteobacteria > Burkholderiales > Burkholderiaceae_B > Paracandidimonas > Paracandidimonas soli. The sequence continues at coordinate 210,157 of NZ_SMBX01000005.1, forward strand.
ATCTACTGTTCCGACCTCTTCTCGTACCTGATCCAGGCGTTTGGGAATACCGTTGATGTCGGCTAAGTCCCAGGCCAGCGCCGTAGCGGTACCGCCCGCCTGTCTGATCGTGGACACGGTAGTGGCTGCCGCCTCTTCATTGATGTCTGCGACCACAACGCGTGCGCCTTCGCGAGCCAGGGCCGATGCAATCGCTCCACCCAGGCCGCCGCCTGCACCAAAAACAAGTGCTGTCTTGTTGGAAAGCCCCAGATCCATGATGTCTCCTTTGCTTGAATCCGTTTCTATTAGAAAGCGGTTTCTCTTTTACGATTAATGAATTTAATGTTCCATGTTTTTTATAGTTTAATTTAAGAAACCGGTTTCTTGCAATAGGTTTTGATAGCCTTGGCAGTCGGTCATGGGAACAGGAGGTGGCGTGGCAGGCCGTCAAGGGAGGCAGTTTTCAGAATGCATTGCCTTGAAGGCGCCTTCTTGTCGCCCCCATCACTCGGCTGCGCTTTATATTTCCTTATGATCGGTATAAATTTCAGTGTGCAGCGGTCAGGAAGGGGATACCCTTCATGCGCGATTGTTTTTTGGATACGTATGACTATTGATTCAGAGCTGCCCGGCTCTTCGACAAAGCGAGCATCGCGTCCTCGCGCCAACTCGCTAACCGTTCGGGATGTCGCCAAGGCGGCAGGAGTGTCGCCTGCCACAGTATCGCGGGTCCTCAACGGCAATGATCGCGTTGATGAAAAATTGCGCAAGCACGTGGAACGGGTGGCCGATGATCTTGGCTACACACCTCATGCCGCGGCACGAGCTTTGGCTTCTCAGCGATCGCACACAATCGCCGCCGTCGTGCCTTCGCTTGAGGATCCGAATTTTGCAGTCGGGGTATCAGCGCTCCAGCAAGCATTGACAGTAGAGGGTTATACGCTGCTGATTGCCAACTCCAATTACGATGAAGAGGAAGAACTCCGGCAGGTACGGGCTCTGGCTGCGCATGGCATCGCCGGCATGATGCTGGTTGGGGCGCAGCATAGTTCCCAGGTTTATGATCTGCTGGAAACCCGAAATATTCCTTTCGTGAACACTTGGGTATTGGATAAGGGGCACCCGAGTGTTGGCTTCGACAACTATCAGATCGGCCGGACCGTTGCAAATTACTTGCTGGATCTGGGCCACACCTGCTTTGGCGTGGTGGCCCAACGTTCGCCGCGCAGTGATCGTGCGGCCAGTCGATTGGCGGGCATTCGCGCAGCGCTGCAGGAACGCGCCGGATATGTTCCGCACGAGTACGTCATCGATCGATCCCACCGCATCATGGATGGGCAGCATGGATTGCGTATGTTGCTTGCCTTGCCTGATCGCCCGACGGCAATCATTTGCGGAACCGATACCCTGGCTTTCGGCGTACTCGTCGAGGCTCAGGCGCAAGGGCTTCGTGTACCTGAAGACCTTTCGGTGACAGGGATCAACGATGTTGAGTTTGCCGCGCACCTGACGCCCCCCCTCACAACGGTACGGCTGGCTGTCAGCGAGGTAGGCATGCATGCGGCTGAATACCTGCTGGCTCGTATTGAAGGACGTCCGACCTTGCCTGCGATGTCGATTCCTTTCAGTTTGATCGTGCGGGGCAGTACCGGCTCCCCCAAACGTTGATACTCGCACTTCCCTCGGACATCACCTCCCCGGGCACTGTACCGGCTAAGGTAAAGTGTAATTTTTGGTTCACCAAGGAGACGAAGCATCATGTTCCGTATCGGCCTGACCGGTGGCATAGGGTCTGGAAAAAACCTGGTGGCGGATTTGCTGATGCGGCGCGGGGTGCCGGTCGTGGATGCCGACGCCGTCGCTCATGCGCTGACCGCGCCCGGCGGGGCCGCCATGCCGGCCATTCGCCAGGCATTCGGCGATACCGTCATCCGCCCGGATGGCGCCCTGGACAGGGACGTGATGCGTTCGCTGATATTCAGTGACCAGTCGTTGCGGGTTCGCCTTGAGGCGCTTCTGCATCCCATGATATACAACGAAATGAAACGGCAGGCCGCTCTTGCGCAGGGACCGTACGCTGTCTTTGCTGTCCCCCTGCTGGTGGAGTCGGGGCGCTGGCGGCACAGGGTACAGCGCATCTGCGTCGTCGATTGCGAGCCAGCTACCCAGGTGGCCCGCGTGCAAGTGCGCAGCGGGCTGACGCCCGAAGTGATTGAGCGTATCATGTCAGCACAGGCAACGCGGGACGACCGTCTGGCTGCGGCGGATGATGTTGTGTTCAATGGTGCGGACACTTCTCTCGACGAACTGGCGGCCAGCGTCGATGCGCTGCATGACAAATGGCTGGCGCTCGCCGCGCAGCGGTAGTCGATGCGGTCCGTGCATGGCAGGTTCCGGCGGGTCCGCAAGTTCCTGTCACGTCACTAAAAAGGTTTTTGATCGCGTGATTCTTTATGAGTATCCCTGCAATGAGCGCGTCAGGGCTTTGCTCCGGGTGGAGCATCTGTTCGATCGCCTGTTCTTCTTCGCCGACTCGGGCGAAGTCCGGCATCACCAGATAGCCATTGCCACGTTGTTCGACCTGCTGGACATCTGTGACCGCACAGATCTTCGCGGCGCCGTTCTGCAGGACCTCGAACGCCTGCGATCGTCGCTGCTTGCCCTGCGACAGCACCCGGGCGTGGACGAACAGCGCCTGGCAGGCATGCTCGATGAGCTCCAGGCCGCCGCGGCGGAACTGGGCTCGAGCGGCCGCATCGCGCAGGAACTCCGCGAAAACGAATGGCTTTCCGGCCTGCGAGGCCGCCTGACGGTTCCTGGCGGCTCCTCGCAAGTCGACAGCCCCTCGTATTATTCCTGGCAGATCCAGCCGGTCGAGGTCAGGGCAAAAGACATTGCCCAGTGGGTGCGCCCATTTCTGCCTCTCTATAAAGGCATTGCGCTGATCCTGCGCTCGCTGCGTGATTCCGGCGATGCCGTCGACCTGGTGGCGAGCCAGGGCGCCTACCAGGAAATGCTGAGCGGGAAGACTTTCCAGCTGCTGCGGGTCTGGGTATCTCCCGAATCCGGCGTATTCCCGGAAATGAGCGCCAACAAATACGTGATCTGGATCCGTTTTTCCGGCCAGGAAGGAACGAGCAAGCCGCAACCGGTCTCCTCGGACATCCCTTTCCGCCTGGCGCGCTGCAATATCTAAGCTCAGGCCGGGGTAGCCGCGTCCTGCTGCGGCAGGGAGGCAGATAGTTGTTGCGCCCCATTTCAAATTGGCAGAATCCGTAGCTTGCGACGGCGCAATCAGCGAGAATGTCGGGCAACCGAACATCACGCAGGTATTGCCCTGGAGATCGCTGTATGCCGGAAAACCCTGGCTCCCGTTCCGACCTCGCCGTCACGAAGACAAACCCTGGACCGCATCCCGGCAATGGCCGTCCGCCCGGGAAACCCCCTTGCCGGGTCTGTCCGTGGATATGGGCCGCGCTAATCCTGCTGGCTGTGGGAGCGGTGGCCTGGTATGTGAACAAGCCCGCCGCGCCGCAGGCTCCCGGCGGCATGTTCGGCATGCGGGGGATGTCGGGCATGGCGGTTCCAGTGCAGGTGGCCGACGTCCAGCCGGCGCGCATCGACTATACGATACGTGCCATCGGCACCGTGACTGCATTCAATACCGTGGCGGTGCGCAGCCGGGTCGATGGCGAGCTGCAGCAGATCGTCTTCGAGGACGGGCAATACGTAAACGAAGGCGATCTGCTGGCGCAGATCGATCCTCGTCCCTTCCAGGTACAGCTGGACCAGGCTCTCGGGCAGCAGTCGCAGAATGCGGCGCAGCTGCTCAATGCGCAGCGCGATCTGCAGCGCTACCGCCAGCTCTACAAGCAGAACTCCATCGCCAGGCAGGTGGTTGACACCCAGGAAGCGCAAGTGCAGCAGTTGCTGGGAGGGCAGCGGTCCGACGAGGCTGCCGTCAGCAACGCGCGCCTGCAGCTGGAGTACACCCGCATCACGGCGCCGATCAGCGGCAGGCTGGGTCTGCGCCGTCTCGACAAAGGCAACCTGATTTCCGCAGCCAATGCCGACGGTCTGGTGACGATCACGCAAATACAGCCGATTTCCGTACTGTTCACAGTGCCGCAGGCGCAGGTGCCCGATGTCATGGCGCAGTTGCGCCAGGGGCATGCGCTCACCGTGGATCTCTACGACCAGGAAGGCAGCCGGAAGCTGGCTTCGGGCGAGCTCATGTCCCTGGACAACCAGATCGATGCCGGAACCGGCACGCTGAAGCTCAAGGCGCGCTTCGGCAACGAGGATGAATCGCTGTTTCCCAATCAGTTCGTGAATGTGCGCCTGAGGGTCAGCGTCGAGGATGCGCCTGTCACGGTCCCCGTGGGGGCGGTGCAGCACGGCTCCATCGGCGCGTTCGTCTATGTCGTGACGCCAGAAAGCACCGTCACGGTCCGGCGCGTCGTTACAGGGCGCAGCAACGGAGAGCGCATCGCGATCAGCTCGGGGCTGGAGGCCGGCGAACGGGTCGTGCTGGAAGGCACCGATCGCCTGCGGGAGGGCTCCACGATCATCGTGCCGGGCCAGGATGCCCAGGAGGCGCAAGCCAACGGCGTTCCGCCGGCACAGGGCGCGCGGCCCAGGGATGGCGCGCGCCAGGGCAGCGGTGGCGCCCGTCCGCCCAGGGCAGGATGACGGCGCATGAATCTGTCGCGCTTGTTCATCCTGAGGCCGGTCGCCACGACACTGATGACGCTGGCGCTGCTGGTGTCCGGCCTGCTGGCCTATCGGCTGCTGCCGGTATCGGCGCTGCCGCAGGTGGATTACCCCACCATCCAGGTTACGACGCTGTATCCCGGCGCCAGCCCGGAGGTCATGACCGCGCTGGTGACGTCGCCGCTGGAGCGGCAGTTCGGCCAGATGCCGGGGCTGACACAGATGAGCTCGTCGAGTTCCGGCGGCTCGTCCGTCATCACCTTGCAGTTCGACCTGGACCTGTCGCTGGATGTGGCGGAGCAGGAAGTGCAGGCCGCCATCAATGCGGCATCCAACCTGCTGCCCGGCGATCTTCCCGCCCCTCCCATCTACAGCAAGGTCAATCCGGCCGATGCGCCGGTCGTCAGCCTGGCCGTGACCTCGCCCACGCTGCCGCTGCACCAGGTGCGCGACCTGATCGACGTGCGCGTGGCGCAGAAGCTGTCGCAGATCAATGGCGTGGGCCTGGTCAGCATTGCGGGCGGGCAGCGGCCCGCCGTGCGCATCCAGGCCAACCCGCAGCAACTGGCGGCGCACGGCCTGACCCTGTCGTCCGTGCGTTCCGCCATCACCGCGGCCAATGTCAACCAGCCCAAGGGCAACCTGGACGGCCCGCAGCGTTCCATTTCCATCAATGCCGACGATCAGCTGCGCTCCATACAGGACTATGAGAACCTGATCCTGTCCTATGCCGACGGCGCCACGCTGAGGCTGGGCGACGTCGCCACGATACGCTACGACGCCGAGAACATCCGCCAGGCCGCCTGGATCGGCAGGCAGCCCGCCATCCTGCTGAATATACAGAAGCAGCCCGGCGCCAACGTGATCGAGGTAGTGGACCGCGTCATGGCCATGCTGCCGTCGCTGCAGCAGGCCATGCCCGCCGGCATCGATATCATGGTGGCCACCGACCGCACGCAGACCATACGCGATGCCATCCACCATGTGCAGATGGAAATGTTCATCGCCATCGGGCTGGTCGTGCTGGTGACCTTCGTCTTCCTGCGCAACTGGACGGCGACGCTGATCCCCAGCGTCGTGGTGCCGCTGTCGCTGGTCGGCACCTTCGCCATCATGTATTTCCTGGGGTTCAGCATCAATACGCTGACGCTGATGGCGCTGACGATCGCGACAGGCTTCGTCGTCGATGACGCCATCGTGATGATCGAGAACATCACGCGCTATATCGAAGACGGCGACGCGCCGCTGGCCGCCGCCCTGAAAGGCGCCAGGCAGATCAGCTTCACGCTGGTGTCCCTGACGCTGTCGCTGGTCGCCGTGCTGATTCCGCTGCTGTTCATGCAGGGCGTGATCGGCAGGCTGTTCAGCGAGTTTGCGGTGACGCTGGCGGTCGCCATCCTGATTTCCCTGCTGATTTCCCTGACGCTGACGCCCATGATGTGCGCGCACCTGCTCAAGCCCGCGGGAGTCATGCAGGAAGGGCGGCTGCAGCAATGGATGGGCGTGCATCTCGAGCGCCTGGCCGCGGCATACGATCGGGCGCTGCGCTGGGTGCTGGCGCACCAGCCGCTGACGCTGCTGATCGCCCTGGGAACATTGGCGCTGACGGTCATGCTGTATCTGCTGGTGCCCAAGGGGTTTTTCCCGCAGCAGGACACAGGCCTGATACAGGCCATCAGCCAGGCGCCGCAGACCGTATCATTCCAGTCCATGGTGCAGCGCCAGCAGGGGCTGGCGGAGCGGCTGCTGCAGGATGAGGACGTGGCGGCCGTCACCTCCTTCGTGGGGATCGACGGCACCAATGCCACCATGAACACCGGTCGCATGCAGATTGCGCTCAAGCCTGTCGGCGAGCGCGGCTCGAGCGTGCGGGAAGTCATCCGCCGGCTGATGGAGTCCGCGGGCGAGGATGCCGGGATGCAGGTGTTCATGCAGCCGGTGCAGGATCTCAGCATCGAAGACCGCATCAGCCGTACGCAATATCAGCTCACCCTGTCCGACCCGGACCAGCAGCGGCTGATCGATTGGACGCCGGCGCTGGTGCAGGCCATGCGCGGCCTGCCTGAACTGACGGATGTGGTCGACGACCTTCAAAGCCGCGGACTGCAGGCGCAACTGGTCATCAACCGCGATGCGGCGGCCCGCCTGGGCATATCGGTCGCCACCATCAACGAGGCGCTCTACGATGCCTTCGGCCAGCGGCTTGTATCGACGATCTTCACGCAGTCCTCGCAGTACCGCATCGTGCTCGAAGCGCCGCCCGGGCAGAGCAGCACGCCCGAAGACCTGGCAGGGATCTACGTGCCTTCGTCCTCGGGCGAGCCCGTTTCCCTCGGCAACCTGGCGCGCATCGAGCTGGGTAGCGCCCTGCTGTCCATCGAGCGCATGGGACAGTTTCCCGCCGCCACGGTGTCGTTCAACCTGGCCGACGGCACGGCGCTTTCCGATGCGGTGGACGCGATTGCCGGCCTGCCGCAGGAAATCGGCATGCCGGCGTCGATAGAAATGCACTACCAGGGCGCGGCCAAGGCCTTCCAGGAATCGCAGCAAAGCACGCTGTTGCTGCTGCTGGCGGCGGTCGTGGTCATGTATATCGTGCTGGGCGTGCTGTACGAAAACTTCATCCATCCGGTCACTATTCTCTCGACGCTGCCGTCGGCGACCGTGGGGGCGCTGCTGGCTTTGCTGCTGGCCGGTCACGAGCTGGACATGATCGGGCTGATCGGCATCATCCTGCTGATCGGTATCGTCAAGAAGAACGCCATCATGATGATTGATTTCGCGCTGGATGCCGAGCGCTCGCGCGGGCTGTCGCCGCTGGCCGCGATCCACGAGGCGGCGCTGCTGCGTTTCCGGCCCATTCTCATGACGACGCTGGCCGCCTTGTTCGGCGCGCTTCCGCTGATGCTGGCGACGGGATCCGGCGCCGAGCTGCGCCAGCCGCTGGGCCTGGCGATGGTGGGCGGCCTGCTGTGTAGCCAGTTGCTGACGATCTTCACGACGCCGGTCATCTATCTGATGTTCGACCGCCTGGGCGTGGGCGTCAGGCGCAGGGCGGGCCATGCGGGAGCGGGCGGGGCATGAGAGGCCTGGGACTGTTCATCCTGAGGCCGGTCGGCACGGCGTTGCTGTGTCTGGCCGTGGTGCTGATGGGGCTGCTTGCCTACCGGCAGTTGCCGGTGGCGCCGCTGCCGCAGGTGGATTTTCCCATGATCTCCGTGTCGGCCAGCATGGCGGGCGCCAGTCCGGAAACCATGGCGTCCAGCGTCGCCATGCCGCTGGAGCAGTCGCTCGGCGCAATCGCGGGACTGACGGAGATGAGCTCGCGCAATTCCGAGGGGTCGACGCAGATCACCCTGCGCTTCGACCTGGGGCGCGATGTGAACAGCGCGGCGCGCGACGTGCAGGCCGCCATCAATGCGGCGCGGCCCATGCTGCCGTCCAGCCTGCGCAGCAATCCCACCTATCACAAGATCAACCCCTCCTCCGCGCCCATCATGACGCTGGCGCTCAGTTCGGCGACGGCCACCAAGGGGGAACTGTACGATTTCGCCTCCACCATCATCGCGCAGAAACTGTCGCAAGTAGCGGGCGTGGGCGAGGTCAGCGTGGGAGGGAGCTCGCTGCCGGCCGTGCGCGTCAGCCTGAATCCGCACGCGCTGGCGGCGGCGGGCGTGGCGCTGGACGATGTGCGCAGGGCTTTGTCCGGCGCCAACAGCATGCGTCCGACCGGCATTGTGGAGAATACGCAGTTCCAGTGGCAGCTCGATGCCGGCGGCCAGCTCGAGGACGCGTCGGAGTACCGCGAGCTCATCGTGGCCTGGAAGGACGGCTCTCCTTTGAAGCTCAGCGATGTCGCCTCGGTCGAGAATTCGGTGGAGAATCGCTTCAACGCCGGCTTCTTCAACGACAGGACGGCAGTGGTGCTGATGGTGCGCCGCCAGCCCGACGCCAACATCATCGCCACGGTCGACGCCATCCGCGAGCAACTGCCGCAATTGCAGGCCATGCTGCCGGCGGAAGTCACGCTGGACGTGGCCATGGACCGCTCCCCCAGCATCCGGGCGTCGTTGCTCGAAGCTGAAAAGACACTGGTCATCGCCGTATTGCTGGTGGTGGCGGTGGTGCTGGTGTTCCTGCGCAATGCGCGCGCGGCGCTGATTCCCAGCGTGGCGGTGCCGGTGTCGCTCATCGTCACGTTCACGGTGATGTGGTGGTTCGGATTCTCCCTGAATACGCTGTCGCTGATGGCCCTGATCGCGGCGACGGGTTTCGTGGTGGACGATGCCATCGTGGTACTGGAAAGCATCATGCGGCATATCGAGAAAGGCATGACGCCGATGCGGGCCGCCATGCGCGGGTTGCGCGAAGTCGGATTCACGGTGCTGGCCATGAGCTTCTCACTGGTGGCGGTGTTTGTGCCCATGCTGCTGATGGGCGACATGATGGGGCGCATGTTCCGGGAATTCGCCGTCACTTTGTCGGCGGCCGTCCTGGTATCCATGGTGGTGTCGCTGCTGCTGACGCCGATGATGTGCGCCAGGCTGTTGCCCTCCGCACGCGTCCTGCGACAGCCCGGGAGGCTGTCGCGCATGATCGGCGCGATCGGCTCTGCCATCCAGCGCGGTTATGAAAGCTCGCTGTCATGGTCGCTGTCGCATGGTCGCTTCATGCTGCTGCTGCTGGCCGCAACCGTGGGGCTGAACGCCTATCTGTACGTCGTCGTGCCGAAAAGCATGCTGCCTCAGCAGGATACCGGGCAGCTGATGGGATTTTTCCGTGTCGACCAGGGGACGTCGTTCCAGGCCATGGAGCCCAAGCTGGACCAGTTCCGGCGCATTATCATGAAGGATCCGGCGGTGGAAAGCGTGGCGGGCTTCGCCGGCGGCCGCAGCGGCACCAGCACCATGCTGATGGTGCAGCTCAAGCCCGTGGCCGAGCGCGGCGCCACCGCCGCCGAGGTGGTGAACCGGTTGCGGGGCCAGTTCCAGGGCGTGCCCGGTGCCAGGCTGACGCTGGTGCCGCAGCAGGATATCTTCATGGGCGGCCCGCAGGGTTCGGCTTCGTATTCATACTCCTTGCTTGGCAGCGAGCTGGATCTTATCAAGACCTGGCTGCCGCGCGTGCAGCAGGCCCTGGCGGGCTTGCCGGAGCTGGTCGATGTCGATACCGATATCGAAGACAAGGGCCAGCGCGTGCAACTGCATATCGACCGCGATGCGGCCACCCGCCTGGGCGTGGACATGAGCCTGATCGCCTCGACCCTGAACAGTTCCTTCAGCGAACGGCAGGTATCCGTCATCTACCGGCCGCTGAACCAGTACCGCGTCGTGATGGGAGTGGATCCGCGCTATGCGCAGGATATCGAGGCCTTGCAGCAGGTGCAGGTCATCACGGCCGACGGCAGCCGCATCCCCCTGTCGTCATTCACCCGCTTCGAAATGCAGAGCGCGCCGACGACCGTCAGGCACCAGGGGTTGTTTGCGTCGGAAAGCATTTCGTTCAGCCTGGCGCCGGGCGTGTCGCTGGAGCAGGCTGTCATCGCGGTTGAGCGGGCGGTGGCCGCCACGAACCTGCCGACGCAGGAAATCCAGGCGGGCTTCCTGGGCGAGGCCCAGCAGATGCGGCAGACCGTGGCGCAGCAGCCCTTGCTTATCCTGGCTGCGCTGGTCACGATGTATATCGTGCTGGGCGTCCTGTACGAGAGCTATGTGCATCCCCTGACGATCCTGTCCACCCTGCCTTCCGCGGGTATCGGCGCATTGCTGGCCCTGATGATGGCGAATGAGCCGTTCTCGCTGGTGGCGCTGATCGGTATTTTCCTGCTGATCGGCGTCGTCAAGAAGAACGCCATCATGATGGTGGATTTCGCCCTGAGCGCGCAGCGGTCTCAGGGGCTGTCCTCGCGGGACGCCATCGTACAGGCTTGTCTGATACGATTTCGGCCCATCATGATGACGACGGTATCGACGATTTTCGGAGCCTTGCCGCTTATCCTGGCAACTGGCGCGGGCGTGGAGATGCGCCGTCCGCTGGGGGTGACCATTATCGGAGGCCTGGTGGTCAGCCAGGTGCTGACGCTGTACACGACACCGGTCGTATATTTATACCTCGACCGGCTTCGCACAAGAGTCCGGCGCGGACGCAAGGAATAGGCATAGGCATGCGGCTGGAGCAAAGGAAAGACGGAATGATCAGAAGAACAGGCAAGCTGGCGGCGGCCGGCATTCTGGCGGCGGCGCTTTCGGCATGCGCCGTGGGGCCGGATCACCAGCGTCCGGACCAGGAGATGGGTGATCACTATCGCCATGCCGAGGGTTGGGTGCAGGTGGATGCGGCCGCGCAGGCGGAGATGGCCCGCGACTGGTGGACGACGTTCAGCGATGCCAGGCTGGACGGCCTGATGGCGCAGCTGCTGCGTGAAAACCTGACGCTGCGGGAAGCCGAGGCGCGCTATCGCCAGGCGCAAGCCGGATTGCGCGGCGCGCAGGCGGGGCTGTTCCCCACGGTGGGCAGCAATGCCTCCGCCACGCGCTCGGGCGGCGGCGATGGGGAGGCCGGCAATCGTTATTCGCTCAGCGGCAACGTAAGCTGGGAGGTCGATGTCTGGGGGCGTGTGCGGCGCAATGTCGAGGCGGGAGAGGCCTCGGCGCAGGCCAGCGCGGCCGACTTGGCCGCGACGCAGCTGAGCCTGCAGTCGACGCTGGCGCAGACCTATTTCCGGCTGCTGTCGCTGGATGCGGAAAAACGCCTGATGGAGCAGACGATAACCGCCTACGAGCGTTCCCTGCAGATGACGGAAAATCGCTACCAGGCGGGCGTGTCGGCGCAGACGGACGTGGCGGCCTCGCTCTCGCAGCTGGAAAACGCCAGGGCGCAGCGCCTTGCGCTGGAGCGCCAGCGCGCCGTGCATGAAAATGCCCTGGCCGTGCTGACGGGGCGGCCTCCGTCGGATTTCTCGCTGGATGAAACGATGCGGCTGGGGATAGTGCCGGTGGTGCCTGCTGGCGTGCCTTCGCAGTTGCTGCAGCGCAGGCCGGACATCGTGGCGGCGGAACGCCGGGTGGCGGAAGCCAATGCGCGCATCGGCGTGGCGCAGGCGGCGTGGTTCCCTTCGCTGACCTTGTCGGCGCAAGGCGGGTACAGCAGCGGCCAGTGGGCGCAGTGGCTGTCCGCGCCATCGCAGTTCTGGTCGCTGGGGCCGGCGCTCGCGCTTGCGCTGTTTGACGGAGGCGCGCGCCAGGCCTCGGTCGATTCGGCCCGGGCGGCGCACGAGGCGCAGAGCGCCGCCTACCGCCAGACCGTGCTGACGGCGTTGCGCGAGGTCGAGGACTATCTGGTCAGCCTGCGCGTGCAAGAACAGGAGCAGGCCACCCAGGCGCGCGCGCTGGAGGCGTCGCGCGAAACGCTGCGCCTGATCACGAATCAGTACGAAGCGGGCATGGTCGATTACCTCAGCGTGGTGCAGGCGCAGGCGTCCGCGCTCAGCGCGGAGCGCACCGCCATCAGCCTGCAGGCGGACCGGCTGGTCAACAGCGTGCAACTGATCACGGCGCTGGGCGGTGGATGGGATGTTTCCCTGCTGGGGCAGGAGCCGGAAACTTCCGCTCCTTGACCACGCGCCCAAGCGCAAGCTCAACGTAGATCAAAGAGCGGCCGGATGGCCGGGTGATATCATCGGTGTCATCCAAGGTACAGGCGTTTTCCATGAAATCGAATTCTTTCCATTCCAGGCGCAGATTGCTGGGCATGGCGCTGGGCGCAACGGCATCGGGGATTCTTGCTCCGTGGCGTCCGGCGCTGGCGCAACCGGCCAAGGTGCCCGATCCGTTCTATACGCACGCGTTCGAGGATCTTGACGGTGTTTCGCAAGATATGGCCCGGTTCCTGGGCAAGCCGCTGGTGCTGAATTTCTGGGCCACGTGGTGCCCGCCCTGCGTCAAGGAGATGCCGGATCTCAATGCGCTAAACGCGAAGCATCCCGGCGTCGCCTTCCTCGGGCTCGCGATCGATACCGAAAGCAATGTGCGCAAGTTCCTGGAAAAGATTCCGGTCGATTACGATGTCATGATGGCGGGCAAGGGCGGCATGCGCCTGATGCGCGAGCTAGGCAACCGCCAGGGCGGCTTGCCGTTCACGCTGGTGTTCGATGCCAGGGGGCGCGTATCGCAGCGCATTCTCGGTCAGGTAGATCCGGACGTTCTTGATGGCTATATCCGCGATCTTGCGGTATCCTGATGCAAACATGCGCGATTCCGGTGAAGGGCTTGCGGCTTTGCACCCATCGCCCGCACGTATGCCCGGACCCTGTCCCAGGGTTACATTTAGGTGAAAATTAATGGACAAAGACGGCTTTTTGGCGTAAAAAGAGCGGTCTTTCTTCTATGAGTACCTCGATGGCGCGACATATCCTTGTGTTGCATGGTCCCAATCTCAATCTGCTTGGCACCAGACAGCCCGAAATCTACGGGCATGAAACACTGGCCGACATCAATGCGCATCTTGAGCGTGTCGCCGCGGAACATGGCGCACAGTGCAGCCATTTCCAGAGCAACCACGAAGGCGAACTGCTGGACCGCATCCATGCGGCGCGTCAGGACGGCACGGATTTCATCATCATCAATGCGGGTGCTTATACGCATACCAGCATTGCGCTGGCCGACGGGCTGGCATCGGTGGATATCCCCTTCATCGAAGTCCATTTGTCCAATGTCTACCGGAGAGAAGCGTTCCGGCACCACTCCTTCCTGTCTTCGACGGCGAAAGGCGTCGTTGCCGGACTGGGGGCTTTCGGCTACGAGGCCGCTTTGCTCAGCGCGCTGCGTGCCTGAAGGCGAACGCGGGCCGCTGGCGGGTAGTGGCGTAGAGGTATTTTTTAAATCACTGTTGTTGCGCGCAAGCATGTTGCGTGAACTTGATGGGAAGGTTGTATGGATCTGAGAAAACTGAAAACACTGATCGATCTGGTCGCAGACTCCGGCATTGCCGAACTGGAGATCACCGAAGGCGACGACAAGGTGCGCATCGTCAAATTCTCGCAGGCGCCGCAGATCATTGCCAGCGCTCCGGCCGCAGCCGCGGCGCCGGTCGTCGTCGCTTCGGAAGCCGCCGCGCCGGCCGCCGCCCCTGCGCCGGCCGCACCGGCGCAGCCTGCAGGCCATACTGTCAAGGCGCCGATGGTCGGCACCTTCTATCGCTCGCCCAATCCCGGCGCCGCGCCTTTCGTGGAGGTCGGCCAGTCGGTCAAGGAAGGCGAGCCGCTGTGCATCATCGAAGCCATGAAGCTGCTCAATGAGATCGAAGCCGACAAGGCGGGCGTCATCAAGGAAATCCTGGTGGAGAACGGCGAACCCGTCGAATACGGTCAACCCCTGTTTGTCATCGGCTAAGGTATGTTCGAAAAAATCCTGATCGCCAACCGTGGCGAAATCGCCCTGCGCATCCAGCGTGCCTGCCGGGAGCTCGGTATCAAGACGGTCGTGGTGCATTCCGAGGCCGACCGCGACGCCATGTATGTGCGTCTTGCCGACGAATCCGTCTGCATCGGTCCGGCGCAGTCGCGCGACAGCTACCTGAACATGCCGGCCCTGATCTCGGCTGCTGAAGTTACAGACTCCGAGGCCATTCACCCCGGCTACGGCTTCCTGGCGGAAAACGCCGACTTCGCCGAGCGCGTCGAGAAAAGCGGTTTCGTGTTCATCGGCCCCACGCCGGAGTCCATCCGGACGATGGGCGACAAGGTCAGCGCCAAGCGCGCCATGATCGAAGCCGGAGTACCCGTCGTGCCTGGGTCGGAAGGCGCGCTGCCGGACGATTCGCAGGAAGTTCTGCGCATGGCCCGCGAGACCGGCTATCCGGTCATCATCAAGGCCGCCGGCGGCGGCGGCGGGCGCGGCATGCGCGTGGTGTATACCGAAGCTGCGCTGCTCAATGCAGTGGCCATGACCAAGACGGAAGCCGGCGCGGCATTCAACAATCCGGAAGTCTATATGGAGAAGTTCCTCGAGAACCCGCGCCATATCGAAATCCAGGTGCTTGCCGACGGCGGGCGCAATGCCCTGTGGCTGGGCGAGCGCGACTGCTCCATGCAGCGCCGCCACCAGAAGGTCATCGAAGAGGCGCCGGCGCCTGGCATTCCCCGCAGGCTGATCGAGCGCATCGGTGAGCGTTGCGCCGAGGCCTGCCGCCGCATGGGCTACCGTGGCGCGGGCACGTTCGAGTTCCTGTACGAGAACGGCGAGTTCTTCTTTATCGAAATGAACACGCGCATCCAGGTTGAGCATACGGTTACCGAAATGATTACCGGTATCGATCTCGTCCAGCAGCAGATCCGCATTGCCGCAGGCGAGAAGTTCACGCTGCGCCAGCGCGACGTCGAGCTCAAGGGCCATGCGATCGAATGCCGCATCAACGCCGAAGATCCGTTCAAGTTCACGCCCAGCCCCGGCCTGATCACGAACTGGGTCACGCCGGGAGGCCCCGGCGTGCGTGTGGATTCGCATGTGTACACGGGCTATCGTGTCCCTCCTTACTACGACTCCATGATCGCCAAGCTCATCACGTACGGCGATACGCGCGAACAGGCGATCGCACGCATGCATATCGCCCTGTCCGAGATGGTGGTCGAGGGCGTATCCACCAATATCGCATTGCATCGGGAACTGATGCAGGATGCGCGCTTCCATGAAGGCGGCACCAGCATCCACTACCTGGAACACAAACTGTCCCAGCGCCCCTGATGCGGGGCACGCGCGCCGCGGCCGTGCGGCGCGCGCATTTTCCTTAGGAATACGGCATGCGGGAAATCGTACTGTTGTGTCCGCAGGCGCATGCAGAAGCGCTTGCGGATTTTTTGCTTGAAGAGGGCGTACTGTCGGTGTCAGTCGAGGACGCGGACGGAGATACCGAGGCGGAGGTGCCCCTGTTCGGCGAGCCTGGCCTCGAGCCCGAGGTACAGGCCTGGCACCGCAACCGCGTCGTGGCGCTGTTGCCCGACGATCTCGCGCCGGAGCCGCTGGCTCGGCAGGCGCACCGGCAGGGCTGGCTGGCCGCCGCCAACGACTGGACGCAGCGCGAGGTGCCCGATACCGACTGGGTGCGCCTGACGCAGTCGCAGTTCGGTCCGATAGAAGTAGGATCCCGCATCTGGATCACGCCGAGCTGGCATGAAGACGATGCGGCTCCGCAGTCCCTGGGAGATGGCGCCGATACGTCCATCGTCCGCATCCGCCTCGATCCCGGGCTGGCGTTCGGCACGGGCAGCCATCCGACGACGCATCTCTGCCTGGAGTGGCTGGCGGAAAACCTGGAGCCGGGCCAGACCGTGCTGGATTATGGCTGCGGTTCCGGCATTCTCGCCATCGCCGCCAGGCTGCTGGGGGCAGGCAGGACGCAAGGCGTCGACATCGACGAACAGGCGGTCCAGTCGACACAGTACAATGCGGAAGTCAATGGAGTGGAACTGGATGCCATGCTGCCCGATGCCTTGCCGCAAGGGACAGTGCAGGTCGTGGTGGCCAACATCCTGTCCAATCCCTTGAAAGTGCTGGCCCCCATGCTGGCAAACCGTGTTGCGCAAGGAGGCCGGCTGGTGCTTTCGGGCGTGCTCGAACGCCAGGCAGATGAAGTCATTGCCGCCTATGCCCCCTGGATCGAAATGCAGGTCTGGCAGGCGCGGGAAGGGTGGGTCTGCCTGCATGGGCGACGTGCCTAGTTACCGTAGACCAGAGACGCCTTGCCGACATGGAATTGACGACACAATGCCCGCAATGCGGTGAAACTTTTCAAGCCAGCCTGGAGCAGTTGCAGTTGCGCAAAGGCTATGTGCGCTGCATCAGCTGCGCACATATCTTCGATGGCTATGAAGCCGTCGTGCCTGCGATTTCAGGGCATGGAGGCATGGATGCGGCCCGTGCCGGGTATGCGTCGCACACGTTCGGAGCGGATGCCGATCAGGAACCGCCCGATGCGGACGAACCCCACGTACCGTTCAGCACCCAGGCGGCTGCCGCATCCGATGCCGGGTATCGCCGCGAGCCCTATCGCGTCCATGTCGGCGACGAGGACGCTGGTGTCGCGGCCATGCAGCCCGGGCGCCGCGATCCTGTACTGAAGGACGAGGACGACAGCGACGATGAAGGCGACGGAGGCCCAGGCAGGATCTACGTCGAGCCGCGCTCGCCTTATGGCTCGGCTCGCGCTTCGGACATCCCTGAGTTCCTCGATGAAGGACCGCGCCGATTCGCACGCATGGGCCACACACTCTGGGTATGGCTGAGTCTGCTGGCGCTGGCGCTGCTGGCCGCGCAGGCGGCCTATGTCTACCGGATGCAATTGGCCGACAGCGTGCCGGAGCTGCGCCCTGTGCTCGAGCGCCTGTGCCATCCGTGGGGATGCACGGTCGAATATCCGCGTCGCATCGAACAGATTTCCGTTCTCGGTTCTTCCCTGCGTGTCCGCAAGGCGGGGGAGGAAAAACCGGAGCAGGGCAGTCGCCTGATGCTGCACGTGACGCTGCGCAATGCGGCCGAGCGGCCGCAGCAATGGCCGTCCATCGCGCTGGACCTGACGGACTTTTCAGGAGCCGTGGTGGTGCGCAAGATTCTCCAGCCGTCCGACTATCTGCCGAAGGACAGGCTGCCGCAGCCGTTCGCCGCGCGCAGCGAGCTGGCCGTCCAGCTTCCGCTGGATGTGCGGGGCGGCGATGTGAACGGTTATCAGCTGAGTCTGTTTTTTCCCTGATTTTTCATAAGGCAGTGTCATGTCCGATAAGGTTCTGGTTTGCGGTTCTGTAGCGTTCGATACCATCACGGTATTCGAAGGGCATTTCAAGGATCATATTCTTGCGGACCACATCAAGTCCCTGAGCGTTTCGTTCTTCGTTCCCAGCATGCGCAAGGAATACGGCGGTTGCGCCGGCAACATCGCCTACAGTCTGCGCCTGCTCGGCGGCAATCCGCTGCCTGTCGCCACCGTGGGTTCCGATGCCGCGGATTATCTCGACTACATGAAGGCGCAGGGCATCGATACGCGCTGGGTGCGTGTGCTCGACGACATGTATACGCCGCAGTGCTTCATCACGACGGACAAGGACAACAATCAGATCGCTTCGTTCCATCCCGGCGCCATGCTGCGTTCGTCCGAAAACGCGTTTCTCAGGGACGAGGGCGTATCGTGGGGCATCGTTGCGCCCGATGCCAAGGAGGGCATGTTCGCCCACGCCCGGCGCATGCGGGAGCAGGGCATTCCTTTTGTGTTCGACCTGGGCCAGGCCATGCCGCTGTTCAATGGCGAAGATCTGACCGAGATGCTGTCCCTGGCACACATTGTTACTGCGAACGACTACGAGGCAGGCATAATTTCAGAGCGTACAGGGCGCAGCATGCAGGATATCGCCCGGTCGCTGCAGGCGGTCGTTGTGACGCGCGGCGCGCAGGGAACTACGCTGTACGAAGGCGGTCAAACTGTCGATATCGGGCCGGTGCCTGCGAAGCAGGTCGTCGATCCGACAGGATGCGGAGATGCGCATCGCGCCGGCGTGCTGTACGGCCTGACGCATGGCTGGTCCCTGGTAGATTCCTGCCGTCTGGCCAATGTCATGGGAAGCTTCAAGATCGGTTCCAGGGGGCCGCAGAATCACAAGCCGTCGCTGGCCGAGGTCGATGCGGCATTGCAGGAAAACTACGGCATAAGGTTTGCCTGAGAGCGCTTTCCCCGCCTGCGTTTCCATGCAGAATACGATCGATGTTTCGCCAGGCGTGGCGCTTGGCAAGAAGGAGTGGCAAATGCATATGGCAGATTTTCCAAAGATTCAGGCACGGCAGTTCCGCCGCGCCGCGGCAATGGCGGTCCTCGCGGGAGCCGCAGTCCTGGCGGGTTGCGCGAACCAGTCCGCGTCCAGTTCCGTCTATACGTATGGGCAGGCGCAACGTGAGCAGATCGTGCGCCTGGGAACGGTCGAATCCGTCCGGCCCATCACCATCCAGAGCGATAAATCATCCGGCGTGGGCACGGTGGCGGGGGGCGCGCTTGGAGGCGTGGCCGGCAGCACGGTAGGCGGCGGAACCGGCCAGGTGCTGGCATCGATAGGCGGCGCCATCATCGGCGGTCTGCTGGGCAATGCCGCGGAAAATCAGATGAACCGCAAGTCGGGCCTGGAAATCACCGTGCGTCTCGACAACGGCGAGACACGTGTCATCGCACAGGAAGCGGATGTCGCCATCTCTGCGGGACAACGCGTAAGGCTGATCAGCGGCAACGGACCGACGCGCGTCGTACCTTTCTGACCACGCGCCCAAGCGCAAGCCTCGTCGTTCACGACGAGATCGAGCGAGGCGGTGTTCATACGGCGCCGCAGGCGCCCCTGGATGGTGGCGAGGAGGCTCCCGGCTTCAGGCGGGAGTGACTCACGAAATCTCGAGAACTCACCTGGGTTCGCACAAAAGCTGGGCTGTCTGAATGGCAGCCCAGCTTTTTTCGTCAGACGGCGAACAGCGCGAAAGCAACGCGCTGCAGGACCATCAGGGCGATTTGCGCCAGCACCAGCAGCACGAGCGGCGAGAAATCGATGCCGCCCAGGTTGGGCAGGATACGGCGGATGGGGTCGAGCAAAGGCGCCGTCAGCGTCTGCAGCAGCGGCATGACGGGAGCCATGGGGTTGACCCAGGACAGGATGGCCTGCAGCAGCGTCATCCAGAGAATGATGTTGAACAGCCAGCGGGCTACGGTCAGCATGGCGGCGATGAGCGCCGGACCGAGACTGCCGACGGAGGGCAGGGAGCCGGTGCCGATGATCCAGCCCAGCAGCAGATAGGCCAGGGCGACCAGCCAGGCGGCGGACAGGCTGGGCCAGTCGATCAGGCTGCCGGGTGACAGGATTTTGCGGACAGGCTGCACCAGCCAGTTGGTAACGCGGATGATGGCCTGGGAGTAGGGATTGAACGGATGCAGGCGCACGGCGTGCGTCCAGGCGCGCAGGATAAGCGCGATGCCCATCAGCGTGGCTGCGATCGTAAGAAGGAACTGGAGGATATCGCTGAGCATGGGGATGGTTCTTGAAGTTTCTGCAAGGCCGATTGTCGCACGAGATGGCTTTGTTTTGCGTGCCGTCATTCGCATGCGCGGCTCATGCTTTCAGCATCGTTGCGCCATGAAAAAACCCCCGGCATGCCGGGGGCCTGGATCCTGAAGCTTGCCGCGGATGTGCGGCAAGCAGTGTTCAGGAAGCCGTCTTATTAGGGGCGGCCGCCTGTGGGGAAGGGCCACGAAGCTGCTGGGTTGACCGTCTTCTTGGCGTCGACCGCGGGCGTTGCTTCCTTGTTTGCCTTGGGGGCCGCGGCCTTCTTGGCAGGAGCCTTTTTGGCGGCAGGCGCCTTCTTGGCTGCCGGGGCCTTGGGTGCCGCAGGCGTTTTCACTGCCGCGGTGCGCTTGGCGGGCGCGGCTTTCTTTGCAACGGCTTTCTTGGCTGCGGGAGCTTTCTTTGCCGGCGCGGCCTTCTTTGCGGGAGCCTTTTTGGCGGCAGGCGCCTTCTTGGCTACAGCCTTCTTGGCGGGTGCGGCTTTCTTGGCTGCGGCTTTCTTTGCCGGCGCCGCCTTCTTGGCTACGACCTTCTTTGCAACCGCTTTCTTTGCGACTGCCTTTTTGGCGACTGCCTTCTTGGCTACGGCTTTTTTGGCTACGGCCTTCTTGGCGGGTGCTGCCTTCTTGGCTACGGCCTTCTTTGCCGGCGTCGCCTTCTTGGCTACGACTTTCTTTGCGACTGCCTTTTTGGCTACGGCTTTCTTTGCGGGTGCCGCTTTCTTGGCTACAGCCTTTTTAGCGACTGCCTTCTTGGCGGGTGCTGCCTTCTTGGCTGCGACAGGTTTCTTGGCTACGGCTTTCTTTGCCGCAGGTGCTGCTTTCTTGGCAGCGGTGGCTTTCTTGGGTGCTGCCTTCTTGGCTGTTGCCATGGTATAGCTCCTTGGGATGAAGTCAGTCAGAGAGAGTGCGTTCACCCATTTGATATGGCCCCCACGAAAATGGCGCGACCCATCTCAAATGGCTAAGCGTGCGAAGCGTCTTTCCTCCTGACAACATCGCACGCCTAGAGTCTAACGTAAGGCATAGCGCGATTCCAAGCATTATTCAAAACAAGGCGTCCGACAATTGTCTTTCTCGACTTCGACTTATCGTATCGCGAGCTTTTTTTTGCGCGAATAATTGCGTCGATTTGCGCGCTTGGTTCGCGCGCGGATACTTTGAAACTCCGGCCGGACGATGCGTTTTTCCGCCGGCTTCGATAGTGGGAAAGATATCGATTGCGTTGCCCGCGATGTGATGGAATTTCTGCACATCGGATTTTCAGTCGCTGCAATCCCAGTATCCATGCGGGTTTTGAGATAGCATGGAATTTTTACGCGAGAGTCCTGCCGAGGGCAACCGCATGCATGGCGCATGCGCATGGCGTGCCTGCCCGAGGATGCCGTTGCATGCAATGAGCGTGTGGACGGCGTCAAGAAACGCGCCGGCATCGCTCGCCGGCCGTTGCTCGATGGCGATAAAAATGCATTTGCATAAAACCAACATCCAGGCATCGAGTCGTGCGCAGGAAAGCGTCGTGCATGGCGAACGCGCAGTATGTTATGAATGACGTTCGCTTGTTTTTCGCAGAGGATTTTTTGCCATGTCCATGCACGGATCGCCTTCTCGTTTTGCCGTTGCCGCTTGCCTTGCCATGCTGCTGTCGGCTTGCGCCACGACGACGCGGCAGCCTTCGACCGTCGTCGATGCAGGCATGTACGATGCCGCATTCAAGGGTTGCAGCCCTGTCGCCCAGGATGAACCCGCCGTGGGGAATTGGCTGGCGGTGCGCAAGGAGCCTGGCATTGCTGGAGAAATACGCTTGCAGATCCGGCTGCACGCGGATGGCAGCATGCATTATGTCGAACAGCTCAAGCGCGGCAACAGGCCGCCGCAGAGCCTTGACGAAACCGGGTGCTGGTACAGGGAAGAAGGAACGCTGGTCCTGCGAACTACGCATTCCAACGGTTCGCAGGTGGATGCGCAGGATCCCATCTATGTCAACCGCCATGCCATTGCCGCGCTCGACGGCAAAGGCATGGCGCTGAACATGCATGGGAAGGAGATCCGGCTGCGCCGCGCGTCGCCGGACTACCGCTTGCCTATTCTGTGACGGCCGACAGGCGCTGCAGTACGGTTTCGCGTCCCAGCAGCGCCAGCACGGCATCGATGGCGGGAGTCTGCGTGCGTCCAGTCACTGCGACACGCAGCGGGATGGCCAGCTTGGGCATCTTCACGCCATGCTGTTCCAGTACCTGCTTAATGGCCGCGGACAGCGAAGATGCATCCCATTGCGCCAGCGCATCCGCCTGCTGCCGGAAATCTCGCAGCAGAGGCAGAGACTCGGCATTGATGTGCTGCGCGCGCAGTTCGTCGTCGGGGCCGTTGAATGCGGCGCAGAACAGCATGGCGCCTTCCGCCAGCTGATTCAGGGTTTCGGCGCGGTCTTTCAGTAGCCCCATGATGGCAGGCAGGTCCGCGCTGCCGGGATCGCCGCCCAGCGAGCTGATGCGCGGCGAGACGCGGGCGGCCAGGTCGTCGTTGCCGCTTTGCTTGATGTAGTGCGCATTGACCCAATTGAGTTTCTTGGGATCCCATTGCGCGGCCGATTTGCTCAGGTTGCGCACGTCGAACCATTCGACCAGTTGCTCGCGGGTGAACAGTTCGTCGTTGCCATGGCTCCAGCCCAGGCGCGCCAGATAGTTGATCATGGCTTCCGGCAGGTAGCCGTCCTTGTCGTACTCGACCACGCTGACCGCGCCGTGGCGCTTGGACAGCTTTTCGCCGTCCGGTCCAAGAATCATCGGCACATGGCCGTATTCGGGCGGCGTCGCGCCGAGCGCGCGCAGGATGTTGATCTGGCGGGGCGTGTTGTTGACGTGATCGTCGCCGCGGATGACGTGCGTGATCTTCATGTCCCAGTCATCGACGACCACACAGAAATTGTAGGTGGGCGTGCCGTCCGGACGAGCGATGATCAGGTCGTCCAGCTCGCTGTTGTCGAAGCGAATCGGACCCTTGACCATGTCGTTCCAGGTGGTGGCGCCGTCTGTCGGATTGCGGAAACGGATCACGGGCTTGCGGCCTTCGGGAACCGGGGGCAGCGTCTTGCCGGGTTCCGGGCGCCAGGTGCCGTCGTAGCGCGGCTTCAGGCCGAGGGCGCGTGCGCGTTCGCGCATGGCTTCGACTTCCTCCGGCGAACTGTAGCAATGATAGGCGTGGCCTTTTTCCAGCAGTTCGGCCAGCACCTCGCGATAGCGGTCCATGCGTTGCATCTGGTAGAAGGGGCCTTCGTCGGGCGTCATTTCCAGCCATGCCATGCCGTCGAGAATCGCCTGCACGGCTTCCGGCGTGGAGCGTTCGAGATCAGTGTCTTCGATGCGCAGCACGAAGACGCCTTTGTGGTGCCGGGCGAACGCCCAGGAGAAGAGGGCGGTGCGGGCGCCGCCAAGATGCAGATAGCCGGTGGGGGAAGGCGCGAAACGGGTACGGACGGGCGCTGCTGACTGTGTCATGAATGGTCTCGGGATGGCCGGTGCGGCGGGCGATCGCCCGCAAGGCCGGATTGCACGTAAGATAACGGGGTATTTTACCGTTTCGGGAGCATGGCATGCCGAGGCATCGTCTGGCCGCATTGTTCGAGCCGCAGTCCGTACTTGTCCTGAGCGATATCGATCTTCCCGCCGGCCGGGAGGCGGGTGCGAGATTGCGCGGCAGGCTGGTGCAGGTGCTGCTTGAGGCGAGTGGCGAGGTGTCGCTGCCGGAGCCGCTTTCGCTGCCCATGCCGGGAGGGCGGTTGGACCTGGCGCTGGTATGCGTGTCGCCGACGCGGCTGCCGCAGGTATGCGATGCCGTGCGTCCGCTGAGGCCGCGCTGCATGGTGGTGCTGTCGCATCCGGATCAATCGGCCGATCCGATGGAGGATGCCGCCTATTGCCGCAGCTGGGCGCGATTGCATGACTGCGCGCTGATCGGTCCCAGGTCCTTCGGTGTGCAGCGTCCGTCCCTGGGCCTGAATCTCAGCCATGATACGCCGCATGCCCTGCCAGGCAAGGTGGCCCTGGTCACGCAGTCCCGCTCCATTGCGGCCGCCGTGATGGATTGGGCCGACGATGTGAAGCTGGGATTTTCCGCTGTCGTCTGCCTGGGCGACGAGGCCTCCGTCAATGTGGCCGCCGTGCTGGATTACCTGGCCATGGATGCGCGCACGGACAGCATCGCCCTGTACCTGGAGGACATCGCCTCGGCGCGGGAGTTCTCCAGCGCGCTGCGGGCCGCCGCCAGCGTGAAGCCTGTCGTCGTGCTGAAGTCCGGCCATGGCCGCGACGAGCCAGGAGGGCAGCACGACGCGGTATTCGATACGGTGCTGCGCCGCACCGGCGCGGTCCGGGTCCCCTATTTCGTGCAATTGTTTTCGGCGCTGAAGGTGCTGGGGTATGCGCATCGCCCCAAGGGGCGGCGCATCGCCGTATTCTCGAACGGCAATGGTCCCGCGCAGCTGGCGCTGGATGTGCTCGGGCCTACCGGCGTGCTGCGCGCCGGACTTTCACTGGCGACGCGCAAGCAATTGCAGGAAACGCTGGAGCGCGGAGCCGAAACGGCGAATCCCGTGGTGTCGTTCGCACCGCTGCGGCCGCAGGTCATGGCGCGCGTCATGCAACTGCTGCAGGAAGATGCCGATGTCGACGGCATCCTTGTGCTGCTGTCGCCGGATCCGCTGTCGGACCTGGACGGAGTCGTGGATGAACTGGCCCGGATTGCGCCACGGGCCGGCAAGCCGCTCATCACCTGCTTCATGGGGGACTCCCAGATGCGCCGCCTGCGCCACGTCATGGACAGCGCGGGCGCGCCCTCCTTCCGTACGCCGGAAACGGCGGCCGGCGCATTCGGAACGCTGACGATGCATCATTACAGCCAGATGCTGGCGCAGCAGATATTGCCGCCGGAAGCGCTGGGCCGGCCCGCCAGGGTGGACGAGGCCAGGGCTATTGTCCGCGAGGCTCAGCGCCAGCACAGGCAGGCGCTGGGTCCGCGGGAGTGCAGGCAGGTGCTGGCCTGCTTCGACGTTCCTGTGCAATGGCTGCCTGAGGCGGACTCGCCGGACGGATACGGCGACATGCCGCCCATGTCCATCAGGGTTAGGCGAGACCCGCTGTTCGGTCCCTACATATGCTTCGGACGCGGCGGCGGAGCCATGTCGGGCGAGGAAGCGCAGTCAGGCATGGAACTGCCTCCGTTGAATCGTTTCCTGGCGCGGCAGCTTGTGGAGCGCAGCGGCCTGTGGCGCCGCGAGCTGTCCCGGAGCATGACGCCGGCCGCATTCGATATGCTGCAGGAGACGCTGGAGTGCATTTCCGATCTGGTCTGCGAGCTGCCGACCATCGCGTCGCTGACGCTGGATCCCCTGTACGCCGATGAACGTCATCTGGCGGCCGGCGGCATCAGGATGGAGCTGAGTTCGACGTCGATGCTGGTGCTGCCGGAAACGACCGGCTACCGGCACCTGGCCATCCACCCTTATCCTCGCCATCTGGTGCGCGAGAAAACCCTGAAGGACGGCCGGCGCTGGCTGATGCGGCCGATACGTCCCGAAGACGCGGAGCCGCTGCAGGAACTGATGCGCAGCCTGTCAGACAAGACGCGCTACATGCGTTTCGTCTCCATGCTGCGCGAGCTGACGCCGCACATGCTGTCGCGCTATACGCGCATCGATTACGACCGCGAGCTGGCGCTGGTGGCGACGGTGAAGGAGCCCAATCCCGCGAATCGTGGCCATCCGCGCGAGCGCATCGTCGGATTCGCGCACTATCTGCGCAATCCCGACGGGCGCGGCGCCGAGTATGCGCTGGTGATCGGCGACGACTGGCAGCGTTGCGGCATGGGAGCCGAGCTGATGCGGGGCCTGATCGAGGCCGCGCAGGAGCAGGGGCTGACGTATATCGACGGCTGGGTGCTGGCCGGCAACAGCCCCATGCTGGGCTTGATGGCGTATCTCGGCTTCAGCAACGACATGGATCCCGACGATCCGGGCATGCGCCGCGTCTGGCTGGACCTCGGGGAAACCCGCCGCCAGTGAGCGGCGCGGGCGGGCAGCCCTAGCGGCGGCCCAGCGCGGCTTCGATCTTCTTGTCTGTCTTGTACTGGCTCAGCGCATAGACGGCCCAGATGGCCGCGGGCACCCAGCCGATCAGCGTGATCTGCAGGATCAGGCAGATGATGCCGGCAATCGGGCGTCCGATGGTGAAGAACGTCAGCCAGGGAAGGATCAGGGCGATGAGAAGGCGCATGGGAGAGTGGCTCCGTGAGGCGTATGGGATGATTGCATGCGGTTTTTACACCGGGGGAGCGCCACGAAGCAAGAGGCGCTTCTCCGGTGCGGACCGTTTCGGCGGACGATGGCTCGTCGCCTGTTCAGGCCAGCACGTGGCGCAGGAAGCGGGCGATGTCCACCAGCTCCTCTGGGCATACCGTGTGCGGCATCGGGTAGGTTTTCCACTGGACCTGATAGCCGGCATTTTCAAGCAGGCGGCGCGATGCCTCGGCGCGGTCGATCGTGACGACCGGGTCGACCGTGCCGTGGGCCAGGAAGATGGGGGTGTCCTGATTGGCGGGGTGGCGCTCGGCCTCCAGCGTGGATGCCAGCGGCAGGTAGCCCGAAAGCCCCATCAGGCCGGCCAGCTTTTCCGGATGGCGCAGGCCGGTCTGCAGCGTCATGGCGCAGCCTTGCGAGAACCCGGCCAGCACGATGTTGCCGGAGGGAATGCCCCGGGCGTTTTCCCGGGCGATCAGGGCCTGCACGTCGCGCTGGGATTGCTGCAGTCCCTGCGTGTCTTCGCGGCGGATCAACTCGGGGGTGTAGATGTCGTACCAGCCGCGCATGGCCATGCCGCCATTGATAGTGATGGGCCGCACCCTGGCGTTGGGATAGATGAAGCGCACGGCGGGGCTGTCGTACAGTCCCAGCTCGGTGGCCAGGGGGGCGAAGTCATTGGCGTCCGCGCCCAGGCCGTGCATCCAGATGACGGCGTGCGTGGGATTCGGGGCGGTTTCGATCTCGATGCAGTCCAGCAGTGTGTCGGTGCTCATTGTGCTTCCGTTGGTGTTTCGTCGTCCAGCTTGTCCAGTTGCTTGAGCGCCTGGAACAGGGCGCGGTAATGCTTGCGCTGCGGCTCCTGTCCCTGCAGCAGCGCGGCATTCTTCCTGGCTTCCTGGCGCGCGTTGCGGACCAGACCGTGCAGCAGCTTGGCGTCGGCCTGGGGATAGTCGTCGATCAGCTGTGTCAGCGCCTGGTCGTCCCGCAGCAGCAGGTCGCGCAGGGCTTCCAGCCTGTGCATGGCGGCGGCCTCGGCGCGCGAGCCATTCTTCCAGATATCGAGCTGATTGCGGATGGCCTCGGCGGGCGCTTTGCGCATGAGCTTGCCGACATAATGGATCTGGCGGCGGCGGCCTTCGCGGCTGGTGGTGCGCTGCGCCAGGCGGATGGCGTCGTGGAGTTCATCGCCCAGCGGCAGGCGCTTGAGCTGGTCGGAGGACAGGTCGACCAGTTGCTTGCCCAGGTCCTGCAGCGCGAGCATTTCGCGCTTTACCTGGGATTTGCTGGGTCGTCCGTAGAAGTCGTCGGGGGAAAATTCGTCCGGAGAATCGGCAGGAGTGTTTGCCATCACTGAATGTGTGAAAAAATAGTGTCCAATTGGCTATGATAACCGGCCGGCATCCCTTTTCGCGCCAATAGGCCAAAAACCCTTTCAAGAGCAGCAATGAGCACACAGCCCAACACCCATTTGCCCATCCAGGAAAACCAGGCGCGCTTCCAGGAGTTGGCGCAGGACGCCTTGCGCCATGCCACTTCGCTGGGGGCGTCGGACGCCGTCGTCGACGTGTCCGAGAGCCGGGGCCTGTCGGTTACGGTGCGCAGGCAGGATATCGAGACGGTCGAGCAGACCCGCGACCGGTCGCTGGATATCACGGTGTTTGCCGGAACTTCGCGAGGTTCGGCTTCGACGTCGGATTTTACGCCCAAGGCGCTGCGCGAAACCGTGGAGGCGGCCTGGCACATTGCGCGCTATACCGCGCAGGATCCGGCGGCCGGCCTGCCGGACGAGGCCTTGCTGGCCAAGGGCGACATGTCGCCGCTCGACCTGCACCATCCCTGGAGCCTTTCCACGGAAGACGCGGCCGCGCTGGCCGTGCGCGCCGAGCGAGCGGCGGGCGTGGTCAGCCCGCTCATCACGAATACCGAAGGCGCATCCGTCGATACCTACGAGGGACATTTCGTCCTTGCCAATACGCGCGGTTTCATGGGCGGGTACCCTTACACGCGCCATGGGCTGTCGGTTTCCCCCATCGCCGCGCATGGCGACCAGATGCAGCGCGACTACTGGTATACGGCGGCGCGGGACTGGCGCTCGCTGGCCTCGCCCGAGGCCGTGGGCCAGTATGCGGCGCGCCGCACCCTGTCGCGCTTGTCGGCCAGGCGCATCCCCACCGGTCGCTTTCCCGTGCTGTTCGAGGCGCCGCTGGCGCTGGGGCTGCTGGGCGGGCTGGTGCAGGCCGTCAGCGGCGGCGCGTTGTACCGCAAGGCCAGCTTCCTGCTGGACTCCCTGGGCAAGCGCGTCATGGCCGACCATCTGGATGTCCATGAGGATCCGCACGTCGCCGGCGCCATGGGCAGCTCGCCGTTCGACAGCGAGGGCGTGCGCACGCAGGCGCGCGATGTCGTGCAGGGCGGCATATTGCAGGGATATTTCCTGTCGACCTATACCGCGCGCAAGCTGGGCATGCAGACGACGGGTAACGCGGGCGGGTCGCACAACCTGACGCTCACATCCAGGCTGACACAGCCGCAGGACGATTTTTCCGCCATGCTGCGCAAGATGGGCACGGGCCTGCTGGTAACCGAGCTGATCGGGCAGGGCGTCAACTACGTGACCGGCGGCTATTCGCGCGGCGCGTTCGGCTATTGGGTGGAGAACGGCGAGATCCAGCATGCCGTCGAGGAAATCACGATCGCCGGCAACCTGGCCGAGATGCTGACCCAGATCGTCGCCGTGGGATCGGATGTCTGCACGCGCGGTGCGAAGTCCAGCGGCTCCGTCCTGATCGAGCAGATGGCAATCGCCGGCCAATAGCCTGGGCGGATGGGTCCCCGGAGCGCTTCGCCGCCGGGGACGATGCGCGCGAACGCGGCGGTCCGCGCTCAGCGCTCGTCGTGCGAATGCACCTGCAGCGCTTCCAGGAAGCGCGACACCATATTGTAGGTGGCGATAGTCGCCGTGACCTCGACCAGCGGCTTGTCGTCGAAATGGCCGCGCACTTCCTCGAATACGTCGTCCGGCACCTGCACGTGGCAGGTCATGGCGTCGGTGTAGGCCAGCACAGCGCGTGTGCGCGCATCGAACAGATCGGACGACTCCCAGTCGGGCAGCGCATCGAGCTGCGCCTGCGTCACGCCTTCCTTGAGCGCGATGGGAGCATGCTGGTCCGC
Organism: Paracandidimonas soli; assembly: GCF_004342005.1. GTDB lineage: Bacteria > Pseudomonadota > Gammaproteobacteria > Burkholderiales > Burkholderiaceae_B > Paracandidimonas > Paracandidimonas soli. The sequence goes on from NZ_SMBX01000005.1 coordinate 239,393, forward strand.
TTCGTAGGGGGCGTTGTTCAAGATGGCGACACGCATGATGACGAGTTCGCGCAGGTCGCCGGACAGGCTGCTTTTCTGGCGTATGCCGGTCAGGTGGGCCAGCCATCCCTGGGCGATGTCGGGGCTGTGCAGCAGCATCTGGTAAAGATGCAGGACGCTGCCGCGTTCTGCGACGATACGGTCCACCAGGGGCTTGGTGTCGGGCCGGGACAGGTCTGCATAGGGAAGGCGTGCCATGCTGGGTTCCTTTCTGGATGAGATTGGGCCGGTGCGGATGCAGGGAGATTCGGGCGCCCGTCGTGCTCAGCGCTGCCAGAGCGTGTCGGGGTGATCGGCGTACCGGTTCAGACAGCGGGCCAGCACGAAGCACAGGTCGGACAGCCGGTTCAGATACTGCTGCGAGGCAAGAGCGAAGTCCTCGGCCCGGCGCAGCGACACTACGGTGCGCTCAGCGCGGCGGCATGTCGTCCTGGCAAGATGGGCCAGGCTCGCGGCGCGCGTCCCTCCCGGCAGGATGAATTCCGCCAGCGTGGGCAGGCCGGCGTTGTAATGGGTCAGCCGTTCCTCCAGGCGTGCGATGTGCGCCTGAGTCAGCGCGGCGTGTCCGGGAATCGCCAGTTCGGCGCCCATGTCGAACAGGTCGTTCTGCACCTGCTTCAGCAGGCCGTCGATATCGGCGGGCAGCGGCTCCGTGCGCCACAGGCCGATGACGCTGTTCAGCTCATCGACGTCTCCCAGGGCTGCGATGCGCAGGTCATCCTTGTCGCGGCGCGAGCCGTCGGCCAGTCCGGTGGAGCCCTGGTCGCCCGTGCGCGTGGTGATGATGGAAAGTCGGGTCGCCATCGCATGCCTTATGGTAGTAAAGTAAAGAGACGGCCATGACGGGCATGGCTGGTTTCACGGGAGTGTAGCGTATGGCAATGAGTCTGGTCAGAAGGATATGTCTGTCTGTTCTGCTGGCGGCTCCCCTGGCGGCATTCGTGGCCGCGCCGGCCGCGGCGCAGGAGGCCACGGCATCCGGCGAGGTACGCCGCGTCGATGCGCAAGCCGGGAGGATCACCATCAAGCATGGCGCAATCTCCGATCTGGAGTTGCCGGCCATGACGCTGGTCTATCATGCGCAGCCGCCGCTGCTGCAGGGCTTGAGTCCGGGCGACAAGATCAAGTTCACGGCCAAGCGCGAGAACGACCGCTACGTGGTGACGAAGATCTCCAAGTAGCGCAGCGTCTTGTCTCGCCGCGGGCGCAACGATCCGCGCATCGACGCGGTCAGTCTTGCCGTTGCCGGATCAGCCGGGGGACCCAGCGTATATAAAGAAGTTCGCTCACCAGTTCCACCAGCGTTTGCATGACGATCACGGAGGCGACCAGGGGGCCGGCCTCTGGAATGGCGACGGCCACCGGCAGCACCACCAGCGAGTTGCGTGTCGCGGCGCTGAAGGCGACGGAGCGCTGTTGCTGCACAGGCAGCGCCAGCATCCTTGCGGCCGCCCATCCCGCCAGCGGCGCCAGCGCCGCATAAATCGCATAGACCAGCACGATCCGCCAGGCGAACTGTAGCGCCGCGCCTGCCTGGGGCAGGGCGATCGCGATGACGATGAACAGCACCAGCGCCGTCGCCGGAACCGGCAGCAGCGCAAGGCGCTGGAAGGCGGCGCGGGCAGGCCGGAAGCGCTTCTCGGCCGATTGGGCCAGGAAGGCCGCCAGCAGGGGAAGGGCGACGATCCAGGCGAAGGCGCGCACGACCGGCTCAGGATCCAGCGCGGCCGCGACGCCGATGCCGAAGACATAATGCAGCAACACGGGCAGCGCCAGCATCTGTGCGATCAGCAGCACGGGAGTGACCGCCAGCAGCAGGCGCGCATCCGCCTTGCCCAGGTGCGAGAATACGACGACGTAGTCGATGCAGGGCGCGAGCAGCACCAGCGCGATGGCGAAGCGTATGTGCGGATCCGCTGGCGCCATGGGCAGCAGCAGCCAGGCCAGCAGCGGGACGAAGACGAAGTTCGCCAGCAGCAGCGCGCACAGGAACCTGCCCTGCCGCAGCGCCTGGGGCAGTCTGGCCAGCGGTATTTGCAGGAATGTGGCGAACATCATGAGCGCCAGTGCGGGATTCAGGATGGCTTCCATGGATGCCGGCGCGGGCAGCAGCCACCCCGCGGGCAGGCCCGCCAGCATGCCGGCGAGATAGATCGGAATCTGGCGGCGTTCCAGAAAATTCTGCAGGGATGGGCTGTCGGTCATGAGGATGGGGGGATGGCTGGCGATGCGTGGTGGAAGATGCGCGATTTGCCTTGATTTGTCCATGCACAAAGCAACAATGTACTATTCAACTTACTGTAAGCATGGTTATATTCTCAAGGAGTGCATAGTGACGAGTTCATGGCAAGATGATTCGCAACGTTATGGGCGTATCAGCCGGGTTCTGCACTGGAGCATGGCGGCGCTGCTCATATGGCAACTCTCCATCATGATCTACAAGGTGACGCTCGATCTTTCGCCGGCCGACAGCGCCCTTGTCAGGACGCATACACCGATCGGATTCCTGCTGCTGTTACTGGCCGTGCTGCGCCTGGTCTGGGCATTCGCCAACCGCAACAGTCGTCCAGCCTACGAGCCCTCGGCGCTGGGCACCCTGGCACGCTGGGGGCATGGCGCGCTCTATCTGCTGATGATCCTGATCCCCTCGCTGGCGCTGCTGCGCGCATACGGCTCGGGACGAGGATTTGCGCCCTGGGGTATCCGGGTTTTCGAGCAGACGGGCGAGAAGATCGAATGGATGATGGCGCCGGCCAATGCCGTGCACGGCCTGCTCGGCTGGACATTGCTGGCATTGATCGTCGGCCATGTGGCGATGGCGCTGGTGCATCACTTCGTCATGCGCGATGGCACCTTGAGCAAGATGGCGGGCAAAGCCTGATTTCAGACGGGTCCCGCCTTCGGGGCGGGACCTGCGCCGATGCTTACTGCTGGGACTGCAGGTAGTTCTCCAGGCCCACCTTCTCGATCAGGCCTAGCTGCTGTTCCAGCCAGTAGGCGTGGTCTTCCTCGGTGTCGCGCAATTGCGCCAGGATGATGTCGCGCGTGACGAAATCGCTGGCTTTCTCGGCCAGCTCGATCCCCTTGCGCAAGGCGGCGCGCACTTCGTATTCCAGTTCGAGATCCTTGCGCAGCATGCCAGGTACGTCTGTGCCCGGCTCGAATGCGTTGGGACGCATGTCGGGGATGCCGTCCAGCATCAGGATGCGGCGCAGCAGGGCGTCGGCATGCTGGGTTTCTTCTTCCATTTCGTGATTGATGCGCTCGTAGAGCTTCGTGAAGCCCAGGTGCTCATAGAAGCGGGAATGGATGAAGTATTGGTCTCGCGCCGCCAGTTCGCCGCGCAGCAACTGCTTCAGGTAGTCGATGACGTCAGGATTGCCTTGCATTTGATTTGCCTGTGAAACTGAGTAAGTGTAGAAAGTATATGCCATGGACGGGCCCAGTAGCGGAAAAACGGCGGCAAGGAAGGTGACAGCGCGACGGAGGATGGCCTATAGTGTGCGGTCCCGAGGCAGGCCGGATATCGCCTGCAAGCTGGAGCCATCAATGCCGCAATCCATTGCCCGCTACATCACGAATGAACCCGCCCGCCTCATCCTGCGCCTGTGCAAGCACTGGGGGCATCGCTTCGAAGTCAGTTTTGACGATAGCCAGGGCGAAGTGTGGTTCGATCCGGTGCGCTGCCGGATGCGGGTCGTGGACGACGGCCTGGATGTCGTGCTGGAAGGCCCGGACACCGAAGGCGTCAGGCGCATGGCTCCCATCTTCGACAATCACATCCGGCGCATGAACCGCGAGCCGCTTTCCGAGCCGGCCTGGGAACACAAGGATGATTGACCACGCGCCCAAGCGCAAGCCTCGTCGTTCACGACGAGGTCAAGCGAGGCAGTGTTCATGTGGCGCCGCAGGCGCCCCCGTATTGTGGCGAGGAAGCTCCCGACTTCAGGCGGGAGTGACTCACCACGCGCTGGATGCGAATAGATGGCCGGCATGACCCGCTTCAGCGCAGCGGGCCTGTGCTCCTGGGGTTCGCCGCGCTGCGTGAACGTGGGCATGTGAGGCTCCTTTTAAGGTTAACAGGTCCTAGGTTTTGTCTGTGGGATCGGCATCCCGCCGGGGAGGCGCCGCGGCGCCCGCGCGCCGCTTCTCCCAGGCCGACAGCGCGGCACGGTATTCACGCAGTGCGTCGGCGTACAAGTCGTGCACGCAGGGATCGCACCCGCTTTCGCAGCATTCATTCGGCCCTGGAGGCTCCGGCGGTACCGGCCGAGGGCCGTCAGGCATATCGGTTTCTGCCATTGTTTCCTCGCAACATCAAAAACTTGCTTTTTCACGCTATCAATATAAAATAGGAATCGTTCTCATTATATTTTCCTATGGCGGCGCCATGCCGCCGGCAGTCGAAAGCGAATCGCGCTTCCTGGATTTCGGAGCCTTCTGTCATGCAATTCCTGTCGAGGTTGTTCCGTAGCGGACCACCGCCGCAACTGGCGCAGGCGCTGTTGCTGCAGCAGCGCGAAGGCATGCGCAGGCGCGAGATCGCCTCGCATTTCGGCGTTTCCGACGCGGCGGTCGGCAAGGGCGTCGAGCAAGCCATGCTGGGCTGCATCCGGCGCTGCCGCTACGATGATAGCCTGGTGCTGGATAAATGCTGCCCCGGAAATTGCCCCTACGCCAGGCAGCAGATCGACGACAGCCTCAGCCAGGCCAGCGCCTGGTTCGCCCGGCTGACACGGGACGATGCCAGTGAGCATGACCAGCAGCGCTGGCGCTCCTGGCTGGATCAGGCGGATATCCGGCGCAGGGCGTGGGCACGTGTCGAGATCGTCTGCATGCGCCTGCGCGCCATGAACCACGAGGACATCGCCGCGGAATTCGGCGCGGTTTTCAGCAAGCACGGCGCACAGGGGGCTTGAGTCCGGCCCGGCTCAGGCGTTTGCCGGCAGGCCGAACTCGGAATAATGATCGAAGGCCAGCAGGCGCGGGAAGCGTGCTGCCGCTTGCGCTCCGTAGCCGGGCCGGTGCAGAGCGAAGCCCACCTGGCTGCGCTGCGCGCATTCCGCATCCGCCTGCGTATCGCCAAAGAAAACGGCCTCATCGCGCGACACTCCCATTCGTTCCAGCGTCCTGAGCAGAGGGACCGCCGACGGCTTGGGCTCCTCATAAGTATCGCAGCCCGTGATGGCCTGGAAACAATCGAGGACGTCCAGCAGTGCCAGGACTTCGCGTGCCGTGTTTTCCCGCTTGTTGGTGCAGATCGCCAGCTTCTGCCCTCTGTCGGCGCATGACCGCAGGAACTCTCGCGCGCCGGGATACAGTACCGACGTGGCATGGCCGAACCGCGCGTAATGATCGTAGAACAGCGCGCGCGTGGCCTGCATGTCTTCGGGCGGCGGATGTCCCAGGTCGCGGAAGACATCGCCGATGATGGTGTCGGCAGTGCTGTGCAGGTTGGGCATGATGTAGCCCTGCGGCAGGGGCGGGAGCCCCAGGGCCGTCATTGTCATGCTCATGGCGGTCGTGATGTCTGCGGCGCTGTCGACCAGCGTGCCGTCAAGATCGAAGACGAGGGAAGCGAAACGGGAAATACTGTGTGCCTTTGACATGAGGAAGAGGGGATGCAAGGATGAGTCCGGCATTATCGCCCGGGAACGTGACAGCGGGGTTGCGGCGCGAACGATTGGCCGCCCGGTTTTCCATCCACTCCGTATTTGCCCTGATCTTTACCGGACAGGCCCGCATTTGCCTCGATCTTTGACCTTACTTTGCTATGTGGAATTTATCGTTTGCTGTTATGCTTCCCTCCGCAGATGTCTGATGCGCCCGACCGGGGCGCCTCAAGCATGTATGACGTGGGTTCTGCGCCGACCGCGCAAGCCCCCACATAATCTTCGGAGATAAAAACATGTCGATTATTCGAAAGAACTTTGCTGTACTGACGATGGCTGCAGGTATTGCGACTGCATTGGGCACGACAGCCGCGCAGGCTGCCGACTATCCCAGCCAGCCCATCCGCGTGATCGTGCCGTTTGCGCCGGGCGGCTCCACTGACATCGTGGCCCGCATCGTCACGCAGCGCATGGCGCAGGAACTGGGCCAGACCCTGGTCGTGGAAAACAAGGGCGGCGCAGGCGGGGCCATCGGTGCGGCCGAAGCAGCGCGCGCCAAGCCGGACGGCTACACCCTGTCGATCGCCACAGTATCCACCATGGCGGTCAACTCGGCCTGCCGACCCAACGATCTGCCATACGATCCGCTGAAGGATTTCGTCCCGGTCACCAACTTCGCCAACGTTCCCAACGTCATCGAAGCCAATCCCAAGTTCCCCGCCAAGAACTTCAAGGAACTGGTCCAGATATTGAAGGACAATCCGGGCAAGTACTCGCATGGCAGCTCGGGCACCTGCTCGATTCTTCACTTGTTCGGCGAAGCCTTCAAGCTGTCGACAGGCACCGATGCCATTCACGTACCGTACAAGGGCTCGGGTCCCGCAGTCACTGATGCGGTGGGCGGCCAGATCGACCTGATGTTCGACAACCTGCCTTCTTCCATGGCTCAGATCCAGGCGGGCAATCTGCGCGCGCTGGCCATCGCATGGCCCGAGCGCCTGGCTGCGCTGCCGGACGTCCCCACGCTGGCGGAAGAGGGCTATCCCGAGCTGAACCAGCCCGCATGGTACGGCCTGCTGGCTCCCAAGGGCACGCCTGACGAAATCGTGAAGAAGCTGCGCGACGCCGCCGTGGTGGCGCTGAAGGATCCCGCCGTCATCGAAACGCTGGAGAAGCAGGGCGCGGCTCCTTCGGGCAACACGCCGGAAGAGTTTGCCAAGGAAATCAAGGAGCAGTACGACTGGGCCAAGGACATCGTGGCCAAGCGCAAGATCACGCTGAACTGATCGGATGAAGCGCGGAGCCGTCGTTGGACGGTACCGCGCCTTCCTCGCGCAATCGTATTCATCGACGCCCCGGCCGGAGTCCGCCTCCGCCCGGGGCGCTGTCTTGTGCGGGGCGCGGCTCGCCCTGGCTATGCGTGTTGCTGTGCGCCGGCGCGCATCCGCTCCAGCAGTACCTGCAGTGGATGCCGCAGTGTGCGCTCCGACAGTCGCTTGACTTGGCTGCGGCAGGAATAGCCGGTGGCGAGGGCCTCGTCCTGTTCTTCCAGGGTTTCCACGTGCGCCTGCCAGGACTGGGAGTAGATGGTTCTCGAGGTTTCCAGATTGCGGGCCTCGTGGCCGTATGTGCCGGACATGCCGCAACAGCCCGTGGCCTGCACGCGCAGGCGCAGCCCGCAGCGCGCGAACACCCCTTCCCATTGCTTCGAGCTGTCCGGCGCATTGGTCTTTTCGGTGCAATGCGCAAGCAGGCGATACGAGGGAGAGTCCGCAGCCGGCTGGCTGCCTTCCGGCAATGCCTGCAGCAGCCACTCGTGCGGCATCATGACCTGGGGAACCTGGCCGGCCCCGGAGACCTTGAGATACTCCTGGCGGTAGGTCAGCGTCATGGCGGGATCCACGCCGACCAGGGGAATGCCTGCGCCGGCCAGACGGCGCAGCTGCGCCGCATTGCGGACGGCCGCCTTTTCGAAGGCGCGCATGAAGCCTTGCACGTGCAGCGGTTTGCCGTTCGGCAGCAGAGGCGCCATCCAGACCTGGAAGCCCAGGCGCGCCGCCAGCTCGATGAAGTCGGCCAGCAGCCCGGTTTCGAAGTAACGGGTAAAGCTGTCCTGCACAAGGACGATGCTGCGGGCTTTCTGCTCCGGCGACAGGCTTGCCAGGGCTTCGGCGGTGGCTGGGCGCACTCGCCATGCCTTCAGTGCGGGCGATAGGTCGGTCCGGTCTATCAGAGGGCTGTCGACCAGGCCGACGCGCGTCTGCAGCAGCTTGCGCACCCAGGGCTGATCCATGATGCCGTTGTAGAGGGCGGGCGCCTTGGCGAACCAGGGAATCGTGAACTCCAGCGAACCTATCATGTAGTCGCGCAGGGGCCGCAGATAGCGCTGGTGGTAAAGCTGCAGGAAGCGCGAGCGGAATTCCGGCACGTTGACCTTGACGGGGCATTGTCCCGCACAGGACTTGCAGGCCAGGCAGCCCGCCATGGCGTCATAGACCTCATGGGAAAAATCGGGATCCCCGCGCCGTGCGGCGCGGGAATTCTTCCAGCGCTGCCACAGCGATTTGCTGAACGGCGTGTACTGCCCGGCAGCCTGCAATACGTCCACGCCGGCCTGGCCCTGCAGGCGCAGCCACTCGCGCATCAGCGAGGCGCGCCCCTTGGGCGAGTGGATGCGCTGACGCGTCGCCTTCCAGGAAGGACACATGGCGTCGTCGGGATCGAAGTTGTAGCAGGCGCCGTTGCCGTTGCAGTGCATGGCGGCGCCGTAGCTTTGCCAGACACGCTCGTCGATCTGGCGATCATGCTCGCCGCGCGTGGGGACTTCGTCGATCCTGAGCAGCGCCGCCCGGCTGTTTTCCGGCGTGGCGATCTTGCCCGGATTGAACTGATTGTGCGGATCGAATGCGGCCTTCAACTGCTGCAGGAAGGGATACAGCTCGCCGAAGAACTTTGGCGAATATTCCGAGCGCACGCCTTTGCCGTGCTCGCCCCAGAGCAGGCCGCCGTACTTGTGCGTCAGCCCGGCCACGCCGTCGCTGATGGTGCGTATCAGGGCGGCCTGGGAGGGGTCTTTCATGTCCAGCGCGGGCCGCACGTGCAGCACGCCCGCATCCACGTGGCCGAACATGCCGTATTGCAACTGGTGGGAGTCGAGCAATGCGCGGAACTCGGCGATGAAGTCCGCCAAGTGCTCGGGCGGAACGGCGGTGTCTTCGACGAACGGCAGCGGGCGGGCCTCGCCTTCCACATTGCCCAGCAGGCCGACGGCGCGCTTGCGCATGTTGTATACGTTCTTGACCGCTGCCGAGCCCATGGCCAGCGTGTGGCCCAGGCGTTCCACCGTCGTATCCCGCTGCAAATGCTCGATGAAGCCGGCGACCTTGGCGTCGACCTCGTCCTTGTCGTCGCCGCTGAACTCGACCAGGTTGATGCCCAGTGTCTGGCGCGACGGGTCGCTGGGAAAGTATTCCGATACGCTGCTCCAGACAAAGTCGTTCATGGCCAGCAGCAGCACCCTGGAGTCCACGGTCTCGATCGACAGCGGCTGATGCGCGACCAGCGCGCGCGCGTCGCGCAGCGCGTCCATGAAGGCCGCATAGCGCACGTTGACGAGCACCGAGTACTTCGGGATGGGCAGCACGTTGAGCCTGGCTTCGGCGACGAAGCCCAGCGAGCCTTCGGAGCCGCACAGCACGCTGTTCAGGTTGAAGCGGCCATCGGGTTCGCGCAGATGGGCGAGGTCGTAGCCCGTCAGGCAGCGGTTCAGCTTGGGAAACTTGGCGTCGATCAGGGCGGCCTGTTCGTCGATGATGCGCCGCGCCGTACGATGAACCTTGCCGATGCGGTCCTGGCGGGCACAGGCCTGTTCCAGCTCGTCTTCCGTCAGAGTACGAGATTGCAGGCGTTCGCCGCCTGGCAGGATGAAATCCAGCTCCAGCACGTGGTCGCGGGTCTTGCCATAGGTACAGCTGCCCTGGCCGCTGGCGTCGGTATTGATCATGCCGCCGATCGTGGCGCGATTGGATGTGGACAGCTCGGGCGCGAAGAACAGGCCGTGCGGTTTCAGCGCGGCGTTGAGCTGGTCCTTGACCACGCCCGCCTGCACGCGCACCCAGCGTTCTTCGGCATTGATTTCCAGGATGCGGTTCATGTGCCGCGAGAGATCCACGGAGATGCCGTCGGTCAGCGATTGCCCGTTGGTGCCGGTGCCGCCGCCGCGCGGCGCCAGCACGACGTCGCGGTATTCGGCTCGGGACAACAGGGCCGCCAGTATCTGGAGGTCCTCGGCGTGCGTGGGGTATACGACGGCCTGGGGCTGGCGTTGGTAGATGGAGTTGTCGGTGGCGATGACGGTGCGGTTGGCGTGATCCGTACAGACTTCGCCCTTGAAGCCCGCGGCCTTCGCGGCATCGAGAAATGCGCGGTATGACTGCGCCAGGGGGCTGGCGGCATCCGGAAGAGGGACGATCTGCGTGGGTTTACGATGGCTCATGAGTCAGGACTTCGCTGCCGAATCTTGTGTTTCCTGCATGATTTGTGTTGCAGGCATGGATTGGCTCAAGTATCTTCCAGTAAGCGCTGATTGACAAACGGAATTTTCTACCGGGAATGTTGCATAAAACTCATGAATTATAGGCGTTTGACTCCTTCCATGTCCCTGCTGCTGATTTTCGAGTCGGCCGCCCGGCACGAGAGCTATGCCCGTGCGGCGGACGAGCTGTCGCTGAGCCAGAGCGCCATCAGCCGCCAGGTCCAGACGCTGGAGACACAACTGGGAATCCGTCTGTTCAGCAGGGAAGGGCGTTCGGTCAGGCTGACCGATGCGGGGAGGCGTTACTTCGACGATCTGAGCGATGCGCTCGGCATGATCCGCAGCGCGACGCTGCAGGCCATGTCGCATCAGTCCGGCATCGGCGCGCTGCGGCTGGCCATTCTCCCGACGTTCGGGGCCAAGTGGCTGTTGCCGCGCCTGAATGATTTCTATGCGGCGTACCCGGGCGTGACGATACATATCCATTCCCGTATCGGCGACATCGATTTCAATGCCGGCGATATCGATGCCGCCATTACGGTGGGGTTCGGCGAGTGGCCGGGCCTGGTCGCGCACCGCCTGCACCACGAGTCGCTGGTCGCCGTCGTGCGCAGGGAGGCGGTTCGCGACGGGCATGCGCCGACACTGGAGTGGATGCAGGAGCAGCCCTTGCTGACGGTCGCCAGCAATCCGCAGGCCTGGGCGCAGTGGTTTTCGCATCACCGGCTGGATCACAGGCAAATGCGGATAGGACCCAGTTTCGAGCTGACATCGCATCTGATCCTGGCGGTCAGGGCGGGCATCGGCGTCGGGCTGGTGCCCAGGATGCTGGTGGAGGATGAGCTGCTGCGGGGCGAGCTGGCGGCGGCAGGCGAGACGATTGCCAGTCAGCGAAGCTACTGCCTGGTGTACCCGCCCAGGAACGAGACCTTGCCTTCGCTGGCGGCCTTCAGGGGGTGGCTGCTGGGAAAGTGACGCGTAGCCGACGGCGCCGGGCTGCCGGCCATGCTGTTGATCTGCTCATGCCCGGAGCCGGATCAGTCCAATTGCAGGTTGAGCGTCTTCAGGACTTTCCCCCATTTCCCCGATTCCTCCTCCACGTACGCCGCGAGTTCCTCCGGAGTGCTCACGGCTGGCTCGGCGCCCATGGCCAGCAGGCGCTGGCGAATGTCTTCCTGCCGCAGAATATGCGAAATCCTTTCGTTCAACTGGCGGATGATGGGTTCTGGAGTTCCGGCCGGGGCGAACATGCCGTACCAGGCGCTGGCGGCATATCCGGGCACGCCGGACTCGGCGATCGTGGGAACGTCGGGCAAGGCCTGGGAGCGTTCGGGGTTGGCCACCGCGATGGCCCGTAGCTTGCCCTCCTTGACATAGGGAAGGGCGGTGGCCATGTCGAAAGTGAAGGCGATGCGGCCCGCCAGCAGATCGGGAATGGCGGGGGCGAGTCCCTTGTACGGAACGTGCTGGATGTCGACGCCGGCCATGGACTTGAGCAATTCTCCGGCCAGATGCTGCGAGGCGCCCATGCCGCCGGAACCATAGCTCAATTCCCCCGGATGCTGCTTGGCGTAATCGATCAGTTCCTGGGTCGAGTGGATGGGCAGGTCCGGATTCATGACGAGCAGCAGCGTACCTGTGGCGGCGAGCGTGATCGGCGCGAAGTCCTTTTTCGGATCGTAAGGCATGTTCCGGTAGAGGAACGGGTTGCTGGCGTTGGTGCCGATGGAGCCCATCAGCAGCGTGTAGCCGTCGGGCTTGCTGCGAGCGACGTCGGCGGCGCCGATGTTGCCGCCCGCGCCGGTCTTGTTCTCGACGATGACTTGCCAGCCGGCATCCTGCGACAGGCGATCGGCGATCAGCCGCGCCAGGATGTCGGTCAGGCCGCCGGCGCCGAAGGGCACCACGATGCGGATGGGGCGCTCCGGGTATTCTGCGGCTTGCGCCGGACTGCCGAAGGCGGCCATGCCGGGCAGGAGAGCGAACAGGAATGCCGACAGCCCGAAAATGCGTGTCAATGCGCTGGGCCTGGATTGTGCTTTGATCATGGCTTGACCCTCTCTGTGGTTTGATGATGTGATGCGTGGACCGCGGTCCGTCCCGAAGGTTGCTGGTTCCGGGGAGCTTCGCAGCCTGTCTCCCTTGGTTCAATGCGTGCCTTCGAGGATGGCGCCGTCGCTGGCCAGCGCCTGGCGCAGCTGTGCGATATCCATGGCGCGAAAGCCGGTCTCCGCGGACCGTCCCTGTTCCGCGAGCAGAAGCGAAGCGGCGGTGGCCGCTGCCTGGCCCATCGCCATGCATGGGCCCATGACGCGCACCGAACCGTGCGCCGGACGGTCGGCGGACAGGCAGCGTCCGGCAACGGCCAGGTTGTCGAGTCCCTTCGGCAGCAGGCAGCCCCAGGGGATGTCGTAGGAGCCTCCGCCCTCCACCGGGATGCGCAATTGTCCGATGCCGTCCTGATGGATGTCGACGTGGTGGCTGCCTTTGCCGATGCCGTCCCGCCGTTTTCGCGCCGACAGCACGTCCTCCTGTGAAAGCGTCTCGTCGCAGGCGATGCGCCGTGTCTCCCGTATGCCGATACGCTGGGCCAGCCCCGACAGTACGGCATGTTCGAACCCGGGTACCCGCTTGCGCATGAAGTTCGTGCAGATTTCTATCTGCTTGCTCAGCGGTTCGAGCACGGTGCTCAGTTCGCTGGTGCGCGTGGCGTCGATATTCGCCACGCGGGTGGTGTTCAGGCATACCTCCCGCTTTTCCGTCGATGTGGGCTGGATCATGATCAGTGCCGTGGGATAGAGCTCGCCCGCTTCGATCGCGCGTGCCAGCAGGGGCCCGTCACCCTTGAGGAAAACGGTTGGATGGCCCTGCTTTTTCACTTCCTGGGCGATTTCCTGGTCGCTGCGCCCGCCGCGGATGGCATCGCTTTCGCCCAGCGCGAAATGCTCCGGCTCGCGGGCGAGAAAATCCAGGAGATCGCCGGTATTCACATTGGCCAGGCGGAACATCAGGGACAGCGGCTGGTACTGGCCGTTTTCGCCGCTTAGGTACGATGCCCCGGCCATGGCGGCGATGTCGCCGTCCCCGGAGGCGTCGATGAACAGCGGGGCCGTGATGCGCGTGCGGCCCTGCTTGTTCAGGATATGCACCGCTTTCACGCGGCCGTGCTCGTGTTCGACGTCATAGGCGAACGTGTGGAGCAGCAGTTTCACGCCATGGCGAGCCAGCAGATTGGCCACCGCCAGTTTCATGATCTCCGGGTCATAGCATACGTAATGGATCAGGCGCCAATCGTTCAGCGCGCCGATGTACCCCCCCAGCCGCTTGCATTCGTCCAGCAGTTCGGTGGCGAAGCCGCCCACGACCCATTCTCCGCAACCATTGAGCGCGCCGTCGATCGCCATCCCGGTCAGCAATTCTCCGCCGGGCATGGAGCCTGATTCGACCAGGGTCACATCCAGCCCGCGGCGCGCGGCTGTGACTGCGGCCGCGACGCCGGCAGCGCCGGCGCCTATCACGAGGACTTCCGTATCCCATGCTTGCATCTGATCTGTTCTCATCTCTTGCCCTTCTGTTTGCATAATGAAATCATGACCTTCATATTCTTGGCATAGCCAGGTTCATTATGGATTTATCCTTGAAAAATAAGGTCATTGCCACAGATCAATTGTTCATATAATGGAAAAATGGATAACGGCACCCAAGTCATACAGCGTGTATTCACGCTGGTCCGGGCTATTTCGATCCGCTCTCATTCGGGGTGGCGCCTGTCGGAGCTGGCGTCTTACTGCGGCCTGAACCATTCCACCACGCACCGCCTGCTGGCCGGCCTGGTACGGGAAGGCATGGTCATGCAGGATCCGGATACCCGCCGCTATCGGCTGGGCAGGCTGGCGTTCGAACTGGGGCTGGCGGTGCGCAAGGAGTTCGACTGGGAAACCCTGTGCACGCCCATCCTCGAGCAGGTGGCGGAAATCACCGGCGATACGGCGTTCTTCAATTTGCGCAGCGGGCACGAATCGATCTGCATCGCACGCTGCGAAGGCGCGTATCCGTTGAAGGCCTTGACTGTCGAAGTGGGCGCCAGGCGTCCGCTATGCGTTTCCGCCGGTGGCGCCGCGATGCTGGCGCATATGGACGAGGCGGAGGTCGAGCGGGCGATGCGGGCCAGCGCTCCTTACCTGGAGCGTTTCGGCCCCGAAAGAATGATCGCCATCCAGCGTCTTTTGCGCGAGTCCCGCGCGCTCGGCTATGGCTATAACAGCGAACTGATCATTCCTTCGGTGTGCGCGATAGGCATTGCGATCTGCAACCAGGCCGGCGAACCGATCGCCGCCATCAGCGTCGCGACTGTAAAAAGCCGGCTGTCGGGAGCAAGGCGGCAGGAAGTCCTGGATATTCTCAGAAGGGAAACCCGGCTGGGGGATGCCATCGAAGTGCGGTGAACGATCGGGCTGCTGGCGTCCCCTGCAGGAATCGAACCTGCAATCTTCCCTTAGGAGGGGAAAGTTATATCCATTTAACTAAGGGGACAGCGCCGAAACAGGTTCCGGGCAGGGCGTAAGTCTAACAGTATCGGAGGGAGTATGGCAAAGTGAAAGCGGCCAAAGCGCGGCAGTCTTCGCCATCAGCTCCACGCACCCGATTCGCATACTCCTCCAATCGTTCGCAGGTTCGGGTCGATGGCGTAGCCTTGCGATTTGAGCCAGCCTTCATCATAGTACGAGTCCAGATAGCGGTCACCCGAATCGCAGGCAAGGAAGACAATGGACCCTGATTGGCCGGCGGCCAACATTTCGCTGGCGAGGATCAGCGTTCCGTAGAAATCGGTGCCTGTGGACGCTCCGTATCGCTTGCCGGTCAAGGCTGCGAGATGATGCATCGCCGCATAGGAGTCTGCGGTGCTCACGCGGACCATGCGGTCGATGACGTCGGGGATGAAGGAAGGTTCCACGCGGGGGCGGCCAATGCCTTCCACCTGGGATGAGCCCCGATTCGTCAGGCTTGCGTCGCGGGTGCGGTGGAAATCCAGGAATACGGAGTTCTCGGGGTCGACCACGCAAAGCTGTGTCTCATAGCCATGGTATCGGATATAGCGGCCGATTGTCGCCGAGGTGCCCCCCGTTCCCGCGCCTGTGACGATCCAGCGAGGCACGGCATGTGGTTCGTCCTGAAGCTGGTCGAAGATCGACTGCGCAATATTGTTGTTGCCGCGCCAGTCGGTCGCCCGCTCTGCATAAGTGAATTGATCCATATAGTGGCCGCCGGTTTGCGCGGCCAGCCTCCTGGCCTCCTCGTAGACCTCGTCCGAGCGGTCGACGAAGTGGCAACGCCCTCCGTGGAACTTGATCAGGTCCACCTTTGCCGCGGAAGTGCTGCGCGGCATGACGGCGATGAATGGCAGTCCGAGCATACGGGCGAAATAGGCTTCCGAAACGGCGGTGCTGCCGGACGATGCTTCGATAATGGTCGTGCCTTCGGTCACCCAGCCATTGCACAGGGCATAGAGGAACAGCGAACGCGCCAGCCTGTGCTTGAGGCTGCCGGTAGGGTGGGTGGATTCGTCCTTGATATACAGGGAAATGTCGCGGAACGCGGGAAGCTCCAGGGGGATGAGATGGGTATCCGCGGAACGGCGAAAATCGCGTTCGATTTTCTGTATGGCCGTTGTGGCCCATGAGTTTGGCTTGTCCATTTGTATTTATGCCTTGTTTTGTGAGTCACTCCCGCCTGAAGCCGGGAGCTTCCTCGCCACTATACGGGGGCGCCTGCGGCGCCATATGAACACCGCCTCGCTTGACCTCGTCTTGAACGACGAGGCTTGCGCTTTGGCGCGTGGTTATCGATCCAGCGCGGCCTGAACCGACTTGGCGTCCAGCAGATCCACCAGCGCTTGCGGCGACAGGCTGATGAGATAGCCGCGCCGGCCGCCGTTGATGTGGATCTCGGGCAGTTGCAGGAGTTCCTCCTCGATCCACACCGGCATGGTCTTGCGCGTGGCGAAAGGAGACGTGCCGCCGACGAGATAGCCTGAGTGGCGCTGGGCCGTTTCCGGCTTGCAGGGCTCCACCCGCTTGCAGCCGATCTGGCGGGCCAGGTTGCGGGTGGATACTTCTTTGTCGCCATGCATGACCACGACCAGCGGCTGGCGATTCTCGTCTTCCATGATCAGCGTCTTGGCCACGGCATGCAGGTCCAGGCCGAGCTGACGCGCGGCTTCCATGGCGCCGCCGTGGTCGACATAGTCGTACGGATGCTCGCTGAAAGCGATGCCGTGCTGCTTCAGTAGTTTGGTTGCCGGGGTTTCCGAGACGTGTTTTGCCTTGGCCATGACGGGTTCTGTGGTGCGATCAAGCGCGTGGATGATGAGTGGCGTGCAGTTGTTTCAACCGCTCGCGGGCCACGTGAGTATAGATCTGGGTGGTGGAAATGTCCGCATGGCCTAGCAGCATCTGCACCACGCGCAGGTCCGCGCCGTGGTTGAGCAGGTGGGTAGCGAAGGCGTGCCGCAGCACGTGCGGGGACAGGGGAGTATGGATGCCGGCTGCGAGGGCGTATTTGCGGATGATCAGCCAGAAGGACTGGCGCGTCATTGCGCTGGCGCGGCTCGTGACGAACAATGCGTCGCAGCGCCTGGCGCCCAGCAGTCCGGGCCGGGATTCCTCCAGGTAGTGTTCGATCCAGTGCAGCGCCTCTCCGCCCAGCGGAACCAGGCGATCCTTTCCGCCCTTTCCCATGACGACCCTGGCGACGCCTTCGGTTAGGCTGACGTCGGCCATGCCGAGGCCCGTCAGTTCGCTGACGCGCAGCCCCGTGGCGTATAGGGTTTCGATCATGGCCCGGTCGCGCAGGCCCAGGGTGGAGGATGTGTCGGGCGCCTGCAGCAGGGCCTCGACCTGTCCTTCCGACAGTGTCTTCGGGAATCGCGCGGCCTGCTTGACGGTATGCAGGGAAAGGCAGGGGTCCGCATGGATGTGTCCCTGCCGCAGCGCCCACAGGTAGTAGCGTTTCAGCGCGGCCAGGCGACGGTTGGCCGTGGATGCTTTTGTGCGCTTGTGCTCGTCGGCCAGCCATGACTGGATGTCGGCGGTTTGGACGTCGTTCAGCTGTTTGCCGCCGTGCGCCGTCAGCCATTCCGCAAATGCGCTCAGATCGCGCCGGTAGGCCTGCAGGGTGTTGGCGGCCAGCCCGTCTTCCAGCCAGAGCGCATCGAGGAATGGCTGCAATGCGTGCTTGGCGGGGGCAGGGGAGGAGGGCATGCGTATACGTAGTGCGAGTGAGGCTCTGGGCATCTTAGCGCATGTACCGGTCTGTATCCAGGCACCGGCTAAAGTGCCGGCCGGAACACTATCGCCGGTTTCTTGATATGCTTCATTGACTATCGTTATGTATGTATATATATTTTGAGTCTGTTCGATCGATGCCGCATCGCTTTCAATGGTCGTCCCGTCGATGTTCGCAGACATGCCGCCTGCCGTGTCCGAGGGATGGCGCTTACAAGGCCCGGTTTTGGGCAAAGGAAAAATCATGAATTTCAAACGTCTTGCACTGTCCACGGTTTTCAGCTTCGCCGCGCTGACCGCGGCGCATGCCGCCGAAGTGACTGTCGGCGCAGCCGCCAGCCTGACCAATGCCTTCAAGGCCGTGGCCGAGCAGTATGAGTCCGAGAACCCTGATGTCAAGGTCAACCTGACCTTTGGCGCTTCCGACGTTGTGCTGCAGCAAATCCTGAACGGCGCGCCCATCGATATCTTCGCCTCCGCCGACCAGAAGTCCATGGACAAGGCCGCGGAAGGCAAGGCCATCGATCCCGCCACGCGCACCGACTTCGTCCGCAACGAAGTGGTTCTCATCACTCCCAAGGATGCCAGTGTCGAAATCAAATCGCTGGCCGACCTGAAGAACGAAAAGGTCACCCGAATCACCATCGGCAATCCGGAAACCGTTCCGGTCGGCCGCTACACCAAGGCCAGTCTCGAAAAATCCGGCGATTGGGCTGCGGTAGAGTCCAAGCTGCTGATGGCGCAAAACGTGCGCCAGGCCCTGGATTATGTCGTGCGCGGCGAAGTCGATGCCGGCTTCGTGTTCGGTACCGACGCCGCCGTGGCCGCAGACAAGGTCAACAAGGTACTCAGCGTGGAAACACCCGAGCCCGTGCTGTATCCCATTTCGCTGACCACGCGCGACAAGCGCAGCGAAAAAGCGCAGGAATTCAAGGACTACGTCCTGTCCGGCAAGGGCCAGGAGATCCTGGCGCGCTTCGGCTTTCAGAAGCCCTGAGATTTCTCACACCTCATAAAAACGGAAGCTTCGCATGTCTGGTGTAGCAACACCCCTGCTACTCTCGTTGAAGGTGGCCCTCTGGGCCACTTTCTTTGCCACGGTATTTGGAGTGGCAATCGGCTATTGGCTATCGCGCAAGCAATCGACCTGGTTCGACCTGATCGATTCCATCCTGACCTTGCCCATGGTGCTGCCGCCCACGGTCATCGGCTATTACCTGCTGGTGCTGCTGGGGCGGCGCGGCTGGCTGGGGCCGTTCCTGGCCGACTTCGGCATCGAGCTCGTGTTTACCTGGCAGGGGGCGGTCGTGGCGGCTTCCGTGGTGGCCTTCCCCTTGGTACTCAAGTCGGCGCGCGCGGCATTCCAGACTGTGGACGGGCAATACCAGGATGCCGGCCGGGTCATGGGCGTCAGCGAAGTCGCCCTGTTTTTCCGCGTTACTCTGCCGCTGGCTTCGCGTGGCATCCTGGCTGGCGTGCTGCTGGCATTCGCCCGTGCTTTGGGCGAATTCGGCGCAACCCTGATGATCGCGGGCAGCATTCCGGGCAAGACGCAAACGCTTTCCATCGCCATTTACGAGGCGGTGCAGGCGGGCAACGATGCCATGGCCAGCCTGTTGGTCACCATCACTTCGGTCACCTGCGTGATCGTGCTCTGGGTGTCCAGCTACTTGCTGCAGGCTGGCGCAAGAAAGCAGAAAAGCGGAGGACGGTCGGCATGAGTATCGACGTTTCCATCAAACTCCTGCTGTCTTCCGGCGGCAGGCAATTCAACCTGGACATGGCGTTTGCATCGCAAGCGCGGCGCATCGCGCTGTTCGGACCGTCTGGCGCAGGCAAGACACTGACCCTGAAATCGATCGCGGGGCTGCTTCGTCCCGATTCCGGCCATGTCAAGGTCGGCGAGCGGGTGCTGTTCGACTCGAGCCAGGGCATTTGCCTGAAGCCGCAGCAGCGCCGGCTGGCTTACCTGTTCCAGGAATATGCCTTGTTCCCGCACCTGACCGTGGGCCAGAATATCGGCTTCGGATTGAGCACGGGGATATGTAATCCGGGCAAGAGGTCCGGCCTGCCGGACGAGGCCATGTACTGGGTGCGTACTTTCGAACTGGAGCCGCTGCTGGGAAATTACCCAGACCAGCTTTCCGGAGGACAGCGCCAGCGCGTCGCGCTCGCGCGCGCCCTGGCAACCAGGCCGGACATCCTGCTGCTCGACGAGCCATTCTCTGCCTTGCAGGAAAGCTTGCGGCGCAAGCTACGCGAAGAGCTGGCAGAGCTTCAGGCCAGGCTGACGGTGCCTACCGTACTCATTACGCACGATCCCCAGGATGTGCGCCTGCTGGCCGACACGGTTTTCGAACTGGTGGACGGCAGCGTGGTTTCGAGCTGTCCCGGCGCGACGTTCAATCCAGCACTCCCAGCATGACGTTGGATTCCTCGAACAGGGCGATGGCCTGGTCGCCTTCTTCGAGACCGAGCTTATCGAAGTCAGCGCGCGGAATCGTGCCCGTCAGGGTGCGGCCCTCATCCAGCGAGAGCTGGACTTCGGCGTAGCTGTCGTCCAGGACGATGTTCGACACGCGGCCGCTGACGCGGTTCTGGCCGGCCTTCGGTTTTTTCCTGTCGGGCAGGCCAAATGCAAGGGACGACGCCTTGATGAGCGCGATCACGCGCCGGCCTGGCTCCAGCCGGAGATTGTGGACGCTGGCCTGGGTGATCGAAGCGCGGATGCGCAGCGCGTCTCCCAGCGCCAGCGTGACGACCGAATTGACCTTGCCTTCGGCTATGGACTCCACGGCGCACGTCAGCTTGTTGCGGATGGAGACCTGGAACATCATGTGCTGTATCAGCTCCAGGTTGCGGCTGTGGCTGCTTTCGATGGCCGCTAGCTTGGCGACGAAGCGTTCGTGCTCGTGGCTCAGGGACTGGTACAACTCCAGCAGTTCCCTGGCGCGCTCCGTCAGGCGCGCTCCGCCACCGCGCTGGCCGCCTGTGGTACGCTGCACCAGGGGTTCGCCCGCAAGGTTGTTCATGGCGTCGACGGCATCCCACGCTGCCTTGTAGCTCAGGCCGACGTACTTGGCGGCTCCGGTGATGGAGCCCTGGCTGTCGATGGCGGCGAGCAGCGCCATGCGGCGCGGGTTTCCCCAGTTCTGCTGGCCGGAGCGAAACCAGATGGATCCTTCGAGTTGCAGAGAGTCGTCGGTCTCTTCTTTCTTCTTCATGCTGGATTGTCCATAATCGTGCCGCTAGCCTTGGCTTAGGTCCTGTTGACAGGCCCTAAGTGTAAGCGTCGTATCCCCGGATTCCAAGAACCAAATGCCATTCCCGGAAATTTCCTTTGCCGAATTCGCCAGCCTGCCGGGCCAGGATGTGCTCGTATTGACGGTCAACAACCGCCAGTCGCGGCGCTTGATCACCGATCTGGCGGCGGAACTGTCCGAAGAGCGTCGCGTCCGGCAGGCTCCCCGCATTCTGCCGCTGTCCGCCTGGATACGCCAGGCGGAAGAGTCGCTGACCTTCCTGTCGCAGGACGATGGCCCCGCGCACGTGCTCGATGGATTCGGCGCCCGGCAATTGTGGCGGCAGGTGATCGCGCAGCAGGAGTCGCACAGGCCCCTGCTGGATGTGGGCCAGGCCGCGGCATTGGCCATGGATGCCGACCGCCTGATGGCCGACTGGCGCCTGGACGTGCCCCAGGCCATGGCCACGGCGGAGTACGAACGCCTGCTGGTCTGGAGGCAGGCCTACCATGAACGGCTTCGCGAACTGGACGCGCAGGATGCCAACCAGATGTTCGAGCGTGTCTGCGAGGCGGTGCAAGATGGACGGCTGGATCTGTCCTGCCGGATGCTGCTGCTGTCGGGATTCGCGGAACTGTCTCCGCGCCTGCAAGCGCTGGCGGACATGGTGGAGCGGCGGGGCGTCGAAGTACGGGTGCTGGAGCACCGGCAGCCGGAGGCGCGGAGCGCGGTTCGGGTGGAAGCGCCCGACCCCGATGCGGAATGGCGGCTTGCCGCCCAATGGGCGGTGGCGCAGTTGCGAAGCAATCCCCAGGGGCGGTTTGCCATCATTGCCGCGCAACTGGAGTCCAGCGTCCCGTTCGCGCATCGCGTGTTGCGCGAGGCCTGGAAGCTCGCCTGGCCGGATGCGCCCGCGCAATACAACATCGCTGTCGCCCGGCCCTTGTCGGAGTGGCCGCTGGTGCGCGCGGCCATGGCATGGCTGCGCGTGCAGTCCGAATTCCTGCGGCAGGGCGCATGCGGCGCGGATGCGCTGGGGCAGGCCTTGCTGGGCGGCGCTTGCGCAGGCAGCCTGGGCGAGGCGTCGGGCAGGGCGGCATTGGATGTCTGGCTGCGCAGGCGAGGCATCCTGCGCATGACGCTGGCCGAATGGCAGGAACGCTTGTCTCTTATGGCGCCGGCATTGGCCCAGGCATGGGAGCAGTCTTTCGGGCATGCGCAGTCCGAAGCGCGCGCCGACACGTTGGACGCCTGGATGGATCGCTTCCGGCAAGGCCTCGCGTTGCTGGGTTTTCCGGGGGAGGGCGTGCAGGACAGCGCGGCGCATCAGACGCTGGAAGCCCTGGACCAGGCTATGGACGGGCTGGTCGCGCAGGCATTCGTATTTGGCCGGATACGCAGGGATGCCGCGCTGTCGGCGCTGGAGCGCCTGCTGGCGCAAACCCTGTTCCAGCCTCAGCGCGATCCGCAGTCGCGGCTGGATGTGCTCGGCATGCTGGAGGCGGAAGGAGGTCGCTGGGACGGCGTATGGGTGCTGGGCCTGACCGACGATGTGCTGCCGGCCATGGCAAAGCCGAATCCCCTGCTGCCATTGCAGGTGCTGCGCCAGGCCAATGCGCCGCGCGCCACGCCTGCGCGCGAGCTTCAATGGGCGCAGGCCATGTATGCGGCCCTCTTGCGCTGCGCGCCGGACATGTGGTTCAGCCATGCCCGGCTCCAGGGCGAGCAGATGCTGAGGCCAAGTCCCTTTCTGCAAGGCCTGCCCGTTCAGGAAATGGACTTGGCTCGGGAAAACGGTGGCGTGTCGCCCGCGCTGGAAACTCTGCAGGACGAGTGGGGGCCGGCGCTGCTGGCGGGCCGTTCCGCGCCGGATCCGGAGCGCGACGATGCTTCCGGCCCGCATGCGGCGGTGCGCGGCGGCATTGGCGTGCTGGACACGCAGGCGCGCAATCCCTTGTGGGCCTTCGTCAAGTATCGCCTCGGAGCCAGCCAGTTGCCCGCCTACGCGCAAGCCAGCGATCCGAACATCCGGGGGAGCTTCCTGCACCGCTGCATCGAACTGGTCTGGCGCATGCTGCCCGGACAGGAGGCTTTGAAAGCGGCGGTCGAACGCAATAGCCTGGACGAACTGTTGCAGCAGGCTGTCGAGCAGGCGGCCAAAGAATATCTATCCGGCTATCCTGAAACCTTGCGCAGGCTCGAGTCCTTGCGGGCGCGGGATGTGCTCCAGGCATGGCTGGGCGCGGAGTTGCAGCGCAGGCCGTTCCATGTGCAGGACCTGGAGCGGGAGGCGAACTGGCGGCATGGCGCCCTGGAGCTGAATGTGCGCCTTGATCGCATCGACAGGCTGGACGACGGCAGCCTGGTTGTCATCGACTACAAGACGGGGATAGGACCCATCGACCCCAAGAGCCACTGGATGCGCGAGCGGATTGTCAATTTGCAGTTGCCGTTCTATGCCGCTGTCCTTGGCGACAGCGGCGAGTCCTCGGTCGATGCGCTGGCGCTGGTGCGGCTGCATGCCAGGAAGATCGAGGTGCGCGGCCTGGCCGATGCGGATACGGGGATGGAAGGCCTGGCGCAGCTGGCCGACTGGCCCATGTACGCGCAAAGCGCCTGGGCCGATGTCATGCGGCAATGGCGCAATACCATCGAGGCGCTGGCTGACGAGTATGCGGCCGGCCATGCCGCCAACCGGATATGGAATCCGTCCGACCTGGACTATTGCGATGTACTGCCGTTTCTGCGATTGAAGGAATCCGAAGCAAATGACGCATAGGCAACCAAGCGACAGCCATGTGCGCGCGCAGGCGCTGGACCCGGCGCAATCCTTCCTGATCCAGGCGCCTGCGGGCTCCGGGAAAACGGAACTGCTGACGGACCGCATTCTGGCCCTGCTGGCGACCGTCGGGCAGCCCGAGGAAATCGTCGCCATTACTTTTACGCGCAAGGCGGCATCGGAGATGCATGCGCGCGTCATGAGCAAGCTGCAGGCGGGCATGGGCCCTGCGCCGCAGGAGGCGCACCGCATGCGCAGCTGGGAGCTCGCCCGCGCCGCGCTGGCGCGGGACGAGCAGCAGGGATGGCAGTTGCTGCAGCATCCCGTGCGCCTGAGCATCCGCACCATCGATGCCTATTGCGCGCACTTGGTGCGCTCCATGCCGTGGCTCAGCGCGCTGGGCGGCATGCCCTCGGTCACCGACGATGCCCGCGGCCACTACGAAGCGGCGGCGCGCGCCACGCTGGAACTGATCGACGAATTCCCCGAAGTGGCCGAACTGGTGGCGCATCTGGACGTGGACATGCGTATCGCGGAGTCGCTCATCGCCGATATGCTGGGCAGCCGCGATCAATGGATGCCGCTGCTGGGCGCGGGCGAGGACATCGACTACCTGGAGCATATCCTGCAGGATGCGGTCGAAGCCGACCTGCGCAGCCTGGCTGCTCTCATGCCGAGGGGATGGGCGGTCTCGCTGGCGGGACCCGTGTCCACGGCGGCCGCAGTCCTGTCCGCGCAGCAGGCATCGCATGCGCTGGAGCCATTGCTGGGCTGGGACGGAGCGCCGTTCGCGGCAGCCATCGAGGATCTGCCGCGCTGGCAGGCGCTTGCCCATGTATTGCTGACGAGCCAGAACGACCTGCGCAAGCAGGTGACGAAAACCCTGGGCTTCGAGGCGAAATCCGCGCACAAGGAAGCCTTTACGGAGTGGCTGCAATCGGCCGATCCGCAGGCCGGCTGGGTGGTTGCTCTGGCCCGCGCAAGGCAGGCGCCCCAGGGATATGACGCCGTGCAACGGGCCACGCTGCGGGCGCTGCTCAAGGTGCTGAAACTGGCTGCGGCACAACTGAAGCTGTGTTTCGGCGAGGCGGGAGAGGTAGATTTCATCGAGATCGCGCAAAGCGCGACACAGGCCCTGGGCTCGGCGGACGATCCGGGCGACCTGCTGCTGAAACTGGATGCGCGACTGCGCCATATCCTGGTCGACGAATTCCAGGACACGAGCCAGTCCCAGATCGAACTACTGCGCTTGCTGACTTCCGGCTGGATGCCGGGAGACGGCAGGACGCTTTTCCTGGTGGGCGATCCCATGCAGTCCATCTATCGCTTCCGCAAGGCGGAGGTGGGCTGGTTCCTGCGCGTGCAGTCGCAGGGGTTGGGCGAACTTCCGTTGACGGCGCTGCAACTGACTACCAACTTCCGCTCCCAGGCCAATGTGGTCGACTGGGTCAACCGTGTGTTCCAGCACATCTTCCCGGCAGCGTCCGATCCGGTGCTGGGTGCCATCACTTACACGCCCTCGGAGGCATTCCAGCCGGGCGAGGACGGCCTGGGCGTGGCCCTGCATCCCGTCTGGACGATGTCGGGCGACGAGGCGGATCCCGACGCGGCGGCGGACGAGACCGAGCGCATCATGCTGAAGCTTGCGCGGGAAGCGCTGGAGCAGAACCGGGAACATGCGCATCCCGTGGCCATCCTGGTCCGGGCGCGTCCCCACCTGGAAGGTATCGTCCGCAGGCTGTCCGAAGAAAACATCCCCTGCCGAGCCGTCGAACTCGAGCCGCTGCGCCAGCGCCAGCTCATTTCGGACCTGGTGCAGCTGGCGCGCGCGCTGTCGCATCCCGGAGACCGCCTGGCATGGCTGTCCGTCCTGCGCTCTCCATTGTGCGGCCTGCGCCTGGAAAGCCTGCATGCGATTGCGGGCGGTGATCTGCAAGCGGCGGTGCCGGTCCTGCTGTCGGCATGGCTGCGGCGCGATGCGCAAGGCAATGGCGGGATGGACGAAGACGAGGCGCAGCGCGCAAGGCATGCCTGCCGGGTGCTGCTGGATCGCACCAATGCCTCCGGCGCCGTCCCGTTCCCTGCCTGGCTGCAGGATTGCTGGGTGAGGCTGGGAGGACGCGAAGCCTATCCTTCTCCCGGCGATGCGGCCGATACCGAGCAGGTCTTTCGCCTGCTCGAAACCCTGGCTCCGTACGGCAACCTGGATCTGGCCGCGTTCGAACAGCAATTGGAGCGGCTGTTCGCCGCGCCTGGCAACGCAGAGCGCGCCGTGGAAGTCATGACGATCCACAAATCCAAGGGGCTGGAGTTCGAGACAGTGATTCTGGCTGGCCTGCATCGCAGGCCGCGCGCGGACACGCAGCCCCTGATCCGCTTCGAGCAAAGCGACGGCGACATCATGCTGGGCCCGATCACGCCGCGCGCATCCGAAACGCCCGATCCCGTATCGGCCTATCTGGCGCAGCGCGAAAAGCAGCGCAGCGCCTATGAGACGGACCGCTTGCTGTATGTGGGAGCGACGCGTGCGCGGCGGCAACTGCATCTGGTGGGTGAAGTCGCGCTGACCGCGTCGGGCGGTATCCGGCCGCCGGCCGCCGGCAGCCTGCTGGGGCGCCTTTGGGATCACCTGCCGGAAATCCCGCACCCCCCCTCGCCGGAGACTCTGCCGCCGCAGGAAGAGAGCCGGCAGGCGCAGCGGCCTGCCGCTGCGCCGCTGGCACGCCTGCCGCTGTCCCTGTTGCCGGTGGCGGAAGAGATCCCGCTGCCTGCTGCTTATGGCGTTCCATGGCAATGGCAGGACGGCTCCGGCCTGGAGCGCCTGGCCGGCACGGTGGCGCACGGATGGCTGGAACGGATCGGCCGGGACGGCGTATCGCAGTGGCCGCCCGAACGGCTCCAGGAAAGCGGCGGGCTGCTGCGCACCCAGCTGGCGCGCACAGGGCTGGTGGCAGATGCGCTGGAGCAGGGCGTGGAACTGGTCATGTCATCGCTGCTGGCGACCGTGCGCAGCGAACGGGGACGGTGGCTGCTGGGGCTGGCGAACGCCCACCGGGAGTGGTCGCTGCTGGATATATCGGGCCGCGTATCGGTCATCGACCTTGCCATTGCGGACGAATCCGGCTGGCTGGTGGTGGACTACAAGACGGGAGCGCCGGCGGAAGGCGAAAGCGAGGCCCGGTTCGCCCAGCGCATGAGGGAGCGGTACGCCGGCCAGCTGGAACGCTATTGCGAACAGGTGACGGCACTGGACGGCCGGCCGGCGAGGGGCGCACTGTATTTCCCCAGGGTGGATCTCTGGCTGGACCAGAACAGCGGCTGACGGCGGCAATCTCGTATTGACGCCGCTTTTGCCATGTCGGAAAATTTTCCCCCTTGCTTCTCAATCTCCAGGAACCCCCCATGATGCCTGTCGTACTCGGCGGTGATGTGCGTCTGATCGATTGCAGCGAAGAAGACCATGCCGCCGCCATCCTGGATATCCTGAACGACGCCATTCTCCATTCGACCGCGCTATACGATTATGTGCCCCGCTCGCCGCAGTCGATGGAGAGCTGGTTCGCGACAAAGCGGGCGAACGGATTTCCCGTCGTCGGCGCGGTCGACGACTCGGGCAGGCTGCTGGGATTCGCCAGCTGGGGGGCGTTTCGCGCATTCCCCGCCTATAAATACACGGTAGAGCACAGCGTATACGTGCACCAGGAACAGCGCGGCCGAGGCTTGGGCAGGCTCCTGATGCAGGATCTGATCCGCCGTGCGCACGAAGCGCAACTGCATGCGCTGGTGGGCTGCATCGACGCCAGCAATACCGGCAGCATCAAGCTGCATGCCAGCCTGGGGTTCACCCATTCGGGCACGTTCCCTCAGGTGGGCTTCAAGTTCGGGCGCTGGCTGGACGTGGCTTTCTATCAGCTCAACCTGGAAACGCCGCTGCAGCCCCAGGATGGCTGAGCGGGAGATCCGCCGCCAGCCTCCCAGTCACGGTGCCGGCGCCGGGCGGTATGCCGGCCAGATGTCTGGCGGAGCGACCAGGAAACGTCAGGCAATGGCCGTCAGACTGGATTCGCCGGCGCGTAATATCCATGCCTGAAGGTTCAACCTGGCCGCCAGGCGGCGAATATCGGCCTCATCCAGCAGGGAGCAGGCGGTCGACAGGGCGTCGGCTGTCGTGGCGTCGCTTGCCGAGATGGATACGCTGCGATAGCGCGGCTGCGCCTTGCCGGTGCGGGGGTCGAACAGGTGCGTCATGGAGCCTGCCTCATCCAGCGGAGTGCCGGCGCCGGACGATGTGCTGACCGCCCGGTTGCGTATGTCGATGATACGCAGCGGCGTGCGGTCGCTGCCTTCGCCCGCGAGACCGACACGCCAGTCGCGATCGTCGGGATTCAGGGCCAGGCCGCGTATTTCGCCCATGTCTACCAGGGCGTGCTCGAGTCCGGCGTCGCGCAGCAGTTCCGTCACGCGATCGGTGATGTAGCCTTGCGCGATGCCGTTCAGGGTCAGGGCCATGCCGGGGCGGGTCAGATGCACGGAACGCCCGTCCAGCGCAATGGCGCGGTAATCCACTTGCCGCAATGCCTGCCGCAGGGCTGCCGGATCGGGAGCGGCAAGGCCGGCTGAGGCAGTCTTGGCGTACAGCGTCCATAAGGGCTGGACCGTCGGGTCGAATGCCCCCTTGGTCATATCGCCGAAGCCGCGCGCAGCATGCAGCAGGCGTATCAGATCGGTAGGCGCGTCATCCAGGTAGCCTTCGGTATTCAGCCGCACCAGCGCGCTGCCGCTGTCGTAAAGACTGAAGACCTGTTCCAGCCGGCGTACTTCGGTGATGGCGCGCTGGATCAGTTGCCGGGCGAAGCTTCGGTCGGGATGATGTATGTGCAGTTCGGCGTCGGCGCCAAGCGCGATACCGTGCCAGGAGGTCAAGGTTTCCGCATGCGGAGTTACTGTCGCCGCTGCCTGGCGCATCAGCCACGGGGTGGCGCCCCAGGTTGCGGTTGAGGCCAAGATGCCGATGAAGCGGCGGCGATTGTGTTTGATGGTATTCATTCAGGGGCTCCGGCGGGCAGCGCGTCTGCCCGTTCAAATTCAGAAGGCGGCGCACCGGCCGTGGTCGGCTGGTCGGAAGCCGGCAGTTCAGGCAGGCCGAAGATATAGTTGTCCGGCATGTCATCAAAACGGACGATTTTTCCGCCCTCGCGCTCCTGGAAAGCCTGGGCGGCTTCCTGCGTGCTGAACGGCAGCGCGTCCAGTGTTCCCATGCCGCCCGCATAGCGACTATGGATGACGTACCAGGCATCGCGGATGCTCATCCACGAATCATCGGGCAACGTACCGTCCGGCTGCATGCGAGCCATGTCCTGTACGTAGGCGGCAACGATGGTCTTTGGCTCTTCGGGAAGCTGGATGTAGGCGAACACTTCGCGTATCGTGGTGAACCATACGGGTGTTTCGCGATCGCGCAGCAATATCTGTCCTTTGGGGCCTTTGTGTTCGAAGAGATACATGCCGCAATAGTGGCCGACCGCATCTTGCGGGATGACAGCTTGCGGCGGCGGGGCGGGCTGTTCGCCGCCGCCGTCGCCACAGCCGGCCAGGAGAGTTCCCATGGCGAGCAGGACGCCGGCCAGCCGGATGCGGATGGTCATCATAAGGCCCTCCGGTGAAAGGCGAGAGCGGCCAGGGCGAATGGAACGATGATCCATAGGGACTGCACGCCGAACAGCACCGGCATGGGGATGCGGGCCTGTTCGCTCAACCCCGCCATGCCCGCGAACATCGCTACGTTTTCGTAACCGGTCAGGTTGAGCAGGCGGTATACGTCGGTCGGATTGAACATCAGGATCAGATTGAGCAGGGGAGCGGTGATCAGCTTGCCTTGGTCCGCCACCAGTGCGCCAAGCAGGACCATGTCGTAGATGACGACCAGGAACAGCCATACGCCGATGGCGATGCCCGCGGCGGTTGCGCGTTCGCGCACGATTGCGCTGATGAGATAGCCGATCGACAGGAAGCAGGCGCCGAGCAGGATGCTGGCCAGGATAAGGAACAGGAAGGGCATCCAGGTACTGAAGTCGACGCCGCCATGCGCCATCTGCAGGGCAAGGCCGGCCAGGCCGTAGCCGAAGAAGGTAGCGATGGCCAGGATGGCCAGATGGCCGAAGAATTTCCCCACGACCACCTGCCAGCGTGCGACGGGATGGCTGAGCAGCAATGCCATGGTTCCCCGCTCGATCTCTCCGACGATGGCATCGTAGGACAGCAGCATGGCGATCAGCGGCACCAGGAAAATGGAGAGGCTCGACAGGCTGACGACGGTGACGGTCAGGGGGTCGACCTTGACGGTGCCTGTGGGGGCGCTGCCCAGGAACCCCAGCGACAGGGCCAGCGCGGCCAGCAGCAGGGTGACTGCAAGCACCCAGCGGTTGCGCAGGCCGTCGCGTATTTCCTTTTCGATGATGATGAGGGTGGGATTCATGTTCAGACGTCCTCGCGGCGCAGGAGATGCGCATACATTTCATCCAGCCCGGGGGCTTCCAGTTCGATATCGATCAGGCCGGGCAGCGTTTGCGCATCGCGCAGTGCAGGCAGCTTGCCGGCTTCGCTGCAACTGCATTCCAGGCGGTGTGGCGTGAGGCGGCGCCAGCCGTTGGGAATGACGGAAGGATCGAGATCGGTATCCAGCGTGACGCGTATCCGCACAGGCAGTCCGGCCTGCCGGCGCAGGTCTCCCAGCGAGCCGTCGGCGATCTTGCGGCCGCTCTGCATGACGATGACGCGGTCGGCCTGGCTGCCGAGTTCGGCCAGGGCATGGGTGCTGAGCAGGATGGCGGCGCCGTGGCTGCGCAGTTCGTCCAGGATTTCGTAGAACAGCAGGCGCGAGGCGGGATCCAGGCCGGTAGTGGGTTCGTCTAGCAGCAATATGCGCGGCTGGCCGAGCAGCGCCTGCGCCAAGGCCAGGCGCTGGCGCATGCCTTTCGAATAGCCGCCCACGCGACGCTTGGCAGCCTGCGCAATGCCCACGCGTGACAGCAGCGCGGCATTGTCTTTGGTTGGCAGGCCTTTGAGCTTTGCATAGAAAGCCAGGGTTTCGATACCGGTCAGCGACGGGTGCAGCGCGACGGTCTCCGGCAGGTAGCCGATATGGCGGCGCTGCTGCGCCGCGGCCGGGCTGCAGGTGTCGTGGCCCAGCGCCATTACACGACCTTCGTCGGCGCGGATCAGGCCCAGGATCAGTTTGATCAGAGTGCTTTTCCCGGCGCCATTGTGTCCGGCCAGCGCCACGCATTCGCCTGGGTGCAGATCGAAGCTGACTCCGTCGACCGCGCGTTGATCGCCGTATATCTTGGTGACTGCCTGCAGCGATACCGGGGCTGGAGAGGACGCCGGCGTGCGGGAGGATGTTCGGACGACATGACCGGTTTGTGTGTGCGTGAACGGATCTCCGGTGATTTCTGGTCCTGTGCTGCGGGACGGCATGTCGGGGCGTGCGCTCATTTCAGGGACTCGTACTTTTTCAATGTGGGGGTGTCGGGTACCGCCATCAGGGGGGCGCTATCCATGACTCCTCCGGGAAGAATGGCGGGAAACTGGGTTTGGGCCCAACGGACGATCGACACGGCCGGGCTGTTCAGCAGCAGGCGGGCCGACGGGGCGCGCCAGAGAACCTGATCGATGATGCCGTTGGGCCGGTAGGCCGTATCGCCTATGCCGTCGCCGTCCAGATCGAATGCGCTGTGGTCGCTCCAGTAGTTGCCGTGGCCGTCGACGGACCATTCAAGGTAGCGCGTGCCGACATACTTGACCTGGTTCTGGTTGGAAATGAATGCATTCCCGGTGATTTCGTTGCCCTGCGAGCCCGCTGTGTAGTGCACGCCGATATCGCTGTTCTTGAAGATATTGTGGGCAATGCGGTTGAAATTGGAGTTGTAGAGGAAAACGGCTTTCTCCCCACCATCGATCACATTGTTCTCGATGGTGGATTGCTGAGTGCCATTAAGCTGCAGGCCCTGGTTCATGTTGCCCATGCCGATGTTGTTGCGCACGGTCAGAAAGCGGGAGAACATCAGCGCATAGGCGATTTCATTGCCGATGGAGATGTTGTCGCTGACTTCACTGTTGTCGGTGTACATGTAGTGCACCGCATAGCGCACTTTGGTGAAGGTATTGCCGCTGAAGATATTCTGGCGGCTGGCATTCGAATAGATGCCGTCCCTTCCTTCGGATATGTCGTTGCCGATGATTTTCGAACCGGGGGAATTCCATATGGTGACGCCGTTGCCGCGTTCGTTTACGCGCAGGCCTGTCTGGCCTACGATGCGATTGGAGTGCACGATGGCGTTCTTTGGGCCCCAGACATAAACACCGACCAAGTTGTCAAGTATGTCGTTGTGCTCTATCAGCGCCTGGTGGGCGCTTTTGTCCAGGAAAATTCCTGCATCCATGTCGGGCAGGCTCAGGCCCGAGTGGCGCACCGTCAACTGCCGCAGGGCGACATCCGGCGCTTGTATCCATATGGTGCGGCCCCGCCTCTCGCCGATGATGACGGCCGCGCGGTCGTCCGGGCCCTGGAGCGTCAGGGGTTTATCGATGACGATGTTGCCCGGATATTCGCCGGCCGCCAATTGCAGCGTGTCGCCTGGGGCGGCCGCTGCAATGGTGGACTGCAGATCATTGCCGGGCATGACCTGAACAATGGCCGCATGCGCCGCCCCGCTTGTCACGGCAGCCATCAACGACAGGGCAGCCAGGGCCGGCCGTAGAGGGGAGGCGATGCGTGTGAAGAGCTTCGGCCTGAAGGCCGAAGCTTCTTCGCCACAAGACGGGGAAGTCTTCGGCTTCAAGTCGAATTTGCCTCGCTTGGCCTCGCCGTTCTCGGCGAGGCTTGCACTTTGGCGCGTGGTCATTGGATCAGGCGGCTCCCTTGGGCTTGACGTACATCTGACCCGCCATTTCCATGTGCAGGGCATGGCAGAACCATTGGCAGTAGTACCAATGCACCCCGGGGCGCGAGGCCACGAAGGTGACGGAGGATGTCTGCTGCGGGCCGACTTCCATGGCGATGCCGTAGCCGGACAGCGTCCATCCGTGCGTCAGGTCCTCGATCATTTCCATGTTGGTGACCACGACAGTGACTTCATCGCCTTCGTTGACCTCGAAGCTGGGTACGCTGAAGATCGGCGCCACGGCTGCCATGTAGACGCGCACCTTGTTGCCGTCGCGGATGACTTCAGAGGCGCCTTCCAGCGTGACGCCGTCTTTTTCCGCCTGCTTGCGGGCATCGTCCCACCATGAGTCGTTGCGGTCCCATACCTGCCGTGGGCGAACCTTGCTGCGATGCACCAGCAGCATGTCGTGCGGCTCGGCAAAGCTGGGGCCGTCGTGCACCAGCTTCATCTCGTCGCCGGAAATGTCGATCAGCTGGTCGTTCTCCGGCTTGAGCGGGCCCACGTTCAGGAAGCGGTCCTTCGAGAACTTGTTCAGCGATACCAGCCACTTGCCGTCGGCTTCCTTGGTTTCGCCCATGGTGGAATGGTTGTGTCCTGGCTGATAGTGCACGTCCAGCTTCTGGATGATGGGGTCGACATTTTCGCCGTTGAAAGCGCGGATGGCCTTTTCCATGTTCCATTTCACCATCTGGCTGTCGATGAACAGCGTGGTGTAGGCGTTGCCGCGGCCGTCGAACGCGGTGTGCAGGGGCCCCAGGCCCAGTTGCGGTTCGGCGACGACGACGTCGCGCTCCTTGATCTTGTCGTCGAACAGATCGTCGAGCTTGCGCACGTCGATCATGGTGACGGTCGGAGAGAGCTTGCCGTTGAATACGACGTGGATGCCGTCCGGCGCTGCGTTGCAGCCGTGGGGCGAGTTAGGCACGGGAATGTAGCGGGTGTACTTGGAGCCCTTGCGGCCGTCGATGACCTTGACGCCGTTCATCTCTTTGTAGTCGCCGCTCTTGATGCCCTCTTCGATGCGCTTGATGTTGAACACGACCGCCCAGTCCTGCTCGTTGGCGCCCATGCTGTTGACGTCCAGGCCCTTTTCGGAGTTGTAGCAGGTCGAGAAGGCATATTTCCCCTGGTAATCGGCATCCATGTTGTCCAGGTTGCCGTCCACCATGACTTGCCAGGCGATTTCCATCGTGTCGCCGTCGATGGCGGTGAAGATGGCCCAGAAGTTTTTCTCCGGGTCGTCCATGACCGAGCCGTCGTTGGGCAGCGGTACGATATGCTCGCCATTGGCGAACACGTAGCCGGTGCGCGGATAGCGTTGCGGACGCAGCCCGTGGATACCGTCGGCGTTGGGGATTTCAATGATCTTGTCGCACTTCATGACGTCGCAGCGGATGCGGGCGACGCGAGTATTGGCCTTGTCGTTGACGAAGATGTAGCGGCCGTCATATGTCCCGTCGGTGAACGACATATGGGGATGGTGCAGGTCGCCGTTGGGGAAGACGCCGCCGATGGATTCGACGAATTTCCGTGTGCCCGGGGTCAAGCCCTCATTCATGATCTTGCGGCTTTCGTTGGTGATGCCCCAGCCGGTGGCGCTGCAGATGTTGAAGACGGGGATGCGCATCAGCTCGCGCATCGACGGCAGGCCCATGATGCGGACTTCGCCCGATTGCCCGCCGGAATTGAAGGCATAGTATTCGTCGAGGTCGCCGGGCTCGACGTGTATGTTCTGGCCGCCCTTTTTGTCGGCGGCGGCGACCGCCGTGCCGCTCAGGTGGGATACGCCGACCACAGCGGCCCCTCCGGCGGCTGCGGTGCCAAGGAAGGTCCGTCGACTGATGCCATGCTTGTCGGTTTTTTGCTCGGACATGGTGTGCTCTCCGTAGTGTGAAGATTGTGTTGCGATTCAGCGTTATCTGGACCGGAACACCTCAGGTTGAGGAAGGTGACTCTGTGGGTTCGGTGTCGCGCGACCGGACTGTCGGCCGGCGGGCGACGGGTGTTGCCTGAATGGCGGCCTCAGGCGGCGGCGCCTTGTCGCGGCGCAGGCGGGCATTTTTTTGAACGAGGTGCGGGCACTTCGTGTTGTGGTGATACAGCATCTGGCAGTTCAGGCATTGGATGCACTCGTTGGGGTGGATATCTCCCTCGGGTGCGATGGCCTGCACCGGACAGTCGACAGCGCAGCGTTGACAGGGATTGCCGCACATTGGATAGCGCCGCAGCCAGTCGAAAATGCGCAGCCGGGTCGGAATCGCCAGCGCAGCGCCCAGCGGACAGAGATAGCGGCAGAAGAAGCGCTCGATGAACAATCCGGCGATCAGCAGCAGGATGGCAAAGACCACGAAAGGCCAGTCGCGCACGAACTTCAGGATGATGGCTGTCTTGAAGGGCTCGATTTCGGATAGCTTCTCGGCCAGGGCCATCTCATAGAAAGAGACGCCGAACAGCGCCAGGAAAATGACATACTTCAATGCGGCCAGGCGATTGTTGACGCCATACGAGAGCTTGACTTGGGGAACGTGGAAGAATTTGGCGATTTTGTTGGTCAGCTCCTGGAGGGCGCCGAAAGGGCATAGCCAGCCGCAGAAGGCGCCGCGGTTCCAGAAGACCAGTGAGATGGCGGTCGCGATCCACAGGATGAACACCAGCGGATCCATCAGGAAATATTCCCAGCGGAAGTCCGTGCGCAGCGCTGAGGTGAAGGTCAGGACGTTGACGACGGACAGCTGCGCCGAGGCGTACCAGCCTATCCACACCAGGGCGAACGTCAGGTAGGCCATGCGGAAGCGTTGATAGAACACCTCGCGCCGGACCAGTTGGTCCTGGAAGAAAAATACCCCCACCAGCAAAAGCAGCGCGGCGGCGAGGACGGCCACCTGCCCCGACTTGGCGGCCCAGATCTGTTTCCATAGCGCCGGCGCCTGATCGGCTTCGTCGCCAGGAAGAGCGACGGGCTGCGTGGTTGTGCCTGTATCGGCGACGGCCTGGGATGCGGGAGCGGGCGGCGGGGCATCCGGATCGGGCTTGGTATAGGTCTCGGGCAGGGCGTAGTTCAGATTGAAGGTGATGAACGCTTTTTCGCTGACGCTCAGTACGCGCTGCACCATCAGTTGCAGCCGCCAGGGCATGACAGGATCGAATGCCGCTGTTTCCGGCACGGTGAACAGCGCGATTTCCTTGAACATGGGAGCGCCTTTGGCCATGATGTCGGCCAGGCGCTGGTGATTCAGGTCGGTAAAGTGGAAGCTTTCGAGATCCTGGACGATTTCGATGCGGTCGAAGATGCCGCCACGCACGTAGCCGGAGCCTTTGAATGAGTAGACGCCATTGCCTGCTATCAGGATGGCCTGCTGGCCCGGTTTCAGGCGCTGCCGCAGATAATCGTATTCGGCATCTCCCAGCAGGCTGCGGCCGATCGCTGGCTGGCTGACGATGGCGGTATATAGATCGATGAATGTACCGTCCGGCTCGCCTGGCTGAGGGTTCTGCGCAGCTTCGGGACGGCCGCTTTCGGCAAAGGCCTGGTTGAGCTGTCCTATGGTCAGGCGCATGCGCGATACGGCGCCGCTGTCCAGCAGCTCGTTCCAGCCGGCGACATCCTGCTTTTCCATGTCGATGATGCGCGCGGCCTGGACGGAGGGTGCGTCGGCTGTTCCGCCTTCAGGCTGTCCGATGCGATGGTGGCGGATGATGGAGTGGGCGGAGCGGGTAATGCTGTCGCCTATGACCAGCAGGGTAACGGTAGCGCCGCTGATGATGTCCGCAGGGGGAGGCGAGCCTGGTCGCGGCGCGTTTTCTCCAAGATAGCTGATGCCTATGTATTCGCTGATGAAATGCTCGACCTTGGAGATCGGGATGCCGATCAGCACGATGGGCTCATGATGCTCCATGAGTTTTGCGCCGACGATCGTGCCTTCATTCGACAGCGCGATCAGTGTGTCGATAGGGAAGCTGGAGTAGCCGCGCGTATTGACGACATCGGAGGTGATATAGACGTAGCCCAGCGCCTGGTCGCCGGCATAGGCTCGGGCGACGGGGGGAGTGCCTTCGACCGGCCCCAGGCGGTCTGCTCCCGGGAATATCTCGGCCGGGTTGATCCGTGGCATGAAGTCCGCCAGGCGCGACGCAGCCATTGCGGGCGGCGCCAGCATGCAGAACAGCAGGATTGCATATGCAAGCCATGCTGTCGGGTTGAGCCAGCATGGCTTGCTGAAACAATAGGTGCTCCGCATTACATCCCGCCATTCGCATGTGAGTAATGCAAACCATCCTATGCCTCGGCCGGTCTGGTGCCGTTGATATAAATCAGGGGGCGGGACGGAATTTCCGGGACGGATGCGCTTTCTTTATTTTGATTTGATGCAGGACAAAGAAGCGGGATATGGCCATGAAATAATAAGAGAAATAAATTTCATGTGTTGATGATACAAAACAGAGCACTCCCAATAAACTGCTTCAGCGTGCTAATTACTAATTAATAAGGGAAGAGGAGCGAGAAAAGAGCGCCTTCCTCCTTGCGCTCATCCGAGTGTCCCAGTCACCAGCATTCGTGTCGTGGCCTGCGAGGGCGAAGACCTTGAGGGCGCCGCGGGCTTCTGAAGGGAAGGCGGGGGTTGTCGGCGGGCGTGTCTGAGTGCCGGCGCAGCCGGCGCGAGTTCGCCCGCCGCCCGCCTGGACGAAGAAGGCGCGGGAAGCCTGGCTGAAAGCCAGGCCGCCCGATGGCGTAGCCCTCGCAGGCCACGACACGAATGCGCCAGAAGAACGCAGGGCATCCACTCTCTTCAGGTGGGTTATCTTCAGGCGTTCTTTAAAAAAACCAGGGGCCGCAAAAAAAATATTTCCCCAATCGATTCATAGGGTTGTCATGGATATGCGGTGGTTTTCCGGATTTTTCGTGCACTAGGGTTTGCACGGAGATAAAAAGGCGTGCTATAGTCTCGTTCCTTTGGTGCTTGGGCACTGAAGACGGGACCTCCCGGCAGGCTTGATCGCAAGAGCGACGGCGCTGCGGCAAGCCCGGAGTGAAGCCGAAAGGTTTTGCGGCGCTGCGAGCGTGGATGTGGGTGTTTTTTGCGGTTGGGTTCGTTTGAGGTTGGCTTCGGCGGATTTGACAAACTTAAAAAAATGCTTCATAATTCCGCTTCTCTGTTGTTGAGATTGCTTCGGCGGTTTTGGTGGCGGAGGGCCTTAGAAGTTATCTTCTGTGGCGGCGGTGCGAAGCGGTGTTATGAAGGGGTTTTCGGGTCGGTTTGAAGTTTGGCTGACTTGACAAACAAAAAAAATTCCTTCATAATCTCGTTTCTCTGCTGATGACAAACAAGTTTGTTGTCGGCGACCAACCGAAAGGTTGGGGCGAAGTTTACGATGTTGAGTGTTACTGCTTGATGTCACTGCTCTTTAACAATTTAACAG
>NZ_SMBX01000006.1 GCF_004342005.1 Paracandidimonas soli
CCACTCCTTCCCATCCCGAACAGGACAGTGAAACGCCTTCGCGCCGATGATAGTGGACGGACGTCTGTGAAAGTAGGTCATCGTCAGGCTCTTATCCTAAACACCCCCGCAAGATCTCTCTTGCGGGGGTGTTTGCTTTTTACCGACAAGAAAACATAAAACCCATTACGCAAAAACGCGTGGCATGCGCTCTGAGAAAGCGAGGCCAGTCCAAACAGGCGCTACAGGCGCCCCCGTATTGAGGCGAGGAAGCTCCCGACTTCAGGCGGGAGTGACTCACACAGCGGAATCCTACGCATTGCGCAGCATCTGCATCAGCCCGTAATGCAGCGCCAGCGGCCATGCGGACCGGTGGGACTGCCCCGGCAGTACCTGGAAGCCGACCTCGAGACCGGGCTTGCTGGACAGTAGTCGAGCGACTTCGCGGTTGCCGGCTATCATGGCGCGTTGCGCACGCACGCGCTCCAGCTCGGCCAGATTCGGCCGTTGCTGCCGGACTTCCAGCGGATTGACGGCCTGCTCGTATTCACCGACGGTGATCAGCAGTTCGCGTCGGGGCGTATCCGCGGGCGGATCATAGGAAAGCGCGGTGCGCTGCAGGTAGCGTTCTCCCCACCAGACCGAGGGGCTGGATGCGATAAAGGACGAGAACAACGGTGTATTGCCGAACAGCGCATATAGCGTGAACAGCCCGCCCAGGGAATGGCCGGCCAGAGTGACACGGGTTTTGTCGAAAACCGCCCGGCTTTCGATGGCGTCAATCAGCATATTTTGCAGAAAATGCAGGAACTGCGGTGCGCCGCCCTGATCTGCCTCGGGCGGGCAGGCTGCGTCTGCTGGCGAGTTGGCCGGTGCCGTATTGCCATGTGGTGTGTAGTCCAGGCGGCGGCGGCTGGCTCCGGGATAATCAACGCTGACCAGAACCGCATCATTGATATAGCCAGGCGGCTGGCAGGCGGCGTGATAGCGGACCTGGGCCATGGCGATGTCGAAGCCTTCCGCACCCAGCAATATGACTAATGGCCAGCCTGAAGACGGCGGCGTGCCTTGCGGCGCGGACATCCGGATGCGATAGGGCGCCATACCGGATGGATGCAGGGTGAAGTCTTCCAGATGCATACGGCAATCATTTACAGAAACATGAGATAATCGCCCATCATAATTCGGCTCTGCCGATCCTGTCGACAATCGTGATTTTTGATTGCATGCCGGGAGCGGCTAGGGTGTTCTTTTGCGAAACACACTCTTGCAACAGCAATCCGACTCCGTACACGAAAAAGAACAGCCGGCGGCGCAAACCTCGGCCAGCGTGCTCACTCCGGAAGCCTATCGCGCCATCCTGCTGCGCAGGTGGATGTGGATTCTCGGACTGCTTGCCGTCATAGCGGTTTCCATCCTGATCGACTTCACGCTGGGGCCTTCCGGCCTGCCGCTGCGCGAATTGCTCGCTACCTTGCTGAATCCCGGTGACGCCGATCCCACCACGCGCGTCATCGTATGGGATATTCGTCTGCCCTATGCGCTGATGGCCATGGCCGTCGGCATGGCGCTGGGGCTGGCCGGGGCGGAGATGCAGACCATCCTGAACAATCCCCTGGCCAGTCCGTTCACGCTGGGCCTGTCTTCGGCGGCTGCATTCGGCGCCTCCCTGGTCATTGTGCTGGACATCGGCATTCCCGGCCTGCCTGTGGAGTGGATGGTGGCGGGCAATGCATTCCTGTTCTCCCTGCTGTCCGCCATGATGCTGCATGCCGTGGCGCGCTGGGGGCAGATGGATGCCTCAGGCGTCGTGCTGTTCGGCATTGCGCTGGTGTTTTCCTTCAACGCGCTGGTTTCCCTGGTGCAGTTCGTGGCCAGCGCCGAGGCGCTGCAGGGCCTGGTGTTCTGGACCATGGGCAGCCTGTCGCGCGCGACCTGGCTCAAGCTCGGCGCCCTGCTGCTGGCGTTCGCCATCATCATGCCGATGTCCATGCGCGACTCGTGGCGCCTGACGGCGATCCGGCTGGGCGAGGATAGGGCGGCAAGCTTCGGCGTCAATGTCAGGCGCGTCCGCCTGCGCGCGCTGGTGCGCATCAGCTTCCTGTCGGCGCTGGCGGTTTCCTTCGTGGGCACTATCGGCTTCATCGGCCTGGTCGCGCCGCACATCGCGCGCGGCCTGTTCGGCGAAGACCATCGCTTCTACCTGCCAGGCAGCGCGCTGGTCGGCGGCGTCATTCTGTCGCTGGCCTCGATCGCTTCCAAGAATATCGTGCCCGGCATCATCATCCCAGTCGGCATCGTGACTTCGCTGGTCGGCATTCCATTCTTCCTTGCGGTGGTGTTCCGCCGCCAACTGCGCTAGGGGGGATGGGAACATGCTGCAGCTCAGCCACCTGAGAGTCGCCTATGGCGACAAGACCATCATCGAGGATCTGTCGGCAAGCGATCTGAATCCGGGGCAACTGATCGCCCTGCTGGGTCCCAACGGCAGCGGGAAGTCGACGCTGCTCAAGGCGGTCGCCGGGCTGATACCGGTGCGCAAAGGCTCCGTGGTCCTGGATGGCCGCGATCTGACCCGCGCCAGTTTCGAGGCCAGGGCGGAGCACGTCGTTTATCTGCCGCAAACCTTGCCTGCCGCCACGCATCTGCGCGTGTTCGAGTCGGTGCTGGTGGCGGCCAATGCCTCGCGCCTGGGCGGCCGCGCCACCGAGGCCGAGATCGAGCGCGTCAATGAGGTGCTGGAGCGCATCGGCATCGCGCACCTGGCATTGCGTTCCCTCGGGCACTTGTCGGGCGGGCAGCGCCAGCTCGTCGGCCTGGCGCAGGCCCTGATCCGCCGGCCCAGGCTGTTGCTGCTGGACGAGCCGCTGTCGGCGCTGGACCTCAACTTCCAGTTCCACGTCATGGATCTGCTGCGGCAGGAAACGCAGCAGCATCAGATGATCACGATCGTGGTGCTGCACGACCTGAATGTCGCCTTGCGCCACACGGACCGCACGCTGCTGCTGCGCTCGGGCAATCTGGTAGCTAACGGGGCGCCGCTGGACGTCATCACGCCCGAATCGCTGGCGTCGGTGTACGGCGTATGCGCGCGCGTGGAGCATTGCTCGCGGGGCAGGCCGCTCATCATGCTGGACGGCCTGGTCCAGTCCGTGCACTGACCACGCGCCAAAGCGCAAGCCTCATCGTTCACGACGAGGTCAAGCGAGGCCAGCCCTTACAGGCGCCGCAGGCGCCCCCGTATTGTGACGAGGAAGCTCCCGACTTCAGGCGGGAGTGACTCACCGCATATCCGGGGGCTTGTCCGCCGCGCCTCGCGGCTTGCATGCGCCTGGGTTCCGCTTGTTTCGCCTGATTACAAGCAGATGCCCGGGGCCGAGTTACCTGTTAAAATGAGAATGCAACCCATTTGTGAATTGCGTGCGATTTGATTCAGCCAGCGTATGTGAGCACTTTGAAGCGTTGTTTCCATTGTTTGCAGCCACTCGCGCATGTTTTGCCGCCGTGGCTGCCCGAGAGCAGCCGCGCTAGGCGGCAATGGTTTTTCATGGCACGCAGATTCATCCATTTCGCGTTTTTCCTGGTATTGAGCCTGTGCGCCGGCATCGCCGGCGCGGCGCGGCAGCCCATCGTCCTGACGGATGTCGCCGGCCGCACGATAACGCTCAAGGCGCCGGCCACCCGCGTGGTGCTGGCGCAGGCGCGGCACTTCCCGGTGCTGGCGCTGCTCCATCCGGATCCCGTGTCCATCCTGGCAGGCTGGTCCGACGAGTTCAAGACTTCGTTCACGAACGACTACGAGCAGTATCGCAAGGTATTCCCCGCGATTGCCAGGATCCCCGTCGTGGGGCGGCATACGCCCGATACCTTCTCCGTGGAAAGCACGCTGGGCCTGAGGCCCGACCTTGTGCTGCTGACTTCCGCGTTTGCCGGCATAGGTCCGGGCATGAAGCCGGAAGACTCCCCCCTGATCCGCGCCTTCGAGTCCGCGGGCGTGCCCGTGGCGGTCATCGACTTCTTCATGGACCCCCTGAAAAATACCGAGATCAGCCTCGATCTGCTGGGCAAGGCGCTCGGTCGCGAAGAGCGGGCCCAGTCCGTGCTGGCCATCTACCGCGAACGCATGGCGCGCATCCGCTCGCGCCTGGACGCGAGTCCCAAGGAGCGTCCCCCGGTATTCGTGCATGCGCATGCCGGCAGCACCGACTGCTGCAACTCGCCGGGCGTGGGAACCTTCAACGACATGATCACGTTCGCGGGCGGCCACAATATCGGCTCGGACGTCATCCGCAACGCCACTGGTCAAATAGGGTTCGAATACATCAACAGCCGCAATCCCGTCGTCTATGTGGCCACGGGCACGGGCGGCGCCAAGCGCACGCGTTCGGGGCTGTCCATCGGCGCGGGAGTCGACGAGCAGACGGCGCGTGACAGCCTGCGCAAGGTGGTTGCCTCGCAAGGCCTGGGCGCGCTTGCCGCCGTGCGTTCCGGCAATGCACACGGTATCTGGCATGGCTTCAACGATTCTCCATTGCACGTCGTCTTCATCGAGGCGCTGGCGCACTGGATTGATCCCGAGCTTTTCCACGACGTGTCCGCGCAGCAGACATTGGACGAACTGAATGCGTTCCTGCCCATTCCCATGCAGGGCACCTTCATGGTGTCGCTCAGCGAGTCCCCGGGTCGTGGTTCCCAATCGGACAAGGCGGCGGAGGCGGCCACGCAATGATCGAACTGACCTTGCTGCGCACGGATGTTTCCGACGGCGTGGCCGATGGCTGCCTGGCCGACCTGACGCAGGATGAACGCAATGCCTTTGCGGGTATGCGCCGCGAGGCGGACCGGCGCAGCCGTGTCGTGACGCGCGCCGTGCTGCGGCGGACGCTTGGGCGCAAGCTCGGCTGCGGGCCGGCCGATGTGCCGCTTTCGCATCTGCCTGGTGGCAAGCCCGTGCTGGATGAGGAGGGCGGCCGGGCCTGGCACTTCAATGTGTCGCACAGCGGAAATATCGCGCTGCTTGCGGTCGCCGACAATCCTGTCGGCGTGGATGTGGAAACACGGATGCATGGCGATCCGGTTGCGATGGCGCGGCAGTTCTTTTGCGCGCAGGAGCAGGAGCGCGTGGCCGGCGCCCGGGATGCAGGCGAGGCATTCCTGGCGATCTGGACGGCGAAGGAAGCCGTCGTGAAAATGACCGGGCACGGCCTGCGCATCGATCCCCGGCGCTTTTGCGTGCCGCATGCGGACACCGCATTCCAGCCCTTGCCGCCGCCATATCCCGTTGCCGAGTGGCAGGATTGCCGGGTGGCCAGTCCGTCGCTGGCTGACTGCAGCATGGCGGTCAGCGTGATGGGCGCCCCGATACAAGAATTGAGAGTCGAGCATTATGAGCACTGACGCATTGATCCCTGTCGTCCAGCAATGGCCGGACGATTTCGCCAAACGCTATCGCGAAGCCGGCTACTGGCGCGGCGAAACCTTCGGCGCCATGCTGCGCGAGCGCGCCGCAAAGTATGCGAACCGCATTGCTCTGGTGGACGACAAGACGCGCTGGACCTATGCCGAACTGGATGCCAGGGCGGATGCCGTTGCCGCCGGCCTGCTGGCCGCCGGGCTGAAGAAAGGTGACCGCGTCGTCGTGCACCTGCCCAATATCGCCGAATTCTACGAAGTCGTGTTCGGCCTGTTCCGGGCGGGCATCCTGCCGGTGTATTGCCTGCTGGCGCACCGCATCACCGAGGTCGAGAATGCGGCCGCCGTTTCCCAGGCGGCCGGCTACATCATGGCGGGCCGCCGCGACGATTTCGATTTCAATGGCCTGGCGCGCGAGCTGCAGTCGCGGCTGCCGGCGGTAAAGCATGTCATCACAGTAGAGCCTCGCGAACAGGCCGATCCGGCCTTCACTGCGCTCGATGATCTGAAGGCCGATGGCAAGGGCCAGCCGCTGCCGGACGACCACGCGCCGACCCTCCCGTCGGATGCCGCGTTCCTGCAACTGTCGGGCGGCAGCACGGGCCTGTCCAAGCTGATTCCGCGCACGCACGACGACTATATCTACAGCGTACGCGAAAGCGCGAATATCTGCGGACTGCACGAGGACAGCGTCTATCTCGTGGCGCTGCCGGCCGCGCACAATTTTCCCATGAGCTCACCCGGCGCGCTGGGCGCATTCTATGCCGGCGCGCGCGTCGTGCTGTCGCAGTCGCCCAGCCCCGAGCATGTGTTCGCCGTCATCGAGCGTGAGCGCGTTACCATGACCGGCCTGGTGCCGCCGCTATTGCTGGTATGGCTGCAGGCCGCGGCCGGCAAGCCTTCGCACGATATCTCCAGCCTGGAAGTCATACAGGTCGGCGGCGCCAAGCTGACGCCCGAAATCGCGCGAAGGGTCAAACCCGTGCTGGGCGTGAAGCTGCAGCAGGTGTTCGGCATGGCCGAAGGGCTGGTCAACTACACGCGCCTCGATGATCCGGACGACATCGTCATCAACACGCAGGGCCGGCCCATCAGCCCCGACGACGAGGTGCTGGTCGTGGATGACCAGGGCAATCCCGTACCGGAAGGCGAGCCGGGCAACCTGCTGACGCGCGGTCCCTATACGATTCGCGCCTACCACAACAATCCGTCGGCCAACGCCCGTTCCTTCACCGAGGACGGCTTCTACCGCACCGGCGACATCGTCAGGCGTTCGCCCGAAGGCTACCTGACGGTGCAGGGGAGG
This sequence comes from Paracandidimonas soli, assembly GCF_004342005.1. GTDB lineage: Bacteria > Pseudomonadota > Gammaproteobacteria > Burkholderiales > Burkholderiaceae_B > Paracandidimonas > Paracandidimonas soli. The sequence continues at coordinate 6,698 of NZ_SMBX01000006.1, forward strand.
GCCAACGATCATATCAACCGCGCCGGCGAGAAGATTTCCGCCGAGGAAATCGAGGATCACCTGCTGGCCCATCCGCAGGTGTTCGACGCCGCCGTGGTATCCATCCCCGACGAATATCTCGGCGAACGCAGCTGCGCGTTCATCATTCCCAACGGGGAAAAACCGAAAGCCATGGAGATCAAGCGCTGGATACGTTCGCGCGGCCTGGCCGAATTCAAGGTTCCCGACCAGGTGGTTTTCGTGGAGCAGTTCAGCGAGACCGCGGTCGGGAAGATCAGCCGCAAAGAGCTGCGCGCCAAGCTGAGCGCGCAATTGCAGGCGGCTTCCAACGGAGAACAACAATGAGCAGCGATAGCCCGATCACCCTGGACAGCATGCGGCGCGACGTCGCACGCATCCTGCATGAGGACCCCGACGAGGTCCCGCTGGACGAAAGCCTGATCGAGTTCGGCCTGGACTCCATCCGCGCCATGGCGCTGGCCGCGCGGTGGCGCGAGGCGGGGGCGGAGGTCGAATTTTCCGAAATGGCGCAGAAGCCCGAACTGGGCTATTGGTGGGAACTGGTACAGCAGGCCCTTGCGCGGCGCGGGGCATGAGCGGAGTCGACATGCGTCTGGAAGATGGTTGCGTGCTGCCCCTGACGGATGCCCAGGCGGGGCTGTGGTTCGCGCAAAAGCTGGATCCGGTCAACCCGGTGTTCAATACCGGGCAGTACACCGAGATTCGTGGCGGCCTGGATGTGGATGCGTTCCGCCGGGCCGTGGACGAGACCATGGCGGAGTCGCAAATGCTGGCCGTGCGCGTGTTCGAGCGCGACAGCGTGCCGCATCTGCAGTACGACAGCCGGCTTTGCCCCCGGTTGCAGGTCGTGGATCTGCGCGCAAGCGAAGATCCCGTAGGCGAAGCGCAGGCGCGCATGCGCGCGGACCTGGCGCAGCCGGCCGGCCTGGAACAGGGGCTAGGCGTGCAGGAAATCCTGTACGTGCTCGGCGATGCGCATTATTACTGGTTCCAGCGCATCCATCATATCGCCATCGACAGCTACGGCATGTCGCTGATCGACGGCAGGGTGGCGCAGCGCTACCGGCAGATCCTGGAAGGAAGCCAGGACAGCCACGGCGCGCTGGCGCCGCTGAGGCTGCTCATGGACGATGAGCAGGCCTATGCCGAATCAGAGCGCATGGCGCGCGACCGCGAATACTGGATGGAGGCGTTCAGCGGCATCGAGGCCGTGCACAGCCTGTCCGACGGCGTGGCGCTGACCGCGCACGAATTCCATCAGCAGTCGGTCAGCCTGGGGGACGAGGCCAGCGGGCTGCTGCGGCAGCGGGAGGCGTCGTCGGGCGTATCCTGGCCGGACATCCTGTTGCTGTTGTGCGCGGCCTATGTGGGCCGGCTGACGGGTCAGGAGGGTGCCGTCCTGGGCGTGCCCTATATGGGCAGGATGGGCAGCGCGGCGGCGCGCACGCCCTCTATGATGATGAATATCATGCCGGTGCATCTGCCGGTGGATGAAACGGCGGCGCTGGACGATGTGCTGGTCCAGTCCGCCAGGCTGCTGCGCAAGGCCAGGCGGCATGGCAGGTATCGTGGCGAACGCCTGCGGCGCGACCTGGGCCTGCTGGGAGGCAATCGTCGCCTGCATGGACCGCTGGTCAATATCCTGCCCTTCCTGTCCGACGAATCGGTGTTTCCCGGAGCGAAGGCGCGCACGCATGTGATGTGCGCCGGACCGGTCGACGACATGACTTTCACGTTCCGCGCGGATGCGGCTGGCAACGGCCTGCTGCTGATCGTCGAGGCCAACCCGGCCCTGTACAGCGAGGAGGACGTGGCTGCGCACATGCGCCGGTTGCAGGCGTTCCTGCCGGCGGCGCTGGCCGGCAACAGCCTGCGCCATGTGCCGACGCTGACACCGCAGGAGCACGAGCATTGGGTCCATGCCGTCAACGATACGGCGGCCGATGTGCCGCGCACCACGCTGGTGGCATTGATCGACAAGATGATGAAGGCCCGGCCCGAGGCCGTGGCGCTGGAGTTCGGCAATCAGGTGCTGAGCTATGCCGAACTGGACCGCCGGGTCGATGCGCTGACGGCGCTGCTGCAGGGCCGTGGCGTGGGCCGGGGGGATTTCGTGGCGGTCGCCATTCCCCGTTCCGTCGAACTGATCGTTGCCTTGCTGGGCATACAGCGCGCCGGCGCGGCCTATCTGCCGCTGGATACCGGAAATCCGGCATCGCGCCTGGCCGTGATCCTGTCTTCGGCCGAGCCTCGCGCCGTGCTTGCGGTCGGCGAAACCCTGGGCTGCCTGCCGGAGTTCCATACCGTGCTGTGCCTGGACGAGCCGGACCTGGAGGCCGAGGCGGCGTCGCAGGCACCGTTCGCCGATGCCGGCGTGCAGCCGGAGGATCCCGCCTATCTGCTGTATACCTCCGGCTCGACGGGAACGCCCAAGGGCGTGGTGATCGAGCACGATGCCATCGTCAATCGCCTGGAGTGGATGCGCCGGCATTACGGCATCGGTCCCGGCGACCGCATTCTGCAGAAAACGCCGGCGACATTCGATGTTTCCGTGTGGGAGTTCTTCCTGCCGTTCCTGTCAGGCGCCACGCTGGTCGTGGCGCCGCCCGAGGCGCACAGGGATCCCGCATGGCTGGCGCGCATCCTGTGCGAAAGCCGCATCACGACGCTGCATTTCGTGCCGTCGATGCTGGCGGCGTTCCTGGAAGAGCCCACGGCGGCCAATGCACGGCCCGCGCGCGTATTCTGCAGTGGCGAAGAACTGACGCCCGCATTGCGCGACCGCTTCCACCAGATACTGGATGCGGAGCTGCACAATCTGTACGGGCCGACCGAGGCGGCAGTGGACGTCACGTACTGGCCCGCATCGCGGACGGATCAATCGCAGCCCGTGCCCATTGGCTTTCCGGTCTGGAATACCCGCATGTATGTGCTGGACAAGTATCTCAGGCCTGTTCCCGCCGGTATTCCGGGCAACCTGTACATTGCCGGACGGCAATTGGCGCGCGGCTATCTGGGCCGGCCGGACCTGACCCGGCAGCGCTTTGTGCCCGATCCTTTCGTGGGCGGCGGGGCGCGCATGTACGATACGGGCGATATCGCCCGCTGGCGCGCCGACGGAGCGCTGGAGTACATGGGGCGCTCGGACCATCAAGTGAAGATCCGCGGCCAGCGCGTCGAACTCGGCGAGATAGAGGCGGCGCTGGCCGCCGCTCCCGGCGTCGGCCGGCTGGCCGTGCTGGTGCGGGAAGACCGCCCAGGCGACCAGCAGGTGGTGGCTTATGTGGTGCCGGCCGCGGGAGCAGGGCTGGATCACGAGGTGCTGCGGAATCACATGGCGGCGCGCCTGCCCGACTACATGACCCCTTCGGCCTTCGTCGAGCTGCCGGCATTGCCGGTAACGGCCAACGGCAAGCTCGACAGGAAAGCACTGCCCGCGCCGGTGCGCCTGACGCACCAGGGGCGCATGCCGTCCGAAGGCTCCGAGCAGAAGCTGGCTGCGCTGTTCGCCGAGGTGCTCGGGTTGCGTGAGGCGGTCTCCGCCGATGACGATTTCTTCTCGCTTGGCGGGCATTCCTTGCTGGCGGCAAGGCTGGCCAGCCGCATACGCGAAGCGTTCGCGCTGGATGGGCTCAGCCTGGGCGCGGTGTTCGAGCACTCGACGGTGGCCAGGCTGGCACGGCACCTGGATGCCATGGCCTCGCAGCCGGGGCAGGTCTTGCAGGACTCCGCCAACGATGGAGGGTTCGGCGCTGTCGTCAAGCTGCGCGAGGGAGATGCATCGCTGCCGGCACTGTTCTGCGTCCATCCGGCGGGCGGGCTGTCGTGGTGCTATGGCGCGCTGGCGCGCAGCCTGGAGCCGGGGCGTATTGTCTACGGACTGCAGGCGCGCAGCCTGCATGCCGCATCCGAGGCCAATCCGTGGCCCGGCGGGCTGGATGCGATGGCCGAAGATTATGCCGATCGCTTGCTGGAACTGCAGCCCGAAGGGCCGTATCACCTGGCTGGCTGGTCGGTCGGCGGCATCATCGCGCATGCCATGGCGGTCGAGCTGCAGCGTCGCGGGCACGCGGTGGGCGTGCTGGCCATGCTGGACGCTTATCCCAGCGATTGCTGGCGTTCGCAGCCCGAGCCTGCGCCGGACGCCGTGTACAAGGCGCTGCTGCACATCGCCGGATACGACCCGCTTGCGCTGAACGATGTCCCATTGAACCGCGATGGCGTGGTGGAGTTCCTGCGGCGCAGCGGACACCCGCTGGGAGAACTGCCGGACGCCCAGCTCGATGGCGTGATCGGCACGGTGGATGCGAACAACCGCATGGTGCGCAAGCACCGCCACGGCGCGTTTGCCGGGGATGTCCTGTATTTCCGGGCGGCGCTGGATCACCAGGGGCAGAACCTGTTCGCCCATCACTGGGCCCCATACGTCAGGGAGATCGAGGAGCACGCGGTGGCTTCGCTGCATGCGCATCTGACCGGCCTGGCCGCGCTTGCGCAAATCATGCCTGTGCTAAACGCCCATTTGCTGCAGGCGGATGTTGCCGCCGAGGAGGTGTGAGCCGGTCATGCATGTCCATTTCCCGCCTTCGGGCCCATCATTGTCCTGTAGTCCGCTGTCCGTCGCCTTCCGTTCCGGTTTGCCGGGCAGCGCGCCGCTTATTCCTTGAATTGGAGAATCCATGAAAACCCAGAAAAAATACATTTCTGCAGGGCGTTCCGTGTTTCGCCAGGCAGCGGGCGCCGTTGCCATGCTGTCGGTCTCAGCCTCGCTGGCCTTCGCTGCTCCCGTCTTCGACCAGTCCGTCCTGAATTTCCAGGGCCAGGTGTTTTCCCAGGGAGCGCTGCCGGGCGCCGAAGCCGAGGTCAGGGGGCGCGCCTTCATTCCCGGGCAGAAGGTGACACTGAGCCGTGGAGGCGTCGTGCTGAATGACGGCCAGCCTTTCGCCGTCGACGAGAAAGGCGAGTTCTCCGGCAAGATCGCTGTCCCCGCCGACTCTGTGCCGGGCGTTCATCCCGTGGTGGTGCAGGCATCCGGCCCGTCGGCGGCTGTCATCCTGGACCTGAAAATTTCGCCGGACGTGCCCCTGTCGGGCGAGGACAAGTACACGCTGACTTCCAAGCGCCTGGTCCAGGGCCTGTACCAGGTGGCGTACAGCAGCAAGAACGATCGCCTGTTCGTGACGACTGCCGTCGGCAGGCCCCCCGTCAAGGAGTCCAGCCTGCTGAAGGTGAACCCAGCCACGCTGGAAGTCGAGGCAAGCGCCGAGATGGCCCTGGCCAAGAGCCGTGACGACGGACACCGCCTGGCCGTGTACGGCATCGGCCTGGACGATGCGAATGGCAATGTTTGGACGACCAACACGCGCGATGGCGCGGTGGCCGTGTACAAGCAGTCCGACCTGTCGCTGGTCAAGCAGTTCGATTCCGGATTGGTCGACCATGCGCGCGATGTCGCGGTGGATGCCTCCACTGGCAAGGCCTATGCCTCGATGCCGATGGAGAACAAGGTTGCCGTATTCGATATTGCCAAGCTGGAGCACCTGAAGGATGTCGAGATCGATTCCCTGAAGCGCGGCGCCAAGTTCGGCACGTACAGCCTGGCCCTGGATTCCAAGGGCGGCAAGCTCTATACCGTCAGCGGCTCCACGAATGAGGCGGCTGTCATCGACACCAAGACGGATACCGTCGAAAAAGTGTTTGCCATCGATGGCGTGCGCGGCGCCATCGGCGTTGCCGTGGATCCGGCAAGCAAGCGCCTGTTCGTAGCGGCGCAGGGCAGCGACAATCTGGCGATCGTCGATCTGGAAAACGGCAAGACGCTGCACAACGTCGCGGTGGGCGCGGGTGCGCTGAACGTCGCGTTCGACACCGTGACCGGCCATGCCTATGTCACCAACCGCGGTGCGGGTACGGTGACGGTGGTGGATGTCGACGGCAAGATCGTGGCCAATCTGCCCGGCGGCACGTTCCCCAACCATGCCACGCCGGATGGCAAGGGCGCGGTTTACGTCGTGAACAAATCGCGCGGCAAGGACGATCCCCAGGGCGATCGCATCACCCGCATCGAAGTCCGCAAGTAATCGCATGCATGTGCGCACGCTCCGTCGTGCGCATAGCGAAAGACAGGAAAAGGGGCCTTGCGGCCCCTTCTTTGCGTCCGGCATGCGCGGCCTCTCCCTGCGGCTTGCGGCTTCTCGGTTAAAATGCCTGGCGAGGTGCGTCATCCCTGATGCGCACGTGATTCCAATCATGCATACCGGAGGTTTTTCAATGACCCAGGTTACACCCCCCGAGGAGCAGGCCGGCCTGTCCATGCGCCAGCTGACGCACCTGATCTACGGCTTGCTCGCCGCCGCATTGCTCAGCGGCGGCCTGTTCGGCCTTGCCAGCGTCGCCGCCATCGTGCTGGCCTACCTGAAACGTGGCGATGCCGCCGGAACCGTCTACGCCAGCCATTTCGACTGGGTGATCCGCACGTTCTGGTGGGGACTGCTCTGGGTGGCGCTCAGCGCGCTGGCTACGTACATCTTCATCGGCTGGATCACCGGCCTGGTCGCGCTGGTCTGGATCGTCTACCGCCTGATCAAGGGCTGGCTGGCGCTATTGTCCAACCAGGCGCCTGTCGCGGAGTTTTGATCCAGCGTCCCGGAAGGCGGGGCCTGGAGGTCCGGCTTTTTGGCGAGGCTCCATGCAAAATGCCCAGGAATCCATGACCGGATTCCTGGGCATTTTGTTTTCCGGCGCGGCATCCCGCATGGGACGCGGCTGCGGCGGCTATCAGCTCAGATGTGCGTTGACCAGCTTGGTCAGTTCGAACATGGAGACCTGGTCCTTGCCGAACAGGGGACGCAGTTTTGCGTCGGCATTGATGTTGCGTCGGTTCGCGGGATCCTGCAGGTCGTGCTTCTTGATGTATTCCCAGATTTTCTTCGTGACTTCGGTGCGGGGAACAGCGTCAGGGCCAATGACAGCGGCCAGGGTGGCGCTGGGCGTCAGGGGTTTCATGAAGGCGGCATTGGGCTTGCGTGCGGGCTTGTCGGTTGTTGCCATAAGACGGGGCTCCTGAGTGTCAAAGGAATGAAACGAACCCGAGCATAACGTGAGACAAGGCGAAAGACAAAGCGATTTATGCCCGCCGTACAGAAAAAAACGGATGGTCACGCGGTGTTTTTGCGAGTCCCGGCAAGGATTTCGGATTATTGTCTGCCAAATTTATTTCTTCTGTCTTTATCTTCTTTCAATTTCATTCTTAAAGATGGGGGTGGCGACTCAGGGATGTCCCCAGGGCAAAAATCCCCTCCGTGGTGCGCAAAAAGAAGGCATCCTGCATAATTGACGCTTTGCCGCGCCGCCCGGTGGGCGGCCCGCGGAAGGATCCACGGCCTCGACAAGGCAATACAGGGAATGCAATGACGACAAGCTACCGCATCACAAGGCCCGACGACTGGCACCTGCACCTGCGCGATGGGGATATGCTGGACGCAGTGGCGCCGCATACGGCCCGGCAGTTCGGGCGAGCCATCATCATGCCGAATCTGCGCCCACCCGTCACGACGACGGAGCAGGCGCTGGCCTATCGCGGACGTATCGTGGCGGCGCTCGAGCGGGCCGGCATCGGCGCTTCGGAGTTCGAACCGCTGATGACGCTCTATCTTACCGACAATACGCGCCCGGAAGAGATCCGGGCCGCCAAGGCGTCCGGCATGGTGCATGGCGTCAAGCTGTATCCGGCGGGGGCGACGACCAATTCCGATGCCGGAGTGACGGATCTGCTCGGGAAGTGTTCCGCGGTGCTGGAAGCGATGCAGGAAGTGGACATGCCGCTGCTGGTCCATGGCGAGGTTACGGATCCGGCCATCGATCTGTTCGACCGCGAGGCCGTGTTCATCGAGCGCGTGATGCAGCCGCTGCGGCGCAGCTTTCCGGCGCTGAAGGTCGTGTTCGAGCACCTGACCACCAAGGACGGAGTGGACTATGTGCTGTCGGACAGCGGTCCCACGGCGGCGACGCTGACGGCGCATCACCTGCTGTACAACCGCAATGCCCTGTTCCTGGGGGGGATCCGCCCGCACTACTACTGTCTGCCGGTGCTCAAGCGCGAGGTCCATCGCAAGGCGCTGCTGGACGCCGCCACCGGCGACAGCGACAAGTTCTTCCTGGGCACGGACAGCGCGCCGCATGCGCGCGGCCTGAAGGAGCATGCCTGCGGCTGCGCGGGCTGCTATACCGCGCTGCACGCCATGGAGCTGTATGCGACGGCATTCGACTCGGTCGGACGCATGGACAGGCTGGAAGCCTTCGCCAGCCTGAACGGACCGGCCTTCTATGGCCTGCCGCCCAATAAGGGGAGCCTGGTGCTGGAGCGCGGCTCCTATCGCATCCCCGAGGAACTGCCTGCGGGCGGAACTACGGTCGTGCCGCTTGCGGCCGGAGAAGAGCTGGCCTGGAGCGTACGCCAGGCCTAGGCGGCATACGGCCTGGCTGTGCCGCGCGCGGCATCGGCATCAGGACTTCATCGATCCGATCCATTCGCGCGCGAAGTCGCGCCGGGTCGCGCGCGTCAGCCCGGCCGTCGCCAGCATGGCGATCAATGCGCCCAGCGCGGCCAGCGCCATGTCTTTATGGGCGTCCCAGACATCGCCCTGGGTGCCCAGGTACTGCATGCCCAGTTCGCCGCCGAACATGGCGGCCGCGCCCCATTCGATCAGTTCGTACAGGGCGGACGTGCTCAGCGTGACGTCCAGCGGCAGGAAGTAGGCCCAGAAGCCGCGCACCTCGACCACGCGCAGGAAAAATTCGCGGATGGGGTAGGCCAGCAGCAGGCCGTAGCTGAAATGCACCAGCCGGTCGTAATGGTTGCGCTCCCAGCCGAAGAGACTGTTCAGCGTGTGCCCCGTCAGCGCTTCCCACCAGCGATCGTAGGGAACCTCGGAATACGTGTAGTGCGAGCCCAGGGTGTGCAGCGCCAGAAACAGCAGGATCAGCAGCAGCGACGCATTCGAGAAGCGGAACCATCGGCGCGCCAGGACCAGTGCCATGCACAGGGCCAGCACCAGCGCGTTTTCCAGCACCCAGGCGCTGCGGTCGGCCGGGTGGATGGCCAGCGCCGCCCAAAGCACGGCATAGGCGGCGATTGCGGGCAGGATGGGGCGGCGGTTCATAGCAACGGCTTGCCTATTCGTTTTTCTTGGCTTCCAGTACCTGCCAGCGCTCGAACAGGGCTTCGAGCCTGGCTTCGGTTTCCTGGATCTTCGCATTCAGCGCGGCGGCTTCGTCCGGTCCGTCGCGGTACAGGTCGGGATCGGTCAGGGACTCGGCCAGCCTGGCCTGTTCTTCTTCCAGTGCGGCGATCTGGTCCGGGATGGCGTCGAGTTCCTTTTGCTCCCAGGGGCTGATGCGGTTCGCGCGCTGCGGTTTTTCGCGCACGGGGGGCGGATTGTCCTTCTTGCGCTGCGCGGCCTCCGCCGGTTTGTCTGCCCTGGCCGGGCGCTGGGCGAACCATTCGTCGTAGCCGCCCACGTATTCGCTCCACTGGCCGTCGCCTTCGGCAGCCAGGGTCTGCGTGATGACATTGTTCAGGAACGTGCGGTCGTGGCTGACCAGCAGAACGGTGCCGCTGTAGTCCTGCAGCAGTTCTTCCAGCAGCTCCAGCGTTTCGATGTCCAGGTCGTTGGTCGGTTCGTCCATGACCAGCACGTTGACGGGGCGGGCGAACAGCCGGGCCAGCGCCAGCCGGGCGCGTTCTCCTCCGGACAGACTGCTGACGGGGGAGTTGGCGCGCGCGGGCGGGAAGAGGAAGTCTTCCAGGTAGCTCATGACGTGCTTGCGCTGCGAACCAATGTCCACCCATTCGCTGCCGGGACTGATGGTGTCCGCCAGCGTGGCGTTTTCGTCCAGGTTGGCGCGCATCTGGTCGAAGTAGCCCACGGATACATTGGTGCCCAGGCGCACGCTGCCTTCGGTGGGCTGCAGCTTGCCCAGGATGATGTTCAGCAGTGTCGTCTTGCCGGCGCCGTTGGGTCCGATCAGCCCGATGCGGTCGCCGCGCAATATCGTGGTGGACAGGGAATCGATGATCAGCCGCTCGCCGAAGCGATGGGTGATGTTCTCGAGTTCGGCGACCAGCTTGCCCGAGCGCTGCCCCTGGTCCACCGCCAGCCGGACATTGCCGACGCGCTCGCGCCGTTCGGAGCGCTCCCTGCGCAGTTGCTCCAGGCGGCGCACGCGGCCTTCGTTGCGCGTGCGCCGCGCTTCGATGCCCTTGCGGATCCAGACTTCTTCCTGCGCCAGAACCTTGTCGAACTTGGCGTTCTGCTGCGCCTGGGCCTCCAGCCATTGCGCCTTGCGGGCCTGCCAGTCGCTGAAGTTTCCGGGAAAGCTGAACAGCGTGCCGCGGTCGAGCTCGACGATGCGGGTCGTGACCACGTCGAGGAAGCGCCGGTCGTGCGTGATGACGATCACGCTGAAGGGCGCCTTGAGCAGTTGCGCTTCCAGCCAGGCGATGCCGTCGAAGTCCAGGTGGTTGGTGGGTTCGTCCAGCAGCAGCAGGTCGGGCTGCGCCACCATGGCCTGGGCCAGGGCCACGCGCTTGCGTGTTCCGCCGGACAATGTGGCGATGCGGGCGTCCGGGTCGAGGCCGAGCTGGTCGATGAGCGCCTGCGCGCGCGCGGGCCGCTGCCAGTCTTCGGCTTCCAGTCCGCCGTGGCTGATGATGTCGAGGATGGTGAGCGATTCGTCCAGCTCCGGTTCTTGCGTGACCGTCATCACCTTCAGGCCGTTCAGGCGCATGACATCGCCGTCGTCCGGCTCGATGCGGCCGGCCAGCAGCTTGAGCAGCGAGGACTTGCCCGCGCCGTTGCGGCCGATCAGGCCGACGCGCTCGCCCGGATGGATGGTGAACTCGGCACGGTCGAGCAGCGGTACGTGGCCGAAGGCCAGCTGGATATTGGACAGGGAGATAAGCGCAACGGACATCGGCTGAAACTGAAAATATATGGGTGATTGAGGCTGGGCAGCTATTGTCCTATTGTCGCAGGTTACAATGGCTCCGTGGGGCAGGCCGGGCAATCGCGGTGCGCAGCATCGAGGAAGGTCCGGACTCCATAGGGCAGGATAGCGGCTAACAGCCGTCCGGCAAGTCTGGTTCGCCAGGCGAGCCGAGGAACAGGGCCACAGAGACGAGTCTGCAGCGAAGGCATTCGTGCATCGGCACGGCGACTTCCGTGCTGCGCGCCGGGTTTCCCGGCGCGGCGCTGCAGGGTGAAACGCGGTAACCTCTATCCGGAGCAACACCAAATAGGCATGCGCGCGCCTTCGGCGCACAAGGGCGGCCCGTCCGAGCATGCGGGTAGGTGGCTGGAGCGCGCCAGCAATGGCGCGCCAAGAGGAATGATTGCCCGCCGCGTTCGCGCGGCGTACAGAATCCGGCCTACAGGCCTGTCCCACATTCTCATATGTTAGCAATTGAAAAGCTTTTGCCCGCAAGTGGCCGGCGCATCTAATAAACGACTTTCAAAGAGTCGGCCAATTTCTTGATTTCACAGTTGATTTTCTTTTCGCTTTTTCTGCGAACAGGCTGTAAGTGCTTGTTGTCATTGAAAAAAGTGCGTTTTCGCGCTTGACCTGCTTCATCTGTTCCCGTAGAGTGGGAGAAAGTAGGGAATTGTGCAAGAAAGTGGGAGAAATTGGTGTTCCAGGGAAGCAGCGCACTCACGTTGGATGCAAAGGGAAGGTTATCCATACCTGCCCGGCATCGTGACGCGCTCATTTCGCAGGTCGAAGGCCGCCTGACCCTGACACGCCACCCCGACGGCTGCCTGCTGATCTATCCGCGGCCGGTGTGGGAAGTCAAGCGCGCGGAAATCGCCGCGCTTCCCATGGCCGCCCGCCCGCTGCAGCGTCTGCTGCTGGGAGGCGCGCACGACGTCGAGATCGATGGTTCCGGGCGAGTGCTGGTTTCGCCCGAATTGCGCAATGCCGCAGGGCTGACAAAGGAGGTCATGTTGCTGGGCATGGGGAGTCATTTCGAACTATGGGATGCCGCCGCCTGGGCAACGCGTGAGGCCGAAGATCTGGCCAAGGGCATCCCGGAAGCACTGAACCATTTCTCGTTCTGACGCCGCCATGACCGATTTTCATCGTCCCGTGCTGCTGCACCCCACGGTCGAGGCGCTGATCGTTCCAGGTTTCGATGCCAGGCGTCACGTATCGCCCGCCGACCTGTCCGGAATCGCGCCGGTGAGCGGCGTATTCGTCGATGGCACGTTCGGGCGCGGCGGGCATAGCCGGCTGCTGCTGTCGTACCTGTCGGGCGATGCGCGGCTGGTGGTGTTCGACAAGGACCCTCGGGCCATCGAGCAGGCCCGGCAACTGCAGGCTGAGGACGGCAGGGTCGCGGTGGTGCACGATGGGTTTGCGTCCATGCTGGAGCACCTGGAGGCGCTGGGCGTGGAAAAGGTCGACGGCATCATGCTGGATCTGGGTGTGTCCTCGCCCCAGATCGACGATGCAGAACGCGGGTTTTCGTTCATGCGCGAGGGTCCCCTGGACATGCGCATGGACACCAGTCGAGGTTTGACGGCTGCGCAATGGCTGGAAGAGGCCGGCGTGGACGAACTAAGGGAGGTCATAGCTGACTATGGCGAAGAACGGTTTGCTTTCCAGATTGCAAAGGCGATTGTTGCTCGCCGCGAATCACGGCCGCTGCGCACCACGCTCGAACTCGCCGAGCTCGTCGCCAGTGTCGTCCGCACGCGCGAAAAGGGTCAACATCCGGCCACACGCACCTTTCAGGCTTTACGGATTCACCTCAATCGGGAGCTCCAGGAGCTCAAGAGCGCCCTCGCGGCAGCTCTGACCTGCCTGGCGCCAAAGGGACGACTGGCCGTGATCAGTTTTCATTCTCTGGAAGATCGGATCGTCAAGCAGACGATCGCCGCGGCCGCGCGCCCGGCGGCGGCGCTTGCCCGCCTGCCGATCCCGGAGAAGGACATGCCGCGTCCCGTGCTGGAGTCTCTGGGCCGTATCCTGCCCGGCGACGACGAAATCTCGGAAAACCCGCGCTCGCGCTCTGCCGTTCTGCGCGTGGCGCAGCGCACATCCACGCCGTTGCCCGCCGGGGGGGCGGGGGCATTCGTGCCCGGATACGAGCCCGAGGCTCCGACGACGCGCTATCGCGCCGCAAGGGGAGGACGCTGACATGTCGCGCCTCTGCCTGGTCCTCGCCGCATTGCTCATGCTTTCCGCGCTGTCGCTGGTGACAGCGCGTTTTCAGTCCCGCCAGCTGTTCGTGGCGGTGGACCGCCTTGAAAACCGCGCGCGGGAACTGGATACCGACTGGCGCAGGCTGCAGCTCGAGCGGGCCGAACTGGCGCGCAATGTGCGCATTGACGGCGTGGCGCGCCAGGAGCTGCGGATGGTGCCGTCCACGCCGGATCGCGTTCTGTATATCCGGCTGCCGCAAAAACCCGCAGCGGAGCAGGGAGGGCAGCCATGAAGCGCGTCGGTTTCTTCGACAGCCCGGTGCTCAGCGTGCAGGTGCCGCAATGGCGCGCGCGGCTGGTCGCGGTTTGCCTGATGCTCGGGTTCATCGCGCTGATCGCCAAGGCGCTGCATGTGCAGGGCCTGTCTACGGAATTCCTGCAGCAGCAGGGCGAGCGGCGCTACGAGCGCACGCTGGTGCTGCCTGCCATGCGCGGCAAGATCTACGACCGCACCGGTTCCGTCGTGCTGGCATCCAGCGTACCTGTGCGCGCCATCTGGGCCATCCCGGAAGACGCCAAGGGCGCCACGAAAGAACAGTTGTCCGAGCTGGCTGGCCTGCTGGGCATGCGCGTGCCGGATATCGAGCACCGCCTGGCGGATGACAGCAAGACGTTCGTCTATATCAAGCGCCAGGTGGCGGTGGATGTGGCCGACAAGGTCAGGTCGCTGAAAGTGCCTGGTTTCCACCAACAGGCCGAGGTGCAGCGTTTCTATCCGCAGGGCGAAATCGCCGCCCACGTGGTGGGCTTCACCAATATCGAGGACCAGGGCATCGAAGGCATGGAGCTGGCTTTCGACAATGCGCTCGAAGGCACGCCGGGTTCGCGCCGCGTCATCCGCGATCGGCTGGGCCGCGTCATCGAGGACGTGCAGGCGGTCGTGCCGCCCATGAATGGCAAGGACCTGCACCTGTCCATCGACATGGGACTGCAGTTCGATATGTATACAGCCCTGCAGAAAGCCATGGCCGAGCACAGGGCGAACGGGGCCGCCGGCGTCATGCTGGACGTGCAGACGGGCGAGGTGCTGGCGCTGGTCAACCTGCCCACCTACAACCCCAACGATCGGGAAGCGCGCAAAGGCAATGCCTTGCGCAACCGGGCGATCACCGACACGTTCGAGCCCGGTTCCATTGTCAAGCCGTTCGTGGCGGCGCTGGCGCTGGACAACAAACACATTACGGTCAATACCATGTTCGATACCGGCAACGGCCATTATCGCTATCAGGGCTCGACCATCAGCGATGTCAGTCGCAATGGCGTTATCAATGTCGCGGATATCCTGCGCCGCTCCAGCAATATCGGCATGACCATGATTTCCGAGCGCATGACCTCGCAGGAAATGTGGAACAAGTTCACCCAGCTCGGTTTCGGGCGCGCGCCGCAGGTGAGCTTCCCCGGCATGGCGTCGGGGCGGCTGCGTCCCTGGGAGCGCTGGCGGCCCATCGAGCGGGCCACCATGGCCTACGGCTATGGCCTGTCGGTTTCGCTGCTGCAGATCGCCCAGGCCTATACGGCCTTTGCGCGTGATGGCGACATGGTTTCGCTGACGCTGGTCAAGCGCCAGGGCAAGCCCGCCAGCATGCCGGTTTACAGTACGGAGGTCGCCAGGAGCGTGCGCGTCATGCTCGAGGCCGCCGCTGGTCCGGACGGCGCCAAGCTGGCCCAGGTCCAGGGCTATCGCATTGCGGGCAAGAGCGGCACGGCTCGCAAGATCGTCGACGGCAAATACAGCAAATCACAGTATCGCAGTTCCTTCGCCGGCTTTGCGCCGGTATCGCAGCCGCGCATCGTCGTGGCGATCACGATCGACGAGCCGAAGGGGGGCGCCTATTACGGCGGTCGCGTGGCAGCTCCGGTATTCGCAGATGTGGTGGCCGCAGGGCTGCGTCGCCTGGGCGTCAAGCCCGATGCGCCCATTGATTCGCTGGTGGCGTCCATTCCGGCGCGGGAGGTCGTGCAATGACGGCGCCGGCTATGCAGAAAAATGCGGCGAAAGCCGTGGCGTGGCTGAAGGCGCATGTGGCGGATTCGGCCCACTTGGCCATGGATTCGCGCCAGATCGGCGCGGGCGACGTATTCTTCGCCTGCAAGGGCCTCAGTGCGGACGGCCGGCAGCATGCGGCCGCCGCCGTGTCCGCCGGAGCGGCCGCCATCGTGGCGCATGCGCCGCTGGATGACGATGCCGGCGTGCCTGTGCTGGTCCTGCCCGAACTGGCCGCCTGCCTGGGGGAAATCGCCGATCAGTGGTATCGGCAGCCGTCGAAAGACCTGACCGTCATCGCTGTGACGGGCACCAATGGCAAGACCAGCACGGTGCAGTGGCTGGCATCGGCGCTGAACCAGGAGAACGTGGCCTGCGGCACGGTGGGCACGCTGGGCGTGACCCTGCCCGATGGCACGAACCTCGGTGGAGCGCTCACGACGCCGGATGTGCTGGGCCTGCATCGCGGACTGGCGGCGCTGCGCGATGCCGGCGCCGGAGTGGCCGCCATCGAAGCGTCTTCCATCGGTATCGAGCAGGGACGCCTGAGCGGCGTGCGCATCGCCTTTGCCGGCTTCACGAATCTGACGCGCGATCATCTCGATTACCACCTGACGCTGGAAGCCTACCGGGAAGCCAAGCTGGCGCTGTTCCGTTTCCCCGGGCTGCGCGGCGCGGTCGTCAATCTGGACGACGACACCGGCGCCATGATCCATGCACAGGCGGTCGATGCGTTTCCCATCCTGGGCTATACGGTCGAAGGCCGCGAGCAGGCTTCCATCATCGCCTCGGAACTGCAGGTTTCGTCGCGCGGGCAGGTGTTCCAGCTGTCGCTGCCTGATGGCGCGGCCCAACTGGTGACGCCCATGCAGGGCGCGCACAATGTGTCCAATCTGCTGCTGGTGGCGGGCTTGCTGCACCTGCTCGGATGGCCCCTGCAGCGCGTTGCGCGTTCGCTGGCCCGGCTGCAACCGGTTCCCGGACGCCTGCAGGTGGTGGACGCGCCGTTCTCCTCGGGCAGCGACCCGCTGGTCGTGGTCGACTACGCCCATACGCCGGATGCCCTGGAGCGGGCCCTGCTGGCCCTCCGGGAAACGGCAGGCGCCGGCGGAGGCAGGCTCATCTGCATGTTCGGCTGCGGCGGCGACCGGGACGCGGGCAAGCGTCCGTTGATGGGCGCCGTGGCTGCGCGGTTGGCCGACCGGGTCATCGTGACCAGCGACAATGCGCGTTTCGAGGATCCGCGGGACATCATCGACCAGATACTGGCAGGCATGCCGCAGCAGCGGCCCGACGTGATCGTGGAACGCGCGCAGGCCATCCTGCATGCCGTCTGGCAGGCGCGCGCGGGCGATGTGGTGCTGCTCGCAGGCAAGGGCCATGAAACCTACCAGGAAGTGCGCGGCGTGCGCGCTCCTTTCGATGATCGCGAGTGGGCGCGCGCCGCGCTGGCGTGGAAGCAGGCCGGCGGCGTATCCACGGATTCGCGCAGCATCGGGCCCGGACAGATATTCGTCGCGCTGCGCGGCGAGAGTTTCGATGGCCATGACTATCTGGCGCAGGTCGGCGAGGCGGGCGCGCTGGCGGCCGTCGTGGAACGGCGGGATGCCGATGCGCCGCTGCCGCAGCTGGCGCTGGGCGATACGCGCAAGGCGCTCATCCACCTGGCTTCCGCCTGGCGCGGCCAGTTCGATATTCCCGTCATCGCGGTAACCGGCAGCAACGGCAAGACGACCACCAAGGAAATGATCGCCTCCATTCTGCGCGCATGGGTCGGAGAAGACGCCGTGCTCGCCACCCAAGGCAACCTGAACAACGATATCGGCGTGCCGCTGACCGTTCTGCGGCTGCGGGAATCGCATCGCGCGGCCGTCATCGAGCAAGGCATGAATCATCCCGGCGAGATCGCCGTCCTGGCCAATATCGCCAAAGCCACGGTCGCACTGGTGAACAATGCCCAGCGCGAGCACCAGGAGTTCATGAGTTCCGTGCAGGCTGTGGCGCAGGAGAACGGCGCCGTGCTGACAGCGCTGCCCGCCGACGGCGTGGCCGTCTATCCCGGCGATGACGCCTATTCCCGCTTGTGGGGCGCGCTGGCTGACGGTCGGCCGCGCGTGCGCTTCGGACTGCGCGGCGATCTGGAAGTCCATGCGTCCGGCATCGCCGCCAGTGCCGATGGCTCGGCGTTCGATTTGAATACACCCGAAGGCCGCCGCCGCATCGTTCTGCCGGCAGCCGGCGAGCATAACGTGCGCAATGCCCTGGCCGCGGCCGCCTGCGCCATTGCCGCCGGCGCGACCCTGGATGCCGTCGTCGAAGGCCTGCAGGCCTTCCGCCCGGTCAAGGGGCGGCTGCAGCATATCCGGCTGGGGGATTTCAGCCTGATCGACGATACCTACAACGCCAATCCGGACTCGGTGCGGGCGGCCATCGATGTGCTGGCCGGATTGCAGGGCGAGACCCGGCTGGTGCTGGGCGACATGGGCGAGGTCGGCGACGAAAGCGATGCCGTGCACGCAGAGGTGGGGCGCTACGCGAGCGAGCGGGGCGTGGGCTCGCTGTTCACGCTGGGCAAGGCCGCGACGCATGCCGCCGAAGCCTTCGGCGCGGGAGCCCGGGCGTTCGCCGACCGCGAGGCCCTGATCCAGGCGCTGCTGGAGCAGGCGCCCGCCCACATCCTGGTCAAGGGATCGCGCTTCATGCGCATGGAACACGTGGTGCATGCGCTTTGCACGCATGGTTCGAAAACAGAAATAGAAGGAACCTAGGCCATGCTATTGGAAATCGCACGCTGGCTGTCTGATTCGCATATCCGCGCGTTCGGCGTGGTGGAATACATTACGTTGCGCGCCGTGCTGGCGTGCGCGACTTCGCTGCTGATCGGCCTGGTGGCCGGGCCTTATGTCATCCGCAAGCTGACCGAGCTGAAGATCGGCCAGGCCGTGCGCAGCTATG
The DNA here is from genome assembly GCF_004342005.1 of Paracandidimonas soli. Taxonomy (GTDB): domain Bacteria; phylum Pseudomonadota; class Gammaproteobacteria; order Burkholderiales; family Burkholderiaceae_B; genus Paracandidimonas; species Paracandidimonas soli. The sequence goes on from NZ_SMBX01000006.1 coordinate 24,920, forward strand.
GCCCCGAGTCGCATCTGCAGAAAAACGGCACGCCCACCATGGGCGGCGTGCTCATCCTGATTTCCATCGGCGTGACGACGCTGCTGTGGGCGGACTGGACCAACCGTTTCGTCTGGGTGGTGCTGCTGGTCACGTTCGGCTTCGGCTGGATCGGCTGGGCCGACGACTACAAGAAAGTCGTCAATCGCGATCCGGAAGGCATGTCCTCGCGCCGCAAGTTCTTCTTCCAGGCCGTCATCGGCCTGATTGCCGCGCTGTATCTCAGCTTTGCCGTGTCGGTGCCGGCCAATGCCGACCTGTGGCCCCTGTTCCGCGAGTGGGTGCTCAGCGGATTCACGATGACGCTGCCGGACCAGGCCGACCTGATCGTGCCGTTCTTCAAGAGCGTCAGCTATCCGATGGGCGTGTTCGGTTTCATGACGCTGACATGGCTGGTGATCGTCGGCTCCAGCAATGCCGTGAACCTGACCGACGGCCTCGATGGCCTGGCCATCATGCCGACCGTCATGGTGGGCAGCGCCCTGGGCATATTCGCCTACGTCGTGGGCCGCGTCGATTATTCGAAGTACCTGCTCTTCCCCTATATTCCCGGCGCGGGCGAGCTGATGGTCCTGTGCGCGGCCATCGCCGGCGCGGGCCTGGCCTTCCTGTGGTTCAACGCCTATCCGGCTCAGGTGTTCATGGGCGACGTCGGCGCGCTGGCGCTGGGGGGCGCGCTCGGCACCATCGCCGTCATCGTGCGCCAGGAAATCGTGCTGTTCATCATGGGCGGCGTGTTCGTGGCGGAAACAATGTCCGTCATGCTGCAGGTGGCCTACTTCAAATACACGAAATACCGCTATGGGCAGGGCAGGCGCATCCTGCGCATGGCGCCGCTGCACCACCACTTCGAGGTCGGCGGCTGGAAAGAAACCCAGGTCGTGGTGCGTTTCTGGATCATCAGCATGATGCTGGTATTGATTGGTCTTGCGAGCCTGAAAGTGCGATGAGCGACTATACCTTTCCTTCTCTGCAGGGCGACGGACATATCCTGGTCTTCGGGCTGGGAGAGACGGGGCTGGCCGCGGCCAGGTGGTGCCTGCGTCATGCCGCGCCGCTGCGCGTGGCCGATACGCGCGCGCAGCCCGCGGCGGCTGCGGAGCTGAGCGCGGAGCCGGGCAGCGATGCCATCGACTGGCGCCTGGGCGATGCCGCGTCGGCGCCGGATGTGCTCGACGGCGTGCGCTCGATCGTGCTCAGCCCCGGGCTGTCGCCGCTGGAGGAGCCCGTATCGGGCCTGCTGGAGCGGGCCGGGCAGGCCGGTATCGAGGTCATCGGGGAAATCGAGCTGTTCGCCAGGGCGCTGGCCGACATGGCCGGGCAGGGCTATGCGCCCAAGGTTCTGGCCGTGACCGGAACGAACGGAAAGACCACGGTCACCGCCATGACGCGGCAACTGCTGGAAACGTCGGGCTTCAGCGCCACGGCGGCGGGCAACATCAGCCCCGCGGCGCTGGCCGCGCTGGCGCACGCGCTGGAGTCGGACAGCCTGCCGCAGGTCTGGGTGCTGGAATTGTCCAGCTTCCAGCTGGAAACCACGCGCAGCCTGAAGCCGGATGCGGCGGCCGTGCTCAACCTGACCCAGGACCACCTGGACTGGCACGGTTCCATGCAGGCGTATGGCGCGGCCAAGGCAAGGCTGCTCCCCATGGCGGATATCCGCATCGTCAATCGGGACGATGCGGCGGTACGCGCCATGGTCGAAGACATGGGGACGCTGGATGTGCGCAGCTTTGGCGGCGATTTGCCCGAGCGCGTCGGGGATTGCGGCCTGGAAACCAGCGGCGACGTGATGTGGCTGTGCCAGGCGCAATCCGAGGATTTCGACGTGCCGGCCGCGCCTTCCAGGCGCCGCAAGGCGGCGGAGAAGCCGCAGCGGCCGCAGGGGCGCAATGTCAGGCTGATGCCGGTGGACGCCTTGTACGTGCGCGGGGTGCACAACGCGCTGAATGCGCAGGCGGCTCTGCTGCTCGGGCGGGCCGTGGATGCCGGGCTGGCGCACATGCTGCGCGCCCTGCGGGACTACCAGGGCGAGCCGCACCGGATGGAGTTCGTGCGCAGCATCGGCGGCGTCGACTTCGTGAACGACAGCAAGGGCACCAATGTGGGCGCTACGGTCGCTGCGTTGCAGGGGGCGGAGACGCCGGTTGTCCTGATCGCCGGCGGTCTCGGCAAGGGACAGGATTTCGAGCCGCTGGGGCGCGCCATCCGTGCGCATGCCAAGGCCGTCGTGCTGATCGGCCGCGATGCGCGGCAGATCGCGGCGGTGCTGGGCGACAGCGTGCCGGCGGTCCACGCGGAAACGATGGGCGATGCCGTGAGGCAGGCCCATGCGCTGGCCCAGGAAGGCGACATGGTGCTGCTGTCGCCGGCATGCGCCAGCATGGACATGTTCCGCAGCTATGTGCATCGCGGCGAATCGTTCGTGGATGAAGTGCGCGAGCTGGCGCTGGAACGGGGGGAGGCGGCATGAGCTTGTTTGCGGACCTGACCTCTGGCGTGAACGCGGTGCGTCCCGGACGCACCACCATGCCCAGTTTCGACATGGCGTTGCTGATCGCCGTCGGCACGCTGGTCCTGTTCGGTCTGCTGATGGTGTATTCCGCTTCGATCGCCCTGGCCGATGGCCCGCGCTACGAAAGCTACGGCCGCTACTATTTCGTCATCCGGCATGGCGCGTTCCTTGTGATCGGCATCATGGCCGCCCTGTTCACGCTCTGCGTGCCCATGCAGGTATGGCAGAAAGTGGCGCTGCCGCTGTTCCTGGCCTGCTTCCTGCTGCTGCTGGTGGTGCTGGTGCCCGGCATCGGACGCGAGGTCAATGGCGCGCGGCGCTGGCTGCCGCTGGGGCCCATCAACTTCCAGCCGTCGGAACTGATGAAGATCGCCATCATCCTGTATGCGGCGGACTATACGGTGCGCAAGCAGGAGCACATGAAGAATTTCCTGCGCGGCTTCATGCCCATGGCCTTTTCGCTGATGTTCGTCGGCATGGCGCTGCTGCTGGAGCCGGACCTTGGCGCATTCATGGTCATCGTGGCCATCGCCGTCGGCATCCTGTTCATCGGTGGCATCAACGGCAAGCTGTTTTCCCTGCTGATCGGAGCGATGCTGAGCAGCTTCCTGCTGCTGATCTGGCTCTCTCCCTGGCGGCGCGAGCGCCTGTTCGTCTACCTGGATCCGTGGAATCCGGCCAATGCCTATGGCAGCGCCTATCAGTTGTCGCATTCGCTCATCGCCCTGGGGCGCGGCGAATGGTTTGGCGTGGGCCTGGGCGCCAGTGTGGAGAAGCTGCATTACCTGCCGGAAGCGCATACCGACTTCATTGTGGCGGTGATCGGAGAAGAACTCGGGTTCGTCGGCGTCGTGGCGCTGATCCTGGTGTTCGCCTTCGTGGTCTGGAAGGCATTCGAGATCGGCCGCCAGGCCGTGGCCATGGAGCGCATCTACAGCGGCCTGGTCGCGCAGGGCGTGGGCATCTGGTTCGGCGTGCAGGCCTTCATCAACATGGGCGTCTGCATGGGGCTGCTGCCGACCAAGGGGCTGACGCTGCCGCTGGTCAGCTACGGCGGCTCGGGGCTGGTCATGAACCTGGTGGCGTTCGCCATATTGCTGCGGGTGGACTACGAGAACCGGAACATGATGCGGGGGAGGCGGACATGAGCGACATGAATGCGAAACCGCATACCCTGCTGGTCATGGCCGGAGGCACCGGAGGCCACATCATGCCCGGCCTGTCGGTTGCGCACGAAATGCGCCGCCGCGGCTGGAACGTGGTCTGGATGGGGCATCCGGAGCGCATGGAAGGCAGGCTGGTGCCCGCGCAGGGATTCGAGTTGAAGGCAATGCGGTTCGCGGGCGTGCGCGGCAAGAGTCTGGCCACGCTGGCGAAGCTGCCGTTCACGCTGCTGGGAGCGCTGAGGCAGGCCAATGGCGTGCTGCGCGAGGCAAAGCCGGACGTGGTGCTGGGCATGGGCGGCTATGTGGCCTTCCCCGGCGGCCTCATGTCGTTCCTGAAGCGCGTGCCGCTGGTCGTGCATGAGCAGAACGCCGTGGCGGGGACCGCCAATCGCTGGCTGGCGCGCATGGCGAGCAAGGCGATGACGGGTTTCCCGGGCGTATTGCCGGGCGCCGTCATGGTGGGCAATCCCGTGCGCGACGCCTTCCTGGAAAAAACGGACGTGGAGCAGCGCTATGCGCAGCGCAGCGGTCCGCTGCGCCTGCTGGTGGTGGGCGGCAGCCTGGGCGCGTCCATATTGAACACGGTGGTGCCCAGGGCGCTGGCCTTGCTGTCGCAGGATCAGCGCCCCGTGGTGACGCACCAGTCCGGCGAACAGCATATCGCCGACCTGAAGGCGGCCTATGCCGCGGCGGGAGTGCAGGCGCATTGCGAGGCGTTCATCGACGACATGGCGGCGGCCATGCGCGATGCCGACCTGGTGATCTGCCGGGCGGGCGCCATGACGGTGGCCGAGGTCGCCGCGGTCGGCGTGGCGGCCTTGTTCATTCCGCTGCCGCACGCCATCGACGACCACCAGACGGCCAATGCGCGCTACCTGACGCATTGCCATGGCGCCTGGCAGCAGGCGCAGAACGAATTCACGGACCAGTGGCTGGCCGACTGGCTGCGCGAGCGCAGCCGCGCCGAACTGGCCGGCATCGCCAGGCATGCGCATACCCATGCCATGCCCGAGGCGGCGCGACATATAGCCGATGCCTGCGAACAGGCATCCCGGAGAACTGTGTGAAACATCGAATCCAGAGCATCCACTTCGTAGGTATCGGCGGTTCCGGCATGAGCGGGATCGCGGAAGTGCTGCTGACGCTGGGCTATGCCATCAGCGGCTCGGATCTGGCCGAGTCCGCCGTGACGCGCAGGCTGGCAAGCCTGGGCGCCAGGCTGTACATCGGCCATGATGCCGCCAACGTGGAAGGAGCCAGCGCCATCGTGGTTTCCAGCGCAGTGACGAACGACAATCCGGAAGTGCTGGCGGCGCGCGCCGCGCGCATTCCGGTCGTGCCGCGCGCCCTGATGCTGGCGGAACTGATGCGCCTGAAGCGCGGTATCGCCGTAGCCGGCACGCATGGCAAGACGACGACGACCAGCCTGGTGGCCAGCGTGCTGGCGGCGGGCGACCTGGACCCCACCTTCGTCATCGGCGGCAGGCTGAATTCCGCCGGGGCCAACGCCCGGCTGGGCCAGGGCGACTACATCGTCGTCGAAGCCGATGAGTCGGATGCGTCTTTCCTGAACCTGTTGCCGGTGATGGGCATCATCACCAATATCGATGCCGATCACATGGACACCTATGGCCATGACGTGGCCAGGCTCAAGAGCGCTTTCGTCGAGTTCACGCAGCGCCTGCCGTTCTACGGCAGCGCCATCCTGTGCATAGACGACGCCAATGTGCGCGAGATCATCCCCTTCGTCTCGCGCCCGGTGACCACGTACGGCCTGGGCGAGGAGGCGCAGGTGCGCGCGGTTAACCTGCGCGCCGACGGCGCCCGCATGCGATTCGATGTGCTGCGCAAGGGCGCGGACGGCGATCTGCCCGTGCTGCCGGTCTGCCTGAACCTGCCCGGCAGACACAATGTGCAGAATGCGCTGGCCGCCATCGCGGTCGCAACCGAACTCGGCGTGCCCGACGCCCGCATTGCCGCCGCGCTGGAGTCGTTCAACGGTGTCGGCCGGCGTTTCACGATGATCGGCGACCTGCCCGTGCCGGAAGCGGCCGGAGGCGGCAAGTTCACCGTCATCGACGATTACGGCCATCACCCGGCGGAAATGGCGGCCACGCTGGAGGCCGCGCGCGGCGCCTGGCCCGACCGCCGCATCGTGCTGGCATTCCAGCCGCACCGCTATACGCGCACCCGGGACTGCTTCGAGGACTTCGTGCAGGTGCTCAGCCTGGCAGATGGCGTGCTCCTGACCGAGGTCTATGCCGCGGGCGAGCCGCCGCTGGTGGCCGCCGACGGTCGGGCGCTGACGCGCGCCATCCGCGTGACGGGCAAGGTCGAGCCGATTTTCGTGGACGACGTGGCCGACCTGCCCGATGCCATCCTCGGCTTCGTGCGCGACGGCGACGTCGTGATCTTGATGGGGGCGGGCTCGATCAGCCGCGTGGCCGCCCGCATGGGAGAGCTGGTATGACAACAAAGAACTATGGCCGTGTAGGCGTGCTGTACGGCGGGCATTCGGGCGAGCGGGAGGTCTCCCTGCAGTCCGGCGCCGGCGTGCACCAGGCGCTGCGCAGCGCCGGCGTGGACGCGCATTTGTTCGATACCGGGCGCCATAGCCTGGCGGAGCTGGCGCAGGCCGGCTTCGATCGCGTGTTCATCGCGCTGCACGGCAGGCATGGCGAGGACGGCACGCTGCAGGGCGCGCTGGAGCTGCTGGGCATTCCCTATACCGGCAGCGGTACGCTGGCATCGTCGCTGGCCATGGACAAGGTCATGACCAAGCGGATCTGGGAGCACCATGGCCTGCCGACCCCGGGTTTCGTCGAGCTGCGTGGTGAAAAGGACCTGGATGCCGCCGTCGAACGCCTGTCGCTGCCGCTGATCGTCAAGCCTCCGCACGAAGGCTCCACCCTGGGCGTGGCCCGGATCGACGAACGCAGTCAATTGCTGGAAGGCTATCGCCTGGCTGCCCGCTACGACGACGTCGTGATGGCGGAGCAGTTCATCCGCGGACGCGAGCTCACGATAGCGCTGCTCGGCACGGGCGCCGATGCCCGCGCGCTGCCCATCGTCGAGATCGTGGCGCCCGGCGGCAACTACGACTACGAACATAAATACCTGTCCGACGATACGCAGTACATCTGCCCGGCGGACCTGCCTGCCGACCTGACCGCGAGCATCCAGGACATCGCCCTGCGCGCCTACCTGACGCTGGGCTGCGAAGGCTGGGGCCGCGCGGATGTCATGCTCGATGCGCAAGGCAAGCCCTGGCTGCTGGAAATGAATACCTCCCCGGGCATGACCGGCCACTCCCTTGTGCCGATGGCCGCCAGGGCCGCCGGGATGGATTACGCGCAGCTGTGCCTGGAAATCCTGGCGCAGGCCGGCTGCAAGGTGCAGGGCGTGCCCACCGGAAAGGACGGAGGCTGATCCATGCTCAATGACGCCCGCCTCGTGAACTTCTTTGCCAATACGCTGGCTCTGCTGGCGTTGTTGGCAATGGTCGCGGGCGTCATCGTCTGGGTCGCGCAGCGCCCATTCTTCGCCATTTCGCGCATCCAGATCGAGCCGCTGGATGCCGAGGAGTTCAACTACGTGTCCGTGCCGAGCGTGCAGGCCACGGTGGCGGGTAGGCGGCTGACGGGCAATTTCTTCGCGATCGACCTGGATGACGTGCGCAGCGTCATCGAAACCGCGCCCTGGGTGCGCCGCACGCAGGTGCGCCGCGTCTGGCCGGACACGCTGCTGGTGCAGATCGAAGAGCAGCAGCCGCTGGCGCTCTGGAACGAAGACCAGATGATCAATACCTGGGGCGAGGCGTTCAGCGCCAACCAGGGGGAGTTGCCGGATGATGCGCACCTGCCGCAACTGAGCGGACCGGCGAATTCCGAGCAACTGGTCGTGCAGCGCTATGCGGAACTGGCGCGCTGGTTCGCACCGTTGAGCCTGTCGGTCACCGAGGTCGCGCTGAGCCCCCGGTACGCCTGGGACGTGGCGCTGTCGAACGGCGTGACGCTCAATCTTGGCCGCGACCCGGCAGCGGATGCCGCCGACCTGCAGGGCCGCTCCGGCGCGCTGCCGTTCGCGGCGCGCATCGAAAGTTTCGTGCAGGCCTGGCCTGTGCTGGCGCAGCGTCTGGGGCACCGCCAGATCAGCAGCGCGGATTTACGTTATCCCAATGGGTTCGCCATCACCATGGCGCCTGTTTCATCAAATACTTCTGAGTGAAGCCAATAATATGACCCGTGACATCAAGGACTTGATCGTTGCTCTCGACATCGGCACCAGCAAGGTGGTCGCCGTGGTGGCCGAAATCCTGCCCGAAGGCCGGTTCGAGGTCCTGGGCCTGGGCCAGCACGAGTCGCAGGGCATGCGCAAGGGCGTGGTGGTCAATATCGAGGCTACCGTCAACTCCATCCAGCGCGCGCTGGAAGAGGCTGAGCTCATGGCCGATTGCCAGATCCGCGACGTCTACACGGGGATCGCCGGCAGCCATATCACCAGCTTCAACTCCAGCGGCATGGTGGCGGTCAAGGACAAGGAGGTGACGCAGGCCGACGTGGCGCGTGCCATTGAAACCGCCAAGGCCGTCAACATCCCGACAGAGCAGCAGGTCCTGCATGTGCTGACGCAAGAGTTCATGGTGGACTCGCAGGAAGACATCCGCGAGCCCATCGGCATGAGCGGCCTGCGCCTGGAAGTGCGGGTGCACATTGTCACCGGCGCGGTCAGCGCCGCGCAGAACATCGTGAAGTGCGTGCGCCGCTGCGGCCTGGAGGTGCAGGACCTTATCCTGCAACCCCTGGCCTCCAGCCTGGCCTGCCTGACATCCGACGAAAAGGAGTTGGGCGTGGTGCTGGTGGACATCGGCGCCGGCACGACGGATGTGGCCATCTATACCAATGGCGCCATCCGCCACACCGCGGTGGTACCCATCGCGGGCGACCAGATTACCAGCGATATCGCCGCCATGCTGCGCACGCCGACGCCGGACGCGGAAGACATCAAGCTGCGCTACGGCGTCGCCAAGCAAGTGCTGGCGGATCCCGACGAAATGATCGAGGTGCCGGGACTGGGCGACCGTCCGAACCGCCAGGTCAAGCGCCAGGCGCTGGGCGCGGTGATCGAGCCGCGCGTCGAGGAACTGTTCATGTTCGTGCAGCAGGTGGTGCGCGAGTCCGGCTACGAGGACCTGCTGGCTTCGGGCGTGGTCCTGACCGGCGGTGCATCCCTGATGCCGGGCATGGTCGAGCTGGCGGAGGACGTGTTTCTCAAGCCGGTCCGCGTTTCCGTGCCCGCCTACGAAGGCAGCCTGTCGGACGTCATGCGCAGCCCGCGTTTTTCGACAGTGATGGGCTTGTTGCTGGAAGCCCGCCTGCAGCGCGCGCGCGGCCGCAAGGTGGCGCAGCAGAAGGGCAACTTCCGCACGTTGCTGGCGCGCATGAAGGAGTGGTTCATGAATTAGGGCGCATGCGTCCTGACGGCGGACGGCATTCGCACTGCCCGCCGAAGAAGGGCTTCACACCCGCCGCGAGCCAAGGGCTGGCGCCGATTATGAAGCCGCTTCACAAAAAGCAGTACCGGGGAACTTTTGAGATTGCAGTTTTTTGATATGTGAGGGAATCAACCATGATGAAATTTGAAATGCTCGACACCAGTGCAAGCGGCACTGTCATCAAAGTTGTCGGCGTTGGCGGCGCCGGCGGCAATGCCATCGGACACATGATCCGTTCCAACGTCAGCGGGGTGGAGTTCATCTGCGCCAATACCGACGCGCAAGCGCTGGCCGCCAGCGAAGCGCCCGTCCAGATCCGCCTGGGCCGTACCGGCCTTGGCGCCGGAGCCAAGCCGGAACAGGGCCGCGCCGCGGCCGAGACCGCCCGTGAGGAGATCCGTGCCGCGCTTAATGGCGCGCACATGGTGTTCATCACGGCCGGCATGGGCGGCGGCACCGGCACGGGCGCCAGCCCCGTCGTGGCGGAAGTCGCCAAGGAACTGGGCATCCTGACCGTGGGCGTCGTCACCAAGCCGTTCGAGTTCGAGGGCCGCAGGCGCCTGCAGATGGCGGAGCAGGGTATTGCCGAACTCTCCAAGCACGTGCATTCACTCATCGTCGTCCTGAACGAAAACCTGTACGACTTGCTGGACGAAGACGCCACGCAGGAAGACTGCTTCCGTTCCGCCGACGATGTCCTGCACAACGCCTGCGCCGGCATTGCCGAGATCATCAATGTCGAGGGTAACGTCAACGTCGACTTCGAAGACGTCAAGACCATCATGGGCGAGCAGGGCCAGGCCATGATGGGCACCTCGATCGCCTCGGGCGAGAACCGTGCGCGCGAAGCGGCGGAACGCGCCATCGCATGCCCGCTGCTGGAAGGCGTTGACCTGCATGGCGCGCGCGGCATGCTGGTCAACATTACGGCCAGCCGTAGCCTGAAGATGCGTGAAACACGCGAAATCATGGATACCATCCGCAGCTATGCCGCAGAAGACGCCACCGTCATCTTCGGCACGGCCTACGATGAAGCCATGGGCGACAAGCTGCGCGTGACCGTGGTCGCCACCGGCCTGGGTCGCGGCAACGCGCGTCCGCAACTGGTGCAGAACACCGGCGAAATGCTGCGCACCGGCACGGACAACATGGTTGCGTCCGGCGGGCAGCACGGCGGCCAGGACTATGCCAATGCCGACGTTCCCGCGGTCATCCGCACCCGGGCTTCCGCCCAGGTTCGCGCCCTGGAAACCGCAGGCATGGATCACTTCGACATTCCGGCCTTCCTGCGCAAGCAGGCGGACTGAAACAAAGTGATTTGACCGCCGCTGCGGGCTCTTCCCCGGAGTCCCGCGCGGCAAGCCCTGCATATCAGCAAAGCTGCGCGGCCTCGTGCCGCGCGGCGCAAGGCCGGCCGTCTCCCGCATATTCCCCCGGGAGGCGGCCGGCCGCATATCTATGTAAACGTGTTTCATTGCATTTCTTTTGCTTTTGCAGCCATACCCGCATAAGCAAAGCGGTTACAATAGGGGATAATCCCGGCGTCTCAATGGCTCGATCCATGGCAGGCGCAACCCTAATTCGACAGAATATGCTACGTCAACGAACCATACAGCGATCCATCAGCACCAAGGGGGTCGGCCTGCATTCCGGCCGGCGGGTGGACATCACCCTGCGCCCGGCGGCGCCTGATACGGGGATCGTGTTCCACCGCGTGGATCTGCCCGAGGTCGTCGATCTGCCTGCGCAGGCCAACCAGGTGGGCGATACGCGCATGGCGTCCGTCCTGCAGCAGGGCAATGTACGCGTTTCCACCGTCGAACACCTGATGTCGGCCCTGGCGGGCCTGGGCATCGACAACCTGCACATCGACCTGACCGCCGAAGAAGTCCCTATCATGGACGGCAGCGCCGGCACGTTCGTCTATCTGCTGCGTTCGGCCGGACTGCAGGAGCAGGCCGCGCCCAAGAAGTTCCTGCGCGTCCTGAAAACCGTCGAAGTCCGCGAGGGCGAAGGCGACGCCCTGAAGTGGGCCCGGCTGGAACCCTACGACGGCTACGCATTCTCGTTCTCCATCGATTTCCACCATCCGGCCATCGATTCGACGGCCAATTTCGCCGAAGTCGATTTCGCGACCGATTCCTACGTCAAGACGATCGCCCGCGCCCGCACCTTCGGCTTCGCCAGCGAGGTCGAGGCCTTGCGCGCCGCCGGCCTTGCGCGCGGCGGCAGTCTGGACAACGCCATCGTCATGGATGAATACCGCGTCCTGAACAGTGACGGCCTGCGTTACGAAGACGAATTCGTCAAGCACAAGATCCTCGATGCCATCGGCGACCTGTACCTGATCGGCAAGCCGCTGGTGGCGCGCTACGTGGCCTGCAAGTCCGGCCATGCGCTGAACAACAAGCTGGCCCGCGAGCTGCTGGCCCGCCAGGACGCCTGGGAAATCGTCAGCTACGAATCCGCGGCGACCGCGCCCAAGGCCTTCGGCCAGGAGTGGAAGTTCGCCTGATCCTGCGGGCAGCTTCGCAAACGAAAAATACCGCCATGAAACACGGCGGTATTTTTTTGTCGCCGGGCCGCCCCTAGACAAAAAGCGCCCCCCTTGGGGGGGCGCAGCAAGCCTTCTCGCACGGCAGCCCCTCTCAGTGCATCTGCGTGACGACCTTGGTGTTGAGATAGGCTTCCATGGCTTCCAGCCCGCCTTCCGAGCCGTAGCCGGAATCCTGCACGCCGCCGAACGGCATCTCGGGCAGGCCGAGGCCATGGTGGTTGACGGACAGCATGCCGCTTTCGATATCACGCGACAGGTCGGAGATGATCTTTGCGGAGGCGGTGAAGGCATAGGCGGCCAGTCCGTAAGGCAGCCGGTTCGCTTCCGCGAGCATGTCTTCGTGGGTGGCGTAGCGGTTGACGAGCGCCATCGGGCCGAAGGGCTCTTCGTTCATGGCGCGCGCCGTCAGGGGGACGTCGGTCAGGACCGTGGGTGCGAAGAAGTTGCCGCGATCGCCGATCCGCTTCCCTCCCGTGCGCAGGGTCGCGCCTTGCGCGATTGCGTCCGCCGTCAATTCCTCCATGGCCTGCACTCGCCTGGGGTTTGCCATGGCGCCCATGGTGACGCCTTGATCCAGGCCATTGCCGACTTTCAGTTCTTCCGAAACGGCGACCAGGCCGTCGACGAAGCGGTCGAAGACCGTTTCATGCACGATGAAGCGGGTCGGGGCGATGCAGACCTGTCCGGCATTGCGGTATTTGGAGGCGGCCAGGCGGGTGACCGCCGCGTCGATATCGGCATCCTCGAAGATGAGGGAAGGAGCATGCCCGCCCAACTCCATTGTGACGCGCTTCATGTGCGCGCCCGCCAGCGCGGCAAGCTGCTTGCCGACGGCTGTGGAGCCGGTGAAAGAGATCTTCCTCACGGTCGGATGGGGGATGAGATAGTTCGAGATTTCCGCCGGGACGCCGAATACGAGATTCAGCACGCCGGGAGGAAGGCCCGCGTCCTGAAAGGCATTGGCCAGCGCCGCGCAGCTTGCGGGAGTTTCTTCGGGACCTTTCAGGATGACGGAGCAGCCGGCGGCCAGCGCGGCCGAGATCTTGCGCGTCGCCTGGTTGAGCGGGAAATTCCAGGGCGTGAAGGCGGCGACGACGCCCACCGGCTCTTTGATGACGAGCTGGGATATATTGTCGGCGCGCGCCGGTATCACGCGGCCGTAGGTTCGCCTGGCTTCCTCCGCGAACCAGTCTATGACGTCGGCGACGCTGAGCACTTCGATACGTGCTTCCTTGAGCGGTTTTCCCTGTTCCTGGGTCAGTACTTGCGCTATGTATTCGATACGCTCGCGCAGCAGTCCGGCGGCCTTGCGCATGGCGCGGGAGCGCTCGAGCGCATTGACCTTGCGCCAGACGGCCAGGCCTTTCTCGGCCGCGGCCAGCGCCTCGTCGAGATCGGATGAACGCGCATGGGACAGCGTGCCGATGCGCTCGCCTGTGGCGGGATTGATCACGTCGATGTCTTCGCCGGCGCCCGCGCGCCAGTGTCCATCGATCAGGAGCTTGGTATCTGGGTAGGAATGCGTTGTCATCTATGGGCCCTTTTGAAAGTTGCGGATGGCGCTTCGATGTGTCGATCGACTTACTTCCAATAGTAGCCGAGCCGTTGCGGGATTTCCCGTCTGATTGCCTGTAGCCCTAGAAGCGGTACAGCTCGGCAGGGTTGTCGCGCAGTATCAGATCCATGTCTTCCTGGGCCCTGGTCCATTGCCCCAGCAGCGCGAGCAGGTTCCGCTCGTCGGGCCTGTCCTGCTGCGTCGGGTGGGGCCAGTTGCTGGCCCACAGGCAGCGCTGTGGGTAGGCGTGCGCCAGGGTGCCGGCCAGCCGGCCCACGTCTTCGAATGCGGGCTTGCCTGTGCGCGAGGTCTCGTAGGGAGCGGAAAGCTTGACCCAGGTGTTGCCGCCGTCCAGCAGCCGGCGCAGGGCCAGGAATCCGGGATGATCCGTCGGGACGGGCTCGAGGAACTTGCCGACATGGTCGATGACCAGGCGGCAGGGCAGGCCGGCAAGCATGGGCGCGTATTGCGTCAGGTCGCGCCCGTCCAGCTGCAGGTTGATGTTCCAGCCCAGCGGCGCAATGCGCTCCGCCATGACGGGCAGGTCTTCCCAGCGCATGACTTGCGGCGCGCCGGGCACCAGCATGAAGCGCAGGCCGCGCGCGCCCAGCGCATCGTAGTGCGCAAGATCCGCATCGGAAACATCGACCGGCAATGTCAGGATGGCGCGCGTATTCGCGGGATCTCTCGCCAGGGCTTCCAGCGTGCAGCGATTGTCGAATGCATAGCCGGTGGCCTGCACGATGACCGCGCGGGAAAGCCCCAGCTCCGAACGCAGCGCCAGGTAGTCGTCCCAGGTGGCGTGCGGCGGGGAAACCGGGTTTGCCTGCGGGATGGGGTGGAGGTTCATGTCATAGACATGGATATGGCAATCGCAGGCCAGGTCGGGGATGCGTTTTTCTGTCATGTTCCGTTCGCTCAATTGGCGTGAGGCGTTACCCGGCAAGGAACCGGCTGGCGAATCGATGGGCTTGCCCGGCGTTCAGGGCGTTGGGCGGCATGCGGCCTTCCAGCATGGCGCGCACCTGCTCCACGGTGTCCCAGGCCTGGTGCTCGACGGCTTCCGGCGTGAGGCCTCCGATATGGGGCGATGCGACGACCCGGGGATGCACGGCCAGCGCCGGTGATGGCTTCTGATCCAGCGCCATGCCGACGTCCATGCCTGCGCCGGCTATCTTGCGGGAGTCCAGCGCTTCCAGCAAGGCAGCCTCGTCGATCAGCTCGCCCCGGGATGCATTGATGAAAAAAGCGTGGGACTGCATCAGCGACAGCGCCCTGGCATCGATCAGGTGGTGCGTTTCCGGCGTCGACACGGCCAGGCAGACAACGAAATCGGATTGCGACAGCAGTTCGTCGAAGCCGCATTGCCCGACTCCCTCGGTCTCGATGGACTGGAAGGGGTCGTATGCCTGGACCTTCATGCCGAACGCCAGGCCGAGCGAGGCAAGATAGCGCCCGATGGTGCCATAGCCGATGATGCCCAGGGTCGCGCCGCGCAGCTCGCGCCCCATGCCGACTTCCATGTCCCGGTTCTGGCGGTAGGCCAGGCAGTAGTCCACGATATTGCGCGACAGGTTGATCATGGTGCCGATGATCCATTCCGACACCGATGGGCCGAAGCCGGGCGTGGCCCGCGTCACCAGCACGCCATTGCGGCTGGCGGCGTCGATATCGATGTTGCGCACGTCCACGGCTACGCGACAGAAGGCCGCCAGCCTGGGCAGGCTGTCGAAGACAAGGGCGGGAACGATGGGAATGCGCGCGCCGATGATGACGTCGCAGTCCTGCGCGGCTTCGATCATCTCTTCCACGGAAGGTTCGCCCGGGCCCGAGCTCAGCTTGACTTCGGCGATCTCGCGCAGGGCGGCCAGGGCTTTTTCGCCGTAGTACTGAGTGCGCATTACGGGCGAATGGGTAAGGAATATCTTTGTCATGCTGTCGTATACCGAAGAGAAGAGGGATTCAACGAGCGCCGGGCGGACAGGCCACCGACTGACGCTCGATCAGTGTCGGGGTGAAAACCAGCTCGCTGGCGGCCGCGGAGGGGTCGGACAGGCGCGCGATGGCGCAGTCCACCATGGTCCTGACCATATCGTCGATCGGCATGGCGACGGAAGTCAGCGCGGGCCAGATGTAGTGGGAGATGGCGAAATCGTCCATGCCGATGACGGAAACGTCTTCGGGCGTGCGCTTGCCTGCGTCCCTCAGCCCGGCCATCAGGCCGAATGCCATCATGTCGTTCACGACGACGATGCCGGTGGGGGCGCTGGCCGACCGGCCGATTTTCTGGCCGAGTTCGAAGCCGACCTTGCCGAGTTCGGAATCTCCGTACATGGTGATGCTGCGGCCTTCGATGACCTCGGTTCGTACGGGAACCTGCGCGTTGGCGGCGGCCATGCGAAAGCCGTCTATCTTGGCCTGGCGACTGATCGTCATGCCCGCGGGCATGGCGAAGGCCAGGTGGCGGTGGCCATGCTGGATCAGGTGCGCGGCCGCCAGCCGGCCGGCCTCTATGTTGTCCGGCTGCACGTGGTCGATGGGGACGCTGCTGTCGGGATTGCCGCCCCGGTCATAGCTGACGACGGCCAGGCCGCGGCGAACGGCGTCTTCGACGTGGCGTTCGTCGGCAAGCGATGAAATCAGGATGGCGGCGCCCACGCCAAAGTCGACCAGATCCTGGAACATGCTGGCTTCCTGCCGGCGGTCGCGCTGGGTGTTGCACAGAAGCACGCGATACCCGTAGCGCCGTTGCGCATAGGCTTCGATGGCCGCGGCGATCTGGCCCATGAAGGGGTTGGCGGTGGACGAGACCAGCAGGCCGATCATGGATGTGCGGCCGGTTTTCAACTGGCGCGCGGCGCGGCTGGGGCGATAGTCCAGCTTTTCGATGGCGGCCAGCACCTTGTCGAAGGTTTCCGGGCGCAGGCGGTCGCGTTTCTCGTTGAGTACGTTGGAAACGGAGCTGACGGAAACGCCTGCAAGCCTGGCGACGTCCTGAATGGTGGCCAAAGAAAACCTCCTGTGGCGATGGGCGGGGGCGGTTGGGCAGGAGAGGGCTGCCGGAATGTCTCCGCGGAAAGTAAAACGGTTTAGTCAAACGATATATGAACTATATGTTTAATCTACCATGATCACTATGCCGATGCTACGGAACAGAATTGGTATTTACGCCAATCCCAGGTATTTTTCCTGAATCTAATGGTAAACACTGATTCTGGAATGGTTAATCTGGCTGAAAAAACACAGTATCATGATCGTTAGTAAATCGTTCTACTAAAACGATTTATTTAATTCACAATGGAGACATGACCATGAAGCCAAGGAATTACCTTTCGACCGCCATCAAACTGACATGCGCACTGGCTCTGGCCATGCCCGTCATCGGCCACGCCCAGGCCAAGAAGAAAGAAATCAAAGTCTCGCACGCCCAGCAGGCGACGCTGGATTCCGAGCTGCACATCGCCGCCTGGATCTTCCGCAACTACGTCAACGACAATTCCGATACGCTCAGCGTCACAGTGCATGCCAACAATAGCCTGGGCGAAGAGCGCGCCGTCTACGAGGCCATGCAACTGGGCGCGGGCGCGACCTGCGCGCTGGGCGGCACGGCGATCCTGAACAATTTCTCCAAGCGCGTGGGTGTGATCGACCTGCCGTTCCTGTGGCGCGACTATGCGCACATGAACAGCGTGCTGGACGGCAAGGTTGGCCAGGAGCTGGCTTCGGATCTCGAAAAGACCGGCCTGAAGACGGTGGCCTGGCTGACGAACTGGGGCGTGCGCAATGTCGTGACCTCTTCGAAGTCCGTACGCACACCGGAAGACCTGGCTGGCCTGAAGATCCGCACGATCCAGAGCCAGGTGTACATCGATGCGCTCAACGCCATGGGCGCCAACGCTACGCCGATGGCATTCGGCGAAGTCTATACCGCCATGCAGACCGGCGTGCTGGATGGCTTCGAACACGGCCCCGCAGTCGTCCTGACCGGCAAATACTACGAAGTAGCCAAGCACATAGCGCTGACCAAGCATCTGCTCGGCCCGGCCGTCTTCGCGTGTTCCATGCCCCAGTGGAACAGCCTGACCGACAAGGAAAAGGATGTCATCACCAAGGGCGCCAGGTTGGCCGCGGACATCAACCGCTCCCTGGCCCCGGTGCGTGAACAGCAGGCATTCGATGCGCTGCGCGAGAAAGGCATGGAGATCAACGAGATCGACACCAGCGGCTTCAAGGAAAAGGCCGTGGCGATCCAGGACAAGTTCGCCAAAGAGCGCGGTACGGAAGATCTGCTGAAGATCATTCGCGACGCCCAGTAAGACGGACATAGCTTGAGTCGTGGCGCAGCGCCCTGACCGGACGGCTGGGGCGCTTCGCTGAAACCGGAGACGCCGATGCGTTACATCAATGTTGTCGCACAGCTGCTGCTGGCCATCCTGTTCACGGCCATGCTGGTCGTAGGGGCCCTGCAGGTGTTCAATCGATTTTTCCTGAATGTGTCCCTGAGCTGGAGCGAGGAGTTCCAGAAGTTCGCCTTCGTGTGGCTAGTGTTCATCGCCATTCCGCTGGGATACCTGCGTAATGCGCACTTGTGCGTGGACGTCATCGTGTCGCTGTTTCCAAACGCACTGAGGCGCACGATTGCATTTGTCATCGATGTCATGTGGCTGGCGCTGGGCATCGCCTTCGTGACGCTGACCTGGCGCCTGATGGGAGTTGCGCAGTATCAGCAGAGCGCCGGGCTGGGCATCAGTATGGCGTGGGTCTACGGCGGCATGGCCCTGGGCGGCGCCTATCTGGCGCTGGCCGCGGTTACACGAATTCTTGACGTACTGCGTGGAAAGGTGACGCCATGATCATGATCGCGATTTTCGTGGGCCTGCTGGCGCTCGTTTTCCTGGGCGTTCCCATTCTGCTGGCGATTGCCACGGTCAGCCTGGCGGGCATCGCTTCGGTGGACGGGCTGGTGCTGGCGCTGATGCCGCAAAAGACGTTCGCCATGCTGGATTCATTCAGCTTGCTGGCGCTGCCTTACTTCATTCTGGCCGGCGCAATCATGGCCCGGGGCGGCCTGAGCGAAGGGCTGATCGATTTCTCCCAGAAGCTGGTCGGCCATATCCGAGGCAGCATGGGCCATACGGCGGTGCTGTCGTGCGCGGCAATGGCCAACGTATCGGGCTCGTCCACGGCCGAAGCGGCGGCGGTCGGCTCGCTGACCATCCCGTCCATGAAGGAAAAGGGCTACAACCCCGGCCTGGCGGCATCCATCGTGGCGGCCGCGGCCACGGTCGGCCCCATCATTCCGCCCAGCATGACCATGATTATCTATGGCTCCATGACGGGCGTCTCCATTGGCGGGCTGTTTCTGGCAGGTGTGCTGCCCGGTCTGATGATTGTCGTGCTCCTGATGGCGGTGATCTACGGCTTGTCCTATCTACCGGGGTATCCGGAACTGCGCGTCAAGCTGCCCCGGGCGTCGCTGCGCCAGATCGTCAAGGCGACGGTCGAGGTGTGGCCGGCCCTGCTGGCGCCATTCGTCATCATGGGCGGTATTCTGGCAGGTGTGTTCACGGCGACGGAGGCCGGCGTGGTCGCCTGCCTCTACAGCCTGGCGGTCAGCGTGTTCTGGTACCGCGGCCTGGACGTCAAGACGATCTTCCGCATACTGATCGATGCCGCGGTCACCACAGCCATGGTGGCTGGCGTCATTGGCATGGCGGGAGCGCTGGGCTGGATGCTGAGCTACCTGAACTTCAATGACGTCATGCTGCAGGCCATGAGCGGCCTGACGACGGATCCGTTCATCATGCTGATGATCCTGCTGGGTCTGCTGCTCCTGCTGACCATGCTGCTGGACGGCCTGGCGGTGATCGTCGTGCTGATTCCCACGATCGTCTACATCGGCCAGTCGTTCCAGTATGATCCCCTGCAACTGGGCATCCTGATGATCATGATCACGCAGATCGCAGGCCTGACGCCGCCGGTCGCCATCCTGCTGTTCGTCACGACCAGCATCGCGGAGATCCGCTTCGTGGATACTCTGCGCGCCAGTTGGCCGTTCGTCCTTACGCTGCTGTTTGCTCTGATGATGGTGGTGCTGTTCCCGTCGCTGGCGACCTGGCTGCCGAGCCAGGTGCTTTAGCGGCGAAACAGCGGTCGATGCCTGAACATGCCCGGATCCTGCGATCCGGGCATGTCGTTTTCGGGAAGAGCCTATGACCACGCGCCAAAGCGCAAGCCTCGTCGTTCACGACGAGGTCAAGCGAGGCCAGCCCTTACAGGCGCCCCCGTATCGTGACGAGGAAGCTCCCGACTTCAGGCGGGAGTGACTCACCCGGGGTCGTGGCGTTTGAGCAGCCGGGCGATGGCATCGGCCAGCGGGCCGGGGTGGATGGCTGGCTGGATTTCGGAGAACGCCTGGACGCCGGCCGTTCCCAGCGGGTTGACGGATTTCGGCGGGCGCTGCGGCGCCGTCTGAAGGCGGGCCGCCTGGATCTTGACGGTGATTTCGGTCAGGTTCCAGCCCTTTTCGTTCATTTTCCGGGTGATGGTGGGGGCGAGCTGGCGCAGCTTGGCGGCATGGGCGGCGCTGGGCACGCTGAGCACCATCCGCGCATCCTCGATCAGGGCGACGCGGCAGGCCTGCCCCATGGCGCCGGGGACCAGGCGCTGCAGGGTTTCCTGCGCGGCCAGCAGCCGCCGGGCGGCATCCAGCACCGAGGCCGCGCGCGGCTCCGTCGACAGCCACTGGATGGCGACGCTGGCATCGGCGGACTTCCTGGCTGGATGGTAAGGGAATCGTGACATGGCGCGGCGATGACTGGCTGCCAGCCTGCTGGCGGATGGGCCGGAGCCGGAAAGGACTTTCCGCCATTCTATCGCATGGTTCGGCCATCTCCCCTAATATAGGGCGGTTTGGCATATGATTTGACGCTGGTGCGTTAAACTGTATTGTTTTCCTGCGGCATATGGCCGCCAACCTGTGGTTTATTTGGCATGTGCGGGCGTTGGTCCGGAATGGCCCGGGCCGAGCAGCAACACGGATATACGAATGGTTTCTTTGCTAAAAAAATTGATCGGCAGTCGCAATGACCGCATCCTGAAGCAGTACCGCAAGCAAGTCGCGCAGATCAATGCGCTGGAGCCGTCGCTCGAGGCGCTGGATGACGCCCAGCTTGCCGCCAAGACCACCGAATTCCGCCAGCGCCTGTCCGAGGGCGCTTCCCTGGATTCGCTGCTGCCCGAGGCCTTCGCCGTCGTGCGCGAGGCCAGCAAGCGGGTGTTCGGCATGCGCCATTTCGACGTCCAGATGCTGGGCGCCATTGCGCTGCACAATGGCAAGATCTCGGAAATGCGCACCGGCGAAGGCAAGACGCTCATGGCGACGCTGGCCGTCTACCTGAACGCGCTGCCCGGCAAGGGCGTGCACGTGGTCACCGTCAACGACTACCTGGCGCGGCGCGACGCCGAATGGATGGGGCGCCTGTACGGCTTCCTGGGCATGACAACCGGCATCGTGGTGCCGCAACAGCCCAACGAAGAGAAAAAGACGGCCTATGCCGCCGACATCACCTACGGCACGAACAACGAATACGGCTTCGACTATCTGCGCGACAACATGGAGTACCGCGCGGAAGATCGCCGCCAGCGCGGCCTGCACTACGCCATCGTCGACGAGGTGGACTCCATCCTGATCGACGAGGCCCGCACGCCGCTGATCATTTCGGGCCAGGCCGACGACAACACCGAGCTGTATGTGCGCATGAACCAGGTGCCCGCGCGCCTGATGCGCATGGCCGAGGAGCCCAGGCCGCAGGAGCCCGAGCCCGAAGGCGACTTCTGGGTCGACGAAAAAGGCCAGCAGGTGCACCTGTCCGAGGCGGGGCACGTCAAGGCCGAGCAGATCCTGGCGGAAATCGGCGTGCTGCCCGAAGGCGAGTCTCTGTACGACCCGCGCCATATCTCGCTGGTCCACCACCTGATGGTGGCGCTGCGCGCGCACAACCTGTTCTTCCGCGACCAGCATTATGTCGTGCAGAATGGCGAAGTCGTCATCGTCGACGAATTCACCGGCCGCCTCATGACGGGCCGCCGCTGGTCCGACGGACTGCACCAGGCGGTAGAGGCCAAGGAAGGCGTCGCTATCCAGCACGAAAACCAGACGCTGGCATCCATCACGTTCCAGAACTATTTCCGCATGTACGGCAAGCTGTCTGGCATGACGGGCACGGCCGATACCGAGGCCTACGAATTCCAGGAAATCTACGGGCTGGAAACGGTCATCATCCCGACCAACCGTCCCATGATCCGCCAGGACCAGAACGACCAGGTCTTCAAGACGGACGTCGAGAAGTACAACGCCATCCTGGACGACATCAAGGATTGCCACGAACGCGGCCAGCCCGTGCTGGTGGGAACGACCAGCATCGAGAACTCCGAGCGCCTGTCGGCCTTGCTGGTCAAGGCCAAGCTGCCCCATGAGGTTCTCAACGCCAAGCAGCACGCCCGCGAGGCCGAGATCGTGGCCGAGGCCGGCAAGCCCGGCCACATCACCATCGCCACCAATATGGCGGGCCGCGGCACCGACATCGTGCTGGGCGGCAGCGTGGAGAAGCAGGTCAGCCTGCTCATGGCCGACGACTCCCTGCCGCAGGCGGAAAAAGACGCCCGCATCGCCAAGATCAAGGCCGACTGGGCGCCGCTCAACCAGCAGGTCAAGGAGGCCGGCGGCCTGCGCATCATCGGCACCGAGCGCCACGAATCCCGCCGCATCGACAACCAGTTGCGCGGGCGCGCGGGACGCCAGGGCGACCCGGGTTCTTCGCGCTTCTACCTGTCGCTGGAAGATCCGCTGATGCGCATCTTCGCAGGCGATCGCGTGCGCGCCATCATGGACAGGCTGCGCCTGCCCGAAGGCGAGCCCATCGAGGCGCGTATGGTGTCGCGTTCCATCGAGTCCGCGCAACGCAAGGTCGAGAGCCGCAACTTCGATATCCGCAAGCAACTGCTGCAGTACGACGACGTGGCCAACGACCAGCGCAAAGTGCTGTACGCGCAGCGCAACGAGGTTCTGGAATCCTCCGACGTCTCGGAAACCGTGCACGGCCTGCGCGATGCCACGATGGTGGAAATCGTGCGCATGTACGTTCCCGAGGAGTCCCTGGAAGAGCAATGGGATATCCAGGGCCTGCAGAATACGCTGGAGTCCGACTGGCACATCGAGTTGCCGCTGACGGAAATGCTGGAAAAGGATTCCAGCCTGGCGGAAGACGACATCGTGGAGCGTGTCGTCGAGAAGGCGCGCGAAATCTACCAGTCCAAGGTCGATCTGGTCGGCAAGGATGGCTGGTCCTCGTTCGAGCGTTCGGTGTTCCTGCAGAGCATCGACAGCAACTGGCGCAATCACCTGTCCATGCTGGATCACCTGCGCCAGGGCATCCACCTGCGCGGCTACGCCCAGAAGGATCCCAAGCAGGAATACAAGCGCGAGGCTTTCCAGCTGTTTTCCGGCATGCTCGACCGCATCCGCTCCGAAGTGGTGCGGGTGCTGATGACGGTCCGCATCCAGACGCCGGAGCAGGCCCAGCAGCCCGAGCCTGCGCAACTGGACAACGTCCGCTATCACCACTCCGACTACGACGAGGCGCTCAGCGGCAAGGATCCGGGTCTGGACGGCGCGTCGGGCGCCGCGCAGGGTTCGGTTCCGCGCGTCGGACGCAACGATCCATGCCCGTGCGGCAGCGGCAAGAAGTACAAGCAGTGTCACGGGCGCCTGGCCTGACGCCGGTCTGAGCCTGTCTTTCCCTGTCGGGAGAGGGCGGGCTTTCCGCCGACCGGCAGGCGGCCCCGTCGACGCAGCATGGCGCCGGATCCGCGAGTTTCCCGCGCTTGCCATGATTTGATCAACTTGCATCAAGGAAAATGTCATGCTGAAAGGAAAACGTGCTGTCGTCACAGGATCCACCAGCGGCATCGGCCTGGCCATCGCCAGGGAGCTGGCGGCCAGCGGCGCCGATGTCGTCATCAACGGCTTCGGTGATGCCCGGGAAATCGAAAACGAGCGCAGCCGCATCGAAGCCGAGTTCGGCGTCAGGGCGTTCTACCTGGGCGCCGACCTGATGGATGCGCAGGCGGCGCGCGATTTCATTCAGGCGGCCGCGCGCGAGATGGGAGGCATCGACATCCTGGTGAACAATGCCGGCATCCAGCATACGGACCGCATCGAGAATTTCCCCGTCGAAAAGTGGAACGCCGTCATCGCGCTCAACCTGTCGGCCGTCTTCCATTGCTCGGCGGCGGCATTGCCGCACATGCAGGCTCAGGGCTGGGGGCGCATCATCAATATCGCGTCCGCCCACGGCCTGGTGGCCTCGGAAAACAAGGCGGCCTATGTCGCAGCCAAGCATGGCGTGATGGGGCTGACCAAGGTCACGGCGCTGGAAAATGCGGGCAAGGGCATTACCTGCAACGCGATCTGCCCTGGCTGGGTGCGCACGCAACTGGTCGAACGCCAGATCGAGGCCCTGGCCGAGAAGCAAGGACTGGATATCGAGAGCGCCGCGCGCGAGCTGCTCAGCGAAAAGCAGCCGTCCCTGCAATTCGTGACTCCCCAGCAATTGGGCGCCGCCGCGGTATTCCTGTCGTCCGATGCCGCGGCGCAGATGACCGGCGCGTCGCTGTCGATGGATGGCGGCTGGACCGCCCGCTGACCACGCGCCGATGCGCAAGCCTCGGTCTTCAGGCCGAGGTCAAGCGAGGCAGTTTTTATACGGCGCCGCAGGCGCCCCCGTATTGTGGCGAGGAAGCTCCCGGCTTCAGACGGGAGTGACTCACGAGGTATTGCAATGTTGATGCTGCTTTCTCCGGCCAAGAAGCTGGATTACGACTCCCCCGTGCGAACAGCGCTGCATACGCAGCCGCTGTTCGTGCCGCAGGCCGAAGCCCTGATCGATATTCTGCGCGCCAAGAGCGCGGCCGAGATTGCCGGGCTGATGAGCCTGAGCGATGCGCTGGCCGAACTGAACGTGCAGCGCTACGCGCAATGGCGGCCGGTGTTCGACCTGAACAACTCCCGCCAGGCCATCCTGGCGTTCAACGGCGACGTCTACGAGGGGCTGGATGCGCCCTCGCTGTCCGATGCCAAGCTGAAGTGGGCGCAGGAGCACCTGGCCATCCTCAGCGGCCTCTATGGGGTATTGCGCCCGCTGGACCTGATGCAGCCCTATCGGCTCGAAATGGGCACGCGGCTGACGAATCCCCAGGGCGGTACGCTGTACGCCTATTGGGGCGGCAGGCTGGCGGAATACCTGAACGAGCGCCTGGAATCGCACAAGCAGCCCTGGGTGCTGAACCTGGCATCCGAGGAGTATTTCAAGGCGGTCGACCGCAAGGTATTGAAGGCCAGGGTGGTGCAGGCGGTATTCCAGGATGAAAAGAACGGCGCCTGGAAGGTCATCAGCTTCCATGCGAAGCGCGCGCGCGGCCTGATGGCGCGCTATGTCATCGAAAACCGCATCCAGGATGCGGCGGCGCTGCGAGGCTTCGACAGCGAAGGCTATCGTTTCGCGGCGGATGCGTCGTCGGACGACAAGCTGGTGTTCCGTCGCAAGGCCTGAGCGTCGAATAGTGCGGACAGCCAATGGGGCCTTCGGGCCCCATTGGCGTTTTCAGGGCCGGGGCCGCTCCTTTAGTATTAACAGGCCCTAGAGACCCCGCATTTCCCTCTGGATCAATTGCGCGGCGCGCTGCATCTGCTTCAGCGGATAGGCCAGCGACTCCCACTCCTCCGGGATCGATTGATGGGCGGGCGGCTGCGCATCCTGTCCCGACAGCGCGCCTTCCACATAGGCCAGGGTGGCGGCGATGGTCTCCGGCAGCGTCTTGACCGAAGCCAGTATCGGGATGGCGGCGCTGATCTGGGAGGCCATCATATGGTTCTGGATCAGCAGGCTGTTGAGCTCGGGCACGTTGCGCTGCTTCGATGGCGGCTCGCCCATCATGCGGTAGAACGCCGACGCGAAATTGCTGAATGCGATGTGCACGTTTTTGCGTGCCAGCTTCCATGCGAGTTCGGCCTCCTGCGCGGCCTCGGACAGTTGCAGCGGCTGCGCCGCGGCGTTGCCGCCGGCCTGCAGGGCGTCCTGCATCGAGATGGGAAGATCGGTGCCTTCCATCAGGCCGGGCGCGGTGGTGGCGCGCTCCTGGCGCACCAGCTCGGCGTAGCGCAAGCCCTTGCGCAGGTAGTCCAGGTTGGCTTCCTGCGCCTCGCGGGCCAGCGAGGCCATGCCCGAGTGCTCCCACCAGGGCAGCACATAGCTGCATGCCAGTGCGATCATGCAGCCCAGCAGGGTGTCGAGCAGGCGCTCCCCAATGATCAGTGTCGTGATGGGCGCCATGAAATTGAAGGCCACCAGCACGAACAGGGTATTGAACACAGCGGCCAGCAGGGGGTTGACCAGCACCAGGCTGTTGCCCAGGACGCAACTGGCGACCAGCACGATCAGCAGCAGGTCCTGGTTGCCGGTCAGGTGGAACAGAAGGAAGGACAGGAAGCACCCCAGCAGCGAGCCCAGCAGGCGCCAGCCGTTGCGCTTGCGCGTAATCAGGAAGCCGGGCTTCATGATCAGGATGATGGTCAGCAGGATCCAGTGGCTCTGGGTCGTCAGCGCCGATACCGTGTCGTATCGGTCGCCGACGAGGGACAGCACGCTGGTCAGGCCCATGGCCGCCAGCAGTGCGATGGTCATGCGCAGCGCATAGCGGAAGTGGGCGGAGTCCAGGCGCAGGTTGCTGGCCAGCAGGCCGGGACGCAGCTCCTGGCGCGACAGGAAGCGGCCCAGCGACTTGTCCATGCGCACGTCGACGGCCTGCGCGGATTTATCCGGCGGGCTCGCCAGGCTGGACATGCGCTCCACGATGCGAGTGGCGTTGCGCAGGCGGCGCAGTATCTGCACCAGCAGCAGGTAGATATCGGGCTCCGTGCGGTTCAGGCCCTGGCTGCGGTAGAGCTCCAGCTCGTATTCCAAGGCGCGCAGTTCCGCCTGCACACGGCTGTTGCGCTCCGGCACGCGGTTGCGCGCCACGCCCAGCGAGATGCGGTTGATGTTCTGCGACAGCTTCTGCAGGGCGTCCTGCGCAAAAACCAGGAAATCGCTGTCGGACAGGCGCCTGCGCAGCACCCCGTAGTCGGTATGCGTAGCCACCATGGTGTCCAGCAGATCGATCATATGGATGAACACGTCCAGCAGCATCTGGCGGCGCGTGTCGCTAGCATGGCCGCCCCGGGGGAGCTCGCGCAGCACGATGTCCCGGGCGCTCTGGTGCTTTTCGATCATGTCGGCCTGCACGAGGATCAGCTTGCGATAGCAATCTTCCAGGTCGTTGGCGACATCGTAGAAGCGGGCGCGCGCATCGATGTAGTCGGCGGTGGCGAACAGCGCGATGGACAGGGTGTGCTGTTCTTCGCGATACCAGAGCAGGCGGCTGACCGCATAGCTGAACAGAAAGTAGAAGCTGCCGCCAAGCAGGGAAAACAGCGTGTGGCGCAGCACCTGGCCGGGCTCCATCGGCGTGTGCATGGTCAGTGTCATCAGCAGCAGACAGGCGAAGCCGATCTGGCCGCCGCGCTTGCCGAATACGGTCAGCATGCAGAAGCCGAAACACAGCGAAGGCACCAGGATCCACAGCGCCAGCGGGTGGGCGGAGGCCAGCCCTGTCAGGGCGACCGTGCCGGTTCCGAGCACTACCCCGCCCAGCATTTCGTTGGTCCGGTAGCGCCGCGGGCCGCCCGGCTGGTCGATGAGCGATACGCAAAGCGCTCCCAGGGCGGCGACCATGCCCATGTCGTACAGCTGGAACATCCCTGCCAGGACGATGGCGGGAACCAGAATGCCGATGGCCTGGCGCAGCCCGGCAAACGAGTGATGGCTGTACAGGAAGCGTTCCAGTTGCGGCAGGGAGGATGTCATCTCGCGCTGGCATGGGAGAAGGAGTAGGGCATGGTAACTGATCGTCCGCCGCCGCGCCATGCAATCGGGCGGGAGGCTGGATCGCGGCAGGCCTTGAAATGGGCGGGGGAGGAGGTCCCGGAACCGCTGCCGGCGTGGCTTGAGAACAACCACGCGCGGCATCCGCCATGTTTCGATTTGCTTCCTGCGCTGCATTGCGCTAAATTTGCAGTTTGGCCGTGCGTGCCCATCTTGTCGCGCGGCCATGCAAGCTCTCTGTCCGGGCTATCCGCCCGGTTTTTTGCGCTTTAAAAATCTTGCCTTCGGCCGCGCCAGAAGCGTGTGTTGCCAGGGGCGTTCGTTTCTAACCTTGTGTCCAGGATGGGCACTTGCTAGACATTTCGGCGGGTAAGAGCCGGGTCTGCAAGGCATCTGGGTGGCGCGGCTCCGTGAGTCGCAAAGCGCCAGGCTGTCTTGCCGCCTTGGGTTCTGCCCAGGTTTGGAGCCGACCGGGGTGCAGCTAGCTTTGGTGTTGAAAGGAATATTTCAATGGAACTCAATGGCGCAGATATCGTCGTGCGCTGCCTGGCCGAAGAAGGGGTTGAACATGTGTTCGGCTATCCTGGCGGCTCGGTGCTCTACATCTACGACGCAATCTTCAAGCAAGACAAATTCAAGCATATCCTCGTCCGCCACGAGCAGGCCGCCGTGCACGCGGCCGATGCCTATTCGCGCTCGTCCGACAAGGTAGGCGTGGCCCTGGTCACCAGCGGCCCCGGCGTCACCAATGCCGTCACCGGCATTGCGACCGCCTACATGGACTCGGTGCCGATGGTCATCATCAGCGGGCAGGCCCCGACGCACGCGATCGGCGAGGACGCCTTCCAGGAATGCGATACCGTGGGCATCACGCGCCCATGCGTCAAGCACAACTATCTGGTGCGCGACGTCAAGGACCTGGCCGAGACGCTACGCCGCGCCTTCTACCTGGCCAGGAGCGGCCGTCCCGGTCCCGTGCTGGTCGACATTCCCAAGGACATTACGGTCGCCACCTGCAAGTTCACGCCCAAGCGCGGTCCGGTGCAGCTGCGTTCCTACATGCCTGTGCTGAAAGGCCACCAGGGCCAGATCAAGAAAGCCGTGCAATTGCTGGCGGGCGCCGACCGTCCCATGATCTATGTGGGCGGCGGCGTGGTGCTGGGCGATGCCTCCGCCGAGCTCCGCCAACTGGTGGAGCTGGCCGGCGCTCCATGCACCACCACGCTGATGGGCCTGGGTGCGTTCCCGGCCCGCGATCCCAAGTTCGTCGGCATGCCCGGCATGCACGGCACTTACGAAGCCAACATGGCCATGCAGCACTGTGACGTGCTCGTTGCCGTCGGCGCGCGCTTCGACGACCGGGTCATCGGCAATCCGCGCAATTTCGCGCAGCAGCCGCGCAAGATCATCCATATCGATATCGACCCCTCGTCCATCTCGAAGCGGGTGCGCGCAGACGTGCCCATCGTCGGTCACGTCAAGGATGTGCTGCAGGAGTTCAACGGTTTCCTCGCGCAGGCGCAGGCAGCCGACGCCAAGCGTCCCGACCTGTCCAAGTGGTGGCAGCAGATCGAGTCCTGGCGCGACCGCAAGTGCCTGGACTACGCGAACTCCGACGAGGTCATCAAGCCGCAGTTCGTGATCCAGAAACTGTCCGAGATCACGGGCGGCAACGCTTTCGTGACGTCCGACGTGGGCCAGCACCAGATGTGGGCCGCGCAGTACTACGGCTTCAACGAACCCCGCCGCTGGATCAATTCCGGCGGCCTGGGCACCATGGGCGTCGGCCTGCCGTACGCCATGGGCGTGCAGATGGCCAATCCCGGCACGGACATTGCCGTCATCACGGGCGAAGGCTCCATCCAGATGAATATCCAGGAGCTGTCCACCTGCAAGCAGTATGGCCTGACGCCCAAGATCCTGTGCCTGAACAACCGCTATCTGGGCATGGTGCGCCAGTGGCAGGAGCTCGATTACGGCTCGCGCTATTCCGAGTCGTATGTCGATGCGCTGCCCGATTTCGTCAGGCTGGTGGAAAGCTACGGCCACGTGGGCATCCAGGTCGAGCGTACGGCCGACGTCGAGCCCGCGCTGCGCGAAGCCTTCGGCAAGTACAAGGATCGCCTGGTGTTCCTGAACTTCATCACTGACCAGACCGAAAACGTCTGGCCCATGGTGAAGGCGGGCCGCGGCCTGACCGAAATGCTGCTCGGTTCCGAAGACCTGTAAGGAGAGAATGATGAAACACGTGATTTCTATCCTTCTGGAAAACGAACCCGGCGCGCTGTCGCGCGTGGTGGGCCTGTTCTCCGCACGCGGCTACAACATCGAAACCCTGACCGTGGCTCCCACCGAGGATCCCACGCTGTCGCGCATGACCATCGTCACGATCGGTTCGGACGAAGTGATCGAGCAGATCACCAAGCACCTGAACCGGCTCGTCGATGTCGTGAAGGTGGTGGATCTTTCCGATGGACCGCACATCGAGCGCGAGCTCATGCTGATCAAGGTGCGCGCCGTGGGCAAGGAGCGCGAAGAGCTCAAGCGCATGTCGGACATCTTCCGCGGCCGCATCATCGATGTCACCGACAAGGCTTATACAATCGAGCTTACCGGCGATCAGGGCAAGATCAGCGCTTTCATCGGCGCCCTCGATAGCAGCGCCATCCTGGAAACCGTCCGTACGGGCGTTTCCGGCATCGGCCGCGGCGAGCGTATCCTGAAACTTTGATTTGCATGCGCGGGCCGCGCGGCATGACGCCCCGGCCCGCGCATGGCATCGGCTGTAATACCGGATGTTCCCATCCGGCGGATTTTCAAAAATAACTGTTTAGTTCTGGAGCGAATTACATGAAGGTTTTCTACGACAAGGATTGCGATCTTTCCCTGATCAAGGGCCGCACGGTTGCAATCATCGGCTACGGCTCGCAAGGCCACGCGCATGCACTGAACCTGCATGAGTCCGGCGTCAACGTCATCGTCGGCCTGCGCAAGGGCGGCGCGTCCTGGAACAAGGCCGCCAACGCCGGCCTGAAGGTCCAGGAAGTGGCCGAAGCCGTCAAGAACGCCGATCTGGTCATGATGCTGCTGCCCGATGAGAACATCGCGCAGGTCTACAACACGCAGGTCGCCCCCAACATCAAGTCCGGCGCCACGCTGGCCTTCGCGCACGGCTTCAACGTGCACTACGGCCAGGTCGTGCCGCGCGACGATATCGACGTCATCATGGTCGCTCCCAAGGCGCCCGGCCATACCGTGCGCGGCACCTATTCGCAGGGCGGCGGCGTGCCCCACCTGGTCGCCGTCTACCAGGACAAGTCCGGCTCGGCCCGCGACGTGGCCCTGTCGTACGCATCGGCCAACGGCGGCGGCCGCGCCGGCATCATCGAAACCAACTTCCGCGAAGAAACCGAAACCGACCTGTTCGGCGAACAGGCCGTTCTGTGCGGCGGTACGGTCGAGCTGATCCGCGCCGGTTTCGAGACCCTGGTGGAAGCCGGCTATGCGCCTGAAATGGCCTATTTCGAGTGCCTGCACGAGCTGAAGCTGATCGTCGACCTGATCTATGAAGGCGGCATCGCCAACATGAACTACTCGATTTCGAACAACGCCGAATACGGCGAGTACGAAACGGGTCCGCGCATCATCACGGAAGACACCAAGCAGGCCATGCGCGACGTGCTGAAGGACATCCAGACCGGCGTGTACGCCAAGAGCTTCATCCTGGAAAACACCGCCGGCGCACCCACGCTGACTTCGCGCCGCCGCATCATCGCCGAATCGCAGATCGAACAGGTCGGCGCCAAGCTGCGCGCCATGATGCCCTGGATCGCTGCCAACAAGCTGGTCGACCAGTCGAAGAACTGATCATCGGTCCGAGCCGCGCCGCCGCAAGGCGCGGCAACCGGCCAGCGCAAATACCGCCATGACAATTGGCGGTATTTTTTTGCCTGGCGGATCCGCGAGTGCAGGGGGTGTCGCCGCCTGCCTCAGCTTGCGGCCCGCATTTCCGGGGAAGCGTCGTATGTTCCGCTTTTGCCGTCAGCTGTATCCGGCAAATACGATGCCGCACCCGGCTCGGGAACCGCGTGATTGAATATGTCTTCCATCACGGGCGTGGCCACCTCCACGTCGGGAACCACGGCGGAAAGGTCTTCCATCAGTTCGTGGCCCAGGGCGCCTTGCTCCAGGTCTTCGGTGACTCGCATCTCGGCGCCGACGGGCGTCATCTGCGCGGCGGCCTCGAAGGGGGCGACGGGGATGGGTGCGGGGCGCGCGTTGCGTCGCCAGAGGAAGAAGCCGGTCAGGCACAGATTGAGCACGACAAACGACCAGAACAGCCCTGGTTCGCCCAGCGCGGACATGGCGGGAGTGATGATCAGCGGGCTGACGGCGGAGCCGATGGAGTTGATCAGCAGCAGCCCCTGGATCATGCGCACCAGCGCCCCGGAGGGCGCGCGGTCCGCCGAGTGGCTGACCGCCACCGGATAGATGGCGAAAATGCCCCCGCCCAGCAGGAAGAGCAGCACCAGCAGCAGAGTCGGGGAGTTCGGCAGCAGCACGATGAGCACGGAGAGCGCCGTGCAGAAAATGCCGAGCGCGATCAGCACCACCTGGCGGTCCTGGCGGTCCGACCAGCGACCCACCGGATACTGCAGCACCATGGCGCCCAGGATGGTGCTGGCCATCATCTGTCCGACCTGGAAAACATCCATGCCGATGCGCTGCAGGTAGATGGGCAGCAGAGTATAGACCGCGGCGATCGCGATCCCGGAGCCGAAGCTGCCCATGACGCCGGTGGGTGTCATGCGGATCAGGCGATAGGGCGACAGGGGCTCCACGTGTTCTATCGGGGGAGACACGCGCGGCAGGATCACCATGGGCAATACCGACAGGGAGGCCAGCATGCCGGCGACCATGAAGGGAGCCGTCTCGCCCCAGGCGTCGATCATGCCGAGCTTGACCTGTCCGAGCATGCCCGAGCCGTATAGCGCGATCATGTAGAGCGCCAGCAGGCGGCCCCGCATTTTCTGGTCGCCCGCCAGCAGCATCCAGCTTTCGACTACCAGGAAGACGCCGACGGCCGCCCAGCCGCCGATCAGGCGAAAGGCGAACCACGCCGTGGCGTCGAAGAACAGGCCCTGCAGCAGGATGGTGACGGCGGTGAGGGAGGCGAAGCTGCTGTAGGCCCGGATATGCCCGATACGCACGATCAGGCGGTCGTTGAACATGGCTCCCAGGGTCAGTCCGATGAAATAGGCGGACGACACCAGGCCGATGACGGTGTCCGATGCGCCCGAGGCATCCAGGCGCAGGGCGGTCAGGGAGGAGATAAATCCGTTGCCGATACAGACGACGAACAGGCCGAGCAGAGGGGCCAGCACCATGGCCAGCAATTGCGGCGACATAACGCACTCGTGTAGAAGTTGTCCGGGGGCCTGGGCGTGTCGGGATCGAGCGGCTATCGCGGGCTGTGCCGGGAGGGGAGGATGGCGCAGGATTCTACCTGCAAGCCGGGATGAAAAACAGAAAATGCCGGGCGCGAGCGCACGATATGTATGCGCCGAACAACAGGCGCGGACATGCGCGTGAGGCCGTCCGGCGAATGCGAGGAGGACGGCGGGAGAGGCGGAGGCAGATTCCCGGCTGTTGCGCTTTTCGGTTATTCTTCGTCCTACGATGAATAAACCTCCCTATCCCCACCCTATCATTGCCCGCGAAGGCTGGCCGTTCCTGGCCGGCATCGTGCTGGTGTCCGTGCTGGTCAGCCTGTGGTCGCTGCCCGCTTCCATCCCTTTCTGGATCCTGTCGGTCTTCGTGCTGCAGTTCTTCCGCGATCCGGCCCGCGTGGCGCCCGGCGGCGAACACAACGTCCTGTCGCCGGCCGACGGGCGCATCGTGGCCGTCGAAGAAGTGCGCGATACCTATGCGAATCGCGACGCGCTGAAAATCAGCGTGTTCATGAATGTGTTCAACGTGCATTCGAACCGCGCGCCTGTCACGGGCACGGTCGAGTCCATCGAGTATTTTCCGGGCAAATTCTTCAATGCGTCGCTGGACAAGGCTTCGCTGGAGAACGAGCGCAATGCCATGGTGCTGCGCACGCGCGATGGCCATATCGTTACCGCCGTGCAGGTGGCCGGTCTCGTGGCCAAGCGCATCCTCTGCTATGCCAAGGTTGGGGACTCCCTGTATCATGGTCAGCGATATGGTTTCATCCGCTTCGGTTCACGCGTCGATGTCTACCTTCCTCCGGGGTCCCGTCCGCGCGTGGCCATTGGCGACAAGGTCAGCGCCACCAGTACGGTACTGGCGGAATTGCCCGCCGCTGAAGCACAGCCCAAGCCAACTGCCGAATAGGTCCACATGAACGGAACCTCAGACGAAACCCGGAGCCGGCGCAGCATCTACCTGCTGCCCAACGCGTTTACCACGGCGAATCTTTTTGCTGGGTTCTACGCCGTGGTAATGGCCATGGACGGCCGGTTCGAGGTGGCTGCCATCGCCATTTTCCTGGCCATGGTGTTCGATGGCATGGACGGGCGCGTGGCGCGCCTGACCAACACCCAGTCGGCCTTCGGAGAACAGTACGACTCGCTTTCCGACATGACATCGTTCGGCATTGCGCCGGCGCTGGTCATGTATGAATGGGCGCTGCAGGATCTTGGCCGCTGGGGGTGGCTGGCCGCCTTCATCTACGTGGCTGGCGCCGCGTTGCGGCTGGCGCGTTTCAATACCAATATCGGCGTGGTCGACAAGCGTTTCTTCCAGGGGCTGCCCAGCCCGGCGGCCGCTGCGCTGGTGGCGGGCTTCGTCTGGCTGGCCGTGGACAACAAGTTCTCCGTGCAGGGCGGCGTGCTGGCCTGGACCGCCTTCGCCTTTACGGTCTATGCCGGCCTTGCCATGGTGAGCAATGCTCCGTTCTACAGCGGGAAGTCGTTCGCGCTGGGGCGCAGCGTGCCGTTCTGGGTCATCGTGGTATTCGTGGCGGCTTTCGTCTTTGTTTCCAGCGATCCGCCTCTGGTCCTGTTCGGACTGTTCGTCATCTACGGCCTGTCGGGCTGGGGCATCCTGCTGTGGCGCCTGCGCAAGGCGCGCAAGCTGAGCCGCCGCCGCCAGGAATTGCCGGACGAAGCGCCTCCCGCCGACGGCCAATGATCACTGGTTGGCCGATGGGCCGGCGCAAACTGGCCCATCGGCCATTCATGGACCGGCGCGAAAAGGGCCCGCGCGGGCCCGTCAGGGCATCCTGAAGAAATTGTCGTCCGGGTCGAACATGGGATCGGGGCCCGGATGCATACGGGTGACGTATTCGCCGTCGTTGCCGAAATAGATGTGCATCAGCGAGTTCCACACGCCATTCTGGCGGTAGCGGTAGCTCCAGACGACCTGCCGGACGGAGGGAAGCCCAACCTCGCTGGATTCCGCCGGAGGGCCGAAGGCGCACCTGACGTCCTGCCGGGTCCAGCGTCCGGATTGCACCGTCCGGAATTCCTCATCCGTCAGTACCGGAATCACGCGGCCGACGATGCGGCCGCTGGCGTCAGTGTCGGCGCGCCAGGCGTATTGCCCGGTGGGCTGGGTGCTCCAGACCAGCCGCTGGCCGCCGTCGGGCAGAGGGCAGGACAGCCTCGGCTTGCCCATGACCGCCATGGCCTCGGAAACCGGCGCATCGGGAGGGATGTCGTTGATGCCGGCGCACGCGGCAAGCGCCAGCGCCGGCAGGCACCATAGAAGCTTCCATGCCGGGCGTCCGGGGCCTGCGCTTTGCTGTGTGGTCATATGCGCCTCCTGTCTTTCGGCCGGTTTGGGCCGGCCCGCCAAATACGCTATAATTGCCGCTGCTTTTTCCCCGGGGGAGTGTTCCTGCGGGGCGAAAAGCATTTTCATCATTAAATCACGTCAGGGCACCTCGGCTCTGTCGCCAGTCCAAGAGGATTAAACATCATGTCCGTAGCAGACATCAAGAAGTCTGAAATCGTTTCCCAGTTCCAGCGCGCCCAAGGCGACACGGGTTCCCCTGAAGTCCAGGTGGCCCTGCTGACAGCCCGCATCAACGAACTGACCGGCCATTTCAAGACACACCTGAAAGATCACCATTCCCGCCGCGGCCTGCTGCGCATGGTCAGCCGCCGCCGCAAGCTGCTCGACTACCTGAAGGGCCGCAACCCTGATTCCTACCGCGCTCTGATCGAAAAACTCGGTCTGCGTAAGTGATACCTGGGGCCCTGGCTCCCCATGCTGGAACCGTGGCCGTCGCAGATTCTTGCGGCGGGCGCGGTTTTTTTGTTTGGGGGTCGGGGTCTCTTCAGGATGCAACGTCCCCTGTGGGACAGCGCCGTAGCGCACTGGTTGCGTCGGCGTATTTTCTGTAATTGTAAGGATATCCGTAATGTTCAATAAAGTGACCAAGTCGTTCCAGTATGGTCAGCATACGGTGGTTCTCGAAACTGGCGAGATTGCCCGCCAGGCGTCGGGCGCCGTATTGGTATCCATGGATGATACCGTTGTGCTGGCTACCGTCGTGGCTGCCAAGAAGGCAAAGCCGGGCCAGGATTTCTTCCCGCTGACCGTCGACTACGTCGAGAAGGCCTATGCCGCCGGCCGTATTCCCGGCGGCTTCTTCAAGCGCGAAGGCAAGCCTTCCGAAAAGGAAACGCTCACGTCGCGCCTGATCGACCGCCCCCTGCGCCCCCTGTTTCCCGAAGGGTTCTACAACGACGTTCAGGTCATCATTCACACGGTTTCGGTGAATCCGGAAGTCGACCCCGATATTCCCGCCATGATCGGTGCGTCGGCCGCCCTGGCCATCTCCGGCATTCCGTTCAACGGACCCATCGGCGCCGCACGCGTCGGCTACCTGAATGGCGAATACGTCCTGAATCCCACGGCATCGCAGCTGAAAGAGTCCGCCCTGAACCTGATCGTGGCCGGTACGGAAGCCGCCGTGCTGATGGTCGAGTCCGAAGCGCAGCAACTGCCGGAAGACGTGATGCTGGGCGGCGTAGTGTATGGCCACGAGCAGATGCAGGCCGCCATCAACGCCATCCATGACCTGGTTGCCGAAGCCGGCAAGCCCGAGTGGGATTGGCAGCCCGCGCCGCGCAACGAAACCCTGGCAACCGCCGTTGCCGCCGCCGCCCGTGAAGATCTGCAGGCCGCCTACGAAATCCGCGAGAAGCAGCTGCGCACCGCGCGCCTGCGCGAAGTCTACGCCGAAGTGAAGGCCAAGCTGGACGCGCATGCCGCGGCCAGGGAAGAGTCCGCTCCCGATTCCGTCGAGGTCGAGAACCTGCTGTTCGACCTGGAAGCCGAAATCGTCCGCAGCCGCATCCTGAGCGGCCAGCCGCGTATCGACGGACGCGACACCCGCACGGTGCGTCCGATCAGCATCCGCCTGGGCGTGCTGCCGCGCACGCACGGCAGCGCACTGTTCACGCGCGGCGAAACCCAGGCGCTGGTGGTTGCCACGCTGGGTACCAAGCAGGACGAGCAGATCATCGATTCCATCATGGGTGAATCGCGCGACCGCTTCCTGATGCACTACAACATGCCTCCGTTCGCCACGGGCGAAACCGGCCGCTTCGGCGTACCCAAGCGCCGCGAGATTGGCCACGGCCGCCTGGCCAAGCGCGCGCTGGCGGCACTGCTGCCCGAGCACGCCGACTTCCAGTACACCATTCGCCTGGTGTCGGAAATCACGGAATCCAACGGCTCTTCGTCGATGGCTTCGGTATGCGGCGGTTCGCTGGCCATGATGGACGCCGGCGTTCCCATCCAGGACCACGTGGCTGGCGTGGCCATGGGCCTGATCAAGGACGGCGGCAAGTTCGCCGTGCTGACCGACATCCTGGGCGACGAAGATCACCTGGGCGACATGGACTTCAAGGTGGCGGGTACCGAAAAGGGCATTACCGCGCTGCAGATGGACATCAAGATCCAGGGCATCACCAAGGAAATCATGATGGTTGCGCTGGCGCAGGCCCGCGAAGGCCGTCTGCACATCCTGGGCGAAATGAAGAAGGCGCTCGACGGTTCGCGTACTGAGCTGTCGGAATTCGCACCGCGCATGATCGGTCTGAAGATCAACCCCGAGAAGATCCGTGACGTGATCGGCAAGGGCGGCGCCACCATCCGCGCGCTCACCGAAGAAACCGGCACGCAGATCGACATCAACGACGACGGCACCATCACCATCTCCAGCGCCGACCTGGACAAGGCCCGCGAAGCCGAGCGCCGCATCCGCGAACTGACGGCCGACGTCGAAGTGGGCCAGGAGTACGAAGGCCCAGTGCTGCGCCTGCTGGACTTCGGCGCCATCGTGCAGGTGCTGCCGGGCCGCGACGGCCTGCTGCACATCTCGGAGATCGCCAACTACCGCATCGCCAACATCAACGATGTGCTCAAGGTCGGCCAGTCGGTCCGCATCAAGGTCATCGAAGCCGATGACAAGGGCCGTTTGCGCCTCTCCATGAAGGCCATCGGCGGCATCGAGGCCCAGGGCGGCCCGCAAGGTCCGGCCGCGGAATAAGCCTGGCGGCATTCCGGCGGGCAGCAGTTCCGCCGGATGCGCTTTGCGTATTCATAAAACCCCATCACGGGCTTGCGCCCGCAGATGGGGTTTTTTATTGATCCCTGCTGGCGCGTTACGAGGCGCTTGCGATCTTGCAGTCCTTGAGGATGACGTTGCTGACTGTGGATGCCTGGCCGTTCACTTCCTGCTGCGTTTCCTGGGTGAGCATTTTGCCGTCGACTGTGCCGGCATCGGTGCGGGTGAATTTATTGGTGGTCCATGTGTACCCATTCCCGCGGAACGTGTTGCCGACCATGTCGACGTTGCTGGTGGTGGCACGAGTCAGGTCTATGGCCTGGTTGCGATAGATGACTTTGGCGGCCAGCGGGTCGTCGCCCTGGAATGTGTACTGGACGCTCAGAGGCTGGGTGCTTCCTTGCCCGCATTTGTACTCGACTGTTTGCTGAGACAATTCCCGGGGATTGCTCTCCGGCGTGGACGTAGAGCATGCCGCCAGTCCTGCACATAGGAATACGCCGACTACTGTTGTGAAATTACGGGTCATGGATGGATCCTCTCAAGTTCCAGGCATTTCGCCTGCTCCTGATTTTTTATACCATCGCTGTTACATAGCGCCTGTAAGCGCCGGTGTCGAATTGAAATCCAACTCATTTCATGCCGCCGATATGGCGGTCGGCCCCTGCACCCTCGAGCATCAGTGTGGTTTCCTCGACACGTGCGAAGCGTCCGTTCGCGTCCAGTTCAGCAAATAGATACACCTCTTGCACAACTTTCGCGCCATCTCGCTTCATGACGTGGACACGATGGCGGTCGGCGTAGCGGTTGCCTGCATGTCGTTTTCCTGCGGGTAACGGTAATGATGTGTACTGGCCTTCCTCAAGTTTGTGCTGCAGGTCGGTGTTTCATGAAGGCCGAAGGCGAGTGTCCGAATTGCTTACCGAAGGCTGTGGTGTAGGCGCTGTGGCTGTCATAGCCGCTGGCCAGGGCGACCTGGATAATTGGCATGCCCTGCATCAGCAATGTCAATGATGACATCAGGCGCAGCTGCTGGCGCCATCGTCCGAAACTCATGCCGGTGCCTTTCAGAAAGCGGCGATGAAAGGTTTTTCCTCCCATGGCCAGCTTATCCGCCCAGTCCTCGGCGGTCGCGTCATGGCCCGGGTCGTGGATCAGGGCTTGGCAGACCGCCTGCATCTGCGCATCCCGGGGCCAGGGCAGGTGGAACGGCAGGGGAGGAGGAGCGCGCAGCTCCTCGATCAGCAATTCGCCTAGCAGATGCGCGCGACGCAAGTTTTCCGTCCGACCATCCAGCCCGGTCAGGCTGACAATGATCTCACGAGCCAGGCCGGACACCTGTACGACACGGTCCGATTCGGGCAGCGTCGCGCAGAGATCCTCGCGCACGAACAGACCATGCGCCCGCAAGGCAACGGGGACGAACAGGCGATGGGCCACGCCCGGAAGCAGCCAGACGGCGGACGTGGGCGGCACCAGCCACTGCCCGGTCTCGGTTTCGACTCGCAGCAGCCCCCGGTCCGCATAGATCAGATGGCCTCGGCAGTGCTGGTGCATGGGCACGGCATGTCCTTGCGGATAACGCATGGTCACGCCGGTGACGGGCAGTCTGGAGGTTTCGGCCATGGACAGGTCGAGGGCATGGCCGCCGTCCTCGGAGGAGAAGAATCCCATATGGTCGATTTTGTCCAAAATGAATAAGTAATTGTCTATTTTTATGTAGATAGACAAAACGTGCAAACCTAATATAGAAACACCTGCAACAGAGCTGATCAGTACATGTCTTCGTTCTTCCGTCTTTCGCGCCTGCTACGACTACTGACCTTCGGTCGGGGTCGGCACGAGTCCGTTCGCGTCATGACCCATCCTGATTCCCCCTGACCCCGGCCATCGTCAGCTTGTTCCGAGCCAGGGGAATCGGGTGTCATGGATTTCCCAAGAGAGTTTTTATGCTGACTGATCCCTCCAGAAAATATCGCTCCTTTCCTCCAGTTGCGTTGTCGGACCGTCGATGGCCATCGCGCATATTGACCCAGGCTCCCATATGGCTGTCCACGGATTTGCGCGATGGCAACCAAGCGCTGTTCGAGCCGATGAACCGCGAGCGCAAGCTGCGCCTGTTCCAGGAGCTGGTACGCATCGGCTTCAAGGAGATAGAGGTCGGGTTTCCTTCCGCATCGCGCACCGATTTTGAGATCGTGCGTCACCTGATCGATGCCGATCTGATTCCCGAGGACGTGACGCCGATGGTCATCACGCAGTTGCGCGAGGATCTGATTGCGGAGACGGTGCGCAGTGTCGCGGGCGCGCGCCGCGTGATCGTGCATTTCTACAACGCCATCGCACCGGCCTGGCGCGAAATCGTTTTCGGCATGAGCGTGCCGCAGATCGTCGATATGGTCGAGCGCCATATTGCATTGTTCAAGCAGCTGACGGAGGCCCATCCGCAAACGCAATGGGTGCTCCAGTATTCACCCGAAACCTTCTGCATGGCCGAACTTGATGTGTCTTTGGCTGTCTGCAATGCCGCCATCCGGGCCTGGGACGCCGGACCGCAGCGCCCGATGATCGTCAACCTGCCGACCACGGTGGAAGTGTCCACGCCCAATGTCTTCGCCGACCAGATCGAGTGGATGGACCGGAGGCTGGAGCGGCGCGAACAGATTGTCCTGTCCGTGCATCCTCACAATGATCGCGGCACCGGTGTAGCCTGCGCTGAGCAAGCCCTGCTGGCGGGCGCGCAAAGGGTCGAAGGCTGCCTGTTCGGCAATGGCGAGCGCAGCGGCAACCTGGACGTGGTGACGTTGGCGCTGAACCTGTACACGCAGGGTATCTCGCCGGGCCTGGATTTCTCGGATATTGCTGCAGTTGCGCGTGTGGCCGAGGATTGCACGGCCCTGCCGATCCATCCACGCCATCCCTATGTCGGCGATCTGGTATTCACGGCCTTCTCCGGTTCGCATCAGGATGCCATTTCCAAGGGTTTCGCCGCACAGCAGCCGGATGCCCTCTGGCGCGTGCCTTACCTGCCCATCGACCCGCAGGACCTGGGGCGTACTTACGATAGCATCGTGCGCGTCAACAGTCAGTCGGGCAAGGGCGGTATCGCTTTCCTGCTGCAACGCGATTACGGCATCGTCATGCCCCGTCGCATGCAGGTGGAGTTCAGCGCCATCGTTCAGGCGTTGGCCGATTCCAGCGAAACAGAACTGAGCAGCGAGCGGATCTGGGAAGTCTTCGAGCGCACGTATCTGATGCCGGTGTGCGAGCAGCCTGGTTTCATCTACCGAGCCCACCGCTTGTACGGGCATCCCGATGGTCAGGGCATAGACCTGGAGCTGGCCGGTGCCGATGGCAAGGTGGAGAGCCGCCAGGGCGTAGGCAATGGTCCGATCTCCGCTGCAGTGGCGGCGCTGGGGCTGCCCTTGCGTATAGACAGCTACGAGGAGCGCAGCCTGGGGAGTGGAGCGGATGCCACGGCTCTAGCCATCGTGGAGGCGGCGTGGCCAGGTGTGCCCGGATCGCGCTTTGGCGTGGGGCGGCACGCGAACATCGTCACCGCATCGGTGCTGGCTGTGCTAAGTGCGGCGTCCCGGTTCTCGATGGTCAGCGGTAGAAAGCCGATGGCGTCATCCCGAAATGGCGCTTGAACATGGCGATATAGGCGCTCTGGCTGCTGTAGCCGTGCTCCAGCGCGACCTGGACGACGGGCGTGCCGTCCGCCAGGCTTTGGAGGAGATAATGCTCCATGATGCCTTTTGACACATTCCGGTGATCCCGACATGCCTACAATGGCGGCATCGTGTACAGGGGAACCCAACCATGAGTCTTCAGCCGTCTTTTTCCGTTCGCATGCCCGTCCTGGCCTTCATGCTGGCGATCGCCTGGCAGGGGGCGAATGCGCAGCAGGCAATCCAGGCCGGCCAGGACCGGATCGAGTCCCTGCGCCTGTCTTCCGGCGGCGTGGCCGAGGTGCATCGCCGCATTTCGGTGGATGATGCGTCCAGCGTGCGCCTGAACGTGCCCGTGGCGCAGCTGGACGATCTGCTCAAGAGCCTGGTCGTGCGCGATCCGAACGGCAGCGTAACCGGTATCGTGCTGGATGGCCTGGCTCCTCTGGAAGAGACGTTCGAACATCTGCCGTTCGGTCCCGCCGACCTGCAATCCCCGGCAAGCCTGGCCGCCCGCCTGCCGGGAGCGGCCGTGCGGGCGACGTCCGGAGGCCGTACCGTGGAAGGGACGATTCTGGGCGTGACGGAAGCGGCGGACGCGTCCGTGGGAGAGGGCGGGCGACCTGCTCCGTTGCTGTCGGTCCTGGCGGCCGATGGCAGCGTGCAGACCTTGCGCCTTGGCAATGACAGCGTGATGGAAATACTGGACGAGGAGTTGCGCAACCAGTTGCAGGCGGCGCTTGCGGTCAGCCGGGAGCACCGCAACGAATCGGTCCGGAGCGTGAAGATTTCCCTGGACGGCAAGGGCAAGCGGGACATCGATCTGAGCTATGTCGTGGCGGCGCCCGTCTGGAAAAGCACGTATCGCCTGGTGACCGACGCATCGGGCAAGGCCAGGCTGCAGGCATGGGCCGTGCTGGAGAATGCCAGCGGGCAGGACTGGAAGGACGTGTCCGTGACATTGACCTCCGGAGCGCCGGTCATGCTCTCGCAGCGTCTGCTGCAGCGCTATTGGAACGATAGGCCTGAGGTCCCTGTCGCGGTGGGGGCGGCCGAAGCGCCGCGCGTGGACATGTTTGCCCAGATGGAACCCAGGGACAGGGCCGATGTGCAGATGGAGATGGAAGCACGCAGCAGCGCGAAGCGCATGGCCATGGCGCCTGCGCCCGCTCCCGCCATGGCGGCCAGCGCTTATGGCGGCGGGGCCGGCAGCGCCGGCGTTCCCGAGGCGGCGGCCCAGGAAGGCCAGACCAGCGTGAGCTATACCTTGCCGGCGCCGGTTTCGGTGGCGGCGGGGCAGACGCTGTCCGTGCCGTTCTTGGACGCCAGCCTGAAGGCGGAGCAGGTTTCCGTGTTCCAGGCGGATCGTGGCAAGGTGCACCCCGTGGCAGGCGTCTGGCTGAAGAACAGCACGGAAGGCAGCCTGCCGCCGGGTATTCTGACGGTCTATGACCAGCAAGCCGGCCACATCGGGGATGCGCAACTGGCCGGCCTGCCGGCGGGCGAATCCAGGCTGGTGTATTTCGCGGAAGACCGCAAGGTCGAAGTGCGCGCCGACACCAGGCCGCAGGAACAGGTGTCGGAAGTCAAGGTCAGTCAGGGCGTGCTGCACATCACGCGCCAGCTGCGCCGTGAAACCACCTATACGATCAAGGGCGCGTCGGATGCCGACCGGACCGTGCTGATCGAGCAACCCAGGCAGCAGGGGTGGGAGCTGAAGTCCGAATCTCTGGCAGGCAGCACCGCCGCGCATTATCGCCTCAGGGCGCAGGTGCCGGCCGCCGGACAGGCGCAGGTCAAGGCCGTGCTGCAGCGTACGGACGAGCAGACCATGCGGCTGCTGGATGCCGATGCCGACCGCCTGCTGTACTGGTCCGGCATCGCTTCGGACAGCAAGGCGGCTGAGCGGCTGAAGACCTTGGCCGACCTCAGGCGCGAGCTGGCCCAGGCCCAGCAGCGCGAGGCCGAGCTGGCCGACGAGCACGAGCGCATCGTCGCCAACCAGTCGCGCATCCGCGAAAACCTGTCCTCGGTTCCCGCCGACAGCTCGCTGGGCCAGCGCTACCTGGGCCTGCTGGCGCAGGAGGAAGACAGGATCGCCGCCGTGGCGCAGGAAGTGGAGCAGGCCCGCAAGCAGACGGCGGAGCGCCGCAAGGCCATGGAGACCGCGCTGGCGCAGTAGGGGCGGGGTGTCTGCCGCTATACTTTGCGGCATGACGCAATCCACCTACCGAATCATTTCCGCCTTGCGCATGCGCCAGTTCGAGTTGCTGTGCGTGCTGGCGGAAACCGCCAATATGCGGCAGGCGGCGGAGCGCTTGCATCTGAGTACCGCCGCCGTCAGCAAGAGCCTGGGGGAAATCGAGCACCAGTTGGGCATGACCCTGTTCGTGCGCCACGCGCGCGGGCTGGTGCCGACGGCGGCGGGCAGCACGCTGGTGCATCGCGCACGCGCCCTGCTGTCCGAAGTGGCGTTGCTGGCGGAT
Organism: Paracandidimonas soli; assembly: GCF_004342005.1. Lineage (GTDB taxonomy): Bacteria > Pseudomonadota > Gammaproteobacteria > Burkholderiales > Burkholderiaceae_B > Paracandidimonas > Paracandidimonas soli. The sequence continues at coordinate 68,934 of NZ_SMBX01000006.1, forward strand.
GATTTGCGTGACGAGCGGGAGGGGCGGCACGAGGTGCTGCGCATCGGCGCGCCGCCGTTCGTGGCCTGGACCATGCTGCCCGGCGTGCTGTCGGAAATGCGCAAGGATGACGCCGGGCACTCCCTGCAGATCATCGAGGGCAGGCTGGCCGACATGCAGCAGCGGCTTATCAATCATGAGATCGATGTGCTGCTGACCATGAATACGCCTTCGGAGCTCGGGCAACTGGACAGCGAGAGGATCGTCATCCAGCCCATCTGCGACGAGCATTGGCTGGTGGTGTGCAGGCCTGGGCATCCGGCGCTGGCGGAGCTGGATGTCTCGCAGCCCGTCTGGCCGCAGCTTAGAAAGCAGGACTGGATATTGCCGCCGCGGCCGACGCAGTCGCGCATGATGTTCGAGCAGTGCCTGCTCGACCACGGCCTGGCGCCGATTGCGCCGGCGATCGAATCCACCAATGCCATCACCAACTTGAACCTGGCGCGCGCCGGGCATGGCCTGACCCTCATGGCGCAGCGCACGGTACAGGCCAATCTCGATGACGGCTCCCTGGTGCGCATCGATGCGCCTGGCCTGCCGGCTATCCCTATCGTGCTGGCGCACAAGATCGATACGCTGCGCCGGGAAACCGTGCAGCGATTCTACGAGGCTGCGCTCAGGCGATTAACCCGGAAGTAGGGAGGGGGCTTGCCTGCTTGCGCTCCGGCATGCCGCCTTGGTTTGTCATGCGGGGAAGGCTTCCCTGCTGGTGTCTTGACCGGAGTCACACCGTGGACCGGCGTTTCCCGCCAGCGCAGCCAGCGCCCGGGCATCGGGCAGCAGCGCGTCCAGCAGGAAGTTGGCATTGCGCAGGTCCCTGTCATAGACGATCTCCAGCACCGTGAGCGCGCTGCTGTGCGCGGTACAGGGGATGCCGGCCAGCTGCGCCAGGCGTTCTTGGAAAGCCAGGCCGAAGGGCATGTCTTCCAGCACGTACCTGTGTTCCAGGCGCTTGGGGCCGAGAGGGCCTTTGCCGGCGGCTTCGATGGCTGCGGCTATCTCATGCAGCGGACCGAGCGGGACATGGTAGGAGCGGTGATAGTGCTCCGCCAGCGAGCGCAGCGTGAAGCCGAAGTGGGCGCCGATGGCCAGCCGCTCGTCGTCCAGGCGCTGCGCCAGCCTGCCGACTTCGATGCCGAAGCAGCCGAACAGCGGCCAGTCTTCGCCGCGCACCATGCGGCTGAGGTTCGGGATGACCTCGGCCGCGTGCGCGATCGGATTGATGTTGGCGATGGCGCTGGCCAGCGGGCTGGCGTCCCTGACGAAGCGCGCGCCCAGCATGTGTTCGCTGGCTTGCAGCAGCGCCGCACCGTCTTCGGGCCGGGCGCTGGACAGCCCGATCGCGCCGCGCAATTCGTTCAGGTGCAGCCTGCCGTCCGCCTCGAAATGAGCAGTGGTGGCGGTCGTGCTCCAGCCGCCGACGCGCAGGCGCTTGCCGAGGGCCTGGGCCTGATCCGACAGCCAGAGCGTCACCAGCGACAGGGCGCTGCTGACGAGTACCGTCTGTCCGCTGCGCAGATGCGGCAATGCGTCGGGCAGGATGTCCTGGTACAGATTGCCGGGCAGGCAGATGATGATTTCATCGAAATCAGTCAGCAGGCCCAGATCGTCGAGCCAGTCTACGCAGACTTCCGCGTCCAGCGCCCCCTTGGTGCGGAAGTACGCCTTGCCGTTGTCGATTCTTACCCGGCTGCCCGTGGGCGACCACAGTGCGGCCTCGCGTCCCTGGGCGGCCATGTGAGCGGCGGTCGCGCAGCCGATCGGACCCGCGCCGAGAATGGCGGCTTTGCGCTTGGAAGCTGTCATGTCAATCCAGCGTGATGTTGCGGGATGAGATGATGTCTTTCCAGCGCTGCTGTTCTTCCGAGACATACTTGCCCAGGCCTTCCGGGCCCTCGTTGCGGGGAATCACTCCCTGGCCGGTCAGTTTGTCGAGCAGCGCCTGATCCTGCATGGCGGTATCGACGATGCCATGCAGTCGCTTCACGACGTCGACAGGCGTATCGATGGGGACGAACATGGCGAAGGTCGTCGTGGCCACGAAGTCCTTGACGCCGGATTCGCTCAGGGTGGGAACGTTGGGCAGCAGGTTGGAACGCTGCGTGCTGCTGACGCCCAGTGGGTTCAGGCGGCCTTCCTTCAGCAGCGGCAGCGCCACGCCCAGGTCCAGGAATGCAACGTCCACTTCTGATGCGGAGACCGCCACGGTAGCGGGCGAACCGCCCTTGTACGGGATGTGCGACAGGTTGATGCCGGTCAGGGCCATGAGCATTTCAGCCGCCATGTGGCTGGTCGAGCCATTGCCGCCGGAGGCCACGTTCAGCACGCCGGGCCGCGCCTTGGCTTTTTCCAGCAGATCCGACAGGGTCTTGATGCCGGAGTTGGGGCTGGAAACCAGCACCAGCGGGCTTTCCGCCACCAGGGAAACAGGCGCGAGATCGCGCTGCTGGTCGAAGGGCAGCGAGGGGTACAGATGAGGGGCGATGGCGAAGGTGCTGTTGGTGGCCAGCAGCGCGGTGTAGCCGTCGGCGCGCGACCTGGCGGCCTGGCTGTGGCCGATGGTGCCGTTGGCGCCGGCCTTGTTCTCGACGATGATGCTCTGGCCCGCGGCCTTTGCCATGGACTCGCCCAGTTGGCGCGCCAGCAGATCGGTCGCCCCGCCGGCAGACCATCCGACCACGATGGTGATGGCGCGGGAAGGAAACTCGCTGGCCGCCGCGGCGCCCTGAAATGCCGTGAACAATAGGCCGCAAAGCGCCATGACCGCGCGCCGATGAAGTGAACGCATGCTGCTCTCCTGTGTATGTGATTCAGTCTCGAAGCAGTGTATGCAGCACGGGCGGGAGGTCAAACCGAAAAGTATTCAAGAGGCGTTAACGAACGGTAGATGAGAAGACGATAGGTGTGATATTTCGCGGCGCTGTGGCTGGCAGGTATGGCTGCGTTCAACTAGGATATCGTCACCTACTGCGCAGGCCTGGCGGCATTTCCGCATCGCGGTGCCCAGCGTGATGATATACGCCCTAGTCTGCGGATTACACATTATCGCAAGCGCGCCGTGATTGCTTTCGACATTGAGACCAGAATGAAAAAGGACCTGCGCGCAACACGCAAGTCCTTGATTTCATTTGGAGGCGCAACTCGGAATCGAACCGGGGTACACGGATTTGCAATCCGCTGCATAACCACTCTGCCATTGCGCCGATGATACCCGTCTGGCATCCGGCGAACATCCATGATGTTCATGTCAGACCAAAGCGAGTAACGAAAAATTATACCTCATTTGGTGCAGAATTGCATGGCGTAGAGAACATGCATAAAAAAACCGGCGCTGCCGAGGCAGTGCCGGTTCGGTGTCCGCCGCTCCGCGAAAGAGCGGCGGGGAAGAGAGATTACTTCCAGACGGCCTGGCCGTTGCTGTCCTTGATCTCCGAGCTCCAGACCGAGCGGATCTGGTTGGTGACGGCTTCCGGCAGGGGCACGTAGTCCAGTTCAGTCGCCATGGCTGCGCCGTTCTTGAAGGCCCAGTCGAAGAATGTCAGGACGGCCTTGCCTTGCTCCGGCTTGTCCTGCGTCTGCGGCACCAGGATGAAGGTGGCGGCAGTCACGGGCCAGGAGGCGTCGCCCGGCTCGTTGGTCAGGACCACGCCCATGCCGGGCGCGCTGTTCCAGTCCGCGTTGGCGGCAGCGGCGGCAAAGGCTTCGCCGCTGGGCTGCACGAATTTGCCTGCGCTGTTCTGCAGTTGCGTCCAGGACAGGTTGTTCTGCTTGGCGTAGGCGTATTCGACGTAGCCGATGGAGTTCTGCAGCTGCGAAACGTAGGCGGCGACGCCTTCGTTGCCCTTGCCGCCCTGGCCGGTGGGCCACTTCACGGCCTTGCCTTCGCCGATCTTGGCCTTCCAGTCTTCGGAGACCTTGGACAGGTAGTTCGTCCACAGGAACGTGGTGCCCGAGCCGTCCGAACGGTGCACGATGATGATGTCGGCGTCAGGCAGTTTCAGGCCATTGTTGAGGCCGGTGATGGCGGGATCGTTCCAGCGCTTGATCTTGCCCTGGAAAATGTCGGCCAGCACGGGACCGCTCAGCTTGAGCGCGCCCGGCTCGATGCCGCGGATGTTGACGACGGGCACGGCGCCGCCGATGACGGCGGGGAACTGCACCAGCTTGTTTTCCGCCAGCTTGTCGCCGCTAAGGGGATCGTCGGTCGCGCCGAAGTCGACGGTCCTGGCGATGATCTGCTGCTGGCCGCCGCCCGAACCGATCGACTGGTAGTTGACCTGGTTGCCGGTGGCCTTGTGGTATTCGGACGCCCACTTGGCGTACAGGGGATAGGGGAAGGAAGCGCCGGCGCCCGTGATGTTGGCGGCCTGGACGCTCAGAGCCGCGGCGCTGAAAGCGGCGGCGATGGCGATTTTCTGGAAAGCGGATTTCAGCATTGTGCAATCTCCCACAGGGGTCGGTTGTGTGTTGTCGAGACCTGCATGTTAGAGAGCGCGAATGTCAGTTTCATGACGGTAATATTTCTGTTTTATGACCACGCGCCAAAGCGCAAGCCTCAGGCTTCGGTCCGAGGCCGGGCCAGGCGCTCGCCAAGGATGGATGTACTGCGGTTTGATCTGGCTCAGGAGATGGCGCGATGCCGTCGGGGGCATGGGGCCTTGAGCCTGTGTCATGAGGTACTATCCTGCCAGTCGGCGCTTGCCGCGGCAGGCGAGTCCGTAAAGCGGAGAATTGTTCAGTGAATGTCGATGTAGCGATCATTGGTGCCGGACCGGCCGGCCTTTGTCTTGCGCATGCCTTGTCCGGCAGCGGCTTGTCCGTGCTCATCGTGGAGCAGCAGGACCGAGGCGTGCTTGCGGATCCGGCCTTCGACGGCCGGGAAATCGCGCTCAGCCATCCTTCGCAGCGTATCCTGGAAAGCATGGGGATCTGGCAGCGGTTCGATCCGGCCGACGTATCCCTGCTGCGCGATGCGCTCGTCCTCGATGGGCCGGTGCCGAAATCCATGTTCATCAATGCGGGCGATGCAGGCCACGACAGGCTGGGGCACCTGGTTCCCAATCACCTGATCCGACGCCATGCATGGGAAGCGGTAGAACAGGCCGGCAAGGTCCAGGTCATGGACAATACCAGGGTGGATGCGATCCGGCAGGGAGGCGACAGCATGGAGCTGGCGCTGAACAATGGGCAGACGATATCGGCCAGGCTGCTGGTTGCGGCCGACAGCCGCTTTTCCGAAACACGCCGCCAACTGGGCATCGGTGCGCACATGCATGATTTCGGCAAGGCCATGATGGTGTGCCGTTTCGATCATGAGATTCCGCATAACCATACGGCGCTGGAGTGGTTCGGCTATGGGCAGACCATGGCTCTGCTGCCGCTGAACGGCAATTGCGTATCGGTTGTGCTGACCCTGCCGCAGCAGGAACACAAGGTCTTGATGGCGATGGACGATGCTTCTCTGGCGGACCATATTCGAGATCGCATGCAGAACCGCCTGGGCCGCCTGGCGGTCGCCAGTTCCAGGCACCTGTATCCCCTGGTCGGCGTCTACGCCAGCCGATTCCATGGACATCGCTTTGCGCTGGCAGGCGACGCCGCCGTGGGCATGCATCCGGTAACGGCGCACGGCTTCAATTTCGGTCTGCAGAGCGTGGAGCGCCTGGCCGGCGCGGTCAATGCCGCCCATGCTTCCGGGCAGGACATCGGTTCGCCCGCCGTGCTGGAGGCTTATGCCAAGGCGCATCGCAAGGGAACGCTGCCGCTGTATCTGGCGACATTCGCGGTCGCCAATCTGTTCACCAACGACCATAGGCCCATGCGCATGCTGCGCCGCGCTGCCCTGGCGGTGGCCGAGCGGGCGACCCCGTTCAAGCGAGCCATCATCGGCCATCTGACCCAGGCAAGGTAGGCGCGGCGGATTCTACTGCAGCAAAAGGGCCGCCAGGCTCAGAAGCCGCACAGCGCGGCAATGTTTTCCCATTGCAGCCGCAGGTCCGTGCTCAGGTATCCGGCAAAAGACAAGGCAAGAACGGCGGCCAGCAGCACCCAGCCCGCTGTGCGGAGGGCGCGCGACAGCTTGCGGCTGTCTTGTGGATGCTGTTGCGTGGTCATGTGCGTATCCCGATGATAGTAGGCAAGGTTTACCACGAATGCCGCTCCCGAGGCCAGAGGGCGATCAATGGGCCGGCGCCAGTTGCAGAGGTTTTTCACGGATGGGCAGGCACAGGGCCGCGGCCATCAGCGACAGCGCAATGCCCGTCATCCAGACGGAGTCGTAGTTGCCCGAGGTGCGATAGGCATATCCGCCCATCCAGACGCCGATGAAACTGCCGATCTGGTGGCCCATGAAGGCGATGCCCGACAGGGTGGCGGCATAGCGCAGGCCGTAGATCTGCCCGATCAGGCCCTGGGTCAGGGGGACGGTGCCCAGCCAGAACAGTCCCATCCATGCCGCAAATGCATAGAGGACGGCGGGAGACAGGGGCATGACGAGCAGCATGGCCATGCCGACTCCGCGCAAGGCGTAGATCGCGGCCAGCAGGCCTTTCTTGCTGCGATGTGTGCCCAGTTTGCCGGCGTAGAAGGAACCCAGCACGTTGAACAGGCCGATCAGCGCGATGGCGATGGCGCCGTGCGTGGACGACAGGCCTTTGTCCATGACATAGGCGGGCAGGTGCAGCGTGATGAATGCGGTGTGGAATCCGCAGACGAAGTAGCTCCAGAACAGGAAATGGAAAGAGGCATGTCCCAGCGCCTCCCGGATGGCGGCCGACAGGGATTGCGTCCCGGTGTGCGCCGCGGGACGGCCGCGCAGGATCCATGCCAGCGGAATGCCGGCCGCCACGAACATGGACAGGATCCACAGCGCGCCCGACCAGTCCAGGGTGGAAATCAGTACCTGTCCGGTCGGGACGATGGCGAACTGGCCCATGGAGCCTCCAGCGCTTGCAATGCCCATGGCCGTGCTGCGGTAGGCCGGCGGCACGGAGCGGGCGACGACCGGCAGGATGATGGGGAAGGTAGTGCCGGCCTGGCCGAGCCCCACCAGTACGCCCGCTGTCAGGTACAGCGTGAGCTCGTCGCCGGCAAAGCGCATGCCGATCAGGCCGGCGACGTAGAACAGGGCGCCGAGCGCGATGGTCTTGCCCGAACCGTAGCGGTCGGCCAGCACGCCCATGAAGATCGCGCCTGCGCCCCAGACCAGATTCTGGATGGCGAACGCCAGGGAAAAGACATCGCGTCCCCAGCCGAACTCCAGCCCCATGGGCTGCATGAACAGCCCGAAAGTGGCGCGCACGCCGAGCGAGAGCAGCACGATGAATGCGCCGACGAATACGATGCGCATTGAAAAGGATTCGGTCTGGGGTTGCATGTTGGTTCTGGTTTTCCGGGGGAGCGGGAGCCGCCAGGCTCGCATGCCCGAATAGTATCACCGTCCCCTGCGGAAAAGCCGCGGGCCCGAAAACAGGATGCTTTCGGGCCCGCGAAGTGTTGCGCGTCAGGCGCGCATGGCAGTTACTGCATGACTGGCATCAGGCTGCCGCGTCGGAGGTTTTGTTGGTCTTGCGGGCAGCCAGCCAGCGGCCCACGACGACGATCAGGACTGCGCCGGCGACTTCGGCGGCGATCTTGAACGCAGTGGAGGGTTCGCCGAACCTCTCGACCAGGAAGATATCGGTCACCAGCATGCCGCCGGCGATCCAGCCCAGCAGGGCGGCGCCGAAGGTGACGACGAGCGGGAAGCGGTCGATCAGCTTCAGGACCAGCGTGCTGCCCCAGATGATGATGGGCACGCTGACGACCAGACCGAAGATCACGAGGCCGATCTGGTGGTCGGGGTGCGCGCCCTGGGCGGCGCCCGCGATGGCGATGACGTTGTCCAGGCTCATGACGAAGTCGGCGATGATGATGGTCTTGATGGCCGACATGATGGTCGCGCCGCCCTGGATGTTGTCATGGCCCTCATCCTCGGGAACGAGCAGCTTGATGCCGATCCAGACCAGCAGCAGCGCGCCGACGATCTTCAGGAACGGGATGGAGAGCAGTGTGAGCGCGAAGGCGATAAGGACCACGCGCAGGATGATGGCGCCGGCGGTGCCCCAGAGAATACCCTGCATGCGCTGTTTCGTCGGCAGGTTGCGGCAAGCCAGCGCGATGACGACGGCATTGTCGCCGCCCAGCAGGATGTCGATCAGGATGATCTGAAATACGGCAGCCCAGCTCAGGGTTTGCAAAAATTCAAGCATGAAGATTCCTGGAAAAGGTGTGTGATTTGATGCCTTTTGGGTAGCGCCTAGGCAAAAAAAAGGCCTGTCACCGGCGGGCACAGACCTTTTTCTCTGGATGGAGATAGACCTTTGCCCTTGGGTGGCAAGGTCTTGCTTGCAACATGCTGGATGTTGCCCGGACACCGGGCGCAGCCGCCCTAAGACCGCTGACCGTAATGACGATGCCTCGGAAGTAAGCTACTCCCCTTGATAGGCGCAAAGTTTATTCGACTGCGGATAAAAGTCAAGCTGAAATAGCGGAATTTAGGGAAGATACTGATGTGTTAGCGAGATGTTGTCGCCTGATCGGGAATTTGTGCAAAACCGCGCGTCGCCGGCATCTCCGGTGCGGGAGGGCTCACCAGTCCCCAGGAAAAGGGGTTTCCACCCACTCTCCGGGTTGCAGATCTCTCAGGGACCATGGACCGATACGGGTGCGGACCAGCCGCAGGGTGGGCAGTCCCACGGCGGCGGTCATGCGCCGCACCTGGCGGTTGCGCCCCTCGCATATGGTCAGTTCCAGCCAGTGCGTCGGCACGGTCTTGCGAAAGCGTACCGGCGGGTTGCGCTCCCATAGGTCGGGAGGATCGATGGCGCGCGCTTCGGCGGGCAGGGTGGGGCCGTCTTTCAGGATCACGCCCTGCCGCAGTTTCTGCAGCTGTTCCTGCGAAGGCGTGCCTTCCACCTGAACCAGATAGGTCTTGGGCTGCTTGTGCCTGGGATTGGAGATGCGGGCCTGCAGCCGTCCGTTGCTGGTCAGCAACAGCAGTCCCTCGCTGTCGTAATCGAGTCTTCCCGCCGGGTAGACGCCCGGGACTTTCACGAAGTCGCCCAGTGTCTTTCTCCCCTGGTCGTCGGTGAACTGCGTCAGTACCTGGAACGGCTTGTTCAGCAGCAAGAGGCGAGGGCGGACTGGAGGCATGGCGGAACCTGCGGCACGAAGAGAGGGCAGGATACCACCCTTCTTCGTGCTGTATCGGGCCTCAGAAACGATAGCCCGCGTTCAGCGATACGGCCCAGTTGCGCCCGGCGGCGGGCTCGTAATAGCGCCCATTGCCTTCGTTGACGATAACCGAGCCCGCGTAATGCCGGTCGAACAGGTTGTCGACCCGGACAAAGGCATCCAGGTCCCAGTCGGAGCGGCGCAGGCGATAGCCGGTATAGAGGGCCGCCACGCCATAGCCTGGCGCGGATGCCGTGTTGGCCGAATTGGCCTGTATGCGGCTCTGGGCCCGCCATTCCATTCCGGCCTGCCAGCCCTGTTCGGGCGCCCATGCCAGACTGGCATAAGCGTTCTGGCGGGCGACGCCGGGAATGCGCGTGCCGTCGGTTCCCTGCGGATTGCGCAGCCGGGCATCCAGCCAGGTATAGCTGGCCTGTGCGACGAGGTCCCCGGCGACCCTGCCCGACCAGGACAGCTCAATGCCATGGCGGCGCGTATCTCCCGCATTGCGGAAAGTTGCGCGTCCGCCTCGCGATCCCGCGCTGACGATCTCATCGTTGGTATCTATCCGGAACAGCGCGGCTGTCAGCAGCCCTCCCAGAGCATTGTGCTTGACGCCGATTTCATAGTTGTTGCTGGAGGAGGGTTGCAGGGCGAAGTTCAGTCCCGGCTGCTCGTCGGGGCGGTAGGACAGTTCGTTGAACGTCGGTGTTTCGAAGCCGCGGCCCGCAGTGGCATACAGGCTGGTGTCCGGCGACAGGGCATAGCGCAAGGCGATCACCGGCAGCCACTGCTGGTAGCGCGCGCTTCCGCTGTCGTCGGGATTGCCGGGCCGGATGTAGTGGTCGCGCGAGCGGAAATGCACGGTGCTGTAGCGCAGTCCGGCATCCAGCGTCCATCGCTCGTCGATTTCCAGAGAAGCCTGCAGGTAGGGATCCAGGTTCCACAGAGTATTGGACTCGTCCCGGCGCAGCCCGCCCTTGACGCCCAGTTGCCCGGGAGCGCCGGCCGGTCCGGTGAAATTCTCGAAGCCTTGCCTGTGTTCTTTCATGTGGTCGTAGGCGACGCCGCCGACGAGGGTCAGGGGACGTCCTCCCAACTGGCTGCGCGCGGTCCAGCGCAGGTCCAGCCCAGCATAGTCACGGCCCAGGTCGATGACGCCGCCTGCGTGCGTCGGCGCTTGCTGCACGCTGTAGGGGATGGCCTGGTATTGCACGGTCTTGCGCTGGCCCGCATAGGCGATGGCCTGAAGCGTATGGCCGCCGGCCAGAGGCTTTTCGTAGTTCAGCCCGAGCTGCGACTGGCGCACGGTCTTGCGCGTATCGTAGAGCAGCGCATTGGATGCGACGCCGCGCGGATTGTCGCGGAAGTCCTCCTCCGTCAATCCCAGCGGGTCGTCCGCCTCCATGTCCACGTGATTGGCGATCAGCGTCAGCGCGCTGTCGTCGGCGAACTGGAAGCCCAGGCGGGCGTTGGCCAGCGTCTTGCTCGTCTTGCTGTGGTCGCGATAGCCGTCCAGCGTCATGCGGCTGGCGCTGAGGTTGTAGTCCGTCAGGCCCGTGGCGAGATCCGTCCCGCCGCTGGCCTGCAGGCCGTAGCGCCGCAGATTGTCACTGCCTGTCAGCAGGCTTGCGCCCACGCGGGGCCTGCCTTTGCCGGGCGCCGTCGCGACCTGGATGATGCCGCCTGACGAATTGCCGTACACGGCGGAATAGGGGCCGCGCAGGACTTCTACGCTCTCCGCCGACGCCAGGTCGATATTCGAGAGCTGGCCCTGGCCGTCCGGCATGGTGGCGGGGATGCCGTCCACATAGATGCGCACGCCGCGGATGCCGAAGGTGGAGCGAGCGCCGAAGCCGCGAATGGAAACTTGAAGATCCTGCGCATTGTTGTTGCGGTTCTGCGCCTGGATGCCGGGAACGGCGGCAAGGCTTTCCGAGAGATGGATGCCCGGCCTGCCTTGGAGCAGATCCTGTCCGTCGATGCGGCTGATCGAGGCGGGAGTGTCCAGTGAGGAGCGGGGAGTGCGCGTGCTTTGCACCAGTACGGGTGAAAGTTCGACGGTTTCCGCAGGTTGCGCCGCGGCAGCCTGGGAGAAACCTTGGGTCAGCGCAAACGCCAGCACGGCAGTGGGCATGGCCGCCCTTGCATGTCCAGGGGCGTTTTGAGCCGCTTCCGCCCGAAGCCGGGAGGCGGTTGGATTCAGGGCCGGTTGCCGGAAGCGGAGAGGGTCTTGTCGCACAATAATTGTATCAAATGAAAACAAGTCGTATTTACATCTATTGTACTAAGGGAAAGAGTAGAATTCTGCATGTGGAATCAATGATAGTTACATTTAGTGTATGCAAGTTCCTATATCGTCTTCGAGTCCCTGTCCCCGCCCCTGATGGGGCGGCTGTTTGAATGACGAAGAGAGGTATGTATGGCTGAGGAAAAACACCCGGCTCCAGCGCAACGGCACTGGATACTGGCGATTTTCGGTATCGTGCTGGCGTTGATCGGGCTTGTGCTGCTGATCCGGGGTGCGACGCTGGCCCTGCTTGGCGGTTCATGGTACTACGTTGCGTCCGGTGTGCTGCTGGCGGCGTCCGGCGTGCTGCTGGCGCGGCGCAAGGTCGCGGGAGCATGGTTGTTCGCGGTGGTATTTGCGGGAACCGTGGCCTGGTCCCTGTGGGAGGTCGGGCTTGCATTCTGGCCGCTGGTGCCGCGGCTGGCGCCCGTGCTCGTGCTGGCGCTGATCCTGGCGCTGCTGTTGCCCGCGCTGACGTTCGGGCGGGTGCGCCGGAGCGCCCATGTCCTGGCGGTGGTATTGCTTGTCGCCCTGGCGGCCGGAGGCGCCGCCATGTTCAAGCCGCATGGCGTTGTGCAGAATCAGTTTGCTGCGGCTGCGGTCGGCGGACAGGGCGATAAGCCGGGCAACTGGCAGTTTTACGGCAATGAGCCCAGCGGCACGCGCTTCGCCGATGCGAAAGAAATCGACAAAGAGAATGTGGCGGACCTGGAGGTGGCCTGGACATTCCGCACCGGCGAGGTCGCCGGCAAGGGCGCCGAGTTCCAGAACACGCCGACGCAGATCGGCGACACCGTCTATGTCTGCACGCCGCTGAGCAAGGTATTTGCGCTGGATGCGGAGACCGGCGAGCAGCGCTGGACTTTCGACCCGCAGACGCAGGGAACGCAATTCTGGAACCGATGCCGCGGCGTCGGCTATTACGAGCCGTCCGCCGTGACGCATCCGGTACGTACGGGCGATGCCGCGCAGCAGCAGACGGATGGCGCGCACATCCATGGCGATGGCGCGGCGCAATTGTCCGTCCCCAGGCCCGAGGAGCCGGCCGGCGTGTGCACCCAGCGCATCGTGCTGACGACGGTCGATGCCCGCCTGATCCAGGTCGACGCCAAGACCGGCAAGCCATGCGAAAGCTTCGGCGACAAGGGCTTCGTCGATCTCAAGGCCGGCATGGGCGACGTCAAGCCGCATTTCTATTACCCGACTTCCACTCCGACCGTGGTCCGCAACCTGATCGTGATCGGCGGCTGGGTATGGGACGGCAAGGAAGTGGGCGAGCCTTCCGGCGTCATACGCGCCTTCAATGCCGATACGGGCGAACTTGCATGGGCATGGGATCTGGGCAACCCCGATGTGACTGGGCTGCCGCCCGCGGAAGGCTATACGCGCGGCACCCCGAACATGTGGTCCACGCCTGCATTCGACGATGAGCTGGGTCTCATCTACCTGCCGCTGGGCAATGGCACGCCGGACTTCTGGGGCGGCCATCGTTCCGAGGCCATGAATGAGTACGCTTCTTCCATCGTGGCGCTGGATATCGCCACCGGCCGCGAGCGCTGGAAATTCCAGACCGTGCATGCGGACACCTGGGACTACGACGTAGGCACGCAGCCCGCGCTGTACGACATCCCCGACGGCAAGGGAGGTGCGACGCCTGTCGTCATCCAGGCCACCAAGACAGGCCAGGTCTTCGTGCTCGACCGAAGGGACGGCACGCCTGTGGCCCAGGTGGAAGAGCGCCCCGTGCCGCAGCGCCATGCCGAGGGCGATATCGTTGCCCCGACGCAGCCATTCTCTGTCGGCATGCCTTCGTTCGGCGGCGATGTGCTGGCGGAGAAGGACATGTGGGGCGCGACGTTCTTCGACCAGCTGGAATGCCGCATCGCTTTCCGCAAGCTGAACTACGAAGGACCCTATACTTCGATCATGCCGAACGAAACGACGCTGATCTATCCGGGCTACTACGGCGGCATGAACTGGGGCGGGGTCGCCGTCGACGAGCAGCGCGGCTTGCTGATCCTGAACGACATCCGCATGCCGCAGATTGCAATGCATGTTCCGCAGGGGAGCGCGACACCCGAGCAGATCGCGGCATTCTCGCTGGATGGCGCCGTTCATAACCAGGCCGGGACGCCGTACTCCACGATTCGCGGCGGCTTCTATTCCGCGCTGGGCGTGCCTTGCCATGCGCCGCCATGGGGCACTCTTTCCGCTGTCGATTTGAAGACGGGCAAGCTCGTGTGGCAGCGTCCCGCAGGCTCCATCGAGGACACCCTGCTCAAAGGTGTGCGCGTCAAGGCTCCGATCCCGGTGGGAATGCCGACATTGGGCGGCCCGATCGCAACGTCGTCGGGCCTGGTGTTCTATGCGGGCACGCAGGACTACTATCTGCGCGCCTTCGATGCCGAGACCGGCGAGGAGCTGTGGAAAGGCCGCATGCCGGTCGGGGCGCAGGCCGCGCCCATCAGCTATATCTCGCCCGAAACCGGGCGCCAGTTCGTCGTGATCGCCGCAGGCGGCGCACGCCAGTCTCCCGATCGCGGAGACTATGTCATCGCCTACGCGCTGCCGAAGAACTGAGCCGTTGCCGTAGTGCAGGCTCCGCCCTGAGGGGGCGGGGCTGCGCTATCATCCGGAGGGACGCTGCCAGCGTCCCTTTTGTGTTCATCGGCGCATTCAGATGCATCCGGGAAAATACGACAATGGAAAAAATGCGGCTGGACAAGTGGCTGTGGGCGGCCCGGTTCTACAAGACGCGCAGCCTTGCCGCGCAGGAGATAGGCAAGGGAAGGGTGCTGGTCAATGATGCGCCGGCCAAGCCCGCGCGCGAGATCATGACCGGGGATTGCATCCGGATCAGGAAGGACGATCCGGAAATTGCCGTGCATGTCCGTGCGCTCAGCTCCGTGCGAGGGCCGGCTCCCGCGGCTCGCCTGCTGTATGAAGAAACGCCAGAAAGCATCGAACGCCGCGAGGCTGCGGCGCAGTTGCGCCGCATGGCGCCGGAACCCGCGGCCAGCCTGACCGCGGGCCGTCCGACCAAGCGGGACCGCAGGCAATTGAGCCAGATGCGCGGCCGCTGATGCCTAAGCTTAGCTGCGATCCGATTTCAACGGGCAGGTGCTGGCGCCAAGCATCGTGTACAGGGGGCAGAACCTGAACAATCCCGTCAGCAGGGGAATCACGCCCAGCCAGCCCCACCAGCCGACGGTGCCGGTAGCCGCCAGGGCGATCAGGACAAGACCCGCGACGATGCGCAGGATACGGTCGATACCGCCTACATTGGATTTCATGAGCTTTCCTTGTTTGTGAGTGGTTAAGGGGTCAAGGACAGAAAATGGACTTGAGCGTGGCGATCAGCTTTTCGACATCCGGGTTGTCGATGCGGTAATGCAGGGTTTGCGCCTCGCGGCGGAATGCGATCAGGCCTTCTTCGCGCATTTTGGCCAGATGCTGCGACAGCGCGGACTGGCTCAGCGGCACGTATTCGAGCAGGGCGCCCACCGTCATCTCTTCGTATTCGATCAGCAGGCACAGCACCAGCAGGCGATGCTCATTGCCGACCGTGCGCAGCAGTGCGGCTGCGCGGGCTGCGCCTTCCTGCATGAACTGCCGGCCGGCTTCATTTTCGGTAGCGTATTTATGTGGTGAAATCATCGATTGATCTTGCATTGTATTTAAGTTTTTCCTAATTTAGCATAAACTAATAAAAAACACAGGCCCTTGAGGATGTCATGAGTACAGCAGTCCAACCACAAGTCCAGGCGTTTTTCGATGAGTCGACCAATACGGTCAGCTATCTGGCGTGGGATCCGCAAACCAGGCAGGCGGTCGTCATCGATCCCGTGCTGGATTATGACCATGCCAGCGGCAAGGCTTCGGTGCGCTCGGCCGATGGTATTCTCGCCGCGGCCAGGAACCAGGGTCTGACCATTGCCTGGATTCTGGAAACGCATGCGCATGCGGATCACCTGAGTGCGGCTCCCTACCTGAAGCGCCATACCGGCGCGCCGGTCGCCATCGGCGAACACATTCGCAAGGTGCAGTCGATTTTCCGCCCTGTGTTCAATCTGGACAACGTATCCTGCGATGGCAGCGAGTTCGACCGGCTGTTGCAGGATGGCGAAACGCTGCAAGTCGGCGGCATGCACATCGAGGTCATGGCTACGCCAGGCCATACGCCTGCGTGTGTGTCCTATCGCATCGGAGATTCCGTATTCGTGGGAGACACGCTGTTCATGCCGGACTACGGTACGGCCCGTGCGGACTTTCCCGGAGGCTGTGCGAAAACGCTCTACCGCTCGATTCGCCGTCTGCTGTCGCTGCCGCCCCGGACGAGACTGTTCATGTGCCACGACTACAAGGCGCCCGGACGCGATACCTATGCGTGGGAAACCACGGTGGAGCAAGAGCGCATGCACAACGTCCACGCGCACGATGGCGTGGGCGAAGAGGAGTTCGTCGCCATGCGCGAGCGCAGGGATGCCACGCTTGCGGCGCCGGCCCTGTTGCTGCCATCCATCCAGGTCAATATTCGCGCGGGAAAACTGCCTGCGGCGGAATCCAATGGTGTCCGATATTTGAAAGTGCCCGTCCGTCTGGACGGCGGAGAGGCGGCAAGGCCTGCATGATTTTCCCGCTTCCCGGCCGTTTTGCAGGCCGGCTGTCAGGTGGGCAGGCTGGTTGACGATGTTGCAGTGATGCTGTGAAGCGTTGGCGGGCGAGACATTCCACGCCTGCGGCGGAAGTGGAACGTACAGGACGAGATGCCGTCGAGAGTGATGGCAGGGGCTTCTTCATGCCTGTTTTTGTGACAAAAATTATCTTTTGGAATAAAACATAACATGAAAAAAGAACGGAATATCCTCTTGGATGAGGCGTTCGGCAGCGTGTCCGACCCTCGGCGCAGGGCTGTGCTCATGCTGGGTGCAGTTGGTCTTGCCGGCGTTGCGCTCAAGCCGGGCCCGGCCGCGGCGGAAAAGGTGCGCAGCCAGGCGCATATCGTCGTCGTTGGCGCCGGAGCCGGAGGCCTTGCGGCGGCGTCCCGGTTGTCGTCGTTGCTGGATGGCGCAAAAATCACCTTGATCGATGCCCGCAAGCGGCACTTGTACCAGCCGGGTTTCACGCTCGTGGGCGCAGGTGTCAAGCAGAAGGAGTATGTGATTTCCGAAACCGCCGAATACATACCTGCAGGAGTCGAGTGGCTGGAGACCAGGGTTGCCGAAATCGATCCGGACGGCAATAAGGTGGTGACGGAAACCGGACAGTCCATTGCCTACGACTTCCTGGTCGTGGCGGCGGGCCTGCAGCTGGAATACAGCCTGATCGAGGGCATGGACGAATCCCTGATCGGCAAGGAAGGCATCGGCAGCATCTACCACAGCCCGGAGGGCGCGCAGGCTACCTGGCAAGCCATGTCCGCTTTTGCCGACAAGGGCGGGCGCGGCATATTCCTGCGTCCCGCGACGGAAATGAAATGCGCCGGCGCGCCGCTGAAGTACACCTTCCTGACGGACGATCATCTGGTGCGCAGGGGGAATCGAGGCAAGGCCGAGATCGTCTACAACGCAAACAACAAGGTGTTGTTCAGCGTGCCTATCGTATCGGAGAAAGTGCGGATGCTGTTTCGTGAAAGAGGCATCCGCGTCAATTACGAGCGTGTGCTGCAATCCATTGATCCCGGCAGGCGCATCGCCACGTTCCGCACGCCGGATGGCACGGAGGAACAGGACTATGACTTCATTCACGTCATTCCTCCCATGCGCGCGCCCGATGCCGTGCGCAACAGCCAACTGACCTGGCGGCAGGGCGCCTGGGCGGACGAGGGCTGGATGGAGGTCGACAAGGGTACCCTGCGCCATGCACGCTATCCGAACGTGTTCGGCGTGGGCGACATTGCCGGCGTCCCCAAGGGCAAGACGGCCGCCAGCGTGAAGTGGCAGGTGCCGGTGGCGGTGGAGCATCTGGTGGCCGACATCGCAGGCAAGACGTCCGATGCCTTGTACGAAGGCTATACCTCGTGCCCCCTGATCACCCGGCTGGGCCGGGCGATGCTGGTCGAGTTCGACTACGAGAACAATCTCGTGCCGTCGTTTCCCGGCGTGATCGCGCCTCTGGAAGAACTGTGGGTCAGCTGGGTCATGAAGACCATGGCGCTGAAGCCGACCTACATCAGCATGCTGCGCGGCCGCGCTTGAACTTGGGAGAGAACAATGAAAGACATGGATCCTTTGATTCTGCTGGCCGTATTCCAGGAAATGCTGGGACCGTTGCTGTGGGTCCTCCTGGCCATCGTGTTGTTCGCCACCCTGTCTTTTGCGGTGCTGGTGTGGCGCGAGCGCGGACTGTCCGCCCGGCGCATGCTCAGGGCGCAGGTGCTTGGCATTCCGGGCGGAGTTCTCGCGCTGGTGTTGATGGCGCAGGTTTCGTCGTCAGGCTTTACCGATGCCGGCGGACCTGCGGACTGGCTCCTGATCGCGCTGGTCTTCGGTCTTGGGCTGATCGGCTCGACCGTGCTGTTCTATGTGGTCGGCGGATGGCGAACGTTGTGGCGGGGCAGGGCGGGCTGAGCATGTTGCGTAGCCGCGGGAACCGAATGGCATAATCATGCTCTAACCATGCTGTGGGAATTTCCAGATTGTTTCAGGCATGAAATTGCAATTGCCGCTCTTGCGCAGAAGGGCGTGGATACTGCTGTCGCTGTTCTTCGCTGCGATACTGGCGGTGGGCTATGTGTCGCTGGATCGCTGGCAGCGCGACCTGATATTTTCCGTCCAGACCGACGTGCGCACCTGGTGGCGCGAGCCGTTGCCGGACACGGAAATTTTCGATCTCGCCATGCCCAGCGGCGAACATGTGCGTGCCTGGTACTGGCAGCATGAAGACCCTGACGCCCCGACTGTGCTGTATCTGCACGGGGCGCGCTGGAACCTGAATGGCAGCGCGTTCCGCTTCGAGCAACTGACGCGATTGGGCTTCTCGGTACTGGCCATCGACTACCGGGGATTCGGCGAGTCTTCGCCCCGGCTGCCTTCGGAGCGATCCGCACGCCAGGATGCATGGCTTGCCATGCAGGAGCTTATGCGCCGCCAGCCGCAGCCCGAGCGCCGATTCATCTATGGCCACAGCCTGGGCGGCGCCATCGCCATCGACCTGGCGACGCGCCTGGACGATTCAGAGTTCGCGGGCCTGATTGCCGAATCGACTTTTACCCGTATTCAGGACATGCTGGCTTTGCAGAGGTGGGGCAATATTCCCGGCCTGCGCTGGCTGGTGACGCAGTCCTTCGATTCGAGGTCGCGCCTGGCGGAATTGAACCGGCCGCTGCTGTTGATCCACGGAACCGCGGATCGCACCGTGCCTCATGAAATGAGCGATCTGCTGTACACGGCTGCCGCCCGGGCGCCGCGCCCGCCCAGCGGCCTGCTGAAGATCGACGGGGGATCGCATTCGGGTTCGGGCAGGGTTGGGGCCGCATATGCCGATCCGGTCAGGGAGTTCGTTCAGACTGCCGGCGCCATGATGCTGCAGCGACAGACTGCGCTGCGATAGCGTTCTTGCGCAATGCCTTGGGCGGCAACGGGTTTCCGTATACTACCGCTACGCTTTCCCCTTGACAGCGTCTTCATGCAATGACTCGTTGAGCTGATCCACGATGGTGGTCCAGGCGGCGTCGGCCTTGAGCGCCTCGGCCAGGAACTGCTGTTGTCCTTCGTTCCAGAAAGGCGCGTCGGCGATCATCACGTCGGCGGGCAACTGATGGCTGGCAATGAAGTCCGCAATGGCCTGTTCATCCGCATCCAGGCCCAGTTGAAGAAAAAGATTGGTCATGCGCGGTTCCGTACTCATGGCATTCTCCTTGGCTCCTGTTGAATCGGGGATGTACGGAACCATGATAGCGGCTTTGCCGGAGATTGCGAAACACGGCGGACAGCGATGAGCGCAGACCGTCCGGCAGGCCGGGTTTGGAGGCGGGCCGTGGGCGTGGAGAGTCCAGTCAGGACTTGCCGCCGGCGGAAGCCGCAACCGGCGCCACCGAGCGAATCGTTCCCTGGTAGCCGGTCTTTTCGATTTCCGCCAGCAGCGTTTCCAGCGGATAGCCTTCGGGCACGATGACCACGGCCTCATTGTTTTTCAGCGAAGCCTTGGCCTTCTCGACTTCAGGCAGGGAGCGCAACGCCTTGTTGATGGCCGTGACGCAAAGAGAGCAGGTCATGCCTTCGATGTGGATAGTGACGGATTGCGCGGACGGCTCCGCACCGAACGCCATAAAAGGCCAAAGGCACAGGGCGAAGACGAGATGTTTCAGCCGGTTCATGATCATGCGACTCCAGAAATGCATCGACGCGTCTGCGGCCCGTTCAGTCCAGCAGCCACGGCAGGACAAAAGGGTAGGACAGCAGGGCGAGCGCCAGCAAGGCGGTGGCCCAGAAATAGACATGCAGGCGCCTGCGCGAATCCTGCCGCGCGCACACGGGCCGTTTTGAAATATACAGCCGGAAGAACGCGGCGCCCAGGCACAGCAGGGCGATCGCGGCCATGGGGGCCTGCAGCCAGCTCAAGCCGTTCAGCCCGGACAGCGCCGCGGCGGAAATGCCGAATACCAGATACAGCAGCGGCGCGGCGCAGCACAGGCCGGCGGCCAGGGAAGCCAGCAGCGCTGCGCCCAGCCCCCACCGGACGGCGGCGGGGGCTGGCTCGATCGCGTCAGGCCTGTTCTTCGGAACTGTATGCATAAGTGAAGGCGGCCGCGTCGTAGTAGTCCAGGGGATCGCCGTCCGCTTCGGCATAGGGATAGCCGAAGTTGTTCAGCGGACCGATCTCCGGCTGCGGATCCAGCAGGAAATCCCTGCCGTAGTTGAAACCCACCCAGTTCATGTCCCAGTTGCCGAACAGGTAGTCGTTGACGGCCTGGACGCCGGCATCGGCGTGCTTCTTGTTTTCCGTCAGGCGCATCTTGGTAACGTCGGCGGGATCGCAAGGCACCCAGCCGAATCCCGCCAGGTAGAACTGCGCGCGGCAATGCTGGCCGCCGGTGACGTTGGAATTTCCATTTTCATCCGCCGAGCCGAATGCGGTCTTGGAATAAGGTTCCAGCACGCCGGGGCGGCCCAGGCGGATGCCGAACATTTCGCGCGCGGGAATGCCGGCGGCGCGCGCAAGGGCGACGAACACGGAGCTCATGTCCGTGCACTTGCCGTAGAGCTTGCCGCTGGTCAGGATCTCGCCGACGTCGCCCGTGCCGCAGCCGATGACGCTGTTGTCGCGTTCCATATTGGCGGCGACCCAGTCATGGATCAGGCGCGCCTGCTTCAGTGGGTTGGTTTCGGAACCAATGATGCGGTCCGCGTATTCCTTCACGATGCCGTCGATCTGGATATGACGGCTTGCGCGCAGATAGATATCCAGCTCGGCCGGGTACTGGATCTGTGCAGGAGGCTGATAGCCGTCCAGAAGGCCTTGCCTGGCCGGTTCCCAGTCCCAGGTTTCGATCAGCATTTCCACCTTGAGATTCATGGGACCCTTGCAATCGTCCCAGCGCGCCAGCAGGGTCTTGGCGTTGAACTCGTTGTCGCTGGCGAGATAGGCTTGCTGCGCATCGCCCGACCACTGCAGCTGCCGCAAGGACTGGAAGGGAGCGGCATCTTCCGGGATAGGAATCCACAGCTGCATGGCTCCGTCGGAGCCCTCGGGCGCCTTGAGAGCGTAGGTTTGCGTCAGGCGGAAACGGCGCGAGCCTTTTGGGGCCGGCTCCTGGCTGACTTGCGCGTGCGACAGGATAGGGGCCAGGGCGCCGGCTGCGCCCAGCAGCGCGGTGTTGAGAATGAATGAGCGTCGGTTCATGTCTGTTCTTTCTTGTGTTGTCGGGCCTGTTCGTGTTCCAGACAGGCGAGCGGAAACGCACGCCTGTCTGCCGCAGCAGCGCCGGAATCATTGAAAAGAGGAATGTCAGGGCCCGGAATATGCGAGAACGATAGTGCGCAATCCAGAATGGACACCTGGCCAGCCCGCACGGGTGCAGTTGCTTCCGCCAGAACAGCGGACGCGGGCGGCCACCAGACAGCGGCTATTTTACACCCTGGGGACGGTATCGCAATGCCTCGACGAGCAGCCTCATCGCCTGCGAGGGCTGCCGGCGGTTAGGGTAGTAAAGGTGATAGCCCGACCACAGCGGGCACCACTCTTCCAGCACGCGCACCAGGCGGCCGGCGGTGATATGCGGCCGGGCCAGCGATTCCGGGACATAGGCCAGCCCAAATCCCGCGATGGCGCCTTCAAGCACTTCATACATGCTGTTGAAGACGAGCTGGCCGTTCGTCCGGACGTTGATGGCCTTGCCTCCCTTTTTCTTGAACTCCCACACGTAAAGCCCTCCGTGCGTCGGCAGGCGCAGGTTTACGCATTGATGGGAGACCAGTTCATGGGGTGTGCCGGGCGACGGGTTCCGGGAGAAATATGCCTTGGATCCGACCAGCGCGAAGCGTTCGTCCGGACCAATGCGGATGCCGATCATGCCTTGCGCCAGTTGCTCTCCAAACCGCACTCCGGCGTCATAGCGTTCTGCGGAGATATCGCTCAGGCCGTAGTCGCAGATCAGCTCGACCTTGATGTCCGGATATCGGGGAAGAAACGCCGCCAGCCTGGGCCAGAGTATCGTCCGGATCGCATGATCCGTTGCCGTGACGCGGATGGTTCCGGCGGGCTTGTCTCGGAAATCGCTCAGCGCCTGGACCTCGGCGTCGATTTCCGCCATCTGGGTGGAAATGTTCCGGTAGAGCCGCTCGCCAGCCTGCGTGGGAGACACGTTGCGGGTCGTGCGCGTCAGCAGGCGGATCCCCAGGTTGGCTTCGAGCGTCTTGATAGTGTGGCTCAGCGCCGATTGCGAAACGCCCAGTCGCGCCGCCGCCCGCGTAAAGCTGCCTTCCTGGGCGACAGTCACGAATGCAAGCAGACCAGTGTAGTTGTCGCGCGGCATTCATGAAACTCCTTCATGGGTGAAGGGGGATTGTATCGGACAAGAGTTCTTCTCAAACACCATCTGGATAGCAAGGTCTGCCGAGCGCGGGACCGGACGCTGCTGTATCATTGATACATACGGCTGAACGGTCGTTTGCCTTCAGCCTCGACATCTTGATCCTGGGGGTAACGCGATGGTCCTGCAACCCGGCGAACGATCAGACAGGCTGAAGGCGCTGGACGCGTCTCTGCGGGCCGCATGGGCCCGGACCTGGGTTTCCATATCGCCAGAATCCCAATGGCTGGCCTGGACGGACTGGGCCCGGCATCTCGCCATCAGCCCCGGCAAAAGCGTGGAACTGGCCGACCTGGCGCTGCGCCAGTGGGCGCAAAGCATCCACGGCACGTGCACGGTACTCGATCCGTCTTTCGGCAACGAGGCGACGGGCGCCGCCGCGAACGACAGGCGCTTCAAGGATCCTGGCTGGGATCAATACCCTTTCAGCGCGTTCCGCTGCGCTTTTCTGGGACAGCAGCAGTGGTGGCATGCCGCGACGCATGGCGTCGATGGCGTGGAACCTCATCATGAACGACTCGTCTCCTTCTGGGCCAAGCAGTGGCTGGACATATTCTCGCCCGGCAATTTCATCACCACTAATCCAGTCGTTCTTGAGCGCACCCTCCAGGAAGGTGGAGCCAATCTTTCGCGCGGGTTCGGCTATTTTCTGGAAGATGCTCGTGCGTGGCTGACGCAAACGCCGCCTGCGGGGGCTGAACAGTTCGAGGTCGGGCGCAACGTCGCCATCACGCCGGGCAAGGTAGTGCTGCGCAATCGCCTGATGGAGCTGATCCAGTATGCTCCTTCCACGGAAAAGGTTCACGCCGAACCCATACTGATTGTGCCTGCGTGGATCATGAAGTATTACATTCTGGATCTGTCCCAGCACAATTCCCTGATCAAATACCTGGTGGATCAGGGGCATACCGTATTCTGCATTTCCTGGAAAAACCCCGATGCGGACGACCGCGACATGGGGATGGACGACTATATCGATCTTGGCTGGCGCGCCGCCCTGGACGCTGTCAGCACCATCGTCCCGAACCGGAAGATTCATGCCACCGGATATTGCCTGGGTGGCACGCTGCTTGCTATCGCCGCCGCGGCCATGGCGCGCGATGGCGACGACAGGCTGGCGTCATTGAGCCTGTTCGCGGCCCAGACCGATTTCAGCGAGCCCGGCGAACTGGGGCTGTTCATCGACGAAGCGCAAATAACATTGCTTGAAGCCCAGATGGCGGAAAGAGGTTATCTGCGCGCGGGCCAGATGGCCGGCGCTTTCCAGATGCTGCGTTCCTACGATCTGCTCTGGTCCCGCCTGACCAACAAGTACCTGCTCGGGGATCGTCAGCCGATGAACGACCTGATGGCATGGAATGCCGATGCCACGCGCATGCCGGCGAAGATGCATTCGCAGTATCTGCGCCGGCTGTTCCTGAACGACGATCTGAGCAAGAACCGCTATCCGGTGGATGGCCGCCCGGTCTCCCTGACCAATATCGTCCTGCCGATATTCTGCGTGGGAACCACGACCGATCACGTGGCTCCCTGGCGCTCGGTCTACAAGCTCCATCATCTTTCACCGGCTGAGATCACCTTCGTCCTGACCAGCGGCGGCCACAATGCCGGCATCGTCAACGAGCCGGGCAGGCCGCGCCGGCATTATCAGATATTGACGCGTGCGGAGGGCGAAGCCCATCTTACGGAAGACGAGTGGCTGGCGGCCGCTCCCATGCATCAAGGTTCCTGGTGGACGTCCTGGGCCGAGTGGCTGAAGGCGCATTCGGGATCTCTCGTGTCGCCGCCGCGCATGGGCGCCTCGAGGCATGGTTACAAAGTATTGTGCGATGCTCCCGGAACATATGTGATGGTCAAATGATCAAAGGAGATGAGCGGTGACCCTGTAAAAAGAGCTGAGAAGAATTATTTTGCAGGAAGTTCTTCACTCCGCCCCAGCCGGGGCTTTCCATGACCAGAAGGATACTGCCATGAACGTCGAATCCATCCCCCTGGCCTTGTACAAGGCCAATATTGAACTTCAACTGCGCATCTCCCGGCTGCTGCAGGAAAACGGCCACCACTGGCTGGAGTCGATGCAGCAGTCCAATGCCGAGAACATTGCGGAGACGACAGCCGAGATCGAAGGGCTGCTGCGATCTGCGAACTGGCAGGCGCTGGCGACGCTGCCGGTGGAAAGCTTCTGGCGACAATTCCAGAACCGTGTGGGAGATACCCAGACGATCAACCAGCTCGCCGTCAAGAATCAGGCCGCATTCATGGCTGGCGTGCAACAGGCGCTGGAAAGCTGGCAGAAGGCGGTGGCCGAAACATTGAATACTGGCGATTCCGAGCAATCGCTTCCTGATATCTTCGCGCAATGGGGCGCAGCGTGGCCGCCGGCTGTCGGATCCCGCAAGAAAACGGCCAGAAAAGGAGCGAACTGATGAGCGCGGGCAAAAGAACGGCTCTGGTGACAGGGGGCATGGGAGGCCTGGGCGAAGCCATCGCCCGGGCATTGCATGACGCCGGCCACGCGGTACTGGTGACGCATACGCGCAGCGACGAAGCCGCAGCCGAATGGCTGGCCAGGCAAAGCGCGGATGGCTACACCTTCAGTTCGTACAGGGTGGATGTATCGGACTGGGATTCCTGCCTGCGCATGGCCGAACATATCGCGGCCGACGGCCATGCCGTGGACATCCTGATCAATAACGCCGGCATCACGCGCGACGCCACTTTCCGCAAGCTGGACAAGGCGAACTGGGATGCAGTGCTGCGCACCAATCTGGACTCGGCATTCAACGTCACCAAGCCGTTCATCGACGGCATGGTGGAGCGAGGCTGGGGGCGCGTGGTCAATATCTCCTCGATCAATGGCAATAAGGGCCAATTCGGGCAGACCAATTATTCCGCCGCCAAGGCGGGCCTGCACGGATTCACCAAGGCGCTGGCGCAGGAGGTGGCACGCAAGGGTGTGACGGTGAACACCGTGTCGCCCGGCTATCTCGAAACCCAGATGGTGATGGCGGTGCCCGAGGACGTACGCAAGCAGATCATCGCCGGCATTCCCGTGGGCCGCCTGGGGCATCCATCGGAAATCGCGGCGCTGATCGCCTTCATCGTCAGCGATGCGGCTGGATTCATGACTGGCAGCAATGTGTCGATGAACGGCGGGCAGCATATGTATTGAATACGCTGCGTACTCTATAATCCATGACATCTCTGGACTGTACTGGATAGCGTATCCGGTACGAAAATAGAAGAGGGAACCCGGCAAGTCATTGTCAGGGGCCCTCTTTTCGTTCATTTTGCAAGGGACGACTGTAGAGGTTTCATGAAAAGCACCGCACCTACTTGGCTTATGCCTGTAGTGGCTATCTTCGCCTTACAAACAGCCTCAGCGTTCCTGTCCCGACTGATCCCCATCGTTGCGCCAGCGATTGCCGAAGAGTTCGGCTGGAACGGCAGCTCCATCGGCTATCTGAGCGCCAGCAATGCTCTGGGCGGATTGGTCTTCCTTGTTGCAGGCTCTTCGTTGCTCAGGCAGATCGGCGGAACGCGCATGCTGCAACTGCTCTTGATCCTGGGTGCCGCCTGCATGGGATTTTTCCTGTATCCCAGCATGGGCATCGCCCTGGCGGTCTGTTGTGTCATGGGCATGAGCAACGGCGCGGCGAATCCGGCCGGCAGCGAAGTGCTGCAACGATTTTCCCCTCCGGGAATGCGCAACCTCATGTTCTCGATCAAGCAGGCTGGGGTTCCTCTGGGCGGCATGATGGCGGGGCTGTTCGTTCCCGTGGTCATTGCGCTGGCTGGATGGCGGTTCTCCCTCTTCGTGTTTGCATTCCTCGTGCTGCTGCCGACCGTTCTTACCTGGAAGCTGAGCGCTGTCCTCGATGAAACGAGCAAAGTGGAGAAGCGCTCCGGTTCCTGGATGCCGACTATGCAGTCGCTGCGCATCTTTGTCGCACCCCTGACATCGATCACGCAAGACAGGGGCTTGCTGAAGATGTCGATCGTGGGAAGCCTCTTTGCCGTGCCCCAGAGCTGCTGGTTTGCATTCACCGTCATCTATCTGGTCGACGGGCTGGGCTTCTCCCTGAGCCTGGCGGGCGTGGTATTTGCGGTGATGCAACTGGGCGGCGTGTTCGGCCGCATCGCATTGGGGTGGATTTCCGATTACTTGCGTTCGTCCACCGCAACCCTGTCAATCGCCGCGCTTTTCTCAGCGGTGACGACGGTACTGCTGGGATTGACCACTCCCGAATGGCCGCTGTGGTCCATTATTGTGCTGGCCTTGATTTCCGGCTGTACGACGGCCAGCTGGAACGGGGTGCACATTGCGGAAGTGGCCAGGCGATCGCCTCCCAACTTGATCGCGGAAACATCGGCGGGAGCCGCCATACTGGTCAGCGTGGTGAATATCGTGGCCCCGACCGTTTTTGCCATACTGGTAGCGACCACCGGCCGCTACGATATCGCCTTTCTATGCGTGGGAGTATGCGCGCTTCTTGTGCTGGTGATTTTGCCTAGAGATCGGCGCTGATCGCGCTTGATTGGATCCGATATCGTCCAGCCGACCCATTCCAGCTGCCATCTGGCAAGTCCCGGCCGGTGGCCGGGGATGACCCTGGTTCGCGCATTGCGCGCATCGCGTCACTCCGGGGAATAGATAAAAATCATATGGGCGCCAAATAAATGCCAGGCGGCCCCGATATAAGCGCCAAAGATTAAATAAGCATAAGCTAATGTCCATTAGTTAGGTGGCGGGGTCTTATCGCGCAGGGCGTTGTTGGCGCGGCAATTATGAGAAAAGGCTGTCGCGCCATGTAATGGACCGGGAAGAAATGACAGACAACAATACCAATCCGGGCGGCAACCCTGCCCCAGTGCTGCCCGACAACATCCAGAACGGAAACATTTGGCGCTTATCCATTGCCCAGGCCCTGGCGGGCGCGAATGCGACGGTCGTATATGCCACCGGCGCCATTATCGGGAATGCGCTGGCGCCTACGCCCATGCTGGCGACCCTGCCCATTTCCATTTTCGTGGTGGGCATGGCGGCATGCATCCTGCCGGTGGGGGCCGTAGCCAGGAGGCATGGCCGGCGCGCCGCTTTCCTGGTGGGAACAGGGGCGGGGGCGCTGGCCGGGCTGCTGGGCATGCTGGCCGTCATCGTGGGCTGGTTCTGGCTGTTCTGCCTGGCGACGTTCTTTGGCGGCAGCTATGCGGCGGTGGTGCTGTCCTTCCGTTTTGCAGCCGCCGATGGCGTAGAGCCGAAAAAGCGTCCGCGAGCGCTGTCGCTTGTCATGGCCGGGGGCGTGGCTGCCGGGGTGGTGGGTCCGCAACTGGTGACCTGGACTATGGACCTGTGGCCGCCGCACATGTTTGCGGCGACCTTTCTTGCACAGGCCGCGGTCGCAGTGATGTCGGCGTTCGTCCTGCTCGGCGTGAAGCTGCCCATGCCTACAGCGGAGGAAATCGCCGGAGGACGGCCGCTTGCCGAAATCGTGCAACAGCCGAGGTTCACTGCCGCGGTCATCTGCGGGGCTGTCTCCTATTTGCTGATGAATTTCCTGATGACGGCCGCACCGCTGGCGATGCATATAGTCGGGCATGCACAGGAATCCGCCAACCTGGGGCTGCAGTGGCACGTCATTGCGATGTATGCGCCCAGCTTCTTCACCGGCAGCCTGATTTCGAGATTCGGCGCGGGCCGCATCGCGGCGCTGGGGCTGGTACTGACCGGATTTTCGTCCGTCGTCGGTTTGCTGGGCATCGATGTGATGCATTTCTGGTGGACTTTGATCCTGCTGGGCGTAGGCTGGAATTTCGGCTTCCTTGGCGCATCCGCGATGGTGCTGGAGTGCCACCGGCCCGAGGAAAAAACACGCGTGCAGTCGCTCAACGACTTCATCGTCTTCGGCGTGATGGCCATCGGATCGTTCCTGTCAGGCGGGCTGTTGTCCGCTTATGGATGGGATGCGGTGCTGTGGGTGTCTTTCGTGCCGCTGGCGCTGGCTGTCGTGGCGCTTGTGCTGGCCATGCGCAGGACGTCGGCGGCTTCCGCTGAATAAGAGGATGTGCTTTGCCGGGTTTCCGGCTGTAGGCGCGGCAGGGTGTAGCAGTTATTTTCGTATACCCAGGACGGCCACAGGGCATGGCTCAGTGCCTCCTTCAGGAAATCATCGTCTACGGCCTGGGGCGTATATGAAGCGGGAGCCGCGTAACGGTATTGTGTAGGCCGCCGGTGCGGCTCCAGTACGATAAGCCTATCTCCCTTGAGATAGCCGTAGTTTTCTCCATACTGCATCATGGCTCGTCCACCCCCGGCGCAAGTCAGGTCGTGCCCTATCATGGGGTGCTCGCTGCGGATTCCGATCAGGGAAAGCAGCGTGACGGGCAGATCGATCTGGCTGATGATTCGGTTGTCCCTGCGCGGCTGGATGCCGGCGCCAAGAATGAGGGCTGGAATATGGAAATGGCGCAAAGGCACCAGATTGGCCCCGAATACGCGTGAGTCGTGGTCAGCCGCAACAAGAAATACGGTGTTGCCCCAGTAGCTGGAGGCTTTGGCCTTGTCGAAGAATCGCCCCAGCGCCCAATCGGCGTATCGGACTGTATTCTCGACGCTTGCAGGATCACCGTCCGGCTCGATCCGTCCCGCAGGATATTCCCAGGGAGAGTGGTTGCTGACGGAGAATGCGAGGGTAAAGGTCGGCTGCTTCGATGGGGCGCTAAGGAGAGTGTCCAGCTTGTCGAACATATCCTCATCTGAGGCTCCCCAGGTTCCGACGAAGGCCGGCGTTTCGAATGTATGGATGTCGTGCAGCTCATCGAATCCGTTGCCCAGGAAGAAGCTTTTCATATTGTCGAAATGGGCTTCGCCTCCGTAAATGAATCGCGACAGGTAGCCGTGCTGTCTGAGTAATTGGGCGAGTGTGAAGAAATTGCGCTGTGCTCCGGACAAGCGTAGGACAGCTTCCGAAATGGTCGGCGGGAAGCCCGCGACAAGCGCTTCCAGGCCACGGACGGAGCGCGTTCCCGTGGCGTAGGCCCGGGTGAAGCTCCAGCCTTCATCCGCAAGCCGGTCCAGGCAAGGAGTCAGGCCGCTGCCACCAAGATTTGCGACATACTGGGCTCCCAGGCTTTCTTCGACGATGATCACTACATTCAGCGCCGTTGTGCTTTTGACAGTGGGTTCGTGGATATGCAGTGATGGAATTTTCGGGTTCGAAGGGGCGATTCCGGCACAGGAGTTGATCGTCTGGCTGAGCTGCTCGCTGTCCAGTGCGCCGTAGACGTCGGCAGCCGAGCGCTCGTTCTTGAGGCTGTAGATGGCGTACAGGACGTTGTAAAGCGAATTCAGCGGCAGGGTGTTGAGCATGCCGTCGCTGCAGTAGGCGACACTGGATGGATTGATGGGACGGTGTCCCAAGGTGCCGCGTATGGCCAGGAAAATGATCGGGGCAGCAATCAGGCTGTACAGTGCGCTTTGCCACCATGAAAGCTGGGTTTCGGCCATGGTCTGGCCGAAAAGCCGGTATCCCGTCCAGCCGAGAAGCGTAATGAGGAGAAAGGCGCCGGCAAGGGCGGCTTTGTATCCTTTCCACAGCATGCCGAGCACCTCCTTGGGGTGCTTGAGGTATTCGACATAGAGGCGGTTGGGGCGGGTGTCATACTCAAGAATGAACTGCGGTGTCGAGACCTCCAGCAGCACGAGCAAAAGCCAGGCCGCCATGAACCAGGCTGCGGAAATGGCGCCGGCCGCTTGATGATGCCCCAGCCAGGGGGCCAGAAGTGCCGGAATTCCTGCCAGCATGGCGATCTGGGCCGCATCGATGCGCAAACCTCCTTTGACGATCGGCCATAAGCCTCCGGCCGCTTGAGTGCGTTGCCATTGCCACGCGGACAGCATCAGGCGGCTCAGTGTCAGCAGGCCAAAGCTTGCGGCGATAAATACGAAGGTTTGCTCGCGCATGAAAGACGTCGGTTATGCAATGCAATGTTTGAGGCTGAGTCGCGCACATGGAATATGTGCGGCGTCATCGGGGCCTGGAACTGGATCCCGTTTCATGTGCCGGGATGGGACGACGATACGAAGCCAGGCGGCAAGAATTCGTCAAAGAAAAATCAAGAATTCATCAAGCCGTGAAGGATCGCGGGAGGGGAGTGCGCAAGAGCGTTCGGAAGAATCCGGGTGTAAGAAAGCCTGGAGCATGGCCGGCTGGGGCGGCTACCCATGCATGTGAGGCGTGACGGCGACTGTGTGGCGAAGGATGAAGGCGCAGCGTTATTCGGCGCTCGGGCGGGTCTTGTTAGGGTCTCAGCCGGATTCTTGTTCCGTTGCTATCCGTCTGGGCGATCTCCAGTTTCCAGCCCAGTCTTTCAGTCATCAGCGTTACGATATAAAGGCCCAGCCCGCTGAGTGCCGCTCCGTTGGGGGAGATTTTCTTTTGTCCCAGAAGAATGGCTTGCTGGTCGGCGGTCAGGCCTGTTCCCCGGTCTTCGATTTCTATGGCATTTTTCGATACTGTGACCCGGATATCTTGATGGGTGTGCTGTAGAGCATTTTGAATGAGATTGCGCAGCAGCATGCGCACCATGACGGGGTCCGTGCTGACCGTCAGGAAGGACTCCGTCTCGAGCGTCACCCGGTCGCCCGCGCGATGGCTGATCTTCAGGTCATCGATCACTTGCTGTATGACGGGGGCCACGTGAACGATTTCCGGAGTCTGGTCGCCAGGCTCGCGTCGCGCCAGCCGGAGCAGGACGTTGACGTTATCCCGCATTTCGTCGCATGACCTGCGTACGCGCTTCAGAGTGGCCTGGTCGTTCGGATGCAGCTGGTTGCGCAGCTCCAGGATGTCGAGCGCCCCGCACATGACGGCGATGGGAGTGCGAAGCTCGTGGCTGGCCAGGCTCAGGAGGGATTGCTCTCGCCGCACGTAGGACTCGAGCTCGTCCAGGAATCGGTTGAATGTCGTGGCGATGGAATGCAATTCGGCATCGGTGTAATCGGTTTCCATGCGGGGCATGTTGGCTCCCACCGGAATCCGGCTGATGCGTTTGGACAGCAGGGTCAGTGGCCTGGCGATATGCCTGGTGCTCAATGCGGCAAGCACCAGGCTGAGTGCGATAATGATCAGCGCAATGACGATCAATGCAATCTGGAACAGGGCCTCCCTGTCTTCGAAGTGCGTAATGTCCTTGGCGACGTAGAGCAGGCCCGTTTCGATTCTCTTGACCGTCACCAGATAGGTCTGGCTGCCGAGTTCAATCTCTGCCGAATAGTTCTCAGGCAAGCCGCGAAAGATCGGAGGCAGGGCTGCGGGATGGGGCTGGCCCGTGGGGATGAAGACGACGGCGATATTCGGCGTATCCCACACAAGCGTTTCGTCGCTCTTGTTGTTCATGAGTATGAAGTCGCGCTCTTGTGCGAACTCCACTTCGAGCATAGTGTGTTCGAGGTCTTCGTTGACCAGCAGCACCGTCGCAACCATGGCGATCACACTGATCACGCTGACCAGCAGTATGCTGCGATAGACCTTGCGGGAGATCGATTTCAGGCTCATGGGGATTTCGTGCCCGGCGCGATAAGCCTGTAGCCGCGGCTGTGCATGGTTTTGATCATGGAATATTGAAAGGCGCTTTGCAGCAGTTTCCTGAGCGAGTAGACATGCGTGCGCAGTGTGTTCATGTCCGTTTCCCGCTCTCCCCAAACCCGGTCCTGCAGCTCGGTGTATGACAGAAAGTTGGGATATGCCTTGATCAGCTCTTCGAATATCCGTGCGGCCGTTCCGGAAAGTTCCAGCTGTTCTCCGCCATCGGTGCGGACCGTGAATGTGCCTGGATTGAAATGAATTCCTGGAATGCTGATTTCCGGCGTATTCGAGAACCCCGTCTTGCGCCGATACAAGGCTTCCACTCTCAATTGCAGTTCGCGCAGATTGAACGGCTTGACGAGGTAGTCGTCCGCGCCCACGGCGAAGCCCTGTTCTTTGTCATGCAACTGATCCTTGGACGTCATGATGATGACCGGCGTCGAACAGTGAATGTCGTTGCGGATGCGGCGGCATACTTCGAACCCGGAGAGTCCGGGCAACATGATATCCAGAACGATCACATCGTATTCGTTGGTGGCGATCAGGTGGATCGCCGTCAAGCCGTCGGGTGCAAAATCGAGTATGTATCGGCTGTCGTCGAAGAATTCCAGCAGGTTGGTGGCGAGGCCGGTATGGTCTTCCACGACCAGCATTCGTATGGTGCGTTTCAGAGGCATGATCGCTTATTCCGGCATGATGGAAAAATGGTACAGCCGCCTGGGGCGCGCATGGCCGGAATACTATCAAGTATTCATCAAGAAAATATCAAATACCCTACAGCCAGCGGCTTCCGATGACGCCAATCCATACCAGGGCGGCCAGGCCCAGCGATAACAGCACGGCGGCGCTGCCGATATCCTTGGCACGCCCCAATAGAGGTTGATGTTCGATAGAGACCGCGTCGGCAAGCGTCTCGAGCGCGGAGTTAAGCAGTTCCACGATCAGTATGACCATCAGTACACCTATCAGCAGCACGGCTTCGAGCAGGCTGCGGCTGATCCAAAGCGCAACGGGGATCGCCGCTGCGGTCAAAAGCAATTCCTGCCGGAATGCCGCTTCCTGCCGGAACGCTGCTGTCAGCCCTTGTATCGAATAGCGCAGTGCGTTGCGCAGGCGGGCGAGTCCGCCTTTGCTTTTGTAGGAAGAGTGCATAAAGGGATGGATCCTGTGCTTGCCGGAAAAATCCTGTGAAGAATAGCGCACATTATCCGAACGTCAAAGCGTATGGAGAGGCTTCTCGATCCCTGTTGCTTCTTTCTTTGGAGCCGGGGCGATATCTTGATGATTTCTTGATTTTTACTGGATGAATTCTTGCTGCCGACGCTCGTATTCTTGTCTCTTCGCAATCATTGCATCGAATGAGCGCCGTCTTGAAATCGATTCTTCCTTCCATGCAATCCGCCCGTGCGGTCCGGATTGCCAATTGTCCGGTCGACGCATCCGCTGCTGTCCAGGCAGGCAGGTTTCTGGCGTCCGGCGGATCTTCCACCCTTATGCATTGGGCCGCTATGGGGCTGCTTGTCCAGGGCGGCTTGTCGCCCTTGTTATCCACCGCGATCGGCGCTTTCACTGGCGCAGTCTCCAACTATTTCCTCCAGTTCTACTGGGCTTTCAACGGCAAGGGCGTCCACGGCAGTTCCATGCCGGTCTATGCCTTTACGGTAATCCTGGGCGGGTTGCTCAATGCCGGGCTATTCCACCTCCTGACTGCTCTAATTCATGTTGGCATTGTCCCGGCGCAGATCTTCTCCACTGCAGCAGTCGCAGTCATGAATTTCGTCATTTACAAAAGGATCGTGTTTCATGAACGCATTATTTGATCATTGGCGCCTTGAAATTCCAGGAAGCCGGATACCGGAGCTGTCGATCGTGATCCCGCTCTATAACGAGTATGAGGTCATCCCGATGATGCATGAGCGCTTGACGGGCGTGCTTGCAAGTCTGGGTGTTTCTTATGAACTGCTTCTGGTCGATGATGGAAGCTGCGATGGCACCCCAGGCCTGATGAGCCAACTGGCGGAAGAAGATCCCGCCGTGGCGGCCGTATTCCTGAGCAGAAACTTTGGCAAGGAAGCTGCACTGACGGCGGGCATCGAGCATGCAGCGGGTAGCGCAGTCATCATCATGGATGCCGACTTGCAGGACCCGCCGGAGCTCATCCCGCAAATGTTCCAGGCATGGAAGGGCGGCGCCGACGTTGTTTGCATGCGCCGCCGCTCAAGGGCGGGAGAGGGCTGGCTCAAACGCTGCAGCGCCTATCTTTTTTACCGTGTGCTCAATGCCGTCAGCGATGTGGATATCCCGGCCGATACCGGGGACTTTCGCCTGCTCAGTCGTAAGGCCGTCGAAGCATTGAAAAAACTGAACGAACGGAATCGCTACATGAAAGGGCTGTTCGCCTGGATCGGCATGCCGACCGTGGTTATCGAGTATGACCGCATGCCGCGGGCGGCGGGAGTCACCAAGTGGGATTATCTGGGCTTGTTCAATCTGGCCTTTCAGGGGGTGACTTCCTTTTCGACGGCTCCTCTCCGGCTGGCCATGGCCGGCGGTCTGTTGACGGCGTTTTTCGGTGTGATTTTTACTGCATGGATCGTGGTTAAAACACTTGTCCTGGGGGAGGCGGTGCAAGGATATCCCTCGCTTGTTTCGATGATGGCGATTCTTGGCGGCGTTCAGTTGCTGTCCATCGGGCTGCTTGGCGAATATATGGGTAAAACCTATTACGAAGCCAAGCAGCGTCCCGTATATCTGGTGCGCGAGGTCGTGGGCCGGGGAAGGCGCCCGACGCATGCGGCAGGCATCCATTCCACAGCGTTCATGGCGGAGGAGTGATGCGACTCGCGCGTAAAGATGCATGGCTGATCGTGGTTTTGCTGTTGCCGCTTTTTTCCATGGCCGTGATCCCTTTCTACGATACGAGCGAACCCCGCTATGCAGAGATCGCCAGGGTCATGGCCCGGTCGGGAGACTGGATTACTCCCTGGTTCAGCCCTGATCTTCCGTTCTGGGGAAAGCCGCCTCTTTCATTCTGGGCGCAAGCCCTTTCCATGAAAGCGTTCGGTATCAACGAATTTGCCGCGCGCTTTCCTTCCTGGCTATGCTGGCTCCTGTCCAATGCGCTGCTTTTTGCAGGAGCGCGATCGCTGTATGGGCGGCGCGTTGCTTTGCTGGCCGCGACTGTCTACAGCACAGGCACGCTTGTCTATATCGGTTCCGGCGCGGTGCTGACGGACCCATTTCTCGCGTTTGGCACGACCTTGTCCCTGGTATCGTTTGCCATAGCGGTGAAAGATCGGAAGCCTGTCTTTGCGGGAGCCGGAGAGCCGCAGGAAAAGTTTGCCGGTGCGTCGGGGGCGCCAGGATCCTGGTGGTGGCGGTATGGATTTTTCGCAGGCCTGGCTATCGGTTTGCTGGCGAAAGGGCCTTTGGCCGTTGTGATCGGCATGGCGCCGGTGCTGGTCTGGCACATGTGCAACCATAAGACCTCCGCATTGGCGACTGCCCTGCCTTGGGCGACCGGACTGGCTTTGACGGCGGTGCTGAGCCTTCCCTGGTATATCCTGGCGGAACTCAAGACGCCGGGATTCCTGGACTATTTCATCGTCGGAGAGCACTGGCTCCGTTTTCTTGATCCAGGCTGGAGCGGAGACCTGTACGGGACGGCTCATCGACAGCCGTACGGCATGATATGGCTTTACTGGCTGATGGCGTCTTTTCCCTGGGGCGTGCTGATGCTGGCGCTGTTGATGGGCTCGTTGCGCAGCTCTCGTCTGCGTTCGGCGCTCAGGGCGACAAGCAGCCGCCCGCTTTCCGGGTATTGGCTGGCGGGCGCCTTGTTCACGCCGATCTTCTTTACATTCGCCGCCAATATCCTGTGGACTTATCTGTTTCCCGCCATGGCTGGATTCAGCATTCTCGTCGCGATCTTTCTCGATCGGATGGATGGGCTGCCTGGATTTTCCAGACGTATGCAACTGACGATCGCAGGCATTGTGCCTGTCGCGCTGCTGGGATTGAGCGTCATTGCCTGGGTCAGTCCCGACCTGTATCTGCGCAGCACTGAACGCGGCCTGGTGCGTTATGTCATGCAGCAGGGTGAGCCCGTCTCTTCGTTGCATTATTACGGCAAGCCGCCTTTTTCCGCGCGATTTTATTCGGCGGGGCAGGCCAGGGAAATGACGCAAGGCAAACTGAGACAGGCGACTGCAAGCTGTGCGCCGTTTTACCTGGCGATACCCAAAGACCAGCAGAAAGCCGTCGCGGAGACTCTTGGCAGGCCACTCGATCCGCTTTACGTCAATAAACGCTATGTGCTCGTCAGAATATCGACTGGCGGGGCGGATTTGCGGCAGGGATGCCTGAAGGGACTTCCATAGCCGGAAAGCGATTGAAATAGCTTATACACACAGTATCTCAATCTGCAAGACTGATACACGCCTTGGGTGCTAACTTCTTGTCCAGCCGGACATTTCCGGTTCCACCCGATACATATGCGGCATTGCAGTGATAGCCAGCACAGGAGAATCATCATGACTATCGCCAAACGAATTATTCAAGCTGTTCTCGCGGGTGCGCTTGCCCTGGGCGTCAGCACGGCGGCGCTGGCCGACAAGCAGGGCCGCAATACCATCATCGGCGCAGGGTTGGGCGGCGCCGCCGGGGCGCTGATTTCAGATGGCGATCCCTGGGTCATACTGGGCGGAGCTGCTGCCGGAGGCGTATTGGGGCACGTCATCACGGATGACGATGACCGCGGCAGGAACCGTCATCATTGGAAGCATGACCGCAGCTACAATAAATACTACAAACGGGCTAACTATCGAGGCCATGACAAGCACCGTGGCGGCAAACATTGGCACAAGAAGCATCATCGCCATTGAGCGAGAGACGAGGGTCGGATTCTTCGCTCAACTGGAAGCGGGGCAGCATCTTGCCTGAAAAAGACTCATAGACCATGCGCACCTTTTTCCCGATCCAATCGCCGTCGGCAGGCTCGCCGCCTGCGAGATTGGATACGAGCACCGCGCCCTCTTCGATCTGAACGGCAATGACATTGTAGGGAGCGGGATATTCAGGCAGATAGCTGCGGTGGAACCGTGTCCAGGACAGAATCTTCCCGCGGCCGCTGATCGTCTTCCACGTCAGGTCAAACCGGAAACAGGACGGGCAGCAGTTCGCGGGCGGATAGATGGCTTTGCTGCAGGCATCGCAGAACGGAAGCGCCATTGCCTCGTTGTCGATGCTCGCCCACATCCTGTCGTCCAGCAGCCCGCTGACGGGGGATGGAAAAGTGTCTGGCTTGTTCATCATGCCTTATCCGCAGTCATTACGATGGATACGGTCTTTCCCGCAATATCCGAGGTGTAGTGCGCATGCTGGGCGCCCATGATCTGCCGCGCCCCGGCCTGGCCCCGGAGCTGCCGCACGCATTCCACATAGTGGCCCCAGCCCTGCATATACGAATCCGAGAGATGGCCGCCGCTCGTATTGGTCGGAAGCCGCCCGCCCGGGCCTATGCCTTGCTCGCGAAGGAATTTAGCCGCATCGCCTGCCTGGCAATAGCCATAGCCCTCGAGCGCGAGGACGACGTGCATGGAAAAGCTGTCGTATACCGAAAATACGTCAATGTCGCCGTGGCTCACATTCGCCATGGAAAATGAGGCCTCGCCGGCGAGTTTCTGGGCGTCGCGATAGAAATCCGTCAGCCGGGGCTCCAGGCTGGTCGAGCCCTGGTTCAGGTCATAACGACCGAAACCGGTGACATGCACCGCCGGTTTCGCCATGCGTTTCGCCCGCCCGGCCGAGGTCACGATCAATGCCACTCCGCCGTCATTGACCATGCAGTAGTCGAAGAGGCGCAGGGGTTCGCAGATGTAGGGCGCCGCCAGATATGCATCGATGTCGATAGGCTTGCCAAGGATCGCTTCCGGATTCAGGGAGGCCCATTTCCTCTGGCTGACCGCAACCAGGCCGAGATCCTTGTCCTTCATGCCGCTCGCGTGCATGTAGGCGTTCGCGGTGAGAGCATAGAGCGCTCCTTGCGAAGTGAGCCCCCACGGCGTGTGATAGACATAGGCCAGGAAAAGATCGCCGCCCATCGCCTGAGGGCCGCCGTACTGGACCTTGTTCGAGCGCTGGTTGTTGCCGTAGACCAGCGCCACTGTTTCCGCCATGCCGGATTCGATCGCGGCGATCGCCTTGAGCAGCGCGGTCGGCGCGTCGGACTGGTCGCCCCATCGCGGGTCGATGCCCAGGACTTCCGCCGTTCTTTCGTAGGCGGTCGCCTGGCCGACGATCAGGCCATCGATATCCCTGCGTTCCAGGCCGGAGTCGGCAAGGGCGTTCCGCAGGGCGATCGCAGCGTAGCCGTATTGGTCGCAGCACGCCTGTCCCTGCCGGACGGCATGCCAGTCGGCGACCCAGTCGGTTTTGCCGATCCCTACGATGCTGCATCGTGCTTCAGGCATGCACAGCTCCGCTCATGGCTATTCGGGACTGAAGGAGCGCTTCGATTTCCGGCGTGTCATATCCCGCCTCGCGCAGTATCTCGACCGTGTGCTCGCCGAAATCGGGCGGCGGCATCGATGGACGCTGCCGCACTGCGCTATTGATGGGAAACGCGGGAACGCGGAATTGATTGCCCGTGCTCGTCGTCAATGTCTCTACCAGCTTGAGGTGCGCCATTTGAGGGTTGCGTTCGAGATCGCGATAGGTGGCAACCGATCCGCAGATGATGTCGGCCTTCGACAGCAGTTCGAGCCACTCATCGACCGTACGCTTGGCAAATGCTTCCTGCAGCAGGCTGCGCATCAGCGCGCGGTTCCGGACTCTTTCATCCAGATTGGCCAGCAGGGCAAGCTCTGGCGCATCGCCGATGCCGAGAACTTCGCAAAGCCGCTCCCAGCGGCCGCCATTGTAGGCCGCGACCATCAGCCAGCCATCGGAGGCTTCGAATGCTTCATTGGGAGCGGCGTAAGGCGCGGCGCTGCCGGCCTTGATCGGCAGGCATTGCGACCCGAAGTATTCGGTGAGGGCGGACTGCTGCAGGGCGATGGCCGAAGCAAACAGGCTCACGTCCAGAAATTCTCCCTCGCCCTTGCGCTCCCGCTGAAACAATGCCGCGAGCACGCCCACCGTGGCCACGATACCCGCAGTGACGTCCACGACGGGCGCCTGCACCTTGCATGGTTCCTGGTCGGGAAAGCCGATCAGGCTCATGAGGCCTGATTCCCCCTGGATAATGCCGTCGACGCCCGGCTTGGCTGTCGCCGGCCCCGTTTGCCCAAACGCGGACACAGAGCAGTAAACCAGGCCGGGATTCTCTTTCTTCAGGTCTTCATGGCCTAGTCCCAGCTTGCTCATGACGCCGGGACGGAAGCTCTCGATCAGTACGTCCGCACTGGCCGCCAGTCTGCGAACCGCCTGAAGTCCGGCCTCGGACTTCAGGTTCAGGACGATGCTGCGCTTGTTCCGGTTGAACGCGACATAGATGGGGCTTTCATCGAGCACCCAGGGCCGGCCCAGCGTGCGTCCCAGATCTCCCGAGGGGGATTCGATTTTGATGACATCCGCTCCCATGTCGCCCAGGTACATCGAGCATGTGGGGCCGGCGCCGATCTGGGAAAAGTCGATGACGCGGATGCCATCCAGGCTAGTATTCAGCAATTGCGCACCCTCACTCGATCTTGATGCCGACGTCTTTGATGATCCTGGCCCACTTGGCCTCGTCGGCATTCATGACGGACTGCATCTCTTCGGCGTTGAGATAGCGGGTTTCGTAACCGAGCTCGGCCAGCTTCTGCCGGAACTCGGCGGAATCGGTGACGCGCTTGAGCGCTTCGGTGAGAGTCGCAACCACATCGTCGGGCGTTTTCGCCGGAGCCAGGATGCCGTACCATGTCGAGGATTCGTACCCGGCGACGCCCGCTTCGGCCATGGTGGGAACCTGCGGCAGCAGTAAGGAGCGGGCGGTACCGGTTACTGCGATCGCATTCAGGCTTTGTGCCTGGACATGCGGAGCGACTGCGGGCAGCGTGCCGAATGCGAGCTGGATATGGCCGCCGAGCGTGTCCGCGATGGCCGGACCTGAGCCACGGTAGGGGATATGCGTCAGCTTGGCGCCGGTCAGGACGCTGAACAGTTCCGCCGACAGGTGCTGCGGCGTGCCGTTTCCCGGCGTACCGTGGTTGAGTTGCTCGCCTTTGACTTTGACGGTCTGCAGAATGTCGTCGACGCTCTTCAGGCCTGTGGATGGATGGGATACCAGCAGGAACTGCACGTCGGCGACCATGGCGACCGGACGCAAGTCCTTGTGCAGGTCGAAGCCGACATTCGAATAGAGCGATGTATTGATGACGACCTGGTTGGATGCGATTGCGATCGTGTAGCCGTCCGGGGCGGAGCGCGCCGCCGCCGCAGTGCCGATATTTCCGCCGGCCCCGCCTTTGTTTTCGACAACGACGGGCACGTTCAGCTCTTTGGACAGATAGTCGCCCACGAGCCGACCGACCTGATCGTTGCCGCCGCCCGGAGGGAAAGGCACGACAAGGGTAATGGGTTTGGTCGGGAATGCCGATGCCGAGGCCGAGGCCAGCAACGGCATCAGCGTGAAAACGGCCGCCGCCGCCCGTTTCAACAAACGATTTTTATTCAGTGGTTTCACTGTAGTCTCCTGGTGGTCAACCTTAACAGCCCTTGAACCGGGGCTTGCGTTTTTCGGCGAAAGCCTTGCGGCCTTCGATGCGATCCTCTGACGCGTGAAGATGGCCCCAGACGAGTTCTTCGATCTCGAGCGCCTCCTTGACCGGCAGGTCGAGCGCTTTTTGCGACAGGTACTTGATTGCGCGAACGGCCAGCGGCGCATTGGCGGCGATGTCCGACGCAATGGCTTGGGCGCGCCGCAGCAAAGGTTCATCCGCCACGACTTCGCTGACGATTCCATAGGCATGCGCGCTATCCGCATCGATGATTTCGCCCGTCAGCAAAAGGCGCATCGCTGTCGACCGGGGCAGGGACTGCAACAGGCGCTGGATGCCGGAAACCGCCGGAATGCTGCCGACGCGCGGTTCCGTCAACCCGAAGCGGGCGTTGGGCGAGCAGATGCAGATATCGGCGTTGAGCGCCAGTTCCATGCCGCCGCCGACCGCCACGCCGTTCACCGCGGCAATGACGGGCTTGCCGATGCCCAGCCGGGGCAGCGAGATATTCCGGATATAGAGCGGATGCTTTTCATCGATGTTCCGGTCGAACATGCCGGAAACATAGGGCTTCGCGGGCAGGGTTTTCTTGAGATCGGCCCCTGCGCAAAATGCCCTTTCTCCCGCTCCGGTGAGGATGGCGACGCGCAGCTCGTCATCGCCGTCGAACCTGAGCAAAGCATCACGCAGATCGAGCATGGCGGACGGATCGAGCGCGTTCATGCTCTCGATCCGGTTCATGGTGATCGTGACGACACTCCCGTTTTTCGCGTATTCAATACCCATGCGGCCGGACCTCGCGCTTTCTGCTTGTTCTTGAAGTAGGTCGTATGCTACGTTTCAAGTTATATTCAAACAATCAATTTATTTTCATAGTTAAATATTTAAATAATTTATGTTTAAGCCAAGCCTCGTGCATCTGGAAACCGCTGTCTGGATTTCCCGTCTCGGGTCGTACGCGGCGGCGGCCGCGCAGCTCAATACGACGCAGCCGACGGTGTCTTCACGGATCAAGGAGTTGGAAGAGCGCCTGGGCATCCAAGTGTTCGAGAAGACGGGCCGGCGCATGGTTCTGACAGTGAAGGGCAGAACGTTGGTCGACCGGTGCGCGCCCCTTCTCGACCGGATGGAAGGCGTGCTGAGAAGCGTGACCGATACGCGGGACATGCACGGCACCTTGCGTCTCGGCTGCGGGGAGATTTTCGCGATGACCAAGCTGGCAGGCATCATGAAACGCGCCAGAGAAGCATTCCCGAACGTCAACTGGGAGATCGATGTCGACCTGACGATCAACCTGAAGAGCAAGCTTCAGCGCGCGGCGCTGGATATGGCGATCATGGTGTCGACCGACGATGACGTCAGCCAGGCGGCAAGCCTGAGCAGGCTGAATCTGGCATGGATGGCGGACATGGCGTTCGCGAAGGAGAACGATCTCGGGCATGGCCGGGAGGATCTGGCGCGCGTGCCAGTATGGACCCTGTCACGGCCATCTCTTCAATATGGCCTGACAGCGGCGTGCCTGCCGGATCCCAGGCAGAGCCACAAACTGAATACCTGCAATCACGTCAAGTCCCTCATCGAGGTCGTTGCTTCAGGAGCCGGGATCGCAATGTTGCCAGATACATTGATCGAGGGCGATTCGAAGTATGGCTCTTTGATGCGGATATTCCCCGACCTCGATCCGGTTCCTATCGAGTTTTATATGGCCAAGCGCAGCGATACGCATGACAGTCTCGTGTTCGAGGCCTTCGATTTCATCAGCCTGAATACGTGCGACTGATACGCCGCCATTCTTCACCATAGTTTCGGCTTGCCTAAGTTGTCACTCGCAGCGCGTTGACGACCAGCGAGAATGCCGTCGAGGGCTGGCGCCGGCTCGGGTAGTACAGGTAATACCCCGGGAACGGCGCGCACCAGTCTTCCAGGACCCGGACCAGACGGCCTTCCTCGATGTGGGGCGCGAATTCCTCTTCGGGCAGAAATGCGATGCCCAGTCCCGCCAATGCGGCATCAACCATGCTGGGGGACGTGTTGAAGATCAGTTGCCCGTCCACCCGCACGTTCAACGGCTGCCTGCGACGCTCGAAATCCCAGATGTAGAGTCCGCCAGCGGTCTGCATGCGCTGGTTGATGCAGTTGTGCTCGAGTAGGTCGCGCGAATTCTTGGGAATCGGATGGGTGGCGAAATACGCCGGCGAAGCCGCGACCGCCATTCGCAACGGCGGTCCGATGGGGACTGCGATCATGTCCTTGTCGATGGTGTCTCCCATGCGACCCCCGGCGTCATAGCGGTCGGCCACGATATCCCTGAATCCGTAGTTGA
Source organism: Paracandidimonas soli (assembly GCF_004342005.1). Lineage (GTDB taxonomy): Bacteria > Pseudomonadota > Gammaproteobacteria > Burkholderiales > Burkholderiaceae_B > Paracandidimonas > Paracandidimonas soli. The sequence goes on from NZ_SMBX01000006.1 coordinate 112,117, forward strand.
TGTCGAACTCTATCTTGATGTCGGGATAGTCGAGCAGCAGTGGCGTGAGCTTGGGCAGCAGCGTGGACCGGAGAATGTGCTCGCCGCAGGTGATGCGCACCGTGCCGGCAGGTTTGTCGCGCATGTCGGTCGACTCCAGCGAATACGGCAAGCACCTGGATGGCCGCCGCTATTACGTCGGCATGACCATCAAGTATTGACGCATCCGCAGCGTGAGTGTGATTGTCACAGCCACAATGCCCGCAGCGGAGTTTGCGGCGAGAATCGATGCGCCACTTGCGCTTGCAGAAGCTCCGCGCTGGCCAATGCATCGGTCAATGCATGGTGGGCGCGATAGCGCGGCAGCCGGTATCGGGCTCGACTCTGGGCCAGCCGAATCGATACTGGCCGTCTCCGCCGGCCCAGCAGAAGAGTCAGCAGACTTGGCCGCTTGCGGTGCAGTCTGGCTTCGAGCTCCATGGTGTCGATGACAGGGAATTCGATGCCTTCGCCGATGCGTGTTTTGAGTGCGACATCCAGAAAGCCGCGTTCGATACCGCGGCAATGCACCACGACGACACGCCCCGCCAACGCCTGCAGCAGCTCGCCGAGAATCGCGTCCAGGTCCGGCGCCGTTTCGATTTGCGCATGTGTGATCGCATGGATCGCCACTGACTCGGGAGTCAGCTCGACTTTGGGGTGCACCACCCAGTAGCGCGATGCGCTCGACTGGATGAGCGCCAATGTCATCGGTACGACGCCGATGCTGACGATTCCATCGCGCATCGGGTCGAGGCCGGTGGTTTCCACGTCCAGCGCGGCCATCGGCACGTCCTGTAAAAGACTGTCCCCGGACGGCATGCCCTGCGCATAAAAGGCGCGAAGGCGGGGATCGCGCGCCGTCTCCGCCAGCTCTGCAAAACGCTGCGCCCAATCGGGCGTTTCCGGAGCGGCAGCGCGGCGTTGGATGCCGGTCGGTTTCAGATCGCTCAGATATAGCATCGCGTCGCGCTCAGTTGGTTCGTCCAGGCTGGTAGCGGTATTTGAGGAATTTCTGCGCATTGCCCAGGATGAGGAAAGCATCGCGCAGGCTTTTGCGCTCGAATTCGGATAATTGTTCGGGATCGATGCTGTTGTCAGGTTCATTGCCTGCAGTAAGGTCTTCGGCCTGGCGGCGCGCCCGCACCGTGGAGATGAATTCAAGTGCGTCGTACAGGTCCTGCCCGCGTCCCAGCGGCAGGATGGCGGCATCGATGATTTCACGCAGGCGTTCGAAGGAGTTGAGCGCTTGCGAGCCGATCGCCAGCGCGTGCACGCGAATCAGGTCAGCCAGCGGTCCGGTGCCGCGGCGCTTGATGTTGATTGCGCTTGTATGGCGGCCGTCGGATTCTACGACGAAATCCTTGAAGAAACCCAGCGGCGGCGTGCGCTGCAAGGCATTGCGAGCCATGCAGGCGAGGAAACGCGAGTTGCCCTTGGCCTTGCGCGCAATCAGCTCGCGCAGGCGCTGCGCCCATTCGTTGCGGCCCCAGACGCCATCGAGATCGAAGAAGATGCCGGCGTGAAGCAGCGATACAGGTGTCGGGCGTTCGATCCAGTTGGTAAACAGCTGCTCCCAGGCCTTGAGCGGCTGGCGCCATTGCTCATTGCTTGCCATGATGCCTCCGGTGCAATAGCTGTAGCCGCAGCGTGCCAGCCCGTCGCAAACGAAGGTTCCGAGCGCCTTGAAGTAAGCATCATGCTGCGCCGGGTCGAAGCGGTTGTCCAGCACCAGAGCGTTGTCCTGGTCGGTGACGATCAACTGCTCCTGGCGCGCCATCGAGCCGAGAGCCAGAAAGCAGTAAGGCACGGGAGGCGGGCCGAGCTCTGCTTCGGCAAGCTCCAGCAGGCGCTGCTTGAAACCGCGCCCGATGGCCGCCATTGCGCCGCCTATCATATGTGCGCTGGCGTCTTCGTTCACCATGCGGGTGAAACAGGCACGGACGTCCGGCACCAGCGCAGCAAGCTCGTCCACTGTCTGCGCCCTGAAAATGCTGCCCACCACGAACAGACTGTTGCGCGATTCGTAGCGGATGATGTCCGACAGTGCGACGATGCCGATGGGGCGCTGGTGCTTCATCACCGGCAGGTGATGCACGTTGTGGCGCAGCATTGCCAGCATGGCTTCGAATACCAGCTGGTTGTGAGCGACCGTGACCACCCCGGGGGTCATGATCTCGGCCACTGGAGTGCCGTAGTCCAGGCCTGGCGCCAGCAGGCGGGTTCGCAGGTCGCGGTCGGTGAGGATGCCTGACAGCAGCGGCAACTCGGGTATCTCGGGGTTGTCGTCCACGATCAGCAGCGAGGACACGCCTTCTTGTGTCATGCATTGCGCCGCCTCGCGCGCGCTTGCATCGCTGCCCAGCGTCACAGCTTCGCGTCCGACCAGGGTATCGACGGTGGCGGACAGCTGGTCGTTGGCGTCTTCGCGCTGCGACATTACCTGCCGCAGCCGCGTGCGGTCCTCTATCTCTACATGATCCGCGAAAGTTTCGTGTCTGTCGAATAATTCCAGGAACACCTGCTGCGGAATCAGATAAATGAGCGAATCTTCCAGAGCCCGTGCCGGAAAGCGCACACGGCCGTTGCGCAGCAGGCCGAACTCGCCGAAATACCCGCCTTCCGTCAGCCTGTTGTACAGTCTGCCATTGCGGCGGAAGACTTCCACCGCACCGCTGCGAACCACATACCAGAACTCGGATGGCTGGTCGAACTCGACAATTTGCTCGTCCGCTTTGTAATAGCGTACATCGATGGCCGCGGCCGCCTGCTCCAGGGCCTCCTGCGGCAGCGCATCGAAAGGCGGGTGGGCGCGTAGAAAATCGAGAATTTCAAGCTGTTCGATCTGCATGGTGCGAAGAAGGGAGTGATGTAGGCCCGGGATCGTGCTTGCGGGATGGTCATGCCGCTAAATGTACAACGGGGCGGCGATATATCGCCGCCCCGCAAGTCTAGTCGTCTTCTTGGCCAGAAGCCAGAGGCGAGAGCCCTAGCGTCGCGGCTCCGATGCCAGGCCCTTGATGATCGCCACGCACGCGGCCAATAGTACGATGGTAAACGGCAAGCCGGTCGACACCGCCATCGCCTGCAGGGCTACCAGCCCGCCTCCGAGTATCAGTACAATGGCCACCAGCCCTTCGAACACTGCCCAGAACACGCGCTGAGGCACGGGGGCATCGACCTTGCCTCCGGCCGAGATCACGTCGATGACGAGCGAACCCGAGTCGGACGAAGTGACGAAGAACACCACCACCAGGATGATGGCGATGAACGAGGTTATCTGCGCCAGCGGCAGCGCGTCGAGCATCATGAACAATTGCAGCGGCAATTCGGCATTGAGCGCGGCTTCGTAGCCGTTGCGCACCACTTGGGCGATGGCGGTTTCGCCGAATGTCGTCATCCACAATATGCAGGCCAGCGAGGGGACGATCAGCACCGAAACGATGAACTCGCGCACCGTGCGGCCGCGCGAGACGCGCGCGATGAACATGCCGACGAAGGGTGACCAGGATATCCACCATGCCCAATAGAAAGCGGTCCAGCCTTGCAGGTAGTTGGTATCTTCGCGGCCCACCGGGTTGGACAGCGCAGGCAGGTACTGCAGATAGGCTCCCAGATTGGCGAAGAAACCGCTGAGTATGTTCAGAGTTGGTCCGACGGCTATTACGAACAGTAGCAACAGCGCCGCCAATGCCATATTGATTTCGGACAGGCGCTTGACGCCCGCATCCAGTCCGGCGACGACCGAGAACAGCGCGATGGCTGTAATGCCAATGATGAGTACGATCTGGGTGGTGGTGCCTTCCGGTACGCCGAACAGGAAATTCAGGCCGGAGCTGGCTTGCGATGCGCCAAACCCCAGAGAGGTCGCCAGGCCGAACAGCGTTGCCAGCACGGCAAGGATGTCGATGACGTGCCCCGGCCAGCCCCAGATCCGCTCGCCCAGCAGCGGGTAGAACACTGAGCGGACAGTCAAGGGCAGCCCTTTATTGAACGAAAACAGCGCCAATCCAAGCGCCAGCACGGCGTAGATCGCCCACGGGTGCAGCGCCCAGTGGTAGAGCGTTGCGGCCATGCCCAGGCGCGTGGCGGCCTGCGCATCGCCGGCCGCGGCGCCGAGCGGCGCCCAGTCGGTGCGTACCCCATTTTCTATTTCGACGCCACCAAGCGCGGTGCTGAAGTGTGTCAGGGGCTCGGATACGCCGAAGAACATCAATCCGATGCCCATGCCTGCGGCGAACAGCATCGAGAACCAGCCGATATAGGTGTAGTCGGGCTTGGCTTCGGTGCCTCCCAGGCGCACCCTGCCCAGCGGCGAGAAGGCGACGACCAGGCATATCAGTACGAAAAAGTTACCGGCCACGAGGAAGAAGCCGTCGAGACTGGAGGTCAGCCAGTCTTTCATGCCGCTGAACAGCGACTCGACCTGATCGTGAAAGCCCAGCGTCAACGCCACGAACAGAACCACCAGCCCGCCTGCGACGCCGAATACAGGGTTGTGGATATCAAGGCCGAAGGGGCCTATGTTGACAATGACGTTGTCCTGGCCGACCTGATAGTCGGTATCGATGGGGTTGACCTCCCCATCCGGGATCATTGGGTCTTTTATCTGTGGTTTTTCTTCTGCCATCCGTTATTCCTTGCAACCCCCCCAGGTAGGGCCGGCATTATCATTTCTACAAGAATGTTTTACTGGGGATAAGGTTTCTAGTCTAACAATTACTCGGGAGAGTGTCACGGATTGCATTCTGCGTTGCCTGGCGAATGAGGCAACTCAGCGTGGTGATGCTGAATGTGAGCTCGCGTCCATTCGCATCATCACTGTGCTAATCTGAGCACCATTCGTGACGTTCTCGCGAGGCTCATCGTGCAGGATCCCTATCAGGTGCTCGGCGTGGCGCGGACAGCGTCGATCGACGAAATCAAGAAGGCTTATCGCGGCCTGGCCAAAAAGCTGCATCCGGACTTGAATCCGGGCGACAAGGCGGCTGAAGATAAATTCAAGAATGTCTCTGTGGCCTACGGATTGCTCAGCGATCCGGAAAAGCGCAAGCGCTTCGATGCCGGAGAAATCGACGCCAGCGGAGCGGAACAGCCCACACGCCATTTCTATCGCGATTTTGCTTCTGCCGGCCAGGAAAACCCCTATACCAGTGATGCGGGCTACGCAGATTTCGCCGACGATGATGTGTTTGCCGATATCCTGCGCCGTAGCCGCGAGGCCTACGCCAACCAGCGGGGCGAAGACCTGCTGTACGGCTTGTCCATCCGTTTCGTCGAGTCCGTGACGGGGGTGAGCAAACGGATTACGCTGCCGGACGGCAGCACGCTGGATGTCACGATTCCGCCTGGCATGCTCGATGGCCAGATGCTGCGCCTGAAGGGAAAAGGAGCGCCCGGTCGCGGCTCCGGCGGGCCGGGAGATGCACTCATCAAGGTCGAGGTGCTGCCCGATCCGCGTTTCAGGCTGGATGGAGCCAATGTCATGGTGGAACTGCCGGTGTCGCTTTCCGAGGCAGTGCTGGGGGGCGAAGTGCGAGCCCCGACCCCGACGGGCGATGTCATGCTGACAATACCCAAGCACTCCAACAGTGGCACTACCTTGCGCCTCAAGGGCAAGGGCGCGCCGCGCCGCGAGGGAGGATTCGGAGACGAACTCGTCAAGCTGAAAGTCGTGCTGCCGAAAGCACCGGATCCCGAGCTTGACGCGTTCGTCGCCAATTGGGAAAAGGGCAAGGCCCACAATCCGCGCGAAGGTGAATCATCATGATCATGACCAAACAGGAATTTCTGATCAGAACAAACCTTCAGGAACAGACCCTGGAGTTCTGGCTGGAGCAGCAGTGGCTCATTCCGGATGCAACGGCCGCTGACGTCCGCTTTTCCGAATGCGATATCGCGCGGGCCTCCTTGATACAGGAACTGCAGCAGGATCTTGGCGTCAACGACGCGGGGATCGAACTCGTCTTGCATCTGATGGATCAGCTTCACGGCGCACGGCAGGCGCTGAGCCTGTTGCGAGACTCGCCGCGCGTCAAGTGAATTCTGATGGGCCGATACATTGCCGTCTATCTATAAAGCCTACATTCTTCTGGCGCTGACCACTCTCTTCTGGGCCGGCAACTCGATCGCCGGCAAGTGGGCGATCGGCCATGCTTCACCGATGGTTCTTGTCAGCTTCCGCTGGATGAGCCTGATGGTGCTGTTGTACTTGCTGAAAAGAGAGCAGATTGCGGCGGACTGGGGTGCGATCCGGCTGCGGCTGGGCTACCTGCTGTTGCTGGGCGCATTCGGCTTCACCGTATTCAGCGTTGCGCTTTATTATGCGCTGCTGTACACCACCGCGATCAATACCACCATACTGCAGGGAAGCATGCCGCTTTTCGTGTTTGCAGCAAGCTTCATTTTCTTTTCCAGCCCGGTAAGCCTGAAGCAGGCGGCAGGCTTTGCCTGTTCTTTCATCGGCGTGATCATCATTGCGGCGCGCGGCGAGCTTGCCAATCTGCTCTCCTTCAGTATCAACTTCGGCGATGCACTGATGTTCGTCGCCGTGCTTTCCTATGGAATCTATACCGCTGCCTTGCGCAGCAAGCCCCAGGTGCATTGGACGAGCCTGATGTTCATTCTTTGCCTGGGCGCTACCTTGTCGTCCCTCCCGATGCTGGCGTTCGAGGCGGCCCAGGGCAAGACCATCCTGCCGGATGGACAAGGCTGGATGGTGATCGCATACATCGTCATCTTTCCTTCTCTGATCAGCCAGGCCTTCTATATCCGGGCGGTGGAGCTGATCGGCTCGAACCGGGCCGGCCTGTTCATCAACCTGCTGCCGGTATGGGGGGCTTTGCTGGCGGTGACTTTGCTTGGAGAGGAGTTCCGTCTTTATCATGCGGCCGCGCTGGCGATGATCATGGCGGGAATCGGTTTTGCCGAATATCGCGGGAAAAAATCGCGCCAGCGCGCGTGATGCCAGTCTCGGCTGTTACGCGCAGGGCTGCGCTTTTGTGGAGTGGCCGATCATCCAGGCAGCGTGACCTACCGGGCCTGGGCGCCGCCCAGCCATCGCAGGTAGGCGGAGCGGGTTGTTTCGGACACGGAGTCCAGCACCTGTTGGTGAGTGACCTTGTGCCGTACCGCCAGGCGTGCATTGGCCACGGTGCGCGATTTGCAGAACCAGTGGCAGCTGTGCTGCAGCAGGTAAAGCTCGGCTGACAGGTGATAGGCGCGGCTCTTCGGATCCAGGCCGCCCGCGTTATCCACCACATGGCGCAGGCCCGCGGCATGGATGCCCAGCAGCTCGCGGAAATCCCGTGTCATCGCTGGAAGAAAGCGCTCGATATAAGGTACGCAGAACGAGAGCACTCCCATGCCGGCGGCCTGTGCGCTTTCCTTTTGCATGGCGTTGGCCAGCGACTGCACCTGGGCCGCTGCCGATCGTTCGGTCTGGGCGAAGGTTTCCAGTACATGGAGCTGGCGGGCCTCCGTCTCTTCGTGGATGGCGCGGGTATAGCCTTGCGTCAGCGTTTCCATATGGCGCTCTAGCTGAAGCTTGGCCAAATGGCGTCCCAGCAAGGCGATATGCGCACGCTGGTAAAGCACGCGCAGCACCAGCCATGCGGCGGCTATCGTCAGCAGGGTTGATGCAATGTCCATTGTCCGCATTCCTTCGTTGTCCGGCGATATGCCGCGGCACGAAAAACAAAAGGCTCAAACCGAGGTTCGGGCCCTGGAGAAATCCTGAAGCGGGAGATGATACACGTATCGGGTCGGGAGTATCGTCTCTTTGGCCATCGTGGCCCGATCCGGTTATGTCATTGCGCAGCGGGATGAACTGGCTGGCCAGGATGCTGATCGCCGCTACCAGCGCGAATTATTTGATTGCGGCGTGAGAGGCTCGACCAGGCGGGACCATACGAGCTCCTGCAGGTTTCGCAGGGCGTTGGCCGCACAAGTCAGGTGACGTTCGGCCTCCGGGGTAAGCCCCGCGTCCCGGAAGGAGTTTATGGCGGCGATCCCTGCCGCGTATATATCCCCCTCATGCGCTTGTACGGTGCGCCAGAGGCTTTGCATTTCGGCATTGGCCTGAAGCTGTGCGGCAAGGCCGTAGGTTCTGAAATTCCAGTCCGGAATTTCGATGGCTTGTCCACGGAAATACTGCTCGAGGGCGGCGACCCAGCCGGCGTATCCGGAAAGGTTGGCGATGAACTGATAGAAGTACGGGGATATCGGAGCAACGTCTTTCCAGGAAGGGTCCGGCTGCCATTCTTCGAGCCAGGTTTCCAGCGCATCGATATCCAGGGGCGGAGAAATTGCGTAGCCTTGCGCCCTCACGCATCCCAGGCGCAACAGCATTTCGGCATGCTGTGCCGTTTCTACGCCTTCGCCGATGACGGATACGTCGAATGATTGGGACAGGCTGACCACTGCTTGCACGATGCTCATGTCTTCCTTGTCAGTCAGCATGTCCTGCACGAACTCCTGGTCGATTTTCAGTTCATCGAATGAAAGGTGCTTGAGGTAAGACAAGGAAGAGAATCCCGTCCCGAAATCATCGAGGGCAATCCGGACACCCAGTTGCTGTATCTTGTTGAGGGTTCTGGTCGCTTCCGACAGATCATCGATGAGGATATTCTCGACCACTTCCAGAGTCAGCAGATCGGGAGGGGTGTCGGCATGCTGCTGGAGAATGTCATACAAGGTGCCCAGAAAGACGGCCCGCAGGCTTTCCTGAGTCGGAATGATCGTGTTGACGCTGATTCCCAGGTCGTGGCCCTGGCTGCGGATTCGCTCCAGATCGTTCAGGGCTTGGGAAAGCACCCACTTGCTCAGGACCAGGCCGAGCTGCTCATGCTCCTGTATCAGATCGAGGAATTTGTCGGGATACAGCAGTCCGGCGGTCGGATGATTCCAGCGCACCAATGCTTCCATTCCCAGCACTCGGCCTGTAGACATGTCCACCTGCGGCTGATAGTGCAGAACCATTTCCCTGTCCTCGATCGCCTGGCGAAGCTCCGCTATGCGCGCATTGCGAAGGATGATGGAGCGCTCGAATTCCGCATCGAAGTAAACGATCTGGTTCTTGCCATGCTGCTTGGCTGAATACATGGCCTGGTCCGCCTGCCGCACAAGCTGATCCGCGTCGACTTCGCTTTCCTGGGGATAGAACGTCACTCCGAAACTGGCAGTCAGCCGCAATGCCTTGCCATCGAGCACGACCGGGTCGCGCATCGCGGCCAGCAATCGCTCGAATACAACAGGGTGGCCGGGCGCGGCGGATTTCTGGTTCTGAAGAATCAGCACGAATTCGTCGCCTCCGAAACGGGCTGCGACATCCCCTTTGCGCAGGATGGACTGAAGGCGGAGGGCGACGCTTTGCAGGTAGCGGTCGCCGACCTCATGGCCATGTCCATCATTGATGGCCTTGAATTCATCCAGATCGATGAATACGACCGCGAAAGGCGCGTGAAGGTACTTGAATCTGGAGACTGCCTGGTGCAGGGTCTCGGATACAGAGGATCGGTTGGGCAGTCCTGTCAGTTGATCATAGAACGCGACGTGCTTGAGCTTTTCCTCGTAGCTCAGCCGTTCGGTGATGTCCGTCACATTGGCAATGTAGTTCGCCAGCGCGTCATCACTGTCCTTGAGCGCTGTGATGCGGAGTTCAATCGGATAGAGTTCGCCGGATTTTTTGCGGTTCCAGATTTCACCCACCCAATGCCCTTGCGTTGCCAACTGCTCCCGCATCGCCCTGTAGAAGGCTTTGCCGTGCCGTCCGGAATGCAGCATTGAAGGAGTCCGGCCGAGCAACTCGTCCCGGCTGTAGCCGGTAATCTCGCAATACCGGTCGTTTACCTCGATGGCGACGGCATTCCTGTCCGTGATGACGACGCCATCGTAGCTGTGGCTGAATACTCGCGCGAGCAACTCCAGGCGCTGCTGCGCCAGCTTTTGCGCAGTCAGGTCGACATCGACGCAGTAGAACTCGAGTTCCCCGGTAGGGGAGCGCCGGATGATCTGGCTTGAAAGAACGGATTTCCTCCAGCCTTGCTTATCGCGGACCACTATTTCCATCGGCTCGATCGCGGCTTCCCCGGCGATCCAGCGGTCTAGAGTCTCGGAGAAAGCCGCTTGCTGATCCTGGGGAATGAGCAGGTCGATCAGGCTGCGCCCCACCGCCTCGGATGCGGAGTAGCCATATATCACCTCGCTCCCCTGGTTCCAGAATATGACGCGCTTGTCCTGGTCATATCCTTGTACGGCCACGTTGGGCAAATGCTCCAGAAGTCCGCGGAACCGCGCTTCGCTCTGGGCCAGCGCCTGTTGCGCCAGCACTTTTTCATTGATGTCGATGCTGACCGCCAGTATGCGCAGCACGCCGTCGATCCTGATTGGCTCCAGCGTCACGGATTGCCAGAAAACCCTTCCCGCGGGAGTGATCGAGCGCCATTCAAAGCTCTGGCGCCCCTCGAGGACCGCCTTGCGATTCCATTCCAGCGCATCCTGCGGACTGAAGGGTTCTGGCTGATTCCAGATATTGATCTCCTTCAGCTCCTCCAGCGTTTCGACCCCATGAAGCCGGCAAGCCTGCTTGTTCGCCTCGAGCATCGCACCCGTCTCTGGCTCATGCATGGTGATCGCAACCGGCAGTTTTTCGAACAATTCCCGGAAGCGGTGCTCGCTATCGCTCAGGGCGGCCTGTACGCGTTTCAAATCCGTGATCTCGATCGAGATCACCGCCGTTCCGAGGAGATCGCTGGTGTTTTCATCGAACACCGGAAAATACCGGGAACGAAACTGGCGATCGCGGCCCCGGGCGTCTGGAAAGAGATCCTCGACCAGGAAGCTCTCGCCACGCTTGAGTTGCAATGCCCGCCGGTTGTGTCTGCAATAAGAATCTATATAGCCCTGGGCGAGCCCCTGGCCGAATATCTCGGCGTCTGTTCGGCCAATCACTTCGTCGATTGATTTTCCAATGATTTTCAGGAACCCGCGATTTACGGTTCGATACCGTAGATCGGTATCCAGGAAGATCACCAGATCCTCTGAGTTGTCGATCAGGGTTGCATGAAGCTGAAGTTCCTGTTCGAGTTGCTTGCGGTGCGTGATATCCAGCAACACGCTATTGATGTGCGTGACCGTCCCGCTCTTGTCCCGGGTCAGCCAACTGAAGTTTTCGACCCATATCCAATGCCCTCGTCCGTGACGCACCCGATAAATCTGCCGATACTCATCAGGGCCGTGGGCGATGTAGGCGGCTATCTCTCGTTCAATGCCATCCACGTCGTCCGGATGAACCAGCGTGTGGCAAACCACATGGCCGTTTTCGAAGTCTTCCGCCTTGTATCCGAATCTCTCGATGGTCGGGCTTACATACTGAATCGGCCATCCAGGCTGGTTGGCCCATCGAAGCGCCACGATAGGAGACTGGCTGATGATATCCGACAGTTGCTTCACTTCCCGATGAGTCTGCTCCAGCCCGGTCACGTCATGATGAACGCCTACCATCACGGCTCCTTCGGCAGGATGGCGGTGAATCAGGCGCGCGCGCGTCTGTACCAGCACCCAATGCCCAGCCTTGTGCCGCATGCGGACGTGCGTATCGTAGTATTCCAGCTTTCCGTCGAGGTACTGCCTGATCAGTTCCCTGGCTTCGGCCAGATCTTCCGGGTGGGCCAGCCGCTCCCAGGTTCCAATCGTGATCGGCTCGAGCTCTTTGCGGGCATAGCCCAGCATGTTCGCCCAAGTCTCGTTGATTTCCATATGTCCGGCGTTCATCCACCAGATCCAGGTCCCGACGCCGGCGCCCTCTACGATGATATCCAGATTGTCATGGACCCGGGCAAGTGCAAGACGGTCGATTTCCTTCCAATGGAGATTGGCGAACATGCGAGCCAGGGTTTCGAGCAGGCGTATATCTTCCCCGCTGTACTGGCGGCGATGCCTGACCGAGTCGAAGCCAATGAAGCCGATGCACTGGGCGTCGGCCATGATCGGCACCGTAATCAGGCTTTTGATGTCCTGCGCCGCAAGTTCTTGCCGAAAATCCGGATTGGTCAGATTCGAGGCATCGTTCATCACCACCGGTTCGCCGCGCTGATGCGCAGCGAGCCACCTGTCTGCGTGCAGATCGTTGATCGGAAAACAGGAATGGGAGTGGGTCTGCGCGCTGATCCCCGGGGCGCACCATTCATACCGGTAATGCGCCAGGCCGCGGCCGAAGTCATATTCGAACACATAGGCGCGATCGGCACCCGTGAACTGGGCTACATCTCTCAATGCGTCGGTAATCCGGCCTTCCAGCGCTTCGGAATCATTGTGGATGAGCGTGGTGGCAATCCGCGCCATCAGTTCTGAAAACGGGAGTTTTCCATCGGCGCAGCGGTCATACAGATCGGCTCGGGCGAACAGGCCCTGGGCGACATTAACGGCCATTCCCTGTTCGCAAAGAGAGCCGAGGCTGGCGGCAATCTGTGGCTGTGTGCAAGCGAGACCGGCGCTTTTCAGTATCGACGCGAGATCATCCAGGCAGATTGGTCGACCGTCGGCAGGCAGCCTGTACAAAACATTCAGGTTCAGCAGATCGCTCATCTAAATCTCAGTTGCTTGAGACAGGATTGTACGGTAATCGGTTTGACGGTCGGAGTCCATGCAGGCTATCACCTGTTGTGGAGCAGTTGTAACAGGCGCGGGCCGCAATGGCCGGTGGCGTGGAAGACGGGTGCGTCCTGGGGGGGCGATGCCCGGAGCGCATTCTGGTTGAACAAGGCTGCTGGCCTGCTCTTCAGGGGTTCAGCGTACAATACTTGCCTGCTTGCTTGTATCTTTTTCCAATGGGTTCCCTAACCCCATTTATCAAAAAGGCCGTCATGACTCCCATTTCCGTCCCGCATTCGCGGGTGCCGCTCTATCTTTCCCTGCTCGTCGCGTTTCACACGCTCATCATTATCTCCAGCAACTATCTGGTGCAGCTGCCGATCGATCTGTTCGGTTTTCACAGCACCTGGGGAGCGTTCAGCTTTCCCTTCATTTTCCTGGCCACCGACCTGACCGTGCGTCTGATCGGCAAGACGCAGGCGCGCAGTGTGATCGCGCGCACGATGGTTCCGGCGTTGATCGCTTCTTATGTGGTGTCGGTGCTGTTTCATGAAGGCCGATTCAATGGCCTGGACGCGCTCGGCGAATTCAACGCCGTCGTGTTCCGCATTGCTTTCGCGAGTTTCGTCGCCTATGTGCTCGGGCAGTTGATGGACGTGCATGTGTTCGACCGCGTGCGACGCAGTACCGTGCAGTGGTGGGTGGCTCCGGCGGCGTCTTCAGTCTTCGGTCAGGCGCTGGATACGGCGGCTTTCTTCAGTGTCGCCTTCTGGCGCAGCAGCAATCCGTTCATGGCGGCGAATTGGGTGGAAATCGCTGTGGTCGATTATGTAATCAAGCTGCTGGTCAGCCTGTTGCTGTTCGTGCCGCTGTATGGGATTGCGCTGAATGCCATCGTCCGGTTCCTCCTCAGGAGCCATACGTTCGACAGCAACGCCACGCCCGGCGCTTGAAAGTATTGCAACGACTCTATCAAAACGGCGGCTGTTGTCTTGTATCCGATTGATGATGCCGTACCATGAAGCGCTCCACATACTCATTGGCCGGATGGTTGCGGATGTCGTCCGGGCTCCCCACCTGCTCCACCTTGCCATCGCGCAGGATGACAATGTTCTGGCCCAGGCGCAGGGCCTCTTCGATGTCGTGCGTAATGAAGACGACGGTCTTCTGCAGCCGCTGCTGCAAGGCCAGCATCTGGTCCTGCATGTCGCGGCGTATCAGCGGGTCCAGGGCCGAGAATGCTTCGTCCATCAGGAGGACGTCGGCATCGGTCGCCAAAGCGCGCGCCAGCCCCACTCTCTGGCGCATGCCTCCCGATAGTTCGTCGGGATAGTTTTTTTCATAGCCGAGCAGGCCTACTCTCTCCAGCCAGACAGCGGCCGCCTCGCGGGCCTGCTTCTGGCTTTCGCCGCGCACGTGCAGGCCGAACGCCACATTGTCGATGACGTTGACGTGCGGCAGCAGGCCGAAGTTCTGGAACACCATGCTGACGCGGCGTCGGCGTAGTTCGCGCAGCTCGGGCATGCTCAAGTCCAGGATGTTGCTGCCGTCGATCAGGATCTGACCGGCCGAGGGATCGATCAGGCGATTCAGATGCCTGACCAGGGTGGATTTGCCTGATCCCGACAAGCCCATGATGCAGGATATCCGGCCGGCGGCAAGTCTTGCGCTGACCCCGGCCAGGCCCACGTTGCAGCCGGTTTCGGCCTGGACGCTGGCTTTGTCGGCACCCTGGCGCAATAGCTCGACTGCCTTGGTCTCCCGGGGGCCGCCTTCGCGAGGCCCGAAGACCTTGTACACGTCGCATATCTCTATTTTTGCGTCGTTCATCGCAGTTTCTCCCGCGACGGATCAGGCCGCTGCCGGCGCGGCCGCCCGTAGGCCTGGGTGATCCGGTCTATGACGATGGCCAGTATGACGATGGCTGCTCCAGCCTGCAGACCACGGCCCACATCCAGCGTCTGAATGCCCGCCAGCACATCCTCGCCCAGGCCGCGCGCACCGATCATGGACGCCACCACCACCATGGCCAGCGCCATCATGGTGGTCTGATTGATTCCTGCCATGATGCTGGGCCGGGCCAGCGGGAGCGTGACCCGGGTCAGCATTTGCCAGCGGGTGACTCCGAAAGCCTGCGCGGCCTCCATGACGTCGGGGTCCACCTGGCGCAAGCCGAGCGTGGTCAAGCGGATCAGCGGCGGCACCGCATAGATGATGGTGGCGAACAGGGCCGGCACCTTGCCCAGGCCGAACAGCATCAGCACCGGAATCAGGTACACGAAGCTGGGCAGGGTCTGCATGATGTCCAGCACGGGTGTCAGAATCCGGCGCAGGATGCGGCTGCGCGCGGCGATGATGCCTATCGGTACGCCCAGCACGATGGACACCAGTGTCGATACCAGCACCAGAGCGAATGTCTGTATGAGCTTGTCCCACAAACCCAGGGCGCCGACCAGGTATAGGCAGGCGGCGTACAGTACCGCCGCTACCGGCTTGCGTGTGGCGTGCCACGACAGCGCGCCGACCAGCAGCAGGAATATCCAGGGCGGAATCGCCAGCATCAGGCGCTCGACGGGCAGCAGCAGACGGGTCAGCATGAAGTCGCTGACCTGGCGGAATACGCCGCCGTATTCCTTGACCATGCCCATGAGTTGCCGGTTCACAAAAGCGGCGGCGGACCAGTCCGGGAAGATGCCGCCGCCCGCCGTCGCTTCTGCGGCGGTATCCGGCGCGCTGGCGGGGCTATCGGAAGGTTCGATCATGCCCAGCGCCGACGACACGCGCGCGCTTGCGGCCGTTGGTAGCCAGGCCCGCCATACGTCGGGGTGCTCGCGCAGGAACTGGTCGGCCATGGCCTCGCCGTTCTTGCGGGTCTCGGTCATTTCCAGAATCATGCGGTTCAGCAGCGCCGGCTCGAACTGGAGCTTTTCGAAAAATGCCACCAGCTCGGGATTCCGCTCGGCGAAGGGGGCGGATGCGGCCACCGAAAGCTGCGCCCGCAGAAAGTCGGAGGAGCAAAGCTCGCCCTGGCCGGTGACGATGGTGTCCCAGCACGCCTTGTCGAAGGGATCCTGCTCTATCTTGTGGAACTTGTACTTGGCCATCAGGCCCGCGGGCTGCCAGTAGTAGAACAGGATGGGCCGGCCCCTGTCGTAGGCTGAGCTGATGGCTGCATCCAGCGCGGCGCCGGTGCCGGCGCGAAAGTTGGTGTAATCATTCTCCAGGCCATGCAGCTGCAGCAGCCGGCTGTTGGTGTTTTCGCAGACCCAGCCCGATGGACAGTTGAGAAAACGCCCCTTGCCGGGATCTTCGGGGTCGGCAAAGAGAGATTTGTACCGTGGCAGGTCGCGCCAACTGCGCAGGTCGGGAGCCGAGGCCTCTATCCCCCGTTCGGGGTCGCCATGGACCACATAGTGGGGAACATACCAGCCTTGTTCCGCTCCGTCGGTCAGGGTATCGCCCACAACTTCGACTTTTCCCTGTTCGATCGCCTCTTCGATGATGGGAGACCTGCCGGACCATATCTCCGCGATGATCTGCAGATCGTCCTGCACCAGGGCCGATTCGATAGCGGCTGAAGCGCCGGGTACGATCTCCGTCGCGCAGCCGTAGCCCGAGGCGAGCAGCTTGCGGACGACATGGGTGGTGAACGAAGCGCTTTCCCAGTTGAGGTCCGCCAGCCTGACGGGTTGCCCGTCATTGCAGGATGCCGTCTGCCCCTTGGCTGTCAACGGCAGCGTGCAGACCAGGCATATGGACGCCAGTGCGAGCACACGCGGCAATTTTCCCATTCGGATCGACTCCTTTAGCGGCTCTTGCGCAATCAGCCTCCCTCATATTGTTTTTTTAATGGATTGCGGCGTCATGCTCCCACAGTTTAGCCTTGGCGCCGCCGGGCTACAAAACGTCCGCGTTTTTCGGGCCGATGCTGCGGAAAATCAGCGGGATGTCAGGCCGAGCTCCACGCAATCGGAGCCGCAGCTTCCCGGCGCTTTGGGCTCGGGGGAGGGGGAGGAGCGGTGCAGGACCGCCCGCGAGGGTGTGATCCGCAGCGATTCACCGATAAGAGCTGCCTGGCCGTCGACGATCAACGAGTAGCCCGCTTCGGATTCCGGCGGCCAGACCAGTCCGACGTCGGGTCGTGCAAGCGCGTTCGCACGAGTGCGGCGACCCACACGATCTATGACCAGGTCGCCGCCGTCCAGCGCCACGGCCGCCTGGACCACATGCGGCGGGCCTTTATCGCTGTTTGTCATCAGATAGGCGAAGCGGTAACGCGTGATGACGCTTTCCAGGCTCTGCAATTCGACCGGAATACTCATGATCTGCCCTTCCTTCGTATTTCGTTTTCACGCAGCCCTGCCGGAGGGTTTTCCATCTGCCATTGGCCAGGGCGTTGACGCTCCGTGCGACAAGGCCGGCGCTTATTTGCGCCGACCTACGCCTATCACCACGAGACCGGCCACGATGGCCAGTACGCTGGCCCAGGGGGGGATGAAGACCGATTTCTCTGTTTCGGCGGTCGCCTTGACCGAGCCGATCTGAAGCACGGTCTCTTCGGATGTGTAGCTGAAACCCTGGTAAACCAGGGCAATGGCGCCCAGTGCAATCAGCACGGCACCGACGATAACGGCGGGTTTCATCGGGATCCTCTTCTGGTCGTGATGATGCCAGGAAGATAGCACATCGGAAGGCCGCCAGGTGTCCTGGCAGTATTTGAAATCCCCATTCTTGCCCCCGCTGTGCTCCACACGCCAGGCCGGCCCACGGCCGGATGGCCGGCAGTTATTGCGAGGCTCGTTCGAATCCGTATAGCTCGCAAGGGTTGTCGGCAAAGATCATCCGGCGGGTCTGGCCGGTTTCCATCCAGTCGTAGATCAGGTCCTGGATCAACGCATCGTCCGGTGCCGTTCGTCCAGGATTCACAATCGCGGAAACATGCGGCCAGTCGGTACCCCAGAGCATTCGCTGCGGCGCGGCCTTGATCCACTCGCGTACCAGTACGCCGGCATCCGCGTAGGCGGGTTCGCCATCAACGCTGTCGTGGTTGAGCCCGGAAATCTTGATCCAGGCGCGCCCGCCGTCGACCAGCCTGCGCAACACGTTCCAGGCTGGGTGAGACAGTGCGTCTGGCTGGGGAATGCGGCCCAGGTGGTCGATGACCAGTGTCGCCGGCAGTTCGGCCAGGTGTTTTTCCAGCGCGGGATAATCGCGTCCCAGTGCATGGATCTGCACGTGCCAGCCGAGGTCCGCGACCCTGCGGGACAGCTTCTGCATCTGTTCTATTCCAGCCCCTGCCGGTCGCGCGAGATTGAAACGGATGCCGCGCACGCCTGCCGAGTCCAGCGCTTGCAGCTCGTCCGGCGAAGTGTGTTCGTCGATCACTGCCACGCCGCGGGCACTGCTCCCGAAGGAGGCCAGGGCTTCGCGCAGGCAGGCATTGTCGGTACCGTAGCTGGACGGCTGAACAATGACGCTGCGGCTGACTCCCAGGCGCTCGCGCAACTGGGTATAGTCCCGTACCGTGGCGTCCGGGGGGCGGTAGTCCGCCTCGGGATGGTAGGCAAAACGCGTGTCGTAGATATGATGATGGCAGTCCACGCTGCCTGCGGGCAAGATGTGACGGGCGGATTCGGTTCCGCCAGACCAGGGAGCTGCCGTCATGATATGTCCTTCGTCCGAGGCTTGATTGTTGCGGATGTGGCGCCATTCCGGGTGTTCAGCAGCGCTGCCGCCCGATAAGCCTGCTGTGGATTCACCGCGCCTTCGGGCCAGTTGCCGGCAGCCAGGGCGGCAACCTGTCGTACGGTATCCATTACCTGGTGTTCTCGAGCTTCCGCCGTCATGCCGCCGACGTGCGGCATCAGCACTACATCGGGGCGGTTCTCGAAGATCGCCGAGGGTTTCTGATCCGCGGCCCGCCCCACATCCAGGCCCGCGCCGCGCAGGCGGCCTTCGTTCAGGGCAGCCAGCAGGGCGTCTTCGTCCACGAGTTCGCCGCGCGCCAGGTTCAGGAAGCAGGCATGCGGTTGCATCATGCGGAAGGCGCAGGCGTTCATCAGATTACCGGTTTGCGGTGTCGATGCCGCCAGGCACACGACATAGTCGGATTCGGAAAGCAGCGTTTCGAACGCGGCGCCGTGCTCGCCGAGCTCCTCAGGTGGCAGGAAGGGATCGTACGCGCGCACGATCATGCCCAGTGCGGCGGCGTGCCGGGCCAGTGCGCGGCCGATCCGGCCAAAGCCGATGATGCCCAGTCGCGTCCCTGCGATCTGCCTGGACTTGGCGACGACGGGCATATGGCCTTGCGCATATTCATGGCGAGCTTTCGAGATGCCGCGAGCCAGATCGAAGATCATTGCAAGAGCAAGCTCTGCGACGGCGGTGGAGAAGCCCGCGCTGGCGCGCGTGACCAATATGCCGTGCTCCGACGCTGCCGGTACATCGATGGTGCTGATGTCTACTGCGCCGCGCAGGAATGCCGACAGGTGCTGCGCGTGCGCAAAGGTTTCGCGGCTGCCGGCAACCGAGCGGTGGGCAATGATTACCTGACAGCCTGCGCTGGCATCGGCCAGTTCGCGGCCGGCCAGCACGCGGCCTGTGGTGTTGCGCACGACATCGGCATGGGCCTGCAGCGCCTTCAGGCCAGACTCGCTGTAGTAGCTGCCGAGCTCGTCGTCGGTGTAGGCAAGGAATACCTTGAGTCGTTCCATGGCGCATCAATCCAGTGAAATGCCGTTCTTGCGTATGAGTTCGACCCAGCGTTGCGTGTCGGTCTTGATGTATTCGGCGAATTCCTGAGACGAGCTGACGAATGGCAGCATGCCGATCTCCGCCAGGCGTGTTACCAGTGCGGGATCCGTCAGCGATTTGCGAAGGGCTGCGTCCAATGTCTCGACGATCCGGGGAGGCGTCCCGGCCGGGGCGAACATGCCGACCCAGGTATTGGCATCGAAGCCGGGCAAGGTATCGCTGATGGCGGGCAGGTTCATATCGACGATTTTTCCTGCGTCAGGCGCGCCGCTGATGCCCAGCGCCATGATTCTGCCGGCCTTGACGTTGCTGATGGTGGCCGGCACGGTATCGAACATCATGTCCACCTGCTTGCCCAGCAGGCCCGTGGTAGCCAGCGACGGGCTGCGGTACGGTACGTGAAGCAGGTCGATTCCAGCCATCGATTTGAACATTTCCGCGGCGAGGTGGCTGGTGGTGCCCGGGCCTCCCGAGCCGTAGGTGTATTTTCCGGGCTCTGCGCGAGCCTTGTCGATGAGTTCCTGGATGGTCTTGACGCCTATGTCGGGGTTCACGACCAGGACCAGAGGGCCGCTGGCCACGCCGGAGACAGGCGCGAAATCCTTTACGGGATCGTAGGGCAGGGACTTGTACAGGCCGACGTTGATGGCGTGCGTGCTGATCGTGCCCAAGAGCAGGGTGTAGCCGTCCGGCTTGGCGCGGGCCGCCGCCTGGGTGCCAATGACACCTGCTGCCCCTGCGCGGTTCTCTACGACGATGGGTTGCCCCAGCTCGACCGACAGTTTGTCGGCCATCAGCCGGGCTGCAATGTCGGTGAATCCCCCTGGCGCGAAGGCGACAATCAGGTTGATGGATCGGGATGGCCACTGTTCTGTCGCGGCGAACAGCGGCGCAGGTCCGGCGGCCAGCGCGAATAGGGATGACTTCAGCAGGGTGCGGCGGTTTGGTTTGAACATGGTGTCTCCTTGTGAGTTCTTTTGCGGGGAAGGGCGGAGCGGGCGTTGCCTGCCGCCCTGGGTTTTGATGTGTGCATCCCTAAGGTTCAGACTGGCAGGCCCTTGGCCCGGAGAATGGCGTCGAAGCGTTCGGGATCCGCCGTGCCGGTGCGGTTGGCCTCGCGGATTTGCGCTTCCTTGCGCAGATGCTGACGTGTTTTTTCCAGGACGCTTTGCGCCTGATCCGCCGGTATGGCGATGACTCCGTCGGCATCGCCGACGATCAGATCACCCGGCATGACGGCCAGCCCGGCCACGGACACCGGAACGTTGATCTCGCCCGGACCGTCCTTGCTGGGGCCTCGGTGCGTATGGCCGCGCGCAAAGATGGGCATGCCGTCTTCAGCCCACTCGCACAGGTCGCGGATGGCGCCGTCGATGACCAGCCCGGCAAGTTGCCGGGCGATGCAGCTCGTTCGCATCAGCCCTCCCACCAAGGCCTGGCTGATGTCTCCCCCGCCGTCGACGACCAGCACGTCGCCGGGTTGCGCCATCAGCAAGGCTTTGTGGATCATCAGATTGTCGCCGGGACGGACGCGCACGGTAAGCGCCTGGCCTGCCATCGTCGTGTCCAGCCTTGCATGATATTGGCGAAGCCCGATGGTGCCGATGTTGCGGCTCATGGCATCGCCGATGCCTGCGACCGGCAGGGTTCCGAAGGCTTCGACCAGAGCCGCGTCCAGGCGCGCGGGATTGGGGTTGATGCGATAGCCGGGCGGCCAGTCGGCAGGGGAGGGTGTGCTCATACTGTCTTTCCTTGGAGATGCGTGTCGTGGATTGCCGGGCCGGCGAGCGGCTCGGAGTTTGCGGGACCGGGTTTAATCAAAGGATATGCGGGTTGACGCAGCGCCCGGGATCGGGAGGATTGCCTGTCAGATGGCCCATGACGTTCTCGGCCGCGCCTTGCGCCATCAGTGCAAGGGCCGCCGGCGTTGAGCCGCCTACGTGCGGCGTCAGCACCACGTTTTCCAGGGAGGTCAGCGGACTGCCGGCAGGCAGGGGTTCGATCTCCATGGTGTCCAGGCCGGCCGAATGCAGGTGGCCATTGCGCAGGGCTTCGATCAGGGCGGTTTCGTCCACCACCTCGCCGCGCGCGGTATTGATGAGAATGGCTCCCTTCGGCAGGCGCTTCAGCCGCGCGGCATCCAGCAGCCCGCGCGTGCCGGGGGTCAGCGGCACATGCAGGCTGAGGACGTCCGATCGCGGCAACAGGGTGTTCAGGTCGTCGGCGCGCTCGACACCGGGCACGGGATTGCTGGCCGGGAATGCCGGATCGTATGCGATCACGCGCATGCCCAGCGCTTGCGCCGCCCGGGCGACGCGCTGGCCGATCTGCCCATAGCCCAGCAGTCCCAGGGTCAATCCATCGAGCTGGCGGCCGTCCTGGAGCCTGTGCCAGTGGCCGTCGCGCAGTGACCGGTCCATGGAAGGGATGCGGCGTGCGGCGGCGATCATCAGGCCGATAGCCATTTCCGCGACGGAGGCGGCGTTGGCTCCGGGAGTCGCATAGACCAGCACGCCTTGGCGGCTGGCCGCCTCTACGTCGATATTGCTGACTCCCACGCCATGCTTGGAAATGACTTTCAGGGTGGGGCATGCCTGTATGGCTGCGGCCGTCAATGACACGGTCCGCGAGATGACAGCATCGATGGGTTCCGATGCCATGATGCGGGCGGCTTCCTCCGCGGAGTCTGCCTGATCGAGGTAGATCACGCGCGCTCCATGTTTTTCCAGCACTGCGACGCCGGCTGGATGCAGCTTGGGCGCGGTCACGAAAACGGTATGGGACATCGGGGCGTACTCGTTATTGGGAGAGCAATTATTGGTCTTGGAATCAATAACTGTCTATTTGATAATATTCATTATTTGTTCACTTTTAGTTATTGAATGGGGGTGCCGTGGATATTCATCTCAGGGATTTGCGCTATTTCGAAGTCCTGGCGGATATGCAGCACCTGGGGCGTGCGGCGGAGCAACTGGGCCGCAGCCAGCCCGCGTTGACCAAATGCATAGATCGCCTGGAGGCGATCATCGGCAGCCCCTTGTTCGAACGGACCGGCCGGGGCATCCGGCTCACGCGCGTGGGCGAGGTGCTGCGTTTGCGCGCCAGGATGCTGCGCGACAACGCAAGCGAGGCAATACGCGAAGTGAACGAATTCGCAAGCGGACGCTTTGGCCACGTGCGGCTGGCCAGCGGTCCCATCGCCGCCGATCATTTGCTGCCCGAGCTTTGCCATCTTGCCCTGGCCGAATGCCCGGACCTGAACATAGAAATCGAGATAGGGCCTACGTCCACATTGCGAGGTCAATTGAAGGATGGGGAAATAGACATACTGATAGGCCTGACCGCGACCGGCGATCCCGATCTGGTGGCCGTACCCATCGTCAACGATGCGGTGGTGGTGGCGGCAAGGCGCGACCATGCCATCTTCGGGCGCAAGAAAGTGACGCTGGAGTCCCTGCTGGAATATTCGTGGGCGCTGCCGGCCCCGACCGTACCCAGCCGTCAGTGGCTGGAGTCGGTGTTCACGGCCGCGGGCCTTTCCCGCCCGCATGTGCAGATCGAAACGAGCGCTTTACCGTTGCTGCCCCATATGATCGCCCGGACCGATCTGCTGAGTTTCGTATCGCGCCATACCCTGGCGCTGCACCAGGGCAGGATGCTGCGCGAATTGCCATTGCCGGCTACGACGTTGAACCGCACCCTGGGCGCCACGTACCGCAAGGCTGGCTATCTGTCGCCGGCGGCAGAGCGAGTGCTCGAAATCTTCAAGACCAACGGCGCGCGATTGTTTGCGAATGCCATGGGTGATGCGGCGCAAGGTTGCAAGAATCGATAAAGTCGTCGAAGATGCTCAACTAGCCGGGGTCTCACGTACGACCGTTGCAGGTATGGCGGCCCTTGCCAGAGGCGATACGAAGCGCCATCGCTTTCAGGAAATCGAGGGATGACCATAGAAATAGTGCTGGTGTTGTGCATTGCCCTGGCGGCGATCGTGTTGTTCGCTACGGAAAAGCTGCGCATGGACACGGTAGCCCTGCTCGTGCTGGGCGGCCTGGCCGTAGCGGGGCTGGTGACGCCCGAGCAGGCCGTCAGCGGCTTCAGCAATCCGGCCACGATCACGGTGGCGTCCATGTTCGTGCTGGCCGCCGGCCTGCAGAACAGCGGCGCATTGTCGGGCATAGGCCGCCTGCTCGGCCGGGCAAAATCCCCTTTTCTTTTTTTGCTGGTGCTGTTCGCCGTATTGGCGGTGGTGGCGCCGTTCGTCAACAATACCGCTGTCGTGGCGGTATTCATGCCCATCGTGATGACAGCGGCCTCCGGCATCGGCATGCCGGCTTCCAAGGCGCTGATCCCTCTGTCCTATGTATCGCAGATGGCGGGGGTATGCACCCTGGTCGGCACCTCGACCAATCTGCTGGTCAACGGCATGGCGAAAGACCTGGGCCACCCGGGTTTCAGCATGTTCGAGTTCACGCCGCTGGGCGTGATCTGCATGGCTGCGGGATGTCTCTATTTGCTTACCTTCGGGCGCTGGCTGTTGCCCGATACCAGCGCCTCCCAGATGGTGGAGAATCACGAGCTGGGCAAGTACGTGACCGAGCTGAGGGTGATGCCGGAATCTTCGCTGATCGGCGTGTCTATCGAGGAAGCCAAGCTGGGCGAAACTTTCGGCGTGTATGTGATGGAACTGCTGCGGGACGACGAGGAAGTGTGGTCGCCGCGTTCCCAGGTGCTGCAGGAGGGCGACGTGCTGCTGGCTCGCGGGGACTGGTCCAAGCTGGACGAGTTGCGCCAGGAGGCCGGGCTGGAGCTGAACCCGCAATTCAAGCGCCGACTGCGCCGCATGTCGGTGGACGGCGACAAGGAATCCGAACCCGTATCGCAAGTGGTGACCGAGGTGATGATTGCGCCGCGCTCGCGCCTGGTGGGCAGCACCCTGACGATGCTGGACTGGCGCTGGCGGCATGACGCTATCGTGCTGGCCATCCACCGGCGCGGCCAGGTCTTGCGCGAACAGCTCAAGGATGTGAGGCTTAACGTCGGCGATGTGCTGCTGATGCTGACGACGGAGCCCGAGATGGGTGCGCTGCGCCAGGACAGCAACCTCATCGTGCTGTCCGAGCGCGATGCCCAGCCTGCCCGTGGCTGGCGCGCGCCCTTCGCGCTGGCGACCATGGCGGTGGTGATTACCGTGTCCGCGCTGGGCTGGCTGCCGATTTCCATCACCGCCCTGGTGGGGGCCGTGGCCATGACGCTGGCGGGCTGTCTCGATGCCGACGGCGTCTACGATGCCATCGACTGGCCCATCATCATCCTGCTGGCCGGGCTGATGCCACTAGGCGTGGCCATGAGCGAGACCGGCGCTGCCGAGTTCATCGTGCAGAACACGATAGGGCTGGTCCGGGAGGCTGGACCGCTGGTGGTGCTGGCTGTGCTCTACCTGATGGCGCTGCTGCTGACAGAGTTCATGAGCAATGCGGCGGCGGCCGTGCTGCTTACGCCCATCGGCATGTCCACGGCCAGAATGCTGGATGTGGATCCTACGCCCTTCCTTATCGCGGTTACCTTCGCAGCTTCCACCAGCTTCGCCACGCCCGTGGGCTATCAGACCAATACCATGGTGTACAGCGCCGGCGGCTATCGTTTCGTGGACTTCCTGAAGGTGGGGCTGCCTCTGAACCTGATTTTCTGGGTGCTGGGAGTGATATTCATCCCCAGGTTCTGGCCCTTCTGAGCCGCTCACGGATGAAATGCGCGAGTTCCCTGGATGTCACGGGCCCGCAATCCTTGTAAATTGCGGCGAGGTGGATGCCAGCCTCCGATCGGGGCGGCCTTGTTCAAGAAGTGTGTATGCTGTTCTTATGCATAGACATCCTTTTTCAACTGATCTTAAAATTTCAGGCAAGTGCCTGCTTGAGAGGCATGCCAGACACACCACAGGAGTACCTCGTGTCGCCAGAAATGTTTCTGCTGTTTGTGCCTGCCTGCTTTGCATTGAACATGGCGCCAGGTCCGAACAATCTGCTTTCCGTCTCTAACGCCAGTCGCTTCGGCTTCGCGGCAGCCTGTGTGGCTGGCATCGGCCGTTTGGTTGCGTTTGTCGGCATGATTGCCATTGCGGCCTCGGGGCTTGCTGTGGTGTTGCAAACCTCGGCTTTGGCCTTCACTGTCATCAAGGTGGCGGGAGCGTTGTATCTATTCTATATGGCCTTGCAGCTTTGGTTCGCCCCAGTGAACGCAGTGCAAGAGAGCGTCGACGCCCGTGATATGCGAACTTTCAACCTGTGGCGTTTGGCCAGGCAGGAATTCCTGATTGCAGCAGGCAACCCAAAGGCAATCCTGATCTTCACCGCGTTTCTGCCGCAATTCGTCAACTCGGCAGAAGCCGCCGCGCCGCAATTCTTCATCCTTGGGCTGCTTTTCCTGGTGCTCGAATGGATTGCCATTGCCGCTTACGCTTATATGGGAGCGTACTTGGGAAAATGGTTTGCCTTGCCTGCACGTAAGCGTTTGTTCAACAGGACGTGCGCCTCATTGCTGGGTGCCGCCGGTTTCGGTTTGCTGCTATCAAAGAAGGCCGTAAGTGCAGCATAACCAGCCAAAGCTGCTGCGTAGCAGCTCAGCAACTCTCCAAGGTTTCTAGCACAAAGTCGGCGCGCTCTGCCGCACCGATCTTTGGCAAGACAGATATCGTATATCCTAGCACTGGATAGGCATGCTGGAGTCGTTCGAATTCAGCTAGAGCAGCATCCATGCCGTGACGGCGTTCCTTGTCCTGCACATAGATTTCAGGCCACGGTGGGGCCAGAAAGACGCACGGGTGATAGCGGTGCGCTTGGCCGAGTGTCTTCAGGGTGGGCTCGCCCGTCAGTGCTTGAAGTGCTGCAGCTGCATCGATCAGGCTGCGGTCGAAGAACACGCGCGGCGCGTTGCTTCGTAGAGCATTGGCATGATCCTCCAAGGCGGCGGTGATGACCCTGCGCAGAAATGCAGCTATGTCGATCCACGGCAAGGCATGGCCGCCGGTGCGTGTTTCCTCTTGGACAATGCGCCGCCCAGGTTCTTCAACCACGATATGACCGCGTCGTCCGAGTTCAGCCAGCAATGTTGATTTGCCGCCACCTGAGCAGCCGGAAATGATGATGAAATGGTTCATGAGGTCGGCATCCGTTTCAAACTTGAGTAAGTCAGGTATCTAGGTGCCTAGAGACATGCGCTTCTACGTGGCCTGCCAATAGTAGCGAAAGTGCCGCGACTTGCGGTCCTGCGATTGTGTGGCTGTAGGCGGGCGTCGGTGGATATCGCTGGACGAAAAAAAAACCGAAAACAAAGTTTTCGGCTTTCTTTCAATTATCTATGGACGTTGGTGGATGTCCATGGACAAAAATCCTGGAGCGGGAAACCGGTCTCGAACCGGCGACCTCAACCTTGGCAAGGTTGCGCTCTACCAACTGAGCTATTCCCGCATTTTGGTCTTTGCAGGATCGGGTAAAGACGGAATTCCGCAGCTGACAGACTGGATGTCCATACAAGAAGAATCTGGAGCGGGAAACCGGTCTCGAACCGGCGACCTCAACCTTGGCAAGGTTGCGCTCTACCAACTGAGCTATTCCCGCGCTTCCGATCTTTACAAGATCAAGCAAGACAAAGATTATAAGCCTGCTTTTGTATTTTTGCAAACGGCAATTTCGCTTGTGTTGCTGAGCCGTACTTTTTCGTGCGCGCTGCTTCTGTAGTCGCCAGATGCTGACAATATACAATGCAGCCGTATCGTCTCCACGCATTGCCTGTGTCCTTCTATCCGTCGTGAATACCCTGGATTCCTCTGATCTCCCCGTCCTCCTGCCGAACACGCTTGGCCTGTCCTCGCAGGCGAGACGCGCGCAACGGCTTTCAAGCCTGCAGCAGTTGCCGGCGCTGGTCGATTGGGTACAGGAGCAAGCCGAGGACGCGTTCGTGCTCGGCGGGGGCAGCAATGTGATCCTGCCGCCGGACGTCGGTCGTCCTGTCGTGCTCGTGCAGAATAAGGGAGTGCGACTGTTGCGGGAGACGGCAACGGCCCGCATCGTGGAGGCGCAGGCGGGGGAGGTATGGCATGACTTTGTGTCGGTCACGCTGTCTCAGGGCTGGGCCGGGTTGGAGAACCTGGCCCTGATCCCCGGCACGGTGGGCGCAGCGCCGGTGCAGAACATTGGCGCCTATGGCGTGGAACTGCAGCAGCGCGTGGATAGCGTGTTGGTCTGGGATTTCCGTGAGGCGCGTCAGGTCGAGCTTTCGGCCGCGGACTGCGGCTTCCGGTATCGCGACAGTATTTTCAAGCAGGCGGGCAACGGGCGCTGGCTGATCCTGGCCGTGCGTTTCGCCCTGCCTCTGGACTGGACGCCAGTGCTGGATTATCCCGATCTGCGCAAGCATCCCAGGTTGGCGGATGTTTCCGCCGTCATGCCCCGGGCCGTGTTCCAGGCGGTATGCGAGATCCGTCGCGCGAAGCTGCCGGATCCTGCGGTGTTGGGCAACGCGGGCAGCTTCTTCAAGAATCCGTTGGTGGAAGGGGCGCAATTGCAGGCGCTCAAATCACGATATCCGGCCATGCCGTCCTATGACCAGGGCGGTGGCTGGCACAAGGTGGCGGCGGGCTGGCTCATCGAGCATGCGGGCTGGAAGGGCAAGCGCCTGGGGCCTGTAGGGATGCATGAACGTCAGGCGCTGGTCCTGGTGAATCATGGAGGAGCGGCTGCGGAAGACGTGCTGGCGCTGGAAGCGGCGGTGCGGGCCGATGTGCAGGCGAAGTTCGGTATAGCGCTGGAGCGCGAGCCGGTCCGCGTGGAATGATCTATTGGAGGCTGAGTTCCTTAGGCGCAGGCCAGACCTTACAACGTCAGAATGATCTTCCCGGTATGCGCGTTGCTTTGCATCAGCTCGATCGCAGCCTGAGCGTCGGATGCGTTGAATACACGGTGGATCAGCGGAACGATGCCGCCTTCGCGGAAGAAAGGCAGCGCGTCCTTTTTCATGTCGCGCACCAGCTCGGCGCGTTCCGCCGGCGTGCGGTATTTGTTGGAGACGCCGAAGACCGACAGGCGCTTGGCATGCAGGCTGGCCAGGTCGATCTGGCTGCTCTTTGTGCCGTCCACATGGCCGACGATGGCCAGGCGGCCTCCGATGGCCAGGCTTGCCAGGCAGTCTTCGAACAGGCTGCCGCCCACGATATTGATGGCCAGTTGCACGCCTTTACCGCCGGTGGACTCCTGAACTTTCTGGGCGAATCCGGGGCCGGCCGCGAGCAGCGGGACATCCAGCCCGTGAGAGAGCAGCGCGTCCAGTTTTTCCTGGCGCGTGGAGGTGCCGATGACGCGGGCGCCCATGGCCTTGGCGAGCTGCATCGATGCGATGCCCACGCCCGACGGCACGCCGGTGATCAGTACGGTGTCGCCGCTGCCGACGGAGCGATGCCAGAACAGCATGTCGTAGGCCACGGTGAAGACCAGCGGGATGGCGGCGGCCTGCGTCCAGTCCAGGTGAGCCGGCGCATGCATGGCCTCGTGCTCGTCCATGGCGACCTGTTCGGCGCAGCCGCCTTCGCAGCGTCCCATGACGCGGTCGCCCACCTGGAATTCGCGCACGTTCTTGCCGACGGCGATGACTTCACCCGCGGCTTCGTTGCCGAAGCGCTTGGACTGGCCTTCGGGTACCTTGCCGGCAAGCTCGCCCCGGTTCAGCGAGGTAGCGCGTACGCGCACGAGCAGTTGGGTGTCCGATATTTCCGGAGGGGAAACGTCAAGCTCGGTGATCCGGAATCGGCCTTGCTCGGAATGGATGGTGCTGGCTCGCATGGATGTCTCCACAATCTGTCGTTGCGCGTGGCTGGAATGTACTGCTTTCCTTGCTGTCCGGAGCGCTCAGCCTGCCAGCACGTCCTGCATGTTGAACAGGCCCGTGCTCTTGTTTGCCAGGAAGCGCGCCGCCCTCAGGCTGCCTTGCGCGTAGGTGGCGCGGCTGCTGGCTCGGTGCGTGATTTCGATGCGTTCGCCTTCACCGCAGAAGAATACGGTATGGTCGCCCACGAGATCGCCGCCGCGCACGACGGAAAACCCGATCTGGCCGTCCTTGCGTGCGCCGGTGTGGCCGTGGCGGGCCCAGTCGGCGATGTCCTCCAGGGACTTGCCCCAGGCGCCGGCGACGGCTTCGCCCATGGCGAGGGCGGTGCCGGAGGGGGCGTCGACCTTGTGCTTGTGGTGGGCTTCGAAGACTTCAACGTCATAGCCGCTATCGAGCAGCTTTGCGGCCAGCTGCAGCAGCTTCAGCGTGGCATTGACGCCCACGCTCATGTTGGGCGCGAAGACGATGGCGATCTGCGTGGCGGCTGCCTGGATGGCCTGCTTGCCCTGCTCGTCGAAGCCGGTGGTGCCTATGATGCATTTGACCTTGTGGCGTACGCAGGCTTCCAGATGCTCCAGCGTGCCTTCGGGGCGGGTGAAGTCGATCAGGCAGTCGGCATTGGCCAGGGCATCCAGGTCGTCGGTGATTTGCACGCCAGTGGCCTGACCGAGGAAGGCGCCGGCGTCCTGGCCGATGGAGGGGGATCCTTTGTAGTTCAGGGCGGCGGCCAGGGTCAGGTCGGAGCTGTTTAGCACGGCCTCGATGAGCATGCGGCCCATGCGCCCGTCGGCGCCGGCGATTGCGATACGCATATGATGTCCTTTGCTTGCTTGGTTCACCGCAGGGGCTCGGCGGGCATCTGACCCGGCTGGGTGATGATGACGGGAGAGGGCACGGCGCGCGCGTCGGCTTCAGGCTGTTCTTCGCCTTGAGAGGACGAGCCGGAGGCGCCTGTCTGTGCTTCAGGGGCGGCCGATGCGGAAGCCGAGCCGGGAGTGACGCCGGTGTCGGTGCGCTGGAACGGCTGGCGATCGGGCTGTTCGTCTCCGGCCCAGCGGACCAGTACGTTGTCCTCGAACCAGACGGTAAAGCGCCGCGCCTGCTCGTCGCCGTAGCCGGGTTTGTGGAAATAGGGGTAGTCCCAGCGGTCGGCGTGGAAGACGTCCTGCAGGGTCGGCGTGCCGAGCAGGAAACGCACCTGTTCGCGGCTCATGCCCTCGCGCAGCATGGATACCTGCTCGGAAGTGATCCAGTTCCCCTGCTGCACGTCGGCGCGGTAGGGAAAGCCCCATTTTGTGCCGCCGCAGGCCGTCAGCGCCAGCGTCAGGGCGCCGACAACCAGTCCGGTGCGCAGGAAAGAGGGTAAAGATGTCGCATTGGTAAGCACGGGTACCCCTGTATATTGATCGGCCAAAACCGTTATCATAAAGGCAATAAGAATAAAAACGCATCAGCGCCAGTTAGGGCCGGCACACAAATTTGTGTATGATCCGGCCGCTTCCAGTTATACGTCCACGGGGCATTTTAGCTATGAACGACCAGAATGAGCTCAAGAACATGGGATTGAAGGCGACTTTCCCGCGCCTGAAGATCCTGGATATTTTCCGCAAGGCGGAGCACCGCCATCAAAGTGCAGAAGACATTTACCGCACCCTGATCGCTGAGCAGGTGGACATTGGCCTGGCGACGGTCTATCGCGTGCTGACGCAGTTCGAGCAGGCTGGCATCCTGGTGCGCAGCCAGTTCGACGGTGGTAAGGCTGTGTTCGAGTTGAACGACGGCGACCATCACGACCACCTGATCTGCACGACGTGTGGCACCGTGGTCGAGTTTACCGACACCGATATCGAAAAGCGCCAGCACAAGATCGCCAAGGACAATGGCTTCGCGCTCGAAAGCCACACCATGCTGCTCTACGGCATCTGCGGCAAATGCCGTGAAGCCGGGGAAAAGGCGGGCAGGTAAGCCTGCTTTCCGGCCGGCTTGGGCGAAAGCGCCGCGAGCCGGGCCAGCATCATGCCAGGCCCTCCCGCCAGGGGGGGTGATCGCTACAGGCCCAGCATTTCCCGGGCGTGTCGGCGCGTGGTTTCCGTGATTTTCAGGCCGCCCAGCATGCGGGCGATTTCGTCCGTCCGGGCGGCATCGTCCAGGGGTTCGATGGACGATGAGGTCTGTCCGTCGGTGGTCTGCTTGCTGACGCGGAAATGATGTTGCCCGCAGGCGGCCACCTGGGGCAGGTGCGTTACGCAAAGCACCTGATGGCGCTGGCCCAGCTCGGCGAGCAGCCGGCCGACAACCTCGGCGACGGCCCCGCCGACGCCGGTATCGACTTCGTCGAAGATCAGGGTGGGAACCCTGGCGGCCTGGCTGGCGATGACAGACAGGGCCAGTGACAGCCGCGCCAGCTCTCCGCCGGACGCGACTTTGGCCAGGGGGCGCGGCGCGGTGCCGGCATGGCCTGCGACCAGGAATTCGATGGTCTCCAGCCCATGGGAAGAGGCGGGCGCTTCGTTCAGCGCAATGTCGAATGATCCGCCTTGCATGGCCAGGGTCTGCATGGCTTGCGTGACGAGCGCCGACAACTGCTTGGCCGTCTTGCGGCGCTTCTTGCCCAGTTCGGCGGCAAGGCGCCGGTATTCGGCCTGCGCGGCATCCAGCTCCTGTTGCAGCGCCTCGATGTTGCTGGCGGCCTGGGTGGCGGCCAGCCGGGTTTCCAGTTGCTGCTGCAGTTGCGGCAGCTCCTGCGGCTCGACGCGGAATTTGCGGGCGGCGTCGAACAGGCTGGACAGGCGCTGCTCCAGCTGCGCCAGGCGGTCGGGATCGGGTTCGAGGCGGTCCAGGTAGCTGTTCAGGTCGGACGCGGCTTCCGCCGTGGCGATACGGGCGGACTCGATGGCGTCGTAGACGCCTTGCAGTTGCGGGTCGTGGCGCAACTGCTGCTGGATGGCGTGGGCGGCGGCGTCGAGCAGCCGACGGGCGGAGGTTTCGTCGTCGTCCAGCGCGTTCAGCGCCTGGCCGGCGCCGTCGAGCAGCGCCTGGGAGTGCGACAGGCGGCTGTGCTCGCTGTCCAACGCCTGCCATTCGTCCGGCCCCAGCGCCAGCCGGCTCAGTTCTTCCAACTGCCATTCCAGGCGTTCGCGCTCTTCGTTCAGCGAGGCGGCGTCGCGTTGTGCCAGCTCCAGCGCCTTGCCGGCCTGGGAGCAGCGTTGCCAGGCTTCGCCCACCTGTCGCGCCAGGTCCAGATGTCCGCCCTGCGTGTCCAGCAGATCGCGCTGGCCCGAGGCTTTCAGCAGGCTCTGGTGGGCGTGCTGGCCGTGGATGTCGACCAGGCATTCGCTGAGTTCGCGCAGTTGGCTGACGGTGACGGGGCCGCCGTTGATATAGCAGCGGCTGCGCCCCTGGCTGTCGATGACGCGCCGCAGGATGAGCATGCCGTCTTCCGTCGCGATGTCGTTGTCCTCCAGCCAGTCGGACAGCTTGCCGGGAATGTCGAAGACGGCGCTGATGTCTGCGCGTTGCGCGCCGTTGCGCACGGCGGAGGCGTCCGCGCGTGCGCCCAGCGCGAGGGACAGGGCGTCGACGAGAATGGATTTGCCCGCGCCGGTTTCACCGGAAAACACTGTGAATCCGGATTCGAACGGTATTTCCGCTTCTTCGACAATGACGAAATCACGGATGTGCAGGGTGCGCAGCATGATGGAAAACGAGGGCTATTCGATGTCGTCGGAGGGTTGCGGCATGCGGTTCCAGTGCAGCTTGCGGCGCAGCGTGGAAAAGAAGCTGTAGCCGGTGGGATGCAGGAAACGGATGGCGTTGCGCGAGCGGCGCACGTCGATGCGGTCGCCCGCCTGGCATTCGGACCAGGTCTGCATGTCGAAGTGCACGCTGGCGCCGGATTCGACGCGGCTCAGTGACGTGATGGTGGCGCTAAGGGTGCCGCTGTCGGGCAGCACGATAGGGCGGTTCGACAAGGTCTGCGGAGCTACGGGCACCAGCAGGATGGCGTTCAGGCTGGGATGCAGGATGGGGCCGTTGGCCGATAGCGCATAAGCCGTCGAGCCGGTCGGCGTGGCGATGATCAGGCCGTCGGCGCGCTGGCTGTGCATGAACTGGCCGTCGAGCTCGATGTGCAGCTCGATCATGCCGCCCCGCCCCGCGCGGTTGATGACCACGTCGTTGAGCGCCACGCCGGAATACATGACCTTGTCGCCCCGCATGACCCTGCCTTCGAGCAGGACGCGCTCTTCGGCTTCGTATTGCCCATGCAGCACGCTGGACAGGGCGTCGACGGCGCTGTGCACGGGGATGTCGGTGATGAAGCCCAGGCGGCCGTGGTTGATGCCGATCAGGGGGACGCGCGAATTGGCGAGCTCGCGCGCTGCGCCCAGCATGGTGCCATCGCCGCCCATGACGATGGCGAGGTCGGCCTGTTCGCCGATTTCCTTGTAGGTACACACGGTGAATTCGGCGACTCCCGTGTTGTGCGAAGTGGCGGCTTCGACCAGCACGGTACAGCCCTCGGCGCGGAGAGCCTGGGCAAGCCGGCGCAAGGGAGCGTCCAGCCCGGTGTCCTGGTGCCTGCCTATGATGGCGACGGTACGGAAATGCATGTGTCCGGGACCTTGTGTTTTGAAATAGGGACCACAATATCCGGATTATAGGGGGGGCGCGCAGGCAAAATCCGCAAGATGTGACCTTTATCGCTCAGGATTGCATAAAATAGCGCCATGGATGAAAGAGCCAATGCACTGCTCAAGGCGCTGGTCGAGCGCTATATTGCCGATGGACAGCCGGTAGGATCGCGCACGCTTTCCAAAATGTTCGACCTGTCTCCGGCGACCATCCGCAACGTCATGGCGGATCTCGAGGAGCTGGGCCTGATCCACAGCCCGCATACTTCGGCCGGCCGGATTCCCACGCCGCGCGGCTACCGCCTGTTCGTGGATCGCCTGCTGTCGGCGCGGCGTTTCGAGGTTCTGCCGGAAGAGCAGGTGCGGCAGCTGTTCCCGGCGACGGAGCCGGTGCGCGCCGTGAATACGGCGGCGGCCCTGCTGTCGAACCTGTCGCAATTCGCCGGCGTGGTGCTCACGCCCAAGCGCTCGCAGGTGTTCCGCCAGATAGAGTTCATCCGGCTGTCCGATACCCGCATCCTGCTGATCATCGTCACACCCGACGGCGACGTGCAGAACCGCATACTGTTCGTGTCGCGAGACTACCAGCCGCAGGAACTGCTGGAGGCCAGCAACTTCTTCAACCAGCATTTCGCGGGCATGTCGTTCGAGCAGGTGCGCCATACCATGGCCAATGAGTTGGCCACGCTCAAGGAAGACATCTCCCGCCTGATGCAGGCCGCCGTCGAGGCCGGCACCGCCGAGCCGGATTCCGACGAAACCGTCGTCATCTCCGGGGAAAGCAAGCTGCTGGACGTTTCCGATATCGCTTCCGACATGCAGCGCCTGCGCCGCATGTTTTCCATGTTCGAGAAAAAGACCGACCTGCTGCATCTGCTGGATGTGTCCACCAAGGCGCAGGGCGTGCAGATCTACATCGGCGGCGACTCCCACCTGGTGCCGATGGAAGACGTTTCCGTCGTCACGGCGCCGTACGGCGTCGACGGTCAGGTCGTCGGCACGCTGGGCGTCATCGGCCCTTCGCGCATGGCGTACGAACGCGTCATCCCCATAGTCGACATCACGGCGCGCCTGCTGTCGAATGCATTGAGCCACAACACACAGTGAATCTTTTCCCTTCGCGCTACCTGCCGGAAGCCCCGGACCCCGACGCCCTGAGCGCAACGCCCGCGCCCCTGCCCAAGGGGCCGACGGGCATTCTCGTCGTCAATCTGGGCACGCCCGACGAGCCCACGCCCAAGGCCATACGACGCTATCTGCTGGAGTTCCTGTCGGATCCCAGGGTGATCGAGCTGCCGCAGTGGCTGTGGCAGATCATTCTGCGCGGCATCGTGCTGGTGCGCAGGCCGCATCACCTGGCGCCGCGCTATGAGGAAATCTGGCACGAGCGCGGCTCGCCCCTGCTGGTCTGGAGCCAGGCCCAGGCGGACGGCGTGCAGCAGCGGCTGCGGGCGCAGGGGCTGGACGTGCGCACCGCCGTGGGCATGCGCTATGGCAATCCTTCCATCGCCAGCGCCATCGACGCATTGCGCAGCCAGGGGTGCGAGCGCATCCTGTGCGTACCGCTGTATCCGCAGTATGCGGCCAGCACCACGGCCACGGCTGTGGATCACGTGGCGCGCCATGCGGCAAGGCTGCGCAACCAGCCGG
Organism: Paracandidimonas soli; assembly: GCF_004342005.1. GTDB lineage: Bacteria > Pseudomonadota > Gammaproteobacteria > Burkholderiales > Burkholderiaceae_B > Paracandidimonas > Paracandidimonas soli. The sequence continues at coordinate 147,639 of NZ_SMBX01000006.1, forward strand.
AACTGCGCTTCATCAAGCGCTATCATGCCGATCCGGGCTATATCGATGCCCTGGCGAGACAAGTGCAGGCTTACTGGGCTGCGCATGGCAAGCCCGAGCGGCTGCTGCTCAGTTTTCACGGTTTGCCGCGCGTCACCGTCGAGCAGGGCGACCCCTATCATCGCGACTGCATGGAAACCCTGCTGCTGTTGCGCCAGCGCCTGGGCGAAGACGGCGACCGCGTGCACGTGGCCTTCCAGAGCCGTTTCGGCGCCCAGGCGTGGCTGCAGCCCTATACCGAGCCGCTGCTGCGCGAATGGGCGAAGCAGGGCGTAGGCAGCGTGGACGTCATGTGCCCCGGCTTCCTGGCGGATTGTCTGGAAACCCTGGAAGAGATCCAGATGCAGTGCCGCGACGCCTTCCTGGAGGATGGCGGCAAGCAGTTCCGCTACCTGCCGTGCCTCAACGATGACCCGGTCTGGGCCGATGCGCTGACCGAAATCGTGCGTCGTCACATGGCGGGCTGGTAGAAAAAAGCGATATTTCTTGTTTTTGCGTCTTGAAATGGGGGCATCCGCCCCCATTTTCCGTTGCATTGAACTGAAACTTTAGTTGTGGAGAACCGTATGTCGGCGTCAAACCAGAAGCAGAACCCCGGCCAGGAAGCCGCTCCCGTCTCGCCCTCCGAGGGCGAGGAGCAAACGGCGCAAACGGCATCGCAGGACGAGGCGGTCCAGCCGGAGCAGAATCTGGACGTCCTGCTGGCCGAGGCACAGGAACAGCTGGCGCAATATCACGAACAGCTGCTGCGCGCCAAGGCGGAAACCGAGAACATCCGCCGCCGCGCCACCGAAGACGTGGCCAAGGCGCGCAAGTTCGGGATCGAGGGTTTCGCCGAAAGCCTGGTGCCCGTGAAGGACAGCCTGGAGGCCGCGCTGTCGCAGCCGGACCAATCTCCGGAAGCCTGGAGGGAAGGCGTGGAGACCACGCTGCGCCAGCTGGCGGCGGCTTTCGAGCGCAATGCGCTGAAGGAAGTGGCTCCGGCGCCGGGAGACAAATTCGACCCGCACCAGCACCAGGCCATTTCCTCGGTGCCGTCTCCGCATCCGGAAGGCACCGTGGAGCAACTGCTGCAGAAGGGCTACACCATCGCGGATCGCGTCCTGCGTCCGGCGCTGGTCATGGTGTCGTCCGGCCAACAGGATGCGCAATAAGGCGGGCGGAAGCGGGAATTGCGCTGCGCGGGGCTTGAAATCCCGCCGGAGGCCCCCAGCTAGATTCCATCGAGTTATTTCACTTTCAAATATTCATTTCTAAGCAAGGTTACAGAGATCATGGGCAAAATCATTGGTATTGACCTTGGCACCACGAATAGCTGCGTTGCCGTCATGGACGGCAACAGTGCCAAGATCATCGAAAACGCTGAAGGCGGCCGTACCACGCCGTCCATCGTGGCATACATGCCCGACGGCGAAATCCTGGTCGGCGCGCCCGCAAAGCGCCAGGCCGTCACCAACCCAAAGAACACGCTGTTCGCCGTCAAGCGTCTGATCGGCCGCAAGTTCGATGAAAAGGCCGTGCAGAAAGACATCAACCTGATGCCTTACAAGATCGTCAAGGCAGACAACGGCGACGCCTGGGTCGAAGCCCAGGGCAAGACGCTTGCGCCTCCCCAGGTGTCGGCCGACGTGCTGCGCAAGATGAAGAAGACCGCCGAGGACTACCTGGGCGAAGAAGTGACCGAGGCCGTCATTACGGTCCCGGCCTACTTCAACGACAGCCAGCGCCAGGCCACCAAGGACGCCGGCCGCATCGCGGGCCTGGAAGTCAAGCGCATCATCAACGAGCCGACGGCGGCCGCGCTGGCGTTCGGCCTGGACAAGACCGAAAAGGGCGACCGCAAGATCGTGGTCTATGACCTTGGCGGCGGCACGTTCGACGTTTCCATCATCGAAATCGCCGATGTCGATGGCGAGAAGCAGTTCGAGGTGCTGTCCACCAACGGCGATACGTTCCTGGGCGGCGAAGACTTCGATCAGCGCATCATCGACTACATCATCAGCGAATTCCAGAAGGAAAGCGGCGTCGACCTGTCCAAGGACGTGCTGGCCCTGCAGCGTCTGAAGGAAGCCGCCGAAAAGGCCAAGATCGAGCTGTCGTCCGCGCAGCAGACCGAAATCAACCTGCCGTACATCACGGCGGATGCCTCCGGTCCCAAGCACCTGAGCCTGAAGATCACGCGCGCCAAGCTGGAAGCCCTGGTCGAGGAACTGATCGATCGCACGATCGAGCCCTGCCGCATCGCCATCAAGGATGCCGGCATCAAGGTTTCGGAAATCGACGACGTCATCCTGGTCGGCGGCATGACGCGCATGCCCAAGGTGCAGGAGAAGGTCAAGGAGTTCTTCGGCAAGGATCCGCGCAAGGACGTCAACCCCGACGAGGCCGTGGCCGCCGGCGCAGCCATCCAGGGCGCGGTTCTGGCCGGCGACCGCAAGGACGTGCTGTTGCTCGACGTTACCCCGCTGTCGCTGGGTATCGAGACCCTGGGCGGCGTCATGACCAAGATGATCCAGAAGAACACCACGATCCCGACCCGGTTCTCGCAGGTGTTCTCCACGGCCGACGACAACCAGCCGGCGGTGACCATCAAGGTGTTCCAGGGCGAACGCGAGATCGCGGCCGGCAACAAGGCGCTGGGTGAGTTCAACCTGGAGGGCATCCCGCCAGCGCCGCGCGGCTTGCCGCAGATCGAGGTCACGTTCGACATCGACGCCAACGGCATTCTGCATGTCTCGGCCAAGGACAAGGGCACGGGCAAGGAAAACAAGATCACCATCAAGGCGAACTCCGGCTTGTCGGAAGAGGAAGTCGAACGCATGGTGAAGGACGCCGAGGCCAATGCCGAGGAAGACCACCGCATGGCCGAACTGGCGCAGGCGCGCAACCAGGCCGATGCGCTGGTCCACTCCACGCGCAAGTCGCTGCAGGAATACGGCGACAAGCTGGAGGCTTCCGAAAAGGAATCCATCGAGGCAGCCATCAAGGAGCTCGAGGATACCCTCAAGGATGGCGACAAGGCGGCCATCGACGCCAAGGTGGAAGCGCTGGCTGCGGCCTCGCAGAAGCTTGGCGAGAAGATGTACGCCGATGCGCAGGCGCAGGCCCAGGCCGCGGCGGATGACGCCAAGCCGGCGGATGAGAATGTGGTCGACGCCGACTTCAAGGAAGTCAAGCGCGATCAGTAAGGTGCGGTAGCGACGTACCTGCCCGGTTTCTGGCGATATGCCGGGAATCGGGCATTCTCGTTTGAAGGAATACCTTATTCAAGGGCGTCACTGACGCACAGAGCAACACATGGCAAAACGCGATCTATACGAAATTCTCGGCGTGGCGAAAAATGCGTCCGACGATGAACTGCGCAAGGCTTACCGCAAGCTGGCGATGAAGTACCATCCGGATCGCAATCCGGACAGCAAGGAAGCCGAGGAAAAGTTCAAGGAGGCCAAGGAAGCCTACGAGATTCTTTCCGATGCGGAAAAACGCAGCGCCTACGACAGGTTCGGGCATGCCGGCGTTGATCCCAATGCCGCGGGCATGGGCGGAGCGGGCGGGGCCGGTTTTGCCGATGCGTTTGGCGACATCTTCGGTGAAATCTTCGGCGGAGGCCGGCGCGGGGGCGGCGGTCCCCAGGTCTATCGCGGTTCCGACCTGAAGTACACGCTGGACATCAGCCTGGAGCAGGCGGCCAACGGCTTCGATACCGAAATCCGGGTGCCCAGCTGGGAAAACTGCGAAACCTGCCACGGCAGCGGCGCCAAGCCGGGCACGCAGCCGCGCACCTGCAGCACCTGCGGCGGCAGCGGCGCCGTCCGCATGCAGCAGGGCTTCTTCAGCGTGCAGCAGACCTGCCCCACCTGCCACGGCACGGGCAAGGAGATTACGGATCCTTGTCCATCGTGCGATGGCGTCGGCCGCATCCGCAAGAACAAGACGCTGCAGGTCAAGATCCCGGCAGGGATCGACGACGGCATGCGCATCCGCTCATCGGGCAATGGCGAGCCGGGAGTCAACGGCGGCCCGCCGGGCGACCTGTATGTGGAAATCCACATCAAGCCGCATGGCATCTTCCAGCGCGACGGCGACGATCTGCACTGCGAACTGACCATCCCGTTCACCAAGGCGGCGCTGGGCGGTCCGGTGGAGGTGCCGACGCTGACGGGCAAGGGCGAGATTACGCTGCCTGAAGGCACGCAGACCGGCAAGACCTTCCGCTTGCGCGGCAAGGGGATCAAGGGCGTGCGCGCCAGCTATCCGGGCGACCTCTATTGCCACGTGGTAGTGGAGACGCCGGTGCGCCTGACCGACGAACAGAAGAAGATCCTGCGGCAGTTCGAAGAGTCGCTGGAAACCGGCGGCAAGAAGCATTCGCCCAACAGCGAATCTTGGACGGATCGGGTCAAGAATTTCTTTTCCTGATTTCGCATAGGACTGCATGCACGCGGCGCCCCAATGGCTGGAGAGATATTCAGCCATTGGGGCGTCTTCATTTCTAGGCGGCTTATTGAAAGGAAGCGCCGCTGGGGATGGCGGGGTATTTTTGTCATCTGAAAGGAAGACTCCTGGTAACGGCTATGGTGAAATCAGGCTTCTGGCAGGCGTAGCTCACAGAGCAGATACTCTGTCATGAATCGAGCTGTATGTTCATGTGCTATAGTTTTACATGCCATAGAGATGCGTCGTGCAGATTTTCAAGACCAGAGGGGTGGCGCGATTTACCCGGCGTGAGCAAATTGCGGACTCCAGCCTGCAGGCAGCCATCGAGCGAGCGGCACGTGGTTCCATTGATGCGGATTTGGGCGGTGGCCTTATCAAGCAGCGCGTGGCGCGTCTTGGGCAAGGTCGATCCGGAGGTTTTCGGATGATCATCGCTTATCGCGAGGCCACTCGAGCAGTGTTTTTATACGGGTTTGCCAAGAGCGATCTTGCCAACATCAGCCATGATGAATTGCGAACCCTACGCACTCTTGGAGCAAACTGGCTTGCAGCTTCGGCAGAGGTCGTTGGGCAAGCGTTAATCGACGGTGATTTGCAGGAGATTGCACATGGCGACGAACAAATCAGGCCGCCTTGCCGATGAGCTTTTGGAAATGGCCGATGTACAGCGTCGGCTGGGGGTCATGGATGAAGCTACGCATCGGAAAATCACGGCCCGCCACTTGGGGCCGGATGCATTGCCTACCGCTGAGCCCATCACTGCCGCCCAAGTTCGGGAAGTGCGCGCTAAGGCGCATCTCAGCCAGGCTGCGCTTGCCCGCTATCTCAATATGACGACGGGTTATGTATCGCAGCTCGAACGCGGCGCGACACAGGCCAAGGGGCCAGCCCTTGTCCTGCTGAATGTTATCCGGCGCAAGGGGATCGAGGCGCTTCTTTGAAGCTCATGGCTTACAAGACCAGTTCCAGGACTTCGCCTGGCAAACCATCAAAGTCCAGGGAACCGAATTTTGTCAGCGTAAGTTTCATGCGAGCGCTCCCTGGTATTTGACACTTATTGCTTGGCTTGGTCCGATGCCAGCGCGGACGCCATGTCATCGGGCTTGAGATAGGCGCGCAGCACGCGGTCGACGTCGGCCTTGGTCAGCGCGGCGATGCGCTTGTCCATTTCCGCCGACCAGGCGAAGGTGCGATCCAGGTCCATCAGGTGCATCCATGTGCCGGCGAGAGCACCGTCCTGGGCGCGGGCCAGCTTGCGGTAGTTCAGCAGCGCCTGGACGCCGGCCTGGATTTCCTCGTCGGAAAAGCCTTCCTTCAGCGCCGTGTCCAGTTCCTGGGCGATGACCTTCTGCAGGCGCTCGCTGGTATCGGGGGCATGGATGGCCTGCACCGACAGGCTGCCCGAAGGCTCGTGCGCGGAAACCGACAGACTGCTGCGTACGTCGTAGGAAAGGCCGTCCTGCACGCGCACGCGATTCCACAGGCGCGAGGTGGCCGAGCCGCCCAGCAGGTAGTTGGCCAGGATCAGGGCGGGATAGTCGGCATCAGTATCCTGCAGCTTCACCGGGAGGCGGGCCATGTAGAACGCATTGGCCTTGCCGGGGGTATCGATCCGCAGATGGACGGGCTTCACAGTGTGGTATGGGTTGGACAGCCGTGTGTAGGAGGGGGCGGCCTGCCATGACTGGAAGCCTGTCCGCAGCGCCTGCGTGACGGCTTCCGGGTCCATGTCCCCGACAGCGGAAAACAGCATATTGCCGGCGCCGTAGAACTCCTTGTGGAAGGCTTTCAGGTCATCGGCGCTCAGCGCTTCGATGCGCTTCATGCTTTCTTCGAACGTGGGGGTGTAGCGCGGATCGTCCGCCGGCCAAGGATTGTCGTGGCGTGCCAGCGCCTGGCGCGCCAGGGCCGAAGGCTCGGACTTGGCATTGCTCAGGGATGTCAGCGCGCGGCGCTTGTAGCGTTCGAGCTCGGCGGCATCCAGGGACGGGTTCCGCAGGATGTCGGCGACCAGGGCCAGGGTTTCGGGCAGGTGCTGACGCAGGGTGGAAATCTGCACGCTGACGGAGCCGGCGCTGCCGCTGAATCCGACGTCGGCCTGCAGCGCGGTGAAGCGGTCCTGGATTTCCTGGCGGCTCAGGCTGGCGGTGCCGTGGTCCAGCAGGGCCGCCGTTGCTGCGGCGACGCCGGACTTGCCTTTCAGGGAGTCCGCATCGCCGAAGCGGACCAGCAGGCTGGCCTCCACGCGGTTGCCTCGGGTCGGCTTGGTCAGCAGGGCCGTGCGGATGGAGCCGTGATCCAGCTCGATGACGCCGCGCTGCGTGCTGGCGTCGATGTTTTCCGGGCTGGCATCGAATGCGGCGGCCGAGCCTGCGTTTTCCTTGCCCTGGTAGCCGTCCAGCAGCGCCTGCAGGTCCGTGGCCGGCGCGGCGGGCGCGCGCAGGGGTTCGGGCGTCGGCAGGTAGGTGCCTTCCGTCCGGTTCGATTGCACCAGGCGGGCGGCAAGCACGCGCTGGACGTCGTCCAGCGTTACGGTTTCGACACGGTCGCGCTGCAGGAACAGCAGGCGCCAGTCGCCGGCTGCCGCGGCTTCGGACAGCATGGAGGCCAGTGCTGCCGGGTCTGAAGTACCTTGCTGCCAGCCGGTCAGCCATTTGCTGCGCATGCGCTCCAGGTCGGCTTCCTGCAGGGATTCGCTGGCGAGCTTTTCCAGCGTTTCATTGAGTGTCTTGCGGGCCTTGTTGATGTCCATGCCGGCTTCCAGCTGGGCGCCGAACAGGGCGTAGCCCGGGTAGCGCTGGCTGGAAGCGAAGCCGAAGGCGGAGGATGCCAGGCCGGGTTCCACCAGCGCCTTGTACAGGCGGCCGGACGGCGTATCGCCAAGCGCGGCGATGCCGAGTTCGAAGGCCGCGCTGTCGGGATCGGCGGCGGACAGTCCATGGAAGAACGAGGCGACGATAGGCGTGCCGCCCTGCCTGCGCACCGTGACGCTGCGCTCGCCGTCCTGCACGGGTTCGACCGTGTATTCGCGCGGCAACTGCCGGTCGGGGCGGGGAATGGGGGAGAAGGCATCGTCGATGACCTTCAGCACGCTTTCCGGGTTGAACTTGCCCGAGACGATGAGGACGGCATTGTCGGGCTGGTAGTATTTGCGGTAGAACGCCCGCAATTGCTCGATGTCCACGTTTTCCACATCGGAGCGGGCGCCGATCACGCTGCGGCCATAGCTGTGCCATTGGTAGGCGGCGGCCTGCATTTGCTGCATCAGGATGCGGAACGGGCTGTTCTCGCCTTGCTCCATCTCGTTGCGCACCACGGTCATTTCGGCATCCAGGTCTTCGCGCAGGATCAGGGCGTTGACCATGGTGTCGGCCTGCCAGCGCAGATACCATGCCAACTGCTCGGGATCAGCGGCGAAGGATGCATAGTAGTTGGTGCGGTCGTTCGATGTCGTGCCGTTGGCGCTCAGGCCGCGGCGGGAGAATTCCGCCAGCGCATTGCGCAGCGTAGGCGTGCCGCGAAACAGCATGTGCTCCAGCAGGTGGGCCATGCCGGTCTGGCCGTAGTTTTCATGGCGGGAGCCGACCAGATAGGTCATGTTCACCGTGACGCTGGGCTTGGCCTCGTCAGGCGCCAGCAGGACGCGCAGGCCGTTTTCCAGGCGATATTCGGTGACGCCTTCGACGCTGGACTGCATCTGCACCGATGCAGGCAGGGCAGCCGTGCCGGCCGTTTTGGATAGCGCGGTGGCTGAAATGAGCATGGTGGATGACAGGAAAAAAGAAAGCGCAAGCTTGATGGAAGACTGCATCGAGACATGTCCTCTCGGAAGAAAAACACAGGCTGCATGATAGCAGCCTGCCAAGTTGGACTACGGGTGGGGAGGTTGGTTCAAGTGTCCGCTGCCAGCCTCTGCAGCAATTGTTTCTGCACACCGGACCATTCGTCGGCCAGCAGGCTGTACATGACCGTGTCCCGCACGGTACCGTCGCGCCGCAGCGCATGGTGGCGGATGACGCCGTCCTTTCTTGCTCCCAGGCGTTCGATGGCGTTCTGCGATGCGAGGTTGAGAATGTCGGTGCGCCAGCCGACGACGCCCGCGCCCAGGGTCTGGAAGGCATGCTGCAGCAGAAGCAGTTTGCATGCGGTATTGACATGGGTGCGCTGCCAACGCCTGGCGTACCACGTGTAGCCGATCTCCAGCCTGGCCACCGAAGGGATGATGTCGTGATAGCGCGTGGTGCCTATGATGTCTTCGCTGTCGGTTTCCTCGACGACGAATGGCAGCATGTGGCCGGCCTTCAGGCCTTCCAGCGCGAGTGCGATGTATTGGGCGGCCTGGCCGGGGGCGGGGGCCGAGGTGACATTCAGTTTCCATAGTTCTCCGTCGGCGGCCGCGGACTCCAGCGCTTCGGCGTGTTCGGGCTGCATCGGAGTCAGCCTGACGCCGTATCCTTCGAGCGTAATGGGAGCGGGAGGCTGCTGGAATCCCGTGGAGTTCCTTTCGGTGGCGGAGGCTGGCATGGCTTCGGTTCCTGTCGGAGGTTCGTGCTTGCGTCTGAATGCGTCGGCGCCATGCCATCGTAACAGGGCATCCGGCCCTTCGGAAGGTTTGCTATAGTGAGCCGGTGAAGAATATCAGGCATTCGAGGGAGTATCGATGGTAGCGCTATCCATTCTGGATCTGGCACGGGTCGCCGACAACACGAGTCCGCGCATGGCATTGGACAATGCGCGTTCGCTGGCCGGGCTGGCGGAGCTTTGCGGCTACCACAGGTTCTGGGTTGCCGAGCATCACAACATGCCGGGCATCGCCAGCGCCGCGACTTCGCTGCTGATCGCGCATATCGCCGCCGGCACGCAGACGATCCGCGTGGGAGCGGGAGGCATCATGCTGCCCAACCATGCGCCGCTGATCGTGGCGGAGCAGTTCGGCACGCTGGCGCAGCTGTTTCCCGGCCGCATCGATCTGGGGCTGGGGCGCGCGCCGGGCACGGACCAGGCCACGGTGCGGGCATTGCGCCGCACGGCCATGTCCGCCGAGCATTTTCCGCAGGACGTGCTGGAATTGCAGGCCTATTTCAGCAAGGAAGCTGCGGATTTCAGCGTGCAGGCGGTGCCTGCCGCGGGTACGGAGGTGCCGATCTGGATACTGGGATCCAGCACCTATGGCGCCTCGCTGGCGGCCGAGTTCGGCCTGCCGTATGCATTTGCCTCGCACTTTGCGCCGGATCAGCTGATGACGGCCCTCCAGGTCTATCGCAATCGTTTCAGGCCTTCGGAGCATTGCTCCAGGCCTTATGTCATGGTGGGCGTGAACATCATTGCGGCGGATACCTCGGCGCATGCGCAGTATCTGTCCACTACGGCGAAGATGTCGTTCACCGATCTTCTGCGCGGCGTGACGCGTTTCAGCAAGCCGCCCATCGAGGACATGGATGCGTACTGGAACGAGGCGGAGGAGATGCGGGTCAGGCAGATGCTGGCGTGCTCCGTCGTAGGCGACCGGGAGCAGGTGCGCGTCGGCATCGATGCGCTGGTGGAGCAGACCGGGGCCGACGAACTGATGGTGGTGTCGGACATCTACGATTTCCAGGAGCGCCAGCGCTCCATCCAACTGATCGCGGAAAGCATGGGCATGGCGCCGGCGTTCGTCTGAGCCTCTGTGTTTGCAGTGATCGCCTGCTGTGGCGCAAAGCCCTCCAGGCACATTGGAAGGAGCCGAGGGTGCTTTTTGCCACAGCAGGCTGGAATGCGAGGGGCAGTCAGCGGATGTGCTTGCGGATAAGCTCGAGATAGCTGTCGTTGTCCAGCGGCTTGCCCAGGCGCTGGGCTTCCCAGACGACCTGTCCCAGGCTTTCCATGATGATGTGCACGGCCTGGTGCTCGTCGTGTGTTGCCAGCAGTTGCTGGTAGGCGGCCCGGATGCCCGGCGGCTGATCGACGGACAGTTGCTCGGCGATGGCGAGATGCATCGACAGGTGCAGGAAGGGGTTGGTGCGGCCTTGCTCCACCGTGTATTCCGCTTCCAGCGCTTCGGGGCTTTCCAGGTCAGCGTGGTATTCGGGATGCTGCAGCGCCCAGTCGACGGCGATGCTTTCCAGCGGTGTCAGCACTTCCCTGGACTTGTGCTTGCGCCAGGCTTCTGTAAAGAACTGGCGGACTTGTTCGCGGGTGGGGTTGAACATGGCGTATCGGTGTCTGAACGGTCAGTGATGGTTGCGCAGGCGGGGGCTGATGGTGATCTCGTCGATCTGGGCGCTGAAGTTGGCCAGCAGGAATTGCGCCAGCGCGCCGTGCAGGGTGGCGTAGATGGCCTGGCGGTTGTCCGTATCGGCCGTCTTGTGGTTCATGCCGAAGAACACGACGGGATCGCCAGATTCGTCTTCGTTGACGCCGACCTTGAAGAAGGCCGCGCCGGCAAGCGGCTCGGTTGTGTGGTGCAGCTCAAGGGTGGCTGCGTTCAGGTGTTTCCACGAAGTGACCGCACCGGTATCGATGGCCTTCAGTATGCTGGCCACCAGCGCTTTGGGCTGCTTGGTATAGACGGCGAGTGCCATGATGGCTCCAGAGTTGATACAGCCGCCATTGGAACATAAATGACGGCTGTATCAGCGCGGCCATGCCGCCCTGGCTCCGCTGCGCGGTCCACCTCGCGGCCTGCATGCCGCTCGGATTCGCTAGGCATAGAACAGTCCTCAGGACTGTTCTATGTCCGGCTCCGCTGCGCGGTCCACCTCGCGGCCTGCATGCCGCTCGGATTCGCTAGGCATAGAACAGTCCTCAGGACTGTTTTATGTCCGGCTCCGCTGCGCGGTCCACCTCGCGGCCTGCATGCCGCTCGGATTCGCTAGGCATAGAACAGTCCTCAGGACTGTTCTATGTCCGAGCTCATCCCCCGCAGCCGCCGCAGCAGCCGCCTTCGGCGTGGACGTCGCGGGCGGGTTCTTGCGTGTCTGCGTCATTGCGGGTCTTGCGGGAGATTTCGGTGGCTTCCGCGGCGTTGCCTGCGGCCTGTTCGTTGCGGTCGGTTTCCGGAGTGCGGGAAAGGGAGGAGGCTTGCATGGAGGGAGTTCCTGTGGGTTGCGATGAGTGGCCTGGGCGGCATGAGTGCGTCGGTATCGAAGCGCTCATGTGCGCGAGCGACGTCCGCCATTTTATGGGGGAGGGGTGCGGAACCACGGAATAACCGCATGTCGAAAATGGTGACGCCAGGGGACTCCGGGCGTATGCGGGCCGAGGGATGGAAGAGCCGATGCGGGCTCGTCCTGGACGCCTGGCTATGCTGCCTGGGACAGCGTCCGCGACAATACGCTGAAGATGCGCTCGTCGCCGCATTGGGCTACATTGAAGCGTAGAAATCCGCTTGCGCTCAGGGACTGGCTGAAGACGTTGCCCGGCGCCAGCACGACGCCCTGCTTCAGGCAGGCGCGGGCGATGCCGGCGGCATCGATGCCGTGAGGGAGCTGGCACCAGAGGAACATGCCGGCTTGCGGGACGAGCCAAGGGACGATGCCCAGCCTGCCCAGTCGCGCAACGGCGGTTTCCATGGCGGCCGCCAGCCGGTTGCGCAGGGCCTCCAGGTGCTTGCGGTAGCCGCTGTCGGTCAGGGTGGACAGCATGGCTGCCGCGGCAAGATGGCCTCCGCCGAAAGCGGTGGCGATCTTCAAGTCGGTCAATTGGTCGATCCAGTCTGCGCGGGCGGCGATGTAGCCGCAGCGCAGCGAGGCGGAAACGGTCTTGGAGAAACTGCCGATGTGGATCACGTTCGACAGGCCGTCGAATGCCGCCAGACGGGGAGCGGGATGGATTTCGAAGTCGGCAAAGATGTCGTCTTCCACAATGATCAGCCCGGCGCTGTCGGCCAGCTTGAGCAGGCGGTGGGCCGTGAGCGGCGACAGGATCGCGCCGGTGGGATTGTGGATGCCGGAATTCGTGATGTACAGGCGGGGCTTGTGCTGGCGCAGTGCCGTTTCGAAGGCGGCCGTGTCCGGGCCGGAAGGAGTCATGGGAATGCCGGTGGCCGTGGCGCGGTGGGCGCGCAGCAGGGCATGGAAGTTGAAATAGCAGGGGTCGTCCACCAGCACGGTGTCCCCGGGTTCCAGCAGGAGCCGGCAGATGAGGTCGATGGCTTGTGTGCTGGAATCCGCCAGCAGGATCTGGCGGGGCGGGGCCTCGATATCCAGCGCGGCCATGCGCCGCGCCAGCAGCTGGCGCAACTCGGGCAGGCCCTGCGGCGTGGCGTAGTCCACCAGCCTGGCGTTGCGGGACTGCGCCAGGCTGCGCAGGGCGCGGCGCATGCCGGCTTCGTACATCCAGTCGTCGGGCAGCCAGCCGCAGCCCGGCTTCAGCGTATCGGGACCGGCTTCCAGCGCCTGGCGCGATACCCATAGCGGGTCGATGGCGCGGTCCGCGCGCGGCTCGATGTCCGACAGCGCCAGCGGCGGCATGGGGCCGCAGACATAGAAGCCGGATCCCTGGCGGGCGCGGATGACGTTTTCCGCCGCCAGCCGCTCGTAGGCCTCGACGACCGTGGAGACCGAGAAACCCAGTGTCTTGGCCAGGGCGCGTACGGAAGGAAGGCGCGTCCCGGGAGGGTAGGTGCGCGAGGTGATCCTGGACTGGATGGTCTGCATGACCGTTTCTATGCGTGTCGGGCTTTGGGCCATGGCGGTGACTTCCTGGCGGCGATATGACTGTATTGCTGAAATATGCATAACAGTTTCTGAAAATTGTACTGTATTGTGCATGGCGCGGCGGGTGTCTTCCGTGGTGAACTGCATGCAGGCCGCGAGGTGAGGCGCAAGCCGAAGGCGCAGCGTGGGGGCATATTTTTCATTCATGGAACAGATTCAATGGAAACGACGACGCGGGGCTGGTGGAATGGTTTTGCCGGGGTCCTGATATTTGCCGGATCGCTGCCGGCGACCCGCGTGGCTGTCCTGGATTTCGATCCGGTTTTTCTCACCGTGGCAAGGGCGACCATCGCCGGTATTCTGGGATTGTGGATGCTGCTGATGCTGCGTCAGCCCAGGCCCGGGCGCGAAATGCTGCCCGCGCTGGCGGTCGTGTCGCTGGGCGTGGTGCTTGGATTTCCGCTGCTGTCGGCCCTGGCGCTGTTGCACATGACTTCCGCCAATGCGCTGGTCTACCTGGGCCTGCTGCCTTTGTGCACGGCCATTTTCGGGGTCGTCCGCGCGGGCGACAGGCCGCGTCCGCTGTTCTGGCTGTTTGCCTTGCTGGGCAGCGCATTCGTCGCCGCGTTCGCGGCGCAAGGAACCGCGGACGCGTCGCTGGAAGGCGGGCTGCTGATGCTGGGCGCCTGCATCGTATGCGGCCTGGGCTACGCAGAAGGCGCGCGATTGACGCGTGTGCTGGGCGGATGGCAGGTGATCAGTTGGGCGCTGGTGCTGGCCTTGCCCATCATGCTTCCCCTGGCTTTCTGGCTCATGCCGGCGTCGTTTTCCGGCATCCGTCCGGATGCGTGGTTCGGCCTGGCCTATGTATCCCTGTTCAGCATGCTGATCGGTTTCATTTTCTGGTACCGGGGGCTGGCCCTGGGCGGGATCGCGGCGGTGAGCCAGCTGCAGCTGATACAGCCCTTCTTCGGGCTGGCACTGGCGGCAGTGTTGCTGAACGAGACGGTGAGCGGGTCGATGCTGCTGGTGACGCTGGGAACGGTGGCATGCGTGGCGGGCGCCAAGCGATTCGCGTGAGAGCCTGATCCTCGCGCAGTCGGCGGCGGGGACTTCGTCCTGGCGTGGATCTATACTGCGACCTTCGGCCGGCAAATGCCGGCCGCGACTTTTTTCGCTACCCTACGGACACAGTATGGATCTCGCCTGGCTCTGGGTTCCCGCAACGATTTTCGCCGCCGCTGCTCAGGCGGGGCGCAATGCCGTGCAGCGCGGATTGACCCAGACGCTGGGTACCCTGGGAGCGACTCAGGTCCGCTTCATCTACGGCTTTCCCTTCGCACTGCTGTTCCTGGCGGTGGCCGCCGGCATTGCGGACACTCCGCTGCCTGGCGTAAACGGGCCTTTCCTGGCTTATGTGGCGGCGGGAGCCGTGGTGCAGATTGCCGCCACTGCCCTGATGCTGGCCGCCATGCGCGACCGGGCCTTCGTAGTGGTGACGGCCTGGACCAAGACCGAGCCTGTGCAGGTGGCGGTCTTCGGCTTCGCCATTCTGGGCGACCCCTTCACTCTGATGGGGGCCGCCGCCGTGGTGGTGGCGACCCTCGGCGTGATCCTGATGTCGGTCCGCACAGGCATGGCGCACGAGGCGCGCGCGGCGGGCTGGCGCCCCACTGTGCTGGGCCTGGTCTCGGGCGCCGGCTTCGCCCTGGCGTCGGTCAGTTTCCGGGGGGCCATCCTGTCGCTGGAGGAGGGGCCGTTTTTCCTGCAGGCGTCATGGAGCCTGGTCTGGTCCCTGGGCATGCAGGTGGTGATGCTGGCCCTGTGGATGCTGCTGTTCCGTCGTGATCTGTTGCGGCGTTGCCTGGCCGCCTGGCGCGTTTCGATCTGGGGAGGTTTGCTGGGCGCAGCCGCTTCGCAAGGATGGTTCCTGGGCTTTGCCCTGACTTCGGCGGCCAATGTGCGCACGCTGGGGTTGCTGGAAGTGTTGTTCGCCCAGGCGCTTTCGTACCGCGTATTCTCCCAGGGGGCGACGGGCAGGGAATGGGCAGGCATCGCGCTGATCATCGCCGGGGTGGGCATGCTGCTGATGGCCGCCTGACGGCTTGCCACCGGTGTGTGTGATCAGTGCGCGTTGGCGGCACGCAGCTTCGGGACTTGTCCTTTTACCGCATTGGCGCGGGCGTCATAGGTGATTCTGCCGGAGGCGTCCGCCGGGAGGCGGTCACGCACCCGGGTCTTGAGCGTGGCCAGGTCGTCGTCCGCCATGGTTGCAAGCGTCGGTCCGACGCTTGGCGCTCCGAGCGCCGTTTCCCAGAAGTCGGCGAAATCGGCAAACGTGCGCCGCACGTCTATGCCACGCGTTTCAATTTCGACCAGTCCGGCGCCAGCCCATAAATCCTGCATGACGTTCATTCGCGATGCGTCGGGGCTTGGCGGCGCTGGCACGGCAATGCCAAGCCCGCGTATTTCCGCCAGCAGCATTTCATAGGGAAAACCGCCGCCGGGCATGTCCCACGCGTAAGCGGCCACAGTGCCGCCGGGACGAACCACTCGGCCCATCTCGACGATGCCTCTGGCCGGATCCGGTACGAAGAAGATAACTAGTGGCATCACTGCCAAATCGAATGTGGCATCAGGGTAGGGCAGCGCCATGGCATCCCCTACGCGGAACTGCGCGGTCCGCAATGCGGGGCGCCCACGCGCGTAGGCGAGTTGTTCTCCGGATGGGTCTATGCCGTGCACCGACGCCGGGCTGCACCGTTCGATGAGCAATTCGGTGAAGGCCCCGTTGCCGCAGCCTACGTCCAGCCATTGCCGGGTCGGCTCCGGAGAGAGCCAATCGAGGAAGGTTGCGCCCGCGAGCTGGCTCCACTTGCCCATGTATCGTTCGTAGGCGGCGCCATTGTTGAAGCGGATTGCGTTTGTCTGCATATCATTCATCATTGGTTCGTAGTTCGTAGAGCGCGTAGAAAGGCACGCGCAACAACAGCCTGGACAGCGGTCCGAGGAACGAATATGGCAAGCCGTAGCCTTCCATCACGCGATGGGCGGCGGCGAGCCGCCAGCGGAATGCGCAACGTGTCACTGACTGCGTGCGCCGCCACGGCAGCGCCGATGGGCGGACGGCTCAAGCTTGCTGCGGGGATCTCTTGTGTTTCGCCAGTGTCGCCGGCCATGGAGAAGTCCATCCCAGAGAGTGAATAAGAATATTATAAATAGGAATTATTCTCTTTTGTGGGTATGCTCTTCCAATGGACACATGAAAAAGCCCCGCAGGGGGTTCTGCAGGGCTTTGAACACACGCGTCATGGCTGGGTTGCCGTCAGGCGGCAACCCGCATCATTCAGGCCAGGGCTGCTTCGTAGCGGCGAGCGACTTCCGCCCAGTTGATGACATTGTAGAACGCAGCGATGTACTCGGGGCGGCGGTTCTGGTATTTCAGGTAGTAGGCGTGCTCCCATACATCCAGGCCCAGGATGGGGGTGTTGCCGGACGTGAACAGCGGGTTGTCCTGATTGCCGGTGCTTTCCACCACCAGCTTCTTCTGGGGGGTGACGCTCAGCCAGGCCCAGCCGCTGCCGAAGCGGGTCAGCGCAGCCTTGGTGAAGGCTTCCTTGAAGGCGTCCAGGCCGCCCAGGTCGGCGTCGATGGCTGCCGCCAGCTTGCCTTCGGGGGCGCCGCCCTTGGGCGACATGACGGTCCAGAACAGGCTGTGGTTGGCGTGGCCGCCGCCATTGTTCTGCACGGCAGTCTTGATATTGGCTGGCAGGGAGTCCAGCTTGCTGATCAGCGCTTCGACCGGCTGGCCGCCCAGGTCGGTGCCTTCCAGCGCGGCGTTCAGATTGTTGATGTAGGTCTGGTGATGCTTGGTGTAATGGATTTCCATTGTCTGTGCATCGATGTTGGGTTCCAGCGCATCGTAAGCATAGGGGAGGGCTGGCAGGGTATAGCTCATCTGAATTCTCCGAATGACAACAAAGGAAAGGATGCATCGCTCATGCCTGCAGCGATGCATCATGGTTCACTTCCGGGCCGCTTGCGGCGCAATGCCTGAAGAGGCGGGGAACCTTGCATGCAGTATATTAGAAACCGTTCCCGTATGCTCGATTCTCTCTGTTTCCATGTTTGACCACGAGCCTATGCGCAAGCCTCGCCCTTCAGGGCGAGGTCAAGCGAGGCAAATTTTAAATACGGCACCGTAGGTGCCCCCGTATTGTGGCGGAGAAGCTCCGGCCGATACGGCCGGAGTTCTTCACGGCTGCCGGGAGGAATCACAGTGGCGCGGGAATGCGCGCGACGGTTTCATCGCGCAGCCTGCCTGTCGTCATGTCATTCTTGACGGTCACGAACAATGTACTGCCGGACGCATCCATGGACAGGCTGTTCGGATGTTCGGGCAGCGCATACGAATGCAGCATCGACAGCGTGCGGCTGTCGAGCACAGACACGGTGCCGGCGAGCCGGTGCGTCACATACAGGAGGCCGTGCGCGGCGTCCAGGTGCAACGCCAGCGGACCCTCGGGCACGGCGGCGCTATGCACCAGGCGGCCCGTCCGCGCATCCAGGATGACGACCCGGCTGCCCTCTCCCTGCGATACGAAGCCGGGAACTTCCGTCTGCTGGATTTTCCGCATTTCCGCCTGCCCCTGGTCCGTGAGGATCAGGTGGCCGCGTTCCTGGTCGAACGCCAGGTTCAGCGGCTGGTCGGCATGCGCGGGATACTCCTGCAGCCGCTGCTGCGACTGAGCGTCCAGGACGATGATCCGGCCTTCCATGTTCGAGACATAGAGCCTGTTTCCCTGCGGATCCAGCGCGATCCCGGTGGCGAATGTGCCCAGGCCGGGCACAACGTTCACCAGTTGCAGTGACTGCGTGTCCACGACATACAGCGCGCTGTCGCGCAGGCCTGCGCCCAGCGTGTAGAGGCGCTTGCCCGGCGCGTCCACGAGCAGCTTGCGCAGCTTGTGCGGATAGCGCGTCACGCCCTTCGCATCAGTGCTGCCCTGCGCCAGCTGCAGTGTCGCCACCAGTGCATTGCTGCGCGTATCCAGGACGGATACCGACGCATCCAGCGGGCTGCTCACATACAGGCGGCCGTTCCCGTCATCGAGCGCCAGGCCGGTGCCCATGCGGGGCAAGTCGATGTGCGCCTGCGCTTCCAGTGTTTCCGGGTTCAGCCGGTAGATGCGCGGCGGTACGATGGGTTCTACCCGGCCGGATCCGGCGGAGACGACGAACAATGCGGACTGCCGGTCGCTGTAGGCTAGCTCATAGAGATTGCGTGCCAGCTCGGTCTGGCGTACCGTCGCGGCCTCTGTGGAGGATGTCGCAATCTGCGTGACCGGCGCGCAGGCTCCCAATGACAGCGCCAGCGCAAGAAGCGCCGCCAGCCGAAGGCCGGCTGGCCGGGATCGGGTCTTCCGGAATACGGATGTCATGCGTTTCTCCCGTCTTACCAGCGATAGCGCAGCGTGGCCAGCACGACCCGGCCCTGGCCGAAGTAGCATTGGAGCGGACCCTGGCAGTAGCCGACATAGCGCTTGTCGGCCAGGTTGCTGGCCGTCAGGCGCAGGCTCAGGCCGTCGAGCGCGGGCGAACGCGGGCCGAAATCATAGTTCAGCGCGGCATCCCACAGCGTGTGCGCAGCGATGCGCTGGGTGTTGGCGGCATCGCCGTAGCTCTTTCCAACGTAGCGTGTTCCGGCGCCTGCGGACAGTCCTTGCAGCGGCCCTTGCGCGAATTGATAGTTCAGCCACAGCGACGCCTGCTGGCGCGGCACCATGACGAGTTCATTGCCTTCGGTGGATACACCTCCCGCATTGGCGTTGGCCTTGGTGACCTTGGACTGGTTATAGGCATAGGAGGCCACCAGGTCCAGATTGTCGTTCAGGCTGGCCTTGGCTTCCAGCTCCACGCCGCGCAACCGCGCTTCGCCCGTCTGTACGCTGAAGCCCGTGTGTCCGGGCCTTTCGTCCGGTGTGAGTCCATTGCGCTGCACCAGCTCGAAAGCCGACAGGGTCACGAGGCTATTTCCGTCCGGCAACTGGTACTTGATGCCGGCCTCCATCTGGCGGCCCTTCATGGGCTTGAACATTTCGCCGAAGTAGTCCGAGCCATCCAGCGGTTCGAAGGAAGTGCTGTAGCTGACGTAGGGCGCCAGTCCCATGTCGAAGCGATAGCCCAATCCGACGCGTCCGGTGAAGGCGGTGTCCGTCTGCGTGGCAGACGACGGTGCCGGCAACTGGTTGCGGGTGCGCGCGGAAGAGCGGTCGTAGCGGCCGCCCAGCGTCGCGAACCAGCGGCCGTAGCGGATCTGGTCCTGGAAATAGCCGCCGACCTGTTCCCGCTTCTGGCGGTAGTCGATGCGGGGAATCAGGTCGGGAACGGGCTGGCCGTACTGCGGGTCGTACAGATCCAGCGGCGTGCCGTACAGGCCGGACGCGAAGTTGTAGGTGTTGTCGATGTGCAGGTAGTCCACGCCCAGCAACAGCGTATGCTCGAGCCCGGCGGTATTGAAGACGGCCTGCAGGTTGGTGTCCAGGTTGATGGTGTCCGCGTCGCCCTTGCCGTGCGAGGCGACGCGGGACAGGAAGCGCTGGCTGGGATCCAGCATATAGCCCGGGCTGGCGGTCGTGTCCACTTCGACGCGGGACCATTGTCCGGATTGCTCCACCCGCCAGGTGTCGTTGAAGCGATGCGTGAACTTGTATCCAACGGCCGCCTGCTTGCGCTCGTATCCGTCGAAATCGGGCTCTCCGGGATAGCGGTTGGTGGGAAATTCGCCGTTGGGGTTGGGCAGGTGGGTGCCTGCCGCAGGCAGGGGTGCGTAATCGGAAATGGTGCGGTCGCGCTGGTAGTGGCCGAACACCAGCAGTTCCGTATCCGCGCTCGGCTTCCACTGGAACGACGGAGCGATGAACTCGCGCTTGTCATAGCCGTAATCCACTTCGCCGTCCGCATCGCGCGCCAGGCCCGTCAGGCGCACGCCGAACTGGTCGTCGCTGCCGAAGCGTTCGGAGATGTCCAGGCCCAGTTGGCGGCGCTTGTGGGTGCCGCCCTGCACCTGCACCTCGCGCAGGGATCCGGCGACCGGGCGCTTGCTGACCATATTGACCAGGCCGCCGGGCGTGCTTTGCCCGTACAGCATGGAGGTCGGGCCTTTCAGCACTTCGATGCGCTCCAGGCCGTAGGGCTCCATGCGCAGCATGGCGAAGCTGTGGGCGCCGTAGGGCAGACGCGCGCCATTGTAATTGTGGCGCAGATAGAAGCCTCGGCTCTGCAGCGTGTCGCCGCGGCTGTCGCTGTCTCCGAACGTGGGAATCACGCCGGGCGTGTAGCGGGTGGCCTCGATAATGCTCTGTGCGCCGCGCGCTTCGATTTCTTCGCGTCCGATCACATTGACGGTCTGCGGCATTTCCAGGATGGGCGTGGCGGTCTTGGATCCTGTTGTCGTCCAGGTGGCGACATAGCCTTTGACCTGGACTGTATCGTCGGCTTGGCCGGTGACCGTGATCCGGTCGAGCTGCGTCGCGGAATCCTGGCGTGACAGCGTGATCGTGTCGCCGTTGCGCCGGTAGGTCAGCGGTGTGCCGCGCAGCAGGCGCGCCAGCGCTTCCTCAGGCGGCAGGCTGCCGGATACGGCGGACGCCATCAGGCCGTCGACGATCTCCTGCGCGTAGAAAATCTGCAGCGAAGTCTGCTCTCCCAGTTGCAGCAATGCCTTGCCCAGGGGCTGGGCCGCGATGCGGATCTGGCGCGGCGCGTCCTGCTCCGCCGCGGCCAGCGGCGGCATCAGGGCCGACGACGCGGCAAGCGCGATCAGCAATGCGGAAATACGCTTGCGCCCCGAGCGGGTGTTGCTTCTGGAAAGCATGGCCGCCTCATGCGGTTTCGTGCAGATATGGTTCACTTGGTCGATCCTGTTCTGGTTGGAAGCCGGCCTGGCGGCCGGCACGACAGGCCCACGCCATATCGACATGGCGCGGCTCCTCAACAGGCAGATGCGCGAGAAGGGTGTGAACCACAATGAGAATGAGGATAATTTAGAAATAAAATGTATCTTTCCGGGGCGATATCGGGCGGAGGCTCATTGCATGGAGCGGATCCCATGCAGTCAGCGCGCCCGCAGCAGGACGGTTCCGGTCGGAGAACGTTGGATCGCCACGGGTGCAATGAGCGGCAGCGCGTCCAGGATGGATTCGGGTCGGTCGATATCGAATACGCCGGCAATGCGGTATTGCGCCAGGTCGCCGGGCTCCAGCAGCAGAGGACGTTCCAGGTAGCGATTGACTTCCTTGACGGCCTGCGCAAGGGGCTGGTTCTCGAAGATGATCTTGCCGCGCTGCCAGGCCAGTGCATTCGACGCATTGACGGCATAGGGAACGCCGAGGCCGGGTCCATCCCCGAGGCCGATGCCCTGACCCGCCACGAGATCGTGCGTTTGCGCGTTCCACCAATGGCCGCTGCGGACCCTGACCGAGCCCGATTCCACTACGACTTGCATCTGGGCGGGTTCGCGACGGACATTGAACCGGGTGCCGATGACAGACACGGTGCCCAGGCCGCCGTCGACCACGAAAGAGCGCTGGGGATCGGAGCTTACCGTGAACAGGGCCTCGCCCTGGTGCAGCAGTACTTCCCGGCGCGAATCCTGCAGTTTCACCGTCAGGCGCGTCGCCGTATTGAGATCGATCAGCGAGCCGTCGGGCAACGAGATCTGGCGCCGTTCGCCCTGCGCGGTGGCGAATTCGGCCTGGTAGCGTACGGGGTCCCGCCAGAAGGACCGGCCTGCGGTTGCGATGAGCGCCAGCGCACAGCCGCCCGCCAGGCCCATGAACAGGCGGCGCGACAGTTGAGAACGGCCTGTCGCGGCCATGGCGGGAATGGATGCGGCGGGTGGCGGCGCCATCAGGCTGCGCAGCCTGTCTTCCGGAATGTCCAGCGTGGCGTCCCAGAAAACGCCCAGGTTGCGGTAGTGGCGGCCATGCTCGGGATCCTGGGTCAGCCATGCTTCGAAGGCTTGCCGGTCCTCCCGGGTGGCTTCGCCCGAATGCATGCGGGCGAACCAGCGGGCGGCGAGTTCTTGCGCCTGGGCGTCTCCGGGGCCGAGGCTGTGGTCAGTATGGCGCATAGTGCTGCAGTCGCTCGTGAAGATGCCGTAATGCGCGTGTCATGTGCTTTTCGACCATGCTGCGCGAGATGCCCATGTCTTCGGCGATCTCCGTGTGCGTCCATCCTTCCAGGCGATGGAGGATGAATGTCTGGCGGCAGGAAAGCGGGAGCTCGGACAGGGCCAGCCACAGCGCATCGTGCAGTTCCTGCGTCCGGGCGGACGATTCGGCGGAGTCGGTGACGGGATGATCGTGGTCGGCCAAGGCATGCAGCGGCAGCATGTCCAGCACCTTGCGGTGCCTGTGCCGGCCCGCCATGCCGTTTGCGGCGCTGCGGGAGAGATAGGCGCGCGGATCCTTGATCGTGCCGTCGCCGTTGACAAGAATCCTGACGGCTGCGTCCTGCACGGCATCCTGGGCGTCATCGTGCGCGCTGCCTTTGCGCCGCCAGATGTGCAGCAGATTGCTGTACTGCGCAAGCCAGCTTTTCTTGGGCGGAGGGCGGACAGGCATGAAGCAGGGCCGGCGGGAATAGAAAACGAGCATTATTACAAATCATTCTCATTTTCACAAATGGCATGCCCTGGCGCCATCCGGCCGGTATCGATGAACGGAGAATGCCCTGGATCGGCACTATTTGAACAGTCCGGGCAGTGCCTGCTGCAGGTTGGATGCGCCCTGGGGCAGCGCGAATCGATTGTCCGCGACGGCCGTCGTATCCAGGCGCTGCAGGGTCAGGTCGTTGCCGAAGCGCAGCAGGCCGAGCTTGCGGGAGCGGACTTCCTGGGTCAGTTGCTCGACGCCTTCCTGGCCGGTGTTGGCGGCGACCGCATGGATGGTCTGCGCCAGTTCCAGGAGCCGGCCTGTCATGGCCGCCAAGGCGGAATTGCGTGTCATGACGACTTCGACCATGCGCTCTTTGCCGTTGCCGTCGGTATAGACGAGTTCGTGCACGCTGCCGGAGATGCCGCCGACGGTTTCCTTGCGTTGCGTATCGGTCAGGCGTACGAATCCGCTGATATCGCGCGTGTATTTGTCCAGGTCCAGCAGCTTGCCTCCCATGGCGCCGCCGGTGTGTTTGGCGAGCTGGAGCATCTGGACCGCGTCCATGACCATCTGGCGGCCGCCGGCGGTGGAGACGGCGTAGATGCGCTGGTCGCGGGCGATCAGGTAGCCGCCTTTGTCCGGCTCGGTGCCTGCGCGCAGTTTGTCCTGGGCTGTTTCGATGACGACGGCGGCATCCTTGGCGCCGGAGGCGGAGAATGTGGCCGTGGCGGCATGCGTCGCGGCGGCGCCTAGCAGGCAGGCGGCGAGCAGTGCTGGTCGAAGAATACGTTGCATAGTGGGAGCAGCCTCTTTCTTTGCTGATGAGGGCGGCCGAGATGTCTGATGCCGCCGAATATGCGCTTATTGTCGTGCTTGTCGGCGGGTTTGTGTGTTACAGACTATAAGGAATGAGGGGGCGCGATCACGCGACCGGGGTTGAGGCGGTTGTCGGGATCCAGCGCCTGTTTGATCCGCTTCATCATGGCGATTTCCAGCGGGGACTTGTAGTGGGCGATGCTGGAGACGCGCAACTGGCCGACGCCGTGTTCGGCGGAGATGGAACCGTTCATCTGGGTGACGACGTCGTAGACCGCGCGCGAAATGGTTTTTTCGTTGTCGCGCATGGCCTGGTAGGCGGCGGCGTCGGAACCGGCGGGGGCGGACACGTTGTAGTGCAGGTTGCCGTCGCCGAGGTGGCCGAAGACGAAGATGCGCCCCCCGGGCAGTTTGGACTGGACGGCAGCCGCGCCTCGTTCGATGAATTCGGGGATGCTGGAAATGGGCAGCGAGATGTCGTGCTTGATGTTCTCGCCGTCGGCCGCCTGGGCTTCGGGCAGGTGATGGCGGATCTGCCAGAACGTGGCCGATTGCGAAAGCGACGAGGCGATGGCGGCGTCGAGGATGATGCCGTCTTCGAACGCCGTGGACATCAGGTGTTCGAAGCGTTCCGCGGCATGCGCTTCGCCCTCGGCATCGCTGGATTCCAGCAGGACGTAGTAGGGCGCGTCGGTGGCGACGGGGTTGCGCATCTGCGGGGCGTGCTTCAGCACCAGTTGCACGGATGCGCCGCAGATCAGCTCGAACGCGGTCAGGCTTGCGGACAGCTGCTGTTGCGCAAGGGCCAGCAGGCGCACCGCGCTTTGCGCGTCGGGCAGGGCGGCGAATGCCGTCATCTGGGCGGCGGGCTGGGGATACAGCTTGACGGTGGCCGCGGTGATGATGCCCAGCGTGCCTTCCGAGCCGACGAACAGGTGCTTCAGGTCGTAGCCTGTGTTGTCCTTGCGCAGTCCGCGCAGGCCGTTCCAGATTTCGCCGTCGGCCGTGACCACTTCCAGGCCCAGGCACAGGTCGCGGGCGTTGCCGTAGCGCAGCACCTGGATGCCGCCGGCATTGGTGGCCAGGTTGCCGCCCAGCGTGCAGCTGCCTTCGGCCCCGAGGCTCAGGGGAAACAGGCGCTGTTCCCTGGCGGCGGCTTCCTGGACGTGCTGTAGCACGGCTCCGGCTTGCGCCGTGAGCGTGTTGTTGTAGGGGTTGACCTCCAGGATGCGATTCATGCGCTGCAGGGACAGCACGATGTTGGGCGTGTGCGCGCTGTCGGGGATGTTGCCGCCCACGAGGCCTGTGTTGCCACCCTGGGGATAAATGGTGACGTTGTTCTTGACGCACCAGCGCACGACGGCGGCGACGTCTTCGGTGCTGTCCGGCTGCACGACTGCCAGGGTGGTTCCGGTCCAGCGCTTGCGGAAGTCGCTCAGGAAGGGTTTGACGTCGTCTTCGGCGTGCAGCAGCCGTCCCTGGAAGCTGCCGCGCAATGAGTCGATAAGGGCTTGTTGCATGTCGTGTGGTCCTGTAGATCAGTTGCCCAGCGCGGCAAGCGCCTGTTGCTGGTGCGCGAGCAGCATGTCGATTTCGGCATGGGCGCGGGCGTCCAGCGCGGGGCTGGGGCTGCGCATGCCCGCGTGCTTCAGCGCGCCGCGGCGGCGCATGACTTCCTTGCGGACAGCTACGCCCCACTGGCTCTGGTTTTCGTAGCTGAGCAGGGGCAGGTAGCAGTTATACAGCTTGTGGGCTTCGTCCGTCTTGCCGGCGGTGTAAAGGTTGTAGACGCTGGAGAGCATTTCGGGATGGGAGAACCCGGCCATCGGCCCGTCGATGCCGCGGCCCAGTTCCAGCGGCAGGAACATGGCATTGTTGCCGGTCAGGATGGCGACGCGCCTGCCGGGCAGGTCGCGCAGCCTGGTGATCTTGGTGATGCTGGGAATGTCTTCTTCCTTGATGACCTGGATCTGCGGGTGGCGCTCGATCAGCTGGGCGATCACGGGAACGGACATCCAGACGCCGGTGGAGAAGGGGAAGTCCTGCAGCACGATGGGCACGTCGCCAATGCGCTTGAAGACGGCTTCGAAGTAGTTGAGGATGTCCTGGTCGGTGCGCAGGCCGTTGGGCGGGGCGATCATTACGCCGCTGGCGCCGTCGTCCATGACGCGCTTCGTCAGCTCGTCGAGCTGCGCGATGCTGGGATTGCTGACGCCCACGATGACCGGCTTGCCCTGCGCGCGGCGGATGAAGCGGTTGGCGACCTGCACGGATTCGCCGAAGGTCAGCTTGTTGGATTCTCCGGACACGCCCAGTACCGTCAGCCCGCTTGCGCCGTGCGAGAAGTAGAAATCGGTCAGCGTATCGACGCTTTCCAGGTCGATATCGTCGTTTTCCTTGAAGGGGGTTTGCGCAATGATGTAGACGCCTTTGGCATTGGACAGCATGGGTGTGTCTCCAGTCGGGGATTTCGGGTTCGGTATGGGCAAAGCAGAAATATTAGCGCTAATATTTTACAGAGGCAACAGGTGGGAAGACGGGAGTGCCTCCGTGCAACGGCGGCGGAAGCTATGGACGGAACAGCCGGATTGGCAAGGCCTGGCCGGGGCGCGAGGCGACGCTGGCGCCTGGAGGCGCGCGGGTCAGGCGCTGCCGCGCCGGATGAGCTGGAAGCCGATGTCCACGATGGGCTGCTCGACCGGCCGGCCCTCGACGCGCTGGACGATGTAGTTGCCCGCCCTGGCTCCGATATTGGAGCCGTCGATGCGGACCGTGGTCAGGGCGGGCGTGGTGGCGGCGGCCAGGGGATGGTCGCCGAAACCGATGACGGCGATGTCTTCAGGAACGCGCCTGCCATGGGCGGCGGCCTCCAGCAGCACGCCCATGGCGATGATGTCGGTGCTGCAGAATACGGAGTCGACCTTCGGCTCGCGCGCCAGGATGTCGGCCATGGCCTTGCGGCTGTCGCCCAGGGGGACCGGCGCCTTGCAGATGACGGAAACCGGCTCGGCCATGTCCGGCGCCAGCCAGCCTCCGCGCAGCGCGGCATCCCGGAAGCTGTTGGCGCGCCTGGAGGCGCGGGGGTCGTCGCCCAGGACCAGGGCGGGCCGGCTCCTGCCGCTGGCCTGGAGGAAATCGGCCACGGCCGCGCCGGACGCCTCATGGGAAAAGCCGATGAGCATGTCGACCGGGTTGTCGCACAGGTCCCAGGCCTCGATGACGGGGATGCGGCTGGATTTCAGCAGGTGGCGCGCCTCCTCCGTGATGACCAGGCGCATCAGGACGATGCCGTCAGGCTGGCGGCCCAGCACGTTGGAAAGCGTGCGGTATTCCTGTGCCGGATCGTAGGCGTTCTGGACAAGCATCATCTGGTAGCCGTGCCGCTCCAGCGTGTCGCCCAGGACCTGCAGCGTTTCCAGGAAGACCGGGCTACTGATGGCGGGAACGATGACGGCGACCAGGCGGCTGCGCCCGGAGGCAAGGCCGCCGGCCAGCAGATTGGGAACGTAGCCTGTCTTTGCGATGGCTTCGCGGATGAGGGCGACCGTTTTTTCCGGCACGTTCTCCGGCGTGTTCAGCACGCGGGAAACCGTATGCATGGACATGCCGGCGGCGCGCGCGACGTCCGCGATCGTCACGCGCCCGGTGCCGCGCCGCGGCCGGCGTTTCTGGGCGAGGGACTGCGGTTCGTCAGTCATGGCGTGGGCGTTGCCTGCGTGGAGGGCGGAAAAAGGCGGATGCCGGGGCATCCCGGAGAGACGGAATCTTCGCGGCTGATTATAGCGATTCGGACAGAAACGCCATCAGGGCGGGCGCTTGAGGCTACACTTGCATTCTTTTGCATCTTTCCATATTCATTGCGGGTGGACTCTATGCTGCTGGATCCTTTGGTTATCGTTGGCCTGTTGCTGCTGGGGTGCGGGGCGGGTTTCATGGCGGGGTTGCTGGGCGTCGGCGGCGGCATGATCATGGTGCCGTTCCTGACCGCCTTCATGTCGGGTCAGGGCATGGAGGCCGGTATCGCCGTCAAGATGGCGATCGCGACATCGATGGCGACCATCATGTTCACCTCGCTGTCCAGCGTCAGGGCGCACCACAGGCGCGGCGCCGTGCGCTGGGATATCGTCCGCAAGCTGGCGCCGGGCATCGTGATCGGCAGCCTGGTGGGCAGCATGGGGATTTTCGCGTTTCTGCGCGGCACCTGGCTGGCGCTGTTCTTCGGCGTGTTCGTGGCGTTTTCCGCCACGCAGATGCTGCTGGGCAAGAAGCCCAAGGCCTCGCGCCAGATGCCCGGCACCGTCGGACAATTGGCGGCGGGCGGCGGCATCGGCATGATCTCCGGGCTGGTGGGCGCGGGTGGCGGATTCCTGAGCGTACCGTTCATGACCTGGTGCAACGTGGCCATGCACAATGCGGTGGCGACCAGCGCCGCGCTGGGATTCCCCATCGCCATCAGCAATGTGCTGGGCTATGTCATCGGCGGAATCGGCGCCGAAGGCCTGCCTGAATGGTCGCTGGGCTATGTCTGGCTGCCCGCCCTGGGCATCATCGTGCTGGCCAGCGTGATGACGGCTCCGCTGGGCGCGAAGGCCGCGCACGGCCTGCCCGTATCGAAGCTGAAGCGTATTTTCGCGATGGTGCTGTATGCGCTGGCCGCCTATATGCTGTGGAAGGGCCTGCAGGGAAGCTGAGGAACGAAACGCTCTTTCGAGGGGCGGCAAGCAGGTGCAGGCCTGCGCGACGAGAGGGCGTTTTCCGGGTTTGTGACGCTTTATGAGGCAAGATCATGAGCAAATTGCCCAAACCTAGTGCATTCCCTAAGTGTATTACGCGGAAACATGGTGCAGAATTCGTCACATGCAGGTGAGGAGACGACAACAGCTCTTAAAGAGCGACGCCGCAAACCAGCGGAATAACGATAAAACCATAATAGGCAGTGCCCGATAAGAACAAGAAGAACAAAAGCCGACAGCGATGTCGGCTTTTGTCGTTTTGGACGGCTCTTTTTGTCGCCAGGGCCGCGCCTGGGTGCACAGCGCCCCTTGAGCGGCAGCCCTTGCGGCGCCGGGCATTGTTCTTTTTTCGGACAGGTCAGGCCGGGGCCGCGGTCAGCAGGACCTGGACGGCGCCCGCGCCGCCGTCTCGCTCGGCGCACTCCGCGTAGGCCTGCACTTCGGGCCATTGCGCCAGCCAGCGCCGCACGGTCTGCTTCAGGACAGCCGTGCCGTCGCGCGAGCCATATCCCTTGCCATGAACGATGCGCACGCAGCGGACCCGGTGCTCTGAGCAGGAGTTCAGGAAGGCGGACAGGCGCTCCCAGGCCTGGTCCTGGGTGGCGCCGTGCAGGTCCAGGCTGGCCGACGGCGGCCATTTGCCGCGCTGGAGGTCGCGCAGTACATCGGGGCCGACGCCGGGCTTGAGAAAGCGGGAGTCGTCCTGGTCCAGCCCGGCGGGCGCGAACTGGTGCGACAGGCTGGCGGATGGAGCGGTGTTTTCGCCTGCGGCGCGCAGCCTGCGCTGGCGCAGTTCGTGCGCCGATGCGGCCGGCCGGGGGCGCAGGACCTGTCTGCCGGCCGGGTCCAGGCGCTGCGCAGTTTTCACGGCCTGGCGGAATAGGGCGAGATCCTGAGACGTTACGGGAGCGTCGCAGGCCGAGGGCGGCTTGCCGGTTTCGTTGGGCGATCGCGCGTGCGCGGCCTTGCCGGTACCGGCGGACCCGGGCTTCTCCGGGGTCTGCTGTTCCGCCTGGCGGCGCAGGCGCTTCAGGTCGGCCAGCCCGAAGCGGGATTTATTCGCCTGCATTCTCCAGCCACCGCTGTGCGTCCAGGGCCGCCATGCAGCCCGTGGCCGCGCTGGTGATGGCCTGGCGGTAGACGTGGTCCTGCACGTCGCCCGCGGCGAACACGCCGGGCACGGAGGTCATGGTGGCCAGGCCGTCGCGGCCGCAGCGGGTGACGATATAGCCGTTCTCCATGTCCAGCTGGCCCTGGAAGATATCCGTATTGGGCTTGTGGCCGATGGCGATGAAAACGCCGGTGACGGCCAGGTCCTGGACTTCGCCGGTCTGGTTGTTGCGGATGCGCGCGCCGGTGACGCCCGAATCGTCGCCCAGGACTTCCTGCAGTTCGTTGAACAGCTGCAGGCGGATATTGCCGTTTTCGACCTTTTCCATGAGCTTGTCGATCAGGATGGGCTCGGAGCGGAATTTGTCGCGGCGATGCACGAGCGTGACGGTGCGGCAGATATTGGACAGGTACAGCGCCTCTTCGACGGCCGTATTGCCGCCGCCGACCACGACGACGTCCTGGTTCTTGTAGAAGAAGCCGTCGCAGGTGGCGCAAGCGGAAACACCCCGCCCGTGGAAGGCGCTTTCCGAAGGCAGGCCCAGGTATTGGGCAGAGGCGCCGGTGGCGATGATGAGCGCGTCGGCAGTGTATTCGGCGCCCGTGTCGCCGTGCAGGCGGAAGGGGCGCTGGGACAGGTCGATGCTGGCGATATGGTCGAACACGATTTCAGTGTTGAAGCGTTCGGCATGGGCCTGGAAGCGCTGCATCAGCTCCGGACCCTGCACGCCGCTGGCGTCGGCCGGCCAGTTGTCGACGTCCGTGGTGGTGGTCAGTTGGCCGCCTTGTTCCAGCCCTGTGATTAGCATGGGATTGAGGTTGGCGCGGGCGGCGTAGACCGCTGCCGTGTAGCCCGCGGGGCCGGAGCCCAGGATCATGACTTTGGCGTGTTTTGGGGAACTCATCAGTGAAACATCCTAAGTATCGATGCGGCAATTATAATGAGTCCATGGCTAGACTTCCTGTTTCCTCCTCCAGAGGCTCGCGCAATGTGCGCAATGGCCCGTCCCCGCTGCAATCCCGGCTGTCATCGCTGCTGCGCGAAGCGCGCTGGATCGTGTTCGCCGCGCTCGCCGTCTGGCTGGCGCTGGTGCTTGCCAGCTGGAACAAGACCGATCCCGCGTGGTCGCAATCGGTGCCCGGCAATATCGTCCATAACCGCGGCGGCGCCCTGGGCGCCTACGTGGCCGACCTGCTGCTGTTCCTGTTCGGCTACTCCGCCTGGCTGTGGGTGGTGCTGCTGGGCCAGCGGGTGCTGGCGGGCTTTTATCGCCTGACCGCTTTCTTCTCGCCCGGCGAAAAGCCGGATGAGCTGCCGCGCCTGCACTGGGAGGCCGGCGTCGGCTTCTTCTTGCTGCTGGTCGGCTGCATGGGCCTGGAGGCCCTGCAGTTCAGCGCCAGCGCCGCGCACCTGCCCGCCGGAGCGGGCGGACAACTGGGCAGCCTGCTGGCCCAGGCGCTTTCCGTGGCGGTGGGCAGCACGGGCTGCACCGTGCTGCTGCTGGCCTGCATTGCCGTGGGAGCCAGCCTGTTTTTCCGTTTTTCGTGGCTGTTCGTCTGCGAGCGCGTCGGCCTGGCGCTGGAGAAGCTGTTCCGCAAGCTGCTCGAATTGCGCACTGCCTACCAGGACCGCAAGGTCGGCGTCGTCAAAAGCGCCGAGCGCAGCGAAACCGTTGTCGCCAAGCAGGAAATGCTCGTGCACGAGCAGCCCGTGCGCATCGAGCCAGCCATTACGCAGGTGCAGAAATCGGTGCGCGTCGAAAAGGAAAAACAGAAAACGCTGTTCACCGCGCCGCTGGAGCATGGCGGCAGCGGCGACCTGCCGGCCATCAGCCTGCTGGACGCGCCTGAGGAAAACCAGGAGACCGTCTCCGCGGAAACAATCGAATTCACCTCGCGCCTCATCGAGAAAAAGCTCTCCGACTTCGGCGTGAAGGTGGTCGTGGTGGCGGCCCAGGCCGGCCCGGTGATCACCCGCTACGAAATCGAGCCGGCCACCGGGGTCAAGGGTAGCCAGATCGTCAACCTGGCCAAGGACCTGGCGCGGGCGCTGAGCCTGGTCAGCATCCGCGTGGTGGAAACCATCCCGGGCAAGAACCTGATGGGCCTGGAACTGCCCAATCCGCGCAGGCAGATGGTGCGCCTGGCGGAGATCATCGGCTCGCAGACCTATCACGCCAGCACCTCGCCGCTGACCATGGTGCTGGGCAAGGACATCGCCGGCAATCCGGCCGTGGCCGACCTGGCGAAGATGCCGCACCTGCTGGTGGCGGGTACCACGGGCTCCGGGAAATCGGTGGGGATCAACGCCATGCTGATCTCCCTGCTGTACAAATCCGACGCCACGCAGGTCCGCCTGATCCTGATCGATCCCAAGATGCTTGAAATGAGCATCTACGAAGGCATTCCGCACCTGCTGGCGCCGGTCGTCACCGACATGCGCCATGCCGCCAACGCGCTGAACTGGTGCGTTGCCGAAATGGAAAAGCGCTACCGCCTGATGAGTAAGCTGGGCGTGCGCAACCTGGCCGGCTATAACGCCAAGATCCGTGACGCGCAGAAGCGCGAAGAGCCCATTCCCAATCCGTTCTCGCTGACGCCGGATGCGCCGGAGCCCCTGTCCACGCTGCCCATGATCGTGGTGGTCATCGATGAACTGGCCGACCTGATGATGGTGGTGGGCAAGAAGATCGAAGAACTGATCGCCCGCCTGGCGCAGAAAGCGCGCGCGGCCGGCATCCACCTGGTGCTGGCGACGCAGCGGCCCAGCGTAGACGTGATCACCGGCCTGATCAAGGCCAACATTCCCACGCGCATCGCCTTCCAGGTATCGTCCAAGATCGACTCCCGCACGATTCTCGACCAGATGGGTGCGGAAACCCTGCTGGGACAGGGCGACATGCTCTACATGCCGCCGGGAACCGGCCTGCCAGTGCGTGTGCACGGCGCCTTCGTGCACGACGACGAAGTGCACCGCGTGGTCGAATATCTCAAGACGCAGGGCGAGCCCGACTATATCGACGGCTTGCTGGAAGGCGCGCTCGAGGGAGAAACGGGCGATGGCGTCGGTGGCGTGACCGGCTTTGCCGATGCCGAGTCCGATCCACTCTACGACCAGGCCGTCGAGGTCATCCTGAAGAACCGCAGGGCATCCATCTCCTCGGTGCAGCGCCATCTGCGCATTGGCTACAACCGCGCGGCAAGGCTGCTGGAGCAGATGGAGCAGGCGGGGCTGGTGTCCTCCATGCAATCCAATGGCAACCGTGAAATTCTGGTACCCGCAGGGAGCGCATCCGATGCTGATTAAAAAACTTTGCGCAGCCGCCGTTCTGGCGGCGGCGCCGCTCATGGCGCATGCCGCCGATGCCGTGACGCAGCTGCGCCAGTTCGTCAATACCGTCACTTCCGCCAGCGGGTCCTTCGTGCAGGAACAATCCTCGGCCGAGCGCCGCACGTCCTCCCAGTCCGGCGTGTTCTCGTTCGAGCGGCCGGGCAAGTTCCGCTGGGACGTGCAGAAACCGTACGAGCAACTGACGGTTTCCGACGGCAAGCGCGTCTACCAGTACGATCCCGATCTTGCCCAGGTGACGGAGCGCAGCGTTGACGCGTCTGTCGGCGCCTCGCCCGCGGCCATCCTGTTCGGCTCGGGTTCGTTCGACGAGTCGTTCAACGCCCAGGCCTTGCCGGATGCGGACGGCATGCAGTGGATGCGGGCCACGCCCAAGCAGGGCGATGCCGGTTTCGAATACGTGGACATCGGCTTTCGCGACGGCATGCCAGCCCGGCTGATGCTGCTGGATGCGTTCGGCCAGACGACGAGGATCGAGCTGGGTGGAATCCAGTCCAATCCGAAGCTGCCTGCCTCTGCATTCCGTTTCCAGGCCCCGGAAGGCACGGACGTCGTGCGCATGCCCTGAGCGGCAGCCGGAACAGCGCCGCCGCTGGCGCGCGCCGAAATCATTTTCCCGCCTGATCCCTATGCCCGATACTCCCGACCTGTTTTCTTCCACTGGCTTCAACGCCGGCACGCCGCTGGCGGAACGCCTGCGCCCGGCCGTGCTGGACGACGTCGTCGGACAGAAGCACCTGCTGGGTCCGGGCAAGCCCCTGCGCGTCGCTTTCGATTCGGGGCGGCCGCATTCCATGATCTTCTGGGGGCCGCCCGGCGTCGGCAAGACGACGCTGGCGCGCCTGATGGCGGCGGGCTTCGATGCCCAGTTCCTGTCCATTTCCGCCGTGCTGGGCGGGGTGAAGGATATCCGCGAGGCCGTGACCGCCGCGCAGGTGGCGCGCGCCCAGGGGCGGCGCACTATCCTGTTTGTCGACGAGGTGCATCGTTTCAACAAGGCGCAGCAGGATGCTTTCCTGCCCTATGTGGAAAATGGCCTGTTCACCTTCATTGGCGCCACCACCGAAAATCCTTCGTTCGAAGTGAACTCGGCCTTGTTGTCTCGCGCCAGGGTCTATGTGCTGGAACCCTTGTCCGCTGAGGATCTGCAAGAACTGGTCGGCAGGGCGGAGCTTGCCTTGAACGCACCGCCGGGCGACGGCGCGGATGCGCCCGCGTCCATCGCCTTCACGGAAGACGCGCGGGCGCAGCTGGCCGCGTGGGCCGACGGCGACGCCCGCCGCTTGATCAATGCGCTGGAAGTGGTGGCGGAATCCGCCCGCTCCGCGGGACGGACGCAGGTGGATCCCGAATGGTTGGAGACGGCGCTGTCGCAGAATCTGCGCCGCTTCGACAAAGGGGGCGACGCCTTCTACGACCAGATCAGCGCCCTGCACAAGTCCGTACGCGGCTCGGACCCGGACGCCTCGCTGTACTGGTTCACGCGCATGCTGGACGGCGGCGCGGATCCACGCTACCTGGCGCGCCGCATCGTGCGCATGGCGATCGAGGACATCGGCCTGGCCGATCCGCGCGCGACGGAAATCGCGCTTAACGGCGCCGACGTGTATGAACGCCTGGGTTCGCCGGAGGGCGAACTGGCGCTGGCGCAGGCGGTCGTCTACCTGGCTTGCGCCGCCAAGTCGAATGCGCTTTACATGGCCTATTCGCAGGCGCGCCGCTATGTGCAGGAGCACGGCTCGGCGCCGGTGCCACTGCATCTGCGCAATGCGCCCACCAAGCTGATGAAGGCCCAGGGCTACGGCAAAACCTATCGCTATGCGCATGACGAACCGCACGGCTATGCGGCGGGCGAGCGCTATTTCCCTGATGGCCTGAATGCCACCTTCTACCGTCCGGTCGATCGCGGGCTGGAGGGTAAAATCCGCGAGAAGCTGGCCTTTCTCAGGGAGCTGGACGGCCAGGCGCGCAAGGAAAAATCCGGCAAGGAATGAACTGGAACCACTCTTGCACGCGCCGTCTCCCTGTCATTTACCCATTATTCTTTCTGCTCACTACTGGAAACCGGTAATCAACCATGTTAGATCCCAATCTGTTGCGTAAAGACCTTTCTGTCGTCGTGCAGGGCCTTGCGCGCCGCGGCCTGGCGTTCGACACCGAACGCTTCAACGACCTGGAGGCCCGGCGCAAGGCCGTGCAGGTGGAAACCGAAAACCTGCAGGCGCGCCGCAACGCCATCTCCAAGCTGATCGGCCAGAAA
Source organism: Paracandidimonas soli (assembly GCF_004342005.1). Taxonomy (GTDB): domain Bacteria; phylum Pseudomonadota; class Gammaproteobacteria; order Burkholderiales; family Burkholderiaceae_B; genus Paracandidimonas; species Paracandidimonas soli. The sequence goes on from NZ_SMBX01000006.1 coordinate 182,678, forward strand.
AAATCCAAGGGAGAAGACGCCAGCGCCGAAATGGCCGAGTCGCAGCAGATTCCCGCGCAACTGAAAAAGCTGGAAGACGACCTGGCGCAGATCCAGAAGGAACTGGCGGATTGGCTGATGACACTGCCCAACCTGCCGCACGCCTCGACGCCCGAAGGCGCCGACAGCGACGACAACGTCGAAGTGCGCCGCTGGATTCCGGGCGCGAAGGATGCCGACGGCAATCCCGCGCCGCTGAGCTTCGAGCCCAAGGACCACGTTGCGCTGGGCGAACCGTTTGGCCTGGATTTCGAGACAGCCCGCAAGCTGTCGGGTTCGCGCTTTGTGCTGCTGCGCAGCCAGATTGCCCGCCTGCATCGCGCGCTGGCGCAATACATGCTGGACCTGCAGACATCCGAGCATGGCTACAGCGAGTGCTACACGCCCTACATCGTCAACAGCGCCACGCTGTTCGGCACTGGCCAGTTGCCCAAGTTCAAGGACGATATGTTCTGGGTCACCAAGGGCGGACAGGGGCTGGATGCGCCGGAAGGGGAAGAGGCCGGCGCCAGCGACGAGCTTTACCTGATTTCCACCTCCGAAATCACGTTGACGGGTACGGTTCGCGACGAGATCCTGCCGCAGGCCGACCTGCCCCTGCGCCTGACGGCGCATACGCCGTGCTTCCGCTCCGAGGCGGGTAGCGGCGGGCGCGATGTGCGCGGCATGATTCGCCAGCACCAGTTCGACAAGGTCGAGATGGTGCAGATCACGCATCCCGACCAATCCTATGAAGCGCTGGAACAGATGGTCGGACATGCGGAGACCGTGCTGCAGCGCCTGGGCCTGCCGTATCGCGTGATGGCTTTGTGCACCGGCGACATGGGTTTCAGCGCCGCCAAGACCTACGACCTGGAAGTCTGGCTGCCGGCGCAGAACACCTGGCGTGAAATCTCGTCCGTCTCCAATTGCGAAGCGTTCCAGGCGCGCCGCCTGCAGGCCCGTTTCCGTCCGGAAAAGGGCAAGCCGGAATACGTGCACACGCTCAATGGTTCCGGATTGGCGGTCGGCCGCGCCCTGGTGGCCGTCATTGAGAACTACCAGCAGGAAGACGGCAGCATCGTCGTGCCGGAAGTCCTGCGTCCGTACATGGGCGGCGTCGAACGTCTGGCCTGATCGTCTTTTTGATGAGTTTTGCAGAGGCGGCACGGCGATGGCCGTGCTGCCTCTTTGCCTTTGGGCCGAGCACTCGTGCCGAGCGTCGGCAGGCAGAATTCAGCGCCGGGGCTGATGGAAAAGGCGGAGCGGACGCCGGAGGCAATCCGTAGCGCTTGCGCCTGGTCTCAGAAGCGCTCGAAATCCGACATGTTTTCGATCAGCCGCTGTTTGCCTGCCAGGACGTGCTGTTCGGCCAGTTCGCTGGCCTTGGCGGCGTCGCCGGCGATGATGGCCGCCAGGATGGCGCGGTGTTCTTCGTTCGAGCGCACCATTTTGCTGGTGTAGTTGAAGAAGCGCCGGCGGAAGAAATGCAGCTCGTTGACATAGGCCTCGTAGGCCTGCGCTGCGTGCCGGTTGTTGCTGTATTCCAGCAGGCGATCATGGAATGCCAGGTTCAGGTCGTAATACCGGTCGTGGTCGTGCTGCTCGGTAGCGTCTTCCATTTCCTGGATCAGCCCTTCGAGCACCTGGCGGCGTTCCGGAGTCAGGAATTCCGTGGTGCGCCGGGCGGCGAAGCCGAAGATAAGCGCGCGCAGGTCATAGCTTTCCAGCATGTCGCGAAAGGACATTTCGCGCACGAACATGCCGCGATGCGCGATGGATGTGACCAGACCCTTGCCGGCCAGGATGCGGATGGCTTCGCGGATGGGGCCGCGGCTCGTGCCCATGCGCGTGGCCAGCGCCGCTTCGTTCAGGCGGCTGCCCGGCGCCAGTTCGCCTGAATAGATCATCCTGCGCAGTTCATCGGCCACTGTCGTGGCCAGCAGTGGAGGGCGAGTGTCGGAGGCTGACATGGATGAAATGGAAAGTCCTGAACGGAGCCGTCTGCTTGTTAGGCGGACGGGAGTTGAGCACAAGCGCGGCCACTGATGGAGGCCCGCCGGCGGAGGCCAAGTATAGCGTATGCCTGGGAAAAACCTTGCCCTGGCGCATCACCGCCCGGTTCTGCATGCAGACCGGAATACCTGGAACGTATTCACATCATAGCTTAAGTGAAAACACTATAACAAAAATCGTTGACACTTTTATTTGATCTGAATACTATTTTAATCACGGATCTGGCAGAAAGCCGTTGCTTGTCAAGGCGATTGCCAGGGTGTTTTTGCCGCCGGGCCGCTCCAAGGCAAAAAGCGCACCTCTTTGGAGGAGCAAGCCTAAGGCGCAGCGTGGGGGCCTTCTGTAAAACGTCTCGCGCGCCTGGCGGCGCAGGGCGTATCCAAGGATTGTGATCTGGCGATGAATCAAGAAACTCTGACTGCTTCCGCTCTGCCGCTGTCCGGCGTGCGTGTATTGGACCTGACCCGCGTGCGGGCCGGCCCCACCGCCATCCGCCAGCTGGCTGACTGGGGCGCCGACGTGATCAAGATAGAAGAGCCGGTCAATCCCGAGACCGAAACGGAAATGGGCGGAATGCGCCTGGGGCCGGACTACCAGAATCTGCAGCGCAACAAGCGCAGCATCACGCTGAACCTGAAGGACCCGGAAGGCGTGGCGCTCTTCAAGCAACTGGTGAAGGATGCCGACGTGGTGGCCGAGAACTACCGGCCCGACGTCAAGACCCGCCTGGGAATCGACTACGAAACCCTGCGCGCAATCAATCCGCGCCTGATCTATGCCAGCATCTCGGGGTTCGGTCAGGACGGCCCCTATGCCAGGCGCCCCGGCTACGACCAGATCGTGCAGGGCATGGGCGGGCTGATGTCCATCACGGGGCTGCCCGGCCAGGGGCCGGTGCGCGCCGGTATTGCCATTTGCGATACCACGGCGGGCCTGTATGCGGCGTTCGGTATCGTGATGGCGCTGTTCGAGCGCACCAGGACCAATCTGGGTCAATGGGTGCAAGCTTCCCTGCTGGAGTCGGAACTGGCCATTCTCGACCTGCAGGCCGCGCGATGGCTGGTGTCGAAAGAGGTGCCGACGCAGGCGGGCAACAATCATCCCACCATGATTCCGACAGGTCTGTTCCAGGCCAAGGACGGTTACATCACGCTGCAGGTGCCGGGCCAGGTCATGTGGGAGCGTTTCTGCAAGGCCATGGAGCGCGAGGACTGGCTGGACGATCCGCGCTTCCGCATGAATCGCGATCGTTCCAGGAACCGCGTGGAACTGAACAGCCTGATCACGGAGATATTCAGCGAACACCCGCGCGAATACTGGATCGAGCGCCTGAACAAGGCGGGCATTGCCTGCGGCGCGGTCAATTCCATCGACGAGGCCTTTGCCGACCCGCAGGTGCGCCACCTGGGCACCGCCATTCCCGTCAAGCATCCGCAACTAGGCGACATCGCGCTGGTGGGCCAGCCCATCCGCACCGATCGCCATCGCGCAACCGTGCGCTCGGTCGCGCCGATGCCGGGCGCGCACAATGAGGAAATCCTGTCCGGCCTGGGTCTGGATGCCGCTGCAATTGATGAGCTGAGGAGCCGCCATGTCATCTGAAGAATATGTTCCTTCCCTGCGATTGCAGAGGGACGCCCGCGTCGCGACCTTGACGATCGCGCATCCCAGGCGCCTGAATGCAATGACGTTCGAGATGTGGGAGTCGATTCCCCGGTTCCTGAAAGAGGTGGCCGAAGATCCGGAGCTGCGCGTGCTCGTATTGCGCGGCGGCGATGAAAAGGCCTTCTCATCGGGGGCGGATATATCCCAGTTCGGCGAACGCCGCAGCACGGAAGAGGGCGTGCGCCTGTGGAACAGCACCGTCCAGGCCAGCGTGGCCCAACTGGCGGAGTTTCCCAAGCCGGTGGTGGCCCTGATCAGCGGTATTTGCTACGGAGGCGGATTCGGCCTGGCCCTGCACTGCGACCTGCGCTATGTCGTGGGCGAGGCGGCTTTTGCCATTCCGGCAGCCAAGCTGGGCATAGGCTACTACCCGAGCTGGCTGCGTCGCCTCACGGCGCTGGTGGGGCCGGCCGCCGCCAAGGAGATCATGTTCGCTTCGCGCCGCTACGACCAGGCGCAGGCCCTGAGGCTGGGGCTGATCAATGACGTGCTGGACGAAGCGGCCGCGTGCGACATGGTCGAGCGCATCGGTGGCCTGGCGCCGTTGAGCCACCGGGCCAGCAAGATGGCGATAGAAGAGGCCGTGGTGCCGGGCGCATACGGCACGCAGGCTTGCGAGGATGCCGTGCTCGAATGCTTCCACAGCGAGGATTACAAAGAAGGCCGGGCCGCTTTCCAGGAAAAGCGGCCCGCACTTTTCAAGGGGTGCTGACATGAAAATCGCGGATATCCGCTGCAGTTTGCACCGGCACGAGATCGACCTGCCGGGAATTGGAAAATCGATTGAAAGCCGCATGTTCGTGTTCGTCGAGGTAGAGACGGACGACGGCCTTTCGGGTTTTGGCATCACCGGCTCTATGCTGCCGTGGGCGGTGATGGCATGCATCGAGCATCATCTCAAGCCCGCGCTGGTGGGCATGGACGTGCTGCATACTGATGCTATCCATGCCAAGGTGTGGAAGCAGCTGAACAGCCGTACCTATACCGGCGTGATCTCCAATGCCTTGTCGGCCGTGGACATCGCGCTGTGGGATATCCGGGGCAAGAAGGAAAACCGTTCCGTGCACGAGCTGCTGGGCGGCTATCGCGACTGGGCGCCCACCTATGCCACGTTCGGCTATCCTTTCTTCGACGAGGACCAGTTGGCCGAGTATGCGCGCAAGTTCATCGCCGATGGCCATCGCATGTTGAAGATGGTGGTGGGGGGCGAGCCCACGCGCACCTGGCGCGATGACGTGCGGCGCGTGCGTGCCGCGCGCGAGGCTGCCGGCCCCGACGTAGCGCTGATGATCGACGCTAACTGCTATTTCGATCCGAACGAGGCGCGGCTCCTGTGCCGCGAGATCGAGGACTGCAATGTGCACTGGTTCGAAGAACCGCTGCATCAGAACGATGCGCGGGCGCTGGCGGACTTGCGTGCGCATACCTCCATTCCGATCGCTGCCGGCCAGATGGAGGGTCACCGATGGCGCTACCGCGAACTGGTGGTGAATCATTCGGTCGATGTGCTGCAGCCCAATGTGCTGTACAACGGGGGCTTCACCGAGTCGCTGAAGGTGGCGCACATGGCGCAAGCCTTCAACCTGCCTCTGGCCAACGGCGGCGGCTGGCCCATCTTCAACATGCATCTGCTGTGCGGGGTGCTCAATGGCGGGCCGGTCGAATTTCATTACGGCATGTGGCAGACGGGGCGCCATTTCTTCGACGGTACTCCCGATCCAGTGGATGGCCGCATGCAGTTGTCGGGCCGTCCAGGCCTAGGTTTCACACCCAACCGCGATCACCTGCGCGATGCACGGATCACGGATCCCCAGAAAAGCCGCTTCGACGGCCGCGACGGGCATGGCTATTTGTTGCGCGACGCCATCGGCCGTCCCTAACGCATCTATTGGAGGAGACATCAATGAAAGACACTAATCAATATATCCGTTCCACTTCCGCCATGCGCAGGCTGGTCCTGCATGGCCTGCTCGGCGCCGCGCTGGGGCTGGGCGCGGCAGCGCCGGCCGCGGCGGCCGACTATCCGGAGAAGAACATACGCTTTGTGATCCCTTTCGGAGCCGGAGGCGGCAGCGACGTGCTGGCGCGCACCATCGGCGGCGTCATCAAGGACCTCAACCTGACGCCGGTGGACTTCATCTACGAGAACCTCCCGGGCAGCAGCGGTGCGCGCGGCTACCGCGACGTGGCTCGCCGCCAGGGCGACGCCTATCAACTGGCCACCGTCAGCGTCAGCTTCTTCACCACGCCGCTGCTGGGCGGAGCGCCGTTCAAGCTGGAAGACTTCACGCCGGTGTCTGCCATTGCCATGTCGCCGTACGTGCTGGTGGTCCGTCCCGACAGCAAGATCCAGAAGCTGGAGGACCTGAAGGAACAGGAACGCCTGACCACTGGCTCTGTCGGCGTGGTGTCCGATGCGCGCCTGCTCGCGGACATGATGAGCGAGGAAATGAAGGTGCGTGTGGACGTGGTGCCGTTCGACGGCGAGGGCGAGATCATCACCGGCGTGCTGGGCGGCCACATCGACTTCATGTGGGGCAACCTGGGTGAAATCCTGCCGCAGATCGAGGCCGGTACGATGCGGGCCATCGCGGTCAGCACCGGCGAGCGCCTGGCGGCGCTGTCGGACGTGCCTTCCTTCAAGGAAAAGGGCTATGACGTCGAGCATGTGATGCTGCGCGGCGTGGTGATGCCCAAGGGCGTGCCCGACGATGTCGTGAAGTACTGGGAGGGCGTGTTCGAGAAGGTGGCCGCCAGCGACCTGTGGAGGGAGCGCTATCTGGACCGTTTCAAGGAACAGCCGCGCTACGAGGGCGCCGAGCAGTTCGCCAAGTCGCTCAAGCAGACTCGGGACGACTACGCTGCGATCCTGAAGAAGCTGGATCTGTTGAAATAAAGCGGGATAGAGCGGGCGGCCTTTGGCCGCCCGCTCTGCCTGCGCATCCCGGCATAACGCTATCATGAACATTCATACCCTGGATAAAGTATTTGCCCTGCTGCTGTTCCTGCTGGGGATCTACATCACGACGACATCCGTCGAGTACGGCTACATGCAGGGCACCACGCCCGGACCCGGCTTCTTTCCGTTCTGGGTGGGGCTGCTGATCGCCGGTCTGAGCCTCGTCAATGTCGTGCGCAGCATCGCCCGGCGCGAGACGCTCGACAATGAGATCGATGTGCCCGGCGTCATCAAGTCGGTCATCATTTCCCTGCTGTTGCTGGCTTTCGTGATGTTCAGCGAAGAGATCGGCATGCTGCTGGGCTGCTTCATTCTGGTGCTGCTCATTGCCTGGGTCATCCAGCCGCGCTGGAGCCGCACGTTCACGCTGAAAATCGTCGCCACCGCCGTACTGTTTCCCTTGCTGGCGTATCTGGTTTTCGGCGTTTATCTCAACGTGCCGGTCCCGCTGGGGACGTGGTTCTCATAGTCCCGTCCACGCATAAACGACAGAACAGAAATCAGGAGCAGACAACGTGGAATCCCTATCGCTTTTAATCGGAGGCATCGCCGACGCACTGACAGTCTCGGTGCTGGTCGCGACGCTGGTGGGCGTACTGGTGGGCCTGCTGGTGGGCGTGCTGCCAGGCCTGGGGCCGGCGGCGGGCACAGCCATCATGCTGCCGGTGGCCATCAGCTTTGGCGGCGTCGAGGCTATCGCGGGCCTGGGCGGCATTTATTACGGTGCCATGTTCGGCGGCGCTGTGACTTCGATTCTATTGGGCATCCCGGGGGAGTCTGCCTCCGTGATGACAGTCATCGATGGACATGCCATGGCCAAGCAGGGCCGGGCTGGCGAGGCGCTGGGCGTGAGCGTGTTTTCGTCGTTCATTGGCGGCATGCTGGGGCTGGTATTCATGTCTTTCCTGGCTGTCACCATCGCCAGCGTGGCGCTGAAGTTCGGTCCGACCGAGATGACGGCGGTGATGGTGTTCGCCTTCTCCCTGGTCAGCGTGCTTGGCGGGCGCAATATGATCAAGGGCTTCGTGGCCTTGTTCATCGGCATCTGGATCGGCATGATCGGCATGGATCCCGTCGGCGGGCCGATGCGCTATACCTTCGGCCAGGTCGACCTGATCGACGGCGTGGACTTCACGATCATCGCCGTGGGCATCTTCGGCCTGTCCGAAATCTTCCTGAGCCTTTCCGACAAGGCCAGCAGTGCGTCGAGCATGATGACCTACAGCTTCCGCCAGCTGCTGCCGCGCGTCGGCCACATGATCCGCTGCAAGACGGCGGTGGCTGTCGGTTCGGTGATTGGCTTCGTCATCGGCGTGCTGCCCGGCGTGGGCACTACCGCGGCAACGATGCTGGCGTATGCGGTGGCGAAGAAGATCGCGCCCAACGCCGAGGAATTCGGCCATGGAGCGATGGAAGGCGTGGCCGCGCCCGAGGCTTCCAACAACAGCGCGGCCTATGTATCCATGGTGCCGATGTTCACGCTGGGCATTCCCGGGTCGGCGACCACCGCCATCATGCTGGGAGGCCTGCTGATGATAGGCCTGCAGCCGGGCCCGCTGCTGTTCCAGAACCACCCCGACTTCGTCTGGACGGTGTTCGGCAGCTTCTGGCTGGGCAACGTGATGCTGCTGGTATTGACGCTGCTGCTGATCCCTTTCCTGGCAAGCATCGTGTTCGTGTCCACGGCCATCCTGTATCCGGTCATCATCGGCTTCATTCTGTTCGGTGTGTTCTCCATCGATTATTCGATGTCGGATGTGCTTATCGCCCTGTTGGCGGGCGTCGTGGGCTACGTGATGCTGAAGCTGGACTATTCGCCGGTGCCGCTGGTGCTGGGCCTGGTGCTGGGGCCGCTGCTGGAAAACAATATCCGCCGGACCATGATCCTGTCCGAAGGCAAGCTGTCGGTCTTCTTCGAGCGCCCCATCGCTCTGCTGTTCTTTGTGGCTGCCGCGCTGGTGATCGTGGCCCCGCTATTCATTCGCAAGCTGCGGAAAAAGGACCTGGCCGCCACCTGAACGCGCAGTATCTCGCCGCGCCCTTCCGGTTCTGTCGGAAGGGCGTTTTCTTGCGAGCTTGGAGTCCGCTCTTGCTGCATCCGACGCTGATATGTCAGGGCTGGCTGGTACGCTGGAAGGCGCTATGCGTCGATATGAGCAGCGGCAGCATCAGGATGAGTATGGCCAGCAGACGCATCACGATGATCTGGCTCACCTGCATGCCATCGGCCAGATTCAGTTGACCGCTCCAGGCGAAAGTCATGAGCCACAGGCTGAACGCCAGCGTCAGCAGGGAAGTGGAAAAAACGGAGTAGCGCGCGGCACACCAGAGCAGCGCCAGCAAGGGAAGCAGCGTCATGGCCTCGGGCGTGCCGATATGGATGCCCAGGACGGCAAGGGCGCACAGCAAGAACAGGGGCAGCAGATTACCCTTCGAGCGCGTCCCGTACGGCGCTGGGCTCCTGAGCAGTTCCCGCCATCGGGACGGGTCGGGGATGGTCAGCATGGCGGGCAATATGGCGATGAAGTTCAACAGCTCGTTGCTGAACCACAGGCTGAAGCCGGCCAGCGACGATAGGCCGATGATGAAAGGGGCCGAGCCGGCGCCCGCGATAGCCCCCGCCAGTGCGGCGCCTATCGAAATCACGACCAGGCGCAACATGGAGCTGGGCTGCGCCAGCTTGCGATGGATGGATGGTTGCATCTGGGATAGAAGATAGCCTGCGGCGATACCCACCATGTGCGATGAAGTCAGCCACAACGTGGACAGCATGGTGCTTTCGACGATCAGGTCCGCGATGCACAGGCCGGCTGTAGCCGCCAGCCAGCCATGGATATCAGCTAGCCGCGGCCAGCGCAGGAACAGGCCGAGCAGCAGGGCGTTGGCGGGCCAGAACAAGGCCAGCGCGCCATGGGGGCGCGTCAGTATGCCCAGCAGCGCCGCAAGCAGCGCGCAGCAAAAGACCAGGATGGTTTCGCCCGCGATCCGCCATTCGGTCGGAGGAGTGGGGGCGTGCGGTGGATTAGTGTGCGTGCTGTGCATGATGAAAGCAAAGAGGGCCCGGCATACATGCTTTGCATACTGATAGCTGACAGTGCGCTGCATGTTCCATATAAAGTGGAAATCAACTGACGTTTTGTTACTTTTGAATTTCTGTTGCTTTACAAAATTTGACGTAGGCTCAGGAATCAATCCCTGCCGTTTTGCGGAAGGGCAGATGACTTGGTATTGCTATCAAATGAAACACAATGTTTAATTTTATATGAACAATATTTCCTTGCGTGCAAGGTGATGGAATTTTTATGCGGGCGAAGACAGCATTTGGCGCGACAGAATGATTTCTGCTATGATGCTCGACTATGCTGAAATCGCAACGGTTCCGGCGTAGTCGCGGACAGGTGGCAGAGTGGTCGAATGTACCTGACTCGAAATCAGGCGTACGTGATAAGCGTACCGTGGGTTCGAATCCCACCCTGTCCGCCATTTAGTCAATGATATCAAGCTGCTACGGCAACAAGGGCGCAATCCTCGTTGCCGTTTTTTTGTGCTTGCTCTTGGTCGTGTGACCAAAACGTGACCGCCCCGGCGTGGCTGGCTAAGTGGCTGGGAGCCAGGTGTGCGTACTTCATCACCATCTCCAGCGTCTCCCATCCTCCCAACTGTTGCAGCACCAGCAAGGGCGTTCCTGCCTGTGCGTGCCAGCTTGCCCAGGTGTGCCGGATGTCGTGAAACCGGAAATTCTGGATTCCCGCATCGGTGACCGATTGGCGGAACATACGGTCATCGCCACCGCGAATGCGCCGACCGTTGCGCATAAGCACGTAGCGCCCGTCAGCGCCTTTCCTGCGCTGCAGGACGGCCATGGCATCATCGTTTAGTGGGATCGTGCGTGATCGTCCGGACTTCGCCCGGTCGGCATCAACCCAGGCCGTTCTGGCTGGTAGGTTCACGTGAGACCATTCCAGCCCGTAGATTTCATCCTCACGCATGCCTGTGGCGAAACCCAAAATGCAGGCGTCGCGCAGCCATTCTTGCGGAACGGTCTGGATCAGCTTTGCGGCCTCGCCACGTGGTATCCAGCGGACGCGGCGTTTAGGCTCCGGCAATGCTGGCAACTGCGGCGCCCGGGCAATCCAGCCCCAGGCGGCGCACATGTTGAGCATGGTGCGGATGCAGGCCAGGTAACGGTTCTTTGTTGCTGGCGTCAGCGGTTCCGGGCCACGCTTCTTGTACGTCTTGTGAGTGGGCAGGGCGTCCAGCACGTGAGCGGTCGAGATATTGGCAACCGGTATTCGGCCTAGGTGTTGCCGCCAGTATTCAACGTAGCGCACCTTGGACTCGTAGTCGGCTTGTCCTTCGTATGCCGCCAGAAATCGTAGTGCGGCCTCGTCGTAGCTGCGGTCGGCCTGTTCGCCTAATTTATGTTGTCGCCAGAGCTGGGCTTTCAGGCGGTCGTGATATTCCTGCGCTGCTTTTTTGTCCGGCGTGCCAGTAGAGCGTCTAATTCGCTGGCCGCTTGGCGTGCGGAAATCGATCCACCAAACCCCATTACGTTGTCGGATTGGCATGTGTCTGTACTCCTGTGCGTGCCAACCGACGCTATCCGAGTGACGTTGTAGCGCGGCTGGCTAAGTTCCGCAAGCCTGGATGGCCAGATCCTCCAGATACGGGATCCGGGCAGGCGGAAGCCCAACTCATGGCGGCGGGCAAAAATTGTTTGATAGGAAAGGTTCAGCCGCTCGGCGGCTTCTTTGAGGGTGAGGGCTTTTTCGTCGTTCACGATCAACCTCCCGGCAGATGCCGATCCAGGCGGCGAATCGCCGCATCGCAGAGCTTGCGCAGGCCCATCAACGGCCCCATAAGCATGATCCGGGCGGCGGTGCCGAGCACCCATTTGGCGTCTGATTTCATTGTTCGCTCCCTGCCGCCCGTGCGGCAAGTTCGCCGGCGAGAAAGTCGTCATAGTCCCGGCCTTCGGCGTGGGCGCGAATCCAGCGCTCATACTCGGCGGCCACCTCGGCGTTTGTGGAATCCTGCCAGCTGACCTGGGCGGCGATGTTGTTCCGCTCGATCTCCTGGCCAGCATCGATGCCAGCGCGCCAGTCTGGTTGCTGTTCTGCTCTGAGCGCCTTGATCTCGGCTGCAGCCTCCCGCATGATGTCGCTTGTGGGAGTGGCGAGAAGGCGGTCTACGATGTCCGCTTTTTTACTCATGATGGGCCTCCTTCTGTTGCGGAATAAGCGGCCTGGTGCTCGGGTTGAGCTCCTCGCGCAGCCATCGGTAAAGGTGACGGCAGGCCTGCTGTGTCCTGTTGTGGTCTGGGTGCCTTTTCATGGCGTCGATAATGACCTCTTCCAGGTTCCGGGCGGCAGATAACAATGCGGCAGTTGCCGTCGAATAGGCCGGATCTGAAAGTGATGGGTAGCTTCCTCCGCCTCCGCCGGTGGGAAGCGAGTAATTGACGCTGCTGCGCCAGCAGTCGTTTCTCCTCGCTATCCTGATTTCAAGCGCGGAGTTGAAAATTGGAGGGCTGTATATCGTCGCAACATCGACAAAGACACCGTGCTCGTTCGGTTGCATTTCTGGAACTATGCGCTCCCACTCCGAATTGCATTCATTGTGGTACCTCATGAGCTCGGCCAGGTGTTCGTCTATCCTGAGCAGGTCAATCGTTGATAGCTGCAAAATGCCTTTGCCGAAAGCTGGTTCTATTTCCTTTGGCGGCGTGGGCTGTTGATCATCAGGTTCTGCTGCAGGTGGCGATGAGGTGCGGGGTGGCGTCGGCAAGTGTTTTTTTGTTGCCTTCGACTTACCAGCGTCATGCGCAACCCTGACTGCCTCCTGCAGGCGCTTGGCTGCGGCCTCCGGATCGCTGCGCAGCTCTTGCATGGCGAGCGTGGCCGCGACCTGGCCGCTTGATACCAGGTCGCGGATGGGCTTCTCTGCGCCGACCAACAACAGCAGGCCGTCGATGTAGTTCTTGCTGAATCCCAAGCGCTGCGCGATGGTTTTTTCGTCCAGGCCCATGCCGAGCAGCCGTTTGCACACCATGCCGATTTCCATCGGCGCGAGCGGCCGGCCTTCATTTGATTTCACGAGCGCTACTGTCAGGTCCTCCATCGAGGATCCTGCAGGCTTGATCACAACCGGCACGGTCTCTATGTTGTGGCCGCGCTCAATGGCACGCATGACGGCAGCAAGGCGGGTGTGTCCATCAATGACATAGATGATGTTCTCGCCGTCTTTGCGGGCCACGTATCCGGCAATGGGGCGGTCAGAGTAGTAGCCGTTTTCGATAATCGATAGCGTGATCGACTCGATGTGCTCATCGTATTCCGGCGTATTCTGCCGTACGTTGAAGCCTTCCATGACATGCAGCAGTCGGGGATCGACTTGCCAGAGATCTGCCGATCTTGCGCCAGCGGACTTCATGGCTGCTTTTGTATTGCCACGCGCAGGCGCCGTGGTCAGATCGAGTTCAGCGTTCATGCTGTTTCCTCCGGTAGACTTTGGATATGTCGCCTGCCACGCAGTGGCCGCGACGGCGTAGAGTGTTTGCGATGCGGGTGGCGTCAGCGTGGCCGTGGGATGCCTGACTGGTCAGCCCTAGATAGCTGTTCCCGGCCTCGAACAGATTCACGGAAGGCATCGACCGCAGCCGAGAAACGGCAGCATTGGCAGTCCTGGGGCGTACGGTGCGCCGCCACGGCCGGATCACCTGGCCGACGAAATCAATGCCGTGCTCGATGGGCTGCAGGACGGTTTTCGTCGGGTTAATGAACAGGCGCAGGCGCTGCGTCAGGAACTCCTGGATGAGCTCGTATGCCTCCAGCAGGTACGCTGGAGACTCGTGCAACAGAATGAAGTCATCCACATAGCGCACGTATCTGCAGCGCAGCTGGTGCACCACAAACTGATCCAGGGCGTTGAGGTGGACATTGGCTAGAAACTGACTATCGAGGTTGCCGATCGGCAGACCATGATCGTCAGGCGCGTTGAACAAGCTCTTGTGGGGCGGCACCAGGTCCAGATTGCCGCGCACGTCGACGTTCGTGCGTGGGTCGTGGAACAGGATGGTTTCGGCTAGGTCACGCCACCATCCCCGCGGCAGCTTTTCGCAGAGCTGGCCGAATACGATTTCCTTGCTGATGCTGACGAAAAAGTTACTCAGATCGCACTGCAAGAAAAATGCGCGCTTGCTCCAGTTCTGCGTGATGCTGCGCACGTCGCTCTCCAGGCGCGTAGCAGCATAGAGCGTGCCTCGGCCAGGGATGCAGGCCGAGCTGCCAGCGACGAAGCCGGCGATAAAGCGGGGCGCGACATGGTTGTAGAGCAGGTGATGAACGACGCGATCACGATAATCTGCTGCCCACACCTCCCTTGGGCGCGGCCTGGTGATGACAAAGCAGGTCGATTTCCCGGGCCTGTATCGGCCTGAAATCAGATCCTGGTGCAGCTCGTACAGGTTGCGCTCCTGGTGCAGCTCGAACGCGATAGCGCTCTTGGTGTTGCGCTTGCGGCGGCGGCAGTCGCGATGGGCTGTCACCACATCGCAGAGTGCGGGTTGGGTTGAATCTGCGGACGGCACGGACACGGCCTGTGTTGTTCTTGTTGTTGATGTTCTGGTTGCCGTTGTTGAAGGACTGGTACCAAGCGTTGTGGGCCGAGTACTGCGTTTATTCGCGCAAAACACGTCGCCGGACCGAAGGTTATTACCGATCAGTTCGGAAACTGCGCCAGACCTGCCCTGACTGCTGCCAGCGGTATCTGTGATGCGCATGGCACCGGCCTTGTGAGCCGATGGCGCGACCAGATTCAAGTTGCGTACTGTCGTGACGGCCATGGCGATCACGCTCCTGACGCATTGCGTTGTTGGCTACGCCGCCATCCGCCGGCCTGGTTGCCGACCCTCGCGCATACATCGGCCGCACGGGCATACTGCCTGTCAGACAGAATTCCCTCATCAAGGGATAGTCGGAACAGGATCTCTGCAACGTGCAGCTGCTCCAGCAGCTCGTCGAGGATCTCGATCTTGCGCCGCGCTGCGTTCGCCCTGGCAATGAGAACAAGCATCGACAGGCATGCGTCGTTGATGCGCGTGGCGATGCCTCGTTGATGCCTCGGATAGTGCCTGGTCAGGGATGCAGACATACGCAAGAGATCTTGCGCCAGCTTGTATACGGGTAGGTGGTTGTGGATAGCCATAGCGGTAATCGGCGCCACGCGCCGAATAACTAAATTACTGAATGATTAATCTGCGGACGGCACGGACACGGCCTGTGCTGCTCTTGTCGATGATGCCCTGGTCGCCGTCGCTGAAGGACTGGCACCAAGCGTTGTGGGCCGAGTACTGCGTGCTTGTCCAGTACCAGGTCTTTTGGAACAGGTGCCGGCAGGTCGCTCGGCATAGCGAGGATTCGGCCTGGGCCATCAGATACCAGTCGGCGAATTGATCACCGGCATTGGCCTGGTGGATTGCCTGCGCAGCCGGGTGGTCATGCTTGGAATCAACAAGGGCGCGAGTATTGGCCCGGCCGTCCCATATTGATGTCGCTCCAGGCTCTTCCTTTCCATATGCTCCCCAGGGCTGGTCCCCGATATCCGTGGCCTCGGGGCCGACGATCAGGTGATAGAGGGTGCCGTCGTCTCCGCGCATGATGCCTGCGTAGGTGCCGCCCTGCTCGGGCCAGTTCTGGCCCGGCAGGGGAACATTGAGCAGGGCCGGATCCGGACTGGGGTTAAGATCTGGCGGTGGGGGAGAGATAATGGCCAGCAATTGGCGCAGCAGGTCTTGATCTGCCTCGATGCGTGTGGTGCTTTCGATAACGGTAGTCATGTCACTCTCCTTGTCGTGAGCGTTCGTCGGTGCGGTCGATGAGAGTGCGCACTGACAGGGACGCCAGGCGCACGATGGAATCGTTGTTTTCAATGGTCGCGTCGGTATGAATCAGGCCGACTTCCGTTTCTGACTGGTGATCAGCACGCGCAGCGTCAGCGGAATTTCGCTGGATCATCCATACGTCTCCGTCGTAGTGACGGATCAGGTCTGCTTCGTTGGTGAAGCGGACATCGGTGACGATGATTCGGCGGAATCCGCGGCGCATTGCGTCGTTGATTTTTTCTGCGGCACGGTCCAGCCAGTAGGCTGGGTTTTGGGCGCGGCGGTACTCGGTGCCCCACCAGCGCATGATTTCCCTCGGGGTCCTGGCGGCGCTGATGTTCTCGCCCCTGGATGACATCAGGCGGATGAAGTCCGCGTCAGCGCATCGACCGATAGCCAGGCCGATGGTTTTTTGCTCCTTGTCCTCCCTGCTGAAAATGGCAGGATCCACGCCGAAGCTGTGGACGATTTCCGCCCGGACGGCATCGGCGAATGCCAGCCGATAAAAACTAAATGCTTCGCACAGAATGTCGGCGCAAGTGTCCTTGCCTGCGCCGGCTCTGCCGCAAAGGCCCAGGACCATATATGGCCCCTCGTTGTAGGGTGTTGGTTTCATTGTTCGCTCAATCAATGTCGCCGGCGGCGAGTCGTTTGTGATCGATGGGCGGCGACTTTTTGCGCTGCTTTTCCAGCGCAATCGCCGTGTTGCGGAGGGCCAGGGCGAGGGCTTTTGACTGCAATGCCGCGGCCAGACTTAGGTTGATGCCCGATACGCGCAGCGCCTCTATGAGCTGTTCGCGGGTGGCATCGGGCCGCATGTCAGAACCCCACGGCAGCGCCGATGCTCATGACGATGTAGAGCCCGTACAGGACTACACCGGCTGCGGCGACAGCGGTTGGGGGGATATCGTCCTTTTCGGACTTGCGCATCGATACCTGGTACCAGATGCGCTGCAGGCGTTTGAGCAGACTCATGGCAAGCCCTCCGGAATGACTGAATTACTGAATAATTAATCTGCGGACGGCACGGACACGGCCTGCGTAGCTCTTGTAGTTGATGACCTGGAGGCCGTTGAGGAAGGACTGGAACCAAGCGCTGTGGGCCGAGTACTGCGTGCTGGACCAGTACCAGTCGTCGGTCTGGAAGAGGTGGGGGACCGTTGCCCAGCACAGCGCGAGTTCGCGTTGGGAGGGGAGGTAGAACGGGGCGGATTCGTTGCCAGCGTTGAGTTTGGAAATTAGTTCCAGAACATCAAGGTCGGAATCGGATGCCACCAGTTCCTGTGTGTTCAGGAGGCCATCCCAGCGGGAGGATGCGCCGTTGATGGATTTGCCGTAGCAGCCCCATTCGGAGACATCGGTATCCGTGGCGGGGTCATTGGGAACCACCAGGACGTACCGTGTGCCGTCGTCGCCACGCATGATGCCTGCGCTGGTGCCTTCGAGTTCGGGGACGGCCTGTCCGGGGAGATAGATTTGCGGTGTCTGCATGACAGCTCCTTGATGTCAGATCACCACCTGCACCCGGTGTAAGGCCCCGGTTCTATCGAATACCCTGAAGATGTGAATGAAGTGCCAGGATGCCAACACCTGGCTGCAGGTGATGGTGACTATAGTAGCAAGTCGCTACTATACAGTCAACAGCGAATTGCTACCAATTGGGCGAAATAAGGGTAAACCATGGATCTTCGAAGAGAGTCCAGGCCTAACAAGGCTGAGTCTGTGACGTTGGCTGGGCCAAATGGGGGGGAATCGTGGACCCGATCTCGTTGTTTTAAGTTGTTTTGATCGGGGTTGTGTGGGTTGGAATCGTCGGTATTTAGGTGCGGCTAAAAGTCTTCGCTACGCCAGACTTTCAATACACGACCGAACACCTCCATGTCCATGTCGGACTGGATGATCCAGTCTCTGTATGCTTGATTCTCGGAAATTGCGAGTAGGCCGGTGCCTGGTACGCGTTGTAGTCGCTTGATAAAGCCTTCATCCCCAACCCGGAAGAAGTAGACAGCATCGAACTCGACGGACTTCACGCCGGCATCAACTATCAGCGGATCCCCTGGATTGAACATCGGGCGCATGCTGTCACCAAATCCGGTCACCACACACAGGTTCCGCGCGGAGGTAAACCCTCGGACGTTCTTCTCGAGCCACTCTTTGCTGACGTCTAAGCGCTCAATTATTCCCGGCTGATCGCGCAGAATTGTGCCTGTCCCCATAGATCCCCCAGTGTTGTACCGGGTAATCGTAACAATTCCTGTTTTTTTATCCAGTAGGGAAAGCCCCGGAATTGTCGCTGTTTCGTTTGTTGCGTCAGCGTCCCATAGCTCCGGGTGTGGCAGGTCAATCCAGTACGGATCGTGCCCTAGCGCTCTTGCTATCTTGGCTGCTACCGAGTCACCCAGTTTTCTTGGGTTTTTATCCTTGCCGCTCTGAAAGCCCTGGACAATTTGCTCTAAGTACTTCTTGCTGCACTCTGCTCGTTCTGCCAGTGCGGCCGTGCCTCCGAAAAATCGGATGGCGTACTTGAGGTTGTGCAGGCGAATTTCTCTATTGTCCATATCTTCTAATAGTAGCAATCAGCTACTCGCTGGCATACCAGCAATTCGCTGTTGACGGAACGGTAGCGAGTCGCTACCATAGGTGGCATGAGCACATTGTCCGACCTTTATTCCAAAGAGGGACCTTCTCTCTTTATCAGGCTCCACGAGGCTACTGGAGCGAACCCGAAATACCTCTACCAAATAGCGGTGGGTATTCGACGGCCTTCGCCCGACATGGCCCGTCGCTTAATTAAGGCTGAGCCGTCATTGACGCTCGATGGGCTCTTATTCGAAGGGCGTTCCTAATGGCAGATTCCTACCGTCTGGGGCGGTTCTTCGTTTTTATTTTGATAGTCCTCCAAGTCAAGCGACTGGAAGACGGAGCAAAGCAGGTCATCGGAAACATGATTTCTTCCAGTGATCTGCATGCAGATTTCAGCGGCTTTGCGCATTAAGCGTTCTGTCCGTGTGGTGGTTGCGGGGGTCATAGGTTGGCTCCTTGTTTGGCGGAGATGGCTGAGGGGCCATCGATGTCAGCAGTGTGCGCCGATGCATACGCATTGGCACGCAGCGTTTTTTGCAGAGGGTTGCAGATGATTGATTCGTCGAATTCAGTTCCAACAAAACCCCGGCTCACGGTCGAGCGTGTCCTGCGTGACGCGCTGACCGACCCGCGCCGACGGGACGCCATCAGCACGGCCGCTGGATGGAAAGATGCGTCCAGCGCCAGCAGTAGGGTGCTATCCGGTCAGCAAGGACTCCAGCTCGACCGACTAGATGCTGTGCTGCTAGCGGCCGGCCTGACCGTCGTGACGCCCGGTTATCTGGACTGGCTGTCCAAAGGTGCCGTGATGGGCGCGAACTGCTGGTGCGAACGAAATTCCATGGGTGCGTGCGGTGCGAACTGGTGAACGGCATATAGAGCGTCGGTCTCCTGGGAGGCCGATCGGAGAAGTCGCGGAATCCATCCTTGAGGCGCTGCGTGAGCATCCGCGCACGGTGAGGCAATTGGCGCTTAAGCTGAAGTGCGCAGTCCCTGTCGTGGATGAGTCATGCCGGCGCCTACGTGCCGCAGAACGCATCAAGGTTGCCGAGCTGGTGCGCGTCGAGGGGTCGAACCGAAGAGTTGCGGTCTACCAGATAGCAGAGGATGGCAGCGATGCAATTCCTGCCCCATCCCTACTTTTCGGGGGGCGGCATGGCAGACGATAAACTGGATTTTCAAGGGATCGCGGACGCTGCCCTGAACCGCGCCGAGGAGCTTGTGGCTGATTGGCTGCCGAACGGCAATCGTGCGGGGCATGAGTGGCGGTGTGGAAACCTGCGGGGTGATGCGGGCCGCTCACTGTCGGTCAATCTGAGTACAGGCGTGTGGGCGGACTTTTCGTCTGGAGAGAAAGGCTCCGACCTGATATCTCTGTACGCGGCAATCCATACAGGCAACAACCAGGGCCAGGCCGCCAGGGAACTGTCGCAACGGCTGGGTGTGGTTGGCTCGTCGTCTCCTGCTAAAAAAAATCCTGTGCGCAAGTCGTCCGAGTGGTCGCCGATCCTGCCTGTGCCTCCTGGTGCATCAATCCCGCCAGTTGCGCATGCAGTCCGAGGGCGTCCCTCCCATACATGGGCCTACAAGGACTCGGCCGGCGCGATCCTGGGCTACATCCATAGATTCAACACGTCGGATGGCGGGAAAGAGGTCCTGCCGTGCGTGTATGCCCAGGACAGCACAGGACGCAGGGATTGGCGTTGGATGCAGTTTCCGGTACCGCGCCCGCTCTACGGACTGCATGATATGTCCGGTCGCGACTATGTCCTGGTGGTCGAGGGTGAAAAGTGCCGCGATGCGGCGGCAGCGGCGTTTTCGCATGTTTACGATGTCGTGTCCTGGCCCGGCGGCGGTAAAGCAGTCAGCAAGGCCGACTGGAGTCCGCTGGCTGGCAGGAAGGTCATCATATGGCCGGATTGCGATGCCAAGGTCGACAAGATCTCTGGCGATCTGCTGCCGGAGATGCCGGAGAAAGGCCGGCAGACGCAGCCGGGCATCAAGGCCGCCGAGGATGTCGCAAATATCCTGCTGGGGATCGGTTGCGTCGTCAGGATCATCAAGGTGCCTGCGCCAGGCGCGGTTGCCGACGGGTGGGATGTGGTCGATGCATTGGACGATGGCCGGACCCCGGACGAGCTGCTGGCCTGGATTCGTGCGAACTTGAGAAAGCCGCAATGCCAACAGGATCCGGATCCAGTCTCCGGCATTCCTGATCAGGATCACGTTCCCGACTCTGCCTCTACCCCTGGACCCGCTGACGCGGACAGATACTGGAAGGATTCGCTCATCTGCCGGCCCAGGGGCGGCTTTGAGGACTGCAAGGAGAATGTCGCCCTAGCCCTGGAGCGATGCCCGGAGCTGCGCGGCATGGTTGGTTTCAATGAGTTTTCCGGGCGGATAGAAAAGCTGCGGCAACCGCCCTGGGACAGCGTGCCGGGAGAATGGACCACGGACGATGACCTGGAGTTGAGCATGTGGCTCGGTACCAGGGCCGGGCTCCTGTTTCGATCGACAGGCACGATCAGCGAAGGCGTGCGCCTGGTCGCAACTCGGAACAAATACCATCCAGTACGCGAGTATTTGATGGCGGTGGAAAAACGCTGGGATGGGCAGGAGCGTAACAGCCTATGGTTGCATCGTTATCTCGGCGCCGAGGAAAACGAATACACGGCCCTGATCGGCCGGTTGTGGCTACGCCAGGCGGTTCGACGCGTGCTCTATCCTGGCTGCAAGGCCGACTACGTGCTGATCCTGGAGGGTAGCCAGGGCGCCGCCAAATCCACGTCACTACGCGTCCTGGGCGGAGAATGGTTCTCCGATGCGCCGCTGGACATGAACAACAAGGATGCGTATCAGCAGATCTTCGGTGTCTGGATCTACGAGATCGCAGAACTCGACGCGTTCAATCGCGCCGAGGCGACGCGAATCAAGGCCTTCCTGACGCAGAACAACGACAGGTATCGGCCTGCCTATGAGCGCAGAACCATCACACAGCTGCGCCAGACAGTGTTCGCTGCTACGACCAATTTTTACGAATACCACAAGGATCCGACAGGCAACCGGCGATTCTGGTCAGTGCTGTGCGGGAAGATCGACATACCGGCCCTGCAGCGCGACCGGGACCAGCTGTTCGCGCAGGCGGTAGCCGAGGTGCTGGCTGATGAGCGTGCGTACCCGACGCGTCAGGAGGAGCAAACACTGATCGTTCCCGAGCAGCAGATGCGCGAGATTGTCGACCCTTGGATGGAGGTGATTGCGATCTGGCTCAACGAACCGGAGCAGGCCATAAAGAGCCGGTTCACGTCCGCAGACATTCTCATGGGCGCGATCAAGATGGAGATCTCCAAGATTGACGGGCAGCGCTCCGCAACCACCCGTGTCGGCTCCATCATGATGCGCCTGGGCTGGCGGAAGATCCGTGAGAGCGGTGGATTGCGGACGTATTTTTATGTGCGGCCGTCAGTGCCGCCAGCGCAACAGCAGGCCGGCAGCGACAGCCGGTATTCGATGGTGGATGAGGATGCTGATCTGCCTATCTGATCTCTCTATCGGCGCGAAGCCGGTCAACCTGACGCACAACCAGGGATGGGTGGCGATGAGACGCGTGCGCGCGTTTCCGTCTAACCCGAAAAGGTTGGCCGTCAGGTTGGACGGCGGAAAGCCGCATAAACATTGGCCCCGTCCAACCTCCTAACCTTTTCTCGGATTTCCTACGCACATGCGCATACGTGTGCGCGTAACGTGCGTGCGCACTGTTTTCGATCTGTATTTATTTTTTTACTGGTAATGGTTAGGAGGTTGGACGGGGCCAATGTTTATGCGGCTCTCAAGCGTCTAACCCTCCTGTCCAACCTTTTTGAGGTTAGACGAGTGAGCAAGAATCTTCGCGAGGAAATGCCCGAGACGGCTGCCTTTATCGATCGGCTTCGGCAAACCTTCGGCGCGGAGTCGATCAACCGGCAGATACGCGCAGGAATGAATGGGCAGCCAACGTTCTATGCGAAGGAGAACGGGCATGAGATCGGGACAAAGTGGATCAAGGGGAAGGATGATGCAGCGAATTAAATGGATAGATATGCGGCTCCAGGCCTGGGCGCAGTGGCGTGCGGGATCCTGCGGCTATCGGAGCCCGAACTACGAGTATGACGGAGATGCGCCGAAGGCGGGTAGCGTCGTGGAGTTCAATGCCGAGCAAGAGGCGGATGCAATGGAGATCGATGCAGCGGTTGCTCAGCTGCCGGAGGACCTGCGTAAGACGGTGGTTGCGCACTACACATGGGAGGGCGGAATGGATCAGGTGGCGGAAAAGCTGCGCGTCACCAGGGCGACGATCCACCGCAGGCTATGCCACGCCGACATTCGCATCAGCGATTGGCTGGACTGGAAGCGGCAGCACGAGCAGAAAAAATCGCGTGTCGCGTAAAAACAATTTCGTGGGTTATACAAAGTAGGGCAGAATACGCTACATTCCAGCGGTCGTTGCGACTCGCTACTAAATTCAAAAGGCTCGGGCTCACTGCTCCGGGCCTTTTTCATTGGGCAACCCTCCGCGAGCTGCGACGCGCTCCTTACGCCTGGCCCGGGTAAATCGCAGCAGGGCAAGAACAATGGCACGACAATCCCCCAAACCATGCATGCATGCTGGCTGTGGAACGCTGGTGTACGACGGCAGCGGTTATTGCGTCAAGCACGCGGGCGATGCGGAAAAGGAATGGATCAAGGCTTCAGACGAGTCCGGTCGTGGCGGTAGACCATGGCGACGGCTGCGTGATCAGGTGCTGCGTCGTGATGGGTACCTGTGTCAGTGTGAGGATTGCGCTAAGAAGCCCGTACCGCTGGTGGCGCATGAGGTGGACCACATCGACAACACGCGCGGCTCGGATGGCCGTTTGAGCGACGATCCGGACAACCTTCGCGCCATCAACCGGGATTGCCATCGCAGGAAAACCCAGCGCGAAGCCGCGGCCGGTCGAAAGGGAGGGGTGGGTCGAAAGTTCGGGTGATCCTGCCGGACACCCGCCGCCCAGTCTTTTTTCGCGCACGACAGATTTTTGAAGAGGGGGGGGGTCAAGATGGCCTCCCTGGATTCACATGAGCACACATCTTTACCCAGTCCCATCAGGCGCTGCGGTTGGGGATGGTGCGCCTGCTGATAACGTGGCGTCCGAAATCCCCAGGCCGCTTGCAAAGCTGACGGCAAAAGAAAAGGCGCTGTGGGAGCACGTCACACAAGCGTTGCAGGAGTATGGGCTGATCCATCTGACGGACGCTATGACGATCACGGTCATCTGCCGGACGTTCGCTCGGTGGGTTGATACCGAGGAGCAGTTGACGAAGTTCGCCAGGGAGCACGGCGGTAGCTACATCGTCAAGACGCCGAACGGATATGAGCAGCCGCACCAGCTTTTCTATGCTGCCCGGACGCTCAAGCGCGAGTTGCTGTCCTGGTTGCCCGAAGCGGCGCTGACGATACCCTCGTTCCAGAAGGTGATGGGCGAACGGGCGTTCCCAGGCCAGCCGACGTTGCCGGGCATTGAGGATCCGGTCGAGGCGCATCGCCGTCGCCGTGTCGCGGCAGGCCTGCGATCGGTATGAGCGCCGCCCAGGTGTCCCGGTCGTTCGACTGGGATGCGTATGGCCGTAAGGTCATGGCCGGCGAGATCCCGGTCTGCAAGTGGATTCGGCTGGCTGTCGAGCGTCACTACCGGGATCTGGAAACCTGCCATGCGCGCGGGCTGTACTTCAGTGAAGATCTGGCACAGCATGCTCTGGAGTCGTTCCTGTTCCTGCGGCACTCCAAGGGAGAGTGGGCAGGTCAGGCGTTCGAGTTGTCGGACTGGCAACAGTTCTGGGTGGCGCTGGCCTTCGGCTGGATGAGGGCGGACGGCACACGGCGATTCCGCGAGATATGGGAAGAAGTCCCCAGGAAGAACGGTAAGACCACGAAGCTGGCCGGCGTTGGACTTTACCTCTTTGCGTTCGATGGCGAAGGCGGCGCGGAGGTCTATAGCGCGGCCACGAAGATGGACCAGGCCAAGATTCTGCACGGCGAGGCGCAGCGTATGGTCCAGGCGTCGCCTTACTTGCGTCGCGCCATCGGCATCAGGCTGAATGAGATGTACGACCCGCGCCCGGGCCGCGCCGACAAGCTGGTGCCGCTGGGTCGCGACGCAAAGAGCCTGGACGGTCTGAACCCTCACGCCGGGCTGCTGGACGAGGTGCACGCGCATCCGAACCGCGAGCTGTACGACATCATCAAGTCGGGGATGGGGGCCAGGCGGCAACCGATGATCTGGCAGATCACGACGGCGGGCTTTGATCTGTCGTCGTTTGGGTACTCGCAGCATGAGTACGCCACGAAGGTGCTCGAAGGGATCTTCGAGGATGACGAGCTGCTGGTCATCATCTACACCGTCGATCATCCGGAGCGTTGGGATGATCCGGTGGAGTGGGCCAAGGCAAACCCGAACTTGGGCGTTTCGGTGTACGAGGAGCAGCTGAGGGCAATGGTGGAGCGGGCACGGCGCCAGCCCACTGAACTACCGAACCTGCTGACCAAGCGCCTTAACGTTTGGGTACGCGGTGGCTCGCGTTGGTTGGGTGCTGAGCAGTGGGCGGACTGTGGTGATGTCGGCCTGCGTATCGAGGACTTTGTCGGCCAACCGTGCTGGATCGGCCTGGACCTGGCGGAGAAAAGCGACATTGCGGCGTTGGCCATTGTGTTCAAGCGACCCGACGGAGGCTATGCGGTGATCTTCCGTCTTTACCTGAACGAGGATCAGGCGCACGCGCCGGAGAACCGGCACTTCTATGGCTGGGAGCAGTCTGGCCACCTGATTGTGACGCCGGGCAACGCGACGGATTTCGACGTGATCCGTGCCGACCTGCAGGAGCTGGCTCGGACGCACCAGGTGCAGGAGGTCGTATATGACCCGAAGTTCGCAACTTATTTTGCAACCAAGTTGGCGGATGAGGACGGCATCCTGATGGTGGAGATGCCGCAGACGTCGGCCCGGTTCACTCTGCCCATTGTGGAGATTGAGAACCTGGTGTTGACGCAAGACCTGGCGCATGACGCCAACCCGGCCGTGGCATGGATGATCAGCAATGTAGTGATGCGGGAATCCAAGTTTTCCGGCTTGCGGCATCCAACGAAGGAGAAGCCGGAAAACAAGATCGATGCGCCGGTGGCGCTGATCATGGCCATGGGCCGGGCGCTGAGCTGTGATGCTGAGCCTGACCTGAGTGATTACTTCAACAACGCGGTGACTGGATGAAACAGAAAGCGCAGAAGGTGGGCCGGATCCGGGCAGCAGTGCTCGGCTGGCTGGGCGCCCCGTTTGGCCTCACCGATGTGGATGCCTGGGCAAGGTTGGGGGCGACCAGTTCGGCAGGCGTGAGTGTCAACGATCAGAATATTCTGCGCTTGTCAGCGGTTTGGGCGTGCGTGCGACTGATCTCCGAAACCATCGGCACGCTGCCTCTGGGCATGCATGAGCGCACGCGTGACGGCAAGCGTCCGGCGCCGCAGCATCCATTGCATTTCATTTTGGGCGCGCAGCCCAATGCCGACACGGTGTCGTCTGTACATTGGGAGTCCGTCGTATCCGCCATGCTGCTGCGCGGCAATGCGCAGTGCGAGAAACTGATGGTGGGCGATCGTGTTGTAGGGCTGCAATTCCTCTATCCGAATCGCCTGTCAATCACGCGCAAGGCTGATGGAAATGAAGAGTACCGCTACACCGAGGACGACGGGCGACAGCGCATCATTCCCGCTGCTCGTATATGGACGATCCCGGGCTGGTCCCTGGACGGGAAAACCGGTGTGTCGGTGATCCATTACGGGGCTCAAGTTTTCGGCGCCGCTCTGGCGACGGATGAAGCCGCCAGCGGCACATTCAGGCGCGGCTTGATGCCCACGACGTGGTTCAAATACCCCAAGGTCATGAAGCCGGACCAGCGCAAAGAGGCGCGGGAGTTCATTGAAGATCGCCTGTCCGGGGCCGTGAATGCGGGAAAGCCAGCAATCCTAGAAGCTGACATGGAGGTCGGCACGCTGGGGATCAATCCGAAGGATGCGCAGCTCCTGGAGTCGCGGGCATTTAGCGTCGAGGAGATTTGCCGCTGGTTTCGGGTTCCGCCCTGGATGGTGGGGCATACAGACAAGTCGACCAGCTGGGGTACCGGCATCGAGCAGCAGATGATCGGGTTTCTCGTATTTACGCTGGGCCCATGGCTCAAGCGCATCGAGCAGAGCATCGTCAAGGATTTGCTCACGCCGGCCGAGCGCCTGCGCTACTACCCCAAATTTGCCGTGGAAGGGCTGCTGCGTGCCGATAGCGCGGCGCGGGCGGCGTTCTATAGCGTGATGGTCAACAACGGCATCCTGACCCGCGACGAAGTTCGGGAACTGGAAGACCGGCCACCGATGGGCGGCAACGCTGCGGTGCTGACCGTGCAGACCGCCCTGGCGCCGCTGGATAGCCTGGGCAGCAACACTGCAGACCAACAGGCCCGCGCCGCGCTGGCCAACTGGCTGAAAGACATGATGGCCGAATCGGCCGAAACCTGAAGGATATTCACATGAGTAACAAAAGCCTTCCGGCTGCACCGGGCGGTCGTCCCCGCGCGTCTGCAAAGACGTTTATCGCGCCCGCGGTGTTCGACCGCTGGGATCCTGGCATTCAGGCGGCAAGCAATGACGACGCTGATCGAACCATCACGATCATGGATGTGATCGGCTACGACTGGTGGACGGGAGAGGGAGTGACGGCCAAACGCGTTTCCGCCGCACTGCGGCACATGGGCGCCGGTCCAGTGACCGTTGTCATCAACAGCCCCGGCGGTGATGTGTTCGAGGGATTTGCCATCTACAACCTGTTGCGAGACCACCAGGGCGAAGTGACCGTGAAAGTGATCGGGCTGGCTGCATCGTCAGCATCGATCATCGCTATGGCTGGCGACACCATTCAGATTGCCCGAGCGGGTTTCTTCATGGTGCATAACTGCTGGACCATCGCCATCGGCAATCGCCACGAGCTGCGTGGCCTCGCTGACGACATGGAACCGATAGATGCGGCGATTGCTGACATCTATGTCGCGCAGACCGGTATTGACCTGAAGGACATCGAAAAGCAGATGGACAGCGAGACCTGGATCAACGGTAGCGCTGCGGTCGAGCAGGGTTATGCCGATGAACTGCTTTCCGCCGATCAGACTACCAAGTCGGACGCCAAGGCCTCGGTCAGTGCCGTGCGCCGCATTGAGGCCTCCTTGCGTGCCACCGGCATGCCTCGCAGCGAAGCCCAACGGCTTATCTCAGATTTCAAGTCCAGCCTGAGCGATTCGGCTGGCGGCGGTGCGCGTGATGCCACCGAACGCGGCCTGCGCGATGCGGCCGCACTCAGTACCACCGCCGCATTGGCGGCATCACTCACCAATATTTTGCCTACGAGGTAATCATGACTCCCGAACAGCAGATCGAACAGATCAATGCCAACCTGAAGACGGTTGGCGACCAGCTCAAAACCATGGCTGAAAAGGCCGATGCCGACATGAAGAATCGCGGCACTCTCGATCAGCAACTGCGTGCCGATATCGACAAAACTCTGACGACGCAGGGCGAGCTGCTTGCCCGCCTGTCCACCGCTGAGCAACTGCTGGCGAAGGTTCAGAACGGTGGCGGCGCTCCCGGACAACCGCAATCCATCGGCGCCAAAATCACCGAAAGTGAGGATTTCAAGGCGTTCTCGGCCAACCCCAAGGGTGACTTTAAGATGTCCGTCCAGGCTGCGGTAACGAGCGATGGCGCATCGGCTGGCGATCTGATTGTCCCTGATCGCATCCCTGGCATCCAGGCTCCGGCGCTGCGCAGGCTGACCATCCGTGACCTGATCTCGTGGGGGCGCACTTCCAGCAACGCTGTCGAGTATGCGCGTGAATTGGTCTTCACCAACAATGCTGCGCCAGTAGCGGAAGGCGCACAAAAACCGGAATCTGACATCACTTTCGAAGCTACCCAGGCGCCGATTGTGACCATCGCACACTGGATTCCCGCGTCAAAGCAGGTGATTGCAGACATTCCAATGCTGCAGTCCTACATCGACGGTCGCCTGCGGTACGGACTGAAGTTCAAGGAAGAGGCACAGCTTCTCAAGGGTAGCGGCGTTGGCCTGAACATCAATGGTATTTACACGCAGGCATCTGCCTACGCTAACCCTGGTGTTCTGGTCCAGGCAGAAACCCGCATTGACCGCCTGCGTCTGGCGCTGCTGCAGGTGGAGCTGGCCGAGTATTGGGCGGACGGCATTGTGATCAGTCCGCTGGACTGGGCCGCCATCGAACTGACCAAGACCGACAACAACGCCTATCTGTTCGCCAACCCGCGCGCACAGAATCTTCCTGGTCTGTGGGGGCGCAACGTGGTTCCGACCCAGGCCATGGACATGGGAGATTTCCTGGTTGGAGCTTTTGGCGGCGCGCTGGCCGTTGAAGGATGGGACCGCGAGGATGTCACGGTCGCGATCTCCGAGCACGATCGTGACAACTTCGTGAAGAACATGCTCACGATCCGCTGCGAAGAGCGCGTCGGTCTGACGGTCTATCGGCCCCAGGCCTTCGTTAAGGGCGACTTCGATGGAATCGACGCCGATCCGGGCACTGGCGGCTGATTGCCGCAACACCAGAGGGCCAACCATCGGGCCGCGCTGTCTTCGGATGGCGCGGCCCTTTCCATTTGGAGAGCACCATGAAGATCACCGCGAAAGCAACATTCGTTCACGGCAGCACGACTTTCAAGCGCGGCGCCACTGCCGAGGTGTCTGAGGCCACCGGCCAGGCTTTGCTGAATGCTGGCCTGGTGCGCGAAGCCAGCAAGGCTGACGAGAAACCCGCGTCGAAGCCCGCCACCAAGCCTGCGACAAAGCCAACCACAAAGCCCGACACGGCATCAGCGAAGGCAGAAAGCAAGGAATAACCATGTCGGTCATCAAGCTGGCCGTGGCCAAGGGATACCTCGATGTCATCCATAACGCCGACGATGCGAAGCTGCAGGCGCTGCTGGACGGCGCAGAGGACGAAGCCGCTCAGTATATGAACAAGGCGCTGGATGACCTCAGCACGGATGACGGCCTTCCTGGCAGCGTGGTGCTGGGCGTCATGCTGCTGTTGCAGGCTGCTTACCAAGCAACGCCGGACGATGCCGAAAAGCTGCGGCGGGCTGCTGAAGTGAAGTTGGCTCCGTACCGCTGCGGCTGGGGGGCGTGATGCTGGCGCATCGACTTCGACACCGTATTACGTTCCAGCGTAACGAGCCGGCTCAGCGCGACGAGAACAACGTGCCGATTCCCAACTCTGGCGGCTGGCAGACGGTCGTGCTGGCAGATGGTACGCGCTTGGAGAACGTGCCCGCCGAGGTGCTTACTGGCCCAGGCCGGGAGTTTCAGGGCGGTGCAGCTACTCAGGCGGAAGCCTCGGCGCGCATCAATCTCCGGTGGTTCCCGGCGTCCGAGCGTGACATGGCCGTCTGGCGCGTCTTGTGGGATGGCCGGGTCTACAACATCACGTCGGCAGAAGCCGACGTTACCGCCCGTAGGGAATGGCGTTTGCGCGTCGTGGACGGGCCGAGCGAGGGGCAATGATGAGCAGAAACCAGATGCCGCCACGGCGGAACCCTACCCCCCGGAAGATGAAGCCATCGCAACTGGATCGCATCGAAGCCAAGCTCGATGCGCTGCTGGATATCCTCGCCGAAGACGTCGGAGATGAGGGGGTGCGGTACGACCTTGACGGCAATCCGCTCAAAGGCGGCGAGCGTGACGAAACCCAATCTTTGGACTGAGCATGAAAATCATCATGAGCGTGCGGGGTCTGGATGGCGTGCTGGAGACGCTGCAGGCCTTACCTGCTGAAGTCGTCTCGAAGAAAGGTGGTCCAGTAAAGCTGGCCCTGGCGAAGGCCGCCCGCGTGATCCGCGCTCAGGCAGTTGCAAACCTCACGGCGACAATTTCCTCTACTCAGGACAGCGAGTCCACGGGGTTGTTGGCCAAGAACGTCATTGTGACTCGTGGCAAGGAGCCGCACGGTACGAAGGGCGAGCGCTACCTGGTGCGCGTGCGCCGCAAAGCCTACGACGGCGACAAGCTCGGCCGCCGACAGAAGGCGGGAAAACGTGTCACGACTCACAAGACGGCCAGCTTGAAGGAATACGGATCCAGCCACCAGCCGGCCACGCCTTGGCTGCGTCCTGCCGTCCAGCAGAAGGGGCAGGAAGCAATCGATGTATTCACGGCCGACCTGAATAAGCGTATCGACGCCACGGTCAGGAAGCTGGCCCAGCAGAACAAGGGGAAGTGATGCTTGCACCGATCTACCAGACCATCAGTACATCAGCGGTTCAGGCCATTGTCGGTGATCGACTCTACGGCAAAGGCATGGCGCCGCAGAATACGCCCACTCCATACATCACCTGGTTCACGGTGACAGGCGATCCGTACTTGAACCTGAGCGAAGCCCCGCACGCGGACAGCGATGCCATCCAGATCGATTGCTGGGCTGGCCCCGCTGACGACCAGGAGGGCGTCTGCAACCAGTTGGCCGCGGCAGTACGTGATGCATTGGATGCCGCCGGCCAGGCTTGCCGAATCATCATAGATACCCGTGAAGCCGACACCAAGCTGTTTCGCATCGGCCTGCAGGTCGATTTCATCCATAACCGATAACCCGGTGCTTTGCCGGATTGCATCGCCGCCGCTGGCGGTTTTTTTTATTTGGAGTCCACCATGACTGTGAAAACGCAGGGCACTCACCTGTACTTCCTCAACACGCTTGAATCCACCGTTGCGCTGGTCAAGCTGACTTGCCCGACTGGAATCTCCGGCTTGGGTGGCGCACGCGATCAGATCGATTCGACCTGCCTGGATGACACTGATGATCGTCGGTACGTTGCCGGTCTGGGCAATCCCGGCCAGGTTTCGGTACCGTTCAATCTGCACCCCGAGGATGCCAGCCACCAAGTGCTATTCGACTTGAAAGAATCGGGCGAGACGTTGAGCTGGATCATCTGCTTGTCCGATGGTACAGCCGTTCCCACACTGACCGATGATGAGATCACGCCGCCGACCGGCCGCACCTCAGCCGAATTCCAAGCGTTCGTCCAGGACGTGAATATCGATGCCGCCACCAATGACATCGTGAAGGGCACGCTCACGCTGCAGCGCAGCGGAAAAGTGACCTGGAATTGGAAGGCGTAAGGAGGCGACATGGATCCCATTCTTGATGAAGCCAACTTTGTCAGCGAAGACATTCATGAGCGAGAGGTCGAGCTCGGCGACGGGAAGAAGCATCTGTTGCGTTTCAAGCGTTTGCCAGGCGTCGAGTATTACGCCTTCGTGACTGCGCAGCAGTCCCGAGATGATGATACTCGCGCGCGTGCAGTGGCAAGGCTTGTATCAGTCTCGCTGGTGGATGCTGTTGGTGATCGCGTTCTGTCGGTCGAGAGAGCGGCGGCGTTGAAGGACAGCGTACTTAATCGTCTGCTAGCGACCATCAACAAGATAAATCAGGGGGGCGACGGAAAAAAGTCTTCGACGCCGGAAGTGACCGATACTTCTGGCACCTGATCGCGCTGTCGCTCGGCGGCAGGACGGTCGTCGAGTGGCAGGCGTCGATGTCCTACGTTGAGTTTTGCGACTGGGTGGCCTTTTACGTTGCACATCCCTTTGATGATGAGCACCGCTACCACAGGCCGGCAGCACTGATCGCTCAGTCATTGGCGGGCGGGGAAATGAACGAGAAGCTGCGCTGGCTGAAAGGAGCGATTGTCGATGATGATTCCATGATTGATGGCGAATTCTCCGAAGCCGATCGGCGCACCATTGCTGCGCTGAGTGCGCCTTAATCGTGATGTATGATTTCCGTATCGTTTTGTTTCGGAGGGGGACGGAAGTGGCAAGCATCATGATGTTGTTTTCAGTATTGGCCCCGTTCTGGTTTTTGTTGGCGTGGCTTGCTTGCGCGATATTTGCGGGCCATCTGGCGGGGGAAAAGGGACGATGCACGGGTTGCTGGTTCTTGTGGGGAATTCTGTTTGGCCCTATATCGCTTATCGCTGCTGCGGGGTTACCCATTAAAGCTGTTGCTAGTGCATCGGGGTTTATG
Source organism: Paracandidimonas soli (assembly GCF_004342005.1). Taxonomy (GTDB): domain Bacteria; phylum Pseudomonadota; class Gammaproteobacteria; order Burkholderiales; family Burkholderiaceae_B; genus Paracandidimonas; species Paracandidimonas soli. Next base: position 214,960 of record NZ_SMBX01000006.1, read on the forward strand.
GTGGATCGATCTACGCAGATCCAAGAAAAGCAAGATAGATCTGCGCTGGTGAGGGAGATCGGAGCGGATGTTTCGCGAAGCCCTTTTTTTTGGATAATCGGATCAATAATATTGGCCGTTATTGTGAGTTTCTGGATAGGAAAATAATTCCAATCCGAACAAAGCCCGCTTTGGCGGGTTTTTTATTGGACGTTCGATATGGCTACAGCCGGCTCCATTGTTGTTGACCTGCTCGCCAGGACGGGCAGCTTCGAAACCGACATGAACCGTGCCGCGCGCGCAGCAAAGCGTGCCGGGAGCGAAATTTCCACATCGTGGGGTAAGGTTCAGACCTTAGTTGCGACATCCATCGCGGGTATATCAGCAGTCGGAATCTTCCAGAGGGTCATATCGGAAACGCGTAACTTCGAGCAAGAGCAGGCGCAGCTTGCTGCCGTTCTCAAATCCACAGGCAATGCAGCAGGCTTCAGTCGAGATCAACTGAACGATATGGCAAGCGCCATGTCCAGGTCGTCGTTGCTGACGGGAGGGGAGATTTCCCAGGCCCAAACAGCACTGTTAGCGTTCACTGGGATTGTGGGAAACCAGTTCGCCGAAGCCCTGCAGGCAGCGGTCGATATGTCTGCGCGCACAGGCATGAGCGTTGCGTCAGCAGCAGAAACTATTGGCCGCGCCCTTGATGTGCCGTCGAAAGGCCTGGCGGCCCTGAGCAAGCAAGGATTCCGCTTCACCGACGATCAGAAGAAGCTGGCCGAGCGACTTGAGGCAACAGGGAAAACTGCCGAAGCGCAAGGCATGATTCTTTCCGCGCTGAAAGAATCGTATGGAGGAGCGGCGGCGGCTGCTAGAAATACATTCGGCGGGGCGTTGACCGGACTGCAAAATACGATCAGCGACCTGATGAGCGGCGGTGATGGGAGTCTTGATGGCGCAAGGGACGCAATCAACGATTTGACGGGAGCGCTAGAAAGCGAAGACACCAAGAGGGCTTTTGCTGAATTCGTTAGGATGGTGACTGATGCCACGACCAAGATGGTCGAGTTTGCGGCAGCGTCTCGGTTTGGCTGGGCTGGGATGCTTGGCAATCTTGAGATCGGCATGTTTTCTACCGATGATGCGGAAGGAAAAATAAAGCGTCTCCGTGCAGAAATAGAAGACACGAAAACAGCAATGGAAAATGCTGGCGACGTTAATTCTTGGGTGTTTCAACAGGGGATCAACTTCAAGGAGGGGCAGATAGCGGCGTTGGAGGCGCAAATCAAGGCCGCGGAGCGAGATTACGTTCAGAACAATTTTGTTGGCCCGATGTTGCCAACAACGCTGGATCCGATCAGCATTTCCCCTTCCGGCAGGAGCAGTGGCTCCACCAAAAAGCAACTGGACGAAGGCACAAGATACATCCAGCAACTGAACCAGCGCATTGCCCTGCTTGGCAAAGAAACCGAGCACGAGCAACTGCTGGCCCGCATTTCAGCAGGAACCCTCAAGTTCAAAACGCCTGAGATGGAGAAGCAGGCGAAGTTGCTTGCTGAACAACTAGATCTCAGCCAGCGCCAGATTGAGGTCGAGGAGGTGCTGAAAGGCCTCCGCACTCAGCAATCCGTCACCCAGCTCCAGTTCATGCGCGACCTGGAATCCTTCGGCCAGGGCGACCGGATACGGGAGCTGAACGCGGATCTGGCTAAGGTCGAAGATCGTTACCGCAGCCTGATCGAAGCGCGCCGGAATTCTGCTCAAGGGCTGTCGGATACTGAGCTTGAGCAGATCCGCGAGTCGCTGCAAGTCGAACTCGACATGGTGCGCGACTTCCACGAGAAGAAGCGGGCCATAGAGCAAGATGGGGCGCTCGGTGCCATTGATGCATTGCGCAACTACGCAGACGAAGCCGCGAACGTGTACGACTCCATGGGCCGGATGGTAAGCGGTGCCTTCCGGGGAATGGAAGACGCGCTCACGAACTTCGTCACAACCGGCAAGTTGGACTTCAAGAGCCTAGCCGACAGCATCATCAAGGACATGGTTCGGATTGCCATACAGCAGTCGATTACCGGGCCGCTGGCGGGGATGATGTTTGGCGCTTTCTCTGGTCCAGCGGCGCCGGCCGGCGTCACGCCTGGAGTGAACTGGACTTTCTCGTCTGGCGGATATACCGGCGACGGCGGCAAGTACGAACCTGCTGGCATCGTCCACCGGGGCGAGGGTGTTCTGAATCAGGAGGAAATCCGGGCGCTGGGCGGGGAGAGCGGGTTCAATGCGCTGCGCCGGGCGATTCGCACCGGGCATGCGGCGGGCGGGATGGCTGGGCGGCCGATGCTACCTCCATCAGCTCCCGCTTCGGGCCGCGCCAACGTCAATGTCACTGTCAACGTAGCAAACGGCCAGAGCCAAACCCAAGCGCCTGCTGGCTGGGAGGATTTCGCCAAGGAGATTGGCGATTTTGTGGACGCACGAATCCGTGAGCGTGAAATCAAGTCCCAGCGCCAGGGCGGGCTGGCTTGGCAAGCGAAGCAGGGGGCATTTGGCTGATGGCATACGAAACTTTTACCTGGTGCCCACGCACCGACCCGGATGGGAAAAGCACATTCCGGGTTCTGTCTGCTCAGTTCGGCGACGGATATGCGCAAGAGGTAGGCGATGGCATCAACAACGAAACGCGGTCCTGGCCGCTTCAGTTCGTTGGGTATGACACGGAAATCCAGCCAATCCGGAACTTCTTGAGGCGTCACGCGGGATTCAAGCCGTTTTCCTGGACTCCTCCCATGGAGACAGAGCCAGGACTGTTTGTTGTGCGCGAGTTCAGTCTCAGGCCAATGGGCGGGAAGGTCTATACGCTTGCCGCTACATTTGAAGAGAGGTTCGCGCCGTGACTAATTCAGCTCTCCAGACTCCAGAAGCTCAAAGAATCGTTGAGCGTGAGAAATCAATATCCGGTGATGAGCCTCAGAAACGGCCCGTAGATCCATGCATACGAGCAATCGCCGATCGATTTCGGGCCGCAGGTAAAAGTGCCTGTATGTCATTCGACAACTTTCCTCCAGCAGATGTCGTATTCCCTCGGTCTGAGACTCAGCACGCTCAAGGAAGTGTTTCCACTTCTGCTCAAATTCCTGCGGCCAATCCGTGCTCCTGGCTAACTCAGCGTAGCGAATCGTGAGCTCAAGATAAGAGTAATACAGGCCATCGTCTTCTATGCCTGCAGCACAGCCCAGGGTCATGAAACAGCCCACAGGCCTATTGAGATACTTGATCAGGGGTCTCAGGCCGTTGGCATCTGTGGCTTCGTGGATGGAGTCGATCTTGTGGGGCTGGCTGATGAGATCAAAAGCCCCGTTATTGATCTCGCCATCCTCGCGCCGTTCTTCAGCGTGAAACGGCCAGCCTTGGAAGCGGTTTGATTCTCGGTCTTCTTTCATGACGCCTGATCTTGTGAGTAGGACTCTGTAACTTACCTTGCGCCCGCCTTTAGTGGAACTGGACAAAAACACAGGCATGCCTACTGCTTAGTAGGATTTTTTATTGAGGTCAGGAATGATCCTTGAGGACGTACAAAAGCTAGTTCCAGGCAATCTGGTCACACTCTACGAGATCGACTGTACGGGCATTGGCGGCGATATCGAGCGGTATCACAACCACAACGACGGTGAGATCGTCTGGCAAGGCAACGTCTACTACCCGTGGGCGATTGAGGCAAAGGATTTCGAGCGCACAGGCGATGGCCAGCAGCCCAACCCGACGATCACTGTCAGCAACATTGGTACCGACGATGAAGGCGAGCCAATTACCGGCGTGGTGACGGCGCTGTGCCTGGCGCTGGATGATCTGCGCGGAGCGACACTGATCCGGCGCCGGACATTTGCGAAGTACCTGGATGCGGTTAATTTTCCTGATGGGAATCCGGGCGCGAACCCGAACGAGCACCTGCCCGATGAGCGTTGGATCATCAGCCAGAAGCAGGCGGAGACGCCGGAGTTGGTGACGTTTGTGCTGTCGTCGCCGCTGCAGTTCGATGGCGTCCAGCTTCCGCGCCGCCAGGTTATGGCCGGCATGTGCTCCTGGCTGACGATGGCCGGGCCTGAGGGCGGATATAGGGGCGCTTGGTGTGGTTATACGGGATCGGCAATGTTTGACCGAGACGGCAACCCTGTGACGGATCCGAGCCAGGATAAATGTGGCGGTCGGGTATCCGACTGCAAAAAGCGGTTTGGAGAGTGGCAACCGCTGAGTTTTGGTGGCTTCCCGAGCGCGGACAGGGTGAGGTGATGAGGCTATCAGCAAGCATCAAGCGGATCATCGAGCGTCATGCCCTGGCGGACTATCCCCGCGAAGCCTGTGGCCTGATCGTTGCCTCCGGCGACAAGCAGCAGTATGTGCCGTGCCGCAATGTGGCAAGCCACGGCCAGGACTTCCGCCTGCCGGCGGAGGATTATGCGGCCGCCGAGGACCAGGGCCAGGTGCTGGCCGTCGTGCATTCTCACGTAGACCGCGACCCGATGCCGACGGAAGTCGATCTGGTGTCCTGCGAGGCAACTGGTATGCCCTGGCACATCGTGTCAGTAGGGCGGCACGCCGGGGACGACATGCCTATTGTGCGCGACTGGCATTCGTTTGCACCGTCCGGATACGTGGCGCCCCTGGTGGGCCGAACGTTCCACCATGGCAGCCTTGACTGCTACGGGCTGATTCGGGATTTCTTTACCCGAGAAATCAGCATCGAGATTCCAGATTTCGACCGGCCGGACGACTGGTGGATGAAACCGGAGCACGGCGAGCTATACCTTGAAAACTTCGAGGCCGCAGGATTCGTGCGCGTTGATGACGGCCCGCGTTACGGGGATGTGGTCCTGATGCAATACCGCAGCGACCGAACAAACCACGGCGGCGTCTACCTGGGTGATGCCGAACTGAAAACGCAGCCCGGCCTGCATCCGGTGCCTGGCGCCATGCTGCATCACGCGATGCCCCGGCTATCGGAGCGGGTGATGTATGCCGGGTACTGGCGGGACATCACCAGAATGATCGTGAGGCACAGAGACTTGCTATGACTGATATTGCGCTGAATCAGCCCGCGGATGCGGGTTTTTTTTCGCCCGGAGAGAGGGTGCGAACGGTGCGTCTTTATGGTCGCCTGGGTGCGACCTTTGGCCGAGTGCATCAGTTTGTCTGTAGCGATACGGCGGGCGCAATCCGGGCGCTCTGCGCCATGGTGCCTGGCTTTCAAAAGTTTTTGCTAGAGAGCAAGGATAAGGGGCTCGGATACACCGTATTCATCGGCCGAGAAAACATTGGCGAAGACATGCTGCAGACCCCGCCGGGCGACGAGGATATCCGCATTGCGCCTGTGATCCTCGGATCTGGTCGTGGCGGCTTTTTCCAGATTGTTCTGGGTGCTGCGCTGATTGGAGCCGCATTCCTGACCGGCGGCGCATCCTTGGCTGCTGGAAAGCTGGCGTTCTCTGGTCTCATGGGTCAAATGGCATTCGGCATGGGCGTAGCCATGGTGCTCGGTGGGGTATCCCAATTGCTCACTCGCCAGCCGCAAGGCATTACTGGCGTCGAGTCGCCCGATAACGGCGCCAGCTACAACTTCAACGGCCCGGTCAATGTGACCGCCCAGGGAAACCCGGTACCGGTCCTGTACGGCGAAATGATTGTCGGCTCGGTCACGGTGTCTGGCGATATGTATTCTGAGGATCAGCAATGACGGTGGTTGTGGAAGATCGTCGCGGTGGCCTGCGCATCGTCGGTTCAGGCGGCGGCGGTAAGGGTGGTGGCGGAAGCGCTCGCACGCCCGTAGAGCATCCGGACAGCCTGCACAACACGTCCTATGCGGCCGTGCTGGACGTGATCGGCAACGGGGAAATGGCTGGGCCCGCGCATGGATCTGATGTGCTGCGCGACATCTACCTGAACGGCACGCCGATCCAGAATGCAGACGGGACCCTGAATTTCCGCAATGTGCAGGTTGAATACCGAGTCGGCACTCAGGATCAGGAACATATTCCGGGATTCCCGGCATCGGCAAACGTCACGTCTGTTGGCACTGAGGTAACGACGCTGCAGCCGTGGGTGCAGGCATTCAGCAATTCGGATTTGTCCGCGGTGCGCGTGAGCATCCATGCGCCGCGGCTGATAAAGGCGATTGAGTCTGGTGGGAATCTTGGTGATCGAGTCGGCCACAAGGTCGAGTACGCAATTGACCGATCTGTTGGCGGCGGCTCGTATGTCGAGGTCGTGCGCACCAGCCTGGACGGCAAGACCATCAACGGATACACGCGTACCCACCGAATCGAACTGCCGGCCGGCGCGTCTAGCTGGGCTGTGCGCGTGCGGCGCATCACGCCGGATTCGACATCCAGCTCGGTCGAGGATGACATCTATGTGCAATCCTATGCCGAAGTCATTGATGGAAAGTTCCGCTACCCGATGACGGCGCTCGTTGGCATCAAGATCGATGCCGAGCAGTTCCAGTCGATCCCGACGCGGGCCTATCACTGGCGTGGGCAGATCATCCGCGTGCCGAGCAACTATGATCCGCAGACGCGCACCTATTCCGGCGTCTGGGACGGCACGTTTAAGCGAGCCTGGTCGAATAATCCCGCCTGGGTGTACTTCGATATCCTGACCAATAAACTGTATGGGCTGGGCGAGCGCATCGACGCCAGCATGATCGACAGGTACGCGCTGTATCAGATCGGCGCGTACTGCGACCAGATGGTGCCGGATGGGCTGGGCGGTACTGAGCCGCGCTTTGCCTGCAATGTGTACCTGCAATCTGCCGCCGACGCGCTGCGCGTGCTAAATGACCTGACAAGCGTATTCCGAGGCATGGCCTACTGGGCGAATGGGCAGGTCGTGGCTGTAGCAGACATGCCTGGCGATCCGGTGTACACGTACACCAACGGGAATGTCATTGATGGCCGCTTTGAATACACGGGCGCTGACCTGTCTACGCTCAAGACCGTGGCGCTTGTCAGTTGGAACGACCCCAGCGACTTCGGCCGCTCGAAGGTCGAGGTTGTCGAGGATGAAGACGGCATCCGTCGCTACGGCATCCGAAAAACCGAGGTCGTGGCATTTGGCTGCTCGTCGCGCGGTCAGGCCCAACGCGTTGGCTTGTACCACCTGTACACATCACGCATGGAGACGGGCGGTGTGGCGTTCTCCGTGGGCCTGGATGGCGTCATCCCGCAGCCCGGCAGCATTGTTAAGGTGGCTGATCGCAACCGGGCAGGGCGCCATATTGGCGGGCGTATCCGGCAGGCAACAGCCAGCACCGTCACCCTTGATCGCGATCACCCGATCAAAGTGGGCGATTCACTGACTGTCAACCTGCCTGACGGCACAGCGCAGTCGCGCCCTGTGTCCCTGGTGTCGGATCGTGTCGTGACGGTCAATCCGGCGTTTTCACAAGCGCCGGCCGTCGAAGCCGTATGGGCTGTGGATGCCGACGACCTGGTGACACAACATGTGCGCGTGATGTCCGTCAAGGAAAACGACGGCATCACGTTCACCATGTCCGGCGTCTTTCATCATCCGGGTAAACATGCCGCTATCGATTCGGGCGTGAGGCTCGATCCGTTGCCGGTGTCGGTTGTGCCTCCCAGGGTGCAGCGTGCGCCGACGAACGTCCAGATCAGCCAGCACCATACGTTCCATCAGGGAACGACGCGGCATTATGCGGAAATCTCATGGGATGCGCCCGAGCATGCCGTGATGTATGACGCGCAGTGGCGCCGAGACAATGGCGACTGGGTGCAGGCTCCCCGCACAGGCACGCGCCTGATCGAGATCCCGGACATCTACGCTGGCCTGTACGTCGTGCGTGTTCGGGCAATCAACAGCCTGGATGTTCCGTCGCTATGGGCCTATTCGGATGCGACCGAGCTGGATGGGCTTATTGGGGAGCCACCAACCGTAACGGGGATTACGACGCAGTCAATTCCGTGGGGGATCATTGTCTCCTGGTCGTTTCCGACCGGCCCGAACATTGTCGAGCGCACGGAGATCAGGTACAGCACGACATCGAGTTTTGCTG
>NZ_SMBX01000007.1 GCF_004342005.1 Paracandidimonas soli
ATCGGCGCTACCTTCCCAAAATCTTGTTTCGCACCTCGATTTTATGCGGGCTTAAAGGTATGCGCCGATTCCTTTTGGTGAAATTTCCGGGCTAGAACCGATATTCCACCTGCGCCAGCCACTGGTGATCGTTATCTCCAGCCGCATACTGCCCCGCGTAATCGAGCGACAGTTGCCATTGGCGCTGCGGCTGCCACATCAGACCCAGCTGAGTTTGCAGAGCGTGGCGGGCAATGTTAACGCCGGGCGCCGTATGGCCACTCTGCACAGACCCTCGGGCGCTGCCCTGCCATTGCATCCACGGCTGCTCCGATGTGTCGGCATGGCGCCAGGCAGCCTGTGCGTAGACTCCCAGCGAGCCGGATTGCTTCAGCGCGAACTGGCGCTCGGCCCGCACGCCCAGGGTGGCGGTGCGCATCCTGTCGGAAGTGCGTCCGGTTGCCAGCCATGCGTTGCTGGCCTGGTAGCGGTGCGACGGGGTCTTGTGACTGATCCAAGCCAGCTCGAGGAATGGCGTCAGCGCCGTATCCCCTATCCGCCATTGGCGCGATGCCGAGGCAAACAGCTGAACCGTATGAGCGCGATGGCTGGTATGCAGGCTTTGCCTCCATGCTGCCTGCGCCAGCTGGGCATGCCCGGATACGCTGTGGCGGCTGTAGGCCAGTCCAGTGGTGAATTGCCATGCATCGCGCCGGGCGGTCAGCGCCATGCCCAGGTGCCAGGTATTGACCGAGGCCGGTGTCTGGCTGTCTCCGGAAGTCCATCGGGTATGCTGCGCCCCGCCGTACACGCTGCCATGCCACACGGCATTGATGGGGACATCCATCCCCAGTATCGCGCCATTCAGGCTGCGCTGGCCAGATGCGGTCGGGCCGCTGCGCGAGCCATGCACGGTAAAGGCATGCGCCCATGCGCGGGGCGCATCCGCCAGCCCAAGGCCGCCGCGCTGTTGATGCAGGACCGCCTGCCGCACAAAGCGGCTGTCGTCCAGCAGGATAGCCCGCACTGCCGTGCCGGATGCCTGCACATTCCACGCAACGGCCTCCCGCCTGGGTGACAGGGTAAGAATAACGCGATCCGCCGCGTAGGCCAGGGATGCATCCAGGTCGTCGCGACTCAGCAGCCAATCGGCAAATGCCGAGCCTGGCTCGATGCGCTGGGCCTGCACGATGTTGTAGCTGACGCTGCGCTCCCATTCGCCTTCGGCCAGGATATGCAGTTGCCCGGCCAGATGGACGCTCCCGCCTACTAGCAGCCGGTTCGACATGCCGTCCGGCCTAGCGACGATCAGCAGCGTGCTGCCGTCGCTCAGATGCACATCGCCGCCCACCTGGAATACCGACCGGTCCGATAGCTGGCTTGCCGGCGACTGGCTGCCCGGCCACTGCCGCAGGCCGGGCGCGAACAGGACATCGCCATTGAGCCGCAGGCTTTGCGCCTGGCCCTGGCCCGACAGTCGTGTGCCGGAGTCGGCCAGCAGGCTGCCGCCCAGCATATTGTTCAAGGCCAGCGCGCCTTCGCCGAGATGAAATTCTCCCTGATACGCCAGGGCCATGCCGTCCAGAACCAATTCGCCCCGGCCAAGCTTCCATATGGGCAGATAGCCAAGCAGATCGCCCTGGTGAACGGCACTGCCCTGCTCGACTACCCATTGCACGCCCGGATGCGCCCCGGGCCGGGGCGCATCGAATGGCAGACCGGCCGGGATGGACAGGTCGGCCAGTTGCAAGCCGTGCAGGATACCAAGCCCGTCGGCGTATTCCAGCCGGGTACCGCCCGAAACCTGCAGGGCGCGACCTGCCCAGCCCAGCGCCTGGCTGTGCTCCAGTCTCAAGACACCCTGATATAACAGGGTGTTGCCCTGGAGCGTGCCGGCATTGGCGAGCGCCAGGGTGCCATGCCCGGTTTTGTGCAAGCCGTGATACGAGCCGGGCGCGTTGGCAAGCGTGCCCATCAGCCGCAGACTGGCATTTTCGGCGATATGGAACTGCGCCGGCGCCTGCACGATGATGGCACGCGCGTCGGTTTGATTGCTGCCGGAGGGAATCTGGATGGTGTCGCCCGTGAACGTATAGGAGGCGGGCGGACTTGCTGGTACTTCGGGGGAAGGACTTGCGCTTGCCTGCATGGGTAGCGGCAACAGCAGCAAGGCCAGTGAAAAAGCAATGCCCAAGGGGAAATGATGCAGCGCGCGGCCGCGCTGTCCAGCTGGATGAACCGCCATGGAAGCCTCCTCTGTTTTTGCGGTTGTGAAAAGTCAACAGCTGGGAGGACAGTTTTATCTGGCTGGAAGGAGAGGTCTTTGATCTAGATTGATATTTATGTTTATTTATTTCTTTTTATTACTTTTTGTTTTCATCGGGCATAATCCAGCAGCGGGGCCGTGGCGTCCCCGATTCGCATTCAATCCGGCATAAACGCTTGGCCATCTGAAAAAATAATTCCTGCCCAACCGATATATCGGATTTTTATTTCTATATTCCGATTTTTCAGATGATTATTTGGCAGTCTATTTTCGAGATCGGAAATTATAATTTTGGAAGCCTGGGCCGCGCATGCCGGCCCTGCTTTCATGGCGCCAGGCGTCTGCGCGCAGCTCATGTGACTCAAGGACTGAACTATGGCAAACGCCTCACCATTCGACTCGACCTACGACCTGATCGTCCTGGGATCCGGCTGCGCGGCCTTGACCGCCGCCCTGCGGGCCGCGACTTCGGGGCTCAGCGTGCTGGTCTGCGAGAAAACCAGCCTGCTGGGCGGCGCCAGCGCCATGTCCGCGGGAGGCATCTGGGTGCCGGCCAACCACCTCGCCAAGCGCGCCGGCCTTGAAGACAATCTGGACGACGCCCTGCGCTACATCGCTGGCGCCACGCCGGAAGATTGGGACGAAACGCCATCCTGGCGGGCAATGCTGTCGGCAGGCCCATCCATGCTCGAGTTCATCGAGGCGCACACACCGCTGCGCTTTCGGCTGACGAATGAGCCGGACCCCTTCCCCGCCGTACCTGGCTCGCGCCCGAAGGGCCGCATGCTGTCGCCGCTGCCGCTCAGCCGCCTTGCGGCGGGACGCCTGGCTTTCTGCATCCGGGGATCGACACTGCCCGAACCGTTCACCTATCACGATGTGCTGGAAACCGACCTCTATCACCGCCCGCTTGCCACCACCTTCCAGTTGCTGCCGCGGCTCGCGAAGCGGGTCCTCACGCTTTCGGCCGGCAAGGGCGTCGCGCTGATCACCGGACTGGTGCGCGGCTGCGTCGATGCGGGATGCCGGATCGTGCGCAAGGCGCGAGGCATCGAGCTGTTGCTGGATGGCGGCCGCGTCGCAGGCGCAAGAGTCGAATGGCAAGGACGCGAGTACGAGGCGCGTGCTCGCCATGGCGTCCTGATTGCAACGGGCGGGTTCGAATGGAATGCCCAGATGATGTCGCAGCACATACCCGGGCCCATAGGCTTTCTGGGCGGCCCGCGCTCATTGACCGGCGACGGCCATCGCATGGCGGAGCAAGCCGGCGCCGAGCTGGCCCGCATGGATCAGGCGACCTTTACGCCGGCCATCCCGAGGCCATACCACTGCGCAATACATGGCATGCCCGTCCCCTACCATGGGGAAGCCAACTCCATCCTGATCGACCGGCACGGCCGCCGCTTTACCGACGAGCTCATTCCCAATATCGGCGAGGTCATCAATCGCCGCGACCCGGCCACAGGCGAAGCGCTGTACTTGCCGGCCTACGTCGTGACCGATGCAAGCTATCTGCCCAAAATGCCGCTGATTCGCTGGATGTCCAGGCTGTCTCCGGATTGGCTGGTCAAGGCGGAAACGCTGGAGTCGCTGGCGGCGAAGATCGACGTGGATCCCCGCACCCTGGCGGAAACGGTGACGCGCTACAACGCGCTGTGCGCTACAGGCGTGGACAGCGATTTCGGACGCGGCAGCACCAGGGCGCAGCAAGCGGCCGACAAGCGCAAGAGCGGCGGCCTGGCGCCGATCGTCCAGCCGCCCTTCGTTGCGATCCGCTTCCTGCGCTCCATCATGAGCACCAAGGGCGGCCCGCGCACCGACGAGCGTGGGCGGGCGCTGCGGGCCGATGGCAGCGTGATCGAGGGACTGTACTGCGCGGGCGCTTCCATGGCCAATCCGATCGGCACGCGCGGCGTCGGCGCCGGCACCACGCTCGGGCCATTCATGAGTTGGGGCTATCTGTGCGCCGACGATATCGTGCGCCGGGCTGGAGGCAAGCCATAGAGCCTAGTATGACGAAGTATATATACTTCGTCATACGGTGCTTGCTTTATATGACCCTCACCGATTGATGCCCGTTTCTTTAGTCTGCCAAGCAGTATATATACTACCTAGCGGAGCAGATAAGAAGAAAGACCGCCCCCACCTACTTCGCCTCTTTCTCCGCCCAGCGCCAAGCGTCCTCGCACATCTGCTTCAGGCCCAGGCTGGCCTTCCAGCCTATGACCTGCCGCGCCTTCGTCGTGTCCGCCCAGCACGCGGCAATGTCGCCCGGACGGCGGGCCACGATGTCGTAAGGCACCTGGCGGCCGCTGGCCTGTTCGAACGCCTTGACCATTTCCAGCACGGAATAGCCCTGGCCGGTGCCCAGGTTGACGGTCAGCAGGTCCTGCTCGTGCTTTTCGCAATGGCGCAGCGCCGCCACGTGGCCTTCGGCCAGGTCCACGACGTGGATGTAGTCGCGCACGCCAGTGCCGTCCGGCGTATCGTAGTCGTTGCCGAATACTTGCAGCTTCGGGCGCAGGCCCGTCGCCACCTGCGCGACAAAGGGCATCAGGTTGTTGGGGACGCCTTGCGGAGATTCGCCGATCAGGCCGCTGGGATGCGCTCCCACGGGATTGAAGTACCGCAGCCTGGCGATTTTCCAGCCTGGTTCGCTGCGGTACAGGCTTTCCAGGATGTCCTCCACCACCAGCTTGGTATGGCCGTACGGGTTGGTCGCGGAGCGCGGATGATCCTCCGTCAGCGGCAGACGCTGCGGATCGCCGTAGACGGTGGCCGAGGAGGAAAACACGAACGTGCGCACGCCCGCCTGCTGCATGATCTGCAGCAATTGCGTGCTGCCGTTGACGTTGTTGTCGTAGTAGGCGAGGGGTATCTGCGTGGACTCGCCGACCGCCTTCAGGCCGGCGAAATGCAGGACGGCCGAGAGGTGATGGCTCTGGAACACGCGGGCCAGCAGTTCCGTATCCCGCACGTCGCCGCGCACGAAGGCCGGCTGCTGGCTGGTGATGGCCTGGATCGCATCCAGGACGGATTCGCTGCTGTTCGACAGGTTGTCCAGGATGACGACCTCGTAGCCAGCCTGCTGCAGCGCCACTACGGTATGGCTGCCGATGAAACCGGTGCCGCCGGTTACCAGAACTTTACGCATGCGAATTCTCCTGCTGTGTTCCTGCAATACAAGGAGTTTACCCTGTCCGGCGGATATTCCCAGTGCGGAAAAACCAGCTTCCCGGCCAACGACATGGCCATGTGATGACAGTATCCATGGGTAGTTGCCGAGGCTTACGCAAGAAAGCGAGCCTGCGTAGAGTGGCCATACTCTCTGCACCATGGCCCGCCCTTGAATTGCCGTGTCAACATCACACGATAGTCCGGAGGCTTGCCAGATATATCCGAACAGATATAATGAATCGAACGCGCAAGATCCTGTATTGGGAAGGTTCGTCAAAAAAAGACTTTACGAAATTCCCGCTCGATGTACAAAAGGATATGGGAGTGGCGCTGTTTGTCGCCCAGTTAGGCGGCTTGCCGGATTCAGCCAAGCATTGGAAGGGGCTCGGTTCCGGAATTTATGAACTGACGGAAGATTACCGGGGCGACGCTTTCCGAACGGTCTATACAGTGCGGGTCGGCGGCGCAGTACATGTACTCCATGCGTTCCAGAAAAAATCCAAATCCGGCATTGCCACACCTCAGCCGGACGTCACATTGATTGGGAAACGGCTGAAAGCTGTGCTCGCACGCTACGATTGAGCAGGAGAATGAGATGCCCCATCGCGACCACCCTCGTGGCACCGATAATGTGCTGCTCGACCTTGGTATCGAAGATGCCGAAGAATTATCAGCCAAGGCTGCGCTCGCACTCAAATTCAACGAATTGATCGATCAGCGCGGTCTCAGCCAAACCGAAGCTTCGGCCATCACTGGCATGACGCAACCAAAGGTGTCGCAAATCCGCCGCTACAAACTTCAGAACATTTCGCTCGAACGGTTGATGCAAGCTCTGGTATCGCTGGATCAGCACGTCGAAATCGTAGTTCAGCCCGCACGCCGGGAACACATGCCCGGCATTACCGTCGCCGCCTAAAAATTACCGACACACAGACACCATGCCCCGTTTCTGCGCCAACATCAGCCTGCTGTATCCCGAGCTTCCGTTTCCCGACCGCATCGCGGCGGCCGCGCGCAGCGGGTTTTCCGCCGTCGAGCTGCAGTTTCCCTATGAATACGAAGCCGGCATGCTGGCCGAGCGTCTGCGGAACGCCAATGTCGAGCTGGTCCTGCACAACCTGCCGCCCGGCAACGCCGCCGAGGGCGAGCGCGGCATTGCCTGCCTGCCGGGGCGCGAGCAGGAGTTCCGCGAGGGGCTGGAACGGGGCATCGAATACGCCCGCACGCTCGGCTGCAAGCAGCTGAACTGCCTGTCGGGCCTGATCCCCGAATCCCTGCCGCGCGAAGAAGCGCTTGCCACGCTGGCGGGCAACCTGCGTCACGCCGACGCGACGCTGAAGAAGGCCGGCATCCGCCTGCTGGTGGAAGCCATCAATACCTACGATGTGCCGGGCTTTGCCATGCACCGCTCGCAGCAAGTGCTGGACCTGATCGCCGCGCACGGCCTGGAAAACACCTGGCTGCAATACGACGTGTATCACATGCAGCGCATGGAGGGCGAGCTGGCGCGCACGCTGGAAGACAAGCTGCACCGCATCGCCCATATCCAGATTGCCGACAACCCCGGCAGGCACGAGCCGGGCACCGGAGAAATCCGCTATCCCTACCTGTTCGAACTGCTGGACCGCTTGGGCTACAGCGGCTGGATCGGCTGCGAATACATACCGCTGCACGACACCGACAGCGGCCTGGGCTGGATGCCGGAGGCGGTGCAATGACTCGCCCGTCCGCCTCGCTCTTTGCCCGCATCGTTCACGAATTGACGACACTGTCGCGAGACTCGGTCAAGGTCTACTTGACGCTGATGCGCGTCATGATCCCCGCCATCATCGCCGTCAAGCTGCTGGACATGGCGGGAGCGACGCAATGGCTGGCCTGGCTGCTGTCGCCCGCCATGCACCTGGTCGGCCTGCCCGAATCCATGGGAATCGTCTGGGCCACCACGCTCGTCACCAATATCTATACCGCCATGGCCATTTTCTTTACCGTCAGCGCGACGGAAAGCCTGACGGTCGCCCAGGTCACGGTGCTGAGTACGATGATGCTGATCGCCCACGCCCTGCCGGTGGAAGGCGCCATCGCCAAGGCCGCCGGCATGTCATGGCGCATGACGATCGCATTGCGCGTGGGAGGGGCCATGGTCCTGGGCGGGCTGCTGAACCTGGCCTATCGCGCCACCGGCAGCCTGCAGCAGACCAACGTCCTGCAGTGGCAACCCGACGCGCCCGATCCCGGGCTGCTGAGCTGGGCGCTGGGACAATTGCAGGTCATCGCCATGATCCTGCCCATCATTGCCGTGCTGATGCTGTTGCTGCGAGTATTGCGGCTGATCGGCGTCGAGCGCCTGCTCCACGTCCTGCTGTCTCCGCTCCTGAAAGCCATCGGCATCGGCAGGCAGGCCGCCAATACCACCATCATCGGCATCATGCTTGGCATCAGCTATGGCGGCGGCCTGCTGATCCGCGAAGCCAAGTCCGGCGCCGTAGGCAAGCGCGACATCCTGCTGACCCTGGCTTTCCTGAACCTGTGCCACAGCCTGATCGAAGACACCCTCGTCATGATGCTGCTGGGCGCGGACCTGTCGGGCATTCTCTGGGCCAGGCTGGCGTTCTCGCTGCTGGTGATCGGCGTGATCGCGCGGCTGATGCCGCAGGGATCCGCCGCGCCCAAGCGCGCGCTGTCCAGCTGACGCTCAATCGGGCGGCCGTTTCCCCCACAATTCAGTACAATAGCCCGATCTATCCGCCCGGCCGCCCGCAGGCCCGTGGCCTTCATTCCGTCTTTATTTTGTGTCAGCCATGAACGCACCTACCTTGTCAGAAGTGGAACAAGCCCGATTCAATATGATAGAGCAGCAGATCCGCCCCTGGGATGTGCTGGATACCGATGTGCTGCAGGCACTGTTCGACGTGCCGCGTGAACGCTTCGTGCCTCCCAATATGCAATCGCTGGCCTTTTCCGACATCGAGCTGCCGCTGGTCGTCAACTCCATCGACACCAACGAAACCATGCTGTCCCCCAAGCTCGAGGCCCGGCTTGCGCAAGAACTGCGGCTCAAGCCCAGCGACTGTGTGCTGGAAATCGGCACGGGCTCCGGCTATCAGGCCGCCCTGCTGGCGCGTCTGGCGCAGCAGGTCACCAGCGTCGAGGTCAACAGCAAGCTGGCCACCTACGCGCAGCAG
Source organism: Paracandidimonas soli (assembly GCF_004342005.1). Classification (GTDB taxonomy): domain Bacteria; phylum Pseudomonadota; class Gammaproteobacteria; order Burkholderiales; family Burkholderiaceae_B; genus Paracandidimonas; species Paracandidimonas soli. Next base: position 8,605 of record NZ_SMBX01000007.1, read on the forward strand.
AACCTGCAGCGCAACCAGATCGACAATGTGCGCGTCGAGACTGGCGACGCCCATGCCGGCTGGGGCGCCACCGAATACGACGCCATCCTGCTGACGGGCTCGGTTCCCGCCATTCCGGACGGCCTGAAATACCAGTTGCGCATCGGCGGACGCATGGTCGTCGTCGTTGGGCAGGCTCCCATCATGACGGCATTCCGCATCACGCGCACCAGCGCCGCCAACTTCGAGACCGAAGGCCTGTTCGATACCGTCATCAAGCCCCTGCGCGGGCCTGCTGTGTCTCAGTTCAAATTCTGAGCCCGGCCCTCCCGTGCAGCCGCTCCGCCTGAAACACGCGCTGGCGCTATTCACCCTGGCACTGGCCGTTCCACTGGCCAATGCCCAGGATCTGCTGCAGATATGGCAGTCCGCGCTGCAACGGGATCCCACTTACGCCGCCGCGCAATCGGCGCGCAACGCCGAGCAGGAACGCGTGCCGCAGGCTCGCGCGCAACTGCTGCCCCAGATCCAGGCCCAGGCCGGCACCTATGCGCAGGACAAGCGGCATGCCAGCGAACTGAACCAAGGCTCGGGCAGCAACCGCAACCTCTGGTCGCTGACGCTGACCCAGCCCGTCATCGACATCTCGCGCTGGCGCCAGCTGGAGCAATCGCACTTCCATGCCAACTCGGCCGATGTTGCGCAGCAACTGGCCTATCAGGACCTGATCCTGCGCGTGACCCAGGCCTATTTCGACGTGCTGGCGGCGCAAGACACGCTGAACGTCATCCATGCCCAGATCCGCGCCGCCGAGCACCAGTTGCAGTCAGCGCAGCAGTCCTTCGCGCTGGGCGGCACGACCATTGCCGATACGCACGAAACCCAGGCGCGGCTTGATCTGCTGCAGGCCTCCGAAATCCAGGCGCAGAACGCCCTGCAGATCAGCCGCGACCGCCTGTCCACGCTGATCTACGAGCCCGTGGGCCAGTTGGCGACCCTGCGCACCGATACGCCCCTGCCTCCCCCGCAGCCCGCGACCATCGACGACTGGGTTACGCAGGCCGCAACCGCCAACCTGGACGTACTGCGCGCCGACCTGGATGCGCGCATCGCCGAGAACCGCATCTCGGTCGCCCGCAGCGGCCACTACCCCACCCTGTCCCTGCAGGCGCAAACCGGCAGCGCCAGCGACAATCGCCTGTACCCGAACAACCAGGGCCCAAGGTCGATGGACAGCTCGATCGGCCTACAGCTTTCCATCCCGCTGTATTCCGGCGGCGGCATTTCCTCCGAGGTGCGCGAGCAGACGCTGCGCCTGCAGCAGGCCCGCTACCAGCTCGAAGCCGCGAAGCGCCTGGCCACGCAGTCGGCCCAGCAGTATTTTTCGGGGGTGGTGTCGGGGCTGTCACAGGTCCGGGCGCTGAGCGCCGCCGAGGCCTCCAGCCGCGCATCGCTCGAAGCCAACCAGCTTGGCTATGAAGTTGGCGTGCGGGTGAACATCGACGTGCTGAACGCGCAGCAGCAGTTGTACGAAACGCAGCGCAACCTGGCCCGCGCCCGCTACGATACGCTGATGCACGGCCTGCGCCTGAAGGCCAGCAGCGGCGCGCTGAACGAATCCGACATCATCGCCATCAACAATCTGCTGGCAAGCTCGCAACAAGTGCAATAACCGCGCAACGCGCTGGTGAAGAATCCGACCTGAAGTCCGGGACTTGCGCTTTGGCCCGTGGTCAAGCCATGCGTATTTCTTGTAAAAGCTCGGGATGCCTGTCCAGCAAGCGCAGCAATTTGATCAGTGCTATCGACGGACTGGCTTTGCCGGTTTCATAGCGGGAAAAGGCGTTGACACCGCCACCAAAAATTTCCGCCGCCTCCCTCTGATCCAGCCCCAGTTTTTTACGTACAGACGCGATATAGCCGGGATCCACTTGCGCAGCATTCACTTGCCGATTGAATGCGAGCATGGCCTGGCTTACCCGAGCAGATTCGGTTTCATTGAGCACTGTTTCCCCACAGGCTGGGCAACACTCGCCAGCCACTGCAGGTATCAACGTGGATTTGCCTTTGTAGGTATAGGACAGATCGCGACACTGCGTCACCAAATCATCTGCAGCACAAGCAGGACAAAGCATTGTCACAGCTCCTTGAAGGATACGACAAGGACGTCATCAGGCACGGTAAGCTTCATGTACGCCCAGCCGCCAGTCGTCCATGGACGATAAACATCATGCCAGACTCTATGATCCGCATGTGTCGTCATACTTTTATGGAAAACGCTGGACTCCAGGCTCACGACAGTATCGACAAGTGCCCTGAAGTCCAAGCCCAGACCTGCCGCACCAGCCAACGCTGAAACTGTTGATCTGATGCGTCCGGCGCTTGCCAATGCCTTTACCGCGTGTAGTTTGTAATGCGGAATCGCTTTTTCCATGATATTAACCTAAAAAGTTAATATCAACAATATACTTATCAAGCCTGCATATGCTTTTCATCAGTGGCGTCCCGGAGTTTGCTTGCGATGCTTCCAGATTGAAAACCAGTGAGAACTGCAATCTGAAAGACCGGGAACTACCATAGCGGGCTTGTTGCCCGCCAACCTGCCGATTGGGAGCAATATGTCAGTGAGGATATTTACTCAATATCGGCATCAAACTCCGCGTATCTTCTTCAGCAGCGCCGTGGTCGACTTTTCGTGCTCGAAGGGAATGGCCACCGCGCGGCCGCCCCAGCTTTCCACGACGGCGGTTTCCGGCAGCTTGGCCATGTCGTAGTCGCCGCCCTTGACGATGATGTCCGGCCGCAGTTGCTCGATCAGTTGCTGCGGCGTGTCTTCATCGAACGACGTCACCAGCGTCACGCTTTGCAGCGACGCCAGCAGGGCGGCGCGATCCTGCTCGGTATTCAGCGGACGGTCGTCGCCCTTGCCCAGGCGGCGCACCGAGGCATCCGTGTTGACGGCCACGATCAGCGTCGCGCCCAGCTGCGCCGCCTGGTCCAGGTACGTGACATGGCCGCGATGCAGGATGTCGAAGACGCCATTGGTGAACACCAGCGGACGCGGCAGTTCGGCGACGCGCGCCACGCACTGCTCGCGGGTGAGGATCTTGCTTTCGAATGATGCTGTCATGGCATTTTCCTGGCGCCTGTCGGCACTGAACGATATCTCAACGCTAGCGGATTATCGGGCGGCCGCCCCTAGCGCGTCAGCGCCCACAAGGCGATGCCCAGGGCTGCGGCCCCCAAAGCGGCAATGGCCATCAATACGCGATTGGCCTGCTCCTGCGAGCGCCGCAGTTGTTCGATTTCCTGCGCCAGCTTGGGCGCGGTATCGGGGCGGGACAGCTGCGCATGCACCAGGCGGGGCAACTCGGGCAGCATCTGCGCCCATTGCCCGGACTCCGCCTTGAGCCGCTCGCGCAATGCCTCCAGCCCGACGCGCTGGTGCATCCACTTTTCCAGGTACGGCTTGGCGGTCTGCCAGAGGTCCAGTTCGGGATCCAGCTCGCGGCCCATGCCTTCGACGTTCAGCAGGGTTTTCTGCAGCAGCACCAATTGCGGCTGGATTTCCACATTGAATCGGCGCGAAGTCTGGAACAACCGCAGCAGCACCTGGCCCAGCGAGATCTCGGCCAGGGGCCGGTCGAAATAAGGTTCGCACACCGCGCGCACCGCGCCTTCGAGCTCGACCTCGCGCGTGGTGGGCGGCACCCAGCCCGATTCGATGTGCAGTTGCGCTACGCGGCGATAATCGCGCCGGAAGAAAGCCAGGAAATTCTGCGCCAGATAGTTCTTGTCGAATTCCGACAGCGAGCCGACGATGCCGAAGTCCAGCGCAATATAGCGGCCCAGAGTCTTGGGATCGTCGGAGACATAGATATTGCCCGGATGCATGTCCGCATGGAAAAAGCCATCGGTGAACACCTGGGTAAAGAAGATCTCCACGCCGCTGCGGGCCAGCCGCTTGATGTCGATGCCCGCCTCGCGCAGCCGGTCGATCTTGCTGACCTGGATGCCGCTCATGCGCTCCATGGTGAACACATTGGTGGCGCAGTAGTCCCACATGACCTCGGGCACGATCAGCAGATGGCTGCGCCCGGTCTCCGGCGCGAAATTGCGCCGCAGCTGGCTGCAGTTGGCCGCCTCGCGAATCAGGTCCAGCTCATCGTGCAGATAGTTGTTGAACTCGGCCACGACCTCGCGGGGCTTGAGGCGGCGGCCGTCGGGCAGCAGGCGCTCCACCAGCGCCGCCAGCACGCGCATCAGCGCCAGGTCCTTTTCAATGATGTCGCGCATGCCGGGGCGCAGCACCTTCACGGCCACCTCGCGGCCATCGTGCAGCACGGCGAAATGCACCTGGGCGATGGAGGCCGACGCCACGGGATCCGTCTCGAAGTGCTTGAACAGCGTGTACGGCGATTCTCCGAGCGACTGCTCGATGGTCTTTATCGCCACGCTGGAGGGAAACGGGGGGACGCGATCCTGCAGCAGCGCCAGCTCTTGCGCCACATCCAGCGGAATCAGGTCGCGGCGCGTGGACAGCAGCTGTCCGAATTTGACGAAAATCGGACCCAGGGACTCCAGAGCAAGACGCAGCCGCACGCCGCGCTCCAGCTTGGGCGGACGGCCGAAGCGGACGATGCGCAGCAGTCCGGCGGCAATCGGATGGCGGATGGTGGACAGCACCAGTTCGTCGAGCCGATAGCGCAGCGAGACAAGACAAATACGCAGCAGACGGAAGAAGATCAACATGTTCAGCTCTTGTGTGCGGCAGGGCCTGCGGGCCGCTGCGTATTGCCGGAGGCATTAGCGCGCCGGCGCGCCAGCCGCGCCATGCGTTGCTCCAGGCCGGCCAACCGGGACTGCAGCCCAGCCACGCGTTCCGCCCAATGCTCGAAGGCAGGCCGGGAGACCAGCATGCCGCTCTCCTCGGAAAGGTATTCGGCCGTATTGCCCATGAAGCGCCGCGCGGTTTCCGTGGCGGCCGCAGCGGCATTGCGCGCCGTCGACGTCAGCCTGACAGCGGCCACGTCTCCCACCAGGCGGGAAAGATCGTCTTCCACGTCCCAGCGCAGATCGCGCGCCAGGTCGGACACGACCTGCGCCAGCGCAGCATCGCCCTGCACGTGCATCAGCGCAGCCAGCGCGGCGGGATCGCGCGTGCGCAGGGCGGCGGGCACATCGCGCCAGCGGCTGGATGGAATGGACAGCGTGACATCCGGCGCCGCCTGCTCCCCTGCCGGCTGCAGCTCGCCTTCAGGCAGGATCTCCAGTCCGAACGGACGCAGGCCGATATCGAACCTTACCGTTTTCCCCGCCTGCGCGCGCAGGCGCTGCGCGGCCCAGGGCTCGCGCCGGATCAGCGGATTGATCAGCCTGACGGCCAGGGCCACCGGATCGGGCAGCAATTGGAAAGGCAGCATAGAAATTACCGGGATCAGAAAGCACTCGCAGCCATGCTCGCCGGCCTGGAAACCGGCCGCGCATCCTGCGCCGCCCATTGTACAGACCTATTCCACCCGCCGCCCGCGCGGCAGCCGCACTGGAAAGGCAAAAGGGGCGCTCCCTTGCGATCGGACAAATCGCAGTGAAGCGCCCCCGGGGCAAGTGTTGGATGGATCAGCTGGCGTGTTCGACCGGAATCTGCTGGATGCCGGCCAGCAGCCAGCCCTGGCCGTCGGCCTTGAACAGGTTCCATACCTCTTCGAAGCGGAAGGCTTCGCTGCCGACCGACTCGCGCAGCATGCCGGAATAGCGCACGCTGGCCAGATAGCCGTCCTGCACCTTTTCTATGCCCAGCAGCTCGGCGTTGAGCAGGACGATTTCCGTCTTGCCGCCATCTTCGCGACCCATCATCTGGGGCTTGAGTTCGGCGATCAGGTCGTCGGTCAGGTATTCGGTCAGCTCATCGATGGCGCCGCGATCCCAGATGCCCTGGATGGTGGCGAACTGCTTCTTGGCCTGGGCCAGGAAGGTGGCGGTATCGAAATCGCCGGGGATGAACCAGGATTCGTCCACAGGCGCAGCGGGCACCGTTTCCAGGGGCGCGGCTGCGGCTGCTGCGACGGGCGCGGCCGCCGCCGGCTCGGACGACTGGCGCCACAGGGGCTGCGTATCGCCCTGGCGATTCAGGCCGTTGCCGCCATTGCCTGCGCCTGCCTGCTGCATCGCGGGACGCGCAGCGCCGCCGCGCAGACGGCGGAAGATGAAGATGACGGCGAAAGCCAGCAGACCGATCAGCAGCATGCTGGAGATCAGCTCCAGGAATGCGCCGGACAGGCCCAGGTGGGACAGCAGCGCGGCAATGCCCAGGCCGGCGGCGATACCGGCGATGGGGCCCAGCCAGCGCGACATGCCGCTCTTCGCTGCCGCGCCCGCGCCGGCGGCCCCGGCCGCCGCTGCAGGCGCCGCGGCGCGCTGCGCCGTATTGGCGTTGGCTGCCGTGGGCGGCGTGACTGCCTGGCGCTGCTGCGTTACGTTGGTGGACTGGCGGCCAAAGCTCTTGCCGCCGCCTGCGCGGCGAGCCTCGGCATCGAACGATGCCGTCAGCATGGCGCCCGTCGACACGACCAGCGTGACGATGGCAAAGAATCGGGAAAGTCGGGTCATGCGTGTTCTCCGATGAGCCCGCAGCCAAGACTGCGGGTGGTAACGATGTTGTTTTCTTATAGGAAAAGAAATGCGGATTCCTAATCTTACAGAAAGCTGAACATCACAGCAAGCTGAATGGAGATTTTCCGCATCATGAAATTTTCATGCCGGGCGGCCGAAACTCCTCCGCCAGATGGGACGTCCGCCCGCGTACGCCCTGCGATACGCCGATTGCGCGCTCGAGCGCGTGGCAAAAGCTCCGGCGCGCCGGTATGATGCAACGATTTCCCCCATTATTACAAGACCCTTCCTGCCATGACCACCCCTCAGCTTCCGACATTCGCCGACGTGCAGTCGGCCGCGGACCGCCTGCAAGGCATTGCCCATCGCACTCCGGTATTGACCTCATCCACTCTGAACCAGCAACTCGGCGCCGAAGTCTTCTTCAAGTGCGAGAACCTGCAGCGCATCGGCGCCTTCAAGTTCCGCGGCGCCTACAACGCGCTTTCCCGGCTCACGCCGGAGCAGCGGCGGCGGGGGGTGGTGGCGTTCTCGTCCGGCAACCATGCGCAGGCCGTGGCGCTGTCGGGCAGGCTGCTGGACACGCCCATTACCGTCGTCATGCCAGCCGATGCGCCGCAGATCAAGCAGAACGCCACACGGGGATACGGCGCAACCGTCGTCCTGTACGACCGGCTGCGCGAAGACCGGCAAGTCGTAGCCGACGCCCTGATCCAGGAAAAGGGGCTGACGCTGGTCCCGCCCTTCGATCATCCCCATGTCATCGCCGGCCAGGGCACGGCGGCCAAGGAACTGCTGGAAGACACCGGCCCGCTGGACATGCTGTTCTGCCCGCTCGGCGGCGGCGGCCTGCTGGCCGGCACGCTGTTGTCTGTCGAGGCGCTGTCGCCCGATTGCGCCGCCTATGGCGTCGAGCCGCTGGCGGGCAACGACGGGCAGCGATCCATGGAGACCGGCAGCATCGTCTCCATCGCGCCGCCAACCTCCATCGCCGACGGCGCGCTGTCGCTGGCCCTGGGACAATTGACCTTCCCCATCCTGCAGCGGGTGGCGCGCGGCGTGCTGACAGTCACGGACGAAGAACTGGTCCAGGTCATGCGCTGGTTCGGCGAACGCATGAAGCTGATCGTGGAGCCCACCGGCTGCCTGGGCGCCGCCGGCATGCTGCAGAACCCCGATCTGGTGCGCGGCAAGCGCGTGGGGGTTATTCTCAGTGGCGGGAATATCGACTTGTCCCGGTATGGGGAACTGCTGGCGGGCTGAGGGGCGGATCACGCTGGCTCAGTTACGCAAGCTGGCCGAAGGGCTGGATTGCGAAGTCGTGTATGGTCTGGTGCCCCGCCATCCATTACAGAAAATATTGGAGCAGCAGGCAAATGAGATTGCCAGGAAGGAAGTTCTGGGGGTAGCCCATACGATGGCGCTCGAAGAACAGCGGCCGGATGACGCATTCGTCAACAAGCGGATAGAAGAACGCAAACTTGCTTTGTTGAGCGGTTCGTGGTCCAAGCTATGGCGATAGACTTTATCTCTCTACCAGGCCAAACGCCTATTGATGAAGACGAGAAAGCCGGGCTTATACCCAAGCACATCTCTACCATCGCCGAGCTTAATGAATGGGAGGCCGCAAATATTCAGGCTGCGATGCAGTGGCTAGGACGACAGCGGCGACTGGATGTGCTCGACGGGCTCAGCCCAGGTTCACCCCTTCATGCAGGGCAACCACGCCGGCTGTCATGTTGAAGTACTGCACATTGGAAAAGCCTACGCCTTCCATCATGCCGGACAGGGTCTGCTGGTCGGGATGCATGCGGATGGACTCCGCCAGGTAGCGGTAGCTGTCCGCATCACCCGCCACTTTCGAGCCCAGCCAGGGCAGGATATTGAAGGAATACCAGTCGTAGGCCGGGGCCAGCGGCGCGGCCACGCGGGAGAACTCCAGCACCAGCAGTTTGCCGCCCGGCTTCAGCACGCGGCGCATTTCCGCCAGCGCCTGCTCCTTGTGCGTCATGTTGCGCAGGCCGAACGCCACGCTGACGCGGTCGAAATAGGCTGACGGGAACGGCAGCTTCTCGGCGTCGCAGACGGCGGCGGGCAGCACCAGGCCATGGTCGGCCATGCGGTCGCGCCCGACGCGCAGCATGGATTCGTTGATGTCCGTCAGCCAGACCTCGCCGGACTCTCCGGCGCGCAAAGCGAACGCCTTGGCCAGGTCGCCCGTGCCGCCGGCGATGTCCAGCACCCTCATGCCCGGGCGGATGCCAGCGCGACGCACGGTGAAGGCCTTCCAGGCCCGGTGCAAGCCGGCCGACATCAGATCGTTCATGATGTCGTAGCGGCGGGCGACGGAATGGAACACTTCGGCGACTTTCTTCGCCTTTTCGGCCTCGCGGACTGTCTGATAGCCGAAATGCGTGGTCGATTCGGCGTCGCCTGCCTGATCCGTTTGCTTGTGTTCGTCTTGCATGATCCCTGCCCTGCCGCGACTGCGGTAAATGGTTCACGTCATTATAGCCAAGCCCCGCCGGGCGCTTTCCTGCGTTTTCACAAACCTGAAATAATTACGCCATAACATGGCGGCATATCGCCCGGCCTTTGCGTCGGTTTCCCGTTTATTCGTTTATCATTACGCGCGCTATGAGTACAACCATTCTTGTCATCGAAGACGAGCCCGCCATCCAGGAGCTGATTTCCGTCAACCTGACGTTTGCCGGACACAAGGTACTGCGGGCCTTCGATGCCGAGCAGGCCCAGACGCTGATCCGCGCCGAACTGCCGGACCTCATCCTGCTGGACTGGATGCTGCCCGGCGCATCCGGCATCACCCTGGCCCGCAAGCTGCGCTCCGAAGAACGCACCCGCCAGGTGCCCATCATCATGCTGACGGCCAAGGGCGCCGAGGACGACAAGATCGAAGGCCTGGAAGCCGGCGCCGACGATTACATTACCAAGCCCTTCTCGCCCAAGGAGCTGATCGCCCGCATCAAGGCCGTGCTGCGCAGGCGCGCGCCGCAGTTGACGGACGACGTCATCCAGATCGACTCGCTCAAGCTGGATCCGGTCACGCACCGCGTGACCAGCAACGACATGACCCTGACGCTGGGGCCGACGGAGTTCCGCCTGCTGCATTTCTTCATGACCCATACCGAGCGCGTGTTTTCGCGCGCGCAACTGCTGGACCAGGTCTGGGGCGACCATGTGTTCGTGGAAGAACGCACCGTGGACGTGCACATTCGCCGCCTGCGCAAGGCGCTGGAGCCCGGCAAGCACGAAAACCACATCGAAACCGTGCGCGGGGCCGGCTACAGGTTTACCGCCACTCCGGCCTGCAGCTCCAATACCTGACCCCGCCATCACATCCTACTTTCATACGCCTGGAATCCATTCGCATCCACCATGGTAAAGACGTTGCTAACAATCGCCCTGTGGGGCTTGCTCGGATGGCTGACGGGCGCATGGCTGGGGGCAAACTCTGGCTGGATCGTCTTTACCTTCGGACTGCTCCTGATGATCCTGGTCTGCGGCTCGCAGCTGTCCAAGATCACCCGCTGGTCGAAGAACACAAATGACCCGCCCCCGGTTTCCGTGGGGCCGTGGGACAACGTCCTGGCGCAGATCTATCGCAGCATGCGCCTGCAGCGCCAGGAGATCGAACAGCTGAACCGCCACGTCGACGGCATCATGCTGGCGGCGGAGGCCTTGCCCGACGGCGCCATCACGCTGGACGAGTCCATGGCTGTCACCTGGTGCAACCAGACGGCCTGCGAGCACATCGGCCTGAACCTGGAGACCGACCGCGACCGCAGTATTTTCAACATCCTGCGCGCGCCGGAATTCCTGCGCTACGCCAAGCAGAAGGACTGGCACAGCCCGCTGCTGCTGCACCTGAGCAGCGACGGCAAGGAAAAAAGCCTGCTGATCCAGCTGACTCCCTACGGCGTGGGCCAGTTCCTCATCGTAACGCGCGACGTCACGCAGATGGAAAAGCTGGAAACCACGCGCAAGGACTTCGTCGCGAACGTGTCGCACGAGATGCGCACGCCGCTGACCGTGCTGGCGGGTTTCCTGGAAACGCTGCGCGACATGCCGCCCGAGTCGCTGACCAGCGAACAGCGCGAGCGTTACCAGGACATGATGCTGGAGCAGGCGCAGCGCATGCAGGCGCTGGTGGCGGACCTGCTGACGCTGTCCACCCTGGAATCCTCCCCCTCGGCGCAGGGCAGCCCCGTGCGCCTGGACACGGTGATCAACACCGCGCTGCAGCAGGCCAAGGTCCTGTCGAACGGACAGCACGTCTTCGTGACGAACATCACCGAAGGCCTGTGCGTTTCCGGTGTGGAAACCGAACTGGCCTCCGCCGTCTCGAACCTTCTGACCAATGCCGTGCGCTACACCCCGAAGGACGGCACCATCACCGTGAGCTGGTACCTGACGGAAAGCGGCGCCGCCTGCTACTCCGTGCAGGACACCGGCATCGGTATCGCGGCGCAGGACATCCCGCGCCTGACCGAGCGCTTCTACCGGGTGGACCGCGGCCGCTCGCGCTCGACCGGAGGCACGGGCCTGGGGCTGGCCATTACCCGCCACGTCGCCATGCGCCACGACGCCGAATTGCACATCCAGAGCCGCTACGGCGCGGGCAGCCTGTTCTCGCTGGAATTCCCCAAGGCGCGCGTCACCCAGGCGGAAGCGCAGTCCGCCTGAACATCGCTAGATACTCCGGCGCATCCTCCCTGTGCAACGCTCCGGGCCTGCGGACCCGAAGCGTCTTCGCCGCGATACTGGAGAGCGAGATCACTGCGGCTGGATGCCCGCCGTGTCGATCCATCCCTTCCAGCGCTGCACATCCTCGCGCACGAACGCCTGGAACTCATCCACGGCCATGCTTTGCGGCTGCATACCCAGCTTCTCGTATTGCTCCTTGGTGGCGGGGTCGGCCACGGCTTCCGCAATCAGGGCGTTCATGCGCCGCACGATTTCATCGGGCGTCCCCGCCGGGGCGGAAATGCCCAGCCAGCCCTCGACCACGAAGCCCGGGTAGTCTTCGCCCGTGGTCGCCACGTCCGGCCATGCCGGGCTGCGATCCTGGCCCGTCACCGCCACCGGCTTGAGGTTGCCGCCCGAAATCTGTCCCATGGCCGTCAGATAGTCGACGAAGGCGAAGTCGATCAGGCGTCCGCGCAGATCGGTCAGGATCTGCGTGATGTTCTTGTAGGCCGCTCCTTCGATCTTGATGCCCGCATATTCCCTGAACAGGGCGGAAGGCACCTGCGACGACGAGCTGTAGTAGCCGAAGAACACCTTTCCGGGCGCGGCGGACGCCTTGTCCGCCAGGTCTTTCAATACCTTGACCTCGCTGTCCGGCGAAACCACCGCCACCGTGCCGAACTTGCCGATCAGCCCGACGTCCACGAAGTCCTTCTGCGCGTCATACGGCAGGGATTTGTAGAGAAACTGATTGGCCGCCTGCGTGGAGTTGGTGGACAGCAGGAAACTGTAGCCATCTGGCTTCGCATTGCGCACGGCCGCGGTACCGATGATGCCGCCTGCGCCCGGCTTGTCCTCGACGACCACATTCATGCCATGCTTCTGGTTCAGGTAATGTGCGAGGGTGCGCGCAGTCAGGTCGGCAGCCCCGCCCGGCGCGGACGGCACGACGATGCTGATCGCCCTTTGCGGCCATTGCTCCTGCTGGGCGAATGCGGCGGGTCCGGCCAGCGCCAGGCCGAGCAGACATGCGGTCACAGTGTTCTTCGATATCATGGTTGTCTCCTTGTCGTATCGATGTCATATGCCGGCTCTGCGCGAGCCGGCGCCGGCCACGGCAGAGCCGTGCAAGCCTTTGCTAAAAACCCTGGCGCCGGTACCAGCGCAGTATTTCCTCCGCGCTCTCGCGCCAGCGCGGTCCATACATCATGCTGTGCGGCTGCTTCTTCAGCAGCCGGTATTCGAATCCAAAAAAATCGGCCACCGCCTTGTCCTGCCCTTGCGGATGCCGTGCGCTGTCATCCAGCTCCGCCTCGAAGCAGATCCCGGGACAGGCCACGCCCGCGGGATCCACGGTATAGCGCAGCAGATAGCGCTCATTCAGCATGCCGGGACTGGCCGGCGTCAGCCTGCGCAGCAAATCGTCGACTGGCGCGGCGTCATCCACGTCCAGGAACCTGCGCCGCACGGCGGCCTCGTCCGGAGGCGGCACCATCCCGCCAACAGGCACCGCCGGCACCGGGGCCGCGCCCGGCAGGTTGCCCGGCGGCGACGGCGCCAGCAGTACGACCCCACGCACGCAGGCAAGATCCGCGGCCCCCATGACGGGCAGCGCCCCCATGCTGTGACCCGCCAGCACCAGCGGCCTGTCCAACTGCACGCACACAGCGCGCAGCGCTCGCGCCTGATCCTCGATGCCCAGCCCGGCGCAAGCCTGCCATGACTCCGCATGCGGCCATTGCCCCGGCAAGTCCACGGCAAAGCAGTCCACGGCGCGCCCGGCAAAGAAATCCAGGTAGTGGCTGTAGCACCAGGCCCCGTGGTAGCCGCCCGCCACGAACACCAGCCCCGGCGATGCGCCTGTGTCCCTGCCCGTGTACACGCGAGCGTCTTCCACGCGGCATGCTCGCCTGGCGTCCATCGCCGAAAAATCCAGTCCGTCCGGCAGCGCCCTGTATGGCCTGCCTGTTTCCGAGCCTTGGTGCGTGGTCAACATATTCCGCTTCATCCACGAGCCGGATGCAAGCTCATCGAAACACACCGTCGCATCCTTTGATATCCGGCATCATAGGTTTACCGTTATCATCAGTAAACTAAAATATATCTATATAAAATTAAGAATTTCTTATCGGCTTGCGCCGCAGCCCAGTGGATCCACCATGAACCTGTCCATTCATCATTACCGCTGCTTTCTCTGGGTGGCAGAAACCGGCAGTTTCCGTGCCGCCGCCGAGCTGGCCTACCGTTCGCAGCCGGCCATATCGCTTGCCATACGGGAAATGGAAGCCCAGCTGGGGCAGCCTTTGTTCGAGCGCGGCCAACCCGTAACCCTGACACCGTTCGGCAAGTCCTGCCACCAGGGCATCCGCCATTTCGTCATGCATGCCGACGCACTGACTGCGCGGCTGGGCGATCTTGCCGGCAGCCGCGTCGGACAGCTCAACATCGCCAGCATCATGTCGTTCGCCACGCACTGGATGCCCACGCTCGTCTCGATCTTCCGCGAGAATTTTCCTCACGTGCACCTGAATGTCTTCGACGGAAACTCGGAGGAAATGGAGCGCATGCTGCTGTCCGGCCAGATCGAGCTTGCCGTGGGCAGCCGCGTCAGCGAAGACCGGCGCATCGAAATGCAGCCGTTGCTGGAGGACGCGTTCGGCCTGGTCTGCCATGCGGATCATCCGCTGGCGCAGCGCAAGTCGCTGACCTGGCGCCAGATCTCGGACCTTCCCATCATCGGTACAGTGGCTCACCGGCAGCTGGAGCGCTCGCCGCAGACGGCCTTCCTTCGAAACCGGCCGTTCTTCGTCTCCAACATGATTTCCCTGATCGCCATGCTGTCCCGCGACATGGGCGTCACTGTGCTGGCAAGGCTGGGCGTGCCGCCCGACACCGACAACCTGGCCTTCGTGCCATTGACGCATCCGCGCCTGAAGCGGACGCTGGGCATCCTCAAGCTGGCCGACGCCACGCTATCGCCCGCCGCCGAGCAGATGCGACAGCTGATCCTGGATACCGTGACGCCTTCGGCTTGAGCGCAGCCGCAGTTGCCCGAGCGTCTGCGTGCATCAATGCGACGCGGCCACGATCGGCAGCGTTTCAAGGTGCCTGTCGATTGCGGCCCGAACGTCTCTATCCATGGGCAGGTGGTTTTTCTCGCTGACCCAACGCTGCATGAAAAGTGCAACGGTTTCCTGCGCGGTATCCATCACGAGATTGCGTGGCAAGGCAGTCTTGGCGGCCAAGTGTTCCAATTCGTCTACGGTGTAGTCCGAGAATTCCTTGCCACGGCTGAATGCCAGGGCAGACCTGTCTCCCGGAATATAGGCGATGGTGGAGACGAAATCGTACGCGGGCGACAGTTCGGCATGTTTCCGATCACGATAGACAAGCGACCAGTTCTTCAGGTGCATGTCGCCGTTGCCGATGAGGACATTGAATGTCGCCCTGCGGATGAATTCGGCGATATCGTCGTCGCCGGACTCGGTTGCGATGACCCGGGCCAGACTGCGGTAGCTGGCTTTTTCGTACTTGGCCTCAGGGTACACGCCGAACACTTGGGCGAAGTCCTCGATGTGGATTTTCCGGCCGTTGTCCGTGCGATCAAAGCGCTTGATGATGAATGCTTTGCTGCCCAAGTGGCCGATGCCTTCGGGCAGGTTTTCGATGGACGAAACATCAACCAGATCGATAGCGGGAACGTCGATGCCCACCATCCTGGCCAATGTCATCATGGAGAACTCGTTCTCAGGCATATGCCTGAAATCCCGGGAGGGCAGCTTGACGATCCAATCCCCGCCAACGCCCCGGGCGGGGATAGTCAGGCCGCCCGGAGCGTTCGTGACGGCGGAAAACTTCAACTGCACCCCGGCCAGCGAAAACCGCAAAGCATGCTCAACGGCGGTCGGCGCGGCATCGTCGCCCCCAGGCTCCGCGCGGGATCTCTCCGGCCATGCCGGGTCGTCTTCGGCGGTCACGGTGACGGCGCCGGGCAGATCCTGACCCAGCGCCCGCAGCAGAAAGAATTCCCGTTCCGGGTGTACTCCCGCCATGCCGGCCAGATACTGCCGCAAATACCCTTCCGGCAGCAGATTGGAAAAGAAGGGCATGAGTTTGATGCGGTATGGCTTGAAGTCCGTCAGCAACTGGCCGAACGTATCCTTGAAGCTCAGGCTCAGGGTCGATCTGTTCGGATCATTGATATGGGCTTCGTTGAATGCGAATAGCGTGCGTTCGCCCCCGACATGGGTGAGAGTGCCGATGGGTTCGTCGTAGAGTCGGACTGCCAGGGTGGAAACGTCCGCCATTATTGATCGTCCTCATCCAGAGTGTAGGCGGGCCGGGCTTCGCCAGGCGGTTCTCGCGAGGACTCCGACACAGCTTGACGCGCAATGGACCGTACGGCGGACATCGCCTTGCGCGGCACAAGCGCCACTTCCAGATCCAGGGCGTTGGCGATGGCGGCCAAGCTGGAAAGCCGCAGGTCCACCTGATTGCTTTCGATCCTGGAAATATGCGCCTGCGGCACGCCGGCCAATTTGCCAAGCTCGCGTTGGCTCAGGTTCTTGGCAATGCGTGCTTCTCGCAAACGATCGGAAAGGTGTTCGAAGTCATAGCCCATAGTGATATGCAATTAAACATCACAATACAACTATGATATATAAAAACACATCACTTTAACAAGCGAATAAAACTCACGCTTCCCGCGCGACTTCCACCAGGCAGCTCATGGCGTTGGGGCCCTGCGTCAGGCTGGACGTACCGATATCCAGCGTAAGCACGTTGGCGGTGCCGGCGCGTTCCACATTGCGGCTTTCATCGAGGTCGAACCAGGCGCCGGTCGACATCATCACCACGCCCGGCAGCATGCTCTCGTCGATGCTCAGTCCGGCGAGGCAGGCGCCGCGATCATTGAAAATACGCACCACATCGCCATTCGACAGGCCGCGGCGGCGCGCATCGTCCGGGTGCATGTGCATGGCCTCGTGCCCGTTGACCTTGTTGGCTTGCGCCATGGGCGCGGGATCCATCTGGCTGTGCAGCCTGTCCCTGGGCTGGACCGAAATCAGGTGCAGCGGGAAGCGCTCGGCCTGGCTGGAGCCCAGCCATTCCCTGGGCGGTATCCATTTCGGATGACCGCCGAAATCGTCCAGCTTCATGGCCTCGATCGTCTTGCTGCCGACCTCTATCCTGCCGCTGGGCGTTCTCAGCGGATTCTTCTGCGGATCGTCCCTGAAGGATTCGAACAGAATGAAATCTTTGGCGGGCGACGGCAGGCGCACATGGCCTTCTTCCCAGAACTGCTCGAACGGCGGCAGATCGATGCCGGCTTTCGCGTGCTCATCGAGCAGCGTCGCATATATGTGCCGTATCCACTCCATCTCGTCCTTGTTCTCGGTGTACGCCTCCCGGTAGCCCAGGCGCTCGGCAAGATCGCTGAACACATCCCAGTCACTCCTGGCATGGCCCACGCTGTCGATCGCCTTGTGCATGGCGAGAATGTAGCGGTCGCGGGAGGATCCGCCGATATCGTTCCGTTCCAGCGAGGTCGTGATCGGCAACACGATATCGGCATGCCTGGCCGTGGCGGTCCACCATATGTCCTGCACGATGATCGTGCGCGGCTTGCTGCGCCAGGCTTCGAGAAAGCCCGTCAGCTGCTGGTGGTGGTGGAAGGGATTGCCGCCCGCCCAGTGGATCAGGTGCACGTCCGGATACGTGCAGTGCTTCCCATCGAAAAAGTATTCCTGTCCCGGACGCTTCAGCATTTCGGTGATCCGCGCAACGGGTATCGCGAGATTGGCGGGATTCTTCCCCACCTCCATCGCCGGCCCCGGCGTGGCGATGCGCGGATTGCCCACGCCGTTCATCGAGCCGTGCCCGAAGCCGAAGCCGCCGCCCGGCAGGCCGATCTGACCCAGCATGGCCGACAGGGCGATCATCATCCAGTACGGTTGCTCTCCATTCTGCGCCCTCTGCACGGCAAAGGAGCAGGTCATGAAGCTCCTGGCGCCGCGCAGCGCGGCGGCCAGTTCGGCGATTTTCCCGGCGGGGACGCCGGTAATCTTCTCCGCCCATTCGGGCGTCTTCGGCACACCGTCCTCGACTCCCGTGAAGTAGTCGCGCAGCCCTTCGTAGCCCACGCAATACTTGTCCAGGAACGCCTTGTCGACCGCGCCCAGCCTGTCCAGCTCATAGGCCAGCGCCAGCATCAAGGCCACGTCGGTGTTCGGACGGATGGGAATCCACTCGGCCTGGAGGAACTCCGGGCAGTCCGAACGGGTCGGGCTGATGTTGAAGACCCTGGCCTTGCCCTGGGCCAGCTTCCTGAGCCAGTGGGCTTGCGTGTGCTCGGCCGCGCCTCCCGAAGACACCTGGCCGTTCTTGAGCGCCAGGCCGCCGAAGGCGACGAACACCTCGGCATGCTCGATGATGCTCGGCCATGCGGTGACGCGCCCCGTCAAGGGCGTATAGGTACCTATGACGTAAGGCAGCAGGAACTGCGCGCTGCCCCAGCTGTAGTTGCCCTGCTGGTCTACGCCGCCCCCGCCCTTGAAATAGAAGCGCCGGATCAGCGAACGCGCATGGTGCAGGCGGCCGGCGGACGACCAGCCGTAGGACCCGCAGAACAATCCCTCAGGCCCATATTCGCTTCTGGCCTGCCGGATTTCCTCCGCGACCAGATCCAGGGCGACATCCCAGTCCACTTCGACGAAGCTGTCCCTGCCCCGCTCGGCTCCGGTGAATTTGTCGCGGTTTTCAAGCCACGATTTCCTGATGGCGGGCTTGCTTATCCTTTTATCCGAATACACCATGTGCGGTATGCCATGGATGATCGGAGAAGGATCGGGATCATCCGGGAAGGGCTCGCAGGACACGAGCCTGCCCCCCTCCACGACGGCCGTGAAGGCCCCCCAATGCGCCAATTGAGGATAACGCTGCACCATTTCGGCCTACCTCATTCCAGTTTGATATTTGCTTTCTTGATCAGATCCGCCCATTTCGCGCGCTCGCTGGCCATCAATTTGGCGAATTCCTCCGGCGTGCTGGACGTTGCCGTCATGCCTCCTTGCGCCGCCAAGGCCTTGACCACGTCTTCGTCCGCCATGATCTTGACCAGCGCCGCATTCAACTTTGCGACCACTGCCTCGGGCATGCCTTTGGGACCGATCATTCCGTACCAGTTTACAACCTCAAACCCTTTCACTCCCGCCTCATCCAGTGTCGGCACGCCCGGGAAATCGGGGGATGGCGTCAAGGACGTCACCGCCAGCGCTTTCAGCTTACCGCCCGAGATCAGGGCCTTGGTCGACGGATCGGAAAAAATCACATCGGAAATGCCGCTGGCGACATCGACCAGCGCCGGCGACGTGCCGCGATACGGGATATGGCGCATCTTGACGCCCGCCAGCATGTTGAACAGCTCGCCCGCCATCTGCCCGATGGTGCCATTGCCGCCGCTGGCATAGTTCACATCCCCGGAAGACGCCTTGCGGATCAGATCCTCCACACTGTTGATTTCCGACTTGGCGGAAGTGACCAGCACGTTCGGCATGGTCACCATCAGGCTGACGGCAGTGAATTCCGCCGGGTCATAAGGCGTTTCCTGCATGCTGGGCAGCATCGTCAGGGAGCCTGGCGTCGCGACATACAGCGTGTACCCGTCGCTGTTCGCCCTTGCCGTCGCCGCAGTGGCGATGACGCCGCTGGCCCCCGGCCGGTTTTCCACCACGATCGGCGTCCCGAGCGCCTTTTCCAGCTTGGGCGCGACAGTCCGGGCAAGCACATCGGCGCCTCCCCCCGGAGGAAAGCCCACGATCAGGTTGATCGGCTTGGAGGGAAAATCATTCGCTTGCGCCGATCCTGCGAAAGGCAGGCAGACACCGATCAGTCCAGCCAGCAATGAACTCAGCATGCGGGTCTTCTTCATCATCATTCACCTTTTTGTCTTTGGTTTCGTTTACGCGGAACTGCCTATGCACAACCCTGGCGAACGCACCCGCATCAATCCGTGCGGGAATGCCGCAACTGCAAAGAAAAGCAAGGCGGCTTTGCCTTCATCGTTTTTTGATTATCAGGTTGCCGCGTGAGCCAAACAATTTAAAAAAATTCCCTCAACAATCAGCGATCCTAATGAATTAGAAAAACGCACTGTAGAGCAGCAATATGCACCAGCCCTGAGCAAACAGGGGAAACCCGTATTCCCTTCACTTTTATTTATGCATTCAATGACTGTGCCGACACCCCGGCACGGTCTTCCCTGACCGGCAAGCTCCCCTTCCTGTACCTCACGGCATGAGCCATTGACGCAATGCAAGACAACATCAGTCCGGGCAATGATTGGCCGACGACCCCTGTCCGCAATCTGGACATGGACACCCTGCGCACGCTGGTCGCCATCAGTCAGTACGAGACCTTCTCCTCCGCCGCCGAACGGCTGCACCGGACGCAATCGGCCATCACGCAGCAAATGCAGCGGCTGGAGACACAGATCAACCTGCCCCTGTTCGAAAAGATCGGCAGGAACAAGCGGCTTTCGCTGCACGGCAAGCGGCTGGTGGAATATGCGCGGCACATTCTCGCCATCAATGACGAAGCCCTGCGCGATCTTTCCGATCAGCGCATGGAAGGCAGCCTGCGCCTGGGGTCGCCGCACGACATCGCGGAAACCATACTGACGCCCGTGCTCAAGCAGATCACGCGCTATTCGCCGCGCATCAAGCTGGAGATCCGCGTCGATCGCAGCCCTTACCTGATGGAGGCCATGCACAACGGCGAGCTCGACCTGACCATTTCGACGCGCTTCGACCAGCAATTGCACGGCGTGGTGCTGCGCACTTCGCCCACCGCCTGGATCGGCGCATCGGATTATGTGCACGACCCGCATTCGCCCATCCCACTGATCCTGGCGGACGAGCCCAGCATCTTCCGGCGGCTCGCCATCACCGCGCTGGAGCAGCACCGGGCCAGTTGGCAGGTCAACTACATCGCCCCGAACCTGGTCGGCATCAAGGCGGCCGTTCGCGCGGGCCTGGGCATCACCGCCAGAAGCGTGGAACTGCTCAGCCCCGACCTGCGCGTACTGGGCGAGAAAGACGGCCTGCCGCCGCTGCCGAGCGTCTCGTACTTTCTCTGGATGCGCAACGACGCCATCAACCCGCTGACGCGCCACGTATTCAACATGCTCTGCACCAACATGAACCTGCAACCGGCGGGCGGGGAGAACTGACGAGCTCTTCCCCAAGCGCCTCCCAGCCGGAAAAACCCGGCCGCATCGCACGACGCGGCCGGCATTCGCGCCCGCGCTTCTCCCGCTGAGCCGTTGCGCCGCACGTCCAGACCCATTCGCACCAGATACATCAGTAAATCTAATATGTTTTTCCAGCAATTTAATTAGTCATACAGGACATTGATGTCTAGAATTTTCCTGTATTCCCTTACTGCAACGCCTGGAGACAATAAATGACGGCCACGCATCCCCACTGGGACCAGATCGAAAAATCTCTGGAAAACATAAAGAAAACGATAGAAAACCAAGCACTTTCGCGAGATCGCCTGGCGCAGGTTCTGCAGGAAGTGATCGGCCTCGCCTCCCATGCCGACTGGTGGTCCGAAGACCGCTTTCCGCCTCCCGGCGAAGACGAGCGGCAGGCGCGCTACCTGATCAGCGAAGAGCCCGACCAGACATTCGCGCTCTACCTGAACGTCATGCGCCCGGGCAAGAAGATTCCTCCGCACAACCACACCACCTGGGCCTGCGTCGCCGCGGTCGAGGGCGAGGAATACAACACCATTTACCGCCGCACCGACGACGGCAGCAAGCCGGGCGTCGGCCTGCTGGAAGAATCGGAACTGGTCGTCGTGCGCCCCGGCACCGGCGTGGCGCTGCTGCCGGACGACATCCATTCCGTGGAGATCAAGGGCGACAGCATCATCCGCCACCTGCACATGTACGGCCGCGCGCTGGAAACCCTGAGCGAGCGCCTGATGTTCGACCTGGAAAACGGCACCTGCAAGGTCATGCCCGTCGGCGTCCAGACCCGGAGGGCCTCATGAGCAGCAACGACCCGGCGCCGCAGACCAGGCTGCTGCGCGCAGGCCGGCCGCACAAGGGCTGGGTCAACACCCCGGTCACGCGCGCCAGCACCTACATCTTCGAAAACGTCGCCCAGTGGCGCGACGTGCGCGCGCGCCGCGGCGACGAGCGCCTGGCCTCCTACGGCGCGCGCGGCACCGACTCGACCTTCGCGCTGGAAGACGCGCTGATCGAGCTGGAGGGCGGCTATCGCGCCAAGGCCTATTGCACGGGCCAGGCAGCCATCGCCATCGTCCTGCTGTCCTATCTGCGCGCCGGCGACCACCTCCTGCTCACCGATGGCGTGTACGAACCCGTCAGGCGGTTCTGCAAGGAGCAGCTGACGCGGCTCGGCATCGAATTCACCTATTTCCTGCCCGACGGCTCGGACATCGCCGAAAAGATCCGCCCCAATACGCGGTTGATCTATGTGGAAAGCCCTGCATCGCTGACCTACGACATGCTGGACCTGCCCGCCGTCGCCGAACTGGCCCGCAAGCACGACTGCCTGGTCGCGGCCGACAACACCTGGGGATCGGGCTATCTGTACCGTCCCCTGGACCTGGGCGCCGACATTTCGGTCTGCGCCGCCACCAAGTACCTCAGCGGCCACGCCGACATCATGATGGGAACGGTCGTCACCAATAAGCGCGCATGGCAGCCGCTGGAAGACGCAACCGTGGATTTCGGCCAGACCATCGGCGCCGACGACGCATTCCTGATGCTGCGCGGCATACGCTCGCTGCCGCTGCGCCTGGCCGCCCACGGCAAGGCCTGCCTGCAGGTGGCCCAGTGGCTGCAGCAGCGTCCCGAAGTGGCGCGGGTCTATTGTCCGGCGCTGCCGGAAGATCCCGGCCATGCCCTGTGGAAGCGCGACTGCACCGGCCAGAACGGCTTGCTGACCATCGAGTTCGTACCCGCCATCGACGCCGCCAGCGTCGAACGCCTGATCGATTCGCTGCAGCTGTTCGGGCTGGGCGCGTCCTGGGGCGGCTTCGAAAGCCTGGTCATTCCCGTCAACATCGGCGCGGCGCGCTCGATCGGCGACTGGAGCAAGCACGGCGCCATGATCCGCCTGCACATCGGACTGGAAGACACGAACGACCTGATCAACGATCTGGAGCAAGCCATGCACAGCTGCCTGCCCCGCATCGGCTGAGTTCGTCGACCTCTTCCCCAGTTTCATGCCGCCGCGCACATACCGCTGTGCGCGATGGCTCCCTGTTACCCGCACGGACGGCTACATATGACATCACTACCCCCCACCGCCAACCGGCTGTCTCCGAAACAACTGAAGGAATGGCTGCATGACGGCCAGGAAATCGCCCTGCTGGACATCCGCGAACACGGGCAATACGGCGAAGCTCACCTGTTCTACGCCGTCAACCTGCCATACAGCCGGATGGAGGCCGAACTGCCCAGGCTGGTGCCGCAAAAGGCCACGCGCGTCGTGGTCTACGACACCGCCGACGAAGGCATGGCCCAGCGCGCCGCGTCCGTACTGGCGGAATGCGGCTATACCTCCGTCCACATCCTGGCCGGCGGCGCCGAAGGCTGGAAGGCGGACGGCCGCCAGTTGTTCGCCGGCGTCCACGTCCCCAGCAAGACGTTCGGTGAACTGGCCGAAGAGGTCTTCCATACGCCTCACATTTCCGCGCAGGAACTGAAGCGCCGCCAGGATGCCGGAGAGAAGCTGGTCGTGCTGGACGGCCGGCCCTTCAGCGAATACCGCAAGATGAACATCCCGGGCGGCGTCTGCTGCCCGAACGGCGAACTGGCCCTGCGCACCGATCTGCTGGTTCCCGACGAGGAAACCACCGTGGTCATCAATTGCGCGGGCCGCACGCGCAGCATCATCGGCGCGCAAACGCTGATCAACCTCGGCCTGCCCAATCCCGTCTATGCGCTGCAGAATGGCACCCAGGGCTGGGTCCTGGCGGACCAGGCGCTGGAGCACGGCGCTGACCGGCGCTATCCCGACGCGATTCCGCACGACTCCCTGCCCGCCCTGCGGGAACGCGCGCAGCAATATGCCGCACGCTTCGAGGTTCCCGAGATCACGCCGCAGACATTGCTGCAATGGCAGGCGGACTCCAGCCGCACGACGTTCCTGTGCGACGTGCGCACGGGAGAAGAATACCGGACCGGCACCATCGCCGGCGCGCAGCACGCGCCAGGCGGCCAGTTGATCCAGGCGACGGACCTGTACCTGGGCGTGCGCGGCGCGCGCGTGGTGCTGTTCGACAACGAGCAGGTGCGCGCGCCCGTCGTCGCCGGATGGCTGCGGCAGATGGGCTGGGACGTGCATGTGCTGCGGAACGCGGACACGCTGATGGCGGCCAGGCCGGCACAGCCCGCGCCCGCCGGCCACTTGCCCGATCTCGCCGGGATACCGGCTGCGCAACTGGCGGCGCAGGCCGCGAACGGCGCAACGCTGCTCGACGTCCGTCCCAGCATGGAATTCCGCAAGGCTCACCTCGCACAGGCCGTCTGGTCGAACCGGACCTGGCTGGAACAGGAAGACAGCCGCCTGCCGGGCCCATTCATCCTGCTGGCCAAAAACCAGCAGGACGCCGCAATGGCGGCGAAGACGCTGGCGGCCCATGGCCGGCAGGTCGTCGGCGCCAACACCGACTCGCCCGACGCATGGCGCCAGGCGGGTCTGGAAGTCGAAGCATCGAGCGACAACCCGCCCGACGCGCGCTGCATCGACTATCTGTTTTTCGTTCACGACCGCCATCACGGAAACCGCGAGGCCGCCAGGCAGTACCTGGCATGGGAGACCGGGCTGGTCGCACAGATCGACGCGCAAGAGCGCGCCGCCTTCAGGCTGCCCGGCTGAAATGCCAGGCGCATTATTGAACACAGGAGATCACGCAGCGCCTCATCACACCTGAAACTCAACTTACCACTTACCAAATAGTCAGAAAGGAAATCACCATGCGTCCAACCCGACCCTCTCGCCGTCTGCTCTTTTCCCTGCTGGGCCTGTGCGCCTGCATTCTGCCGGTCTCGCAGCAGGCGCATGCCGCCTACCCGGAAAAACCCATCACCTTCATCGTGCCATTTCCCGCCGGCGGCGGTGTGGATCTGGTAGGCCGTATCCTGGCTGAGCGCATCGGCGCGCAAAGCGGCGCCTCCATCGTCGTGGACAACCGCGGCGGCGCGGGCGGCACCATCGGCGTCGCATCCGCGGCGCGCAGCGCGCCGGACGGCTATACCGTTTCGCTCGGCAGCCCCGGCAACATCAGCATCGCGCCCAGCGTCTATCCCCAGCTTTCCTACGATCCCGCCAAGGACCTGAGCCCCGTCGCCATGGCGGTGCAGATGCCCATCCTGATGCTGTCCCGCCCGGACGCGCCATTCAAGAATGTCAGCGAACTGATCGCCCATGCCAAGGCCAACCCCGGCGTCCTGAGCTACGGCTCGGGCGGCACGGGCACTTCGCTGCACCTGGCCGGAGCCCTGTTCGCCAACATGGCGGGCATCGATGCGGTGCACATTCCATACAAAGGCTCATCCCCGGCGCTGATTGATCTGATGGGCGGGCGCATCGACTTCATGTTCATCGACACGTCCGCCATCTCCGCCGTCACCTCCGGCAGGGCCAACCTGCTGGCGGTCACCAACGCCGAACGCTCCCCGCTGCTGCCCGAGACCCCCACCATCGCCGAGTCCGGCCTGCCAGGGTATGAGGCCAGCAACTGGTATGGCTTTTTCCTGCCGGCGGGAACGGACACAGAGACGGTGCAATGGCTGAACGAGCAGATCACGAAAGCGATGCAGGATCCCTCGGTACAGGAAAAACTCAAGGGCCAGATGCTGCTGGCCGCCCCCGCGCAGACGCCGGACGAGTTCAGGCAATTCATCCTCGACGACATCGCCAAGTGGAAACAGGTCGTCGGCACGCTGGACCTGTCCAAATAAGCAACCTTACCCCCACCAAGGAGGGCAACATGCATTGCATTGAACAATCCTGGATTGCGCGGGCGTCACGCCTGTTGCTGGCCGGCATGACCGCCTTTGCCATGGCGCCTGCCCATGCTGCTCCCTATCCGGAAAAGCCGCTGACGCTGGTTGTGCCCTATCCCGCCGGCGGCGGCCTGGATGTGCTGGGCCGGCTGATGGCGGAAGGCATGTCGCGCGAGCTGAACGTACCTGTCGTCGTCGAAAACAGGACAGGCGCAGGGGGAACGATCGGCGTTTCCTACGTCGCCAGGTCAAAGCCGGACGGCTACACGCTATTGATCGCCAGTCCGGCGGCCATCAGCATTGCGCCCAGCCTGTACAACAAACTGCCATACCAGCCGCTGCGCGACCTGGCGCCCGTGGCCATGATGTCGCAGATGCCCTCTTTATTGGTCACCAACCGGTCGGCGCCATTTTCATCCGTGCGCGAACTGGCCGAATATGGCAAGGCAAACCCTGGAAAGCTGAATTACGGTTCTGGCGGGCCGGGATCCTCCCTGCATCTATCAGGGGCGATGTTCGCGCAGATGGCGGGTTTTGACGCCACCCACATTCCCTACCAGGGATCGGCGCCGGCCATTGTCGACCTGATTGGCGGGCAACTGGATTTCATGGTCGTGGACACCACTGCCATCCCCCATGTGGAGTCGGGGCAGTTGAAGCTGCTCGCCATCACCAACCCCGAGCGCTCCGCCCAATTGCCCGACACTCCCACTATTGCGGAAGCCGGCGTTCCCGGCTATGAAACCATCAACTGGTACGGCCTGTTCCTGCCGGCGAAGACAAGCCCGGAAATCGTGCAGGCCTTGAACCAGGTCATACAGAAAGTACTGGCCGATCCAGCGACCCAACGCCGGTTCAAGACACTGCGCGCCGATCTGCCGCCTGCGCTGGACAGCGAAGCATTTACCGAGTTCGTCAGGGCCGACACCCGGAAATGGGATGCCTTGGTGAAATCACTGAATCTTTCCCTGGACTGATGCCGTATGAATACGCCAATACGAACAATCGTCAAGCTGGGGGTATTGTTGCCGGAAGGCAATATCACCTGCGAAACAGAGTTCCCTGCGCTCGCACCCGCCGGCCACTCCTTTCATTACCAGCGCCTGCATCGCGAGGGAACCGTCCTGACGCAAGCCTCGCTGCTTTCCATGCAGGACAGCGTCGATGACGCCACCAACGCGCTGCTGATGCCGCGTCCGGCCGCCATGGTCTACGCCTGCACGTCGGGCACGTTCCTGGCGGGCCACGACAAGCACGCGGACATGGCCAACCGCATGGAGGCGCTTTCAGGCGTTCCCTGCATTACGACAGCCTCCGCCATGCTGTACGCATTGAAACGCGTCAACGCGCAACGCATCCACATGCTGACGCCCTATCCCGAAGCCATCAACCAGACAGAATGCGATTTCCTTCGCTTTCATGGGATTGATGTTGTGCGCCCGGACACCTTTGGATGCCGGGACAGCGACGAGATTCGCGCGCTCTCCTGGCAGCAGGTGCTGGATCGCGTCAGATCCCACCACGCCGACGCCTCCAATGCGGATGCGCTGTTCCTCAGTTGCACGAACATGCCTGCGCTTGAGGCCATCGAAACGCTGGAGGCGGAACTGGGAATCCCGGTCATTTCCTCCAACAGCGCATCCGCCTGGGCCGTGCTGCGGCTGGCCGGATACCATCAGACTATCGCAGCCATCGGCGCGCTGGGCAAACTGGACTATCAATCAATCAGTGATCAGTGAGAGGAATCAACACTATGGGTGACATCCACCAATTTCTGAACAACGGCGCCGCGCACGGCAAGCAGACCGGGTACATTTCCGCGGGTTCCATGGCGTCCGGCATGCCGATCGGCCTTCCCTACATCGCCATCCGGGGCAAGCATCCCGGCAAGACGCTATGGCTGCACGGTCAGGTGCATGGCGATGAAATCAACGGCATCGTAGCCGCGCTGAACTTCCTGGAGACGCTGGACCCGGAGGCCATGCACGGCAATGTCGTCTTCACGCCCACCGGCAATCCGCATGCGCTGGATCTGCGCAAAAAGCGCAATCCCTACGATGACCTGGACCTGGACCAGTGCTATCCAGGCAATGCCAACGGCCTGATCAGCGAACGCCTGGCACACGCCCTGTTCAAGGAAGTCGAGGGCACGGCGGACTTCCTGATCAACCTGCACACCATGAATCCGCTGTTCGATTCCAAGGCCTATGCCGTGTACAAGGTGCATCCGCAAAGCACCGTCACCGAAGACGATCTGCTGCAGGCGATTGCGCTGTTCGAGCCCAATGTCGCCTGCCGCATGCGGGTCGAAGGCACGGGAGAACTGCCCGGCAATATCGCGGGCGGGCTGGACTACCAGTGCCTGGCAAAGAACATTCCCGCCTTCATGCTGGAACTGGGCGGCGGCAGCCGCTACGAACCCGTCAATGTCGAACTGGCGCAGCGCGGCTTCGCCCGCCTGGCCGTCCACCTGGGCATTGTCGATGCCGGCCAGTCCCGGCAGAAGCCGTCATCCGTGCGGCGCGTGACCAAGCGCGGCTGGGTCACCTTCGCCCACGGCGGCATCTTCGTGCCGGAAGTCGAAGCAGGCGCCACGCTGCAGGCGGGCGCAGTGCTCGGCCGCACGCGCAACCTGCTGGGCGAGCCGCTGGAAACTTTCTCCATTGCCCAGGACGGCATCGTGATCGGGCTGCGTCGCGACCCTGTCTCCCATACCGGAGAGCGCGTGGCGTTCATGGCCTGGGAATGGGACGAGTACAAGCTGTCCTGATCACTCGCCAAAGCAGGAGAGCCCTATGAACACCCCACCAGAGGCCGGCATTGCCGATGGCATGATGCAAGTCATCGATATTCCCGAACCAGGCGGCCCGGAAGCGCTGCGCCCCGCGCAGCATCCTGTTCCCGAACCAGGCGAGGAGCAAGTGCTGATCCGCGTCTATGCGGCGGGCGTCAATCGCGCCGACCTGAAGCAGCGCGCGGGCGACTACCCCATGCCTGCCGATGCCGGCACCGTTCCCGGACTGGAGGTCGCCGGCATCATCCAGGCAGTGGGCGCCAAGGTAAGCCGCTGGCGCAAAGGAGATCGTGTCTGCGCGCTGTTGATCGGCGGAGGCTATGCGCAGTACTGCGTCGCCCCCGCCGGGCAGGTGCTGCCCATTCCGGAAAACCTGGATTTCATCCAGGCTGCCGCGCTTCCGGAAACGGTCTTCACTGTATGGTGCGCGCTGTTCGAACAGGCAGGTCTGCAGCCTGGCGAAACCGTGCTGATCCATGGCGGCGCCAGCGGCATCGGCAGCACCGCCATCCAGATGGCAGCCGCCCTGGGCTCCAGCGTCATCGCCACTGCGCGCAATCCCGAACGCTGCGCGCTGTGCCGCGACCTGGGCGCCAGCCTGGCCATTCCCTACCAGACGCATGACTTTGTCGAAGAGGTTCTGGCATATACCAAGGGCAAGGGCTGCGAGGTCGTGCTGGACATGGTCGGCGCCGCCTACGCGGGCCGCAACCTGCGCGCCCTTTCCTCCGGCGGTCGGCTGTGTTTCATTGCCGGGGACAGCGGCCCAGAAGCCGCATTCAATATTCGCGAGATCATGCTCAAGCGCCTCTGGATCACGGGCTCCACGCTGCGCCATCGCACCGAAGCCGACAAGGAACGCATACGCGATCTGCTGGAGTCCAGGATATGGCCATTGCTGGCGCAGGGTCGCATCCGCCCCATCGTGGACAAGGTGTTCGACCTGAACGATGCGGCGAAAGCGCATCATGCGCTGGAGCAAGGACAGGTTGCGGGCAAAGCCGTGCTGCGCGTCTCGGGCTGAACGGGCAGGAGCGGCGCTCCCTGCCCGCTTTCATCAGTCGTACTCCGACGCCCTGCCCGTCAGCGCCACGCCAATGCGCAGCATCACATAGGACAGCGCGTCGATCAGTTGGCCCAGCCAGCTGCGCTTCTGCAGATCGTCCGGCGTCACTTGCCTGGCGCTGGACGCCATTTCCTTTTCCAGGATGGCGCGAAGCTCCTGCGCGAATGCCGGATCGTCCATGAATACGTTGGCCTCGCGCGCCAGCAGCAGGCTGAACGGATCCAGATTGGAAGACCCCACCGTGGCATAGTTGTCGATGACAGCCGCCTTGGCATGCAGGTAGCTGGCCATGTATTCGTGGATTTCTATACCGCGCCCCAGCAGCTTGCGATACATGTAGCGGCAGGCGCGGTACTGCATGGGGTATTCCGAGCGCCCCTGCAGCAGCAGCCTGACCCGCACCCCGCGCGCCGCGGCCTGCGCCAGCACCTGCCGCAGACGGCGGCCCGGGAAAAAATAGGCATTGGCGATCAGCGCATCGCTGCGCGCATGTTCGAGCGCGCGCATATAGGCGGTTTCGATGGACTGGCGGAAACGCAGATTGTCCCGCAGCAGGAAGATGGCGCGACAGCCCGGCTCGTAGACCGGATACGATTTCAGCATGTGCTTGCCGCGCTTTCCCCACCACTCGGAAACGCGCGCATAGGTTTCGTTCCAGCCTTTGCGGCGATAGCCCTTCGCCGAGACTGCCTTGTCGCCCCGCCACAGCTTGCGCCAGGACATGCGCAGCCACAGCCTGTCCTGGGATCGCACGATATCGAACACCAGCGGCCCCCTGACCCGGACGGCGAAATCGAAACGTGGACGCGGACCATCGCCATCGTCCGGCACGTCCTCGAAATCGTCGAGTATGTTGATTCCGCCGACGTAGGCCTCGCGCTGGTCGATCACCGCCACCTTGCGGTGCAGGCGGCGCAAGCGGCGCGGATCGATGCGCCAGTTGCGTATGCCGGAGGGCTCCGGACGGTAGACGCGGCATGCGACGCCCGCCTCCATGAGCCTGCGATGGATGTCCTCGGCATGTGCGCTGCTGCCGAACCCGTCGATCACGACCCGGACGCGCACACCCCGCTGACGCGCGCGGATGAGGCCCGCCATGAACGCCTCGCCGGTGCGGTCCAGGTTGAAGATGTAGGTTTCCAGGTGAACGGTGCGCTCGGCGCGGTCGATGGCATCGAGCAGCGCCGGAAAATAAGCGATGCCGTTATGCAGCAGGTCGATGCGATTGCCATCGCGCCAGACTGGCAAAAAGAACTCTTTAGCCGGCATGACGTTCTCTCGGGATCGGGCGGCTCAGCCGGCCCGCCTCCCTTCGGTTCCGGCAGGCAAGCCTGCGCTGCGGTCCATGATCACGGCAGCTCCAGTTCCGTCAGCAGCGGCGCATGATCGGAAATCTGGCGCCAGGGCGTTCCCTGGAGCACGCGCGCATTGCGCACGGCGAAGCCGCGCTGGTAGATGCGATCCAGGCGCAGCCAGGGAAAGACCGCCGGAAACGTGCGCGGCGGCGGCGTCATGCGGGCGGCGCCGTTATTGCCCAGTTCGTGTATGCGCGCCGCCACCGGCCTTTCCGACGGCAACTGCAGCAGGCTCTTGCCCAGCTTCTGCACCGAGGAAATCAGCCTGCGCGGCCGCAGGACGGGGCTGTCAGGCGCCACGGCGAACACCTCGTACAGGCCCAACTCATCGACGAACAGGGGCGCCAGCTTGTTGCTCCAGTCATTGAAGTCGCCCGCGATCAGAATGGGTTCGTCGTCCGGCACGATGCGCTTGATGCGCTCGACCAGCGCCATGACCTGGCGTGTGCGCCCGCCGGCGAACAGGCCCAGGTGCACGACCAGGCAATGCACCGGCGTACCGCCGACATCGATCGTGGCGTGCAGCAGGCCGCGCTGCTCCATCTTGTGATCGGAGATATCCTGGTTTTCGTAGCGCAGGATGGGATAGCGGGACAACAGCGCATTGCCATGATCCGTCTGCTGACGCACGGCATTGCAGCCGTAGGCGGCGTCCATGGAAAGCACGGCCGCCAGCGATTCGTGCTGCGCGTGCAGGTTGATCCTGCGCTCGTTGCGGCCCTGCACTTCCTGCAGGAACAGCAGGTCGGGCCTGAGGTTGTACAAGCCGAGCCGCAAGTCGGACAACGAATCCCGGCTGCCCATGGCGGAGCGGCCTTTGTGGATGTTGTAGCTTACGACCCGGATGACAGACATGGCCCGTGCCCGATCGGCTTACTTGGCTTCCGCGGCCCGCAGACGAATGTGCAACTCGCGCAGCTGCTTTTCATCGACGGCCGAGGGCGCCTGCGTCAACAGGCACTGGGCGCGCTGCGTCTTGGGGAAGGCGATGACGTCGCGGATGGATTCGGCGCCGGTCATCATGGTGACCAGGCGGTCCAGGCCGAACGCCACGCCGCCGTGCGGCGGCGCGCCGTACTGCAGCGCATCGAGCAGGAAGCCGAACTTCTCGCGGGCCTCTTCTTCGCCGATATTCAGCGCCGAGAACACCTTGCTCTGCACGTCCGCGCGGTGGATACGCACCGAACCGCCGCCGATTTCCCAGCCGTTGAGCACCAGGTCATAAGCCTTGGCCAGCGCACGCGACGGATCGGAGGCAAGGTAGTCCTCGTGCCCATCCTTGGGGCTGGTGAAGGGATGGTGCGCGGCAAAGTAGCGGCCCTCCTCTTCGTCGTACTCGAACATGGGGAAATCGATCACCCACAGCGGCTTCCAACTGGCCTCGAACAGGCCGTGCTCGCGGCCGAATTCGCTATGGCCGATCTTGACGCGCAGCGCTCCGATGGCGTCGTTGACGACGCGGATCTTGTCCGCACCGAAGAAGATCAGGTCGCCGCTTTGCGCGCCGGTGCGCTCGATCAGCGCCTTCAGCGCGTCCACGTGGATATTCTTGACGATGGGCGACTGCAAGCCTTCCGGAATGGCGGCCGCGTCATTGACCTTGATGTAGGCCAGGCCCTTGGCGCCGTAGATGCCGACGAACTTCGTGTAGGCATCGATTTCGCTGCGGGGCATGCTGCCGCCGCCGGGAATGCGCAGCGCCACGACACGGCTCTTGGGATCGTTGGCCGGCGCGGAGAACACCTTGAAGTCGACGTCCTTCATCAGGTCGGCCACGTCGGTGAATTCGAGCTTGACGCGCAGGTCGGGCTTGTCGGAGCCGTAGCGCTGCATGGCCTCACCCCACGTCATGGTGGGGAAGGTTTCGGGCAGCGCCACCTGCTGCACTTCCGAGAACACATGGCGCACCATGCCTTCGAAGATGCCGCGGATTTCTTCCTCGTTCAGGAACGAGGTTTCGCAATCGATCTGCGTGAATTCGGGCTGGCGGTCGGCGCGCAGGTCTTCGTCGCGGAAGCACTTGGTGATCTGATAGTAGCGGTCGAAGCCGGACACCATTAGCATCTGCTTGAACAGCTGCGGCGACTGAGGCAGGGCGAAGAACTGTCCCGCATTGACACGCGACGGCACCAGATAGTCGCGCGCGCCTTCCGGCGTGCTTTTGGTGAGCATGGGCGTTTCGATATCGATAAAGCCCAGGCTGTCGAGATAGCGGCGCACCGCCATGGTGACTTTGTAGCGCAGCATCAGGTTGTACTGCATGGCCGGGCGGCGCAGGTCCAGCACGCGATGCGTCAGGCGGGTGGTTTCCGACAGATTGTCGTCGTCGAGCTGGAACGGCGGCGTGACGGATGCGTTCAGGATCTCGATTTCGCGGCACAGGATCTCGACCTCGCCGGAAGCCAGTTCGGCATTGTTCGTGCCTTCGGGGCGCAGGCGCACCAGGCCTGTGATGCGCACGCAGAATTCGTTGCGGATGCGCTCCGCCGTGGCGAAGGCTTCGACATTGTCGGGATCGACCACGACCTGGGCCAGGCCGGCACGATCGCGCAAATCGATGAAAATGACGCCACCGTGGTCGCGACGGCGATGTACCCAGCCAAACAATGTGACCGTCTGGTCAAGATGATCTTTACAAACCTCGCCGGTGTAGCAGGTACGCATTCAGGGTGGCTCCAGTTAGGTATTAAGGCAATATATGAGAGATAGGGAATTCGGTAGTGCTTGAAAGAAAGTCAGCGCGGATCCTGCCCCGCGGCGCCATCATTGACATCGGCGGGCAACACGGTTTTCGCGGCGTCCGCCGGCGCCACTACTCCCATGGACACGATGTACTTCAGGGCGGCATCGACGCTCATGTTCAGCGGGCGCACATCCTGGCGCGGCAGCATCAGGAAGAAGCCGGATGTCGGGTTGGGCGTGGTGGGCACATAGACGCTGACATGGTCGCCGCCAAGCAGCGCGGCAACTTCGCCGCCCGGCGCGCCGGTCAGGAAGGCGATGGTCCAGGCCCCCTGGCGCGGGTACTGCACCAGGACGGCCTGACGAAATGCCTGCCCGTTGGGCGCCAGGACGGTATCGCTGACTTGCTTGACGGAATTATAGATCGAACGCACCAGGGGGATGCGGCCCAGCAGATGCTCCCAGCGATCCACGACAGCCTGGCCCAGGAAATTGGCCGTCATCAGCCCCGTCGCCGTCACGGCAACGATGACCAGCAGCAGGCCGAAGCCGGGAATCTGCATCCCGAACAGGGATTGCGAGGTCAGGAACGACGGCACAACGCTTTCCAGGGCCCCGACCAGCAGCGTCAGCACCCAGATGGTGATCACCAGCGGGATCCATACCAGCAGCCCGGTGATGAAATAGCGTTTGAACAGCCGCATGCCTTTCCTTAAGTCGTTGTGCTGGCGGCGCCGGGAGCGGCGCCGCTCGCTGCCGGAGTGGCCGCAGGCGCTGCGGCCGGCGCAGACGGCGCAGCCTCTCCGCCGGCGTCCGAAGACTTGCCGGCCGAGGACTTGCCGTCATTGCCGCGGAAATCGGTCACGTACCAGCCGTTGCCCTTGAGCTGGAAGCCGGCCGCCGTCACCTGCTTGGCGAACGCATCCTGCCCGCACTCGGGGCAAACCGTCAGCACGGGATCGGATATTTTCTGCAGCACATCTTTGGCATGTCCACAGGATGTGCACTTGTAAGCGTAGATAGGCACTGCGAACCTCTTGCATTCTTGAAGTTATCGGGAAAACAGCGATTTTAGCCCTTTCCGGAAGCATTCTGATTCGGGATGCGGCAAACCAGGGCGCCAGGCTGCGAAGCGGCGCACGGACGGGGAGGCCCGTCCGTCCATGCATCCGCCGGGCAAGGCCGGCGCATGCCAGGTATTTGCGGGCGAAAATGCGAAATGCAAGAGGGAAAGCGGGTTCCGCCCTGCCCATGGGGGTGAATAAACCGGCAGGCCTCGCGCATGAGGCCTGCCGGCTGCCTCGTGCGTCAGGAGAATGAATTCGGCAGCAGGAACATGCCGGCCGCCACCAGGGTCGGCACCAGCGCGGCCACGAACAGTTTCAAGGGAGAAATGGAACTGTTGGGGAAAGACCGCCGCAGAATGGCGAACCCGGCAGGATTGGGCGCATTGGCGATCACCGTCAAGCCGCCGCCGGTCACCGCGCCGGCCACCAGCATATAGCGCCACAGATCGCTCGTGCCCTCCACCAGAGATCCCAGGTACGTCAGCGCCGCGTTGTCGGTCACGGCTGTCAGCACGGCCGCTCCCCAGAACAGCACGGTGGGCGGCAAGCCGCCCAGCAGATCCTGCAGCCACCATTTCTGCAAGCCGCCCAGGATGACCAGGCCGGCAAGGAAGAAGCCCACCATCAGACCCTCGCGCACCAGCAGAGGGTTCTGATAGCGCTGATAAGCGCCCGCATAGCCGATGAACAGCATCAGGATGCCCAGGAACACGACGGGATGATGCGCCGACAGCACGATGCCGACGAGGAACACCAGGTGGATGGCAACGACGATCCAGGGGACGGGAGGACGCTGGTCCTGCTCCTGCGCCTGCGATGGCTCCGTCCCGGAAGCCTGCCCGTCCGGCGTGCTCGCGGCCTGCGCCATACCGGCTCCGATCTCTCCGCTTCTCAGCTGCACGCGGCATACCCAGGTCAGCATGCTTGCATTGATGAGGACAGCCAGGGCGGCGCGCCAGCCGAAGTGCGTCGCCATATAGGCGGTATCCCAGCCGAATGTCTGCGCCACCATCAGGACCGGCGGCGCGGCATAGGCCGTCAGCACCCCGCCGATGGAAATATTGACGAACAGCACGCCGATCGTCAGATATTTGAAACCCGTCTGGCCCGGCCGCCGGAAATAGTCGTCACGCAACAGCAAGGCGGCCAGCGTCATGGCCGCAGGCTCGGTAATGAAGGAACCCGACAGGGGCACGAACGCCATGATGACGAAGAACCGCGCCAGCGCTTCCTGCATCGGCAGCGCCCTGGCCAGCAGATTGACGATCTGCCCGACCAGCACCAGAATCGGCCGGCTGGCGGCCACCACCATGATGGCGAACACGAACGCAGGCTCAGTGAAGTTCCGTGTATCCAGATAAGTAACGGCATCCGGCACGCCAGAGATGAGCGCCATGCACACCAGCAGCACGAAGGCCCATACGCCGAACACCGCCTCGACTTCGGACAGCAAGTGCCACAGTCCCGCATGCGGCCCGTTCCGGTGAGCCAGGCGGGCAAAGACCGGCACTGAAAACGTATGGATGACTGCCAGCGCGAATAGAGCGGTTGCGATGACTTCTATGAAATGCGGCATTTCCACATCCTATGAAAAACGATGGATGACATGAACAGATCTGGTTTCGCAGCGATGCCGCCGAGGCGGCGGCATACGCAAGAGCGCTCACGGACCTTGGCCGCATACGTTTTCGCAAAAGGGGAATTCTTTCCCGGACCAATGCCTGGCCCCGGGAAATGCGCGGCCTGACTGCGCCGGCAGAAGGAGAAAACAGGTTTCAAAGTGCATAGATGGTTTCGGACAGCCCGCATTGGCGGCCCGACCAATACACAGAAACCTCCCAGCCCGTTGAAAACCCCGAGACTGAAACCCTCGGGCATTGTATAGAAAAGCACCGGAACGGACATCATGGATACCCCTGATACCCGCCCCATGCTCCGGCACTCCAGGCCTGAAGGCTGAAGACGTCCGCGCCTGAAGACGTCCGCGCCCGGCGCATGCTCAGACAGGCAGCGCTCCCGCCAGCGCAGCCACGACCAGCAGCGTACCCAGCGCCATGTTCGAGCGGAACAGCTTCAGCCCCTTCTCCGGGCGGGCGACATCGAACTCCCGCATCTGCCAGAACAGATGCGCGCCGATCACGGCCATGACGACATAGTAGGGCCATGCGGCATCCAGCATCGCCCCTCCCGCCAGCCACAGCGCCATCGTGGCGATGTAGAAGCCGCTGATCCATTGCTTGCCGCGCTCCGCGAAGCGCAGCGCCGTGGAGTGCAGCCCCAGCTCGCGGTCATCGCGCACATCGATATAGGCGTAGATGGAGTCATAGCCCACTTGCCACAGCACAGCCCCCACCCACATGGCGATGGCGCCCAGCGGCACGGTATTTTGCGTGTCGGACCAGGCCATCAGCATGCCCCAATTGAAGCCGATGCCCAGCACGACCTGCGGCCAGTAGGTGAACCGCTTGCACAGCGGATACACAATGACGATAGGCACAAGTATGACAGCCAGCCAGCGCGAATACGGATTCAGGGCGAACAGCAGCAATGCGCATACCGCCAGTTGCGCGATCAGGAACACGATGGCCGCCTTCAGCGAAACCTGCCCGCTGGTCAGCGGGCGGAAGCGCGTGCGCTCGACCTTGCGGTCGATATCGCGATCGAAAATATCATTGATCGTGCAGCCCACGCCGCGCATCAGCAACGCGCCCAGCGAAAAAACGATCAGGCGCCACCATTCCGGGATGCCATTCGCAGCCTGCGCCAGCGCCGCCAGCGTCGGCAGCAGCGTCAGCCAGGTCCCGACCGGCCGGTCAAGGCGGCAAAGACGCGCATACGGCCCCCAGGAACGCGGCAGCCAATACTCCACCCAGTCGTCGTGCGGGCGCATATCCGACAGATCGACCTTGCTCATATTCCTCTCTTTCTGCGATTTACCAGTATCCATCCGGACCGAGCCGCTAGCGTAACGCAAGACAGCTTTCCCGCTCGCCCATAACCTCAGGTTATGCCTGCCAGCGGAATCGCTAATGGGCAGCGACGGCCATCCGTTGGAAAATACGCATTGTTCCATTCTTTCCATGACGGAGCCACTCATCATGCACATCTGCATCATCGGTTCGGGCGTCATCGGCGCCACCAGCGCCTGGTTCCTGACGCAGGCGGGTCACCAGGTCACCCTGCTCGATGCGCGCGAAGCCCCGGGCATGGAAACCAGCTTCGCCAATGCCGGACAGCTCAGCTACAGCTACGTCGCCCCGCTGGCCGAGCCCAGCGTCATCCCCAACCTGCCCAAATGGCTGCTGGACAAGAACTCCCCCCTGCGCTTCCGCCCGCAGTTGGATCCGGCCCAATGGTGCTGGGGCCTGTCATTCCTGCAGGCCTGCCAGAGCGCGACCGTCAAGCGCACCACGGCGGAAATGCTCACGCTGTCCTACCTCAGCCGCGACGCGATGGCCAGCCTGCTGGAGCAATATGCTTCCCTGGAATTCCATCACGCGCAATCCGGCAAACTCATCGCCTACCGCAACGCCGAGCTGCTTGAAAAAGCCCGCGCCCAGGTCAGCCTGCAGGCCGAACACGGCTCGAAGCAGCAGATCCTGTCTCCCGCCGAGTGTCTGACCATGGAGCCCGCGCTGGCCGGCTTCGGCAGCAAGCTTGCCGGCGCCGTCTACACCCCCAGCGAAGCCGTCGGTGACTGCCACATGTTCACCCAGGCGCTGATCGCCGAACTGCAGCGCCAGGAAGACAGCCCCGCCGACGAGGCTCCGACCGACGCGCCGCCAACAGGGGACTCTCATACCGGGACGGCCCGGCGACAGGCATTCACCCTGCACCTGAACACCAAGGTGGCCGCCCTGGAACGCCATCAAGGCCGCATCACCGCCGCCCGGCTGGCCGACGGCGCCCGCATTCACGCAGACCACTTCATCCTCGCCAACGCCCTGGGCTGTCGCGCCCTGCTGCGCCCGCTGGGAGAAACCGTTCCCCTGTATCCCCTCAAAGGCTACAGCCTGAGCCTGCCGGTATCCGAAGACCGCGACGACATCCCTCGCATCAGCGTCACCGACTACGAACGCCGCATCGTCTATGCCCGCATCGGCAACACGCTGCGCATCGCCGCCATGGTCGACATGGGAGACTTCTCCACCGAGCCCAATCCGAAGCGCGTGGCGCAACTGAAGTCCCAGGTGAGCGAACTGTTCCCCCAGCTGGACCTGGACCAGGCGCAAGTCTGGGCCGGCCTACGCCCCACCACGCCCGACAGCAAGCCCCGCATCGGCCCAAGCCGCAGCGCCTCCAATCTGTGGCTGAATGTCGGCCACGGCGCACTGGGCTTCACCCTGGCCTGCGGCAGCGCAGTCCTGCTGCAGCACCTCATCGACGGCCAGAATCCGCCTATTGCTGCCGGGCCGTTCGCGCCCTGAGAAGGGCGGTCAGACTGTATCTACGCACACCGGTCTTTGAGTGGATCATGGATTCATCATCCCACCAAAGCCTCCAGTTCCTCGGACGCCTGGCGCGGCAAGCGCCTCCCTTCCTTGGCCGCGTTGACCTGCAAAGCCGCCCGAGCCACGTCCAGAATACTCAGAGGCAGTGCATAACCGCCCTTCGCCTGCATCCAGCCAAGCACGTCCGCCAAGTGCCAGATCGACGTGCTGCCCTCATGCACCGGAGCCGGAAAACTGCCCGGATGAGCCAGCATCAGCTTGCGCATATTCTGCCGCGACACACCGACAATCTCGGCCACATCGCTCAGCCCGACCAGATCCGGCGCAGCCTCTATCAGCCGCGCCGATGGCGCAGCTCGCCGTACGTCGGCCAGCGCGCTGCGTACGGCTTCGCCCGCATCGACCGCCTCGCGGGTGAATTCCAGCGCCAGCCGCCCCGGCAGCCCGATGCCGACCAAAGCGTCGTCGCAGCCAGCTTCGCCCAAACGCTCGACCAGCGCCTCGAAATCGCACTCGCCATCGGCAAGTTGGTACTTCAAAGTAAAGGTGTATTCCATCGCGCTACTCCTTGACGCCGCCATCCGCTTCGCGCCGCCGGCGGTGAGTGGTGCAGTTATCCACAACCCGCCGCAAAGCGCGGGCATGATTGCCGGGGTTCTGCGGCGTGCTCCAGATACTGGTGATGCAAAACTCGCCGCAACGGCATTCCTTATCGCTGTACGGGCAGTACATCCGGCCCCAGGCATGGCTGCCGCCGACCTCGACACGCCAGCCTTGCTCTTCGGCGTGTCTGATTGCGCTTTCAACCTCTTTCTTGGGATGGAAGGAACGGGCCATCAATAAGTCTCCAGTATGGAGACGACGCACCAGGTTGTCAAGTGACAACCTGATCACGGTTTAAACCATATGCCCTGCCACGGATAACCACCCGTTCGTCATTTGGCGCACCAAGCACATCCCCGATGGAAACATAGCGCATGAGCACCATCACCATCCTGCAAACTGTGAGCATCATGTCCACCCTGGCCGTTCCCAGCCAGCAACATCAAGACGCCCACCCAGGCTAGGTCATCCGCAAGGCAAATCCGAACCCCAACTCCCCATGCTGCACCACAACAACGCCCCACGCACCCCTACAGTGCAGCCCCCAAAAAAAATTACGCTCCCAAAAGACCCGATCCACGCCCATGCCCAGAAAAAAAACACAAGAAAAAACAAAAAACTGGATACGTCACCTATTTATCAACCACTTGCCACAATAATCAATAAATAGGGACGCACCATGAATTTCCTGTTGTTTATCACGGGCATACGGCGTATCTTGATTTTCCTGCACCGCAGCAATTCCAGCATTCCTTACGTGGAGCCATCATGCCGTCCGCCCTGCCCACAACCACCGCCCCGCAAGCCCAAGGCCTGTACCATCCACAGCACGAACACGACGCCTGTGGCGTGGGCTTTGTCGCCCACATCAAAGGCCAGAAACGCCACGCCATCATCCAGCAGGGCCTGAAAATCCTGGAAAACCTCGACCACCGCGGCGCCGTCGGCGCCGACAAGCTCATGGGCGACGGCGCGGGCATCCTTATCCAGATCCCCGACACACTGTTCCGCGCGGACATGGCCCAGCAGGGCGTCACCCTGCCCCCGCCGGACGAATACGGCGTCGCCATGGTCTTCCTGCCCAAGGAAACCGCCTCGCGCCTGGCCTGTGAACGCGAACTCGAGCGCGCCGTGCGCGACGAAGGCCAAGTCGTGCTCGGATGGCGCGACGTCCCCGTCGACCACGACATGCCCATGTCCGACACCGTACGCGCCTGTGAGCCTGTCATCCGCCAGTTGTTCATCGGCCGCGGCCCCGACATCATGGTGCCCGACGCACTCGAGCGCAAACTCTATGTCATCCGCAAGACAGCCAGCCATGCCATCCAGCAGATGCGCCTCGCGCACGGCAAGGAATACTTCGTCCCCTCCATCTCCGTGCGCACCATCGTCTACAAGGGCCTGCTGCTCGCCGACCAGGTCGGCAGCTACTACAAGGACCTGACCGACAGCCGCGCCGCATCCGCGCTCGCCCTGGTCCACCAGCGCTTCTCCACCAACACATTCCCCGCCTGGCCCCTGGCCCACCCCTACCGCATGATCGCCCACAACGGCGAAATCAACACCGTCAAGGGCAACTTCAACTGGCTGCGCGCCCGCGAAGGCGTCATGCAGTCCAGCGTCCTGGGCAGCGACCTGGACAAACTCTACCCCATCGTCTACGAAGGGCAGTCCGATACCGCCACCTTCGACAACTGCCTGGAACTGCTCGCCATGTCGGGCTATTCGCTGGCGCACGCCATGATGATCATGATTCCCGAAGCCTGGGAACAGCAGGCCGGCATGGACGCCAACCGCCGCGCCTTCTACGAATACCATGCCGCCATGATGGAGCCGTGGGACGGCCCCGCCGCCATCGCCTTCACCGACGGACGCCAGATCGGCGCCCTGCTCGATCGCAACGGCCTGCGCCCCGCCCGCTACCTGATCACCGACGACGACCTCGTCGTCCTGGCCTCCGAGGCCGGCACGCTGCCCATCCCCGAACACCGCGTCATCAAGAAATGGCGCCTGCAGCCCGGCAAGATGCTGCTCATCGACATGCAGCAGGGCCGCATCATCGAAGACCAGGAAATCAAGTCCCAGTTGGCCAACGCCCATCCGTACCGCCAATGGATCGAACGCCTGCGCCTCAAGCTAGAGGCACTGCCCGCCCCCGCGCATGCGCACGCCATTCAATCAGGCACGCCGCTGGACACGCTGCAACAGGCCTTCGGCTGGACACAGGAAGACCTCAAGTTCATCCTGCAGCCCATGGCGGAAAAAGGCGAGGAAGCCATCGGCTCCATGGGCAACGACGCTCCCCTGACCGTGCTGTCGGACCGCAGCAAGCCGTTCTACAACTACTTCCGCCAACTGTTTGCACAGGTCACCAATCCGCCCATCGACCCCATCCGCGAGCAGATGGTGATGTCGCTGGTGTCCTTCATCGGCCCCAAGCCCAACCTGCTGGACATCAACAACGTCAACCCGCCCCTGCGTCTCGAAATTGCGCAGCCCATCCTGGACCGCACCGCCATCGCGCAGATCCGCAACGTCGAGGACACCACTTCAGGCAAATTCCGCTGCATCGAGCTGGACATCACCTATCCCTCGCAATGGGGCGCCGAAGGCATAGAAGCCAGCCTGGCCGCACTCTGCTCGAGCGCGGCCGATGCCGTGCGCAGCGGCGGCAACATCCTGCTGCTCAGCGACCGCAACACCAGCAGCACCCGGCTGCCCATTCCCGCGCTGCTGGCGACGTCCGCCGTCCACCTGCACCTGATCCGCCAGGGCCTGCGCACCCGCACCGGCCTGATCGTGGAAACCGGATCCGCGCGTGAAGTGCATCACTTCGCGCTGCTGGGCGGCTACGGCGCCGAAGCCATACACCCCTACCTGGCCATGGAAACCCTGGCCCGCATGGAATCGCCGGAAAAGGCCATCGCCAACTACATCAAGGCCATCGGCAAGGGGCTGATGAAGACCATGTCCAAGATGGGCATCTCGACCTACATGTCGTACACAGGCGCCCAGATCTTTGAAGCCGTGGGCCTGCACTCCTCGCTGGTCGAGACATACTTCACCGGCACGCCCAGCCGCATCCAGGGCCTGGACATCTTCCAGGTAGCGGAAGAGGCACTGCGCACGCACCACGCCGCCTTCCGCGACAAGCCCGGCGTGCGCGCGCTCGACCTCGGCGGCGAATACGCCTTCCGTACCCATGGCGAACAGCACATGTGGTCGCCCGACTCCATCGCCAAGCTGCAGCACGCCGCGCGCGCAAACAGCTACGCCACCTACAAAGAGTACGCCCAGCACATCAACGACCAGTCGCGCCGGCACATGACGCTGCGCGGCCTGTTCGAGTTCCGCTTCGACCCGAACAAGGCCATCCCCCTGGCTGCCGTCGAACCCGCCAAGGAAATCGTCAAGCGCTTCGCCACCGGCGCCATGTCGCTGGGATCGATCTCCACCGAAGCCCATGCCGTGCTGGCCGTCGCCATGAACCGCATCGGCGGCAAATCCAATACCGGCGAGGGCGGTGAAGACGAATTGC
Source organism: Paracandidimonas soli (assembly GCF_004342005.1). Classification (GTDB taxonomy): domain Bacteria; phylum Pseudomonadota; class Gammaproteobacteria; order Burkholderiales; family Burkholderiaceae_B; genus Paracandidimonas; species Paracandidimonas soli. The sequence continues at coordinate 51,506 of NZ_SMBX01000007.1, forward strand.
GCTATCTGGCGGAAATGCAGACCGGCAAGAGCGGCATCAAGAAGGGCGACACGCTGTCTTCCGTGCTGGGCTCGCAGCGCGTCGTGGCCGACATTGCGCTGCAGGGCGGCGACTCGCTGCGCTCCCGAATCAAACAGGTCGCCTCCGGCCGCTTCGGCGTTTCCGCCGAATACCTGTGCAGCGCCGACCAGATCCAGATCAAGATGGCGCAGGGCGCCAAGCCTGGCGAAGGCGGCCAACTGCCCGGCGACAAGGTCACCGAATACATCGCCAAGCTGCGCTTCTCGGTGCCCGGCGTCGGCCTGATCTCGCCTCCCCCGCACCACGACATCTACTCCATCGAAGACCTGGCGCAGTTGATCCACGACCTGAAGAACGTGAATCCGCAGGCCTCGATCTCGGTCAAGCTGGTCGCGGAAGTCGGCGTGGGCACCGTCGCCACCGGCGTGGCCAAGGCCAAGGCTGACCACGTCGTCATCGCCGGCCACGACGGCGGCACCGGCGCATCGCCGCTGTCGTCCATCAAGCACACCGGCGCCCCCTGGGAGCTGGGCCTGGCGGAAACGCAGCAGACGCTGCTGCTGAACAACCTGCGCAGCCGCATCCGCGTCCAGGCTGACGGCCAGATGAAGACCGGCCGCGACGTGGTTATCGGCGCGCTGCTGGGCGCGGACGAATTCGGCTTTGCCACCGCGCCGCTGGTGGTCGAAGGCTGCATCATGATGCGCAAATGCCACCTGAACACCTGCCCCGTCGGCGTCGCCACGCAGGATCCCGTGCTGCGCAGGAAATTCCAGGGCAAGCCCGAGCATGTCGTCAATTTCTTCTTCTTCATCGCCGAGGAAGTCCGCGAAATCATGGCGCAGCTGGGCATCCGCAAATTCGACGACCTGATCGGCCGGGTCGATCTGCTCGACACCCGCAGCGGCATCGACCACTGGAAGGCGCGCGGGCTGGACTTCAGCGCCCTGTTCCACCGCGTCGAGTCGCAGGACACGCCGCGCCAGACCATCGAACAGGATCACGGCCTGGAAAACGCGCTGGACCATCAGTTGATCGAGCGCTGCCGCCCCGCCATCGAGCGCGGCGAAAAAGTGTCGTTCATCACGCCCGTGCGCAACCGCAACCGCACCATCGGCGCCATGCTCTCAGGCGTGATCGCCCATCGCTACGGCCGCGCTGGATTGCCTGACGACACCATCCACATCCAGTGCAACGGCACGGCCGGCCAGAGCTTCGGCGCCTTCCTGGCGCACGGCGTGACGCTGGACCTCGTCGGCGAAGGCAACGACTACGTCGGCAAGGGCCTGTCGGGCGGCCGCATCATCGTGCGCACGCCCAACGACTTCCGCGGCTTCGGCCCCGAGCACATCATCGCCGGCAACACCGTGCTGTACGGCGCGCTCGAAGGCGAGGCCTACTTCAACGGCGTGGCGGGCGAGCGCTTCGCCGTGCGCAATTCCGGCGCGGTCGCCGTCGTGGAAGGCGTGGGCGACCACGGCTGCGAATACATGACGGGCGGCACCGTCGTCGTGCTGGGCGCCACCGGCCGCAACTTCGCCGCAGGCATGTCCGGAGGCGTGGCCTACGTATGGGACCCGGAAGGCGTTTTCCGGCAGTTCTGCAACGCCTCCATCACGACGCTGGAGCGCGTGCGCTCGCACGAAGAACAGTCGCAGAACGAAGACATCGCCACCTGGCACAGCATGACGCGCGGCGGCGAACGCGAGACCGACGAAGCCATCCTGCGCCGCCTGGTCGAGCAGCACTATCGCCATACCGGCAGTTTCCGCGCGCGCGACCTGCTCAACGACTGGGAAAAATCGCGCAATGCCTTCGTGAAGGTCATGCCCGCCGACTATCGCCGCGCCCTGTCCCAACTGTGGGCAAGCGCGCAATCCGAACCTATCGCCGCCTGAGGAAACATCATGGGAAAAATCACCGGCTTCATGGAACTTGAGCGGATCACTCCCGTCAGCGAAGCGCCTGCCGTGCGCACCCGCCACTGGAAGGAATTCCTCTCGCCGCTGAACAGCCAGCTGGCCGGCAACCAGGCCGCCCGCTGCATGGACTGCGGCATCCCGTTCTGCAACAACGGCTGCCCCGTCAACAATCTGATCCCCGACTGGAACGACCTGGTCTACCGCCAGCAGTGGCGCCCGGCGCTGGATACACTGCACGCCACCAACAACTTCCCGGAGTTCACCGGACGGGTCTGCCCCGCCCCCTGCGAAGCGGCCTGTACGCTGAACATCAACAACGACGCCGTCGGCATCAAGTCCATCGAGCACGCCATCATCGAGCGCGGCTGGCAGGAAGGCTGGGTGCGTCCCGAGCCAGCCCAGCGCCGCACCGGCAAGAAAGTCGCCGTCGTCGGCTCCGGCCCCGCCGGACTGGCCTGCGCGCAGCAACTGGCGCGCGCCGGACACAGCGTGACCGTATTCGAGAAAAGCAGCCGCATCGGCGGCCTGCTGCGCTACGGCATCCCCGACTTCAAGCTGGAAAAAGTGCACATCGATCGCCGCCTGGCCCAAATGGAAGCGGAAGGCGTGGAATTCCAGCCCTCCACCTACGTCGGCAGCGAATCGCAGGCGCCGGACGGCCTGGCCGTGCGCACGCCGGCATCGCTGCAGGCCGAGTTCGACGCCATCGTCATGTCGGGCGGATCCGAGCAGCCGCGCGACCTGCCGATCCCCGGTCGGGAACTGCAGGGCATCCACTTCGCCATGGACTTCCTGCGCCAGCAGAACATGGTCTGCAGCGGAGACATCCGCGAATCCGCCATCCAGGTCAAGGGCAAGCACGTCATCGTCATCGGCGGCGGCGATACCGGCTCGGACTGCGTCGGCACCAGCATCCGCCAGGGCGCGGCCTCGGTCACGCAGTTCGAGGTCATGCCGCGTCCGCCGGAAGTCGAGGACAAGCCGCTGACCTGGCCCTACTGGCCGCTGCGCCTGCGCACCTCCTCCTCGCACGAGGAGGGCTGCGAGCGCGACTGGTGCATATCGACGAAGCAGTTCACGGGTCAGAAGGGCAAGGTACAGTCCCTGACCGCCGTCCGGGTCGAGTGGGTCAAGGACAAGACGACAGGGCAGATGAAAATGCAGGAGATCGAGGGCTCCGAGATGGAGCTGCCCGCTGACGCCGTGTTCCTCGCCATGGGCTTCGTATCGCCCGTGCAGCAGGTGCTGAAATCGTTCGAGATCGAAACGGATGCGCGCGGCAACGCACGCGCCAATACCAACGACTACCGGACCAGCGCGGACAAGGTGTTCGCGGCCGGGGACATGCGCAGGGGCCAGTCGCTAGTGGTCTGGGCCATCCGCGAAGGCCGCCAGTGCGCGCATGCGGTGGATGAGTGGCTGATGGGAGAGAGTGTGTTGCCCGTGTAGCCGCAGCGGCTGCATCAGCTTCAATCCAGAGCGCATGGCCCCGGGAGGATCATCCATCCGGGGCCATTGCTTTATGATTCCCTTGTCCATGCAACGCTTGCATCCGGGGGGACGCCATGAAAGGTTCAAGAAACTCGCTGACTTCGCTCAGGATTTTCCTGGTCGCCGCCAGGACCTTGAATTTCAGCATGACGGGCGAACTCATGCATCTGACGCAAAGCGCCGTCAGCAAGCACGTCGCGGCACTCGAGAAGCACCTTGGCACGCCGCTGTTCGAGCGCACCAGCAACGGCCTGAAGCTCAGCCATGCCGGCATGCGCTACCGCGACCATATCCAGCAGGCCATCCGCCTGATCGACGAAGCCGACATCCTGGTGTCGAATCCTTCGTCGCGCATCGCGCTGAATATCGCGGTATCCCCGTCCTTCGCGCAGAGCTGCCTGATCCCTGCGCTGAAGGACTTCTTCTCGAGCCACCCGGAAGTGAAAGTCAATATACGCCCCCGTCTTCCCAAGGAAGACCGGAGCACCGAGCGCTTCGACGCGGAGATCCAGCTCAATACCGGCCATGCGCGCGGCATGTCCGCCACGTATCTCTGCGGGCGCGAAATGGCGCTGGTCGTCGCGCCCGAACTGATCGCGGACAGTCCGCCGCGGCTGCCCGAAGACCTGGATCACATGGTGCTGCTCAAGCGCGCCCAGCCCGGCTACGGCTGGGAGGAGTGGAAAAGCGCCATGGCGCCCGGCTGGGCCGGCCCTTCGCCCTCCTCTCCCGAGTACGAGGGCTTCTCGATACTGCTGCCTGCGGTGCTCAATGGCCTGGGAGCCGCCATATTCCCGCTGTGCCTGGTGAAGGACCATCTGCAGTCCGGACGGCTGGTCCGGCCTTTCGGCGAATCGGTGTCCGGCCGCTATGGCTATTATCTGCTCGAGCCGCGCCCCCAAAGCCCCAATCCCTACATCGCCGCCCTGTGCAACTGGATCAGGGAATACAGCAAGAGCCTGAACACGGCGCCTGAACAGCGGTAGGCACCCGCCCCATCTTTCCGCATGGCATTCCGGACTGGAATACCCCATGCTTAAACATCCATTGATCCGCTTGTCTGCGCCCGACAAAATAGATCGGCTATCCATGGCCCATCGCGGAGACTCCCATCATGAAATCATGGCAACGGCTGCTATCCAGCCTTACCCTTCCCCTGTTCCTGTACGGCGCCTCTGCAAGCGCCGCCTATCCGGAGCAACCGGTCCGGCTGATCGCCCCCTATGGCGCTGGCGGCAGCTCCGATGTGCTGGCCCGGGCCCTCAGCGAACAGCTGGCCAAGGAACTGGGCCAGCCCGTCATCGTGGAAAACCGCGCCGGCGCGGGGTCCATGATCGGCACTTCCTACGTGGCCAGCGCCGCTCCGGACGGCTACACGCTGCTGCTGGTCGATGTGCCGTTCACGATCATCCCGGCCCTGTATCCCGATCGCGTGAAATACGACGTCAGCAAGGATTTCGCGCCCGTCGCCCTGCTGGGCGTCGCTCCCATGTATCTGTTCGTCCACCAGGATTCGCCCATCAAGACCTACCAGGACCTGATCGAGACCGCCAAGAAGAATCCCGGCCAGCTTTCCATAGGCTCCGGCGGCAACGGCTCGTTTACTCACCTGCTGGCCGAACTGCTCATGAGCAATACAGGCATCGAGCTGACGCACGTCCCGTACAAGAGCGCGGCGGCCTCCGTCACCGACCTGGCGGGCCGGCAGATCGACGCCAGCTTCACCACCATCGCATCGGCCAAGGCGCTGATCGACGGCGGCAAAATCCGCCCCATCGCCTCCACCTCCATGGAACCGCATCCGGCGACTCCCGATGTCCCCACATTCCACGCAGGCGGCCTGGACACGCTGAACGTGCAAAGCTGGTGGGGCATCGTCGCGCCTGCGGGAACGCCGGCGGCAATCATCTCCAGGCTCGAATCCGCCCTGGCCGCCGCGCTTCCCGACCCATCCGTCCAGCAACGCTTTGCAACGGTCGGCGTCAGCCCTCCGCAAAGCCACGGCGCCGCCGCATTGCAGACAGCCGTCACCGAAGACCTGGCGCGCTGGAAGGACGTCATCAGCAAGGCCGGCATCAGCGCAGAATAAGGTTTCCCATGTCGACACAGCAGCATGCATGGCTCGATCAGGCCAGCAACGATCCCGATCTGATGCAGGACTTCCTGTCCATCTGCGGCTTCGGGGGCCGCCTCGCCGGAACGGGCGAGGACGAACAGGCGCTGGACTGGGCGCTTGGCCGCCTGCAAGGCCTGGGCCTCGAACCGCAGCGCCTGGACATCCCGTACGATGGCTGGTCATGCCGCAAGGCCAGCCTGGAACTCATGGCGCCCGGGAGCGCGGCAAACCAGTTGTCCTGCCACGCGCTGCTGCGATCCATGTCCACGCCGGACACAGGACTGGAGGCGGAAGTCATCGACCTCGGCCAGGGCCGGGAGGCCGATTTCGAGCGCCTGGGCCAGGCCGTCCCGGGAAAAATCGTCCTGGTTCGCCACGAATACCCGTTCTCTCCCGATCACGTGCACCGACGCCGGAAATACGACCTGGCGGTCGACCACGGCGCGTCCGGGTTCCTGATCGCCAACCCGTATCCGGGCGGCGGGCTGATGTCGGGTTCATCGGGCAGGCCCGTCAATGGCCGCGGCATACCCGCCGCATATATCGACCACGCATCGGGGCAGGCGCTGGCGGATGCCCTGAAATCCGGCCCTGCGACCGTGAGACTGACCATCATCGGTCAGGAGGCCCCATCGGCGTCGGCCAGGATCGGCATCCTTGACATCCCCGGCGGATCCGTCGATACGATCGTCATCAGCGCGCATATCGACGGCCACCCCCTGGGCGCCAGCGCGTTGGACAACGCCACGGGGGTAGCCGTCGCCCTCGCGGCGGCGCGCGCCCTGCGCGGCCGCATCTCCCGCGACACGCACAGCCTGAGGATATGCCTGTTTTCCGCGGAAGAATGGGCGCTTGCCGGTTCCCGCTGCTATCTCGACCAGATGTCCGACGCGGAAAAATCCCGGCTCAAGCTGAACCTGAACCTGGACACCGTGGCCGGAGACGATACGCTGACGGCCCTGACCAGCGGCTTCCCCGCGCTGGACGCCTATGTCCGCGAGGCGGCGGCGAGCGCCGGCCTGCATATCGGTACGCACCTGCCGCTCATGCCGAACTCGGATCACGCCAACTTCGCGCGCAGCGGCATCCCGGCGCTGCGGCTGCTCGCGGGCTTCGGCAAGCCCGACTCCCGCGTGCGCCATATTCTTTCCGGCGACGATCTTCCCGGGATTGTGAAGGAATCCGAACTCAGACAGGCGCTGAAGGCCGTCTGCGCCATGGCCGACTTCGCCCTGCACCTGCCCTCCGACGCGCTGGCCGCGCTCGCCGCCCGCTGAGAGCAACGCTCCAGTCTGCCGGCCAGCAGCCGGCAATGCATCGGGACTCGCACGCAAATGTCCGATAACATGTAGGTGGCGATACATGTTATCGGTCCATGCTTTCTGAGTCGCTTGGCCTCGTCGTGCACGACGAGGCTTGCGCTTTAACGCGTGGTCAAACCTCAAACGGGAGATCCTGCATGCTTGCTCTGAGCACCAAAGACGGCCAACGCATCTCGGCCTTTAGAGCGGGGGAAGGCAATCGGTACGGCCTGATCCTGCTTCAGGAAATTTTCGGCATCAACGCCCATATTCGCGATACCGCCGAGCACTTCGCATCGGAAGGCTACGACGTCATCGCCCCCGCGCTGTTCGACCGCGTCGAACCCAACGTGGAACTGGACTATTCCCCGGAATCCATCCAGCGCGGACTGGCGCTGCGCGCCAAGATCCCGCTGGAACACACCCTGCTCGACATCGAAGCCGCCATCGGGGCGCTCGAAGGGAAATCCGCCGCCATTGTCGGCTATTGCTGGGGCGGCGCGCTTGCATGGCAGTCCGCCTGCAAGCTCCCGGGCCTCAAGGCCGCCTCATGCTGGTACCCCGGCGGCATAGTCAAGGCGAAAGACCTCGCGTCCCAAATCCCGGTACAAGTCCATTTCGGCAAGACAGACACTTCGATCCCCATGAACGAAGTAGCCGAATTCCAGCAAGCCCAGCCTGAAGTCGAGGTATTCCTGTATGACGCGGGACATGGGTTCGGCTGCGACCAACGGGGATCGTTCGACCAGCAAGCCTACGCCCTCGCCCGCGAGCGGACGCTTGAGTTTTTCTCCAAGGTTCTAGCATAACGACCTCCGGAACCAGGGGCATCGCAGATGCGATCAAGCCCTGGCCCGGACACCGAACCAGCAGAAAGAAACAGGAGCGAACCACAGCAAAGATGTGCATGCGGTTCGAATCTTCCCAATGCCCCAAAGGCGCGGCCCTGTGCCGACCGGGCGCCGCTGCCGCAAGTTCACAGAAACAACCCCGCAGGCCACAAAACAGCCCCCGAAAAACAACACCCTTGCCAGCCAGATGTAACAGCAAACTTCTATCCAGCCTCAGGACGCACTATCCTGCATCAAAATAACAACGCAAATCTCATCCAATCCGCGCAACAGATACAATAGGCCACTTGTTACCAACATATCGCCCATGACTGTATCAGACGCCACGCCACCGTCCGACTCCATCCTGCGCTTCACCGGCGTATCCCTGGGGTATGGAGACTTCACCGTCCTGCGCGACATCAGCCTCGATGTCCGGCGCGGCCAGGTAGTGGCCATGATGGGCGGCTCCGGCTCCGGCAAGACCACATTGCTGCGCGGCGCCACCGGCCAGATCCGCGCCCAGGCAGGCGTCATCGAAGTCTTCGGCAACGACCTCGCCCGGACCAGTGAATCCCAGTTGCGCAGCCTGCGCCAGCGCATGGGCGTGCTGTTCCAGCAAGGCGCCCTGTTCACCGACCTGAACGTCTTCGAAAACGTCGCCTTCCCCTTGCGCGAACACACCAGACTGCCCGAAGCCGAAATCCTGCAGCGCGTCCTCGACAAGCTCGACGCCGTCGGCCTGCGCGCCGCCGCCCACCTCGGCATCTCGGAAATCTCCGGCGGCATGGCTCGGCGCGTCGCGCTGGCGCGCGCCATCGTGCTCGAACCCGAACTCATCCTGTACGACGAACCCTTCGCCGGACTGGACCCCATCTCCATGGGCATCACCGCCCAGCTCATCCGCGACCTGACCGACCGCCTCCACTGCGCCTCCGTGCTCATCACCCACGACGTGCAGGAGTCCTTCTCCATCGCGGACATGGTCTGCATCGTCGGCCAGGGCAAAATGCTGGCGGCCGGCACGCCAGCCGACCTGTCCTCGTCCGACAACGCCTACATCCAGCAATTCATCCAGGGCAAGCCGGACGGCCCCATCGCCTTCCATTACCCGGCCACCCCGGCATTCGACGCCTGGCTCGACCAATCAGCGAGGCGCAAATGACAGCCATCGCACGCCTCATCACCGCGCTCGGACGCCTCCTGACGACCACGCTGTACGGCCTGGGCGCCTTCACCCGCCTGCTGTTCGCCATCCTGGCGCGCAGCGGCATCGCGCTGACGCGCCCGCGCCTGGTATCACAGCAGATCCACTTCATCGGCAACTACTCGATGGTCATCATCGCCGTCTCGGGCATGTTCGTCGGCTTCGTCCTGGGCCTGCAGGGCTACTACACCCTCAGCCGCTACGGCTCCGAAGAAGCCCTGGGCCTGCTGGTGGCACTCTCGCTGACCCGCGAACTGGGCCCCGTCGTCACCGCCCTGCTGTTCGCCGGGCGGGCCGGCACATCGCTGACCGCCGAAATCGGCCTCATGAAAGCCAGCGAACAGATTCCGGCCATGGAAGTCATGGCCGTCGACCCCATACGCCGCGTGCTGGTGCCGCGCTTCTGGGGCGGCGTCATCGCCATGCCGGTGCTGGCCGCCGTCTTCTCCGCCGTCGGCATCCTGGGCGGCTGGGTCGTCGGCGTGCAGATGATCGGTGTCGACCCAGGCTCGTTCTGGTCGCAGATGCAGGACGGCGTGGACGTGTTCAACGACGTCCTGAACGGCGTCATCAAGAGCCTGATCTTCGGCATCGTCGTCACGCTGATCGCACTGTACGAAGGCTGGAACGCCAAGCCCACGCCCGAGGGCGTCTCCCGGGCCACGACACGCACCGTCGTCAGCGGCGCGCTGGCCGTGCTCGGCCTGGATTTCGTGCTGACGGCACTGATGTTCAACTGATTAATGCAAGAACGGAAACCATCTCATGGCACGTGAAAAAACCGACTTCTGGGTAGGACTGTTCGTACTGCTGGGCATCGTGGCCCTGGTTTTCCTGGCCCTGCGCGCCGGCAACCTCAGCTCGTTCTCCTTCGCCCCCACCTACCAGGTCCAGGCCCACTTCGACAACCTGGGCGGCCTCAAGGTGCGCGCACCGGTCAAGAGCAGCGGCGTGGTCGTGGGCCGCGTATCCGGCATCCACTTCGACAACCAGACCTTCCGCGCGGTGGCCACGCTGGACATCGAAACCCAGTACACCTTCCCCAAGGACTCCTCCGCCTCCATCCTGACCTCCGGCCTGCTCGGCGAGCAATACATCGGCCTGACACCCGGCGGAGAGGATGAAGACCTCAAGCAGGGCAGCGAAATCAGCTACACCCAAAGCGCCGTCGTGCTGGAAGAACTGATCAGCAAATTCCTCTACAACTCCGCCGACCAAGGCGCGGCGGAATAACCCCATCGGCAACGAACAGAACCTTTTATCGCTGGAACGCACATGAACGCACAGACTCGAGAACGACGCCGCAATCCGCTGCCCCGCCTGGCTCCCGCCGCCGCAGCCGTGCTTCTGGCCACAGGATGCGCCAGCGTGCAGAACCCTCATCCCTCCGATCCCTGGGAAGGCATGAATCGCGGCGTGCACAACTTCAACGAAACTATCGACAAAGCGCTGCTCAAGCCCATCGCCCAAGGCTACGAAGCCATCACGCCAAGGCCGGCACGCACCTGCATCAACAATATCTTCCGCAACATGGGCGACCTCTGGTCCGCCGTCAACAGCTTCGCGCAGGGGCGCGGCCACGACTTCATCAACACCCTGGGCCGCGTGCTGTTCAACTCCACCATGGGCCTGGGCGGCTGTATCGACGTCGCCTCCATGAACGGCGCCTACCGCATCGAAAACGACTTCGGCGTCACGCTCGGCGTCTGGGGCCTGGACTCCGGGCCCTACCTGGTGCTGCCCTTCCTGGGCGCCAGCACCCTGCGCGACGGAGTCGGCAATGTCGGCATGATGGCCCTGGGCGCATCGGCCAGCACCCCCATCTTCGCAATCGATGACGTTCCCGTGCGCAATTCCATCCTCGGCCTGTACATCGTCGACGGACGCGCGGCGCTGCTGGAGGCCGACCGCCTGGTCGACGAGACTGCGCTGGATCGCTACAGCTTCATCCGCGACGCCTATCTGCAGAAACGCAAGGCCATGGTCGAAGGCTCCGCGGCGGACGACAACCTGCCCGACTACTCCGACGACGAAGACGACCTGCCCGCCGATTCCGGCAATGCGGCCCAGAGCCAGCCTGCCGCCGCAAACTAAGGAGTTCATCATGCAATCACAGACCTTCCTGTCGCCTGTCCTTCATTTGCTGCGCCGCGTCGCCGCCGTCGCCCTGGTGGGCGCGGCCTGCGTCGGCCAGGCCCTGGCCCAGAACGGCATCGACCCGCAACAACCGGCCGACGCTTTCGTCAAGGCCGTCGGCGAACGCGCCCTGGACGCCATGAAGGCGGACAACGCCGTACGCTCCGGCGACCCCGCCGCCATCACCGAAGTCGTCAACACCTACATCCTGCCCTACGTCAACCTGGAAAAGACGACCCGCCTCGCCGCCGGCCGCCACTGGCGACAGGCCACGCCCGATCAGCAGCGGCGCCTGGTCGAGGCTTTCAAAGGAACGCTGATCCGCACCTACAGCACCGCCTTCCGTCAGGTCACCCCGCACTCGACCCTGGTCATCCTGCCCTATCGCGGCGCCGCCGACGCCACCGATACTGTCGTCAAGTCCTCTCTGACCAAGGAACGCGGCGGCGCCCCCGTTTCCATCGACTACCGTCTGGAAAAGACGGCCGACGGCTGGAAGATCTATGATCTGAACGTGGAAAACATCTGGCTGATCCAGAACTACCGCAATCAGTTCAACCAGGAAATCAACGCCGGCGGCATCGATGGCCTGATCAAGGCGCTGAATCGCAACGCCTGATTCGCGGCACAGCCCAACACCAGCGCCGCGATACGCCAATGCGTATTGCGGCGTTTTTCCGAGCATTCCGCAGGCCAAAAGCCCGCCCTGACTGCCTGAGGTCCGAATCGTGAGCGATAACAACAATCCCCTGCCCCTGCCATCGCTGCCCGAATGGCGCAACTTCGTCGCCGCGACGCAGCAGTCCGCCATTTCCTTCGACCGGGCGCGCATCATCGACACCCCGGGACTGCAGCTGGACATCAGCGCCCAGCGCCATTCTCCCGAACTGACCGCCGCCGCGCAGGCCTTGCTCGACGCCCGCAATTTCGACGCCATGCGCCGGCACCTGCTGGAAGGCGGCATCGTCAATCCCAGCGAAAAGCGCGCCGCGTGGCACTCCGCCCTGCGCGCGGCCGCCCCGGTCGGACCGATCAACGCCGAGCGCCAGCGCATGAACGAATTCATCCGCAAGGCCGACTCCGAGCGCCGCTGGCGCAACATCGTGCACATCGGCATCGGCGGCAGCGACTGGGGCGTGCGCCTGGCGGTCGGCGCCTTCGGCTACGCCGGCATGTGGCGCCAGGTCCGCTTCGTCGCCAATATCGACGGCCATGCCATCGAAGGCGGGCTGGCCGGGCTGGACCTGCGCGACACGCTGATCGTGATGGCGTCCAAATCGTTCACCACGGCCGAAACCCTGGAAAACGGCCTGCGCGCCCTGGAGCGCCTGCGCGCCGCCGGCGTCGAAGACCCCTACCAGCACGTAGTGGCCATTACCGCGCGCCCCGAGACGGCGCGCGACTGGGGCATCCCGGCCTCCCACGTATTCCGGCTGTGGGACTGGGTCGGCGGCCGATTCTCCCTCTGGTCCTCGGTCAGCCTGACCACCGCGCTGGCCATCAACTCCGACGTCGTGGCCGGCATGCTGGCGGGCGCCACGGCCATGGACCATCACTTCGCCAATGCGCCCATCGAGAAGAACGCCCCTGTGCAGATGGCGCTGTCGGGCGTGGTCAACCGCAGTGTCCTGGGCTATGGCTCGCTGAACATCGCTCCCTACGACTTCCGCCTGGCGGCCCTGGTACCCTACATACAACAGCTGGAAATGGAATCGCTGGGCAAGTCCGTCACGCTGGACGGCCAGCCTGTCGGCGTCCCCACCGGACCCGCCGTCTGGGGCATGCCCGGCACGGATGCGCAACACACCTTCTTCCAGTGGCTGCACCAGGGCAGCGATGGCGCGCCCGTGGATTTCATCGTCTGTCAGAACGCGGACCACCAGTGGCGCAACCATCACGAAAGCCTGCTCGCCAACTGCCTGGCGCAGCGCGAAGCGCTGCTGGAAGGCAAGTCGCACAGCCATGCGATGATGGAGTGCCTGTCCGCCGGCATGTCGCACGACGAGGCCGAAGCCCTGGCGCTGCACCGCACCCACCCCGGCGGCCGCCCGTCCAACCTCATCGTGCTGCCGCGCCTCTCGCCCTACGCGCTGGGTTCCCTGCTAGCCCTGTACGAGCACAAGATCTTCGTGCAGGGCCTGATCTGGGGCATCAACCCCTTCGATCAATGGGGCGTGGAATACGGCAAGGTGCTGGCCACAGGCATCACGCGCGAACTGAACGGCGACATCCCCGTCGACGCCGCGCACGACGCCTCGACACGGCACTGGATCGAGCAGTTCCGCAACGACAGCGCCAAACGATAGAACGCCGGCGGCTCAGGCCCCGAGCCGCCGACGCAGCTCCCGCAGGCTCAACCCGTCCGCATCGCGCGGCGACAGGATAGGACGATCCACCTGCCAGGCGACTCCCAGTTCGGGGTCGTCCCAGCGCAGGCAGACCTCGTCGCCCGGATCGTAATAGCGCGTGCACTGATAGGAGACCAGCGCTTGCCCGGACAGCACGGCGAAGCCATGTGCGAATCCCGGCGGCACCCAGAGCTGCCGCAAGTCGGATCCATCCAGTTCCACCGACAGGAAGCGGCCGAACGACGGCGAGCCGATGCGCACGTCCACCACCACGTCCTGTATGCGCCCCTGCAGCACGCAGACCAGCTTGCCCTGGGGCTGGCGCAGCTGCAGGTGCAGGCCGCGCAGCACATCCTGGCCCGACTGGCTCAGGTTGCCCTGCACGAAATCCGCATCCACGCCCAGCCAACGGCGATAGTCGTCCCGCCGGTACTGCTCGGCAAACCATCCCCTGCCGTCGCGATGCACGGCCGGCGACAGCAGCTTGACACCAGGCAGAGACAGCTCCCGCACCTCCATATTCCACCCTTCGCGCATCAAACGCGCTCGAAAATCCCCGCCGCGCCCATGCCGGTGCCGACGCACATGGTCACCATGCCGTACTTCAGATCATGCCTGCGCAGCGCATGGACCACCGTGGCCGCGCGGATCGCGCCCGTCGCCCCCAGCGGATGCCCCAGCGCAATGGCGCCGCCCATGGGATTGACGACCTGCGGATCCAGGTTCAGGTCGCGCATCACTGCCAGCGCCTGCGCCGCGAACGCCTCGTTCAGTTCGATCCAGCCGATCTGGTTCAACGCCAGTCCAGCCTGCTTCAAGGCCAGCGGAATCGCCTCCTTGGGCCCGATACCCATGATTTCCGGCGGCACGCCGCGCACCGAAAACGACACGAACCGGGCCAACGGCGTGAGATTATGCGTCTTCAGGGCGCGTTCCGACACGACCAGCAATGCGCCCGCCCCATCGGACATCTGCGAACTGTTGCCCGCGGTCACGCTGCCTTTGGCGGCGAACACCGGACGCAGCTTCGCCAGCGCCTCCAGGCTGGTATCGGCGCGCGGACCCTCGTCCTGGGACACGACCTTCCGGGTTTCGCGCACCTGATCGGATGCCAGGTCGGGGCGACGCGACACGACCTCGACCGGCAGGATTTCATCGGCGAATTCTCCTGCTTCCCGCGCCGCCAGCGCCTTGCGATGCGACTCCAGCGCGAACGCGTCCTGGTCCTCGCGAGAAATGTTCCAGCGGCTGGCCACCTGCTCCGCCGTCACGCCCATGCCGTAGGCAATGCCGAAGTTTTCATCGCGCGCGTAGATATCCGGACTGAAGGTCGTGCTCACCCCCATCACCGGCACCTGGCTCATGGATTCGGTGCCGGCGGCGATGACGACGTCCGCCTGTCCGGTGCGGATGCGGTCTGCCGCAACCGCAATGGCGCTGAGCCCCGACGCGCAGAAGCGGTTGACCGTCATGCCGCCCACGGTATGGGGCAGGCCGGAAAGCAATACGCCGATACGGGCCACGTTGAAGCCCTGCGGGCCCTCGGGAATAGCGCAGCCGACAATGGCATCCTCGACGGCCGCGGGATCCAGTTGCGGCGCCTGCGCCATCAGGCCGCGCAGCGCGGTCGCCAGCAAGTCGTCCGGCCGCGTGGCGGACAGCATGCCTCTGGGCGCCTTGCCGATCGGCGTGCGCGTGGCGGCGACGATATAAGCCTGTTGCAGATTCTGTTCCATGTCCGCCTCCCTTGCTCAGTTACGCACCGGCTTGCCGGTCTTCAGCACGCTTTCGATCCGCTCCTGCGTTCTGGGCTGGCCCAGCAGCCACAGGAAGGCCTCTCGCTCCAGCCGCAGAATCCAGGCCTCATCGACCAGAGACCCCGGATCCACATCGCCGCCGCAGATGACGTGCACGATTCTTTCCGCCACGGTGAAATCGTGCGCGGAAATGAAGCCGCCCGCCTGCATATTGACCAGTTGCGCCTTGAACGTGGCGATGGCATCCCGCCCCGCCACCGGAAAACGCGCCGGCAGAGGCGGGCGCCAGCCCAATTGCGCCAATGCCCGGGCCTGCTGCGCGGCGGCGGGCAGGACCTCGTGCCGGTTCATCACCACCATGTCCTCGTCGCGCAGATAGCCGATGCGGCGCGCATCGAGCGCAGACGCCGACACCTGCGCCGTGGCCGCCGCCGTGACGAAGCGCTTCAGGAAGGCCGTCAGCGGCGCATCCGGCGCCGCCTGCGCCCGCAGCTCCGCCGCCCGGCGCGCGCCGAACGTCAGGCCGCCCGCGCCGGGGACCACGCCGATGCCGGCTTCCACCAGGCCGATATAGGTCTCGAAATGCGCCACGCGCCGGGCGCAATGCACGGCCAGTTCGCAGCCCCCGCCCAATGCCAGCCCCGCCAGCGCCGCCACCACGGGCACCTGGGCATAGCGCAGGCGCAGCGCCATCTCCTGCATCTCGCGCTCCATGGGCTCCACCGCCGCCGCGCCGCCGGACTGGAACGCCGGCAGCATGGCCTTCAGGTCGGCTCCCGCGGAGAAAGGATCATCCACATGGCCGATGACCATGGCGGCGTAGTCCGACTCCGCCAGATCGACGGCCTGCGCGATGCCGCGCACCACGTCCGGCCCCAGCGTATGCATCTTCGTCTTGAACGATACGATCAGCACATCCTGCGGATGAGGCTCGGGCAGCGTCCAGCATCGGATAGCGTCCGTTTCGTGCACGACCACGCCCTCTTGGCCGCGCGATTCTCCGAACAGCAGCGGTGCGCCGAACTGGCGTTCATACACCGGCAGGTCGCTGGCGGGCTCGAAGCGGCCTTCCCCGGCATTCCAGGAGCCTTCCGCAACATGCACTCCCTGCCGTTCCCACACTGGCCCCCGCATGACCCATTCCGGCAGCGGCGCATCCGACAGAGTGCGGCCCGCCGCGATGTCATCCTGTATCCATTGCGCCACCTGCCTCCAGCCAGCCGCCTGCCACAGCTCGAACGACCCCGCCGCATGCCCGAAGCCCCAGCGCATGGCCTGGTCAGCCTGCCGGGCCGTATCGGCGATATCGGCCAGATGCACAGCGGCGTAGTGGAAGCTGTCGCGCAGCAAGGCCCATACGAACTGCGCCTGCGGATGCGAAGACTCCCGCAACGCGCTCAGCCGTGCGGCGGGGTCGCGCTGTGCCAGGGTGGCGGCGACCGCGTCGTCGATGCGCGCATCGGCGGGCACATAGCTGCCGCTGTCCGGATCCAGGCGCAGGATGGCCTTGCCTTCCTTGCGATAGAAGCCCGCCCCCGTCTTCTGCCCCAGCGCGCCCTTGGCGATCAGGGCCTCTACCACCTCTGGAACGCGATAGAGCGCATGGAACGGATCGTCCGGCAACTGATCCTGCATGGTGCGCACCACATGCGCCAGCGTATCCAGTCCGACGACGTCCGCCGTGCGGAACGTACCCGACTTGGCCCGGCCCAGACGGGTGCCCGTCAGTTCGTCAACCAGTTCGTACGGCAAGCCGAATGCCCGCGCCTGCGCCATGACCGACAGGATGCCGAAGACGCCGATGCGATTGCCGATGAAATTGGGCGTATCCTTGGCGCGCACCACGCCCTTGCCCAGGGTGGAGACCAGGAATGTCTCCAGGTGGTCCAGCAGCTCCGGCCGCGTCTCCTGCGTGGGGATCAATTCGACCAGCGGCATGTAGCGCGGCGGATTGAAGAAATGCACGCCGCAGAAACGCTCGCGCAATGCGGCGGGCAGCGCCTCGGCCAGGGACCGGATGGGAAGGCCCGAGGTATTGCTGGCCAGAATCGCGCCTTCCGCCACGTGCGGCGCCAGCTTGCGGTACAGGTCGTGCTTCCAGTCCAGACGCTCGGCGATGGCCTCAATGACAAGATCGCAATCGGCCAGCAGCGCCATGTCGTCGTCGTAGTTGGCCGGCACGATGGCGTCCGCCAGTTCCGGGCTGCCCAATGGCGCAGGCTTGAGCCTGGCCAGCTGCGCCACCGCCTTGCGGGCGATGGCCGTCCTGTCACCCTCTTTGGAAGACAGGTCGAACAGTACGACGGGCAGACCCGCGTTGACGCAATGCGCCGCGATCTGCGCCCCCATGACGCCGGCGCCGCAGACCGCCACCTTGCGAATGTGCCGGGGCTGCCCGGCGCGGGAAGAATGTATCGACATGGCGCTTCCTCCGTGTAAACTGGATCGACGATAAACCTAGTGTACCCATACCCATGGCCAGACTGCCACGCCTGTACGCGCCGAATGTGCCGCAACTGGCACAGTCTACCTTCATCCATCCGCTGTCCCCCATCCCCGCCGAACCCGATATCCCCCCGCTCGACCTGCTGCGCATGTGGCTGACGCAGGACGCGGCGCCTCTGGGCATCGCCCTGCACGGCTGGCTGCTGATGGAGGACCGCATCACGGTGCTGGCCACGCCGGAAGACCCGACCGCCCTGTCCCGGCTGTTCCAGGCGCTGGGCAGACGCATCGCCGCCCGCCTGCGCCATGGACGCGTCTTCGACGGGCGCTACCGCAGCGCCCTGCTGCAGCCTTCGCAGTGGGTGCTGCCCGCATTGATATGGCTAGAATCCCTCCCCGTGCAGCTGGGCCGCACCAGCCATGCCACGACCTGGCAATGGTCGTCGGCGCGATGTCATACCGGCATGAACAACAGCTTCCAGTCGCTGCTGAACGATCATGCGGATTACTGGAGCTGCGGCAACACGCCTTTCGAGCGGCAGACCAACTACCGGGCCATGCTGGAGGAGGGCCTGTCCAGCGCGCAGGCGGAAGCCATACGCCGGGCGCTGCACGGCCAGTGGGCGCTTGGCGACGAACCGTTCCTGCAGCAGCTCAGCCTGAAAGCATCGCGCCGCCCGACGCCCGCGCCGCGCGGCCGGCCGAGAAAGCGCGCGGCGGAGTGAGGCCTGAGCATCAGGAGAGCAACGCAGCCAGGCCAACATTCATGCACCAGTCGGAACAACTCCTGAAACGTAAACTGCAAGGGCTTCGAACTTCACCAACTCTTCCAATACTTGCTGCTCAATAGATATACCCGCGTAGCTACTCACCTCTCACAGGAGCTCCGATAGGCTTGGCGACGGTCGGCGGAATAATATCCATGACGGATGCCAAACGTGCCATCTCCAGGTCGCCACCGTCTACTCTCATTGGCATTCGACCTTCTCCAACAGGATTCCAGAAGAAAAGCCCACCGGATATGACGGCTTTGACTACCTGCGCGGCTCTCTCCGGAGCCACCGACTCCTCGATATGCGCGGTCAGATTCAGCCTGATCTCGTTCATGATGATTCCCCCCCCTGGATTCCAACTCGCAGGCATATCGTGGCACTACGTATAGCGCCTACGGATTGAAACTTAGAAGAAAGTCTCGTGCCGTATCACGGACAAGACTGTCACTATCCACTCAATTGTCCCTCACCCTCTTACATAGAAGGGAGGCGACCACCTCCTCTGATCAGATCGGGAATGTGCGGAAGAATACTCTTGCCGCCACAGGATCACACGACAGAGTCCACTGAACAAAAATCAGGACTCCTGTTTGAAACCGCCGTCGTGAAGCATTCGTTTAACGCAGTAAGCACGGGCATGTCGCTCAATCTGATAAAAAATCAATTCTCTCAGCCAACTGTACGGCCCATGGTCAACACCATCTGGAGCTGTTCACGGAGGTGGCCCAAGCGTGACGACGCTCAGGGCAGACCGCGTGTGGCGAGACCCGCGCCGCCCGGTTCCGGGCGGCGGGCGCATCATTGAGGTGTGATGTTGGCCTGCTTGACCAGTTGCTTGTTGGTGTCAATGTCCTTGCGGACGAACTGGGCGAAATCGACGGGCGACATGAGCCGGACCTGATTGCCGGCCGCGGCGTACGTTGCCTGCAGTTCGGGCGATTGCAGCGCCTGGCTGACGTCCTTGGCCAGCTTCTGGATGACGTCGTCCGGGGTGCCGGCGGGCGCCCACATGCCGATCCACAGATCAACCTTGACGTCGGGGTAGCCGGACTCCGCGACGGTCGGTACCGACGGCAGCGATGCCGCGCGTTCGGCCGAAGTGACGGCCACCGGCCGCAACTTGGTGTTCAGCATGCCGCGGACGGTCGACAGCGGCGCCATGTAGAACGCCGTGCGGCCGCCGGCGACGTCGGTAATGGCGTCGGGCGAGCCCTTGAAGGGAATGTGCAGCATGTCCAGCTTCGCGTGCATGGCAAACAGTTCGGCGACCAGGTGGGAGGCCGTCCCCATGCCGGCCGAGGCGAACGGCACGGCCTGCGGCTTGACCTTGGCGGCGTCCACGATGGCTTTCACGGTCTGGTAGGGGCCGTCCATGGCTGAGACGAGCACGTAGGGCGAGGTGGCCAGTAGCGCGACATCGATCAAGTCTTTGGTGGGGTCGTAGGGCAGGGATTTGTAGATGGCCGGGTTGGCCGCGTGCGAGGCGCTCTGGATCAGCAGCGTATAGCCGTCAGCAGGCGCGCTGACGACCTCGCGGGTGCCGATGGTGCCGCCGGCGCCGGGCTTGTTTTCGATGATGACAGGTTGCCTCCATAGGGCTTCCAGGGATTTGGCCAGCGTACGCGCCACGATGTCGGCGCCCGAGCCGGGCGTCAGCGGCACGACGACGCGCACCGGACGATTGGGGTAGTTGGAATCGGCCAGTGCGGGTGCGGCCGACAGGCCAGCCACGAGAGCGCCGGCGAGCAGCACCGATTGCAGGTAACGTCGGGTCATCTTATGTCTCCTGTGCGTCCATGGACGCGTACTGTTGTGAGGACGGCGCGCCAGCGGCGCACCGTCCGGCCGCTCATGAATGCCGGGCGGCGTCGGCGTGGATATCGATGAAGTTGCGTAGCAGCGCGGCGAATTCGGCGGGCTTTTCCAGGTTGGACAAGTGGGCGGCATCGTCGATCACGTGCAGCACGGCGCCGGGGATGTTGGCTTGCAGGACCTGCGAGGCGGCCAGGGTGCAGGCGGGATCCTCGCGACCGACGATGATCTGGGTGGGCGTCTGGATGCCGGGCAGGATGTGCGTCTGGGACATGTCGCGCACGGCGGAGCCGCAGGCGATATAGCCGTCCAGGCTGGTAGCGAGGATCATCTCGCGGACCTGCTCGATGATGGCGGGTTCGCGCTTTACGAAGTCAGCCACGAACCAGCGTTTGATGGTGGTGTCCAGCGTTCCGGCCATGCCATCGCGGTGGGCGACGGCGAAGCGTTCCACCCACATGGAACGCGGCGGCATTTCGCTAGCGGTGTCGCATAGCGAAAGCGATAGCACCTTCGCGGGATGGCGCACCGCCAGCTGCTGTCCGATCATGCCGCCCATGGACAGGCCGGCGAAATGCACGGCGCCGAGGTCCAGCGCGTCGATCAGGGCGGCGGCGTCGTCGGCCAGCAGTTCTATGGTGTAGGGGCCGGGCGTGGTTTCCGACTCGCCGTGGCCGCGTGTGTCGTAACGCAGCACTTGGTAGCGTTCGAGCAAGGCCGGCATCTGCGGATCCCACATGCGGTGGGTGGACATCAGGCTGTTGGACAGCATCACGACGGGCGCCCCGGCGGGCCCCTCCAGGCAATAGGCGATCCGGGCGCCGTTGACAAGGGCGGTGTGCACGCGTACTCTCCTTGAAGAAATCAGTGAATTAACGTCGCTAGTGTAGGAATGCGGCGATTTACGGCCAAGCCTCGTAAAAACTATCACCTGACAGGCTTTTGATGTCGTGGGTCCGCGGCACATCCCCGGGAGATACATGCTCCGTTCCACCGAGACAGAGCCCGTTGCTGCTGACCAGGCCGACGAGCCGGCGCTGAGCAAAGCGGTGTCGCGCCTGCGCATACGCCATTTTCAGTTGCTCGACGCGCTGGATCGCCTGGGCTCCCTGCGCCGGGCGGCGCTGGAGCTCGGCGTCACGCAGCCGGCGGCCGTGGCGCTCATCGACGACCTGGAGTTCGCCTTTGGGGCGCCGCTGGTGGCGCGCGGTCGCAGCGGTACCACGCTGACGCCGGCGGCTGGAGCTGTGCTGGCCAGAGGCCGAGTGGCCGTGCATGAAATCGCCACCGCGCGCCGGCTGGTGGCGCGCGGGGCGCAATGCGGCGGACACTTGCGCTTGGGCGCGTCGCCCTATCTGATCAGCACCCTGGTGCCGGATTTGCTGGTCAGGCTGCGCGACGTATTACCCGACATCCAGACCGACGTGCGCGAAGGCACGCTGGACACTCTGGTGGCGGAGCTGGCCCGAGGCGAGCTGGACGCCGTGCTGTCCAGCGTGGATCACGCCGCCGTGCTGTCCAGCGGCGCCAGCCTGGACATCGTATCGCTGGCCAGCGAGCACATGTGCGTGGTGGCCGGGCGCGGCCACCCGCTGTTCGGCGTGGCTCGGGCGCCGCTGGATCAGGTGTTGCTTGGGCCGTGGGTGTTGCCGCATGCGGTCTCGCACCTACGGGCGCTGGTGGACAGCGCGGTGTTCGAGGTAGGCGCCGCACCCATCGTGCCGCAGGTGGAGTGTCGGGGCGTATCCAACCTGCTGCTGATCGCCGCCGCATCAGGTTTGCTGACGGTGGCCCCTCACTATGAGGCTGGCCGTCCACACTGGCGCGGCAATATCTCCTTGCTGGATGACATCCTGCCCCTCAATGCGACGCCCTACGTGCTGGTGACGCGCCGCTACGCCGCCTGGACGGCTGAACTGGCGGCCCTGCGCGAGCAGGCGAAAACCGTGGCCGGGCAGTTGTTCGGCACGGGCCGGCCAGCCTGAACCACCGCGGCGGACGTCAGGGCAGCCTCAGGGAAAAGTCGCTGCCTTATGCGTTTCGCGGACCGCAGCGATTAATGGCTGATTTCCTGGCCGACGTGAAAGGAGTCTGCGATGAATGAACGAACACTGCATGTCAGGGTGGGAGATTCCGCTGACGCCATGCTTTCCCGCGCCTCCGACACGATGAAAGCCCTGGAGCGCGGCGAAACTCCCGTACCCCGGTTCGAAGTCGGCTTCGCCAACGTGGGACAGATGTTTGCCGTGTTCACGCCGCGGCGCTGGGAGCTGCTGGCGACATTGCGCGAGGCCGGAGCCGTTTCCATCGCAGCACTGGCCAGATTGCTCGGCCGCGATTACAAAAATGTCCATGGCGACGTCATGGCGCTGATCGAATGGATGCTCATCGAACGTGAACAAGACGGGCGGGTATGCGCGCCATATTCGGAAATCGTGATAGATGTGCGCCTGCCGGAGCGGCGGGCGGCGTGAAGCGAAGCGTCAGCCAGAAAGGCGCAGTACAACGGCCCGAAGGGCCGAACCTCAGGCGGCAGGCTCCGCCGCGATCACGTAGTCGTGGCCATGCCGCAGTCCGCCCTCGGCCGCCGCAAAAGCCAGGGCGCGGTCGCGCAGTTGCGCGACATGTTCCGACATCGCCAGCGCCAGCGGCCTGTCGCGCAGCCGGGACAGGCGCTGGTCGCACATGTCCATCTGGCTGTTGATGAAGCGCTCGCCGTAGCGGATGGCGTAGCGCTGCGCATCCAGCGGACGAAAGCCCGCCAGGCGCAGATGCCGCAGTACCCAGTCCATGGGATATTCGCGATACGGGCGCTCGCCCGCCAGCAGCAGGCAGGCATCGCGCAGCCTGCCGATTTCGCACACCAGCCTGCCCGCCGGGTCCGTGGGGAAATAGGGCACATAGGGCTCCAGCCCGATCACGTACAGGCGCTTTCCCACCAGCGGCCGCAAACGGCCGAAGATACGATCCTGCCAATAGGGCGCGAAGCCGTCCATGGCGCCGACCAGGTAATCGGCCAGCACCGTGTCGTAGGTTTCTCCCGCCAGCAGGTCGGCATCCATCCAGTTGCCCACGACGATGCGGTCCTGCTCGCGCAAGCGCTCTCCCACCTCGCGCTCGACCTGCGCCGCCATGTTGCGCGCGCCTGTGATGGCGGTCCACCGCGTGGTCTGCAGGCCGAGCAGCCAGGACATGGAGCCTCGGCCCGTTCCGGCATCCAGGAAGCTGCCCCAGGGCAAGTCCCCCTGCATGCCGGCGACGATGTCGTAAAGCGAGCCTGTCAGCGGCGGGGATGCGGAGGCATCCCCGCCGGCAAGGCCCGGCTCCTGGCCCTCGATCGGCTGTCCGCTCAAAACGCCACCCTCACGCCGGCCTGCACGCTGCGGCCCTGTATCGGCGCCAGGCGGGATATGAACGATGCATGGTTGTAGGCAAGCTTGTTCAACAGATTGGTTCCTCGCAGATACAGCTGATAATCGGTGCCTCCCAGGCTGCCATTGTAGGCAACTCCCATGCCCAGCATGCCGTAGCCCGGCGTTTCCTGCTCGTGCTCCTGCGCCGCCACCTTGTCCTGGCGATAGACGTGGGCGTATTCCACGAAACCGGACCACTGCTGCCAGTTCACGTTCGTGCGCACGCCCAGGCGCGCGGACGGAATGCGCGGCAGATTGCCGTCGTCGCCGCGCAGCTTGCCGCGCACATAGTCGCCGAACACCGTGGCCGACACATTGGGGGTGAAGCGGTAGGTGGCTTCCGCTTCCAGGCCCGTGAACTGCGCGTCCTTCTGCGTGTACTTGATCAGGCGGAAGTCCTCGTGCTGGTCCAGCGTGGCGCCGTAGATGTAGCCGTTGACGCGGCTATGGAACAGGTTGACCCCGAACTGGAAATCGCCTTCCGTCTTGCGCAGTCCCAGGTCGATGGTGCGCGCGGTTTCTTTGCCCAGATCAGCATCGCCGATCTCATAGGTATTGGTCGCCAGGTGCACGCCGCGGGCGTACAGTTCCTGGGCGGTCGGCATGCGCTGCGAACGCGACAGCGACAGTGACGCCGCATATGCCGGCGCAAAACTCCATACCGCTCCAGCCGAGAACGAAGTGGCGCCGTCGCTGAAATCCGGCCGGTTGCCGGATGCCGGCTTTACCGACTGCCGTTCATGGCGCGCGCCCAGTTCGAAGCGCACATCGTTCCACTGGTATTCCTCCAGCAGGAACACCCCGGCATTGCGTGTGCGCGTGCGCGGCATGAAGTTCTCCGAGCCGCCTTCCGACGCGAAATCGTAGCGCGACGCCTGCAATCCGACGACGCCCTTCCAGCCGCCCAGCGGCTGGTGCTGCAGCTCCAGGCGCCCATCGTAGCCATGCTTGCGGAAGGCCGTTCCCACCACGCCGTCGTCGCGCTCGTCATGGCGATAATCGGTGTAGCCGCCGCGGAAACGCAAGGCCTCGAAGCCGGCGAACGGATCGCGCAGCTCTCCGCGCACATCCAGCCGGGTGCTGCGCAGATGGGCCGTCGCCGCATGTTCCTCATGCTCGTCGTGGTCATGCCCGTGATCATGGTCGTGGTCGTGGTCGTGATCGTGCCCGCCGCAATGCAGCGACGAACCGTGCGGATGGCAATCCTCGTATTCATGGTTGTGCCCCGGCAGGCCGTACACGTCCTCGCGGTAGGAATACGCCGCCCCGATATAGCCGCGATCGCCCACGAACGACAGCCCGAAGCTGCCCGTCGATGTTTCCGCATTCGAATTGGCGACGCGGCTTTCCGTCCAGTCCGGCACTCGGTAATTGTCGGCGCGGCGCTTGGCCCCCTCTACGCGCATCACGATATTGCCTTCACCCATCGTCAGTCCGACGGCTCCGGCGCGCTCCTTGGCCGCCGTGGACCCCAGCACCTCCACGGAGCCGCTGACGCCGTTTTCAGGCACCGCCGTCGGAATCTTGTCGTCCAGCACATTGACGACGCCGCCGATGGCGTCGCCGCCATACAGCAGCGCGGACGGCCCGCGCAATACCTCCACGCGGCGCGCCAGCAGCGTATCCACCGCCACCACGTGATCGGGCGAAATGGTGGAGGCGTCCGCCACTTCCGCGCCATCGCTCAGCACCTTGACCCTGGGAGCCGTCTGGCCGCGGATCACCGGACGGCTGGCGCCGCCGCCGAACGCGTCGGTATGCACGCCGGGCAAGCCGTCCAGCAGATCCCCCAGCGTGCCGCGCCTGCGCAGCGTCAGGTCATGCGACTCCAGCACTGTCACCGGCGTTGCAAGACTGTCGGTATCGCGGCCCAGGGGGTTGGCGGAAACGACGATGGGAGCCAACTCCCGGACATTGCTTTCCGGTTTCGCGGACGATTGCGCATGGGCGGGCTGCAGCAGCGTCAGCGCGATCGCAGCCGCAAGCGGGTGAGGTTTGAAGGTCATGGCATTTCCTGGAAGGGTGGTATCGACAACGGCACGCCGTGTGCAGGCGTAGCCCTCGTCTCGTTTCAAGAAATGATATGATATAACATATCAAATATGGAAAGCAAAAAAAGCCGGGACTCATTCATCCCGGCCCGACGCATGCCTATGCCTTCCCGCAGCGCGCACCGCCCCGAACTGGCTCCCCTTCGTGCCGGAGCCTCTCCCGGCGCCGCGCCCCGCCCGCTATGCCGACGGCTGCTCTCCCTCCTTGCCGCCGCTCTCGTCGTCCGCCGGTGCAATCAGCTCCAGCCGCTCGCTTTCGAAATCCGCATGCAGGGGCTGTATGTCCGGCATGCTGCGCGTAGCCTTGACCGACAGCTCGCCGAACCTGGCGACTTTGCCGTGCAGCCCTTGCTGCCCGGCCACCGCGGTGACGGTCAGGTTGTACTGGCGGCTGGCGAGATCCAGCGCATCGCCCAGCTTCTTCAGGCGTTCGGCCACCAGGCAGACCTGGTTGTAGATTTCCCCCGCCCGCATGCCCAGCTCGTGCGCCTGCGCGTGGCTGCGCTGCAGCATCCACACATTCGCCACGGTCTTGAGCACCGGCAGCAAGGTCGTATGCGATACCAGCACGACATTGCGGCGATAACCGTGATCGAACAGGCTTTCCCCATGCCGCATCGCATCGATGAACGCCGGCTCGATCGGCATGTACATCAGCACGAAACTGGGGCTGTGCATGCCCGACAGCGATGGGTAGTCCTTGCGGGCAAGATCGTCCATGTGCGCCCGGACCGCCCTGATGTGCGCGGCCAGCGCCTGTTCCCGCTCCTGCTCGTCCTGCGCCGACACGTAGCGCGTGTAGTCCACCAGCGACACCTTGCTGTCGATGATGATGTGCTTGTCGTCCGGCAGGCGCACGACGAAATCCGGCAGCCGCGACTGGCCCTGGGCGTCCCTGGCATGAACCTGGACATCGTAGTGCTGTCCACGCACCAGCCCCGCAAGCTGCAGGGTCTGCTCCAGCTGCGCCTCGCCCCAGATGCCGGCGGCCTTCTTGTCGCCCTTGAGCGCGCGCGCCAGGGCGTCGGCCTCGGCGCTCATGCGCAGGCCTATCTCCTGGATGTGCTGCAGCTCGCGCCCCAGCAGCGTCGTCCCCTTCAGGGACTCGTCATGCACCTGGTTGACGCGCTGCTGGAACGCCTGGATCTGTTCACGGAAAGGCTGCAGCATGGACTCGACGCCCGTGCGGCTGGCCGACGCCATGGCCTGCCCTTTTTCTTCGAGGATTTGACTGGCCAGATGGCGGAATTCGGCATTCCATTGCTGCCTGGCCTGCGAGAAGACCTGTATCTGTTCCTCGTACCCGGCCTGGCGCACGGCATGTCCGGCCTGCATGGCCGCCAGCTCCGCCCTGGCCTGCGACAACTGCTCGCCCAGCCCGGACAAGGCTTCCATGCGCTCATGCAGGTCCTGCTGCGCGACGTCCAGCTGTTCGCGCAGCATCTGCGCCTGCGCCTCGGCGCGCACCAGCGCATGCTCGCGCTCGCGGCCCTGCCGCTGCGCTTCCTGCAGGGCGGCATCCTTGCGCCGCAGCCGGCCGCGCGCCCACAAGCCTGACACGATCAGGCTTGCCAGCAAGCCCAGCAGTAGCGCACCCGCAAACCATGGCAACCAGGGTTGCTGCGCAATTGTCGTCTGCCACTGCATGATGCCGGAGCCTGTAGACACTAAAAACCTTGCCTGGTCCTAGGACTTCTTCACGCCGAAGCAGTTGTCCAGCGTGGGGAATGTTCCCTCGCGCACGCCCTCGGCGTATTGCGTCACGGCCTCGCGGATGACAGCGCCAACGTCGGCGAACTGCCGGGCGAACTTCGGGATGCGGCCGCCGCTGAGTCCGAGAATGTCTTCCGTCACCAGGATCTGCCCATCGCAGGCGGGCGAAGCGCCGATGCCTATGACAGGAATGGCCAGCGACTCGGTAATGCGGCGCCCCAGGGATTCGGCCACGCCCTCCAGCACCACGGCGAACGCGCCGGCCTTCTCGTGGGCCAGCGCATCCTGCAGAATGCGTTCCGCCGACTCCTCGGACATGCCCTGCGCCTTGAAGCCGCCCATGGTGTTGACGTACTGCGGCATCAGGCCGACGTGCGCCAGCACCGGCACTCCGCGCTCGACCAGGAAACGCGTGGTGTCCGCCAGCGCAATGCCGCCTTCCATCTTGACGGCGGCCGCCCCGCTGGCCAGCAGGCGCGCCGCATTGGCGAACGCCTGCCGCGGCGACTCCTGGTAGCTGCCGAACGGCATGTCGGCCACGATGCAGGCGCGCTGCGTGGAGCGCACGACCGCCGCGGTATGCGCCGCTACCTGCTCGATCGTGAACGAGAGCGTGTCGGGCATGGCATAGCCGACCATGGCCGTCGAGTCGCCGATCAGGATCATGTCCAGCACCTCATCCAGGATGCGGGCGAACGGTGCGGAATACGATGTCAGCGAGGCGATCTTGCGCTGCCCCTTGCATGCCATCAGTTGCGGGACCGTCGTACGCACGACCGTGCTGTGAACACTCATGTCTTTCTCCTGTCTTCGCCCGGCGCGCCGCGGATATCAAGATTCGCAGCAACCCGCCACAAGGCCTGTGCCCCATTTTGCGCCGGCAACATATCGCAATCAATCCGCGGCCGGCAGGCCGCCCGGATATGATGTAATTGAAAAAACGTCAGCATACGCCAAGCGCGCGATTCATGCTTTACGTATTCCTGTCCGTACGGCCCCCCACAGGGCCTTTCATTCGACTACGGAGAACACGATGCAAACCTCACCCGAGCAGATAACGTTCCATGACGGCCGTGGCGCTCCCGCCATCGGCCTGGGCGTCTGGCAAGTCTCCGATGCGCAGGCGTCCGAGGTTGTCCAGCAAGCCATTCGCACAGGCTACCGCTCCATCGACACCGCCGCCATCTACGACAACGAAGCCGGCGTCGGCCAGGGCATCGCCGCATCCGGCCTGGACCGCTCCAAACTGTTCCTGGCCACCAAGCTCTGGAACGACAGCCATGGGCACGACGAGGCGCGCGCCGCTTTCCAGGAAAGCCTGGAGCGCCTGGGCCAGGACTACGTCGACCTGTACCTCATCCACTGGCCCATGCCTTCCGTCGACCGCTACGTCCAGTCGTGGGAAACCTTGATCCAGCTGCGCGACGAAGGCGGCGCCAAATCCATCGGCGTTTGCAACTTCCAGCCGGCGCACCTGCAGCGCCTGCTGGACGAGACCGGCGTCATCCCCGTCGTGAACCAGATCGAGCTGCATCCGTACTTCCAGCAGTCCGAACTGCGCGCCTTCCATGCCGAGCATGGCATCGTGACGGAAGCCTGGAGCCCGCTGGGCCAAGGCTCCACGCTGGAAGATCCCGTGCTGGCGGGCCTGGCCCAGAAGCATGACCGCAGCGTGGCCCAGATCGTGCTGCGCTGGCACCTGCAGCTGGGCAACATGGTCATCCCGAAAACCGTCACGCCCGCGCGCATGGAGGAAAACCTGGCCGTCGGCGATTTCGTGCTGGACGAGGACGATATGGCGCGGATCGCCGCGCTCGACCGCGCGGATGGCCGCATAGGGCCGGACCCCGACAGGTTCTCGCGGACGAAGATCTGAGCGGCTCTGGAAGGCCTGCGCGCCAGGCCTTCCAGAGCCATTTGACCAGCGCAGGTTTCTTTTGGCTCCGGCCTAGTCCAGGGTGATGCGTACCACCTGCTCCTGCCCGCCAGCCTTGCGGCGATTGTTGTCGTTCTTCAAGGTGACGTACAGCACTTTCCCGTCGTCGCGCAATACCAGGCTGTTGGGATGCGGCGGCATGTCGATCGCCTGCAGCTGGCGATAGTCCGTCATATCGTAGATCGTCAGCGCCCCTTTGCCTTCATCCACCCTGACGCCGCCGCGATTGGTCACGTACAACCGCTGCAGCGAAGGATCGAAGCGCAGCCCGATCGGCACTTCTTCAGTGGGAAGATTGGCAATCACCTTGCCGCTGTCCGCATCCAGCGCGAATACCCGATGCCCCTCGCTGCGATGCCGGTATTCGCGCTCCAGATGGTTGTTGCGCCAGTTGTCCCGATCCACGCCCTGATCGACGCCGAACAGCCGATTGCCCTTCGCGTCGTATTCCAGGTTCAGCAACTGGTCGGCTTCAATTTCATGGATGCGCGATATCTTCAGCGTCCGCGCATCGACTTCGATCAGTTGCCCCTGCATATTGGCCACGAACACACGGCCCCGCGCCTCGTCCAGGGCGATTCCGACCGCGTTGTAGCCGAAGCCGGGGATGATTTTCTCCAGCGTCAGCGTCCGGGTATCCACCACGAACAGCACGCTGTCCAGGCCCAGTCCCAGTCCGGGGGCGAACAGCCGCCCATGCTCGCGATCCAGCACCATCTCGCGCAGCTTGTATGGGTAGTCCTCGGTGATCTTGAAGCCCTTCAGCGCATCGAGAAGGAAATCCGTGCGCTTCCGGGACAGCCCCGCATCCGCATAGGCTTGCGCGAAATTGACCTTTTCCATCAGAGGGATCTGCTTGATCAATCGATTCCCCGCCGTATCCACCACGCTGATGGCGCCATTGAAGCCCTGCGTCAGGAACAGGCGGTCCGCGGCGTCGTCCAGGGCCACGCCGAACCCCTTGCCGGTCAATGGAATGCTGGCCTGCACCTCCAGCGTCTCGGGGTCGAGCCGCAATACGGCCGAACGCGTTTCGTCCTTCCAGTCCGGCGCCGACACGAACACGGCGTTCTGCCGCCGGCTGAAGGCCAGCTCCACGACATCATCGGCAACCGGCCGCTGCAGGATCCTCGACGCCGTCACCGGCGCAAAGACAGGCTGCGCCACAGTCGAAGACGCTGCTCCCGCGGCCGTGCCGGACTGGACGCCGCAGGCGGAAATGCTGGCGGCCGCCAGCAGTCCCAGGCCGATTCGCAAATAACTCTGCATGATGTTTCCTCTGTACATGGATTGGAACGCGGCGTCTCCCGGAACGGATCACGCAGGCATGGCGCATCCGCAGCGTGAAGCACGCCTTCAGAACATTGCTTTCACGCCGATGCCGAACTGGCGTGGCGCCAGCATGGAAGCGGCGATGCCGCCCGCGGTGCGGTCATCGTATTTCCAGGTCGGGGCGCGCTTGTCGAACATATTGTTGACATAGGCGAAGATCTCCAGCGAACTGTTCGGGAAATAGCTGATCCGCGCATCGGCCACCGTGTAGGCATCGATATCGTAGGCCGCGATATTCTCGTCGGTGGAGTGGTAGCCGTCGACGTGGCGGACATTGGCGGAAAGCCGCCACTGCGGATGAAAGTCCCAGTCCACGCCCGCATTGAACATGTACTGCGGCGAGCGTCCGAAGCGCTTGCCTTCCAGCACGTTCCCATCGGCCGAGAACTTCCGGATCTTCGTCTGCAGCAAGCCGACGCCGCCGCGGATCCGCAGCGTATCCATGGCCTGGTAATCGGCGCTGACTTCCAGGCCGTGCGCCGTGGCCTTGTCCGCATTCACCACCACGGCGCCATACAGCACGCCATTCAGGTAGTCGGGTAGCAGGCGCTGCGAATCGCGGTAGTCGCTGTAGAACACATTGCCGGTCAGCATCAGACGGCCATCCAGCAGGCTGGTCCGGCCGAACAGCTCATAGTTCCAGACGGATTCCGGCTCGAAGTCCATATAGCTGGCGCGCGCGAAGCTCAGGCCCGTGCCGCCGGGGTTGTACCCTTTGGAAACCAGCGCCCCCACCGTCGTGCTGTCGTTGATATCGTAGGACAGCGAAACCCTGGGCAGCAGTTTCGCGAATGTCTTGTCGTACTGCAGCGGCGCCAGCGCGTACGGTGTCGTGCCGCTGCGGCGGATGTGGTCGCGCTGATAGCGCAGCCCTCCGGTCAGGCGCCAGCGCTCGGACAGCCTGCGGGTGACTTCGGTGAAGATTCCCAGGTTTTCCTTCTTGTCGTCGAATTCGGAAACGCCCACGCCGGTCCGTCCCAGCGTATACAGTATTTCATCCGAATGCGTCTGGTTGTAGAACACGCCGACCACGCCGCTCCATGTCGATGCATCATCGCCGAATGACAGCCGTGTTTCGTTCGAGACATTGCGCTGGTCGATGCGCGCCCCGCCATTCTCGTGGGGATCCGTCACGCGGTCGATCGCCAGGTCGGTGTACTGGATCTGGTTGGACAGGCGCATCCCGTTGTCGAAGGTGTAGCCGATGTCGCCGACGTAGGTATTGCCACGCAGCTTGAAGCTGGGCATGGAGCCTGTCCGGCTTTCCAGATCCCGGTAAGGCTCGGATGCGGCCTCGGACGTGGGACGATTGCTGTTCTGGTGGGCGAACGTCAGCTTCGCCTCCAGCCCCGGCAATCCTTCGGGCGTCCACAGCAGCTTCAGCCTTGCGTTCTTGCTGCGGAAGTTCTGGTTGCTGTCACCGCGCGCGAAATTGGGATTCACGTAATCGATGAAGTTATCCCGCCCGTGGTAGTCCAGCGCCAGGCGCGCGGCCAGCTCGTTCTCGACCAGCGGCCCGGACAGCGCCAGCGACGCGCGCTTCATATTGTTGCTGCCGTATTGCAGCTGCGCCGCGCCTTCGGGCTCGAAGGTCGGATCCTTGGTCTTCACCGTCACCGCCCCCGCGATGCTGTTGGCGCCCTGCGCCACGGTCTGCGGCCCGCGAAACACTTCGATGCTGCGGACATCCCACAGCGACTCCGCGCCGAACACCAGCTCGTTATAGCTCAGGTTGCGGCCGTCCAGGTTGAACGTCGCGCGCGGCACGGTGCCGCCCAGGAAAGCGGTGGCGCCGAAGCTGGGGCCCTGCGTATCCTGCCCGCGGATGACCGGAGCGCTGACCGTATCCGGATACAGGACATTGGGCACGTCCGCGATGGCTTCCGCCACTGTGGCCCGATTGGTCTTTTCCTCGATGTCCGCCTCACCCAGCGGTGTCACGGAGGATGCGGTCCGCCTCAGGCTGCGCTCAACGCGCTCTCCCGTAACGACAATGGTGTCCAGGGTCGCGTGACGCTCCGACGCTTCCTGACCCAATGCGGGCGCAATGGAAGACGACAATACGGACAGGACCCCGATGGTACGCAGCATGGCAGGAACAGGACGGTATGGCATGATGGCAACGGATATGGATGAGGTTTGCTTGCGGGAATGCCGGCCGCGGCATGCTTGCGCCAGCCGCCGGCAGCACATCAGTGTCTCCCGCCACGCTGCCTCCCGTCTCCTCCAGGCGGGAAAAATCTCCCCCGAACGGGAAAACTTCTGTCATCCCTGCTTTCGGTAGATGGGCCCGGTCCGGGCAACGGAATCAGCGAAAATGCCTGGGAGAAGTGCCGTGCACCCTGCGGAACGCCTCCGAAAACTTGTCGGCGCGCGCATACCCGCACTCATTGGCGATCTGCAGCAGGTTCTTGCGGCCCGTCTCCACCATTTCCCTCGCATGCCACATGCGCAGATCGCGCAGGTAGCCCGCAATCGTGCTCCCGGTGCGTTCCCGGAACATGGTCTTCAGGTAGCACTCATTGATTCCCGCGCGCCGCGCAAGCGCCGCAATGGTCTGCGGCTGGTTCCATTCGGCATGCAGGATATCGACCACCTCGTCGACCGCCGAGCGCCAGCGCCTGGCGCCGCCCGCGCCGTGCACCGTTCTGGCCGTTCCTCCCGCGGACAGCAGTTGGACCAGCAGATCCAGGCTGAGGGATTCCAGCTCCAGTCGTCCAAGCAGATGATTGCGGGTCTGCACCGCCAGCATGCGCCTTCCGAGCTGGCGGATCGTCTCGCCCGCCTGTCCGTTCGGCTGCAGGACGGCATATGTGTTGCGCCTGCCAAGAAAGCTGATGTCCACACCCTGTTCCCTCAGGGTTTCCAGCATCTCCCTCGGAACATCGATGGAAATGCTGGACTGCGTATGCCCCGCCGGTATGTGGCTGCTGATCGGTCCTGGATCGGCATGGCGCAGGAAGACGTCCCCTTCCCCGCCCGCCTGCAACCGGTTCGACTGGCGCAGCGTGCGCGCCTGGCCATGGACGATGATGCCCAGCATGACATTGTCGGGAAATGCCTGGTAGCGGGCATCCAGGGGGCGCGCCAGCTGGCCATGCATGCGCCCGACCATGATGCCGCTGCCGAACTGGTGCAGATCGATCCATCCCTCTCCCAGCGCAGGGCAGAACAAGTAATGCCGCTGGCCGCTTTCCCGCTGCGCGCGCGCAGCCAGGGACGCCTCCGATTCGGCGAAATATGCCTTCTGTCCGTCGAAAAAACGGCCAAATTGCTCGAGGGCTGTAGGCTGCTGCGACATAGGATGGGCGCCGGCTGGCCGGAAGCGGATAGAAGCGTCAACTATAGCCCAAAAAGTAATGAGAATTGAAATCGATTAGATTTTTCGATGCGTGCTGGCCCCCAGCGATGCCTGGCGGACTGCATGCCGCCCGGATGAGTCCTATAATGTCCGGTTTGGTTCGCCATTACTCATCGGGCGTCATTTTTTCATGCCTGCGCTTTCGCTAGAACACGTTTCCAAGATCTATTCACCCGCCCCGCGCTCGCTGCGCGAACGGCTCTCGGGAAAACCCGCCCACCCCGGATTCCAGGCCGTCCAGGATGTCAGCCTGGCCGTGGAGCATGGAGAGTTTTTCGGACTGCTGGGCCCCAACGGCGCCGGCAAGACCACGCTTATCTCCATGATGGCGGGCCTGGCCCGCGCCAGCAGCGGCAGGATCCGCATCTGCGGCTACGACGTGGTCGATGATTTCAGGGCGGCGCGCCGCTCCCTGGGCGTCGTGCCCCAGGAGATCGTGTACGATCCGTTCTTCACGGTACGCGAGACCCTGCGCATCCAGTCGGGCTATTTCGGCCTGAAGCGCAACGACGACTGGATCGACGAGATCCTGGCCAACCTGGGCCTGTCGGACAAGGCCGACGCCAATATGCGCGCCCTGTCCGGCGGCATGAAGCGCCGCGTGCTGGTGGCCCAGGCCCTGGTGCACCGCCCGCCGGTCATCATCCTGGACGAGCCTACGGCAGGCGTGGACGTGGACCTGCGCCGCATGCTCTGGACCTTCATCTCGCGCCTGAACGCCGAGGGCCATACCATTCTTCTCACCACGCACTACCTGGAAGAGGCCGAAGCCCTGTGCGGGCGCATCGCCATGCTGAAAAACGGCCGCATCGCCGCGCTGGACACCACGCAGGCCCTGATGGCCCGCGTCGGCGGCGCCGACCTGGAAGACGTGTTCGTGCGCATCATGCATACCGAAGCAGTTGGAGAGGAGTTCACGGCATGACGCAGATCCAGTCCACCGACACGCCCCGCGCGGAGCAGGCTCCCCGCATCCAGCCCCAGCTGGACGCCGGCTCGGGCTTTCCCACGCTGCTGAAAAAGGAAATGACGCGCTTCTGGAAGGTCGCCTTCCAGACCATCGCAGCCCCCGTTCTGACGGCCCTGCTGTATCTGCTGGTGTTCTCCCACGTGCTGGAGGGCCGGGTCAACGTCTACGGCCAGATCCCCTATACGCAGTTCCTCATTCCCGGCCTCATCATGATGGGCATGCTGCAGAACGCCTTCGCCAACCCCTCGTCCTCCCTGATCCAGAGCCGCATCACGGGCAACCTGGTGTTCATGCTGCTGCCGCCGCTGTCCCACCGCGAGATCTTTTCCGCCTATGTGCTGGCCTCCGTCCTGCGCGGCCTGTGCGTCGGCGCCGGCGTCTGGCTGGTCGCCCTGTTCTTCGTCCGCCTGCCTGTGGCAAACCCTCTTTGGGTGCTGGGTTTTGCCGTGCTATCCTGCGGCATCATGGCTACACTCGGACTGATTGCCGGACTCTGGTCCGAGAAATTCGATCAGCTCGCAGCCTTCCAGAACTTCCTGATCCTGCCCGCCACCTTCCTGTCCGGAGTGTTCTACTCCATCCACAGCCTGCCGGAGTTCTGGCAGCAGGTATCGCGCTGGAATCCGGTGTTCTACACCATCGATGGCTTCCGCTATGGCTTTTTCGCCGTCTCCGATGTCTCGCCCTGGCACAGCCTGGCAATCGTCGCCGCAGTGTTCGGCCTCCTGTGCCTGTTCACGCTGCGCCTCCTGGCCAATGGCTACAAACTTCGCAACTGAAACTCCCCATGCTTCCCACACCTGAACAGATCCGCCAATATATTGCCGACAACCTGCCCTGTGAACACATCGAAGTCCAGGGCGACGGCGCCCACTTCGAAGCGCTCATCGTCAGCGCCGAATTCGAAGGCAAGCGCCGTATCGCCCGCCACCAGCGCGTCTACGCCGCCCTGGGAGACCGCATGAAAGAGGAAATCCACGCATTGTCCATGCGCACCCTGACCCCTGACGAATACAAAGCGAATCCGAATGGATAAACTCCAGATCACGGGCGGACAGCCCCTGCATGGCGAAATCGCCATCTCCGGCGCCAAGAACGCCGCCCTGCCCATCCTGTGCGCGGCCCTGCTGACCGCTGAGCCCGTGCACCTGGAAAACGTGCCCGCGCTCAACGACATCCGCACCATGCTGCGCCTTCTGGAGCGCATGGGCGTGAAATCCGCGCACGACAGCGGCAACGACACGGTCACTCTGGATGCCGGCAAGGTCGACTTCCTGGAGGCGCCCTACGATCTGGTCAAGACCATGCGCGCCTCCATCCTGGTGCTGGGCCCGCTGGTGGCCCGCTTCGGCGAAGCCAGGGTCAGCCTGCCGGGCGGCTGCGCCATCGGCCAGCGTCCCGTCGACCAGCACATCAAGGGGCTGGCCGCGCTGGGCGCCGAGATCAGCATCGAACACGGCTACGTAGTGGCGCGCGCCAAGCGCCTCAAGGGCGCGTCCATCCTCACCGACATGGTCACCGTTACGGGCACCGAGAACCTGATGATGGCGGCCGTGCTGGCCGAAGGACAGACCGTCCTCGAAAATGCCGCGCGCGAGCCCGAAATCGTCGATCTGGCGGAGCTGCTCATCGAGATGGGAGCCCGCATCCAGGGCCACGGCACCGACCGCATCGTCATCGACGGCGTGGAGGCGCTGCACGGCGCCACGCACCGCGTCATCCCTGACCGCATCGAAACCGGCACCTTCCTGTGCGCCGTGGCCGCCGCCGGCGGCGAACTGGTGCTGCGCCACGCCGCCCCCGACACGCTGGGCGCGGTCATCGACAAGCTGCGCGACGCCGGCCTGGCCATCGAGACCGGCGGCGACTGGATCCGTGCCTCCATGCGGGGCCGCCCGAAGGCCGTGGGCTTCCGCACACGCGAGTATCCGGGCTTTCCGACCGACATGCAGGCCCAGCTGATGGCGGTCAACACCGTCGCCGACGGCACCGCGGTCATCACGGAAAACATCTTCGAGAACCGCTACATGCACGTCCAGGAACTGGCCCGCATGGGAGCGCAGATCGAGATCGACGGCCCCACGGCGGTCGTGACGGGCGTGCCGGAGCTCTCCGGCGCCACCGTCATGGCGACCGACCTGCGCGCCTCGGCCAGCCTGGTCATCGCCGGCCTTGCCGCCAAGGGCGACACCATCATCGAACGCATCTACCACCTGGATCGCGGCTACCAGCGCATGGAGTCCAAGCTGTGCAATGTCGGCGCCCGCATCCAGCGCATTTCCGGAGCCGGCGCATGAGCCCCGCACGCAACGACAAGCCCCTGACGCTCGCCCTGTCCAAGGGACGCATCTTCGACGAGACCCTGCCCCTGCTGGCTGCCGCCGGCGTGCAGGTCGCCGAAGACCCGTCCGCCTCGCGCAAGCTCATCCTGCCTACCAGCGATCCCGGCCTGCAGATCATCATCGTGCGCGCCACCGACGTTCCCACCTATGTGCAGTACGGCGCCGCCGATTTCGGCATCGCCGGCAAGGACGTGCTGGACGAACACGTCGCCGCGAACCCCGACGGCATCTACCAGCCCATCGACCTGAACATCGCCCGCTGCCGGCTGGCCGTCGCCGTGCGCAAGGGATTCGACTACCAGTCCGCCGTGCAGCAGGGCTCGCGCCTGCGCGTGGCGACCAAATACGTGCAGGCCACGCGCGAGCATTTCGCCGCCAAGGGCGTGCACATCGATGTCATCAAACTGTACGGCTCCATGGAGCTTGCGCCGCTGGTCGGGCTGGCCGACGCCATTGTCGACCTGGTTTCCACCGGCAACACGCTCAAGGCCAACAATCTGGAGGCCGTGGAGGACATCGCCCCCATTTCGTCGCGCCTGATCGTCAACCAGGCCTCCCTGAAGACGCGCTCGGCGCGCCTGCAGCCCCTGATCGACGCCTTTGCCCGCGCCAGCGCGGCAAAAGCATGAGATCATACGTATTTGAACCCTGATTCACGCCGATCCGTACCGCCATGTCTCTGATCCACCGCCTGGACAGTCGCTCCGAAGACTTCTCCCGCCAGTTGCGCACGCTGCTGGCCTTCGACGCCTCGCAGGACGAGGCCATCGAGCAGGCCGCCGCGGACATCCTGCGCAACATCCGCGCGCGCGGCGACGAAGCCCTGCTGGAATACACGCAGCGCTTCGACCGCGTCCAGGCAGCCAGCGTTTCCGCGCTGGAGATCCCGCGCAGCGAATGGCTGGCCGCGCTCGACGGCCTGCCGCAGGCGCAGCGCAAGGCGCTGGAAGCCGCCGCCGCCCGCGTACGCGCCTATCATGAGCGCCAGCGTGCGTCAGACTGGAACTACACCGAAGCCGACGGCACCGTCCTGGGCCAGAAAGTCACGCCGCTGGACCGCGTCGGCCTGTATGTGCCCGGCGGCAAAGCGGCCTACCCGTCTTCGGTCCTGATGAACGCCATCCCGGCCAAGGTGGCCGGCGTCCCCGAGGTCGTCATGGTCACGCCCACGCCCGACGGCGCGCGCAACCCCATCGTGCTGGCCGCGGCCGCCATCAGCGGCGTCGATCGCGTCTTCGCCATCGGCGGCGCGCAGGCGGTCGGCGCCCTGGCCTACGGCACGGCAACCATCGCGCCGGTCGACAAGATCGTCGGCCCGGGCAATG
Source organism: Paracandidimonas soli (assembly GCF_004342005.1). Classification (GTDB taxonomy): domain Bacteria; phylum Pseudomonadota; class Gammaproteobacteria; order Burkholderiales; family Burkholderiaceae_B; genus Paracandidimonas; species Paracandidimonas soli. The sequence continues at coordinate 90,108 of NZ_SMBX01000007.1, forward strand.
CCTACGTCGCGGCAGCCAAGCGCCGCGTGTTCGGCACGGTCGGCATCGACATGGTGGCCGGGCCCAGCGAAATCCTGATCATCTGCGACGGCACGACGCCCGCCGACTGGATCGCCATCGACCTGTTCTCGCAGGCCGAGCACGACGAACTGGCGCAGGCCATCCTGCTCTGTCCCGATGCCGCCTACCTGGACGAGGTGCAGGCCGCCATCGCCCGACTGCTGCCCGCCATGCCGCGCGCGGACATCATCCGCACCAGCCTGGGCAATCGCGGCGTGCTGATCCAGGTGCGCGATCTCGAAGAGGCCTGCGCCATCGCCAACGACATCGCGCCGGAACACCTCGAGATCTCCACCGAACAGCCCGAACGCTGGGCCGAGCGCATCCGCCACGCGGGCGCCATTTTCCTGGGCCGCTACAGCTCCGAGGCCCTGGGCGACTACTGCGCCGGCCCCAATCACGTGCTGCCCACGGCGCGCACGGCACGCTTCTCCTCGCCGCTGGGCGTGTATGATTTCCAGAAACGCTCCAGCATGATCCACATTTCCCGGGAAGGCGCGCAGACGCTGGGCCGCATCGCCGCCGAACTGGCCTATGGCGAGGGCCTGCAGGCCCACGCCGCCAGCGCCGAGCGCCGCCTTTCCCCCTGACGCCGTCCACCAGACCGATTCCGGAACCCCCATACCATGCGTACAGCCGACGTCATCCGCAACACCAACGAAACCCGCATCCGCGTGTCCATCAACCTCGACGGCACGGGCAAGCACACCCTCCAGTCCGGCGTGCCCTTCCTCGACCACATGCTGGACCAGATTGCGCGCCACGGCCTGATCGACCTCGACATCCATTGCGACGGCGACACGCACATCGACGACCACCACACGGTGGAAGACATCGGCATCGCCCTGGGCCAGGCCGTGGCCATCGCCGTGGGCGACAAGGCCGGCCTGCGCCGCTACGGCCACTCCTACGTGCCGCTGGACGAAGCGCTCAGCCGTGTGGTCATCGACCTGTCCGGCCGTCCCGGCCTGCAGTTCCATGTCCCCTTCACCCGCGCCCGCATCGGCACATTCGACGTCGATCTCGCTCGCGAATTCTTCCAGGGCTTCGTCAACCACGCCCAGGCCACTGTCCACATCGACAACCTGCGCGGCGAAAACGCCCACCACCAGTGCGAAACCGTCTTCAAGGCCTTCGGCCGGGCGCTGCGCATGGCGGTGGAGCAGGACCCGCGCAACGGCGGCGTCATCCCGTCCACCAAAGGCGTCCTCTGATCCATTCCCGCGCCTGCCTGGCCGGCGCGGGCTCCGCCACCTTCCACCAAACGGTCACACCGTGAACACGATCGCCATCGTCAACTACGGCATGGGCAACTTCCACTCGGTTGCGCGCGCGCTGCGCGCCGCCGCGCCCGATGCCGACATCCTTATCGCCAGCCGCCCCGAAGAGGTCGAGCGCGCCTCGCGCGTGGTGTTTCCCGGCCAGGGCGCCATGCGCGACTGCATGGCCACGCTGCGCGCCTCGGGCCTGCGCGACGCCGTGCTGCATGCCGCCCGCAACAAGCCCCTGCTGGGCGTATGCGTTGGCGAGCAGATGCTGTTCTCGCACAGCGAAGAGGGCGACACCCCCGGGCTGGGCATCTTCCCCGGCAATGTCGTCCGTTTCGCGGGTCCGGCGTTCAGCCGCCCCGGCGCGGACGGCGCTCCGCAGTTGAAGATCCCGCACATGGGCTGGAACCGCGTGCGCCAGACCCAGGCGCACCCGCTATGGCAGGGAATACCCGACCAGGCGTTTTTTTACTTCGTACACAGTTATTATGTCGCTCCGTCTTTGTCCTCGCTCATTGTTGGACAAAGCGATTACGGGGTAAGCTTTACCTGTGCAGTCGCGCAGGCTAATATTTTCGCGGTCCAGTTCCACCCCGAGAAAAGCGGGGACACCGGCCTGCGGCTGTATCGCAACTTCGTCGGCTGGAACCCCTGATCGCTCCGACCACCGACAAACCTATACCTATCGACCTCTGTACTGATCCGACCGCCATGCTTCTCATCCCTGCCATCGATCTCCAGAACGGACAATGCGTACGCCTGCGCCAGGGCGACCTCAACAACTCCACGGTCTTTTCCGAGGACCCGGCAGCCATGGCCGCCCAGTGGCTGGAGCAAGGGGCCCGCAGGCTGCACCTGGTCGACCTGAACGGCGCCGTAGCCGGCAAGCCCAAGAACGAAGCCGCCATACGCGCCATCATCGGGGCCGTCGACGGTGAAATCCCCGTGCAGATCGGCGGCGGCATCCGCGACCTGGACACCATCGAAGCCTACCTGGACAGCGGCCTGTCCTATGTCATCATCGGCACGGCCGCCGTCAAGGATCCGGGCTTCCTCAGCGATGCCTGCACCGCCTTCCCCGGCCATATCATCGTGGGCCTGGACGCTCGCGACGGCAAGGTCGCCACGGACGGCTGGAGCAAGCTTACCCGCCACAGCGTGCTCGACCTGGCCCGCAAGTTCGAGGACTACGGCTGCGAGGCCATCATCTATACGGACATCGGCCGCGACGGCATGCTCTCGGGCGTCAACATCGAAGCCACGGTCGCCCTGTCGCGCCATGTGCGCATCCCCATCATCGCCTCGGGCGGCGTCACCGACCTCGACGACATCCGCGCGCTGTGCGCCGTCGAGCACGAAGGCATCGAGGGCGCCATCCTGGGCCGCAGCCTGTACGAAGGCACGCTGGACTTCGCCGAGGCCCAGGCCCTGGCCGACGAGATCAACCCCAATGACTGACACCGCGCGCTCCGATCTGGCCTGCCGCATCATCCCCTGCCTCGACGTCACGGCCGGCCGCGTCGTCAAGGGCGTCAACTTCGTCGACCTCGTCGATGCGGGCGACCCCGTCGAGATCGCGCGCAAGTACAACGACCAAGGCGCCGACGAGCTCACGTTCCTGGACATCACCGCCAGCAGCGACGACCGCGACCTGATCCTGCCCATCATCGAGTCCGTCGCCAGCCAGATCTTCATCCCGCTGACCGTGGGAGGCGGCGTGCGCAAGGTGGCCGACATCCAGCGCCTGCTCAATGCGGGAGCCGACAAGGTCTCCATCAACAGCGCCGCGGTCGCCAACCCCGAACTCGTGCGCGAAGCCGCCCAGTACCATGGCTCGCAATGCATCGTCGTGGCCATCGACGCCCGTCGCGTTTCCGGGCCGGGCGAGACATCGCGCTGGGAAATCTACACGCACGGCGGGCGCAAGCCCACCGGCATCGACGTCATCGAATGGGCGCGAAAAATGGCGGACTACGGCGCGGGCGAACTGCTGCTGACCAGCATGGATCGCGACGGCACCAAGGAAGGCTTCGACCTCGAACTGACACGCGCCGTTTCCGACGCAGTGCCGGTCCCCGTCATCGCCTCCGGCGGCGTGGGAAATCTGCAGCACCTGGCCGACGGCATCACCCAGGGCCACGCCAGCGCAGTGCTGGCGGCCAGCATTTTCCACTACGGCCAGCACACCGTGCAGGAAGCCAAGGCGTTCCTGGCCGGCCAGGGCATCAAGGTGCGGCAATGACCGACAGAACGCTTCCCGCATGGCTAGCCGAACTGGTCTTCGATGAAAAGGGCCTGATCCCCGTCATCGCACAGGATGCCGCCACAGGCACGGTGATGATGTTCGCCTACGCCAATGCCGAGGCGCTGGCCGAAACCGCCGCCTCCGGCCGCGCCGTCTACTGGTCGCGCTCGCGCAACCGGCTTTGGCGCAAAGGCGAGGAGTCCGGCCACGTCCAGATCGTGCACGAAATCCGCCTCGACTGCGACGGCGACGTTATCCTGTATAAAATCGACCAAAAGGGCGGAATTGCCTGCCATACGGGGCGTGAAAGCTGCTTTTACCGTAGACTTGACGACACCGGCAACGGCCAGGCCGACTGGGCCGTCGTCGATCCCGTCCTGAAAGATCCGGAGCACATCTACAAATGAGCCATTCCTCCGACATTCTTTCCCGCCTGGCCGACACCATCGAGTCCCGCCTGCCCGCCAATGGCGGCGATCCGGCGCAGTCATACACGGCGAAGCTGCTGGCAAAAGGACCCGATGCCTTCCTGAAAAAAATCGGCGAGGAAAGCACCGAACTGGTCATGGCCGCCAAGGACGGCGCGCCCGACAAGATCATCTACGAAACCGCCGATCTCTGGTTCCACAGCCTGGTCGCGCTGGCGCACTACGGCATCCGCCCGGAAACCGTGCTGGCCGAGCTGGCCCGCCGCGAAGGCGTATCCGGCCTGGCGGAAAAGGCCTCGCGCCCGGACCAGGCAAGCGCAACAAAGGAGTCCGCATGAGCGAGAACAACGTATTCGCCAGAATCATCCGCGGCGAACTGCCGGCGAACAAAGTCTACGAAGACGACGAGTTCCTGGCATTCCACGATATAGATCCCGCCGCCCCCGTACATTTGCTGCTTATTCCCAAGCGTCATGTCGTATCCTTGCAGGATGTCGGCCCCGAAGACGCCGCATGGCTCGGCCGCATGATGGCGCTCATCCCGAAGCTCGCCCTGGAAAACGGCTGCAGGCCCGGCCCCGAAGGCGGTTTCCGTGTCGTGGCCAACAGCGGCGATGACGGCGGACAGGAAGTTCCGCACCTGCATTTCCATATCCTCGGGGGCGAGCGCCCCTGGAAACCCAAATCGGCAGCATTGGCCGTTTAACTGGAGTAAACATCATGGGTAGTTTCAGTATCTGGCATTGGCTGATCGTCCTGGTCATCGTCGCCCTCGTCTTCGGCACCAAGAAGCTGCGCAATGTCGGCGAAGATCTCGGCGGCGCCGTCAAGGGTTTCAAGAAAGGCATGAAGGAAGCCTCCTCCGAAGACACGCCCGAGTCCGTCACGCAGCGCGTGGAAACCGGCGAAACCATCGACGTGCAGGCGAAGGAAAAGAAAGACGCCTGAGTCCTCTTGGGCGCAACCGGCGTGCGGCCCGCGCGGCACGCCTTCCATCCACTCCATGTCTGTACACAGGTAGCTTATGTTTGACGTCAGCTTCAGTGAACTGATGTTGATCGGCGTCATCGCCCTGATCGTCATCGGTCCGCAACGCCTTCCCAAGGTCGCCCGCACGGTCGGCCACCTGCTGGGCCGCGCGCAGCGCTACGTCAACGATGTCAAGTCCGACATCCAGCGCGAAGTCAATCTGGAAGAGGTCAACAAGGTCAAGTCGCAAATGGAGGAGGCCGCCCGCTCGGTCAAGTCTACCGTCAACGACCTTGGCAGCACGCTCACCAAGCCCGTCGACGAAGCCAGGAAGGCGCTCGATGACGCCAAGTCTTCCGTCACCGGCCTGGGCGACACGCTGACCAAGCCGGTCGAAGAGGCCAGACAGGCCCTCAACGAAGCCAAGTCCTCGTTCGAGTCGCTGGACCTCAACGCCGGGGCCAACCCCGCCGCTCCTCCCGCCCAGAAGGCCGCCGACACGCAGGCGGACGCTGAACCGCAAAGCGCCAACCTGCCCCTGCCCGGCCTGGAGCCGGAAGCAGCGCCTGCCGACGCGGCTTCGAAGCCCGCCGGCAATATCGATACCGACAACAAAACCACGGGGACATCGTCGTGACCCAGGATGCATCCCAGGATACTTTCATTTCCCACCTGATCGAACTGCGCACGCGGCTGCTGCGCGCGGTCGGCACCATGCTGGGCGTATTCGTCATCCTGTTTCTGTACCCCGGCCCGTCAGCCATCTATGACGTCCTGGCGCAGCCCATGCTGGCTTCGCTGCCCGAAGGCACGCGCATGATCGCCACCGGCGTCATCACGCCATTCATGGTGCCGGTCAAGGTCACGCTACTGGCGGCCTTCGTCATCTCCCTGCCGGTCGTCCTGTACCAGGCCTGGGCCTTCATCGCTCCCGGCCTGTACCGCCATGAGCAGCGCCTGGCGCTGCCGCTGATCATCTCCAGCACCCTGCTGTTCCTGGCCGGCATGGCGTTCTGCTATTTCGTCGTGTTCCGCACGGTGTTCAGCTTCATCGCGGGCTTCGCGCCGCAGTCCATCACGCCCGCGCCCGACATCGAGGCCTATGTCAGCTTCGTCATCACCATGTTCATCGCCTTCGGCGTGACCTTCGAGGTTCCCGTCGTGGTCGTTCTGCTGGTCAAGACCGGCATGGTCACGGTGCAGAAGCTGCGCGAAGCCAGGGGCTACGTCATCGTCGGCGCATTCGTCATCGCGGCCGTCGTCACGCCTCCCGATGTACTCAGCCAGTTCATGCTGGCCACGCCGCTATGCCTGCTGTACGAAGTCGGCATCCTGATCGGCAAGATGATCGAAAAGAAACAGCCGGCGGAAGACAGCGAAGACGACGCCGGCGGCGAAGTCGCAACACGCGACTGAACATCGCCTGATGGCGGCGCCCATTCCCCGCGCCCGCCAACCGGAACGAAGCCGATACTTTCGCTTTCCCTGAAGCCGGAACCGCGGCGGCTTCAGGATTGCGCCCTGCGGACGAATTCCCGCGCAACCTTCGCCAGACTCAGTTGGGCATTTGCGCCGGACGTTTCCCCACTTTGACTGACAGCTCCCTGGCCTTGCCGTCGCGAAGCACGCCCAATGTCGCCTTCGACCCCGGCTGCAGCGGCGCAATCTGGTTCAGGAAACCGATGGAGTCCCTGACCGGCTCTTCGTCCAGGCTCAGGATGATATCCCCCACCCGGATGCCCCCCGTCCATGCCGGCCCATTGCGCAGCACGCTGGCCACGATCACGCCGTCGCGCCGCTCCATCCGGAAGGCCCGGGCCAGATCCGGCGTGATGTCCTGGGGCTCCAGCCCCAGCCAGCCGCGCGTCACTTCGCCATGCTCGATGATCTGCTCCATGATCATGAGCGCCACCGGCGCGGGAATGGCGAAGCCGATGCCCAGCGATCCGCCGGTCTCGGAATAAATGGCCGTATTGATGCCGACCATGCGGCCCCTTCCATCGATCAGCGCCCCGCCGGAATTGCCCGGATTGATGGCCGCATCGGTCTGGATGAAGTTCTCGTAGATATTGATGCCCAGCCGGTTGCGCCCCAGCGCGGACACGATCCCCATGGTCGTGGTCTGGCCGACGCCGAAAGGATTGCCGATCGCCAGCACCACATCCCCCACCCGCAGCGCCTCATTCTTCGCGTACGTAATGGCTTGCAGATCCGGCAGGTCGATCTTCAGCACGGCCAGGTCGCTTTCGGGATCGCCGCCGACCAGCTTGGCGCGAGCCTGCCTGCCATCGCTCAACGCGACTTCGATGGCGTCGGCCGCCTCGATGACATGGTAATTCGTCAGGATGTGCCCATCCGCCCTGGCTATCACTCCCGAGCCCAGGCTGGTCGACTGCTTGCGCCGGCTGAACCCGGGCAGTTCGCCGAACAGCCGATTGAGTTCGGGGTCGTTCGGAAACTGCAACAGCGGCACGTCCACCTGTTTGCTAGTATAGATATTGACGACGGACGGCGTGGCGGACGCCACTGCGGACGCAAACGACAGCAGCGGCGCAGCCGCGCCGTTGCCATTGCCGTTCGCGGCTGACGGCGGGGGCGCGACCACGGGCCGCGAAGCCATGCCCACCCATTCGGGCCGCAACGTCGCCACAATGAACAGGATACCCAGACAGACGGTCACGGTCTGGGCGAATAGCAACCATAATCGACGCATAAGACGATGGAACCAGGGAAAATCGACACATGAACGCCGTGTCCACGAATGATCTGCATCAATGGCTCAATACCATACTCCAACCGCAGCGATTCCGGGACTATTGTCCCAACGGCCTGCAGTTGGAAGGCAAGCCGGAGATCCGACACATTATCACCGGAGTCACCGCCTCGCAGGCGCTGATCGACGCCGCCGCGCAACGCGGGGCGGACGCCGTCCTGGTGCATCACGGCTGGTTCTGGAAGAACGAAGACCCCTGCATACGCGGCCCCAAGCACCGGCGCATCGCCCAGGCCATCGCGCACGGCCTGAACGTGTTCGCCTATCACCTGCCCCTGGACGCGCACCCGGAACTGGGCAACAACGCGCAGTTGGGCAGGATCCTGGGCTTCGAGCCGGAACGCACGCCGGAAGGAGAACCCATGCGCTGCGGCCCCGAAGACCTGATCTGGATAGGCCGGGTCCCCGAAGGCGCGACGCTGGAATCGCTGGCCGGACAGGTTCACAATTCTTTGGGCCGCGCCCCTCTTTTTGTTGGCAATCCGCAACAATCCGTGCGGCGCATCGCCTGGTGCACCGGCGGCGCCCAGGGCATGATGGAAGCTGCGGTCCAGGCTGGCGCCGATGCCTACCTGACCGGAGAAGCCTCGGAACAGAATTTCCACCTGGCGCATGAAACCGGCACGGGCTTCATCGCCGCCGGACACCACGCCACCGAACGCTATGGCGTGAAGGCGCTGGGCGAAGCCGTGGCCCGGGAGTTCGGCATCCGGGTCGAATTCCTGGACCTGGACAACCCGATCTGAGGCTACTTCTTCAGCAGATCGCGGATTTCGCGCAGCAGCACGACATCGTCCGGCGTCGGAGCGGGCTCCTCTGGCGCTGCCTCTTCTTCCTTGATGACTGTCGCCCTTGCCTTGTTGACGGCCTTCACCATGAAGAACACGACCAACGCCAGCAGCAGGAAATTGATCAGGATCGTCAGGAAGTTGCCCCATCCCAGCACCACGGCGCCGGCCTCGGTCAGTTCGGCGTACGTGCGGCCGCCCGCATAGCCGGCGGGCTCGGACAGCACCCAGAACTTGTTGCTGAAATCGACCTCTCCGCCCAGAATGAAGCTGATGATCGGCATCACCACGTCCTTGACCAGGGAGTCGATGATCTTTCCGAATGCGGCGCCGATGATCACACCGACGGCCAGGTCGATCATATTGCCTTTGACGGCGAACTCCCGGAACTCCGACAGAAAGCTCTTTGCTTTGCTCATGTGTCTACCTTTGATATTAAGTAAATGTCACCCCTGGCGGGTAACGCTATAATATGCGACTGTAAAGAAGTACCTGTAAGAAAAGCAGGGATATGGCATGCCGCCACAGGCACCGGATAAGGATACTAGAATGAGTCACGATACGATACCGCTCGACGACGCTGGAGCAGTTGACCCCAGCCTGCCGTCCGATCCCTCGCGCCGCTTCTGGGTGGCATCAGCCTGTGCAGTCGGCGGTGTCGCCGGCGCCGCCACTGCCCTGCCGCTCGTCACATCGTTCGCTCCTTCCGACAGGGCCCGCGCCGCCGGCGCTCCGGTTGAAGTCGACATCTCCGGCATCGCCCCCGGCGAAATGAAAACCGTCGAATGGCGCGGCAAGCCCGTGTGGATCCTGCGCCGCACCGAAGCACAACTGGCCAGCCTCAATGGCCTCGACAGCCAGTTGGCCGATCCCGCCTCAGACCGCCCCGGCTATACCCCCGAATACGCCAAGAACGAATACCGTTCACGCAATCCCGAATTCTTCGTCTGCGTCGCCATCTGTACGCACTTGGGCTGCGCCCCCACGCCGCACCTGAACTCCGGCGCCCAGCCGGGGCTGCCCGCCAGCTGGCCGGGCGGTTTCTTCTGCCCCTGCCACGGCTCCACATTCGACTTGGCCGGCCGCGTATTCAGCAACAAGCCCGCGCCCGACAACCTCGAAGTCCCGCCCTATTCGTTCTCGTCCGACAACACCAAGATCACCATTGGCGTCGACGAAAACAATCAGGCCTGACCGCTACCCGCAACCATCCGCGCAATTGCGTTCGCACGAATAGAATAGAAAGGAACCGTTCTCATGGCTGGCGATAAAACCGTCGACACCACAGGACTGCTGGGCTGGATAGACAGGCGCTTTCCACTCACCAAGCTCTTCAAAGAGCACATGTCCGAGTACTACGCACCGAAGAACTTCAACTTCTGGTACTTCTTCGGCTCACTGGCGCTGCTGGTCCTGGTCATCCAGGTCGTCACCGGCATCTTCCTCGTCATGAACTACAAGCCCGACGCCAAGCTGGCGTTCGACTCTGTGGAATACATCATGCGCGAAGTGCCGTGGGGCTGGCTGATCCGCTACATGCACTCCACCGGCGCCTCCATGTTCTTCGTGGTCGTGTACCTGCACATGCTGCGCGGCATGTTCTATGGGTCCTACCGCAAGCCGCGTGAGCTGGTCTGGATCTTCGGCGTCGCCATCTTCCTCTGTCTGATGGCCGAGGCCTTCATGGGCTACCTGCTGCCCTGGGGCCAGATGTCATACTGGGGCGCCCAGGTCATCGTGAACCTGTTCTCTGCCATCCCCTTCATCGGTCCCGAGCTGTCCATCTGGATCCGCGGCGACTACGTGGTTTCCGACGCCACCCTGAACCGCTTCTTCGCGCTGCACGTCATCGCCGTGCCGCTGGTGCTCATCGGCCTGGTCGTAGCGCACATCATCGCCCTGCACGAAGTCGGCTCCAACAACCCCGACGGCGTCGAGATCAAGGAAGGGCCCAAAGACCGCTACGGCCGCCCCGTCGACGGCATTCCCTTCCACCCCTACTACTCGGTGCACGACATCGTCGGCGTGGCGGGCTTCCTCATCGTCTTCGCGGCCATCCTGTTCTTCGCTCCCGAAATGGGCGGCTACTTCCTGGAGTTCAACAACTTCATCCCGGCCGATCCGCTGAAGACCCCGCCGCACATCGCCCCGGTCTGGTACTTCACGCCGTTCTACTCCATGCTGCGCGCCACCACGGCCGACTTCACATGGATCCTGGCAGGCAGCTCCGTGCTGGCCGCCATCGTGCTGTTCGCCAAGGGCGGCCTGAAGGGCGCATGGCGCCTGGCCGTGCCGGTCGGCCTGCTGATCCTGGCCCTGCTGTTCCGCACGATCGACGCCAAGTTCTGGGGCGTCGTGATCATGGGCGGCGCCGTCGTCATCCTGGGCTTCCTGCCCTGGCTGGACAGCTCCCCCGTCAAGTCCATCCGCTACCGTCCGGGCTGGCACAAAGCGCTGTATGCAATCTTCATCGTGAATTTCCTGATGCTGGGCTACCTCGGCACCCAGGCGCCCAACGATCTGTTCAACCTGCTGAGCCAGATCGGAACCGTGATCTACCTGGCGTTCTTCCTGGTAATGCCCGTCTGGAGCCGCCTGGGAACATTCAAGCCGGTGCCTGACCGCGTCACTTTCCGCCCGCACTAAGGCCCACGACACATTACGGAATGATCATGATGAAAAAGTTGCTTGGCGCCCTCGCCCTATTCCTGACCTGCACGGTATCGTTCGCAGCCGGGGGGACCTACCCCCTCGAAAAGGCTCCCAATCGCATCAACGACATGGCGGCCCTGCAGAACGGTGCAAAACTCTTCGTCAACTACTGTCTGAACTGTCACAGCGCCAATTCCCTGCGCTACAACAAGCTTACGGAAATCGGCCTGACTGAAGAAGAGATCAAGAAAAACCTGCTGTTCACCTCCGACAAGGTGGGCGACCTCATGCACATCGCCATGACGCCCGCCGACGCCAAGTCCTGGTTCGGCACCACGCCGCCCGATCTGTCCGTCATCGCGCGCGCGCGCTCCGTCAACTTGGGCCCCTCCGGCGTCGACTACCTCTACACCTACCTGCGCACGTTCTACCGCGACTCCGCCAAGGGCACGGGCTGGAACAACCTCGTGTTCCCCGATGTCGGCATGCCGCACGTCATGTGGCAGCGCCAGGGCGAGCGCACGCTGACCAAGACCCAGGTCCACCAGGCGGCCGACCAGCAATGGGAGCGCGTCACCACGGTGTACGATGCGGACGGCTTCTCCGAAGTCACCCGCGAAGCCCTGTCCGACTACAAGGGCAAGGCAACGGAAGAGTTCAAGTTCGAGGCCGCCAACGCCCAGGCCGCCGCGCAGTTCGACAGCGACATGGCCGACCTCAGCAACTTCCTGGGATGGATGGCCGAACCCGTACAGCAGTTGCGCAAGCAGATCGGCGTCTGGGTCCTGCTGTTCCTGGGCCTTTTCCTCCTCGTCGCATGGAGACTGAATGCCGCTTACTGGAAACATGTAAGATAATAGGCATTCCTACGCAAGGCAGGCGGCATGCAATGCCGCCATTCAGCCTGCTGTTATGAAATAGGCGTAAGGTAATACGCCTATTTCGTTTTTATGAGCCACGATTTCTGCGCTCTTTATCTTTAGTTCACTGATTGGAATCCGCGACATGATGCAGCTCTACTCTGGAACGACCTGCCCTTTTTCACAACGCTGCCGTTTCGTGCTGTTTGAAAAGGGCATGGATTTTGAAATCCGCGACATCGACCTGTACAACAAGCCCGAAGACATTTCGGTCATGAATCCGTACGGCCAGGTGCCCATCCTGGTAGAACGCGACCTGGTCCTGTACGAATCCAACATCATCAACGAATACATCGACGAACGCTTCCCGCATCCCCAACTGATGCCCGCGGACCCGATCATGCGCGCGCGCACCCGCCTGTTCCTGTACAACTTCGAGAAGGAACTGTTCGTGCACGTTTCCACGCTGGAAAACCGCAACGAAACCGATCCCGCCGCACAGGAAGCCGCCCGCCAGCACATCCGCGACCGCCTGTCCATGCTGGCCCCCATCCTGTTGAAGAACAAGTACATGCTGGGCGAAGAGTTCTCCATGCTGGACGTCGCCATCGCGCCGCTGCTGTGGCGCCTGGATCACTACGGCATCGAACTGCCGAAGAATGCGGCTCCCGTGCAGAAATACGGCGAGCGCATTTTCTCCAGGCCCGCCTACATCGAAGCGCTGACGCCTTCCGAAAAAGTCATGCGCCGCTAAAGGCCAGCCCATGCAAGAGACCTCCACCAAGCCCTACCTGCTGCGCGCGCTGCACGAATGGTGCACCGACAACGGATACACGCCGCACATCGTCGTCAAGGTCGATGCCAACACGGTGGTGCCCAGGGCGCACGTGCACGAAGGCCAGATCACGCTGAACATCGGCACCCTGGCCACCAACCGTCTGGTCCTGGGCAACGAGTACATCGAGTTCCAGGCGCGCTTCAGCGGCATCACCGAGGACATCTACGTCCCGGTAGCGGCAGTATCGGCCATCTACGCCCGGGAAACCGGGGCGGGCATGGGATTCGAGGTGGAGGACTCCAAGCCTTACTCGGGCGACGAGCCGGAAAAAGACGCCATCGATACGCCGGATGCTCCGCCGACGGAGCCCGACGACGATCCTTCGGCGCCGCGCCGGCCGCACCTTACCATCGTCAAGTGAGAGCTGGGCGGGCTGCCTGATGCTGCGATTGTGCGATATCAGGGCAGCACGCCCTCTCCGATCCGTTCCCGCATATAGTCCCGCATAAACGCTACGCAGGCCCTGACTTTGGCCGAGGTTCCCAGGCGTTCGGGATACACCGCCCACACATTGGCTTCCTGCTGCCATTCGGGCAGCACGCAGTGCAATTGCCCGCTCTGCAGCAATGGCGCCACATCCCAATGCGAGCGCAGAATGATACCGTGACCGTCCACAGCCCACTGCACCGCCATTTCCCCGTTGTTCGACGACAGGGGGCCGCGCACTTTGATGCGTTCCCCCTTGGCGCCACTGCGCAGTTGCCATATGCCGAACGGATGGTCCCGCTCCTTGATGATCAGGCAGTCATGCGCGGCAAGGTCTGACAATGAACGCGGTATGCCGCGTGCCTGCAGATAAGACGGCGCTGCGCACAGCACGCGATGATTGGATGCCAGCCGTCGCGCAATCAGGTGTGGCGCAATTTCATCTCCTACGCGGATATCCAGGTCGAATCCCTCCGCCGCTACATCCACGATGCGATCAAAAACTTCGAAGCGTACCTGCAGGCCCGGATACTGCCGCGCGAACATGGAAAATGCCCTGGCCACCACCCTGCGCCCGAACCCGAAGCTGCTACATACGCGCAACACGCCGGTCGGCTCTCGACGCGTAGCACTGACCTCGTCGACCAGTCGCTCTACATCGTCCAGAATACGCAGCGCCCAGTGATAGACACGCTCCCCCGCCTCCGTCACCACCACACGCCGCGTCGTGCGATGGAACAGCACAGTCTGCAGCCTGGCCTCCAATATCCGGATGCGCTTGGTCACATAAGCGGGGGACACGCCCATCACCTGCGCAGCGCCGGTGAAACTGCATTTGTGTACTACCGCGCAAAATACTCGCAAATCCTCCGGCAGGGGATCATTATTCATGATGTGTGCATATTCAATTGACAAGTTGGCCTATTGTATAGAAATTGGACTCTGACTTACGATGCCGGCAGCACTGATGGCACCGGCGTCCGCCAAGACACTTGTCCTCACGCCTCTTTCACTTTTTGCACAGACCCTATTCATGAGCCAGACACTGAAAATCGCAACTATCGCCGGCGACGGCATCGGCAAGGAAGTCATGCCCGAAGGGCTGCGTGTCCTCCGGGCCGCCTCTCAACAATTCAATATCCCGCTTGAAATCCAGACCTTCGACTGGGCCAACTGCGACTACTACCAGCAGACGGGCGAAATGATGCCTGCCGACTGGAAAGCGCAGTTGCAGGGATTCGATGCCATCTATTTCGGCGCCGTCGGCTGGCCCGCCACCACGCCCGATCACGTTTCGCTATGGGGTTCGCTGCTGAAGTTCCGGCGCGAGTTCGATCAGTACATCAATCTGCGACCCGTACGCCTGTTCGAGGGCGTGCCCTGCCCGCTGGCGGGCCGCAAGGCCGGCGACATCGACTTCCTGGTCGTGCGCGAAAACACGGAAGGCGAATACACCAACCTGGGCGGCGTCCTGTTCGAAGGCACCGACCGAGAAATCGTCATCCAGGAATCCGTGTTCTCGCGCATCGGCACCGACCGTGTGCTGCGCTACGCCTTCGAGCTGGCCAACCAGCGCCCGCGCAAATCCCTGACGGTAGCCACCAAGAGCAACGGCATCGCCATCAGCATGCCCTGGTGGGACAAGCGCGCCGACGCCATGGCCGCCAACTACCCGGAAGTCGCGGTGGACAAGCAGCACATCGACATACTCAGCGCCCGCTTCGTGCTGCAGCCCCAGCGCTTCGACGTCGTGGTGGCATCGAACCTGTTCGGCGACATTCTGTCCGACCTGGGACCGGCCTGCACCGGCACCATCGGCCTGGCCCCGTCGGCCAACCTGAACCCTGAACGCAATTTCCCGTCGCTGTTCGAGCCCGTGCACGGCTCCGCTCCCGACATCTATGGCAAAGGCATCGCCAACCCCATCGCCATGATCTGGAGCGGCGCCATGATGCTGCAGTTTCTGGGATATGCAGATGCCCATGACGCCATCCTGAAGTCGGTTGAAGATATCCTGAAAGCTGGTCCGCATACCCCAGACCTGGGCGGCCAAGCATCAACACAAGATGTCGGCAAAGCCATTGCCCAGAACATAAATACTTGATGCAGCAGTACCTCTATTCCAATAATCAGGAGATATGCAATGAAAAGAATTATCGTTTCCGCATTTGCTTGTTTAATGTGCCTAATCTCGGCAACGAGCTGGGCAAAAGATAATTACCCGACCCGGCCTGTGACCTGGGTCGTTCCTTTTGCAGCAGGCGGCCCGACAGACGCCTTAGCCAGACGTGTGGCAGCGCGTGTGGCCAACGAACTGGGACAAGCCATAGTGATCGAGAATGTGCCTGGTGCAGGCGGCACGATCGGCGCAGCCCGGGTCGCGCGTGCCAAGCCGGACGGCTACACGATGTTGATGGGGCATTTCGGCTACATGGCGGCAGCGCCTTCGCTTTATAACAACCTTGCTTATGATCCGGCTCAGGATTTCCGCGGTGTATTCCGTTTCCCTAATACGCCGATGGTTCTGCTTGTGGGCAAAGACTCGCCATTCAACACAATAGAGGAATTTGTCAGCTATGCTCGAACCAACCCCAACAAACTGAACATTGCCAATGCTGGAGTAGGCTCCGCCTCGCACCTGATGGCAGCGCTGTTCATGCAACGAGCCAACTTGGACGTTCTGGATGTTCCTTACCGCGGCGGTGGGCAGGCACTTACCGACGTAATATCCGGCCAGGCCGATGCTCTGTTCGATCAGATGAATACGGTAATGGGGCTGAGGTCAGGAGGGCTAGCTAAACCGCTAGTCCAGACAACAACACAACGCACCACTCAGTTGCCGGATATCCCTACCGTTGCTGAATCTTTGATCCCTGGCTTCGAAGCCTTGACCTGGTACGGTGTATATGCGCCCGCAGGAACCGACGACGAGGTTCTGCAGAAATTCTTATCCAGCTATCACAGCGCATTGCAAGACCCGGAGTTCTTGCAATTGCTACAGGATCAAGGCTTGCAACTTCTGTCTGACGGTGAGGAGACAGGCGCTGCGCTGGATACGTTTACCCGCGCAGAAATACAACGCTGGAAGCAAGTCATCGCAGCTGCAGGCATCGAACGTCAATGATGCGGACAAGCTGGAAATACCCGCCGCTTCGCTGCAACATACACCGGAAGGAGACCGTCGCTAATGAGCATCGCCGCCGAAACCGTGAATGCCAAAGGCGGCAAGGACGGTGTTTTCATCATCCCCGAATTCGAGCTCGATTCCGGAAAAACCATACATAACCTGCGCATTGCCTACACCTTGTACGGGGAACGCAATCCGCAGGGCAGCAATCTGATATTACTGCTGCCCGGCACCAGCAATACACGCTACGGAGTCCGGGGCCATATTGGAATCGACGCGGCATTCGACCCGTCCAAGTACTGTATCGTGTCTGTCGATGCAATCGGCGGCGGCGACTCTTCACAACCCGGGGATGGTCTGCGCCACCGATTTCCCATCTACAGCGTGGCAGACATGGTACGTGCTCAGTACGAATTGGTGACGCATGGCCTAAGCTTGCACGGCAGACCACTCGCCGCTGTGGGCGGCGCTTCCATGGGAGCGTTCCAAGCCCTGCAATGGGCAGCCGCCTATCCTGACGCCATGCAACGCGCGGTGTTATTGGTACCTGCCGTTAAGGCGGGCGGGTTGTTTCGGCAAACCGTACTCCAGATGAAGCGCATTGTGGCTTTAGATGCCAACTGGAGTGACGGTAGCTATAGCATCCAGCCCGCAACCGGTTTGGCTATCGCCGGACGGCACTACTTCCCCTGGACCGTAACGGACGCTTATCTCGAGACCATGCCCCAGGATATCGTTGAAAGAGACATGGATGCGGTAGCGACAAACTTTGCGTCCTGGGATGCATGGTCGTTGATCAGGCGCTACGAGGCATCCAGCTCGTTTGATCTGGCCCAGAGCTTTGATGGCGATCTTTTACATGCGCTTAATCGCATCCAGGCCAAACTATTGGTATTACCCTGTGCTCAGGATCGCTTGTTGGGAATCGATGGAGCACGCCAGATCGCCCAGCAAGCCCAAGAGGCGGATTATGCGGAAATCCAGTCCAACCTGGGTCATCTTGCATGGCGTGCCGTGCCAGGCTCTCCACAGACGACCTTTCTTACCAAGACCATCTCTACCTGGCTAAGGTGACAGAGAGCCGAAAACCTGACGCATAATGCCACACCACCGTATATCGATGGCGCGGCATTCCTCTAGCGGCAAGCGATCTTGCCTCTCAGCCCAGGCGCTTCAGCGCGATGGCGACGCCTGCGCCATAGGCTGGATCCGCCTTGCTGCAGTGCTCTATATGCCTGGCCTGGATGTCAGGCGTAACGCTGGCCAGGTTGCGCGCCGTATTCTCGAACAGGGCCGCCTTCTGCTCGTCCGTCATCAGGCGGAACAGCGCGCCCGGCTGCGAGAAGTAGTCCTCGTCCACGCGGTGGTCCCAGTGGTCGGCGGCGCCATTCAGCGGCAGCGGAGGCTCGCGGAACTCAGGCTGCTCCTGCCATTCGCCCTGCGCGTTCGGCTCGTTGCCCGTCGTGCGTCCGTAGTTGCCATCGACACGCATCGCTCCGTCGCGATGGTAGCTGTGTACGGGGCAGCGCGGCGTGTTCACCGGGATCTGGTGGTGGTTCACACCCAGGCGATAGCGCTGCGCATCGCCGTATGAAAACAGGCGCGCCTGCAACATGCGGTCGGGCGAGAATCCGATGCCCGGCACTACGTTCGCCGGCGAGAATGCCGCCTGCTCGACCTCGGCGAAGAAGTTCTCGGGATTGCGGTTCAGCTCCAGCACGCCCACCTCGATCAGCGGATAGTCGCCGTGCGGCCAGACCTTGGTCAGGTCGAACGGATTGAAGCGGTAGCCTGCCGCATCGGCTTCGGGCATGATCTGCACGTACATGGTCCAGCGGGGGAAATCGCCCTTCTCGATGGACTCGAACAGATCGCGCTGCGAGCTTTCGCGGTCGCGGCCCACCAGTTCCTGCGCCTCGGCGTCGGTCAGGTTCTTGATGCCCTGCTGCGTCTTGAACGTGAACTTCACCCAGAAACGTTCATTCTGCGCATTGATGAAGCTGAACGTATGGCTGCCGAAGGCATGCATGTGGCGGAAGTCCGCGGGAATGCCGCGATCGCTCATGACGATGGTGACCTGATGCAGGGCTTCGGGCAGACCGGTCCAGAACTCCCAGTTGTTCTGGGCGCTGCGCATGCCGGTGCGGGGATCGCGCTTGACTGCGTGGTTCAGGTCGGGAAACTTGAGCGGATCGCGGAAGAAGAACACCGGCGTGTTGTTGCCGACCAGGTCCCAATTGCCTTCTTCCGTATAGAACTTCATGGCGACGCCGCGGATGTCGCGCTCGGCATCCGCCGCGCCGCGCTCGCCGGCGACCGTCGAGAAGCGCAGGAACAATGGCGTCTGCTTGCCGACTTCCGAGAAGATCTTCGCCCTCGTATAACAGGTGATGTCATGCGTCACCGTAAAGGTGCCATAAGCGCCCGCGCCCTTGGCGTGCATGCGGCGCTCGGGAATGACCTCGCGGTCGAAATGAGCCAGCTTTTCCAGCAGCCACACATCCTGCAGCAGTGCCGGGCCGCGCAAGCCGGCCGTCATGGTGTTCTGGTTATCGACTACGGGAGCTCCCGCCGCTGTCGTCAGTTTTTTCATATCCAGGCTCCTATCTCGGTTGGGGAAAGCGACGGTCTCATGTTCATGCAGCCGTCAGGACAAGTCCAGTTTAGGCGTTGGTTATCAATTAGTAAATTGAATTAATTTAAATAAATCGATAGCATATATCTATTTCTGATTCATGCGGATGATGAAAGCCTAGCGCAACTGCCTCGGGCGGTGCGATAAACTTTGCCATTATTGCCATCCCCACGCTTTCCAGGCACTACGTATGACAGTGGCAACCGCCCCGGCAGCATTCCCCTTCGATCTCCCCGGCAGGCGGGGCGCGCGATGATACTTCACGGCACGCCGCGCATCGGCCTGATCCTCGGCAGCGGCTCGGCGCGCGGATGGTCGCATATCGGCGTCATCCGCACGCTGGAAAACGCCGGCATCAAACCCGACATCGTCTGCGGCACGTCCATCGGCGCCCTGGTCGGCGCCGCCTACGCCGCGGGCGAGCTCGACCGTTTCGAGGCCTGGGTGAAAAGCCTGCGCATGAAAGACATTCTCTCATTCATGGACCTGCAGCTGGCGGGAGGCATGCTCAAGGGGGAGCGTCTGATGGAGTTCTTCCGCAAGCATTTCGTCGACTGCCCGATCGAACAGTTGCCGCTGTCCTACGGCGCGGTCGCCACCGCCCTGCACAACGGCGCCGAGATCTGGCTGCGCTCCGGCTCGGTCACGGACGCCGTACGCGCCTCGATCGCCCTGCCCGGGCTGTTTTCTCCAGTATGGCGCGACGACACCGTCCTGGTGGACGGCGGGCTGGTGAATCCCGTTCCCGTCTCGCTTGGCCGCGCCATGGGCGCGGACATCCTGATCGCCGTCGATCTGAACGCCAAGCTGCTGGGCCGCCGCCAGCCGCACGATACCGCGGCCAGTGCGTCCACTGCCGGCACTACGGCCAGCGGCAGCGCAAGCACCTGGCTGCAGTCTCTGCAGCAGAACCTGGGCAGCTGGATGCCGGAATCCGGCCCGCAATCGCCGCGCCTGCCGTCCATGCTGGATGTGCTGGCGTCCAGCATCAACATCATGCAAGTGCGCATCACGCGCAGCCGCATGGCCGGCGAGCCCGCCGACCTGCTGATCACCCCCAACCTGAGCAACATCGGGCTGATGGACTTCCACCTGGGACAAGCCGCCATACAGGAAGGCATGCGCGCAACGGAAGTCATGCTGCCGCAGCTGGACGAACTGCTGGGACGGGGCTGAAGCCCCTACCAGACTATCGCGTGCGCCTGGCGGCGCGGGTCCGCCGCCGCCTCGAGCATGCGGCCGCCCTCCAGCGCCCGGACCGCTTTCACGGATCCGAAGTAAAACTCGTGCGCGGAGTTCTCCACGACTGTCAGGCCGCGCTCGCGCAAGCGCTGCGCCACCCTCCCATCGATGCCCTCCTCCAGCAGCACGGTGCCGTCCCTCCCCAGGCTCCACCTGGGCTCGCTGACGACAGCACCCAGGCTCATGCCGCTGCGCATCGCATGATCGATCACCTGGAATCCCGTCGTCGTCTGACTCACTCCCCCGGGAGAAACCCCGGCCATCACCAGCTTCTCCCGCCGCATGACAAGATAGGGATTCAGCGTATGCACCGGTCGTTGGCCCGGCCGCAGCCGGTTCGGGGAATCCTCGGACAGCGAGAAGTCGTACATGCGGTTGTTGAAGATGATGCCGGTGCCCGGATCCACGCATCCGCTGCCGAACGGCTGGAATATGCTCTGCAGCATCGACACGGCATTGCCCTGCGCATCCATCGCCACGAAGCCGGTCGTATCGCCGGGCTCGGCGGAAAAGCGATGCTTGACCGGCAACGCGCATTCCCCGGCATGGCCCGCCGCATACGCCTCCATCACTTCCTGCGGATCCCTGTCTTTGTGCGCGATTACGTCGATGGCGGCCAGGATGGCATCGGCCATCGCGGATGCCTTGTCCTGCGTGGCTCTGACTTCCAGGCCGCCGCCCCAATTGCGGCGCAACTGCTCCAGCATGATCCAGCCCGAGGAATTCGGGGGCATGACCTGGACGCCGACATCGCCAGCCGCCATGGCAAGCGGAGACACCCAGTCCGCACTCGCGCCTTCCAGGTCTTCGGCCGACAGCAGGCCTTCCGTCGATGCGGAAAATGCCAGCAGGCTGTCCGCCACCCAGCCCTTGTAGAAGCCATCCTCGCCCTTGTCCGCGATTTCGGAGAGCACGTCGGCCACGCGCGACTGGACCAACATGTCTCCCGCCGACAGGCGATCGCCCCGAGGCAGGAAAGCTTCCCTGAAGCCCGGCTGCGACAGCAGGCTGTCGTCCGCCCGCGCCAGGTTCCTGGCAAGCTCCTCCGGGCACGCCAGTCCCTGGCGGGCAAGCGCGATGGCGGGCTCGAACAGGCCGGGCCATGGCAATGCGCCGAAGCGGCCGTATGCCCGGGCCCAGAAACGCACCAGCGCAGGCGTCAGCCAAGAGCGGCTGCCCCGCTGGGGCATGCGCTCGAACATGGCGCGATCGGCGGCGAGCGGCGCCTTGCCGGAGCCGTTGAGCGCATGCGTGCGGCCCGTCGCCGCATCGAAATACAGCAGCATGGCGCAGCCGCCCATCGAACTCGTATGCGGCAATGCCACGGTCAGCACGGCCGACGACGCAATCACGGCATCGATGAGCGAGCCGCCCTGGCGCAGTATGTCGCTTGCCGCCAGGGTCGCCAGATGATGGCCGCTGACGACCGCGCCGCGCGCGCCGTAAAGACTCTTGGCCCGGGCGTTGGGATTCATAGGTGCGCTACCCAGGCTGCCAGCACATTCCCGAGAAAGGCGCCCACGCCGCAGCCCAGCGCCAGCTTCCAGGCCAGCGCTCCCGCCCATGCCTGCGGCTGCGCGGCACTCTCTCCCGATGCCACGGATGCCCGCGCGGCGCGGCGCGTTTCCAGCGCCTGGGCCGCCGGCATCTCCTCCCCTCCGAGAAGGCGGGAGATATTGGCGAAGAACTGCTCGGCAAAGCGCCTGGCGGTGCTGTCCATCATGCGCGCGCCCAGTTGCGCGACCCTGCCGGAGACCTCGGTCTCGGCGGAGTAGTCGAGCTTCGTGCCGCCGGGCACATCCGACAAGGAAACGCGTACCGTGCCGCTGCCCGATCCCGCCGCCCCCGCGCTGCCCGAACCGGCCAGCACATAGGACTCCAGCTCCCGCACATCCCGTATCTGCAGCTGCGTATCGAAGTTGGCCTTGATGGGTCCGACGGAAACCGTCAGGCCGACTTCCAGCTCTCCCGGCGAGACGACCTTTACCTCCCGGCAGCCCGGAATGCTTCTGCGCAGGAAATCCGGATCGTTCAATGCCTTCCAGACCTCGCCGCGCGAAGCGGCCAGGATCTTGCTTCCTTCAACCAGCATGGCCCCCACCTCCCCCGATTTCGATGCCCGCCGTGCGCAGGCCCCGGTCCGCGATCCGCATGCGGTCGTTGAGCGACTTCACATGGCCGAACGACCAGGTGATCAGCGGACGCATGAAGTCCAGCTTCGTCGGCCACTGCCGGGTGAACGAGTCGTAGCGCCGGGACCATGCCTGCGTCGCATCGGAGATGAAGCGCACATTGCGCTCCCATTCGGACAGCGCGCGCTCAACATCCGGCTCCTTGCGCAAGTGGTGCGCCAGCGCGTAGGCATTGATCAGCGTCAGTCCGGCGCCCTGCCCCAGCGTCGGCGGCAGGCCGTGCGCGGCATCGCCGATGATGGCGACGCGCCCTCGCGACCAATGCTCGCAATGCACGATGCCGTAATTGAACTGCGTCGCATCGGGAACCGCGCCCAGTTCGCGCATCAGGCCCGCCAGCAGCGGGAACCTGCGGCTCCAGTCCTCGACGTCCAGCGGCATGACCCTGGCGGCGCGGTCGGACTCCGGCGCCACCATGTATACATACGTCTGCCCGTCGCCGCTGGGCGTCACCCCGATGCGGCGGTTGCCGGACCAGTGCTCCACGGTCTTGGGCTCGCGCGTGAATTCCCGCGAGTCGATCAGGAAGCGGTCGATGATCGTCGGCAGCAGCTTGAAGCCGGACTTCATGTCCAGCGAAGAGCGAATCGCCGAATTGACGCCGTCCGCCCCCACGATCAGGTCCGCCTGGCACTGCTCGCCGTTGGCCATCTTCAGCACGCCCTGCGGTGTCGCGCCGGCCACCTGGGAGTTCAGCACGACTTCCGCGCCGAAGCCCTTGGCCGCCTCCAGCAGCGCTTCCACCACGACCTGCCGGGGAAACACATGGACCCGCGACAGGCCCTCCAGCTGCCTTTCCTGCCGCACGGAGCCATCGGCGAACTGGATCTGCGCCTTTTCCAGCTTCGTCCCGAGCGGAATCATGCGTTCGAAGATGCCAAGGTCCTCCAGGACTTCGATGCTGTTGTTCTTGATATAGATGCCGGCGCCGACTTCCCTGACCGCATCGTCGCGCTCATGGATACGTACTTTCCAGCCATCCCGCGCCAGCATGGCGCCCATGGCCAGCCCGCCGATACCTCCGCCTGCGATTTCCACCGATTTCATGTTTTGCTCCTGGATAACAATTCCGTATGCCGTTTGGCGCCCGCCGTCAGCAGCGCGTGGATGCCGAACCCATCGCGCAAGCGCTCCTCGTCCAGCACCAGCAATGCCGCGCGCTCGCCATCGCTCAACTCAAACCTGTCGCAGAAGCTCTCCGGAGAGGCCAGATAGGCCCTGGCGGCTTCCGGATTCGTCCTGATCTGGAACACGGCCTCGACAAGTTGCGCGTGCGCCGCGGGCAGCCTCGGATAAATGGGCTGATACGCTTCCTGCGGCGCTTCCGCATCCCATGCCAGCAAAGCATAGGTGTGATGCCAGCTCGGCTCGAACAACTGGTAGAAGGGCTTGCGGTCTCCGATCGCGCCGGCCAGGATCTGCACGGCGCGCAGCTCCACGTTGCCGGTCCTGTCCATTTCGCTGGCGCCTATGCCCGCCAGGAACTGCAGATCGCCTCCGCACATCCGCTCGAACAGGCCGCGATCCGTTTCGACATCGGGATTGGAGTAGTGGCTCGTCCCGGGATAATGCGACAGGCCACCGCTGGCGATCAGCAAGGCCCTGCGCCCCAGCTTGCACAATGCGCGTTCCAGCGCCTGCCCGAAGGCAAAGCACCGCTGCCCGTCCGGCTGCGGCGGTATATAGGAATTCACGAACAGCGCCAGCATCGGCGTGTCGCGGTCGAATCCCATGAATGCGTAGGGGATGGTGAACGCCGTCGGGATCTTGGCCGACAGGGTGAACGCCAGGTCGAAGCCCTGCGTCGACATTTCCGGGACCAGGTCGTACGCCAGGTCGCTGTCCAGCGCCCAATGTCCACGATGCTTGTGCATGCCGTCGGCCGACAGCGCGGCATGCACGCAGAACGGCGGCACGCTGTGCGTGACGAAGTGATCGCCATGGTCATTGGAAAGCACGATCACGCAATCGAACGCCTTCTCCTTGAACGCCTGCCCGATTTCCACCATCGCCTGCTTTACCCGCTCGACCTGCGCGCGATCCTCGGTTTCCGGGACCGACAGCAGCTGCGGCGCATGCGGCAGCGCGACCGCCGCCACGATGCCGGCTGCCTTGCCCGCCTGTTTCGCTGTGCTCATACCGAAGCCTCCTCAACGATTCGATGTTGCTCTTGTTGTTGCGCCACATCCAGGATGGCATCGACGATGCCCTGATAACCCGTGCAACGACAGATATTTCCCGCCATGGCATTGCGCACCGCCGCCTCATCCAGCGCAGCGCCGCTCTCCAGTAGTTCATAGGCGGCCACGAACACCCCCGGCGTGCAATAGCCGCACTGCAGCGCATGGTGCCTGCTGAACGCCTGCCTCAGGCTGTCCGACAAGGCATCATGCAGCCCTTCCAGCGTGACCACGCTGGCGCCTTCGCACGACCTGGCCATGGTCAGGCACGAACGCACGCACACGCCATCGACCAGGACATTGCATGCCCCGCACACGCCATGCTCGCAAGCCGGATGCACCGATTTCGCGCCGGCACGGCGGGCCAGGTCGGCCAGGGATTCCCGATCTTCCGGGCCCAGGCCGCACGGCTCGCCATTGAGATGAATGACCGCGACCTCAGTTTCCATTTCCATGTCTCCTCTCCCCGTCCATCGCCATCCATACGGCATCGAGCAGGTTGTGCGCATGCCGCAGCGCCTGCACCCGCCGCATGTCCGGCACGGCCTCCATCAATTCGTCCGCCGCCGGGGCCAGCAGTCCGTCCCGCAGTTCGGCCTGGCTGCCGGCATCGGCGCGGCTCAGTTGCTCCGAAACGCGCGCCAGCTTCAGCGGCCTGTCGTCGATCGCCCCCAGCCAGCACTCCCATCCGGAGTCATAATTCAGCGCCACCGCAGAGCACATGGCGTATTCGCCGGCCCTGTGGCTCAGTTTGCTGCGCCCCCACGACACAGGATCCACCTTTTCCCGGCCTACCCTGACCCTGACGGCGAACTCGTCGACCGCACAGGTCGTTTCCAGCGGCCCCGCCACCAGCTCCTGCATGCTCACGCGCCGGACGCCTCGCAGGCTTTGCAGTTCCACTTCGCCGTCCAATGCAAAGAACACCAACGGCCAATCTCCCTTCGGATCCGCATGCATCAGGCTGCCCAGCACGGTTCCCCTGGCCCTGACAGGACGGAAAGCGATCTCGGCGGCATGTCGCCGCAGCAATGCCAGGACGGAAGGCTCATTTCCGGCGGCAGGCAGGCGCTCCATGTCGCAATGCGTCACCAGCGCATCGATCGCCAGTCCATCGTCCAGCGCGCACGAGCGCAAGGAATCGACGCCGCCGATATCGACCAGCACATGCGGCGACAGCACGCGGTAGCGCAGCATGGGCAGCAGGCTTTGCCCGCCCGCCAGCACCCTGCCATCGCTACCCAGGCTTCCCAGCTGGCCCAGCACCTCTTCCACGCTGCGCGGACGACGCAATTCCAACGGCGCTATCTTCATGCCGGCTCTCCCGCTGCAAGGATTTTCTCCAGCAGATCGTCGGGCCTGATCGGCACGCTGTCGACCTGGACTCCCAGGCCGTACAGCGCGTTCCTGACCGCATTGGCGATGCTTGCCGCGGGCGCGACCGCCCCGCCCTCTCCCATGCCCTTCATGCCGAACTCCGAGAACGGAGACGGCGTGTTCATATGGATGATTTCGATGCGGGGCACTTCCAGCGTGCTGGGAATGGTGTAGTCGCCGAACGTCACCGACAGCGGCTGGCCGTCTTCGGAATAACGCAGCTCTTCGTACAGCGCCTGGCCTATCCCCTGCGCCACGCCGCCGCGCACCTGGCCGTCGACGATCATCGGGTTGACGACAGTGCCGCAATCCTCGACCACCGCATAGTCCAACACCGACACGACGCCCGTGTACAGATCGACGCGCACATGCGCCGCATGCACGCCATAGGAGAATGTTCCCGTCTCCACCTCCGGCCGATAGGCCGCCTCCTCGGACATGCCCGGCGGAATATCCACCGGCAGCCGATGCAGCTGGACCAGGGATATCTGCGCGATTTCCGCATAGCTCAGCGATGCGTTGTCCGGGCCGGCGAACACGGTCCCCTGCCGGCTGACCTCCGACACATCGCAGGACATGGCGCCGGCGCCGACGCGCTGCGCCTTGGCCACCAGCTTCCTGCAGGCGGCCGCGACCGCGCCGCCCGCCATCACCATAGAGCGCGACGCAACCGATCCCATGCCGTAGGGCGCCTTGTCGGTGTCCCCCTGACGCACGCGGATGGCATGCAGCGGAATCCCCGTCAGCTCCGAGGCGATCTGCGCAAGCGAAGTTTCGTGCCCCTGCCCGTGTCCCAGCGTACCCACGTCCAGCACCAGGCTGCCGTCGAGAGCGAGCGTTGCGCGCGCCGTCTCATGGCCATAGACCAGCGGAGAACCCCGCTTGTGCCATTCGACAGTGCCGTGCGCCGCCTGCTCGACATACATGGCATAGCCTATCCCCTCCCTGAACCTGCCCGTCCCGTCCCCGGCGATCGGCCAATGGCGCTCGGCATGCTCGCGCGCCTTCTGCAGGGCCTGGCCGTAATCGCCCGAGTCGTAGTACAGGCCGGTCGCACTCGTATAGGGAAACGCGGTGGATGGAATAATGTTCTTCTGCCGCACATCCATGGGATGCATGCCGAGCGCATGCGCCACTTCGTCCACGATGCGCTCCATGGCGAAGCACCCTGCCGGGCGCCCCACGCCGCGGTAGGGCCCTACCGGCGTCTTGTTGCTGAAGATGCTGATCGCCTCGAACCGGTAGTTCCGGATGTCGTACGGCCCCAGCATGACGTTGGTCGCCATATTGGCCTCGATCGCGCCCGTCGACGTCCGGCTGGAGTAGGCGCCGGAATCCACGATGACCTTCGCAGCGACGCCATGGATGCGGCCCGACGCGTCAAAGCAGGCCGTGATTTCATGCTCATGCTGCCGGCTGTGATTGGAGCCGACGAAATGCTCGTACCGGTCCTCCGCCCACCGATGCGGCTTGCCGGTCGCCAGCGTCATCGCCGCGACGATCAGCTCTTCCGGATAGAAATTGCTCTTGGCGCCGAAGCCGCCGCCGACGTCCGGCACGATGACGCGGATATCGGACTCCTGCATGCCATGCAGTTGCTCGGCCAGGAACGAGCGCAGCAAGTGCGGACGCTGATGCGATGCGTAGACGATCAGTTGCCCCGTCTTCGGATCCATCATCGCCAGGCAGCCGCGTCCCTCCATGGGGCTTGCCAGAACGCGCTCCATGCGGAATCGCTTCGTCACGCGCCGCAACGCAGGATCATCGAAGCATGCGGCATCGCCTATCGTCCGCCCGAACTGCATGACGACATTGGATGCCAGCATCTCGTGCAGCGGCTGCGTCGGCGAGTGGAACTCCCGCCACGCATCCATGACCGCGGGCAAGGGCGAGATATTTGCCTGCAGCGCCTCTGCGATATCCTCCGCCTCGGCCCGGCTTGCGGCGGCTACCGCCGCAAGCAGTTCGCCAACGTACCGGACCTTGGCGCCGGCCAGCAAAGGCAGCGGCGCGAAGTTGAACTCCTTGCGCAGGAGACGGGATTCGATGGGCCTGGCCACCCCATCGATGCGCGCAGCCGTCCAGACGCAATCCGCATTCACCCAAGACGGCACTTCAATGCCATTCAGCACGCCATGCGCGACAGGGCTGCGCAAGAATGCAACCTCGCGGCAGCCCACGCACTCGATATCCGCGACAAACCTGGCCGCCGCATGCAGATGCCTGTGATCCTCCACCCTGGGCTGCGGAGTGCCGATCACGGAAAAATTGTGCGTCGTCGCTGCCATGGCGCTTATTCCACCTTGATGTCGGCTGAACGGATAATGTCGCCCCATTGTTTCGCATCGTTGTCCATGCGCTTGCGCATGTCGTCCGCGGAGCCGCCCAGCGGCACCAGCCCGATGGCCACGAGGCGTTCCTTGATTTCCGGACGGGCGAGCACGGCGTTGACATGTTCATTCAGCAGGTTGACGACGCTGTCCGGGGTATCCGCCGGAGCCATCAGCACGAACCAGCTGGACAAGTCGACGTCCGGCAGCCCGGCTTCCTTGAACGTGGGTACATCCGGCAATGCGGGGAAGCGCGCAGGCGACGCCACCGCCAGCATGCTCAGCCGGCCGGCGTCGATCTGCGGCTTGGCTGGTCCGTAATTCTCCATGCTGAAATCCACTTCTCCCGAAGCGACGGCGACCACCGAGGGTCCGCTGCCTCGCTGCGGGATATGCGCCGCATCGATACCCGCCTTGTCCTTCAGCCATTCCGCCGCCAGGTGCAATGTGCTGCCCATGCCGGCCGATGAGTAGTTCAGCGCGCCATTGTTCTTCTTGGCGACCCCCAGGAATTCCTGGGCGCTCTTGACGTTGAGCTTCGAACCCACCGTCAGGAACGCGGGCACGTCCACCAGCCCGACGACGGGGCGAAGCTGGGTCGCCGCGTCATAGGGCAGGTTCTTGTAAAGGAACGGGTTGTTGACCAGCGATGTCGTGCCCAGCAGCAAGGTATAGCCGTCCGGCTGCGCGCGGACGACACTGCTCGTGCCGATCTGGGAATTGGCTCCCGCGCGGTTTTCCACGATGACCGTCTGCTTCAGGCGTTCGCCCAGTTGCTCGCCGATCAGGCGAGCCGTCATGTCCGAGGCCCCACCCGGAGCAAACGGCACCACAATGGTGATCGGCGAGGCCGGATATCCCTTCGTTTCGGCGGATGCCGTGCCGCTCATGCCCAGGCCGACGGCCACTGAGCACGCCGCCAGAATAGCCGCACGCCGCGTTTTCCTGATTTCTCGCATTTGTTGTTCCTCCTAGCTTCCGTTTTCCTGATCGTTCTATTGGGGTTTATTGTGCATTGGCGCCTTGCCATCAACACACGTGATATAGAATAAATTATTAAGTATACTTAATCAAGAATTTCTTATCCTAGATCAAGGATTCCTTATTCTTTCTGCCTTTTCCGCGTCTCGTTTGCTACACTGACTGGCGGTATAAACCCTCAACTATAGCCACTGCATGTCTACGTCCAATCTGCACCGCTTGCCTTCCATGGCGCCCGACATCTCCCTATCGGCACAGCTCCAGGCGGTCATCATGGAGGGCATCCAGGTCGGCACCCTTGCCCCGGGCGAGCGCCTGCTCGTCGATGAAGTCGCCGCCTATTTCGGCGTCAGCAAGATCCCGGTCCGGGAGGCCTTCAAGGCGCTGGAAACCAGCGGATGGCTGGAATCCCGCCCCAGGCGCGGCACCTTCGTCAAGGTGCTCTCCACCAAAGAGCTCAAGTCGATCTTCGAGCTGCGCCGCATCATTGAACCGCCCAGCGTCGCCCTGGCGGCCAAGCGCCGCACGCCGGAACAGCTCAAACAGCTGGAGCAACTGGTCGCCGACGGCCAGAAAGCGCTCAAGTCCAACGACCCCATCGCCATTTCCCGCCTCAACAGCGAATTCCACTCGGTGCTGGCAACCGCCGTCGACAACGAACTGCTCAGCAACCTGGTCACCGACCTGGAATTCCGCCTGCGCCGCTACTTCATCGCGGTGGATTGGCGGCAGCGCAGCGAATCCATTTCCCAGCACACCGGCATCGTCGACGCCATCCGGGCGCAGGACGCCGAGCTCGCCGAAGAATTGACGGTGGCGCACCTTGCGCATACGGAATCGCTGGCGTTCGCCTCCATCGACCTGACAGAAAAGCTCAACCGCCAGGCCGACTCCTACCCGGGCGGTCTCGCCGCCGCCATGCGCTAAAGGAAAAACGCCCCAAAGGTTGGATCGGAGTCCAACTTTTGGGGCTGTTCATTTCACCTTGGGCTTTTGCGGGAAAACCGGCGTTAAAAGGCCGCCGGCCTTATGCAGTCACATCAGGCTTCCGCAATGCACTCGATCTCGAGCAGGAACGACGGGTTCCCCAGATCGCAGGCGATCGTGGTGCGCGCCGGGAACTGGCCTTCCTTGAAGTACATGCGGTAGATCTCGTTCATCTTCGCGAAATCCTGCGCGTTCGTCAGGATCACATTGGCCTTGACGACCTTGTCCAGGCTGCTTCCCGCCTCTTCCAGCAAGGCCTTGATATTAGCGACGACCTGGTGCATCTGGGTCTCGAAGTCCTCGGCGATCTGGCGGTCGCCATAGAAGCCAGGCTGCCCCGACACGAAAATGAATCCATTGCTTTTCACCGCAGGCGAGAGCGGCGCCTTGGGCGGCGTCACTTTGTCTGAAGTAATAATCTGCTTTGCCATACCTTCCTCCATAGAATCTAGAATCGAATCGATCAGTTAGCTCCGGCGCCGGAGCTCTTCACAAGCGCCTGCGCGCTCTGCATTTCCGCGGCCAGATATTCCGCAAAATCTTCCGGCGTCATCCCGACCGCCTGCAATCCCCTGCCGTCGAGCAGTTCCCTCACCTCGGGAAGCTTCAGGACCCGCTCGAAATCGCGCCCGAGCTGCTTCACGACGCCGTCGGGCGTCTTCGCGGGGACCACCGCCCCGAACCAGGAATTCGAATTGAAGTCCGCCATGCCCTGCTCCGCGAACGTGGGAACGTCCGGCAGCTTGTCCGCCCGCTGCGAGTCCGCCACGGCAATCGCCTTGAGCTCGCCCGACTGTATGTACGGCAGCACGTCCGGCAGATTGGCGAACATCATCTGGACGTGGCCGCCCAGCAAGTCCGTCAGCGCGGGCGCCTGGCCTTTGTAGGGGACGTGCACCACATCGATCTCGGCCTCGGCTTTCAGCCGCTCCACAGCGAGGTGGGGTGAAGTCCCCGAGCCGAAGGAGGCGAACGTCAGCTTGCCCGGCGCGGCTTTCGCCTTGTCCAGCACCTCCTTCAGCGTGCCGACGCCCACGCCCGGATGCGCAACCAGGACGTGCGGCGCGTAGGCCAGCAGGCTGACGGGAGCGAAGTCCCTGGCCGTGTCGTAGCGCATGTTTTCCTGCAACGCCGGGTTGATGGCGAAACTGTTGGCCACCATGCCGATGGTATGGCCGTCGGGCGCGGACCGCGCCACGTATTCCGTACCGATCATTGTGCCGGCGCCGGGCTTGTTGTCCACGACGACGGCCTGCTTCCAGTCTTTCGACAGGTTCTGCGCCAGCAGGCGCGTCAGGACGTCGAGCGTGCCGCCGGCCGGGAAGGGGACGACGATGGTCACCTGCTTCTGTGGGAAATTGCCGCTGTCGGCCGCGGCGGCGCCAGAGAAAATGGCGGCGGCCAGCAAGCCGATCATCATGCTGTATTTCATGCTCGCCTCTATTCGGTAATGGTGGTCACGAGTTCGCCGATGCCTTCGATGCGGGCGCAGATCCTGTCGCCCGGCTCGAGCGACCTGGGCGGATTCAGGGCCATTCCCACGCCCGACGGCGTGCCCGTCGCAATGATGTCGCCTTCCTGCAGCGTAAACCCTATCGATACTTGGGCGATGATGCTGGGTATGTCGAACAGCAGGTCCGACGTATTGGCTGACTGCCTGACCTCGCCATTGACGGTCAGCTCCAGATCGAGGTTGCCGGGCTGCGAGATCTCGTCCCGCGTCGCCACCACCGGCCCCATGGGGCACGTACCGTCCAGCGACTTGCCCTTGAACCACTGCCCGTGCTGTACCTGCAGGTCCCGCGCCGAGATGTCGTTGACGACGGTGTAGCCGAAGACATGCTCCATGGCATTTGCCGGATCGATGTCCTTGCCGGTCTTGCCGATGACGATGCCGAGCTCGATCTCGTAGTCCAGTAATTTGGTATGCGCCGCATGGCGGCTGACCGCCTGCTTGTGCGCGGTCAGCGTCGTCGGGGGCTTGGTGAACAGCTCGATGGCCTTGGGGAAATCATCCGCCGCGCGGCCGCGCGCCAGGTTGCCCTCGATGATGTGCGCCTTGTAGTTGCGGCCGACGCAGATCACGTTCTTGGGCGGCCTGGGAATCGGTGGCAGGTAGCGCACCTTGTCTTCGTCGAGGCAGAGCTGCGCCTGCTTGCCGGCGGCATCGGCTATTTCCTGCAGCGCCGCCCTGCCGGGATCGCCCAGCGCAATCGCTTCCATGACATCCCTGGGCGCCGGGCGGTCTTGCAGCGCATGCGGCGCCGCCTGCCAGGCTGCCGTGACATCCAGCACTCGGCCATCCGCCAGCAGCATGCCCAGCCTGCTCTTGTCATCCGCACCGGCAAAGGTAAGTAGCTTCACGAGATCTCCTGTATTCCTGTTTTCGTTTTCATGCCGTCAGGACGAGTCCTCGCGGCGCGCTTTCATAGATAAAGTATACTATATACGATAAGCACATGGATTGAAAGCCGGCTTGCATCCAAGTGTTGAGCGCCTACAAATTTATAATATTCATTCATGATCGTATACTATAATTCCAATCATCGAATGAGTGCGCCAAGAGGCAACCGCGAATGCATCAACCTCATCTACTGGGCGAGCCCCTACGGCTGCCCGACTCCCTCTGGGCTGCCACCGCCATTCCCGCGCCTGGCATCAGCCAGCTCACAGACGAACGATCAGCCGATGTCCTGATCATCGGGGCCGGCTTCACCGGCCTTGCGGCCGCCATCGAACTCGGGCAGGCCGGCAAGCGCGTCGCCGTTGTCGATGCCGCGGAACCCGGCTGGGGCGCGTCGGGCCGCAACAACGGCCAGGTCATCGCAGGGCTGAAGCAGGATCCCGATGTCATCGAGGCCTTGTATCCCGGAGACACGGGCCGCAAGCTGGTACGCTTCGGCAGCGAGGCGCCATCCGTCGTGTTCCGGCTGATCCAGGAATTCGGCATCGACTGCGCGGCGAGCAGCAAGGGCTGGATCCAGCCCGCGTTCACCCGGTCGGGCCTGCGCGCCGTCGAGCATCGCTGCCGCGCATGGCAAGAGCGTGGCGTGGAAGCCCGCATGCTGGAACAGGACGAGCTTGCCAGCCTGCTCGGCACCCGGCACTATCAGCGCGGATGGCTGGATCCGCGCGGCGGCTCCATTCAGCCCCTGAGCTACGCGCGCGGACTCGCACAGGCAGCACTATCGCAGGGCGCAAGCATTTTCAGCAACACGCAGATCACCCGGCTGGAGCAACGGAGCGGGCGCTGGCATGCCGAGTCGGACATGGGCGGCATCGAAGCGCCCAATGTCATCGTCGCAACCGGCGCCTACAACAGGCATCTCGTGCCGGACCTGCACACATCCATCGTGCCCGTGCGCACGGCGCAAGTCGCAACCCGCCCCCTGCCCGAAGACATGCGCCGTCAGATATTGCCGCAGGGTCATATATCGAGCGACACCCGGCAACTGCTGACATCGTTCCGGCTCTCTCCCGATGGACGGCTGGTCATGGGCGGCTCGGGCGCAACGGCCGGACTGTCGCATGCGCATATCGTGCCGTTTCTGCACAAGGCGGGGAATACGCTGTTCCGCCACCTCGGCAAGCTCGAATGGGAATATCAATGGAGCGGGTACTTCGCCGTCACCACGGATCACCTGCCGCATGTCCATGAACCCGCCCCCGGCATGCATATTTCCCTGGGCTGCAATGGCCGTGGCATCGCAATCTCCACGGCGCTGGGCATCGAACTGGCGCAACGCGTGCTCGGCGCGCAGTCACTGTCCGTGCCCGTCAGCGATATCCGGTCGATCCCCTTCCATACATTCCGGCACCTGGGCGTTGCCGTCGCCACACGCTACAAGCGGCTGCAGGACACGCTGGGGATATAGACCCGGTCCGCATGCCGCCGGTGCTCAAGCCTGCCGGAAATACAGGTGCGCCCCGCAGGCGTCTTCCGGCTCGACCTTGAGCAGTCCTTCGCCCCGCTCCTGGAAGCGGATGCCGTTTTCCCTCAGCAATGCCGCGGTCGCGCGCGCATCCCGCACCAGCAGCGTGGCGGACGCCAGGTAATCCCGGCCAAGCTGCGGCTGCGCATCGCCCCGGCGCTGCGCCTCGGCCTCGCCGATCAGTTCGATATCCGCTCCTTCGCCGAAGTTGAGCAGGATGCGGTCCGGTTCCCTGCGCACATTGTCGGCGCCGATCAATCGCACATAGGCCGCGGCCGCCGCGTCGAAATCGGACACGACGCCCGCCAGCCTGCCGAATGCGATCACGCCGTTGGGATGATCCATCCAGCCCGGCTGGCGCAGGGTATCCGCCGTCAGGTGCTGGCAGAGATTGGCATGCGTCAGGCCGGGATAAAGATCATGGCCGAGAATGACCGTCCTGAAATGCAGGTCCAGAGTGCGGTCTTCGAGCACCAGCTTGCGATTGAGATGCTTCGGCGGCTGGATGTCGAGACCGCTGTCCAGGCCCGCCTGATAGCTGTCCTGCGCCGACTCCACATTGAAGGCCACGCTATAGAAGCCCTGGCCCTTCTGCAGGAAACTATCCACACCGGCCAGGAACTTGTCCGGATCGCCGATGCCGCGGATTTCCAGATAATCGTGGGGAAACATGATGCACAGGTTTTCCGTCCCCCATTCCTGGTGCCTGCCGATGGGCGGCACGACGAACCCCAGGCGCTTGAACTGCTCCCTGGTCCGCTCCAGATCGCGTACCGCAATGACTGGGTGATCCACTCTTCCAACATTCGCCGTCATACCTGCTCCATCTTCATGCGTCCCCGATCAAGGAGTACCGAGGACAATATAAAACGCTATGCTGCACACAAGCGCGGTCTTCCTTCCCGGCACCGCCTCATCTCTGCAGGACGGTGAAGTTCGATCCCAGCGCGCTCTGCGCAAGGCTGCCGGCCACGATGCGCGAGGAAGGCGAAGACTCCGACAGGCGCAGTCCGCTGATCCTGACGTGGAACTCTCCGAAAGCCCCGCGCACGAACAGCTCGTGGACGTTGGCCGTCAATGCCGGATCCACATGCATTTCCACGCGCGTCTGCTCGAACCCGACGCCCGCCAGCGCAATCGTGCCTGCAAGATTGACGTTCTTGGGAAAGAGCCGTACCGCTTCGCGCGCCGTGCCCTCGAATACCAGGCCGTGTTCAGGCAGAACGCCGTCATAATGCGCCTTGAGCGTGCTGGGCGGCATCGTCCCCCGGTACACCACCGAGTCGATGCCCACATGCCTTGCGGCCGCCAAGCCGTCGATGCCGACGATCGCTCCCGTCGGTATCCGGATCCGGGCGCCCGAGGCGTGCGCAGCCGCCAGCAGCTCCCGCCGCCATGCATCATCGACCAGCGCGCCGACGGACGCCGGCACCAGGTCAACGCCCGCGCGCACGATGGACAAGGCATGCTGGCGCATGGCCTGCTGTCCCGCGCACTCGATCACCACGTCCGGCTTGCGCGCCAGCAGCTCATCCAGTTCCGCGACGAATCTGCCGTCGCCATTGAAACGCGACACATCCCGGACGACATAGCCCACGATCTCCGCAAGCTCCTCGTGCTGCGCGAGATGCGACGTCAAGGCCTGTCCGAGCGCTCCATACCCGACGATGCCGAAGCGAAGCCTGCGGCTCATTGCTTGATGTCTCCGAAGCTTTCGACCAGCGTGCGCTGCTGTTTTGTCTCTTCTTCGAGGAATCCGGCGAAATCCGCAACGCTATTGGGCTCATAGGTGTTGACCCCCAGGGAATCGAGCCGCTGCACGACCTCCGAGCTTTGCATGACCTTGTTGACCGCGGCATTCAGCGCCTGAACGACTGCGTCCGGCGTCTTGGCGGGCGCAAAGAAACCCAGCCACGAATCGAAGACATATCCCTTGACGCCCGCCTCGTCCACCGTCGGCACATCGGGCAGCGACTGGATCCTGTCCTTGGCCGTTACCGCCAGTGCGCGGAGCTTGCCGCCCTTCACCTGCGTGACCGCCGAGCCAGCGCCGGAGAACATCATCTGCACATGGCCTCCCGCCACGTCCGTCTCTGCCAGACTGCTTCCCTTATAGGGGATATGGCGCATCTTCACCCCGGCCATGTGCGCCAGCAGCTCCATGGCAAGATGGTTGCTGGACCCGACTCCGCCCGATGCGTAATCCACTTCGCCCGGCTTCGCCTTGGCTGCATTCAGGATGTCCTGGAGCGACTGGTACGGCGACTGGGGCGGAACCAGCAGCACGTTCGGCAATGCCGCCACCTTTGCGATCGGAGCGAAATCCCGGCCTGGATCATAGGCGACGTCAGGCACGATGAGCGCATTGGTCACGTGGCCCGGCGCGGCAACCAGCAAGGTATTTCCATCCGGCGCGGACTGCGCCACCGAAACGGTACCGATCACGCCATTGGCGCCGGGCTTGTTTTCCACGATGAAGTTGCGCTTGAGCTCGCCGGACAGCTGGACCGCCAGGATGCGGCCTATGACATCGGTATAGCCGCCCGGCGAAAAGGCAACCACGATCCGCACCGGCCTCGTATCCTTTTGCCACTTTTCCAGATCGGACGCCGCGGCTGCCGCACCCGGCATGCCCAGCAGCAAACCCGCCACTGCGCTCATATGCGTCAATAGACTCCTGCGAGAGATCTTTTTCATCTTATGGTTCCTCCTGGGTGGGGGGTGTTAATTTTCATTCAATAAAATACGATGATAATAGATAGTATACTTTTTTAATACAACAGATACATAATGATTACCCTAGGAAGAGACTACCCATTTCATAAATCGTATACTTGACCTCTCGCCTTCAAGTTTTCGAATCCCGTATGCCCACCACCCTCAAGAAGAAAGGCACCGCAGCAGATCGCGCCTATGCGGAATTGCGCAAACGCATTCTGGAGGGCTCCCTGGCGGAAGGCGCGCCGATCCGGCAGGACGAGCTGGCTGCGGAACTCGGCATCAGCAAGATCCCCGTGCGCGAAGCGCTCATGCGGCTGCAGGCCGAGCAACTGGTGACATTCACCCCCAATGCGGGCGCCACGGTTTCCGTCCTGACCGTATCCGACTATGTGGAAATGCTGGACATGCGCCTGGCAATCGAATGCCGGGCCCTTGAACTGGCCGTGCCCAATATGGCAGCCTCGGACATCGCTCTGGCGCGCACGCTCCTGAATGCATACAACGAAGCCATGACGTCGGAGGAATGGAGCGAGCTCAACGCCAGCTTCCACAACTGCCTGTACGCACCCGCGAACCGGCCCCGACTGAACCTGCTGATCAGGCAGGTCCAGGAGCAAATGGGAAAGTTCATGCGCCGGCGCGTCAGCGCCATTGCGGAGCACGAACGCTCGCACATGGACCACATCGCCATTCTCAATGCCTGCGAAGCCAGGGACGTGAAAAAAGCCGTTGCGCTACTGCGGCAGCACATCGAAAACACGCAGAGGGAAGTCCAGGCCTACTTCAGGTCGCAGCAGGCCCGGTAAAAGACCGTCAGGAGGCCGCACAAGCCGGAAAGCGACGGAAATCCGTCCATCAACATGCGGCGCGATCCGCATCCGCAGACTCGATGGTGCGGATCAACGTCAGCATTTCATTCAGCAAGATAGAACGGTCACCCTCTCTATAAAGGCAGTTGAGCTCGATATCCGGTAGCCAGGGCGAATATAGCGGACGATAGACGACATTAGGCAGGCCGAGCCGGGCGGCCGGCGCGGTGGTGATGCATACGCCGAAGCCGGCGGAAACCAGCGACAGGCTGGTCAGCACGTCCTCCACCTCCTGCACGACGTGCAGGCGCCGCTCCTCCCGGCGGAAGGCTTCAGCCACTTTCTGCGCCAGCCCCGACACCGGCAGGTTGGGATAGACGATCATGGGCTGATCCTCCAGCTCCGCCAGGCTCAGCGTTTCATGCGTGCAAAGCGCATGGTTCTTCGGCAAGGCGACCAGCATCCGCTCACGGGCGACCACCTCGACCCGAATGCCGGGCGTGATGGGAACCAGGCGATTGAAGCCGATGTCGATGCGCCGCTCCAGCAGTGCCTCGATCTGCTGCGGCTTGTTCATGGTGTGCAGCCCGAGTTGTACGTCGGGACGCTGGGCATGGAAACTCGTCAGGATCCTGGGTATCACATCCAGCACGCTGGATGTGAACAACCCGATGTCCAGGCGGCCGGCAAGCCCCTGGGCGCTGCGCTGGACGCGCTCCTGGGTGCGCTGCGCCACGGCCAGGAGGTTGGGCGCCTCCTCCAGCAACACTTTCCCAACCTCGGTCAGCTCCACCCCCTTGGGCGTGCGGTGAAAGAGCTGCGCCCCAACGGACTGCTCGAGCGCACGGATCTGCCGCGTCAGCGGCGGCTGCGAGATATGCAGGCGCTCGGCCGCGCGGCCGAAGTTCTTGTCCTGGGCCAGCGCAAGAAAATAGCGCAATTGACGCAGGTTCATGAGCGTTCCTCCCCCGAGGCAGTCGTAATACCTGAAAGGTATTGAGTGACGGTAATTTGGTATTGGACTGATAGTACTGTATCTCCCATCATATGCCTGTTGGTCCATGCAAGCCTATAAAGAGTGGCCAATACGGAGACATAGACTATGGATGCCCATACCCCCAGTAACCAGATCAAACTGCCCGACGGCCTGCTGCAACGGATGTCGCGGATGTCCACCGGATCGCTGTCGATCCAGCTGTTCAAGCGCGGCATCCGCAACTGCTTCCTCGCCAGCCTCAAGCCGCTCAATCCGGCGGCGGCGCGCTTCGCCGGAACCGCCTTCACGATGCGCCTGATCCCCGCGCGCGAAGACATCGACAACTACGAGAACCTGGTGCCCTACCCCTCCGAACGCAACCTGCAATGGAAGGCGGTCGACGCCATCGGGAAAGACGAGGTGCTGGTGGTGGACAGCCGCAACGACTGCAATGCGGCATCGGGCGGCGGCATCCTGCTGACGCACATGATGACCAAAGGCGTAGCCGGCATCGTCACCGACGGCGCGCTGCGCGACGGCGTCGAGATCGCGGCCATGCCGTTTCCCGCCTATGCGCGCGGCATCAATGCAACCACGCGCCTGGCCGGCCACCACGTGGCGGACCTGCAATCGCCGATCGCCTGCGCTGGAGTGCCGGTGTACCCGGGCGACGTGCTGGTGGGAGACGGCGACGGCGTCGTGGTGGTCCCGCGCTATCTCGCCCAGGAAGTGGCGGATGCGGCCGAACAGCAGGATGCCATGGAGCAATGGCTGCAGCAGCGCATCGCGGACGGAGCGCCGCTATACGGCACCTATCCGCCCAACGAAGAAACCCGAGCGCAATACGAAGCCTGGCGGCAATCGCAGAAGCAGGATACGTCGTCAAGCTGACCACGCGCCAAAACGAAGTTTCGACGTAAGTCAAAGCGCAAGCCTCGTCGTTCACGACGAGGTCAAGCGAGGCAGTGTTTTTACGGCGCCGAAGGCGCCCCCATATTGTGGCGAGAAAGCTCCCGACTTCAGGCGGGAGTGACTCACCATCCTCGGCGGCAGGGCCGCCAATCAAAAACATAAGGAGACAAGCCATGAAACACCTTTCCCGCTGGGGAGCCCTTTTGTGCCTCACCATGGGCGCCGCGCTGCCGGCCACGGCATCGGCGGCGGATGTCGCGGATTCCTATCCGCAGCGCCCGGTCACCATCACGGTCGGATACGCGCCGGGCGGAGGCACCGATATCGTCGCCCGCCTGATGGCCAAGGAACTGGCCAAGACGCTGGGCCAGCCATTCGTCGTCGAGAACAAGCCCGGCGCCGCCAACAACATCGCCGTGGACGCCGTCTCGCGCGCCAAGCCCGACGGCTATACGCTGCTGCTCAGTGCGGTGACCAGCGCCGTCAACCAGTCGCTCTACAAGGACCTGAAGTTCGATTTCTCGAAGGACTTCGCACACATTGCCAAGATTTCCGAAGGCGGCTTCTATCTGGTCGTGCCGCCCAACTCGCCCGCGAACAGCCCCAAGGAGCTGGCCGACATGTTCCGCCAGGAGCCCGGCAAGCACACATTCGCCTCGTCCGGCGTAGGCACTTCCATCCACGCGACCGGCGAAATGTTCATTGCCCAAAGCAAGATCAAGGGAATCCATGTGCCTTATCGCGGCAGCTCGTTGGCGCTGACCGGCCTGATGGGCGGCGAGACGGACTATATGTTCGACAACACGGCGCTGCCGCTCATCCAGGGCGGCAAGGTGAAGGCCCTGGCTGTCTCGACCAAGGAGCGCTCTCCCCACTTGCCAGACCTGCCCACGATGCAGGAAGCCGGCTACCCCGAATTCGAGTCCACCTGGTGGTATGGCATTTCGGCGCCCGCAGGCACCCCGAAGCCGATCGTGGACAAGCTCAATGCCGCATTGATGAAGGCATTGCAGGAACCCGAGGTGCGGGTGGCGCTGGAGCGGATCGGCAAAGTGCCGGAGCCCAACACGCCTGAAGACTACGCCACATTCATCGACAACGAACTGGTGCGCTGGAGATCGGTTGTCCAGGCTGCGGGCATGACGGCGCAGTAAGCGCGCCGGCGTATCCCCGACGCATCGCAGCATACCGGGGCCCGGCCATCCGCGCAGGCCGGGCGCTGGCTTCCTGTTCCATTGCCGACTCATTCCCTGTTCATTTTTCGAGGAGCCTTCATGCCCCTGATTCAAATCACCCTGATCGAAGGCCGCGACGGCGAAACGATCACGCAATGCGCCAAAGCAGTGGCGCGCACTGTCCACAACAGCCTGGGCGCTCCGTTGGAAAGCATCCGCGTGGTGGTCAATCAAGTGCCCGCTTCGCAATGGATCGTCGGCGAGCGCAGCAAGGCCGAGATCGATGCCGGCAAGGAGCGTACATGAGCCTGACGCCTGACATCATTGCACAGGCTGCCAAGGCGCTGCGCGACGCTGCCGCCAGCGGCCGCTTCATCGCACCGCTGCGCGAGCAATATCCGCAGATCACCGCAGAGGACGCCTACACCATCCAGGCCCTCAACATCCAGGAACGCATCCAGCAGGGCAGGCGCATCGTCGGCCGCAAGATCGGCCTGACTTCACGCGCCGTCCAGACACAGCTGGGCGTGGACCAGCCCGACTTCGGCGCGCTGCTCGACGACATGGAGTTCGGTGACAGCGAGCCCATCCCGGCAGCCATCCTGCACCAGCCCAAGGTGGAAGCCGAGATCGCATTCGTGCTGGGACGCGACCTGCGCAGCGAGCGGCCCGGCTATGCCGAAGTGATTGGTGCGATCGACTACGCACTGCCCGCCATCGAAGTCGTGGGCAGCCGCATCGCGAACTGGGACATCCGCTTCGTCGACACGGTGGCGGACAACGCCTCCGCCGGCGCCTATGTGCTGGGAGGCACGCCGTATTCGCTGCGCGGCCTGGATCTCCGCCTGGCCGGCATGGCCATGTCGCGCGCGGGCGACCTGGTTTCCACCGGCGCCGGCGCGGCCTGCCTGGGCCACCCGCTCAACGCCGTCGTCTGGCTGGCGCGCACCATGGCGCAGTTGGGCAGCCCGCTGCGCGCCGGCGAAGTCATACTGTCCGGAGCGCTCGGTCCCATGGCTCCTGCGCAGCCCGGCGACTGGTTCGAAGCCCAGATCGAAGGCCTGGGCTCGGTACGCGCGGCATTCGATATCGCGACGCAGGAGGCGCAATCATGAGCAAACTGGAAAACTACGCCCAGGTACTGGACGAAGCGGCGCTGGGCAGCCAGGCGATCGCGCCTATCGATTCTGAAAATACGCTGAGCCTGGACGATGCCTATCGCATCCAGTCGTTGTCGATCGGCCGGCGCCTGGCGCGCGGCGAACGCCGCGTCGGCGTCAAGATGGGCTTCACCAGCCGGGCCAAGATGGCGCAGATGGGCCTGTCCGACATGATCTGGGGCCGGCTGACCGACGCCATGCTGCTGGAGGAAGGCGGCGAGGTGGATTCGGGACGCTTCGTGCACCCCCGCGTCGAGCCTGAAATCGCTTTTCTGCTCAAGCAGCCGCTGGCCGGCAACGTCTCCGCCCCCGAAGCGCTGGCCGCCGTGGAAGCCATTGCGCCGGCGCTGGAAATCATCGAT
The DNA here is from genome assembly GCF_004342005.1 of Paracandidimonas soli. Classification (GTDB taxonomy): domain Bacteria; phylum Pseudomonadota; class Gammaproteobacteria; order Burkholderiales; family Burkholderiaceae_B; genus Paracandidimonas; species Paracandidimonas soli. Next base: position 132,513 of record NZ_SMBX01000007.1, read on the forward strand.
TCCCGCTACCGCGACTTCAAATTCAACCTGCCCGAAGTCATTGCCGACAACGCCTCCTCCAGCGCCTTTGCGCTGGGCGCATGGCATACGCCGCAATGCGACTTCGGCAACCTGGGACTGGTCATGCGCATCGACGGACGTCCGGTGCAGGTGGGATCGACCGCCGCCCTGCTTGGTCATCCGCTGCGTTCGCTGGTCGCCGCTGCACGCCTGTCCGCCGCGGTCGGAGAGCCGCTCCAGGCCGGCTGGATCGTGCTGGCCGGCGGCGCCACGCCGGCCGAATGGCTGAAGCCGGGTCAGCACGTCTCGGTACAGATGCAACAGCTGGGAAGCGCCGGATTTCAACTGCGCGCGTGAACAGCGGGCGGCAAGGAGAGGAACTCATGAGCAAGAAACGCAAAGCCGCGATCATCGGCAGCGGCAACATTGGCACGGACTTGATGATCAAGATCCTGCGCCACGGCAAGCACCTGGAAATGGCGGCCATGGTCGGCATCGATCCGGACTCGGACGGCCTGGCACGCGCCGCCCGCATGGGCGTGCCCACCACGCATGAAGGCGTGCAGGGGCTGATCGGCATGAACGGCTTTGAAGACATCGACTTCGTCTTCGACGCCACCAGCGCCTCCGCCCATATCCGCAACGATGCCGCGCTGCGCAAGGCCAGGCCTGGCATCCGGCTGATCGACCTGACGCCGGCTGCCATCGGCCCGTACTGCATCCCCGTGGTCAACGGCGATACGCACCTGGATGCGCCCAACGTCAACATGGTCACCTGCGGCGGCCAGGCCACCATCCCGATCGTAGCCGCCGTCTCCCAGGTGGCCAAGGTGCACTACGCCGAGATCGTCGCCTCCATTGCCAGCAAGAGCGCCGGCCCAGGCACCCGCGCCAACATCGACGAATTCACCGAAACCACCTCCAGGGCCATCGAAGCCGTCGGCGGCGCGGCCAGGGGCAAGGCCATTATCGTCTTGAATCCCGCCGAACCTCCGCTGATCATGCGCGACACCGTGTTCATCCTCAGCGAAGCGGTCGAGCCCGCGCAAGTCGAAGCCTCTATCGAGGCCATGGTCGCCAGGGTGCAGTCCTATGTGCCGGGCTACCGCCTCAAGCAGAAAGTGCAGTTCGACGAAGTCTCCCCCGACGCACCGCTGAACATCCCGGGCCACGGGCGCTTCTCGGGCCTCAAGACTTCCGTCTTCCTGGAGATCGAAGGCGCCGCCCACTACCTGCCGGCCTATGCCGGCAACCTGGACATCATGACTTCGGCAGCGCTGGCCACGGCCGAGCGCATGGCCCGGGAACTATCGGCACAGAGCAAGGAATCGGCATGAGCACGCAGAAACTGTATATCTCCGATGTCACGCTGCGCGATGGCAGCCACGCAATCCGCCACCAGTACACGGTGGAGCAGGTACGCCAGATCGCCCGTGCGCTGGACGAAGCCAAGGTCGACAGCATCGAAGTCGCCCACGGCGACGGCCTGCAGGGCTCCAGCTTCAACTACGGCTTCGGCGCGCACTCCGATCTCGAATGGATCGAAGCTGCGGCCGATGTGATCGAGCATGCGAAGATCGCCACGCTGCTGCTGCCCGGCATCGGCACCGTGCACGACCTGAAGGCCGCCTACGACGCCGGCGCACGCATCGTGCGTGTCGCAACCCACTGCACCGAGGCGGACGTATCCAGGCAGCACATCGAATACGCCCGCGAACTGGGCATGGATACCGTAGGCTTTCTCATGATGAGCCACATGACCACGCCCGAGCACCTGGCGCAGCAGGCCAAGCTGATGGAAAGCTATGGCGCCACCTGCATCTACATCGTGGACTCCGGCGGCGCCATGAACATGAACGACATCCGTGCACGCATGCACGCCTTCAAGGCAACGCTGCTGCCCGAAACGGAAATCGGCATCCACGCGCACCACAACCTCAGCCTGGGCGTGGCCAACTCCATCGCGGCCGTCGAGGAAGGCTGCCATCGCGTCGATGCCAGCCTGGCCGGCATGGGCGCCGGCGCGGGCAATGCGCCGCTGGAAGTCTTCATCGCCGCGGCCGAGAAGATGGGCTGGAACCATGGCACCGATCTGTTCAAGCTGATGAATGCAGCCGACGACATCGTGCGCCCGCTGCAGACGCGTCCGGTCAGGGTCGACAGGGAAACGCTGGCGCTGGGCTATGCCGGCGTGTATTCGAGCTTCCTGCTGCACAGCGAAACGGCGGCTCGCAAGTACGGGCTGGAGCCGGTGGACATCCTGGTCGAACTCGGCAAGCGCCGCATGGTCGGCGGCCAGGAAGACATGATCGTCGACGTCGCCCTGGACTTGCTGGCGCGGCGGGCAGGCAACTGAAATTACGCAACGCAACCCAGGAAGACACATCATGACCCGCTCTTACGAGGACCTGCGCAGCGCCCGCTGGTTCGCGCCCGACGATTTCCGCAGTTTCGGCCACCGCTCCCGCGTGCTGCAGATGGGCTACAACTACGACGACTGGATGGGCAAGCCGGTCATCGCCATCATCAATACCTGGAGCGACGCCAACCAGTGCCATACTCACTTCAAGCAACGCGTCGAGGATGTCAAGCGCGGCATCCTGCAGGCCGGCGGCTTTCCGCTGGAGCTGCCCGCCATCAGCCTGTCCGAGAGCATGGTCAAGCCGACCACCATGCTCTATCGCAACTTTCTCGCCATGGAAACCGAGGAACTGCTGCGCAGCCACCCTGTTGACGGCGCCGTGCTCATGGGCGGATGCGACAAGACGACTCCCGGCCTGACCATGGGCGCGCTCTCCATGGGCCTGCCGTTCATCTACCTGCCCGCAGGCCCGATGCTGCGCGGCAACTGGAAAGGCCAGGTGCTCGGCTCCGGTTCGGACGCCTTCAAGTACTGGGATGAACGCCGCGCCGGACGCCTGTCGGACCAGGCCTGGTCCGAAATGGAAGCCGGCATCGCGCGCAGCCACGGCACCTGCATGACCATGGGTACCGCCGCCACGATGATGGGCATCGCCGAAGCCGTCGGCCTCTCATTGCCCGGCGCATCCAGCATCCCCGCGCCCGACGCCAACCACCCGCGCATGAGCACCGCCTGTGGACGGCGCATCGTCGAAATGGTCTGGGAAGGCCTCACCCCCGCCAGGATGCTCAGCCGCGCCAATTTCGAGAACGGCATCGCCTGCGCCATGGCCATGGGCTGCTCCACCAATGCCATCATCCACCTCATCGCCATGTCGCGCCGCGCCGGCCATCCAGTCAGCCTCGATGACTTCGACGCCGCCAGCCGCAAAGTCCCCGTCATCGCCAACATACGCCCCAGCGGCACCCAATACCTGATGGAGGACTTCTATTACGCCGGCGGCCTGCGCGCGATGCTGCAGCGCATCCGCCGCCACCTGCACACCGAAGCGCTTACGGTCAACGGAAAAACCCTGGGCGAGAATATCGATGGCGCAGAGGTTTATCACGACGACGTCATCCGCCCGCTGGACCAGCCCATCTATGCCGAAGGCGCGCTGGCCGTGCTGCGCGGCAATCTCGCGCCCGACGGCGTCGTCATCAAGCCCAGCGCCTGTGCGCCGCATCTGCTGCGGCATACCGGACGCGCACTGGTCTTCGACGACTATCCCAGCCTCAAGCAGGCCGTCACCGATCCCGACCTGGACGTCACCGGCGACGACATCCTCGTGCTGCGCAACGCCGGCCCCAGGGGCGCCGGCATGCCAGAATGGGGCATGCTCCCCATTCCCACCAAGCTGCTCAAGCAAGGCGTTTCGGACATGCTGCGACTTTCAGACGCGCGCATGAGCGGCACGAGCTACGGCGGCTGCCTGCTGCATTGCTCCCCAGAAGCGGCCGTGGGCGGACCGCTGGCCCTGGTCAGGACCGGCGACCTCATCACCGTCGACGTGCCTGCGCGCACGATCCATCTGGAAATCAGCGACGAAGAGATGGCGGCCCGGAAAGCCGCCTGGAAGCCGGCCGCGCCACGCTACGAGCGCGGCTACGGCTGGATGTTCGGACAGCACATCAAGCAGGCCGACGAAGGCTGCGACTTCGATTTCCTGGAGAGCACCTTCGGCGCGCCCGTGCCCGAGCCGGATATTTTCTGATGGGCACAGGCTTGCGCTTGCACTTCAGCCGGCTCGTCCGGCACGGCCAGTCGCAGTGCAAGCGCCTGATTGCAGGCGCTGCGGACGATCAGGCGCTTCGCAGCGACTCGCGCGCGAGACTCAGGGTATGCTCGATGCCTTTCCGGAGATCGTACTTGGGAGCGTAGCCCAGCTCCTTGCGCGCTCGGGAGATGTCCAGGGCTCCCTTCTTGGCCGTGGGAAACTTGTCGCCATGCAGGTACCAGCCCGGAGAGGTCGACACATCGGCTCCCGGAACCAGCTCGCGAACGATGCGCGCCACATCATCGATGGAGGGAGCCTGCCCGGTGGCGATGTGGTAGGCATCGAAACGGTGCTTGGGTTTGTCCAGCGCCAGCAGGACGCCCGCGACGGTATCGTCTATATACACTTGGTCCACGGCCAGATCGCCGCCCGCCTTCAGATGATAGGACTGGCCAGCCAGCGCCGCATCGATGAACACTTTGGGTACGCGGGCCCTGGGCAGATCGGGGCCATACACCCAGCACGTGCGTGTATTGATGCACTCTATCCCGTACCGGTCCGCATAGATTCGACCGTAGTGCTCCGCTGCGAGCTTGGTCAGGCCGTAGACGCTGGTGGGCTTCTGGGGATGCGTCTCGTCGATGATGTGGGCAGTGAAGTCTCCGTAGGTCTCTTCGGTACTGATGTTCACCACGCGTTTGACATCGTGGAAGCGCATGGCCTCGAAAAGATTGACCGAGCCCTCGACATTGACTCGCATTGCCTTTACAGGGATGTCGGCCGCATGCACGACACCGACGATCGCCGCCGCATGGACCACGGCCTGGGGCTCATGCTTGCGGAAGGCCTCCATCACCTGCGACCATTCTCCCAGATCCGCTTCTACTGAAGCGAACCTGGGATAGTGCTGCCGCAACGCCGACAATTGCGGCGACATGTGTATGTCCAGACCAATGACCTCATCGCCGCGCGCCAGCAGCGCCTTGACGATACCGAGCCCCAGCCAGCCCGACGCGCCCGTTACGAGAATACGCTTCGCCATGTCGCCTTCCTATTCGTCGCTCGGAGGCGTGGTGATGACGAGAAACACCAAAGGCTCCGTCCCCGTGCAATGCAGTTCGTGCACGACGCCCGGCGGGATGAAAGCAACATCTTTCGCCCTCACCACGCGGCGCTCGCCGTCGGTGATCAACACGCCCTCCCCGCTCAGCATATGGTAGATCTGCTCCTGGACCTTGTGGACATGGCTTTCCACATAGGCTCCCGGCTCGTAACACGAAATCCTGTGGTCGAAGAACTTGCTTCCCGTCAGGTCCGGAGTAACGATGGCCTTCGACAAGGCCTGGTGATAATGTCCTGGATACTCCGTCCAGAACAATTCCGCCAGATTGCGTGTTACCGCCGCGGCATAGGGCACGGCTGCATCGTTTTCTTGGGCTTGCTTGTTTGGATTGTCTTTCATGGCTTGTCTACCTTGTTGACGAATGGAATTGGATTCGAAAACCGATCAGGCCGGCTTTCCTTGTATGTCGATGGGCGGCTCGGCCGTCCAGGTGGAATCATTGGCCAACTGCGGCCAGCCTATGGGATCGGCGGCATCCATGGGCGCGGATGCATTCCAGCGAGTTGCGGTCACGCGGCGGCCATGCATGCCTCCAGAAGCCTCGGATGCCAGCCAGCAGACGGGTGGAGCCACCAGTGCGGGAGATATCAGGGCATCTTGCCTCGCCTTTTCTTCTCGTCTTGCCATAGGCGTATCCACCGGCCCGCCCGGATTCAGGACATTGACGGTGATCGGAGTGCCCCGCAGATCCGCCGCCATTACCGCCGAGGCCGACTCCAGGGCGGCCTTCGACATGGCGTAGGGCAGGAACCCGGGGCGCAGCATGGCTGTCAGGCTAGTGCCGACGTTGACTATCCTGCCCCAGTGCCGGTTGAACATCGGCAGTAGCGCCAAGGCGAGCGCAATGGGTGCATGCGCATTGATGTCCATGAATCTCTGCAGTATCGATGCATCGATCTCGTCCAGTCTCAACGAACGCTTGTAGTAGTCCGGCCGGATGCTGCCCATGCCTACGCCCGCATTATTGATTAGCGCAGTCAAGCCGCCGAAGTGCCGCAGGACCGCCTCCACAACCGCATCTCTTCCCGACTGAAGCGCCAGATCCGCCTCCACTTGCACCAGGGCTCCCGGCCAGGCCTGCGAGGCTTCGGCAAATACGGCGGGCCGGCGCGCCACTGCCAGGACATGGTGCCCCTGCTCCAGCAAGGACCGTACCAACTCGCGGCCGATGCCTCCCGCCGCGCCAGTCACCACGGTAACGGGGCGTCCTGCAACGCCTGCGGGATCAGGCCGCCGGTCCATAGCCTGCCTTGCTTCGCCGCTGCAGCCACCACTGGTACTGGGGCGGCATCATTTCGAAATCCGGATCTTCGGCTAGCTGCGCCGCGGCATGGTGCGCCCAGAACGGGTTGAACAACAATTCGCGTCCGATGGCGACCAAGTCGGCGTCTCCTCGCTCAATGATTGCGTTTGCGTGGCTGGGCTCGATGATCAAGCCGACCGCGGCAGTCGCAATATCGACTGATTTGCGTATCTGCCTGGCGTAGGACACCTGGAACCCCATGGGCCGCTTGATGGCGGCGGCCGTGGGAGAACGAGTGCCTATCCCGCCCGACGAGCAATCGATCACATCCACGCCCCGCTTTTTCAGCTCGGCGCACAGGCGCGCAGAGTCGGACAGTGTCCAGCCGCCTTCGTCCACGGCGGAAATACGGAAGAACAAAGGCTTTCCCTCGGGCCAGGCGCGACGCACGGCAGCAGCAATCTCCAGCGCGAAACGCATGCGGTTCTCAAGGCTGCCGCCCCAACGGTCGCTGCGTCGATTGCAGGCCTCGGACAGAAACTGGTGAATCAGATATCCGTGCGCGCCATGCAGTTCAAGCACATCGAAACCAATGCTGTCGGCGCGACGTGCTGCCTGGGCGAAGGCGTCGATCACGGTTTCAATATCGCTCTCGGACATTTCGCGCGGCGTCGGCCAGCCCTCCATATACGCAATAGGACTGGGGCCTATCACCTCCCAATGCTGCTGGCCTTCGATAGGCACGCTCCTGTCCAGGGTGCCATATCCTTCCCAGGGCCGGAGCGTGCCTGCCTTGCGGCCCGCATGGTTGAGCTGGATGCCGGCAGCAGCGCCCTGGGCATGGATGAAGTCCACAATCCGCGATAACGGCGCCATCTGTTCATCTTTCCAAAGGCCCATGTCGCCCACCGTGCCCAGGCCGCGCCGCTCGACCTTGGTCGCCTCCGTGAATATCAGACCGACTCCTCCCGCAGCGAATTTGGCGAAATGCGCGAAGTGCCAGTCGGTGACGCTGCCGTCCAGGGCAGCGTACTGGGCCATGGGGGACAGCATGATGCGGTTTTTCAGTACTATGCCCCGCAAGGCAAGCGGCGAAAATAATTCGGTAGCAGACATTCTTGCACTCCTATTCGAGCTTGATGCCGGTGTCACGGATGAATTGTGCCCATCGGTCGTATTCGGCACGGTGGAAAGCAGCGAAATCGGCTACGCTTCCTCCCATGACTTCGGCTCCTATACCGGAGAATTTCTGTCCCACGTCGGGAGCCTTCAATGCAGTGTTGATGGCATCGTTCAGCTTCTGGACGACGTCGGGCGGCGTGCCCGCAGGCGCCCAGATGGCGAACCAGGGCACTACTTCGAAACCTGGCAGTGTCTCGGCCACCGCGGGAACATCGGGCAAGAGAGGGGAACGGGACTTGCTGCTGATAGCCAGGGGACGGATTGCGTTTGCCTTGATTTGCGTCATCGACGTTCCGATCGTATCGAATATCATCGACACCTGGTTGCCCAGCAACGCCATCATGGCCGGCCCTCCGCCGTTGTACTGAATATCCCTGATATCCACCTTCGCTTCTTGTTTCAGGAGTTCGATCAGCAACTGGGGCGAAGCGCCTATGCCGGTACTGGCGTGCGTCAGCTCCCCTGGATTCGCGCGCGCCGTACCCAGCAACTGCGCCAACGATTGGATGGAAGACGAGGCATTCACGGACAACACGCTGGGTACTGCGGCGACAGTGCATACGGGAGTAAAGTCTTTCAGTGAGTTATAGGGCAACTCCTTGAACAGGGCGTCATTGACGGCATGAGTGCCGAAAGTCCCCAGGATCAGGGTATAGCCATCCGGAGCTTCACGCGCCACGGCTGCCGATCCTACCGTCCCGCCGGCTCCGGCCCGGTTCTGGATCACTACGGGAACCCCCAGCAGCTCGGACATCTTTTGCCCCAACGGGCGGGCGAATACATCCGTCATCCCTCCAGGCGGATATGGCACCACCAGGCGTATCGGCTTGTCGGGCCAGGCCGCTTGCGCGATGAAGGGTGCGCAAAGCGCGGCTGCCGCTACAGCTTTCAGTATGTTCATGAATCTCATGACTGTCTCCTCGTTATGGATCTTTTGTCTGTGTTGCGTCGGATTCAGCCGGTGCGATACACCACCGCGTCCACTGCGACGCACCCGTCTCCCACCGGCCTCAGGATGACGGGATTTAGATCGATGCTGTCGATGTACTGCAAGGGATCGGCCATCAGGTCCTGCACCCGCATGACACTGTCCACGAAGGCCTCCACGTCCAGTTCGGGTTCGCCCCGTACGCCTTGCAGCAATGGCGCCATGCGCAGCGATGCAAGGCCCGACTTGACGTCTTCGCGAGAGAATGGCGGCAGCAGCATGGCGACATCCGGCAGCGCTTCCACGTATTTGCCTCCGGCGCCGAATACCACGACAGGTCCGAATAGCGGATCGCGGTGCGCGCCAATCATCATTTCGTGGATCCCCTTGGCCATCCGGGCCACAATCGCACGTACCGGCAGGAGCCCATGACTTTGCATTGCGGCCGAGACATCACGCCATGCTTGCCTGACGGATGTCTCATCGCGCAGATCCAGATGCACCAGTCCCAGTTCAGTCTTGTGCGCTACGCTGGCTGAGCAACCTTTCAGTACAACGGGCCCACCCATGGCCTGAAATGCGTGCACCGCTGACTCCTCCGAGTCGCATTCCTGATGCGGTATCGTGCAGATCTTTGCTTTTGCCAACAGAGCAAGACTGCCCGCCTCGTCCAGCATGCTTGCTTCACCCGCAAGCGTTTCGCATACGCCCACGTAAGGAATGCAACCCGCGGCGATCCGCCGATTCATACTCTCGACCAGGCCCCAGTGAGCGACGAAACGGCCCAGCGCTTGCACAGCGTCTGTTTCCGTCTCGAACGTAGGCACGCCCTGGGCGCGAAATGCGTCCCTGACGCTGGGCTGCGCCGCGGAGCACAGGAACGGGCGCTGCGTTTCCTCAATGCAAGCCGCCGCATCGCGGGAGTAGCGCGGCACGTCGTATCCAGCGCCCGAGACCGGCAGCCCGGTCAGGAAAGCATCAATACCGGGTTCGGCCGCAAGCGCCTTCAGCGTACGTCCGAACAGGCTGCTGTCAGTCAGCATTGCGCCGGTCAGATCGATAGGGTTGTTGGGCAATGCGATTGGCGGCAGAGCTTCGCGCAGCTTGGCCACTGTGCCATCGGAAAAATTCGCCAGAGACAGGCCGGTAGATGCGATTGCATCCGCCGCCATCACACAGGTGGCGCCCGAAGTACTGATGGCAACCACCCGCTTCCCGCGAGGGCGCCATCCCTTCAGGTATAGCTCGACACCGTCCACCATTTCGCGCATGTCCTTGGCGCGCAGGATGCCGTGCTGCCGGAAAAAGGCATCGACCACCCTGTCTTCGCTGGCCAGTGCACCGGTATGCGACTGCGCGGCCGCCTGGCCGGCGGCCGTGCGCCCGCTCTTTATCGCCATGATGAACAATCCGCGCTCTCGTGCGACAGCCGCCGCCTGAGCCAGTCTGTGCGGATCTGGAAGGCCTTCCAGATACAACAGCAATACTTTCAGGGCTGGATCCTCAGCCACGATTGTTGCCATCTCGCACGCAGTGACATCGCAGTCGTTGCCTGTGGCATGGCTATGGCGTATCCCGATACCGCGCTGGCGCAGCAAACCGTACGGAACCACGCTCATTGCGCCGCTTTGGCTGATGATGCCGACCGGTCCGTCCATTGGCGGCACTTCGACGAACATCGTCGAAAAGCTGGCAATGGCTCCAGTGCCGAAATTGGCAATGCCTTGGGAGTTCGGTCCGATGATGCGCATGCCATGAGCCTGCGCTCTTGCGACCATCTCGCGCTCTTTCTGCTTGCCGTTCACAGGATCGCTCTCTGTCAGCCCCCCAGTCATCACCACTGCGATCTTGACGCCGGCTTGGCCACAGGCGTCGATGGCGTCGAATGCGGCCTGGCCAGCGACGGCGATAATCGCGAGGTCGGGTGTTTCCGGCAGATCCTCCAGCGCTGCCCATGTAGGCAAACCCTGGGTTTCCGTGCGTTTCGGATTGATGGGGTAGATCTTCCCCCGGAAGCCGAACTGCGTCAGGAAGCGCAGCGGGCGCCCCCCTACTTTGTTGGGGTTTTCCGATGCGCCGATGATGGCGATCGATCGGGGATCGAGCGCAGTACGCAAGAGTGCCGTGCAATGAGATATATCCATGTTGTCAGTCGGGCGTGAAAAGATTGAGGCCGCCCCGCTGTGTCACGGTGCCGGCGCGGCCAAGGCTTTCACGCGCTTGAAGATCGTTGAGCGTGGCGAGATCGTCGGGTGTATTGGCTATGAAGCGTTCGTTTGTCGCGGCCAGGCGTCCCAGAACAATGGCAAAAGAGGGACCGCTCCGATCATGCATCACGGTATAGGTTTCGATGACTGCGCGGCCCGCTGGCTGGCGGGCGACGGGCGCCGCCGGCAGGCGATCCAGCTCGGCCTGCAGCATTGCCGGCGCAGCCCTTTCCCACGGTTGCCGAGGAGGCGTAGTGGAATAGATTCCGTAGGAATGCTTGGTGACCCAATTGCCGTTTGCCGTGATCAGTCCTCGCTTGCCAGGCGCGGCGCGCAGCCTGCGCATCATTTCGCAAATGGACAGAACGACATAACTGTTGCCGGGACCGCCAAAATAGACGAGACCTCCTGTCACTGTCAGGTTTCGATGGTCGTCTTCCTTGATCCCCAGCTCCTTGCAGGCAATCTCGACTGCCGATGGAAAGCAGCTATAGATATCCAGAATGTCGATATCCCCAATGCCGCACCCAGCCATGTCCAGAGCCTGCCGGGACGCCGCCCGCATTGCGGGGGATGAGTGCAGATCGTAGCGTTCGGATGTGTACCAAGTGTCGTGCGCGTCAGCGCAACCATGCAGGTAAACCCACTTTTCCCGAGGAATGCCGCACTCCTGGGCAACCTGGACCGATGTGACGATGAATGCGGCAGCCTGGTCTATAAAGGCATTCGAGACCATGAAGCGCGAGTAGGGAAATCCGATCCAGCGGTTTTCCTCATCGACAGCGGACAACCTTTCGGCCGACCAGCCTGCGCGGCGCGTGGCCAGCGGATTCTGGCGAGCCACGTCGGCGAACCGCGCCATCAGTCTTGCCATGCTTTGCATATGCTCGTCGACCGAAGCCTTTCGCTGGCCGCGTATTGCATTCTCGAAAAGAGGATACATGGCAATGGCCGCCCGCATGCCATGGCGGTCTTCTTCATCGTTCCAGCCTCGGCGTGGATCACCGATCAGTTCTGGTGCCCCTCCCGGGTCTTCGTGCCAGGAAATGTCGGACTGGGCGCGCTCCAGCGCATGTTGCGTCCGCAGGGCTTCTCCGCCCGCCACCAGCGCCGCGCGCATTTCGCCACGCGAGATAGCCTCGGCGAAGTCGTTCACGAGGTATTGCGGCATATTGCCGCCGTTCCATGTATAGATATACCGCTTGGCATTCAGGCCAAGCCGATCCGCCAGGCTCTTGGGCGGATTGCTCGACCCGCCCAGCCGGGTGGCGAATCGATGCGACGTATCCGCATACGAGCGCAGCATTGCCACCGTATCGATGGAGCCGATAATGTCGGTCGACTGCGTATCGGCCAGTGCCAGGCGCGCGGCCTGGGCGATCAGATCGTACGGGGATCGCCCCAACGATGCCGGCGTATCAGTGTCGGTCAGGTCTCCAACCCCAACGATAATGGGCGCGCGCGGGTTCAAGGCGCTCATATCAGCCCGCCATTGGGCTGCACGATCTGTCCGTGCACCCACGATGCCTTGTCCGACACCAGGAATGCCACGACTTGAGCTATTTCACCCGGCGAGCCGATGCGATTGAACGGACTCATGGCAGCCGATCGCTGCCTGGCCTCATCGGTCTTTCCGGCGCGGAACAAATCGGTGTCCACCGGGCCAGGCGCTACGGCATTGACTCGCACGCCGCGAGGCGCCAGTTCCTTGGCCATGGCGCGCACCAGGCATTCGACTGCCGCCTTGGATGCACTGTACGGTCCGAGGCCCGCCGCGGCATGGCGCACCAGCGAGGTGGTCAGCGCCACTACCGATCCACCATCGACGACTTGCTGCCCGGCGTGACGCAGGATATTGAACGCACCTACGATGTTGATTTCGACCAGCTTGCGGAAGTTGTCGCTATCGAACTGATGGACGGGAGCGGGCGGTACGTTGATGCCGGCATTGGCCACTACGCAGTGCGGCTGCGTACCGAAGTCTCGCGTCACGTCGGAGAATACCTTGGCCACCTGAGCGTCATCGGCGATATCCACCTGATAGGACATCACCCGACTACCGCCTTCCAAGGGCTGTGCCGGTTTGCTGGATACATAGGTAAATGCCACATCGAAGCCGTCATTGGCCAATGCCTGGACGCAGGCGGCGCCGATGCCACGGGATCCGCCAAACACCAAGGCCAGTTTCTTGTTCATGTCGAGTCCTCTTTCAATTTTTCCGCGACCGGGAATGGCGCGCTGATGCTCATGATGGGTACCGCTCCTGATCGGGCGGCATGTAAAGCTCGCCCTCAGGCAGGGCCGGAGGCTGCTTCGAACCAGAACGGGTGGTCCTCGCCATTTTTCTCCGGCCAGGCAATGCGCATACGCATGCCCAGCTGCCATCCGTCTTCTCCCGCACCGCCCAGGGGAGCGAAAATACGCGGGCCTTCGTCCAGCTTGATCAGGCCCTCCCAGTAAGGGATCCGGTCGGCAAAGCCCGCTGCTGCAAAATGCGTGCGCGTGGCGGCGATCAGGACTCCGTATCCCGATGCTTTGCGCCATTGCAATTGCTCCGTCGTATGCAAGCTGATCGGCCGCGGATAGAATTGGTAGCGGTCGGCCCCGGCATCGTACTGAAGCAGCAGTTCGCGTCGCGCAATGGCTTCCCAGAAGGGCCGCGATGTGTCGGTGATGATCAGAGGTGCTTTATTGCTCATGCTCCTGCCTCCAGGGCGAGTGCGCTGCTGCACCCCCAGTTGCGGGCGTACTGAAGGACGCCGATGCCTGTCACCAGGGCGTTCTGGGCCGAGCGCAATTGACGCGGCCCGGCGCGGCCCAGCAATTGGGCAACGGCCTCGTACAGATTCACTCCACCGCCAGCCAGGCCAGGCTGGCCCGCCGATATTTGGCCGCCTCCCGTATTGATCGGCAAAGTCCCCCGCAACCCGATATCGGTATCCAGAATGAAGGATTCCGCCTGGCCGGTCCCGCAGAACCCGATTTGCTCCAGCTGCAGGATCAGCGCTATGTAGAAATCGTCGTATGGATGAAACGACTGCACGTCTGAAGGACGCCAACCCGCCGCCTTCAGGCAGGCAGGGCCGACTTCGGAAAACCCGGTCACGGTGATGTCGTCAATCTCGCCGCGTGGATCGAAATTCAATCGCTCGCGATAGGCCACCGGATGCACGAACTGCTTCATCCCCAGCGAGCGGGCCATCTTGGTTGACATCACCATGAAGGCATTGGCTCCGTCGCACCGCATGACGCAGTCCAGCAGCCTCAATGGCTCAGAAATCATGCGCGAGGCAAGGTATTCGTCTTCGGACAGAGGAGTACGCAATGCCTCGCATGCCAGATCGTTGAGCAGGGCGCCGGCCCGTTGGGTGACTGCCAGCTTGGCCATGCCGCGCTCGGGCAATCCATATCGGGCTGCATAGGCGGATGACAGCAATCCGAACGATACCGGCAGCCCATAGCCGAACGGGTCGCAGAATTCCTGCCGATAGCCGCTTTGCACCGTCGTAAAGCGGGTGGACGGGGCATCAGCAGCCAAGCAGACCGCGACCTCGCACAACCCCGAATGTATAGCGGCTGCGGCGCGAGCAATATTCCCAGCCACAGAGCATCCGCCGATATCGGAGACCTGCGCCCATTTCACGGACAGACCCAATGTTTCGCAAACCACGCTGGTCCAGAATGCGTTGCCCGCCTCGGCATTGGCCAGGGTGCTGGCAAAGCCGTCGATTCGATCTCGCTCAACGCCGGTCTGCTCGATCAGCGCGGCCAGGGCCTCGCCGCCGAGTTCCAGCGCTGTCTTTCCGCTGCGCTTGGCCAATTTGGTTTGCACGCAGCCGACGATAGCGATGTCTCTATCTTGCAGCCATTCCATGTCGTTCCACCTTTAGCCATTACGCAGGTTGAGTTTCTTTATGATCGGACGCCACATGTCTATATCGCTCCGGATAAGCGCATCGAATTCCTGCGGCGTACCCGTCTTGACGGTCAGGCCCAGCCCTTCGACGCGAGCCGCCAGTGCGGGATCGCCAAGTACCTTGGCAATGTCGGCGTTCAGTTGCTGTACCACCGCGGCATCCATGCTTGCCGGCCCCAGGATGCCGAACCAGTTTCCGGTGGCGTAGTCGGACACACCGCTTTCGGCGACGGTGGGCACATCCTTCAATAGCGAGGAGCGAGTACCACCGGTGACGGCCAGCGCCGTTACTCGACCGGCTTCAATTTGCGCCCGGGCGCCGGGCACGGTATTAATGCTCAATGGGATCTGGCCACCGGCCAGCGCAACGATGGACTCCTGGTCTCCCTTGTAATGCACCGGCGTCATTGGCACCCCGGTCATGGACGACAACAGCTCCCCGGCCAGGTGCACGGATGTCCCCACACCGGCCGTGCCGTAGGACAAGCCGTTCGGATCGGCCTTGCCTGCTTCCAACGCCTGCTTCAGCGTCGTGTAGCCACTGGCTTTGCTGGCAAGCACCACGTTCGATATATCCGCTACCTGGCTGATGGGCGTGAAATCCGCCAGCGTGTCATAGGGCAGCTTCTGGTAGACCAGATCATTGATGGAGTGCGCGCTGGTCACGATGATCAGGGTCCTGCCATCCGGCTTGGACTGAGCCGCTTCGCGCGAGGCGATTGTCCCTGCCGCACCGGGGCGATTCTCCACGACAACCGGAGCCTTCCACAGCTCACCCAGTTTTTCCGCCAGCTGCCGCGCCATGATGTCCGTGGCGCCGCCCGCGGCATACGGAACCAGCAAACGCGTGGCGCCTCGATCGCCCTGTGCGCTTGCACTGGCGGGGGCCAGGAAAGAACCCGCAAAAAACGCTGCGGATATCGCCACAAGAGCCCGTTTTTTCATGTTTGTCGTCTTCACTTTCATATCTCCTTCGCACCGCTCGACCGGTGAGCTTTAGTTCTGTTCTGGGTTTCGGGAAAGCCTGGATACCTCTTCTATGTCAGCATCCTCCATATTGAGTAAGGACGACAGCACCTCATAGGTATGCTGTCCATTGGTTGGTGGCGCCGTATATACATCCAATGGCGTAGCCGACATCCGCATCGGGGAAACCATCAATGGCACTTGCGTGCCGCAGGCATGCATGGCATGGGTCACGATGCCACGCGCTTCGATTTGCGGATCGGCGAATGCATCGCTCATTTCGTTGATCGGCCCTGCAACGAGGTTGGCTTGCTCCAGGATGGCCAGCCATTCGGCCTTGGTGCGAGTGCGGAAGATATTCTCGAGATCCTGGATCAAGGCTTCGCGATGAACGACCCTGGTGCCGTTGCTGCGGTACCGCGGGTCTTCGGCGAGCGCTTCAGCGCCGATTACGCTGCACAGCTTCTTGAACTGCGTATCGTTGCCCGCCACCATTACGATGTAGCCGTCGCTGCAGCGGAAGGCATTGGACGGAGACACCGATGGCGCGCCATTGCCAAAGCGTGCGGGGTTCTCGCCCGATACCAGATAGTGCATGGCCTGGTGTGACATGGCGGCCAGCTGAGCATCGAACATCGATATATCGATGTGCTGTCCCTGCGCTTCTGTCTGGCCGCCGATGTCACGCGCGTACAGCGCTGAAAGAATCGCCGTTGCGGCATACATGCCCGCAAGCATGTCCGACAGCACCATTCCCACTTTGACCGGACCGCCTCCCGGATGCTGATCGGGGTGACCGGTCACGCTCATGACTCCGCACATCGCCTGGAGCAGTGTGTCGTAGCCCAAGCGATGGCGATTCGGGCCGGTCTGTCCGAACGCGGTAATGGAACAGTAGACGATGCGCGGATTTATCTTCGAGATTGCAGGGTAATCCAGACCGTATTTCGCAAGATTGTCGACCTTGAAGTTCTCGATGAATACATCCGAGACAGCCGCCAACCGGCGAATGGCTTCCTGGCCTTGAGGCAAGGAAAGATCCACGGCAATGGACTTCTTGTTGCGGTTCGTACTCAGGTAATAAGACGATTCTTCAGTTGCCATGCCCTGAGGATCGGCCAGGAACGGCGGCCCAAGCCGGCGCATGTCGTCGCCTCGCCCAGGCTGCTCGACCTTGATGATCTCCGCGCCCAAGTCGCCCAGGATCTGGGTGCTCCACGGCCCCGAAAAGACTCTGCTCAGGTCCAGAATACGAATGCCCTTCAGCGGGCGCTTATCCACGATATCTTCCATGTCATGCTTTCCAGGGTTTTCCGAATGCGGGTTCCGTGTAGGGAATGGGCGGCAATTGCCAGGTCCCGGTGGAAATCGGCCGCACATCCGAATCGATATGAACATCGATGACACAAGGACGACGATTTCTCACTGCCTGTTCCACCACCGCCGCCAGATCCTCGCTGCGGGTGACCGTGTATCCATCGGCGCCGCAGGCCCGCGCCCAGACGGCGAAGTCGGGGTTGTAGCGTTCGCCGCCCGGCCCCTGGGCCCCTTTGTAGAAGCCGGTGCCGATCTCGCGCCCATCGAACAGGCCATATTGCAGGTCCCGGATGGCGCCCCAGGCAAAGTTGTTCCAGATGATCCAGACGCAGGGGAGCTCGTACTCCACCGCCGTTGCCACGACATACGGAGCCATCATGAAACCGCCGTCACCAATGACGGCGACGCACGGCCGTTCCGGCGCAGCCAATTGGGCTCCCAGCACGCTGCACACGCCAAAGCCCATGGAGGAATAGCCCCAGCTGTTCAGCATGCTCGCAGGACGCTTCGGCTCCCAGAACTGCATGAACCAGTTGTGGTGCACCCCCGAATCCAGGGTCAGGATGACATCGTCCGGCAGCGTCTTCTGGAGCGTCCCCACGACATACTCTGGGCGAATGGGCGTCGTGATGGCATTGAAGTTGGGCTCCACGAATTTGCGCCATTCCTCGCGCCAGCCGGCAATCTCGCTGCGCCACTCCTGGAAGTTGCCATGCCGTATATCCTTACGCCGCTCAAGGCTGCCCAGCAATTGCCGGCAGAACGTCTTGGCGTCGGCGATCAGGCCCAGGCTGGGCGCGTAATTGCGCCCCAGCTCGGCCGGATCGATATCCACCTGCAACAACCTGGTCGCAGGGAAATTCCACGAATAGCCCTGATGCCAGGTGGAAGAAGAGCGGTCATCGAACCGCGTTCCCACGCAAATGACGAGATCGGCATGACGACCGGCCTGATTGGCCGGATAAGCCCCGTTGCGCCCGATGAAACCCAGCGTCAACGGATCGTCCGCCGGCACGCAGCCCATGCCGTTGGGGGAGGTGATGACCGGAATGCCTAGCCTGGCCTGCAACTCTGTCAGCTCGGGGCCGGCCTCGGACAGCGTCGTACCCTGGCCGATGAAGAACACCGGGCGCCTGGCCGAAGCAATCATGTCCAGCGCCGCATCGAGGTCGGCATCGCTGACGGCCGGCCGGTGGGCGCCCATCACATGGCCGCGCGGCGGCATCTCGATCTCGCCCTCTTCCTGGAATACGTTGTACGGCACATCGAGATTCACGGGACCGGGGCGCCCCGTCACCATCGTATCGAAGGCCTGGCGCATGGCAAGCGGCAGCATGTCGACGCGCGACGGCTGGAAGCTGCGCTTCACCACAGGCCGCAGCACCTGGGCGAAATCCGCCTGGTTGTGCTTGTACAGTTCCTGGAAGGGTGCGCGATTGGCTTGCGACGTCGGCACATTGGCCGTGATCGCCAGGAATGCGGAGGAGTCCGACAAGGCAGTCACCAGCGGCATGACCATATTGGCCGAACCCGGCCCGGTGGAGGTCAGAGTCGCCACGGGAGCGTGCTTCACACGGAAGTAGCCATCCGCCATATGGCCGGCGCACTGCTCGTGCCTGGGCGAGACCAGCTTGATCTCGTCCTTGCGCGCATGCAGCGCGTCGAGAATACCTACGTTGCCATGGCCGCAGATGCCAAAAACATAAGGCACTTTTTGTTCGATAAGGTAATCGACGATGAACTCGCCGCCTTTCATCTTTGTCATCACTTGCCTCCTGGATGCGTATCCGGAATAAACGTCACCACACGCTCTTCGCTCATTTCACGCATGGCATAGTAAGGGCCTTCGCGCCCGAAGCCGCTGGCCTTCGATCCCCCGTAGGGCATCATGTCGACGCGGGAGCTGGAGGTTTCGTTGATATGAACGCCGCCCACCTGAAGCTCCCGCGCAAAGCGGAAGGCATCGTCGAGGCGATTGGTAAACACGCCTGTCGCGAGTCCGTAGGGCGTGCCGTTGATTCGCTGGATCGCTTCTTCGATGCTGGAAAACGGCGCCAGCGACATGACGGGGCCGAATACCTCCTGGCAGCCGAGCCGCATGCAGGCATCCAGCTTTTCAAGCAGCGTCGGCGCAATGACATTCCCTTCCCGGCTTCCGCCAGCCAGGCATACCGCCCCGCCCTGCACTGCTTCCCGTATCCAGGCCTCGATGCGATCCGCCGATTCCGTGCTGATCACAGGCCCTACGAAGGTTTCCGGCCTGGATGGGTCTCCTGCAGCCAGACCTTGCACTTGCTTCGTCAACCGATCACGGGTGGCTTGATAGATGCTCTCATGCACGAGAAGAACCTGGATGGACGTGCAGACCTGGCCGGCTTTGCGGTAGGCGGCATTTATGATTTTGTCCATGGCGAAATCAAGGTCGGCGTCCTCACATAGCACGCCAAACGCTATCGAACCAAGTTCCATCTGGGTCCGGCGCAAACCGGCGCGCTGCTGGATAGCCAGGCCCGCCTCGGTGCTGCCGGTAAATGCATAGAACTGGACAAGCGGTTCGTCCAACAAAGCATGCACAACGTCTGCGCCGCCATGAAGGACGGAAATCATGCCTTTGGGCAGTCCGGCCTCAATCAGGATATCGGCCAGTTCGCAGGCGATCACGGGCGTGCGCGGCGATGGCTTGAGAATCACGGCATTGCCGGCGGCCAGCGCCGGAGCCACCTTGTGCGCCACGGTATTCAACGGAGCATTGAACGGCGTGATCGCGCAAACGACTCCCAGCGGAATCCGCATGGTCCAGCAGATACGCCCAGCCTGGCGAGGCGCCCCTTCGATGGGGATCGCTTCCCCGACGAAGCGCCTGGCTTCTTCCGCCGACAAGCGAAAGGTCTGTTCGCAGCGCCCGATCTCGCCGGCTGCATCACTCATGGTGAAGCCGGCTTCCATGCATAAGAGATTCTGCAGCACTTCCTTGCGCTGCGCGAAAATATCGGCGGCACGGTCGAGAATCCGGCCCCGCTCATAAGGGCCAAGGCTGTTCGCGACGAAAGCGGCGTGCGCAGTCTCCACTGCCATGGCCACCTGTGTACGAGATGGGGTTTCGACTTCAGCGAACACCACTCCACGGTACTTATTCACTACCGAGATCACCCCGGACTCCCCTGGAATCCAGTCCCCACCAATAAGCACACCCTTGCGGATCAAGGTCTCAGGCAATTCTGCGACTTCCATTTTCATAGCCTCATAGCTTCACATAGTGCATACACACGAAGCTTAAGCCTTCACCGCACAGGATGGATAATACTGTTTTCCGTTGGGATATATAAGTAGAATGGATGGCCTACATTGAGCCGGGTTCACTTCTGGATGGAAACATGGAATTTCGTCAACTGAAGTACTTCATCGAAATCATCGACAGCGGCAGCCTTACCAAAGCATCGCGCCGACTGTACATTGCCCAATCCGCCCTCAGCCAACAGGTATCCAAGCTCGAGGACGAGGTCGGCAAGCCGCTGCTGCACCGGACAGCGAAAGGCGTCGCTCCTACCGAAAGCGGGCAGGCGCTCTACAACCATGCGCGCCTGATGCTGCGCCATCACGACCAGGCCATCTCCATCGCCCGCCAGGAATCGCCGCATATCCAGGGCATGGTGTCGCTCGGGCTCGCCGCCACCACCCGCAGCGCGCTGGGTCTTCCCCTGGTGCGCTGGATACGGCAGAAATATCCGCAAGTCGTCCTGAATGTCGTGGAAGGCATGAGTGGACACCTGGCGCAGATGATGCGACTGCGCCAGCTGGACCTCGCCATTCTGTTCAATCCGAATGCATTGCCCGACCTGAAGCCGATTCCGCTGCTGCAGGAAGAACTGTTTGTGCTGGCACCCACCGACTCGCCCCTGATCCCCAAGGACCGTACTCACCTGACCCTGGCGGAAGCCGCCGCGCTGCCGATGATACTGCCCACGGCTTCCCATGGCTTGAGGCGACAGGTCTCGGCCGCCTTCGAACAACGCAATCTGATCATCAACACTATCGCTGAAATCGATTCCCTGTCCCTGTTGATGGATTGCGTCTACGAAGGCATGGGCGTCACCATCAAGCCCATGGCTGCCATCCTCTCCCAGGACGAACGCACCCGTCAATGGCGAGCGATCTCGATCTCGGACGCCCGGCTCGTGCGCGGCAACTACATTTATGCCATTGAGGACGAAACGGACTCGCCATCGGTTTCGGCTGTGGCGCGTGAAATCGCAGAGGTGACGGCATCGCTGATCCACCAGGAAAAATGGAAGGGCGTCGTCCTGCACGACAATGCCATCTATGGACCGGCAATTCAAATCGCAGCATCTTCGCAGAATCAGATGATGGGCATCTGAAAACGCTAGTGGCTGCCGTCGGCACACAAGCCTACACTTGGCCGATGATGCACGCATACGACCTCATTGTGATCGGCGCGGGAGCGGCTGGCCTCGCTGCTGCCTCCACCGCCGCAGCGGAAGGACATCGCGTCCTCTTGCTTGAGCACACGAACCGCGTTGGCGGAACGACCGCCATCTCGGGAGGCATGGTATGGATACCGGCCAATGCGAAAATGCGTGAAGCCGGCATCGAAGACAGCCAGGAAAACGCCTTGCGCTACCTGTCGCAGCTCGTGCCAAGCGCCCCTGACGATCCCCGCATGCAGGCGTACCTGCGCAACGGCGCAGACATCATCCAGTACCTCGAAGACCGCACTGCCCTCAAACTGCAGCCTGTGCGCCGCTATCCCGACTATTACCCTGACCTGGAAGGCGCGACTCCAGGCGGCCGCGTGCTCGAACCCGTTCCCTTCGACGGACGGGAGCTGGGCAGCGATTTCGCGCTGCTTCGCGATCCCCTGCCCGAGTTCATGCTGCTGGGCGGCATGATGATCAGCCGCGAGGACATTCCCAGGCTGCGCCGAATATGGCGCTCGCCCGCTGCCGCGCTGTATGTGCTCAAGCTGATCACCCGCTATGGGCGCCAGCGCCTGCGCGCGCATCGGGGGACGTCGCTCGTGCTCGGCAATGCGTTGGCCGCCCGGCTGTTCAAATCGGCGCGCGACCTGGGAGTGGAGATTGCGCTCAATACCCGCATCGACAGCCTAGTCTCGGATGGCCTGCGCGTCACAGGCATACGGGCCAGCCTCGACGGGCATGCGCAGACGCTCGAGTCACGCACCGGCGTCATTCTGGCCACCGGAGGCCTGTCCCATGACACGGCCCTGCGCGCCAGTTTCGTTCCTCCGCAGGCAGAGCCGATCTCCGCGACCATGGCCTCCGGCGCAGCCAAAGGCGGCGTCCGGCTGGCGCTGGAAGCCGGCGCCGCCCTGAGCCCGCCCTGTCATGATGTCGGAGACGCCCGGGCCTTCTGGGTCCCAGTCTCATCCTGGAAACGCGATGACGGATCGAACGCCATCTTCCCGCACACAGTCACTGACCGCGCCAAGCCCGGCCTCATCGCAGTCAATCGCCATGGCCGCCGATTCGTCAACGAGGCCTTGTCCTACCACGAGTTCGGCCGGGCGCAGTTGGACGCAGGCAATGACGCCATTCCCGCCTGGCTGGTCTGCGACAGCCGCTTCTTATGGAAATACGGACTGGGACGCATAAGGCCATTCGCGCTATCCACACACAAAGAGTGCAGGGACGGCTATCTCAAGAAGGCCGGCACGGTGGCGGAACTGGCAATCGCCATCGGCGTGCCCGCCGACGCGCTGTCCGACACCCTGCAACGCTTCAATGCCGACGCCCGCGAAGGCGTGGACAGTGAATTCCACCGCGGCGGCGACATCTACCAGCGCCACCTGGGCGACGGCGAGCGCCGGCCCAATCCTTGTGTCGCCCCCATCGAGCACGGCCCTTTCTATGCCGTGGCCGTCACTCCCGCCGACCTCGGCATGGCGGCAGGCCTGCTCACTGACGAACACGCCCGCGTACTTCGCAAGGACGGCTCGGCAATCGAGGGGCTTTATGCCTGCGGCAACGACATGCATTCCGTGATGGAGGGCGCCTACCCAGGGCCCGGAATCACGTTGGGGCCAGCAATCGTATTCGGCGTCACGGCCGCGCGCCATGCCCTGGGCCTCGCGGCAATCCAGCGGGCAGCCAAGAGCGATCGAACAAAAACATAACGGCGGCATATACCTTGTGAGTAGATGCCGCCGCTACCACCGCAATACCTGACGATCACTCGATCTTCAGGTTCGCTTCCTTCACCAGTTGCCCAAACTTGGCCGTTTCGTTCTCGATGCGCTGCGCGAACTCCTGGCGCGAGCTGGCCATGACTTCGGCGCCCAGCGCCAGCATGCGCTTGCGGAAATCATCGGAAGTCACGATACCGACGATCTCCTTGTTCAGCCGATCCAGCACCGGCTCGGGCGTTCCCGCTGGAGCCATGATGCCGAACCAGGTTCCGATATCGAAGTCGCCCAGCCCGGATTCCTGCAACGTCGGCAGGTCCGGCAGGGTGCTGGAACGTTTTGCAGTCGTCACCGCCAGGGCGCGCAGCTTGCCCGCCTGGATATGCGGCAGCACCGGCGTCAGGGTATCGAAGGACATGGCGACCTGCCCGCCCAGCAGGTCCGTCGTCAACGGCCCGCTTCCCTTATAGGGCACATGCAGCAGCTTCGCGCCCGTCGCCAGCTGGAACTGCGTTCCGATCAGGTGCTGGGCCGTGCCATTGCCATTCGAGCCATAGGCCAGTTCCGGCGAGCTTTTCTTGGCCAGTTCCACCAGTTCGGCCACTGTTTTCGAAGGCGTCCGCTCCGCGTTGACGACCAGCACGTTCGGCACCATCGCCACGGTGGTGACAGGCGCCAGATCCTTCTGGAAGCTATATGGCAGCGACGGGTATACGATGGTCGCGATCGTGTGATGCACCGCCCCCATCAGCAAGGTATAGCCATCCGGCCTGGCCTTCGCGACATAATCCGCGCCCAGCGTGGCCCCCGCCCCCGGCTTGTTCTCCACCACGACAGGCTGCCCCAGGTTTTTCGACAGCTGTTCGCCCAGAGCTCTTGCCAGGACGTCCGTCGTTCCGCCCGTGGGAAACGGCACGATCAGGCTGATGGGACGCTGCGGCCATTCCTGCGCCACGGCATTGACGCCCAATGCCAGGCCCGTGGCAACGAGCGCGGCCTGGGCCACGCGATGAAAACGCTTGATGCAATGCATGGATGTCTCCTTTGTCTGTTGGACGCGGCCGGCCGGATTCAGCCCGGCCGGCCTGGCCTCCCCCTTGCATGGAAGAGCTGGCTTCTTGTGATTCCCGCATGCGCGGGTTATGGCTGCCGGCTCCGGAAAACGCAGCCCGCACAGGCAGGCTGCCTGATGAGCGTCATGCGGCAACCGCGGCCGCCAGGCGCGCGCGTACGGCTTGCGTCACATCCTGCGTCCTTGCCTTGCCGCCAAGATCCGCCGTGTGCAGCGACGGATCCGCCGTCACGGCCTCGATGGCCTGCATCAATACCTTGGCGGCCTCTTGCTCGCCCAGATGCTCGAGCAGCATGACCACCGACCAGAATGTGCCGATCGGATTCGCCAGCCCCTTGCCCATGATGTCGAACGCGGAGCCATGGATGGGCTCGAACATCGAGGGATAGCGGCGTTCGGGATCGATATTGCCGGTCGGCGCAATGCCCAGGCTGCCGGCCAGCGCCGCGGCCAGATCGCTCAGGATGTCCGCATGCAAATTGGTCGCCACGATCGTATCCAGCGACGCAGGCCGGTTCACCATGCGCGCCGTGGCGGCATCGACCAGCTCCTTGTCCCACGTCACGTCGGGAAACTCTTTCGCGATCTCCACGGCGATTTCGTCCCACATCACCATCGCATGTCGCTGGGCGTTCGACTTGGTGATCACGGTCAGCAGCTTGCGCGGCCTGGATTGCGCAAGCCGGAACGCGAAACGCAGGATGCGCTCCACGCCCGCGCGCGTCATCATGCTGACATCCGTCGCCGCTTCGAGCGGGTGCCCCTGGTGCACGCGGCCGCCGACGCCCGCGTACTCGCCTTCCGAGTTCTCGCGCACGATCACCCAGTCGAGGTCTCCGGGGCCGCAGCGCTTCAGCGGCGCATCGATGCCGGGCAGGATGCGCGTCGGACGGACATTGGCGTACTGGTCCAGCCCCTGGCAGATCTTCAGGCGCAGTCCCCACAACGTGACGTGATCGGGAATATGCGGATCACCGGCGGAACCGAACAGGATGGCGTCCTTGTCACGCAATGCGTCGAGACCGTCTTCGGGCATCATCACCCCGTGCCGGCGGTAGTAGTCGCCGCCCCAGTCGAAATCCTCGAACACGAAGCGGAACCCGGATCCCGAGTCCGCCAGGGCCTCCATGACCTCGCGGCCTGCGGGTATGACTTCCTTGCCGATGCCGTCACCGGGGATCGTGGCGATACGGTATGTCTTCATGTGCGTTCCAGGAGAAAGTGTTCACAGGCACTGATTCTGCATGATTGACACATCGACGGACCGACAATAAAGTTAAACCATCATCAACCTTAAGTTGAAGGCAGCATGGCCGCGCAACTTATTCAGCCGTCCGAACTCGGTTTCTTCAGCACCGTGGCTGCCGCCAGCAGCCTGAGCACCGCTGCGCGGGATCTCGGCGTTTCCACGGCGGCCGTCAGCAAGCGCCTGGCCCAGATGGAGGCGCGCATCGGCATCCCCCTGGTCATCCGCACGACGCGGCGCATGAGCCTGACGCCCGAAGGCGAGCTCTATCTCGAATACGCGCGGCGGATACTGGACGAGCTGGACCAGCTGAACCAGCAATTGAACAACGCCAAGAAAAAGCCGCGCGGCCTGCTGCGCGTCAATGCCACGCTGGGCTTCGGCCGCATGCATGTCGCGCCGGTCATTTCCGCCTATGTCGCGGCCTACCCGGAAGTGGACGTGCAATTGCAGCTATCCGCTGACCCTCCCGCTCTGACGGAAGATGCGTTCGATATCTGCATCCGTTTCGGCGCGCCGCCCGACGCGCGCATCGTTGCGAGAAAGCTCGCGTCCAATCGCCGGCTGCTGTGCGCTTCTCCCGAATACCTGCGCAGGCACGGCCTGCCCGCTACGCCCGCGGACCTGCGCCATCACAACTGCATCGGCATCCGGCAGGGCAGCGATGCCTACGGCGTATGGCGCCTGACCTCCGGCAAAGGCAGGAAAGAGCGCACCGAATCCGTCCACATCCGCGGCAACCTGACCACCAACGATGGCGAAATCGCCGTGAACTGGGCGCTGGAAGGCCACGGCATCCTGATGCGGGCCGAGTGGGACATCCGGCGCCACCTGCAAAGCGGACGCCTGATCCAGGTACTGCCCGGGTACCACACGCCGGAAGCCGATATCTATGCCGTCTATCACCAGCGGCACCAGCAGTCCTCCAGGATACGGCTGTTCACCGGCTTCCTGACAAAGCAGTTCGCGCTGTTCCAGGCGGATTAGCCGGCGGCCCCTGATCACCCTTGCTTGGGAAAATACCCCAGCATGTGGCTCAACCGCTCGGCGTTCGCCTTGAGGGCGGCTCCCATGTTTTTTTCCCACGCGTCATCGAAGCGGTTGCGGGGGATGGTCAGGCAGACGGAGCCGACGACCTTGCCGCCGGCATTGAAGAACGGCGCGCCCAGCCCTATGGATCCCTCCACGCGCTGGCCCTTCGTAAAGGCAGGGATCATTCAGCCCGACTCCCGATCCCGCGCATCTTTCCAGGATGTGGGACGATTCCGGAAAACCGCTATCGCCCCCATGGTCTCCCGGAACGGTCGAGCTCCTACCATAGACGCCTCACGCCCAACCCGGGCGTCCGCAGGCGGCTGCCCAGGCCGCTGTTCGGCTACGTCAGCGGAGCCACGGAAAACAACGTTTCGCTGCGGGCCAACCGGCTCCAGTTCGATGTCCATGCCTGGGTAACGCGCGCCATGGTCAACGTGGCGAAGCGCGACCAGTCCGCCAGCCTGTTCGGCCGCACCTACCAATCCCCGTTCGGCATCGCCCCCATGGGGATCTGCGCGCTGACTGCCTACCGGGGAGACCTGATGCTCTCCCGGGCGGCGGCCGATGCAGGCATTCCCATGGTACTGAGCAGCTCGTCCCTGATCCGCCTGGAAGACGTTGCCGAACAGGCGCCCGGCACATGGTTCCAGAGCTACCTGCCGCGCGGCGAGCAGGAAGCGGCGGGCCTGTTCCAGCGGCTGCGCGATTCCCGCTACGAGGTGCTGGTTATCACCGTTGACTCCGCCGTCGTGCCGAACCGCGAGAACAATCTGCGCAACGGCTTCAAGACGCCGCTGCGGCCGAACCTGTCCCTGCTGTACCAGGGCGTGACCCATCCCCGCTGGGCCTGCGGCACCTTCCTGCGCACTCTGCTGCGCCACGGCATGCCGTATTTCGAAAATGCCTCCGACAAGCGCGGCGCCCCGCTGATCGCGCGTGATGTCACACGCGACTTCTCGGGCCGGGAGCACCTGGACTGGGACACGCTCAAGTTCGTCCGCAAGCAATGGACCGGTCCCCTGGTACTCAAGGGCATCCTGGATCCCGAGGACGCCAGGAAGGCGAGCGCCGCGGGAGTCGACGGCATCATCGTTTCCAACCATGGCGGCCGCCAGCTCGACCATACGGTGGCGCCATTGCAGGTGCTGCCGGAGATCGCCGACGCCGCCAGGAACATGACCGTGATGGCGGACAGTGGTTTCCGCCGCGGCACGGACGTGCTCAAGGCCCTGGCGCTGGGCGCGCAGTTCGTCTTCGTCGGCCGCCCTTTCAATTACGCCGCCGCCCTGGCCGGATACGACGGCGTCGCCCATGCCATTGCCCTGCTGCGCGCCGAAATCCACGCCGACATGGGCCTGCTGGGCATCAACCGGCTCCAGGAGCTGAATCCCGCGCGGCTGCGTCCGGGCCTGGTTCGAAGCGCCTTCCAGGCGTCATAATGAGCCCGGACCCGGGCATCGTCCCACATAGTGGGCAGCGCCCGGGGCAGGCTGCGCATCCGGCTATCCCATGCCGGGTGATATAGCGCCAAAATAGAGATACCCATTATGGAGACTTGCGTTATGAACACCCTGCCTGGCGAACCGCACGCCGAGCCCAGAACTTTCCTTGGATATCCACGCGCCGACGGCCGCGCCGGCACCCGCAACCAGCTCGGCGTCATCATCGTCGGCAACTGTGCCGCCACGGCCGCGCGCCATGTCGCCGACCACTTCACGGCGCAGCGGCTGGCCGCCTACCCCAACGTCGACGGCGTCGTGCCGTTCATCCATGAACTCGGCTGTGGCATGGAAAAAAGCGGCGAGCCCATGGACCTGCTGCGCCGCACCCTGGGCGGCGTCATCCGCAACCCCAATATCGCCGGCATCGTGGTCATGGCGCTGGGCTGTGAGCGCAACAATATCTACGCCTTCCTGGAGCAGGAAGGGCTGGAATCCAACCCCATGCTCAAGACCGTCGTCCTGCAGGAAGTGGGCGGAACCGCAAAAGCCGTCGCGGAAGGCGTGGCGGCGCTCGAGGCCATGCTGCCCGTCGCCAACCAGGTCGCCCGCACGCCCGTTCCCGTCTCCAGGCTCGTGCTCGGCATCCCGGCCACCCCGGGCGGAAATGACGCCGTGCGCGCGGCGCTAGGCGTCGCCACGGACCTGCTGATCGCAGACGGCGCCACCGTCATCGTGTCGGATACGCGCAGCAGCGGGCCCGCGCTGCGCGCCCGTGCCGCCACGCCCAAGGTCGGCGCCGGCATCGAGCAGCGCATCGAATGGTGGGGGCAGTACACCAAGGGGCGCGACACCGGCGCAGCCGCCCCGGCCGCCGCCTGGCAGCAGCTGGGCTCCAGTCCGCTGCAGGCGGTATTCGGCTATGCCCATGCATTGCCGTCCCAGGGCCTGGTCCTGATGGATGCGCCGGGCTATGAAGCCGTCGCGGCCACAGGGCAGATCGCCTCGGGCGCCACCCTGGCCTGCATGATCTCCGCCGACGGCAATCCGTTCAACGCCCCCGGCGTCCCTACCGTCAACGTCGCTCCGGACTCCGGACTGTACGCACGCTACACGGACGACATGGATTTCGACGCCGGCCCTGCCGCCGACGGCGGCAGCAGCCCCGAAGCCATGGGCGAGCGCCTGCTGGCGCACCTGCTGGCGGTTGCATCGGGCGCCCCCACCTGTGGCGAGGCCCTGGGAGCGGGCGAGAACGAATTCGTACCATGGCCGATCGGCGTGTTCGCTTGAAGGAATTGCACACATGACTACCACCGTAGCCCCCAAGGCGCTCAACATCACGTCTTCCGTCGAGCCGACGGAAGCCATGCGCAAGAACCCCGCCATCCGCCTGGATCCCAATGACAACGTCGTCGTGGCGCGCATCGAAATTCCGCCCGGCACGCAAATCACGTCCGAGAACGTCGTTACACTGCAGAAGGTTCCCGCCGGCCACAAGATCGCAACGCGCGACCTGAAGCAGGGCGAGCCCATCCTGAAATACAACACGACGATCGGATTCGCATCGGAAGACACGCCCGCCGGCACCTGGATGCACAGCCACAACATCCGCTTCGACGAGGTCCAGAAGGACTACCGCCACGGCCTGGACTACGTGCCCACTGAAGTTCTGGCGCCGGAACAGCGCGCGCGCTTTCTCGGCTTTTTGCGGGCAGACGGCAGGGTCGCCACGCGCAACTGGGTCGGCGTGTTCGCCGTCACCCACCGCGCGGCAACCGTCGTCCGGCAGATCGCCCGCCACTTCGACAAAGACGCCATGGCGTCCTATCCCCAGGTCGATGGCGTTGCGCCCTTCACCCACGAGCTGGGCAACGGCATGGAACTTAGCGGCGAGCCCATGCAGATGCTGCATCGCACACTCGGCGGCACCATCAAGCATCCGAACATCGCCGGCGCCGTGATCGTCGCCTACGGCGGCGAAGACAACGACATCGATGCGCTGTTCGCCAGCCAGGGGCTGCAGGAAGGGCCGCTGCTGAAGAAGCTGATCATCCGCGACGAAGGCGGCACGCGCCGCGCAATCGAACGCGGCATCGCGCTCGTGCGGGAAATGCTGCCGGCCGCGGACCAACACAAGCGCGAACCCGTATCCGCCGAGCACATCATGATCGGCCTGCAGTGCGGCGGCAGCGACGGCTTCTCCGGCCTGTCCGCCAATCCGGCGCTGGGCGTCGCCATGGAAATCCTGATCAGGAACGGCGGCACCGCCATCCTGTCGGAAACCTCGGAAATCTTCGGCGTGGAGCAGACCCTGACCGCCCGCGCCCGCACGCCGGAAGTCGGCAAGAAGCTGGTGGCGCGCATCGACTGGTGGCTGAAGTACAACGAAGGCCGCGACACTCAGATCAACGGCCAGGTCAGCCCCGGCAACAATGCCGGCGGCCTCGCCAATGTCCTGGAGAAATCGCTGGGCGGCGCCAAGAAAGGCGGCAACGCGCCGCTGATGGAAGTCTACGAATACGCCGAGCCCGTGACGCAGCACGGCCTGGTCTTCATGGACACCCCGGGCTACGATCCGGTCGCCGCGACCGGACAGATCGCCGGCGGCGCCAACATGGTGTGCTTCACCACAGGCCGCGGATCATGCTATGGGTCGCTGCCCGCGCCGACCATGAAGCTCGCCAGCAACACGCCCATGTATGTCCGCATGGAAGCCGACATGGACATCAATTGCGGCGTGGTGATCGACGGCGACGTCTCGCTGGCGGAAATGGGCCAGCGGATCTTCGACCAGATCCTGCGCCATGCCTCGGGCGAGCCCACCAAGAGCGAAGCCCTGGGCGTGGGCGGCAACGAGTTCGTGCCCTGGCCGCTGGGCGTCACAGTCTAGGACGCACCGCCCGGATCATCGCATCGGTGCGGGCGGCATATCCGCTGCCTTATCGTTCTTCTAAAGTGCGATCTCGAACAGCCGCCCCGACAAGGGCGCGGCTTTCAGCATTTCCGGAGCCACGGGCTGGCGGGCGGTCGTCACATAGAGCTTGTCCAAGGACGCTCCGCCGATCGCCACGCCCGTCGGATACGGTACAGGCAGCGGCACGGAACGATCGAAGGCCCCGTCTTCTCCCAGCCTGATGACGCTCCAGCCGCCGCGCAACGCGCTCCAGACCCCGCCCTGCGGATCGATGGCGATCCCGCTCAGGACTCCGGATCCGCGCGGAACGCTAGTCAGCCGGCGCACCCTGTCGGTTCCCGCCTGCAGCATGAGGACGGAGCCGCTGTCCGGCGCAACGGCATACAGCCGCTGCCCGCAAGGACTCCAGACGATGTCCTGCACCGACTCGTCGATATGCCAGCGGCGGCGGAAGCCTCCCTGCTCATCGAACGTGCCGATCACGGACCTGTCCTGCCGGCCTGCCAGAACCGCCCAGAACTCTCCGTTCGGATGCACGCACATCGCTGCGGCCGGCATGGCTCGCCAGCCCTCCAGGGGATGCGCTATCCCGTCCGGCGTGATGCGGAAAGCCTCGTCGCTGCAGACCGCGTAGCCGACCTCGTCCCGCACGCAGAATCCGACATGGCCGTCATCCCCGCAGGCATCCGCGCAATCGCCCAGGCCGGCGAGGAAACGCTGGGCAGCGATGGCGACGCACTGTTCATCGTTCCACCGGGAGACAGCACGCTGGAGGTGCAAGGCAAGGGCATGGTCGTGCGCGTGTTCTCGCATCTTGCGAGCGACCTGGCCGCCATCGCCGCCAACCAGGCCGACTACGCCCGGCCCGTCGGAGATATCGCTCACTACAGGCGCAGGCCCGTACCGGAGGCGGGCCTGAAGCTGCAGTGCCATGCGCTGGCGGACCACATTGTTGCGTCCAACGCCATTTCCAGGGTGTTCCGCTCCACCAACCTGATGCTGAACGTAATGGCCCCGTACGACGCCCCGCGCGACCCCAGGATACTGAAGCCGCACTCACACGCCGACTACGAGCAGATCACGATCTGCATGCAGGGGCGCTTCGCGCACCACCTGAGGACGCCATGGACAGTCGACTCCACGCAGTGGCGCGAGGACGCCCATCTCGAAGTGGACAGCCCGTCGACGCTCGTTATCCCCGCCAGGCTGATCCACACCACGCAAGCGCTGGAGGCGGGCTGCTGGCTGATCGACGTATTCGGACCGCCCCGCGAGGACTTTTCCTCCATTCCGGGCTTCGTCCGCAATGCAGCGGATTATCCGATGGCCGGATCAGCGGCTCAGACATGATTGCGGGCCCGTCCTGAGACGGATACCGGCAACAACAAAGCACTCCGGCGGAATACCAGACCCACGAGGGTCTGGCGTTCTCTCGCATGCGGCCTGTCTACGACGCCACGAGCTTTCTCCCAAAGCGGGAATACCATTGAGCGACCCTGGCGCCCAGCCAGCCTACGATGGCCCCGGCCACCACTTCGACCGGCCAGTTCACCCCGGATATGATGCTTGCCAGGCATCCGAGCACCACATAGAACACCAGCCAACGCCTGACCCGCGCGCCGGCATACTTCCAGGACAAACAAGCGAGCATCAGCGATATCGCGGGAGCGGATGCGGGCAGGCCTTCATGCCAGAGGACAGGGGCCGGTGCCGCCACGAGATCGGGAAATACCATCCATGGACGCGGCATCAAGCTGATGTTCTGGAGCGTATATACAGCGCACCAGACGATACTGAAAGCTACCATCAGACCAACCATGAACTCGCCCATATTTTCGAGTTGCGTCTCGGTTGCCGTATGGCGGATCCTCAAATAACGGACGCAGACTGCAATGGCGACCAGGCCTGCCGCCCAATAGCCATAACCGTAGCTCATCGCCTTCCAGATATCATGCAAATAGGGAAAGCTGAATGCATAAAGCATCTTGAACAGCCATTCGTTCAAGCCAAGCCAGTCGTAGAGCAATTCTTTCATCATTGTTCTCCCTCCGCCGCGCCGCAGCCACCTTATTGGCCGCTGCCATAGTCTCGTGCCGTAGAAACCATTCTGCCTCGCCGCCAGGAGTATCGGCAGGATCGATGAGCGGGTCCTTCAGAAAAATTTCCCGGAAAGTTCACCAATAAAGACACCGCGAACAATTCTGTTTATTTATGCGAACAAATTTCTTGCTCATTGATGCCGCATTTCCATTTGTATGAAATGAACGCTATCGCGCTTAC
Organism: Paracandidimonas soli; assembly: GCF_004342005.1. Classification (GTDB taxonomy): domain Bacteria; phylum Pseudomonadota; class Gammaproteobacteria; order Burkholderiales; family Burkholderiaceae_B; genus Paracandidimonas; species Paracandidimonas soli. The sequence continues at coordinate 165,662 of NZ_SMBX01000007.1, forward strand.
AACGCCAACGGCTTTCACGCATGACGCTTTTCCTGCTTATCCTGCTGCCCTTCCTGGCGACGCCGGCCGTTTTCCTGGCGGCGCGCCACTGGACCCCTGCTGCCACCGCGCTCGTCCCCGCATTGCTGTTCTGCGGATTTGCTTCCTATGGCTCGACGGTGACGCAACTGGACGCCATCGTTCAGTACGTTCAGTGGATACCGTCCCTCGGAATTTCGCTTGCATTGCGCCTGGACGGCCTGGCCCTGATCTTCGCACTGCTGATCACCGGCATCGGCACGGCCATCTTCCTGTATGCCTCGGCCTATCTCCCACGCACCTGGCAGACACCGCGTTTCTTCGCCACCCTGAACGTGTTCATGGTCTCGATGCTCGGAGCCGTCATCTCGGATGATTTGCTGGGATTGATCGTGTTTTGGGAACTGACGAGCCTTTCATCCTTCATGCTGATCGGATATGACCCCACCCGGGCGGAGTGCCGCAGATCGGCCCAGCAAGGCCTGCTCATCACCGTCGCCGGCGGCCTCGCCATGCTCGCCGGCGTGATCCTGCTGGGCGCCCTCACCGGCACGTACCGGATTTCCGAACTTCTCGCGCAAGGCCTTGACGCCCGGCTATCCGCCTCCCTGGGCACCGCCATCGTCCTGCTGATTGCAATCGGCGCATTCTCGAAGTCTGCCCAGTTTCCAATGCACTCCTGGCTGGCCAATGCAATGGTGGCGCCAACCCCCGTATCCGCCTTCCTTCATTCCGCGACCATGGTGAAATTGGGCGTCTATCTGCTGGCGCGCCTGAACCCCGTGCTGTCGGAAATCGGAATCTGGACACCGCTGCTGCTCACGGTCGGCAGTCTCACCATGTTCTGCGCAACGATTCTTGCGCTTCGCGAAACCGACCTGAAGCGCATCCTCGCCTACACCACCATCGTGTCGCTCGGCACGTTGATCACCCTGATCGGCGCCGACCATCCCGCCGCGGCCATGGCGATGGCCGTCTTCCTGGTGGTGCACGCACTGTACAAGGCATGCCTGTTCATGGTTGCCGGCATCATCGATCATTCCGTGGGGACAAGAGACAGCACGATACTGGGCGGACTTGCCAAGGCCATGCCGATCACCGCGGCAATCGCCTGCCTGGCTTCTCTGTCCATGGCCGGCATCCCCCCCTTGTTCGGATTCATCGGCAAAGAGCTGATCTACGAAGCAGCCCTCTCCGCTCCGATTCCCCATGCCGCCTTCGCCATCGCGATACTGGCCAACGCATGCATGGTCGTCGTTGCAGGGATCATCGCACTGCGATGCTTCTTCGGAAGCGCGACCGAAGTCCTCGACCGCTCCGAATCAACGCCCCATGATCCGTCCGTGCTCATGTGGATCGGACCTTTGATTCTTGCCTTGTTGGGCTTGCTCCTCGGCCTCATGCCGGGCTGGATCCAGAGTCTTCTTTCCTCCGCCGCAACCTCGGCGCAAGGGGAGGCCGTCGACCTGCAATTGAGCCTGTGGCACGGATTTACGCCTATGCTGGCGCTAAGCGCAGTCACTCTGGCGATCGGAACCGTCATCTATCTTTGCTGGAATCGCCTCCAGCGCCGTCTGAAAGCCATCAGCCTCATCGACCGATGGGGACCAGATGCATTGTACGACCGGGCGCTGGAGGCTTTGGCAAAGGCTTCCACCTGGCAGACCGCCCTGATACAGACAGGCAGCCTGCGCCACTACATGGCAATGAGCGTCGGTATCGTTGCGGCGGCAACCCTGGCCGCCGCCGTGATGAACGATGCGCTGGCCCTGCCGCCGCTCCTGAAAAGCGGTGCGGGCATGGAACAGCTCATATTGCCCCTCCTGCTCATCGCGGCATCCATCATGGTGCTCCGTTCGCGCAGCTTCGTGCAGGGCATCATCTCCGCGGGCGCCGTAGGCTTCGGCGTCGCGGTCGTGTTCCTGCTTGGAGGAGCGCCGGACCTCGCATTCACCCAGTTCTCGGTCGAAGCCCTCTCCGTTGTCATCCTGCTGGCCGTGATCGGTCATATGCCTTTCCGCGTCTCCGATCCCAGGTCCTCCAGACAGCGCAACCGGGACGCATGCATCGGCGTCATGTTCGGCCTGATGTTCATCGCTGTCCTGTTCAGCGTGGTGGCCTTGCCGTTCAACGAGGCCCTGTCCGACTTCTTCCGCGAAGCGAGCTATCCGCTGGCGCATGGGCGCAATCTGGTCAACGTCATCATCGTCGACTTCCGCGCCCTCGATACGCTTGGCGAGATTACCGTACTGGCCCTCGCAGCCCTGGCGGCTGTGGCGGTTTTCTTCAGCGCCGGCGGCAATAAGCCCGAGGCCCCCAGGACCGGCGCGAAACAAGCCATTATCGGGAAAACGCAATGAATTCCGTAGTGTTCAAGGTCGGTTCGTCCGTCGTGCTTCCATTCGCCCTGCTGCTGTCCCTGTACCTGCTCTGGCGTGGCCATAACGAACCGGGCGGAGGTTTCATCGGCGGCCTGATCGCCGCGGCCGGCTATGCCAGCTATGCCCTGCCGCGCGGATATGCAGCATTGAAGCGAGTGCTGCCCATCGATGCATTGCAGCTCCTGGCATTGGGGCTCGGGGCGGCATTGATATCCGGCTTGCCGGGCCTGCAGGGAAGCCTTGCCTACCTGACACACGCCTGGACGGAAGTAGGCACCATCGCCCTGGGCACGACACTGCTGTTCGATATCGGTGTCTACCTCACCGTGCTGGGCGCCATCCTCACTTTCTTGAGCTTTTTCCTGGAGCAGTGAATGGAGCCACTCTACATTGTCGCGATAGGAGTCATGGCGGGCGTCGCAGCCTATCTTCTGATGTCACGCAATGTATTGCGGATGGTGCTGGGCCTGCTGCTTCTCGGCAACGCGGCCAATCTCACCATCTTCGTGGCCGGCCGGCTGGGTTCGAACGTACCGCCGCTCATCACGGGAGAGCAGACCGCAATCGCCGTCAGCGCCAACCCATTGCCGCAGGCCCTTATTCTGACCGCGATCGTAATTTCGTTCTCGCTCATCGCCTTCACCGTGGTCTTGCTGCATAAGGCGCACCAGCGCCTGCATATCCTCGACACGGAAGAAATGAGAGAAGCCGAGCCAGTCGATGCCGACGCACACGGCAACCCGAGCAGCGGGGCAAAGCAATGATGTCCGCGCATGCCTTGCTCACCGCTCCTGTGGCAATCCCACTGGCCGGCCTGGCCCTTACCACGCTTCTATGGCGTAACGCACGGCTGCAGCGGTTCGCCAGCCTTGCCGCGAGCATCCTCTTTCTGCTGAGCGCCGTTGCATTGCTGAAGGCCACCATGGGCGGCACCATACTGGCGACCCAATTCGGATCGTGGGAGGCGCCGTTCGGGATCAGCTTCGTTGCCGACAACCTCGCATCGGCCATGGTGCTCATCACCGCGATCATGGCTGTGGTGGTTGCCGTCTATCAACTGACAGACTCCGAAGACAGCGGCCGACCCATGTTCCATCCGCTCTACCACGGACTGCTGCTGGGAGTCACCGGCGCCTTCATGACGGGCGACATCTTCAATATGTATGTGTGGTTCGAGATCATGCTGATCTCTTCTTTCGGCCTCCTGGTGCTGAACGGCACCAAAGAGCAACTGGACGCCGGAGTGAAATACGTCATGCTCAACCTGGTGATGACCACCGTGTTCCTGGTTGCAGTCGCCTTCCTGTACGGCGCCACCGGAACATTGAACATGGCCGATCTGGCCAGCAAGGTTCCCGCCATGGGAAATGCAGGCCTGGTGACCACACTGGCCATACTGTTCCTGCTGGCATTCGCCTCCAAGGCCGCCCTGTTTCCTCTGTTCTTCTGGCTGCCCGCCTCCTATCACACGGCAAGCACGCCGGTTCTGGCGATCTTCGCCGCGCTGCTGACGAAGGTCGGCGTATACGCGATCGTACGGTGCTTCAGCCTCATCTTCCCCGTCACGGAGGGACTGGCCGGCATCATCGGGGTCATTGCGGCGCTCACCATGATCACAGGCGTCCTGGGGGCCGCCTCCCATTTCGATATCCGCAAAATCCTTTCCTTTCACATCATCAGCCAGATCGGCTACATGCTCGTGGGTGTCGCGATTGCGACACCACTGGCGCTTGCAGGATCGGTGCTCTACATCGTGCACCATATCATCGTGAAAGCCAATCTGTTCCTGATCGGCGGCATCGTGAGCAGAAAGACGGGCTCGTATCACTTGAAGAACATCGGCGGCCTGCACAGAACCGCTCCCTTGCTTGCCATCCTGTTCTGCATTCCTGCGCTCTCGCTCGCCGGCCTTCCCCCGCTGTCGGGATTCTGGGCCAAATACCTTGTCATCAAACCCAGCCTGGATGCGGGCGACTGGTACCTGGCGATCACCGCCTTGGCCGTGGGCCTTCTGACCCTGTATTCCATGCTGAAGATCTGGAACGAGGCATTCTGGAAAGCCCAGAAGTCTCCAGTCCCCGCGTCTGCCGAAGCCTCGAAGGCCTCGTTCACCGCCCAGTACGTGGCCATCGCCGCCCTGTCGGCCATGACCCTCACGATCGGCCTGAATCCGGAACCGTTCGTCGCTTTCTCCATGGAGGCGGCAAGCCAACTGTCGGACAGCAGCCGGTACATCAATGCCGTATTGGAGGTCCCGCATGCACACAATTGACTGGATCGCTCGCTGGACAACGCTCATCCTCTTGTTTGCCAAGGAACTGGCGAAATCCGTGCATGACGTAGTGCTGAACGTCATCAACCCGAAACGCGTCTCCCAGAGCGCCATCGTCGAAATCCCCCTGGACGTGAAAAGCGACCTGGGCATCGCCCTTCTTGCCAACATGGTGACGCTGACGCCAGGCACGACGACGCTGCACGTCTCCAAGGACAAAACACGTCTATACGCCCACGTAATGAACTACTCGGACTCCGTGGTAACGGACATCAAGCAGGGGTTCGAATCCCGGATACTGAAGGTGCTGCGATGATAGAGACCGTGTTTGCCATCGCCGTCGAGCTGGGCAAGGTGCTGCTGTTCCTGTCCATGATCCTGGTATGCCTTCGTATTGCACGAGGTCCTCACGCAGGCGACAGAGTCGTCGCCCTGGACATGCTGTGCCTGCTGGGCGTGGGCGTGGCCGCCCTGGCCGCGATCACCAGCGAGTCAATGGCATTCATCGACGTGGTGCTGGGCATTGCGCTCATCGGCTTCCTCGCCACCGTGGCCTTTGCCGCGTTCATCGAGCGGGGCAGCACACAGAACGGAGAAGACTGACATGCTGATGTGGCTGGCCGCATTCTTTGTGTTCTCTGGATCCGTCATCACGTTCATCGCGGCGCTGGGCGTCCTGCGGCTGCCGGACTTTTTCATGCGCATGCACGCGGCGACCAAGGCAGGGGTCGTCGGTCCCAGCCTGCTGCTGTTGGGCGCCGGCTGCTTCGACCCGTCATGGGCCACATGGATCAAGATCGCGCTGGCCATCCTGTTCCTGTGCATGACGACCCCTATTGCCGCGCACTTGCTGAGCAAGGCCGGTTTCCTGGGTGGCGTGCGGCTCTGGGAAGGCACATCGCGCAATGACCTGGAGACCGAACTGCACCCCAGCGTCTTTGCGGAAACGGATGCGGACGCAGATACGGACGCGCCGCTGTCCGACGATCCTCCAGCGGCTGATATGATGGCTGACTCCACGGCTTCCCGGAGACAGTAGCCTATTGACCACGCGCCGATGCGCAAGCCTCGGTCTTCAGACCGAGGTCAAGCGAGGCAGTCGTTATACGGCACCGAAGGTGCCCCCGTATTGTGGCGAGGAAGCTCCCGACTTCAGGCGGGAGTGACTCACACCGGACATCCAGGCCTGTGCCGGCAGCATCGTCACCCGCCAGCGCTTGGCAAGAGGAGCACGCTATATTGAAGTGGTTTCTTCGTTTACCTCTGCTGGTCAGGATTCCGTTGCTGGCGGCGACCATGATCTTTCTGATCGCCATGCTGGTGACGCAGATCGCGGTATTCAGCCTGTCCAGGCAGTACGAACTACTGACGGAGCGCGTGGGGCAAGTCTATCTGGACGGCCTGTCGGCCGCCGTATTACAGCCCTACCTGGCGAACGACCCCGAAGGCATTCGCAGCGCGCTGCAGCAGTCGCTCAATTTCTATCTGGGCATAGTGGACCGCCAGCTTGCCCTTATCGATCAGGACGCCGGGATCATTGCGCATGTTTCAGGTCCCAACCTGGAAACGCCCACACCGCCTCCCGACACCGTCTTCCAAGGCTCCAAGGGATATGCCTACGAGCCGGAATCCCGCAGCATCTGGGTCTGGCGCGAACTGGGAGAAAAGGGCATCATTTCCGCCAACCTGGATATTTCCTCATTCGCCCAGGAACGCTCATTGCTACGCTTCCGATTGGTACTGATCGTGGCATTGATGAGCATGGCGGCTGCCGTCGGGGGCTACATAGTCATTCGACGCCTGCAACGCCCCCTGAAAACCCTGAGCGAGCACCTATCGCACGCAGTCTCCTTCGGCCCTCAAAGAATCGACGAGTCGCAAATGCCCTCGGAGGACAGGCAGACCTACTCCCTCATGCAAGCCTACAACCGCATGACAGAGGCCGTGCAGGAGCGGGAACGCCTATCCGAGCAACTCGCCAAGCAGGACCAGCAGGCTTTGCTGGGCCGTATTGCCGCGACACTTGCGCATGAAATCCGGAATCCGCTTACTGGCATGATGACGGCCCTGCAGACCATACGCATGTATGGCGACAACGCCAGCAGCCGAAGGGAGGCATTGGACTTCATTGACCGCGGCATCCAGTCCCTCCAGGGTGTGGCGCAGGCAACCTTGAACGCCTACCGGCCTAGCGCTCCCGGCCCCGATCTGAAAAGCCGGGATCTGCACGACGTGATCCTGCTCGTCGAGCCCCATGCGGCACGCAAAGGTGTCGGTGTGGTCCATCACATATCATTGCCTGAGCCAGTGAGGCTGGATGCATTCAAGATCCGGCAAATTGCCCTCAACCTCCTGCTCAATGCCATCCAGACCTCCGCCGAAGGAAAAACGGTTACGCTGCATGCCTCGAACGACGGCAATAGCTTTACCCTAAAGGTCAGCGACGAGGGAACAGGCCTGCCGAGGCATATCGAGTCCTTTCTCCTGGCGGACGACACGGCATACAGCGACAGGTCCCTGGGACTCGAGATCGTGCGCCGCCTGGCAGGCGAGCTGAATGGCCGGATTGCCGTGCATAATCAGGCCGGCAGCGGCTCGGTCATTGCCTTGACATTCACCATGCCGGAGGACGCGTCTCGATGAAGCGGGAAAACATTGACGTACTGCTGGTCGAAGACGACGGCGTCCTGGGAGGCGCCGTGGCACAGCGCCTGCGTCTGGAAGGCCTTTCCGTGCATTGGGCGCAAAGCGTTTCCGATGCGCTGGAAAGCCTGGAACGATGCCAGCCGGCGCTCATGTTGTGCGACATACGCTTGCCGGACGGAACCGGCACTGATGTCTACAAACGCGCCGGCAAGCTCATATGGGAAACGGACGTCATCTTCGCCACGGCATACGCGGAGATCCAGCAAGCTATTGACCTGGTGAAAGCCGGCGCCACGGACTATCTGGTCAAGCCGTACGACATCAATGACCTGGTCAGGCGCATCAAGGCCGGTCTTGCGCGCGCCCTCCTTCCGCGCGGAGCAAGAACGCCGCTGCGCGGCTTTCATTACGAAACACCGGAAATGAGCCGGATCGTATCGCATCTGAAACGGCTGGCCAAAGAAAACTTTTCCATATTGCTGGTGGGCGAAAGCGGAACGGGCAAGGAACTCGCCGCCCGGCTCATACATGAAGCATCCGGCCGCGCTCCCGCCCCCTTTGTCCCAGTCTGTTGCGCGGACATAACCGAGGCGACGCTGGAAAACAAATATTTCGGCAGTGAGGCCGGCTTTCCGCCTGACGCACGGACACCCAGCATCGGCCTGCTGGAGCAGGTCGGCACGGGTACGCTGTTCCTTGACGAAATCTGCGAAATGCATCCGAAGTTACAGATCCTGCTTGCCAGGGCGCTTCAGGACGGTGGATTCCACCGGGTGGGCGGCTCCTCCCTCATCCCGCTCAAGGGACGGATCGTGGCGGCAACCAATGCGGACATAAACGATGCCCTCGAATCGGGCCGGCTTCGGCGCGATCTGTACTATCGCTTGCAAAATGCCCAGGTCACCATCCCTCCGCTGCGGAATCGCATCGCGGATATCATTCCACTGGCGGAAAGACTCCTGGAATCCTATGGGGCCAACAAGCCCCTGGCTCCGTTCTCGATTTCCGAGCGGGGAAAACGAGCGCTGCTCGAGCACCAGTGGCCAGGCAATGTCCGCGAACTGGCAAACAGGATCGTACAGGCCTGCACGCTTGCGGATAGCTCAGTGCTGGACGTCAAAGATGTGTTTCCCGAGGTGGCTCAGGAACCCGACGCGAGACCGTCGCTGTCCCGTGCGCGTGCCAACGCGGAAAAGGAGGAGATCGAACGGGTCATCGCCGAATGCGGCGGCAGGATTGGCGAAGCGGCCAAAAGGCTTGGTGTATCGCGCACCACTTTATGGAAGCGGCGTCGCGGCCGCGACTCATCGCCGGATGCCTCATGACTGGCTTGGCCTCCGCCCTACCGGCGCGCCACCCCCAGCTTGCCCAGGTTCTCCACCATGTCCTCCGCCGATGTCTGCCGAAGGGCTAACCAGGCTTCAGCGAGCGGAAAACACGACAGTGTCACTGGTTTCGGTCTTGCAGAAGCGCTGGATGCTTTGCACCGAGTTGCCATGCTCCTGGGCAGAATGCGCCGCACACAGATCCTCGAGCAGGATGACCTCGTAGTCCCGGTCATGGGCATCGCGCACAGTGGCCTGCACGACCGCTTGCGTGGAAACGCCCGAGCAGTATATGCGCGTGACTCCGTTGGCTCGCAGTTGCGCTTCCAGCGTCGTCGAGTAGAACGGGCTGACGCGATGCTTCACCACCTGGATATCGCCTTCGCGCTGTTCGAGCTCGGGATGGATTTCGGTGCCCCAGGCTCCCAGCTGGAAAATGCCATGCTGCGGAGCCGCTGAAAAGACCTGCGATCCCTGGGGGCATTCGGGATAGCCCGCCGAAAACCCGACCCGTACAAAGCCGACCAGTATTCCCGCCTTGCGTGCATTGGCGATGGCACTAGCGGTCTTGCCAATGATCCGCCGCTCCCGGACTTGCTCGCCCAGCGGGCCGGCGCCGTTCGGTCCATCGTCGTGAACGAGATCATTCTGCATATCCAGCACGAGATAAATCGCACGATCGGTTTTCATAGACATCCTTTTCATTGCAATAAGAGAGTTGATCAATGCCGGCTCAGGCGGCCCTGGACTTCTGAACACTGGCGATATCCACGTCCGCAATCATGGAAGCCGAGGAAAAACCGCCGTCCACCGGCAGAATGACACCCGACAGAAAGCGGGCCGCCGGCGACGCCAGGAACAGGGCCGCATTGGCGACATCCCGCTCTTCCCCCAGGACGCCCAGAGGCGTTCTGCGGCGGCGTTCCTCCCAGCCCTCGCTGTCCAGCGTGCGTCGCGACATTTCATTGGGGATGGCGCTGGGCGCGATGGAGTTGACCCGCACCCCGCTGGGCCCGAGCTCTGCCGCGAGCGAGCGGGTAATGGCATCGACGCCGCCCTTGAGCGCGGCATAGCCGCTGCTGTAGGCCACGCCCCCCAGCCCCACGACGGACGAAATATTCAGGATCAGGCCGTGCCGCGCGGAGCGCATGGCGGGAGCCACGGCACGGCTCATCAGCAGAGGCCCCTTCAGGCCCACGGCCAGCATCCGGTCCACGATGTCGGGCTGTATGTCGTCGATCGGTCCATAGCGGGCAAAGATGGCGCTGTTGACCAGCACCGACACCGTGCCGAAAGCGTCGATGGCCTCCTGCGCGGCCCTTCGCGCGCTATCGAGGCTGCTGACATCGAGATCCAGCGCCAGCGCCCTGCCGCCCCCGGCGCGGATCTCCCGGGCCACCCGCTCCGCCGCATCGACATCGATGTCGCCTATCGCCACTGCCGCGCCATGACGCGCATACAGCAAGGATATCGCCCTTCCCAGCCCCTGACCGCCCCCGGTTACCAGGGCGACTTCCTTATCAAGATCCATACTAGTGCGACTCATGTGACTCTGCTGCTCAACGTGAAGATTGAAATGGCGTAGTCCTGGCGGATCGATGCCTGCATCAATCCAGGTGGATGTTGGCCTCCCTGATGACCGGCCCCCAGCGTTTGCCTTCGTTCACGATGAAGGCCTGGAATTCGGCGGGATTCATGACCGGATGCATATCGACGCCGAGCTCGCGCAATGCTTTGGGCAGCGGCTCGCCCTGGAGCAGCTTCGCGACGGCGGCATTCAGGACATCGATGACATCTTCCGGCGTGCCTGCCGGCGCGACCAGGCCGAACCAGTTGGCCACGTCCACGTTGTAGCCCTGCTCTTTCAAGGTCGGCACATCCGGCAGCAGCCAGGCGCGCTCGGCCGTCGTGGTGGCCAGTACTTTCACGCGTCCGTCCTTGCTGAAGGATTCGGCGCGCGCCGCCGGCAGCACCATGAAGTCCACCTGATCACCCATCAGCGCCGTCACCGCGGGCGCTTCGCCCTGGAAGGGAATGTGCAGGATGTCGACTTTGGCCTGTTTCTTCACCATTTCCATGATGATCTGCGAAGAGCTGCCGATCCCCCAGCTCGCATTGGTCAGCTTTCCTGGAGATTTCTGCGCCAGCTCGACCGCTTCCTTCATGGTGGAGGCCGGAATGCCAGAGCGCACCGTCACGGTGAACGGATTGATCGCAAAAGGCGCCACCGCCACGAAATCCTTGATTGGGTCATATGGCAGCTTCGAGTAAATATAGGGATTGATGGCATGCGTCTCGGCGGTCGCCAGGAACAGCGTATAGCCATCGGGGGCCGACTTTGCAACGTAATCCGCGCCGATCAGCCCGTTGGCGCCAGGACGGTTTTCCACGACGACAGGCACGGACATGCTCTCGCTCAGCTGCTTGGCCAGGATGCGTCCGGCGGCATCCGTGACGCCGCCTGCCGGCCAGGGGATGACCATCTTGATCGGCTTATTGCCCGGATAGGCCTGGGCGCCCGCCGTGGCCGGGAAGCCGCTCAGCCCCATCATGACGCCGGCCAGCAGGCCGCCGAACGCTTTCTTGAAATACCGATGCTGCCAGCTTGATGTCCTCATCGCATGTCTCCAGATTCTGATGGTTTTATGGATATGCGAGGATTCTGCTCTTGCGGAATCCGGCGATCAAGGCCGAGAAGATCAAGACACTCTTACGTTTTTCGTACGAATGGCGCAGGTGGGGATATCGGATCGGCGGCATAGTCCTGGCCGAACTCGCGATCCAGGAAGTCGATGAAGCGGCGCACCTTGAGCGACAGGTGGCGCCGGCTGGGATAGACGATCCAGAGATAAGGATCGACGGAGTGCAGCTCCGGCAGGACGCGCACCAGGCGGCCCGACGCGAGTTCTTCCTCGAGCGTGAACAATGGACCCAGCATGATGCCTCCGCCGGCGATTGCCACCATGCGCAGCGTATTGGTGTCGTTGGCGCGCACATCGCCGCACACTTCCACCGAATACTGGCTGCCGTTGCCGTCCTTCAGCTTCCACTCGACCTGCTCGGCCGCATGGGCGTAGACAAGGCAGTTGTGATCGGCCAGGTCCGCATGCGTCCGGGGCTCGCCCTCGCGCCGCAGATACTCGGGAGATGCGCAAAGAATGCGCTCCAGATACCGCAAGGGTTTGGCGACGACGGAGTTGCTTGTAGGCCGTTCGATCTGCAGGGCGATATCGTAGCCCTCCTCGATCAGGTCGACGCAGCGCTCCGTCACATTGACCTGGACGTTCAGGAACGGGTGCTGCCGCAGGAAGGACGAAAGCACAGGGGCGATCTTGCGCACCCAGAACTGCGTGGTGGAACTGATGCGCAGCGTCCCCCGGGGCTGATTGTTCTCGGCCTGGATCAACTGGGTCAGCTCATCGATCTCGTCCAGCGAGCGGGTCAGGCGTTCGAGGCACAACATGCCGCTTTCGGTCAGCCTGAGCTTGCGGGTCGTGCGCTGGAACAGGCGGCAGCCCAGGGCTTCCTCCAGGTCGCTGACGTGGCGGGAGATGGTTGCGCTGGATGTCGCCAGGCGTTCGGCCGCCTTGGCCAGGCTTCCGGTCTCCGCGACGCACACGAAGCTCCTTGCGGCTTGAAAGAGGTTCATTGTTGCATTTTCCGTAAGATTGACTTGTAGCTTATCAGCTTTCCCCTTCCCCCCTCGCTCACTAGAATTTTCCCTGGATCGCACTGCCGCATGGGCGGCAGCGCACAGGCCGGGACAATGCACAAGAACGATACCGCGTCCCGGCGGATGAAGCACACCATGCTCACACCGCAGAGGAGGAAATCATGAGTGAAGCATTCGAATTCGATGTCGTCGTCGTTGGCCATGGCATTGCAGGTTTGTGCGCGGCCGTTTCCGCCATGGAAAGAGGAAAGAAGGTCGCCGTGCTGGAGCGAGCGCCCGAGGATGACAGCGGCGGCTGCACACGCTACACCGAAGCCTATCTGCGCCTGAAATCGGAGGACGAGCTATCCGATGATTTCGAAGAGATCCTGGCGCAATGCGGCGTATCCAGCGCCTCTCCGAACATCGTCCAGGCCATGGCTCAGGCGCCTGAACAGTGGTCGGGCGTCGTGCGCAGCAGCGCGGTGACCGATCCCGACTTCATCGCGACATTCGCACGGGAAACCATACCCACCATCCAGTGGCTGAAAGACAAGGGCATACGCTTCATCGCCACGCATTTGCCTCATATCACGTTGCGTGACCATACGCCGATGATAGTGCCCAGCGGAGGCGGCCTGGCCATGCAGGAAGCATTGCTGGCCAGCGCGGTCAAGGGCGGAGTATCGTTCTTCTACGAGACGGCCGCGCGCGGCCTGATGCAGGACGCGCAAGGGAAAATCACGGGCGTCGAGGCCGTGAGCAGGAACAATCGCCCGATGCAATTCCATGCAGGATCCGTTGTCCTGGCCTGCGGCGGCTTCGAAGGCAATCCCGAAATGCTGGCACGCTATATGGGCCAGGGCGCCACCAATATCCGCCCGGTCGCGCCGGGATGCCATTTCAACCTGGGAGATGGCATCGAGATGGCGAAAGCCGCCGGCGCGGCGCTCAGCGGTGACTACAACACCTATCACGCCACCCCGATCGACGAGCGCTCCGGGCGCCCCGAGGCCAAGATGCTGGTGTTTCCATACGGCATCGTGGTGAACCGCCAAGGCTACCGGTTCATCGACGAGGCTCCCGGCGCGAGCTATGAAACGTTCGATCGGTTCTGCCATGCGGTACAGGCCCAGGAAGACGGCGTGGGCTATGCCGTCTACGACGCGAAGATGGGCGACATCCCGAATTACGAGCGCGCGATCTTCAGCGACAAGCCGCCGATTACGGCAGGTACGCTGGAAGGACTGGCGCGGGAACTGGGCATTCCGGAACAGAATTTCCTCGAAACCGTGGAGCAATACAATGCGGCCTGCCAGCCGGGCGACTTCCATGCCGAGTATCCCGATGGCTTGCGGACGCATGGACTGACGCCGCGCAAGTCGAACTGGGCCCGTCCCATCGACACCGGCCCGTTCCACGCCTATCCTCTAATTTCTTCGAGCATCATCACGCTGGGGGGCATCAAGACCGACGCAAGTGCGCGCGTGCTCAACACCGAGGGCGATCCCATCCCCAATCTGTACGCGGCAGGGGCGGTGGTCGGCATGTTCTATCGCAAGTATGCCGCCGCGACATCGGTACTGCGCGGCGCCGTCTTCGGAAGAATTGCTGGCGCGCAGGTGTAAGCGGGAAGCCGTGCTGCGACGGTGCAGCCCGCGGCGGATGGCCGGCCCGGGCTCCCGCTCTACCGGCGCGCCACCCCCAGCTTGCCCAGGTTCTCCACCATGTCCTCCGCCGATGTCGGCGGATTGATGTCGGTGTCTATTTTGAGAATGCGGCCATCCTTGCCGATATAGAACGTCCGGCGCTTCGCAAGCCCGCTCAGGCCAAGCACGCCATAGGCCTTGGCCACGGACTTGTCCTCATCGCTTAGCAGGGGAAAGTCGGCGCCGGTTTCCTCGGCAAAGCCTTTGTTCTTGACCAGCGGGTCGACGCTGGCCATGAAATAGGTCACGTCGTACTGGCGGATGAGTTCCCCGTTCTCGGCCAGCGACTTGCATTCGATGGTGCAGCCCGAGGTGTAGGCCTTGGGAAACCAGGCCAGCACCACGGCCTGCTTGCCCCGGTAGTCCGACAGGCGATGCGTCTTTCCGTCCGATCCGGGCAGGCTGAAATCGGGCGCCATGTCGCCCGCCTCCAGCGCGCCGGCGGACCAGGGAAACGCAAGCAGCATGCAGGGGAAAATACGTTTGAATCGCTTCAGCATGGTGAATCTCCTGTCAGGATATGCCGGACTAACTGCAACCGCCCCCGCAGCAGCCGGTTGCGGCAGCGCCTTGCCGCCATTTCACATACGCATCCTTGGCCCGCTCCACGATGAGCGGAACCGTCGGCTTGCCCTCGGCATCCACCCTGACCACCACGATGCCGCACTGGCAGCCTTCGACGTTGTCGGGATCGGACCAGAACTCCCGCATCTGGGCCGCCGTGAACAGCTTTCCATGCCGTTCCGCGTGGCTTCTCCTGGTCGTGGGAGACAAGGCCGACAGATGCATATAAAGGCAATCGAGGCCATATTGCGCCGCCGCTTGTTCAGAATCTTCGAGCTTTCGCATACGCGCGACATGCCGCTCTTCCGATGCGGCAGCCTCCGAATCTTTGCTCATCGATGATCACCTTTCTTTGGATTGGACAACCTGATGGCTTTTGCGTTCAGTACCATCATAAACGTTCGTAGCATACTATTTGGCGTATTACTCGATTTCGCGAATCCAGTTGATCTGGTCATCTTCCTCGGGCGGACGCCAGTCGCTTCCGTATGCGAGATAGATGCGTAGCCGACGGTCGGACTGCATGCCGCCCCGGGCAAGGCTGAAAATCACCGTCAACACCCGGTCACCTGCCCGATAGCCGTTGCCGACCTCCGTGCCAGCGGCAAGGATGGAAAGGCTCTCACGCCGAGCCTATGGGTTCAGGAATTTTGGGAATTACCGCATGAGGGTCTTGGCCCTCAGTGCGGCTGGAATGGTGTCATTAACCGAGTGTAATGAATGTCCGTTCCCCGATAATGGGCTAGAGCCAAAGAAAATGGCTTAGCCAGAGGCTAAGCCATTGATATATCTGGTGCCGGCTAACGGATTCGAACTGTTGACCTTCGCATTACAAGTGCTGGCGTCTGAAAATAGATGAAAATTAAAGCGCAGTCATATCAACGACTTGCAGTGATAGCCTACCATCAATCGGCTGCGCTTTCTCGCCTTTTTGCATCAATTTTCAGGCATGCAAGTCAAGATTTGGTCAGTCGATGCCATAGCCATTCTTGATGCGCATCGATCTAATCATAGATATGCCTCACAAAAATTGATTTCGGAACCATCTTACCGGATCTTCCGTCTTGCCTTCTAACAAGAGCAACATCTGCAGTTACCTGCTTACTAGCGCGGCCAAAAAGTTGTACTGGACTCAAGGCTGGATCCAACTCGATCGGAAGTCGCTCCGTCTCCCCTTGAATTGCGCCGGCCCAACCCGAGGATACTTGATCCATGTCCCCGGCCCTGATCAGCAGCGTGGCCTTTTCGTATTCAACAACATCCGAAATTGGCTCTATGTTGACCACCTCTGGTGTTTCCGCAATCGCTAAAGGAGTGATAGAAAGCTCGCTCATATCATCAAGAACAATAGATGCCTGATTGTCCTGTCTTGCTGGCTTCACAAACTTTACAGCCGCTTTGGCAAAATCCTTCTTATCCAGAATCGAAGATTCGATTAGGGAGCGGAACCCATCTGGGGACATCCCAACCTCACCAGCGCCAATGTTGATGATCACATTATGGTTGGCGGTGATGTTGGGCGCAGGCTCTTGCAAAGCCTTACTTGCAAATAGCAATCCTGTACCAATAAACCCAGCGATGAGTATTGTTATCAAGGAACCTTTCAACATGGGCTTTCCGTCCAATGTCTTTCGTATTTTGTCCAGAAAAGAATCCAGCTCCTCCTCAGACTTAAAGAATAGCTTAATGAGGATTTTTTCTTTCAGACTTCCAGATTCAATCCGCTCTACATATATGTGAGAGTCTGCAATCGAGATTTCTGTTACGCGCTCGATTGCACGAGGCAAACTCCGGAGCATTCGCTCAATACCTTGCAGAGCCTCTATAACATCTGCGATGGGAACAGGCTCTTTCGTACTGTAATAAAACTCGTGCTCAGCCGTGTAGACAAACTTGGGCAATTCCGACATGAGATTTTTCATTTTGGAAGTTATGTTGCATAACTTTACCATTTAGAGAAATATCTAGCGAACCCATGATAGTAATCATCCTACTGACACGCCGCCACAGCAGCCTCTAGGCGTCGTTCATATACCTCACGCTGCCCCAGCTCGACGACAGCCGCTCTGGCCCACTCATAGTCGCCAGCATCAGCCGGCAGAACATCCAGCGCCCATACCGGCCGCATGATTTCTGCCGTCCTGCACGGCACTGACACCGGCACTTCGACGCGCTCGGTCCTGACGACGATCTGCGGTTGCGTAGCACAACCAGCAAGGACTAGGACGACCGCAGCGCATAAGATCCTGATCATCGCCCTCTCCCCCGCATGTATTCGCGCCGCAGGTCGCTAATAGCAGCGCAAGCCCCGCCTGGTGCTGGCGGGCGATCTCGCCAGTATGCGAGCTCGGACTCCAGCCCGACAATTTCCTGCTCAGCCTGTGCCTGCGCATCTTGCGCGGCTTTTGCCCTATCGTCGGCCTCCCTGCGCAGCTCCACGACCGCCTTGCGCGCGTCGGCAACGTCGCGCTCGGCTTGCTGGTTGGCGCTGGCCAGGGCATCGATCCGTATCTGTGCTGTCCGCAGGTCGGCATCTCTAACCTCCAGGCGCAGGTCCATCACATACCAGATTGCCAACGCCCCGGCCACCACGCCGCCGGCCAGAGTCAGTGCGTATCCCCGCCATCCCGTGAGCGCCTTGATCACACGCTCGCTCATCACGATACCTCCCGCAGCGCCTGACCGTAGTAGCCAGCCCATTTCCGGCGCAGCCCAGCCCGCTGCGCTGGCGTACCGCGAGTCCATGCGCCAGGCCGCCACGTGCGCAGGTACATCTGCCACGCGCCCTCGACATCACCCAGCGCCGGCAGACGACCGGCGTCCGTCCACATCAGCAGCCTGGCGAACGCAGCCGCCAGCACATCGTCATCGGCCAACGCCGGCCAGACTGCTGCCGCGACCGGCTCCACACCTCGGATCGCGCACACTCTGTGCGCATGCTCACGGCTGGCCGGATGTGTCAGCGCCCCGCGCACGCCGCCGCCACGCTCGAACTGCCACAGCCCGCGGGCGGGCCCTCGCACCTCCGGACGGCGCACATCAATGACCTGCCACCGATGACGGAAATCCGCCTCCTGGCCGCAGATAGCCAGCATGATGCAAACGGCCGCAGCGGAGTCCATGCGGTCCGGCAACAATGTCATGGCGGGATCAATAGCGCCGATAACGACATCCCGGATGCTCATGACGACCTCCCGAGCAGGCAGGCCACATTTCCACGAGAACGCCAGGCCAGGGCAGCCAACCCCATTGCCACGACCGCCTCAGACCAGTGAGCCGGTTGATTATCCACGGCCACCAGGACAGCCCTTGAGAACGCGCCGGTCATCAAAAAATACGCACCCAGCGAAACCCAGAACCGATATCGAGCGCCATTGCGTCGGTAGCAGATCAGCCTGCCTGCCACGAACAACCACGACAGAACCAGAATGAGTTCCATATCAGCCTCCCCTGCGAATGCGTGAGATCAGGTCTGCCAGATCAAGCGTCCTGACTCGATCTATCACCATGACAGTCGCCGTGACGATCAGCGCAGAGACAATGAACGAGCCAGCCGTGACGCTGCGAAACGGCAGAAACTCCGTGATGTCTGGCCCGAGCAGATACCCCAGCAAGAGCGACAGCGCCATGTACGCGAATTTGCGCCACATCACGGAATCCGTGCTGCTGAGCGCAAACACCGCTGCCCCCGCGAATGCGCCGATTAGCGCGTCCCCGTTGATAATCGGCAGTGCAGAAAGCACCCCCACTATTGCAGCAGTCACCGCTGCATCCGTTGCCTGCGTCTGCATCTCATCTCCTATGACAGGCGTAAAAAAAACCCGCCGCAGCGGGAGTGTTAAAAGGGTCGGTTTTGAAAAACAGAAAGGACCGAATGAAATGAATAACCGCCGCCATCGCAGACTCCAACGCACATGCCCGACCCTGGCCGAAGCTCTGGAGCGCTACCTGACAGAGGTATCAACAAAGAAAAAGTCCGGATATCAAGAGCAATCGATCGCTCGCGCCTGGAAGTCGACGAACCTAATCAACCGCAATATTTCCAGAATCACCCCTCACGACCTGAAGCGGTTGCGCGATGAGTGGCTGAAAGATCGCAAGCCGGCAACCGTGAATCGCCGGCTCGCCCTGATCTCGCACCTCTACACCATTGCACGCAAAGAGTGGGGTATCCACTGGCTGGCCAACCCCGTCGAGCTGGTGTCCAGGCCAACGGTCTCCGATGCCCGAGACAGGCGCATATACACACAGATCCGTCTCTATGGAGTTCCGGCCCACGAATGCCCGCGTGACGAGCTCGAATGGATTAAGCGGAACACCAAATCGGAATCGTTGCCCACCATCATCACCATCGCGGCCCAAACCTGTATGCGGCTATCCGAAATCGTCCTGCTAAAGCGGGAGGACGTGGACCTGACCCACGGCGTCATCACGCTGCACGAGACAAAAAACGGGAGAACCCGCTATGTCCCCATGACGCCTTTCGCAAAGCACGCCCTGAGGCAATGGCTGGCCGGAAAACCATTGAGAGGACGGATATTCGACATCCAGCCAGGATCTGCATCGCGCGCATTCGCTCGCGCCAGAGATCGAGCCAAACGCGCCTATATCGCCCTCTGCCGCAAATACGGCCGCCGACCCATCACCGCTTA
This sequence comes from Paracandidimonas soli, assembly GCF_004342005.1. GTDB lineage: Bacteria > Pseudomonadota > Gammaproteobacteria > Burkholderiales > Burkholderiaceae_B > Paracandidimonas > Paracandidimonas soli. The sequence continues at coordinate 184,881 of NZ_SMBX01000007.1, forward strand.
CTTCACAGACTTGCGTTTCCATGACCTACGCCACGAGTCGACGAGCGTCATGGCCGATATATTTGGCATGCACCACCTATCCAAGGTCAACGGCAACGTGGACACTAAAACCCTTCTGCGTTACTACAACCCAAGAGGCAGAGATCTGGTCAAGATATTGATGAGCAGCCAGCTCGCGAAGTGGCAAATACAGCAACTGCGCATGGCCGCCTGATCAGGCCAGCGCCTGAGGCTGCATCGCGGCCACGATATCGGCTTTGCGTTCCGGCGTCAGCAGTTCGACGTCTACCAGCGCCTGGAGACCGCCCTCGGTACGCGGGTCCTCGTAAGTGATAAAGGTCGCTGCAATCAGCCGGTCATACCAAAGCTTGACCGCAGCATTGCCCATCGTCGCCTGCACGACGGCGAGCTGCTCAGCCTCGGTAAACAGGTCCAGCATCTCAAGCGCGGAGAACTGAGGGTAAACAGGAGGCGCGGGCTCCGGCTCGGGCGCCGGCGGAGCTGTGTCTGTCAGCCACGCAGGAATCGGGCCCAGACCATCATAGGACTGCCCGTTATGATCGCTGCCCATTTCATACGCCGATCCATCGCTGGTATAGAACGTATCTTTCCGGTGATCCTCGACAATCTCCCAGTTACCCGTGCCAGCGTTGCCGTACTCGATGTCATCACGCGGGACAGACGAGACCCATCGGGCCACGTGACCATCCGGAACACCCGGAGGACCGCCAGAAACATCACCAAACCCCTTGACATCGTAAGGACTTTGACCAGCATAGAGACCAAGATCATTCGTCTGAGAAAACATAATTACTCCTGCCCATCACGGGGCTATTTAGGGTTAAGTGAAATTCGCACTGCAAATGCAAGACAGCTCGGATCAGCCCAGAAAGATGCCATGGAGAGAATCTATGGCCAGGTCGGCGGCGTACTGAGATCAAATGCGGCAA
>NZ_SMBX01000008.1 GCF_004342005.1 Paracandidimonas soli
TTCACGGACTTCGGGGGAAAACTTGTTCTGCTTGCTCATAGTGGCTCCATTCTCTCAAAGGTTGGAGCCTCCGCAAAACCCGGGGCGATTCATTTCAGCATTTGCATGCTCTTATGCCCGCTGATTGCGGCAACTTCCTGATCTGACAGCCCGGCCTCGACCAACCGGCTAACCGCCTCATGCCGCAGATCATGAAACCGGAAATCTGTCAGGCCGGCAGCCTTCTTGGCGTCCGTCCAGGCCTTATCGAATAGATAAGGCCGTCTCACACCGTCCTGACCAGGCTCGCCAAAGAACACTAAGTCAGTTTCAGTCGGTCGGACCGGATTTTCTATTGCAGCTTGAAACGCAGCGGTGGCAGCTTTCGTCAGTGGGACTGTCCGTGGCGAAGAGTTCTTCGTGATATCCAGGCGTACAACCCGTTTTTCCATATCAACCTGGTGAAGCCGTAGACCGCTGATCTCTGAAAGCCGCATTCCCGTTTCCAGGGCAATTCGCACGATCCAACTGAACATCGGGTTTGAGTAAGCATCCACGGCAGCCAGCAGACGCTTGTTCTCTGCTGGCGTCAGTCGACGATTTCGGCCGGCGCCGGGCGCAGGGCGTCGAATCTGAGCTACGGGGTTGAAGGGGAGCCCCAAACCCCATTCTTTAATGGCCACAGTAAATAAGTGACTCAACAGTGCCAGTTCCAGTCGGACAGTATTGTTGCTGCGAGGAACCAACTTCCCTTTCTCATCAGGATCACCAGCTAGTCGCATGTCGCGGTACTCGGCGACAACGTCAGCACTCAGTGCAGCCAGTGAATACTTCCCAAGATGCTTCAGCAGCGGCTGCGCCTTCTTATGCTCAGAGATGCGGGTGGATTCGTTTGGTGGGCGTGACTTCTTGTAGATACCGCTTAAGCGCGACCTCTACCGTCATCCGCTCGCCTGGAGCGCGTTGTATGTAGATGCCACGCACCATTTCATCTTCAGTACGCCGTGCCCAGTCCTCTGCATCACGCTTCGTGCGAAACGTCTTGGATGCAGTCGGCCAACCCGTCTTTCGAATGACGGCTTTCCAGGTGCCAGAAGGGGTCTTAACGATAGTAGCCATGCGGATCAAAGTTCCGAAAAGTACACTCGGCGCTTCACCACTGTACCGAAACTGTACCTGAGTCGCAAACTTTGGAAATCCCCCGGCTTTGGGGTAAGAACTGAAACCGCTCTAAATGCTTGTATTTATTGTGATTTTTAGAGTGGTGCCCGGGGCCGGAATCGAACCGGCACGCCTTGCGGCGGGGGATTTTGAGTCCCCTGCGTCTACCAATTTCACCACCCGGGCTTTTTGTCGCGGTCGGCGCATTCCCGACCGGAGAGTGTGAAATGTGTTGCTAAACACAAGAGCGCGATTATATCTCAATTTCCCCCGACAAAACACAGTCCACCCTCCAGCTAGACCGTCCACCAAGATGCTTTTGACACGGCAGTTCCAGAGTCTCACACAGTCCAACCCACTTCCAACACCTGTCACCCACCCAAAACACCCCCATCCCCCCTTGAATCCTCCCTACCCACCCCCATATCCCTAAAATCCCCCTTAATTCCAACCCAACAACCCGCTTTTTCACTCAACACCTATGACCGACACCACATCCTCCGCCGAAACCCTTGGCTTTCAAACGGAAGTGAAGCAACTGCTTCACCTGATGATCCATTCGCTGTATTCGAACAAGGAAATCTTCCTGCGTGAGCTGGTGTCCAACGCGTCGGATGCCTGCGACAAGCTGCGGTTTGAGGCCATCGACCAGCCGCAGTTGCTGCAGGGCGATGCCGAGCTGCGCATCCGCGTGGAATACGACAAGGACGCCCGCACGGTCACGATTTCGGACAACGGCATCGGCCTGTCGCGCGACGAGGCCATTGCCAATCTGGGCACGATCGCTCGTTCCGGCACCAAGGAGTTCTTCTCGCAGCTGACCGGCGACAAGCAGAAAGACGCCCAACTGATCGGCCAGTTCGGCGTGGGCTTCTATTCCTCCTTCATCGTGGCGGACAAGGTTTCCGTGCACAGTTTGCGCGCCGGCCTGTCGCCGGACCAGGGCATTCTTTGGGAATCCGACGGCCAGGGCGAGTTCTCCATCGCTGCATCGGAGAAGGCGGATCGCGGCACGACCGTCACGCTGCACCTGCGTGAAGGCGAGGACGATTTCCTCAGCGGCTGGAAGCTGCGCGAGGTGCTGCGCCGCTATTCCGACCATATCTCCCTGCCCATTGAAATGCGCAAGGAAGAGTGGGACAGCGAGAAGTCCGAGCAGGTGAAGAAGGACGAGTGGGAAACGGTGAACCAGGCCAATGCGCTGTGGACGCGTTCCAAGTCCGAGATCGATGACGAGCAGTACAAGGAGTTCTACAAGCACATCGCGCACGACTTCGAGGATCCGCTGGCGTGGACGCACAATCGGGTGGAAGGCCGCAGCGAATATACGCAGCTGCTGTACATCCCCAAGCGCGCGCCGTTCGATCTGTGGGATCGCGATGGCAAGCGCGGCGTCAAGCTGTATGTGAAGCGCGTGTTCATCATGGATGATGCGGAGCAACTGTTGCCGTCCTACCTGCGCTTCGTGCGCGGCGTGATCGATTCCGCCGATCTGCCGTTGAACGTGTCGCGCGAAATCCTGCAGGAAAGCCGCGACGTGCGCGCGATCCGCGAGGGTTCGACCAAGCGCATCCTGTCGCTGCTGGAAGACCTGGCGGAGAATCGCAAGGACGATTACGCGGTGTTCTGGGAGCAGTTCGGCCAGGTGCTGAAGGAAGGCGTGGGCGAGGATTTCGGCAATCGGGAAAAGCTGGCCAAGCTGTTCCGTTTCGCTTCCACGCAAGGCGATTCTTCGGCGCAGACGGTGTCGTTCGACGATTACATCGGGCGCATGAAGGAAGGGCAGGACAAGATCTACTACGTCACTGCCGAATCCTATGCTGCGGCCAGCAACAGTCCGCACCTGGAGATCTTCCGCAAGAAGGGCATCGAGGTTCTGCTGCTGTCGGATCGCGTGGACGAGTGGATGCTGTCGCACCTGCACGAGGTCGAGGGCAAGTCGCTGGTATCCATCGCCAAGGGCGGCCTGGATCTGGACGCGCTGGCCGATGAAGAGGAAAAGAAGCATCAGGAAGAGGTCAGCGAGTCCTTCAAGCCTGTGGTCGAGCGCTTGAAGACGGCGCTGGGCGAGAAGGTGAAGGACGTGCGCGTGACGCTGCGCCTGGTGGATTCGCCGGCTTGCGTGGTGGTGGACGAGAACGAGCTCAGTCCGCACTTGCTGCGCATGCTGCAGGCGGCGGGTCAGAAAGCGCCGGAGGTCAAGCCTATCCTGGAGGTCAACCCGGAGCATCCGCTGCTGGCGCGCGTGCAGAAGGCTTCGGACGAGGACTTCGGCGAGTGGGCGGCGGTGCTGCTGGATCAGGCGTTGCTGGCCGAAGGGGCCCGCCTGGATGAGCCGGCGGCGTTCGTCAAGCGGCTGAACAAGCTGCTGCTGGCTGACTGATCCGTTTCGATCTATTAAAAGCGCCCATGATGTCGAGGCATCATGGGCGTTTTGCCGTCTGGCATATGCCCTTGCGCCAATCGGCAAGGCAGCCCTTCGAGCGCTGACGGAAATTCCCATGAAAATTTCTGATTCCTTCGCCCGCCGCAGCATGGAGAGTTCCGCCCGTCCGGAAACAGGGACCGGACCGTCAAAACCAGCTATCCAATTGATGTTGGCCGTCGGCTCGTCTAAAGTGTGATCTTTCGCGAGAATCCGGTCGTCACCCAGCATAATGAGCGTTTCCCATCCCATCGCAGCAAAGATCATTGCCTTGATCCAGCAGGAGCGCATGCCTGTCGGCACGCATCTGGGGGCTCAGAAGCTGGCCGATCGGCTGCAGGTGTCGCGTTCTCCTGTCAATGAGGCACTGAAGGCGATGCTGGAAAGCGGTATCGTGACGCGCGCGGAGAACCGGGGCTATTTCCTGGCGGTGGATCTGTCCGACTCGGCGCTCGATGCAGAGTTAATGGCGCAGTTGAGCGGGCAGGATGTGCTGGAACAGGTCTACTTCGATATTGCCGACGATCTGCTGCGCGGGGACCTGCCCCTGCAGTGCACGGAAAGCCTGCTGCGCTCCCGCTACAAGCTGACGGGTGCGCAGTTGCAGATATTGCTGGCGCGTATCGCCAACGAGGGCTGGGCGGCGCGCACACCGGGCTACGGCTGGGCATTCTCTTCCATGATCACCACGCCGGACAGCCTGCTGCAGTCGTACCGCCTGCGTCTTGCGCTGGAGCCGGCGGCTTTGCTCGAACCTGGGTTTTCCATCAGTCAGGCGACGATAGACCGCTGCCGGGCGGCCGAGATGCATCTTCTGGAGGGCGGGATCGAAACCGATACCGCGGACCAGTTGCATGATCGTGGCGTGCGCTTTCATGAGTCATTGATCGAGGCGTCCGGCAATCCCTTTTTCATTGAGACCATACAGCGCGTCAACAAGGTGCGGCGCCTGCTGTCCTACCGTTCGATGCGCAATCGCGTCCGTTACCTCGAGCATTGCGAGCAGCACCTGGAAATCCTGGCGCTGCTGGAGCGGGGGGAGAACGAGCAGGCGTCGAATGCCTTGCGCCGGCACTTGCAGAGCACGCTCAAGAACCTGGGAAATATCCGCACGCTGCTGAGCGCGCGGAATGCGCAAGAGGCCGATCAGGCCTGAGCTTCGGCGGGGGCGACGGCTGCGCCCTGGATGCCGTGGCGTTTCATGGCTTGCGCGACGAAGCCCGACGCTTTCATCTCTTCGACGAACTGCGACAGATAGCGGATGGCGGCTTCTCCGCGCGAGCGGTTCATGCCCATGGCCTGGCGGATGACCATGAAATGACTGGGCAGCAGGCGCAGGCCGGCATGTTTCGCGGCATCGGCTTCCAGCTGTTGGCGCACGCCGGCGGCGACGTCGTGGCCGTGTTCCAGATAGTAGGAGACCACGGCGGGCGAGGTGGGGGCGCGTTCGATGCTGGCGTTCTTCAGGGTGCGGCTCAGGTACAGGTCGTAGGCGCTGCCTTTGCCGACGGTGACCGTGGTGCCTTCCTTGTCGACCTCTTCATTGCTTTGCAGGGGCGAGCCGTCGGCGACCAGGTATGCGCCTTCGATCAGGATGTAGGGCGGCGTGAATGCGACGGACTCGCCGCGCTTGGGATCGATGGCGAAGAAGCCGATATCCACGATATCGTCGGTGGCGGCCTGCACGGACTCGCCTGCGGATTCCCACACCACCAGCTTCAGGTCCACGCCCAGGCGGCCGGCCAGTTCCCTGGCAAGGTCGATGGAGACGCCGAAAGGCTCTTGCGTCTGGGGATTGCGCCCGGCAAGAATGGGATTGCCTACGTTGATCGAGGCGCGCAGCACGCCGGTCGGGGCGAAGGCCTGGAGCAGGGACGGATCGATGGTGCTTGTGGTCATGGTCGGCGGTATCCGTAGTGATTGATCAGATGCTGGGATTGTATGTGGGGAGAGCGCGCATGGATAGCCGTTGCAATCAGGCGCGGCTCACCGAGGTTCCGTGCTCCTGGATGGTCTTTTGCAGGATGGCGGGGATGACGCCGCCGCATTGCAGCAGCTCGACCTCCAGCTGGGTTTCCACAGCTGCGGTGGCAAGGAATGTTTCCTGCGTGCCGCTGGCGCGTTCTATCGTGACCGGGATGGCGCAGCGGGGCTGGATGGCGGCCGCGTCGATGCGGATGCGGTCGCCCGGCTGCAGCTCCAGCGTCTGAGGACCCAGGTGCTCGGGCAGGCGCAGCGGCAGGATGCCCATGCCGATCAGGTTGGAGCGGTGGATGCGCTCGAAGCTCAGCGCCAGCACGGCCCGGATATTCAGCAGGCGCTGGCCTTTGGCCGCCCAGTCGCGCGAGGAGCCGGTGCCGTAGCGCTCGCCCGCCACCAGCACCACGGGATCGCCTGCGTCCCGGTAGCGTTGCGCGGCTTCCCAGATGGGCAGGATCTCGCCGGAAGGCGCATGCAGTGTGTGCGCGACGGGCGCTTGCGGCGCCAGCAGGTTTTTCAGGGTCTTGCTGTGGAACGATGCGCGCAGCATGACTTCCCAGTTGCCCCGGCGCGAGGCGAATACGTTGAGATCGTGGCGGTCATCGCCGCGCTCCACCAGGAAGTCGGCCACCAGGCTGTCGGGCGGGATGGCGCTGGCGGGCGAGATGTGGTCCGTGGTGATGTCGTCTCCCACGACCAGCAGGGGATAGGCGCTGTACGAGCCAAGCTGCGAGCCGTATTCCAGGGAGGCGAACGGGGGACGGCGCAGCGCCGTCGATTTCGGATCCCACGGGAACAGCGGTGAATCTTCCACGTCGAGCGCATGCCATAGCGGATTGCGCTGGGCATGGATGAAGCAGCGCTTGAAGTCGGCGGGATCGAGCGCCAGCGCCAGGGCTTGCGAGACCTCTTCCCTGGACGGCCACAGATCCCGCAGGAAGACCGGCTGGCCTTCCGGCGTGTGGCTGACGGGCTCATGCGCTAGATCGCGTTCCGCATCGCCGGCCAGCGCGTAGGCGACGACTAGGGGAGGGGACATCAGGAACCCCAGGTCCAGGTCGGGATGGATGCGGCCGGCGAAGTTGCGGTTGCCGGACAGCATGGCCACCGGCCGTATATTGCCCGCCCTGGCTTCTTCGCGGATGCAGTCCGGCAGCGGGCCGGAGTTGCCGATACAGGTGGTGCAGCCGTAGCCCACGATGGAAAAGCCGGTTGCGGCCAGGTCTTCCGTGAAGCCGGCCCTTTCCAGGTAGCTGGCGGCGGCGGGAGAGCCCGGTCCCAGGGAGGTCTTCACCCAATGCGGGGGGCGAAGCCCCAGTTTGCGGGCCTTGCGCGCGACGATGGCAGCGGCGATCAGCAGCGCCGGATCCGAGGTGTTGGTGCAACTGGTGATGGCGGCGATGGCGACGGGGTGGCGCGGCAGCGAAGACGCCCGGGCGGGGTGGAATTCCAGTTGTTCCAATGCGCGGGGGATATCGGTATGCGGCAGCAGGTCTTGCGGACGCCTGGGGCCGGCGGCGTGCATGCCAATGGCGTCCAGCGCGATATGCAATGTGCGCGTATAGCGCGGCCTGGCCTGCGGATCGAACCATAGGCCGGTGCGCTGCATGTAGCTGCGCACGCGCGCGATAGCCTGTTCGTCGCGGCCGGTCTGGCGCAGGTAGTCCAGCGTGTGCTCGTCCACGGGGAAATAGCCTGTGGTCGCGCCGTATTCCGGCGCCATGTTGGCGACGACGCAGCGTTCGCCCGCCGTCAGCGTGGACACGCCAGGTCCATAAAATTCGACGAATTCGCCGGAGACGCCCATGGCGCGCAGCTTATGGGTCACGGTCAGCGCCAGGTCCGTGGCGGTAGCGCCGGGCGGCAGACGGTCGGTCAGCTCCACGCCGATGACGTCGGGGATGCGCAGCATGGTTGGCATGCCGAACATGACGGTCTGCGCCTCCAGGCCGCCCACGCCCCAGCCCAGGACACCGATGCCGTTGATCATGGGCGTGTGGCTGTCGGTGCCTATCATCATGTCGGGCATGATCCAGTCCTGCCCTTGCGCGTTCTTGCCTGTCGTGACGACGGTCGCCAATTGCTCCAGGTTGATGGTGTGCATGATGCCGGTGCCCGGCGGATTGATCCTGACGCCCTCCAGCGCCAGGGACGCCCATTTCAGGAAGCGGTAGCGTTCCTGGTTGCGCCGGATCTCGTGCGACATGTTCACTTCGGCGGCGTCCGGCCTGGCATAGGCTTCGACGGCCAGGGAGTGGTCGACCGATACGTCTACGGGCAGCACGGGGCTGAGCAGGGCGGGATCGACGCCAGCTTCCGCCAGCGCATCGCGCATGGCGGCGATGTCCACCAGCGCGGGCGTGCTGGTGGTGTCGTGCATCAGCACGCGTGCGGGCTGGAATGCGATCTCCGCTTCGCTGGCGCCGCTGTCCAGCCACTGGAAGATGGCCTGTACCGCATTGTCGCGCTCGGCGCCTGTGGTGTTGCGCACGATGTTTTCCAGCATCAGGCGCAGCACGACCGGCAGCCGGGCCAGTCGCTCCCCGCAAAGCGAGGGGAGATCGACGATGCAGTGGGCCTGTCCGTTGTCTTCCAGCAGGCCGAATGGGGAGTTATTGGTGTTTTCCATAAATGTATTATTGCATTTTTTATTTTTAAAATGCAATATAGAAAAAGAAACTACCTTTTGAACAACGCTCATCAAGCCCTTTGGAACGAGAGAGGAGATCATTTATGCGATCCACATATAGGAAACTGGCGGCAACCCTCATGTTGAGCGCCGGCTTTGCTGCCGGCGCTCCGGCAATGGCGCAAAGCTATCCGGACAAGCCCGTCACGATCATCGTGCCGTTCTCGCCCGGTGGCGGCGTCGACACCATGGGCCGGTTGCTGGCGGAAAAGCTGCGCGTCGTGCTCGACCAGAGCGTCATCGTGGAAAACAAGCCGGGCGCCAGCGGCATGCTGGGGGCGGCATTCGTGGCCCGGGCGCCCGCCGACGGCTACACGATCATGCTGGGATCGGCCGGCGAGACGGCGATCAACGCCTACGTCTACAAGGACAAGATGAACTACAAGCCGGAGGATCTGGTGCCGGTCAGCCTGGTCGCCCGGGTACCCAACGTGCTGATCGTCGGGCCTTCCGTCAAGGCCGGCAATGTGGCGGAACTGGTGGCGCATGCCCGCGCCAATCCCGGCAAGGTCACGTATGCTTCCAGCGGAGTCGGCAATCCTCAGCATCTCAATGGTGAGCTGCTCGGAATCCTGGCGGATATCGATATGATCCATGTGCCGTATCGTGGCGCGTCCGGCCAACTGGCGGACGTGGCGGGAGGCAATGTGGACATGACGTTCGTGAGCTATGCCGCTGCGCTGCCTTTCATCGAGACCGGCAAGGTCAAGGCCCTGGCCGTGACATCGAAAGAGCGGACGGGCTTCGCCAAGGATATCCCCGCCATTGCCGAAACCCAGGGGCTGGAGTCGTATTCGCTGTCCAACTGGTTTGGCGTGTTCGCGCCCAAGGGAACGCCCGCCCCCGTCGTGGATGCACTGAACAAGGCCATCGGCGAATCGCTGCAGGATCCTTCGCTGAAGGAACGACTGGTCGCGCAGGGCGGGGAAATCGACGTCATGACGGCGCAGCAATTCGCCGAGTTCGTCAAAGAGGAAAGCCAGCAATACAAGACCATCGTGGAGAAGGCCGGCATCGTGGCCGAATGAGGCCGCCTGCCGCCGCGAAACGATATCGGGGGGGAAGGGAATATGTACGCATACGTAGGTTCGCGCACAACCAGGGAACGCCATGCCCGGGGCGAAGGGATCAGCGTCTATCGCTTCGATGCGAGGGATGCGTCGCTGGAACTGGCGCAGGTCGTGGGCGACCTGGTCAACCCTTCCTACCTTGCCGTCAATTCCCGCAGGGACAGGCTGTATACCGTGCACGGCGACCGGAGCGACATCAGCGCGTTCGCCATCGACCGCGGGACGGGACGCCTGTCCCTGCTCAATACGCAGTCCACGCAGGGCCGGAATCCTGTGCATCTGGCGCTGGATCCGCAAGAGCGATACGTCGTGGTGTCCAACCACATCGGCGCCAGCCTGGCGGTTTTGCCGATCGCCGGGGATGGCTCCCTGCTGCCCTTGAGCCAGCTGGAGCCGCTGGAAGGAGAGCCGGGGCCGCACAGGGTCGAGCAGAAGCATGCCAAGCCGCACTTCAATCCTTTCGACCCGTCCGGCCGGTATGTGATCGTGCCAGACAAAGGGCTGGACCGGATTTTTTCTTTCCGTTTCGACGAGGGCAGGTTGCTGCCGGCTTCTTCGGTGGACAGCCGGGAAACGGCGGGGCCGCGGCATCTCGCCTTTCATCCAGGCCTGTCCATGGCGTATTGCGTCAACGAGCTGGATTCCACGGTGACGACGTACCGGTTCGATCCGGAGACCGGGGCGCTGCAGCCCTTGCAGATACTGTCCGCGCTGCCGCAGACCTATACCGGCAACAGCAGGGCGTCCGGAATCATCGTCGATGCGCAGGGGCGCTTCGTCTATGCCTCGAACCGGGGGTATGACAGCGTAGCCGTCTTCCGCGTAAGGCCCGAGGACGGGTGTCTCGAATTCCTGGGCGCCGAGCCCAGCCTCGGAAAGACGCCGCGCTTTATTACCCTGACGCCCGACGGCCGCCATCTGTATGCCTTGAACGAGGATAGCGACACGATCGTGGCATTCGCCGTGGATAGTGATCAGGGGACGCTGAAGGCAACGGGGCGCAGCGTATCGTGCGGCAGTCCGGTTTGCATGGTGTTCGCCTGACGACGCGCCCAAGCGCAAGCCTCGCTGCTTGCGACGAGGTCGGCATCCTGGCCTTGCCGCCCGCCGGGCATTGCATCCTCTATACGGGCCAGGCGCGCTCGATGATGGCTTCCAGCGCCAGTCCGGATGGCAGCGTTCCCGCGATGCCGGGCGATTCCCCCGGGAAACGGCTGGCGATGAACGCATCCGCGCTGGCCTGCGGCGCATGCCGGCGCATCAGCAGGGCCTGGGCCAGCAGGACCAGCAGGCCGGCGATGCGCCGGGCATTGCATTCCTGTTCCTGCTGCGTCGAGCGCAGCGCCTGCCGCAGCCACTGGAATTTATCCGTCAATTGCGTATCGCTTGCGCAGAGCTGCTGGAGATCGGACAGCAGCCGCCCGGCGGCCTCCGGCTCACGCTGGATGGCGCGCAGCACGTCCAGCGCCATGATGTTGCCCGAGCCTTCCCAGATGGAGTTGACGGGTGTTTCGCGCAGCAGGCGCGGCATGACGCATTCCTCTACATAGCCGTTGCCGCCCAGTGTTTCCATGGCTTCGGCGCAATAGGCGATGGCGCGTTTGCAGAGCCACAGCTTGGCCGCCGGCGTCATGATGCGGGCATAGGCCTGGTCCAGCCTGTTGTCATCGCTGTGCTCGAAGGCCTGCGCCAGGCGCATCATTAGCAGGGTGGCGGCTTCGCTTTCCAGCGCGAGATCGGCCAGCACGTTTCGCATCAGGGGTTTGTCGACGAGCGCGCCGCCGAAGGCCTGCCTGTGGCGGCAATGATGGATGGCCTGGCTCAGGGCCTGTCGCATGAGCCCGGTGGATCCCATGACGCAGTTCAGGCGGGTATGCGCGGCCATCCGGATGATGGTGCGTATGCCCTGGCCTTCTTCTCCGATCAGTATGCCCCAGGCATCCTGGAACTCCACTTCGCCGCTGGCGTTGGAGCGGTTCCCCAGCTTGTCCTTGAGGCGCTGGATGCGAATGGCGTTGCGGCTGCCGTCGGGCAGGAAGCGCGGCACGTAGAAGCAGGAGATGCGCTCGGCTCCTTCACGCGCCACGACCAGGTGCGCATCGCTGGCGGGGGCGGAGAAAAACCATTTGTGTCCTGTCAGCGCGTAGGCCTGGCCGCGCCCGGCCGCTGCAATAGGCGTGGCGACCGTCTGGTTGCTGCGCACGTCGGACCCGCCCTGCTTCTCCGTCATGCCCATGCCGATCAGCAGCGAGCCTTTGCCGGGGATGGGGACATCGCGGGCATCGTATGTGCGCGAGTACAGGCCCGGCCGGAGATCGGCAAACAGTTCCGGCTCTTCGCGCAGCAAGGCAATGGATGCGAACGTCATGGAAGCGGGGCATTGCGAACCGGCCTCGATCTGGCCGTGCATGGAGAAGCCAGCGGCGTAGGCGGACCACGCGCCGGGCTCGGAATCGGAGAAGGGCTGGGAGACCAGCCCCTGCTCGCGCAGCAGCCGCATCATGTGGTGCCAGCCGGGGTGATAGTGGATGCTGTCTATGCGATGGCCCTGCGGGTCATGGGTACGCAGCTCGGGAGGGTGACGGTTGGCGTCGTCCGCGGCCTGCAGGGTTTCCTGCCGCCCTAGCGTTGCGCCGTAGCGGGAAAGCGCTTCGTCGCGGGCGCGGGAGCAATGCCGCTGTACGGCTTCGCGCAAGGCGAGATCGCGCTGGTAGAGGTTGTAGTCAGCCAGGTCGGGCGCGACGTTGAAGACGCGGTGTGTAGTCCAGGGCATGTCGACTCCTTGAAGAAGCGTGGAAACATGCTGCCTGCTTATTACTGTACGGCGTATCCGGCATTTATGCCAGCCGGCCTGCGCTTTGGCGCGTGGTCATGCGCCGCCTGCGGCCAGCGCCTGGATCATGCCAGGGTCACACAGGAGGCATCAGCCGCCTGGGCCAGCCGCTCATCCGCATGTAGCGGTTCCAGTCGAAGCACGGGCCGGGGTCCGTCTTGCGGACGGGGGCGATGTGTTCGTGGCCGCGCACGGCGCGCAGGGGATAGCGCTGGCGCAATGTCTGCGTCAGGTTTTGCAGCGTCAGGTATTGCGCATCCTCGAACGGCAGCGTGTCGGTGCCTTCCAGTTCGATGCCGATGGAAAAGTCGTTGCAGCGCTCACGGTGCTCGAATGACGAAACGCCCGCATGCCATGCGCGCTGCTCGGTGGATACGTACTGCACGATGCTTCCGTCCCTGCGGATGAGGAAGTGCGCGGAGACATGCAGGCCGCGCAGCCGTTCCAGCCAGGGGTGGGAGCCGTAGTCCAGCCGGTTCAGGAACAGGTCGGTGATTTCCGGTCCGCCGAATATGCCGGGCGGCAGGCTGATATTGTGGATGACGAGCAGGCAGGTGTCGGTATCCGCCGGGCGCTGGTCGAAGTTGGGCGAAGGCGCGATGCGGATGCCTGCTGCAGGCATGAGCCAGCCTTGGCGATCCAGCCGGCAGACGGGGGCGCAGGGCTCGGGAGCTTCCTTCGCGCCTGCGATCATTGCTTCATGCCCAGCCTGGCGTGATCCTGGCTGCACCATGTCTGGCCATCGCTGAGGATGGCTTCGGAGCGTGGCAGGTGGATGCCGCAATGCGCGCATCGCACCATGGATTCAGCCTGGCGCTTGTCGTTTTTCCCGCGTGGCGCCGGGCGTTTTTCGGTCGGGGGCGTCATCTGGCTGCGCACCAGCAGCCGGGCGGCGAACAGGGCGAACAGGATGACCAGGAACCAGAAAATGAGTTTGCCCACGTTCAGCTCCGGTGCAGGATGACTTCAAGCACGAACCGCGTGCCGGTATAGGCCAGCAGCAGGAAGGCGAAACCCGCCAGCGTCCAGCGCAGGGCGATGCGGCCGCGCCAGCCGCGCACGTGGCGGCCGAGCAGCAGCACGCCGAAAGTCAGCCAGGAGAGCAGCGTGAAGATGGTCTTGTGATCCAGCGGGAAGGGAATGCCGCTGAGCTGGATGGAGGCGATGGCGCCGCTGAGGACGGCCAGCGACAATACGATGAAGCCGGCCAGGATCAGGCGGAACAGCAGGCGTTCCTGGACCAGCAGCGGGGGCATGGTGTCGAGTGCGCGATTGAGCAGGCTGCGGTTGTCGGCGTCCTGCACGGGACGGTGCAACTGGCGGTCGAGCGCGGTCATCAGCATGGCCTGCAGGGCGGCGACCGTGATCAGGCCGTAGGCGGCCAGGGCGATGATCAGGTGCATGCGCAGCCATTCGTCGCTGGCGTGGGCTACCATGATGCCCTGTGGAAAGATAGTGACCATGGCGGTGGAGATGGCGGCGGCCGGCAGCAGCAACAGCAGCATGCTCTCGATGCGCAGCACCAGGTTTTCCAGCCAGAACACGATCAGCCCCATCCAGACGGCGGCGGAAAGCGCCAGCGCCCAGCCCAGGTACAGGCGCGGCCCCTGCAGGATGGCCTGGTGCAGGCCGATGCCGTGCAGGATGATGGCCACGAGCAGCAGCAGCTTGCAGGAGCGGAGGGCGATGGCGGAGTCTTGCACGGGATGCGTCATTGGGCGCCAGATGACGGCGGCAAGCGCGGCATATGCCAATGTGGCCAGCAAGTGAAATACAATGCCTGAAGACATAGTCCTTGATGCGTCGAAATTTGGGCGGGCGGATTGCCGGCGCCGGTCAATTTTAGTCGCTCTTTGATGAACAACCCAGTGTAAGCGAAACTCCAATCATGTTCGATAACTTAACTCAACGGCTGTCGCGTGTCGTCAAGACCATGCGAGGCGAAGCCCGCCTGACGGAATCCAATACACAGGATATGTTACGCGAAGTTCGCATGGCGCTGCTGGAAGCGGACGTGGCGCTGCCTGTCGTGCGGGATTTCGTCGCCAGGGTCAAGGAAAAGGCGCTGGGCCAGGAAGTGGCGGGCAGCCTGAATCCGGGGCAGGCGTTGGTCGGCGTGGTGCACAAGGAACTGACCTCGCTCATGGGGGCGGACCTGGGCGATGGCGCCAGCGAGCTGTCGCTGGCCACCCAGCCGCCCGCCGTCGTCCTGATGGCTGGCCTGCAGGGCGCGGGCAAGACCACGACGACAGGCAAGCTGGCCAAGTGGCTGGCCGAAGGCAACCATACCCACCATGGGCGCAAGTCGGGCAAGAAGAAGGTGCTGGTGGTCAGCGCCGACGTCTATCGTCCGGCCGCCATCGAGCAGCTGCGCACCGTGGCGGAGCAGGCGAAAGTCGATTTCCTGCCTTCGGACGCCAGCCAGAAGCCGCAGGACATCGCCGCGGCTGCGCTGGATCATGCCCGCCGCCATCACTATGACGTCCTGATGGTCGATACGGCCGGCCGCCTGGGTATCGACGAAGCCATGATGCAGGAAATCCGCAGCCTGCACGACCTGCTCAAGCCCATCGAAACCCTGTTCGTGGTCGATGCCATGCAGGGCCAGGACGCGGTAAACGTGGCCAAGGCCTTCGGCGAGGCGCTGCCGCTGACCGGCGTGGTGCTGACCAAGCTGGACGGCGATTCGCGCGGAGGAGCGGCGCTGTCGGTGCGTCACGTCACGGGCAAGCCGCTGAAGTTCGTCGGCGTGTCGGAAAAGCTCGACGGCCTGGAACCCTTCCATCCGGAGCGCATGGCGCAGCGCGTGCTCGGCATGGGCGACATCGTATCGCTGGTGGAGCAGGCGCAGAAGAACATCGACATCGCCGAGGCGCAGAAGCTGGCCACGCGCATCAAGTCGGGTAACAAGTTCGACCTGAACGACTTCCGCGACCAGCTTCAGCAGGTCAAGAAGATGGGCGACATGGGCTCGCTGCTGGAAAAGCTGCCGGCGCAGTTCGCCCAGGCGGCGGGACAGTTGCAGGGCGGCCAGGCGGAAAAGCAGTTGCGTCGCACCGAAGGCATCCTTAATTCCATGACGCCCGCAGAGCGCGCCAAGCCTGAGCTGCTGAAAGCCTCGCGCAAGCGCCGCATCGCGGCGGGCTCGGGCGTGCCGGTTCAGGAAGTCAACCGCATGCTGTCGCAGTTCGAGCAGATGCAGGGCATGATGAAGCAGATGAAGAAGGGCGGCATGGCGAAAATGATGCGCGCCATGGGCGGCCTGAAAGGCTTGGGCAAGGGCGGCTTCGGCGGCTTCACGCGCTGAGCCGATGCCGTCGCGAAGCGCTCCGGCCTGAAGGCTGGAGCCGTTTCACTTCGCTTCCTGGTCCTTTGGCATGTGCCCTGGCAGACGCCGGCGACTCAGGCGCAGGCTTGCTCCAGGCTTGCCACGTTCGCTCCCGATGCTACGGCGGCGAATTTTTTCAGCAGGCCCGCCGCATCCGGCGTATCCCTGACGGCGGATGCCAGGGCGTCGGCCTGATCCTGGCTTGCGACGCGTCTGGCTATGTATTCGCGCATTATTGCCGCAGAAAACTCCGGATGAAACTGGAACCCCCAGGCGCATGTTCCCGCGCGGAATGCCTGGTTGGGCTCATGCCGGCTGCTCGCCAGGCGCACTGCTCCGGGAGGCAGCTTCAGCACGGATTGGGAATGAGTCATTTGCGCGGGGAAGATCGGCGGAGTCGCCGTGAACAATGGATCCTGGCCGGCCGCATCGGCCAGCGCGATGTCTTCTGTACCGATTTCCATGCCCTCCCGCCGATAATCCACACGTCCGCCAAGCGCATGCGCCAGCAATTGATGGCCATAGCAGATTCCGAGGACGGGGGTGTGCGCTTCCACGCATGCGCGCAGCCATGCCGCGAGCCGTTCGCTCCAGGGTTCCCGGTCGGTCACCATCGCAGAGGATCCGCTGACGACCACGCCTGCAATGTCCGATAGGTGCGGGAATGCCGGCATCTCGCGCGCATCCATGCGCAGGACGGGCCGCTGCCGCCCCAGGCCGGCGGAGATCCAGTCGTCGAAATCGCCTGCCGAACGACGGAGATCGGGAAATGTATTGCCCACCTGCATGATCAGTATCGGCTTGCTTGCGGTGCGTGCGTTGGTCGTGGAGGCGTCTGGCATGAGGTGCATCTCGTGGAATCAGCGCGGGAGCGGCTGGGTCTTGTTTGCATGGCTTGAGCTTGTATTCTAGCCAGCCTGATTGCACTTTATGCGGGTCTGCACCAATATGGCGCGGTAATGAGGGGCCCGCCTGCCGATCGCACAAAAAACGGGCTGGTGCACCAAGTGCATCAGCCCGCTTGAAGACCTACGGAGTCTTACAGGTAAAGAGGTTTGCTCAGTTCAGCGGAGGAATACGCAGAACCTGGCCGGGGTAGATCTTGTCCGGATGGCTGAGCATGGGAGTGTTGGCCTCGAAGATTTGCGTGTACTTGGCGCCCTGGCCCTTGCCGTAATGGACTTCGGCAATCTTCCACAGCGTGTCGCCCTTTTGTACCGTGTACATCACGGCTTCGGGAGCGGCTTGTTCGACTTCCAGCTTGTTTTCCACCGAAGCCACACCGACTGTATTGCCCAGCGCAAGAACGATTTTCTCGGCTTCTTCCGTGGACTTGGCCTTGCCCGATACCGTCACCTTGTCGCCATCGACGGTGATGGTCAGGTTGTCCGCCGACAGTGCGTGCTTGGCAAGTTCCTTTTGCAGTTCATCGGGGGTGGCTGCCTGGGCCTCGCTGGCGCCGAACAGTTTTTCACCTACGTTTTTCAGAAAGCTGATAAGGCTCATGTAATTCTCTCCGTTTGATACTGCTGTGTGCGGATGCTTGCACAGATTCCAGGCGCTGCCTGTACAAGTCAAATTATGCGTTGATTCCCAAAACCTTGGAAGATACAAACCGTCAACAATTGTTCACGTCCCGGGCGGGCGGAGGCGCGAGAGCGATCAGCCTCCGCCGACGGCGACCACGATTTCCAGCTGGTCTCCGGAGTTAAGGCGGGTCTGGCCATGGCTGCTGCGCGGAACGATCTGGCCGTTCTGTTCCACGGCCACGCGCTTGCCCTGGTAGCCGAGATGCGCCAGCAAATCGCTGATGGTGGCGATGTTTTCCAGGGTCTTGGGCGTGCCGTTCAGCACAATGGAAAGCGATGTCGTATTGGACATTGAGCGGTGTTCCTCCGTACGTATCGAGTCAGGCGGCCGGGGCGGCGGCATCCTGGCGCAGGAATATCAGGTCCCAGACGCCATGGCCGAGCCGCAGGCCGCGGGTTTCGAACTTGGTCTGGGGGCGATAGTCCGGACGGGGCGCATAGCCTTGCGCTACGCTGTTGCGCAGCAACGGCTCCGCGGACAGCACTTCCAGCATCTGCTCCGCGTAGTTTTCCCAATCGGTAGCGCAATGGATGTAGCCGCCGGGCTTCAGGCGGCTGGCCAGCAGCTGGATGAATTTTGGCTGGATCAGGCGGCGCTTGTGATGGCGCTTCTTGGGCCAGGGATCGGGAAAATAGATATGCACGCCGTCCAGCGAATCCGGGGCGAGCATGTCGCGCACGACCTCGACGGCGTCGTGCTGGATGATGCGGATATTCCGCAGGCCAGACTCATCGATGCGTTTCAGCAGCGAGCCCACGCCGGCATTGAAGACTTCCACGCCAAGAAAATTGTCTCCAGGCCTGGACTGGGCGATTTTCTGTGTGGTTTCTCCCATGCCGAAACCGATCTCCAGAATGACCGGGGCCTGGCGGCCGAAGGCTTCGGCTGTGTCCAGCAACTGGTTGCGGTAGGAAATGGACCATTGCGGCAGCAGGCGCTCCAGCGCTTCCTGCTGGCCTTGCGTGATATGGCTGCGGCGATGGACGAAACTGCGAATATGCCCGGCGCCCGAAGGAGCGCTGGACACGGTGGGGTTAGGCTGGGAGGACTTCGCCGGCGCGCTTGCCGTCTCGCCGACGGGAACCGCCGCCTGGCTGTCCGGGATAGGATTGGTATCGGGATTCATCATGGATGGAATTGTAGTGGCTGGCGGGGTTTTTTGCCGCCGGGCCGCCCCTAGGCAAAAAGCGCCCCCTTGGGGATGAGCCCGGACCCAGGACAGTCCACTGCGGACTGTCCTGGGCCTGGCGAATCCAAGCGGCTTGCAAGCCGCGCGGCAACGAATTGACCCGATACCTCGCCGGCCAGCGTCCTGTTCATATCGACGCCCAGATTGATGGTGCGTGTTTCGGCGCCTTCCGAGAAATCGAGACGCTTCATGTCCACCCAGAACACATTGGGCGACGTTGCGGACTCGGCATAGAACAATTTGTTCTTTTGATCAGCCACGATGCGCCAGCGTGTCGTGGACAGGTTGGGCGCATCCGGCAGGCTGATGCCATAAGGTACCGAGACGTTCCGGACGATGCTGAACACGGCCGAGGCGGCGACCCGGGGATCGTCGCTCTGGACCACCGCGTCGGTATAGTAGCTTGCGCGCACGAACCGGTCGGATGCCCGGTTTGTGCCCGGCAGGAACGAGCGGCCGTCGATCCCGCTCCAGTAGCGTGTGATCGCAAGCTGCTCATCGTAGGAGGGTTCGTTCGTCATCACGCGGAACTCACGGCCGTGGTGAATGCGCAGCTCGCCGTCGAGCCACTCCAGGATCGCGCTGTCGCCCGTGGCGTCGGACAGCGACAGATGCAGGGGAGCGAGACTGCCCGGGCGGCCGGGGACTTCGCCGCTGACCACCTGCACTGGCGTGGCGCGCGCATGCTTGACTGCTTCATCGACCGTGGCGAACTGATCGAGAAAGTATTGCGCCCATATCGCCAGCGATATGCGGGGCGTGACGCCATCGTCCTCCGGATATTGGGCATTGGCCAGCCACAGCAGATTGGCGTTGAGGCCTGCTTCGTTCATTCCGTCTACCGCCGAAATCTCATAGCCGGAAACGATGAGGCTGCCGTAGGTCGAAGTCCATTCCAACGATCGCGGACCGGCTGCCCCATGCCGCTGCATGCCGCGGGGAAAAACCCAGAGATTGCTGACAATCGGGTCCTTGAAATCCATCGAGCGGCCAGTGAGATAAGTGTCGTTCGGGCCGTGATATATGACGCGGGTGCAGGCATGCGCCTCAGCGGCCAGCAGTATCGCAGAGGCGCTCAGTACGGCAAAAGTACGCGTGAATCGAGTCATGTCGAAAATGCTCCTTCAAAACCGATAAGTCAGTCCGAGGACCGGGCCGCGCAGGCGTATGTCATAGACATGGCCGCCATGATCGTAATCGACATCGAGCGCCTTGTAGCCTGCCGAGGCGGACAGGCGATCGGAAAAGACATAATTGACCGTCGCAAGCGTCGACCAGGTGCGGCTCCCGCCTGCGCCAAAACCGCCGGCATCCGCCTGTACCTGGAAAGAGAGGCTTTCCGTAACGGGCAGGAATGCGCGCACACCGACCAGGGGGTCTATCCAATCGAATTTCTCATTGTGCCTGGCCGTCTGGACGCCGATGGCGGGGTGGCTTGCCGTGACCGAGATGTCGGTGGAAATGTGCCAGAAGCGCGCACCGCCCAGGACATCGAGTGTGAATGCCGGCGTGTCGACGACACGGTATCCGCCTTGCAGGGTTGCCGTGAGTTGCTTGCTGTCGATCCTTGCCTTAAGGTTGGAGCCCGGCGGAATCGGGCTGCCGAAGCCGGGCAACTGGAATGCAGGCAATGGCCCCTTGCCGTAGGCATCGCTCGTGTTGACATACATTACATCGGCCGAGAACACGAACCGGTCGCGACGGCCCCATACATTGATGAAGCCGCCGACATTGAGATCGTCTATTACATCGGAAAACGATTTGTCCACCGCCATTGTCGGAGCGTGCTTGAAGGGAGAAATATTTCCCTTGAGCCCCGCCGCCCATAGATAAGGGGTCACCTGCAGCGCCCATGCCGATCGTCCTTCTTCAACGGAGGGCGGCTGACGGGATTGATCCGCAGTGAAATCCTGGGCGTGGGCGATTGCGCTCCAGAACGATAAGGTAAAAACAGCGGCATATTTATTCAAGGGTGACTCCCTCATGCGAGATTGAGAGCATCTTCGTATGACCACGCGCGCAGACGCAAGCCTCGTCGTTCACGACGAGGTGCAGAACTCCGGTCCAAGCGCCGGAGCTTCTGGGCTGCTATGTATGGAAAGCGATATCGTCCGGTTTTAGCGGGCGATCCGTAAAGCCGATGACGTGCCGCATTTTAACGTCAGGATTTTTCCGCGCAATGCGTCTCCAGCAGGGCGCGCAAGCCCGACAGGGCCAGGGATTCCTGGCCTTCATGCCAAAGCAGGTGCGTGCGGTTGCGGGCGAGGCGGTCGGGCAGGCGATGGGCGCGCACGGATCTGGCGGCGTGCAGCCCGGCCAGTACCGATCTGGGAACGATGGCGATTCCGGTGCCGGCGGCAACGCAGGCGACGATGGCCGGGTAAGAGGAGAACTCCATCACGCTGAGGGCGCTGCTGCCTTGCTCGCTGCGCCACTGCTCCAGCAGGCGGCGATAGGAGCAGCCGCTGGCAAAGGCGACCAAGGTGGAGTGCTCGAGTTCGTCCATGCCGGACAGCGTTCGCACGTGCGGCGCTGTGATCAGCACCAGCTCTTCCTCGAATACCGCCTGGGCCGCCAGCCCCGGCGCGTGAAAGGGCTCCGAGACGAAGGCGGCGTCGATATCGCGGCGAGCCAGCTTGCCGATCAGCGCTCCGGTGGTGCCGGTCACCAGTTCGATGCGCACCGATGGGTTGCTGCGGTTGTAGCTTGCAAGAAGCTGCGGCAGGCGGGTGCCTGCAGTGCTTTCAAGAGAGCCGATCCGCAGGGTTCCCAGCAAGCGGCCGGTCTGCAGCGTCGATTCGGCCTCGTCGGCCAGGCGCAAGAGGCGGGCGGCGTAGACAGCCAGCAGACGGCCTTCTTCCGTCGGCGCCAGCCCACGCCCATGCCGCATGAACAACGTCACTCCCATGCGCGCTTCCAGCTGCTTGATGCGGGTGGTGATGTTGGAGGGCACGCGATGCAAGGCCTGTGCGGCGCGCGTCACGCCGCCATGCGCTACTACCGCCTGGACGATTGTCAGGTCATCGAGATCGAATTTTCTCATTTCAAGAATGTTTATTCTTTATTTTTCAATTTACAAGAAAATTATAGCGCGCCATCATGCGGCATGAATTCCGCCCGCACTTCATCTTCGACAGCATTTCGCCTTGCCCTGCAAGGGCTGACTGCATTGGCCGTGGCGATGGGTATCGGCCGCTTCGCCTTCACGCCGCAACTGCCGTTGATGCAGGCCGATCTGGGGCTTTCGCTGACCGCGGGAGGCTGGCTCGCCGGGGCCAATTACCTGGGATATCTGGCGGGTGCCGTATTGGCCGGCCGGCGCGGCGTGTCCGCAGCCGGATTGATGCGCAGCGGTTTGTGGGCGGTCGTCGCAAGTACGGTTGCAATGAGCGTGGAGGGCTCCCTGTTCCTGTGGCTGGCGATGCGCTTCATTGCCGGCGTTGCGAGCGCCTGGGTGCTTGTCGGCACTGCGACCGTGGTCCTTGCCCGCCTGGGGCAGTTGGGCGGCCAGCGGTTTGACGGCCTGGTGTTTTCAGGGGTCGGCGCGGGCATCGCCTTGGCCGGATTGATTTGCTGGGGCGGGATGCTGCTCGGAGCCGGCGCAGTCATCCTGTGGCTGGCGCTGGCGGGATTCGCGCTGGCCGGCACGCTGTTCGTGCTTGCCGGCGAGAGATTGCCGATCGAAAGCGGCACGAGCGCCGACGCCGCTGCTAAGGCCGTACACGACAAAGCGGCGGGCGCTGGCCCGCTGGTGCTGTGCTATGGCTTGTTCGGCTTTGGCTACATCCTGCCAGCGACTTATCTGCCGGCGCAGGCTCGCCTGTTGTTCGAGACTCCCGCGCTGTTCGGCTGGGTGTGGCCGCTGTTCGGCCTTGCCGCCGCGCTGTCGACATTGGCTGTCACATGGCTGGCGTGCTGGCCGCGGCGGCATGTATGGGCCGGCGCGCAAGTGCTCATGGCGCTGGGCATTGCGTTGCCGGTGGCCGTGCCCGGACTTGCCGGATTGGCCGTGGCCGCTTTGTGCGTAGGCGGAACCTTCATGCTGATCACCTTGCTTGGCCTGCAAGAGGCGCGAGCGCATGCCGGCTCCAATGTCCGGCAGCGCCTGGCCGCCATGACGGCTGCATTCGCCATCGGTCAGCTGGCAGGGCCGATGGCGGCGAACGCCTTGCTGGCATTTGGATTGACGCTCGATGCCGCACTGTGGCTGGGCGCCGGGGCCTTGCTGGCAAGCAGCGCATTGCTTGTATTCACCTCTTCCGCAAATACTTCCATCAAGGAGAATCCATGACGATTGCCACTCCACAGGGTTTCGGAACGCAAACCCATGAGCGCCTGCCATTGCCGCCGGCGGAACATATGAGCGATGCGCAACGCACCGTGACCGAGGCGCTGATTGCCGGACCGCGCAAGGGCGTCAAGGGGCCGTTCGTCCCGTTGATGCATAGCCCTGTATTGCTGGAACGCCTGGCTGGCGTGGGCGAATACCTGCGGTTCAATGCGGTTCTGCCCCGGCATGTCAATGAGTTCGCCACGCTGGTCGTGGCGCGCGAATTGAGCAATCAGTTCGAGTGGGCGGTTCATTATCCATTGGCGATCCAGGCTGGAGTTCCGGAAGCGCTTCTGGAGGAACTGGCGACGGGAGCGCGTCCTCGTTCCATGCCCGACGACGAAGCCGATGCCTGGGCGTTCGCAACCGAATTGTTGCGCCGGCACAGCGTCAGCGAACCGACCTACGCCGCCGCAATACGGCGTTGGGGCGAGCAGGGCGTGGTGGAGCTCGGCGCGTTGGTCGGCTACTTCGCCTGCGTGTGCTGGATTATGAATATTGCGCGTACGCCTGTGCGGAGCGAGGTGGCGGCTTTGCCTGGCTTCCCAGCCTGATTTCCGGGAGGGAGTTGCCGAGCGACGCGTCTGCCTGTCGGCCTTGTCTCAGGGAAAGCCTGCATGCTATATTTAACTAATATATTAGTATATTTTCGCCGCAGGCTAACCAGTACAAACCCGACAGAGACAGACCAAGGAACCCGCATGAGCTCATCACATACGCCGTATACAAAAGAACGCAGGAAGGAAAGCAGTGAATTGCGCTCCGCGCGCTGGTTTGGGCCGGACGACCTGCGCAGCTTCGGCCACCGCTCGCGCATTATGCAGATGGGCTATGCGCCCGAAGACTGGGCGGGCAAGCCTATCATCGGCGTCATCAACACCTGGTCCGATCTGAACCCCTGTCACGCACACTTCAAGCATCGCGTCGAAGACGTCAAGCGCGGCGTGCTGCAAATGGGCGGCTTCCCCGTTGAAATGCCCGCGATCACGCTATCCGAAAGCTTCATGAAGCCCACGACCATGCTCTATCGCAACATGCTGGCCATGGAAGTCGAAGAGCAGATCCGCGCCCATCCGGTCGATGGCGTCGTGCTGCTGGGCGGTTGCGACAAGACCACTCCCGCGCTGATCATGGGCGCCCTCAGCGCAGGCCTGCCCATGATCTACCTGCCGGCCGGCCCCATGCTGCGCGGCAACTACGCGGGCCAGCAGCTCGGCTCGGGCTCGGACGCCTGGAAGTACTGGGACGAGCGCCGCGCGGGCTGTATCACCGACAAGCAGTGGCTGGGCATCGAGGGCGGCATCGCGCGCTCGTATGGCCACTGCATGACCATGGGCACGGCTTCGACCATGACGGCCATCGCCGACGCCATGGGCCTGTGCCTGACCGGGGTTTCCTCCATTCCCGCCGCGGATGCCAACCACATCCGCATGGCGTCCGCCTGCGGCCGGCGCATCGTGGAAATGGTCTGGGAAGACCTGGTGCCCGGCAAGATCGTGACGCGCGATGCGTTCCACAACGCCACTACCGTAGCCATGGCGACGGGCTGCTCCACCAACGCGGTGGTGCACTTGCTGGCCATGGCGCGCCGCGCCGGCATCGACTGGACGCTGGAAGATCTTGACCGCATGGGCCGCACCACGCCGGTCATCGCCAATATCCGCCCGTCCGGCGACAAGTACCTGATGGAAGACTTCTACTATGCCGGCGGCCTGCTGGCTCTGATGAGCCGCCTGAAGGAAAAGCTGGTGCTCGATGCACTGACGGTCACCGGCGATACGCTGGGCGAGAATCTGGAAGGCGCGGAAATCTACAACGAAGATGTCATCCGTCCATTGTCCAACCCCGTTTATCACGAAGGCTCGCTGGCCGTGCTGCGCGGAAACCTGTGCCCGGACGGCGCCGTCATCAAGCCGTCGGCCTGCGATCAGCGCTTCCAGCAGCACACAGGGCCCGCGCTGGTGTTCGACAGCTATCCCGAGATGAAGGCCGCCATCGACGACGAGAACCTCGAAGTCACGCCGGACCACGTCCTGGTGCTGCGCAACGCTGGTCCGCTGGGCGGCCCCGGCATGCCGGAGTGGGGCATGCTGCCTATCCCCAAGGCATTGATCAAGCAAGGGCATCGCGACATGCTGCGCATTTCCGACGCGCGCATGAGCGGCACCAGCTACGGCGCATGCGTGCTGCACGTCGCACCCGAGTCCTTCGTGGGCGGCCCGCTGGCGCTGCTGCGTACGGGAGATCTCGTTCGCCTGGACATCCCGAACCGTTCGCTGGACATGCTGGTCAGCGACGAGGAACTGGAGAAGCGCCGCGCAGAATGGAAGCAGCCGGAACCGCGATTCGAGCGCGGCTATGGCTGGATGTTCGCCAGGCACGTCACGCAGGCCGACAAGGGCTGCGACTTCGACTACCTGTCGCCCGAATTCGGTCGTACAGCGGGAGAGCCGGATATCTTTTGAATGCTGTTCCTGTCGCATGGCGGATTGAGTATTCCGTCATGCGGCCTGGAAGCTGATGCAGCCCCCTGTTTTGGAGACAGGGGGCTGTTTTTTATTATGCGCCCAGATCCATTCACAAAAAGGATGGGAAACTCGACAAAAAAATACCCGGAGCGAGCAACCCTGGCCTTGAGGCGGGAGTTCTTCGCTCCGGGTTGTGCGGCAACCGACGGCAAGAGATCGGCTCCGGTTCCGGCTGAGGCGCCTGGGGGCGCCGCCAATATCGTCGATTGGCGGCGGCAGGCTTGCTGTCTTAGTTAGGCGCAGCGCCGGATTTTTCGACCAGCTCGGCCCAGCGGGGGATTTCCACAGCCATATGGGCAGCCAGTTCATCGGGGCCGCCGGCCACGATCTGCATGCCCAGCGTTTCCGTGAACTGCTTGCGCACTTCAGGCAGCTCCAGCACTTTCTTGATCTCGCTGTGCAGACGCTCCACGATCGGACGCGGCGTACCCTTGGGGGCGTACACGGCTTGCCAGGATGCCATCGAGAAATCCTTGATGCCTGCTTCCATCATGGTGGGCAGTTCGGGCGCCGGACCGATGCGTTCCGGCGTGGTGACGGCCAGCAGCTTCAGCCTGCCGTCCTTCACAAACGGCAGCGCGGCAGTGATCTGGTCGAACATGAATGTCACGTTGCCTGCCGCGACGTCGGTCATGGCGGGCGGCGTGCCGCGGTATGGGACGTGCGTCAGGGGGATGTCGATCAGGTCTGCAAACAGCTCGCCAGCCAGGTGCGTTGAAGTGCCCGAACCGGACGAAGCAAACGTACGACGATCAGGTTCGCGCTTCAGGTATTCCACCAGATCCTGTACGGAATTGATGCCGAGGTTGGGATTGACCATCAGCACGTTGGGCAGCGTGGCGACCAGCGTGACGGGCTCGAAATCCTTGACGGGATCGTAGGACAGGTCCTTGTACAGGCTGGCGTTGATGGCATGAGTGCTGATGGTGCCGCCGAACAGGGTGTAGCCATCGGGCTTGGCGCGTGCGACGTAGCTGGCGCCGACAGCACCGGCGGCGCCAGGCTTGTTCTCCACGACGAACGATTGGCCGAGCGCGGTGGACAGGTGCTGGCTGAGGGTACGGCCGACGACGTCGGTGGAGCCGCCCGGCGTAAAGGGAACGACGTAGTTGACAGGGCGCTCGGGCCATTTGCTGTAGTCTTCCTGCGCGGCAGCCGGGGCGGCCAGGAGTGTCGTTCCGAGCGCCAGCGCTGTACATAGCTGGCGGCGAGTCGCGAGTATTGCGGTCATGGGTCTTCTCCTTGTGGTGACTGAGACAAGTCAGTTGCTCTTATTGAGTCAACTAATATATTAGTATATTTTCGAGAATAGTGCATGAGGGAAAGGCCGGGACGGTAAATTTGCCGGAAGCCTATCCCGTGCTTGAGGCGATGCGCTATCATCATCGGTTGCTTCCGTTGGAATGACATAATTATCAATATGCCTCAAACAACCACGCTGGACCGCATGCGTCCAGTCGCCCAGCAGCTGTACGAGACACTGCGGCAACGGATTCTGTCGATGGAACTGCCGCCGGGCATGCACTTGTCGCGCAGCGAGCTTGCGCAGCAGCACGGCGTCAGCCAGACGCCCGTACGCGATGCGCTGATGCGCCTCCAGGCGGAGGACCTAGTCGAAGTCTTCCCCCAGGCTGCCACGCAGGTCAGCAAGATCCGCCTGTCGCACGCCCGCCGGACGCATTTCCTGCGCCGATCGATCGAGCTGGAGCTGGTGCGGGAGCTAAGCCTGTCGCCGGATCCGTCCCTGGTGGCGCGACTGAAGGCGTCGCTGGTGCTGCAGTCGGGGCTTCTGGAAGCCAATGACCAGGCGGGTTTTGTCAAGGCCGACCAGTCGTTCCACCATGAGTTCTACCAGGCGGCAGGGCAGGAAGACCTCTGGCGCCTGATACATAGCCGCAGTGGACACATCGACAGGCTGCGGCGCCTGCACGTGCCGACGGAAGGCAAGATGCAGCGTATCCTGGAAGATCACAAAAAGATCGTCGAAGGCATTGCCAAAGGCGATCCGGAGCAGGCATGCAACGCGTTGCGCGAGCACCTGTCGGGTACTTTGCAACATGTCGCCGAGATCCGGAAAATGTACCCGCAGTCTTTTGTCGATTGAGGCCGAGAGAGGCGGAAGTCTCGAAGCGGCTGCAGGCTTGCGTTTGCGTGCAGGATCGATTGCACGGAATGTGCGTGTTTATGCTGCAGTCGTTCGCGTATAGGCCTCATGACCGTTGCGCCGCAGCTCGCAGGCCGGACACTCTCCGCAGCCATAGCCCCACGAGTGCAGATGGGTACGGTCGCCCAGGTAGCAAGTGTGCGTTTCGGCGCGGATCAGGTCTATCAGCGGCTGGCCGCCGAGCTGCTCCGCGAGCTTCCAGGTCTGCGCCTTGTCCAGCCACATGAGCGGAGTCTCCACTACCATCGGCGCATCCAGGCCCAGGCTCATCGCTACTTGCAGCGCCTTCAGCGTGTTGTCCCGGCAATCCGGGTAGCCCGAATAGTCGGTCTCGCACATGCCGCCCACCAGCGCCGTCAGCCCGCGCCGGTAGGCGACCGCCGATGCGTATGTGAAAAACAGCAGGTTGCGCGCCGGCACGAAGGTGGAAGGCAGGCCGGACTTTTCGAAGACGATCTCCTGTTCCTGCGTGAGCGCCGTGTCGCTGATTTGCCCGAGCGAGGCCAGGTCGAGGATATGGTCCGCGCCCAGCCGCGCCGCCCAGGATGGGAATTTTGCCCTGATCTGGCCCAGCACGACCTTGCGGCATTCGAGCTCTACCGAATGCCGTTGACCGTAGTCGAAACTGATTGTCTCCACGTGCGAGTATCGATCCAGTGCCCAGGCCAGGCAGGTGGTGGAATCCTGTCCGCCGGAGAACAGGACCAGTGCCTTGCGTTCCATGATTTTTCCCATTTTTGAGAGATGGCGCTGCTTGAGCGGCGCCATCCTGAAAGGAGAAGAGTGAAACAGGGAAGGTGTTTGCTTGTCAATGCCGAGTGTGATGCGTACGTGTTGCTTAAGCATGTCGCCGGGGCCTGGCGGTGTGCGAATATTGCATCGATTGAAATCGCAGCAAGGATGGTTTGCGCTACAATTTCGATGTTTTCTTTTCGGGTTGGCGCTTGCTTCCGAAAGTCCATGCGGGTGTAGTTCAATGGTAGAACGGCGGCTTCCCAAGCCTCAAGCGTGGGTTCGATTCCCATCACCCGCTCCACTTCGACGTTCCATGCTGTTCTGCGGCTCGGCTCTACCCCATTATCGGGGGACGGGCATTCATTACACTCGGTTAATCACACCGTTCCAACCGCACTGAGCCAAGACGCGCAAGCGGTAATTCTCAAAGTTCCTGATGATTCGCAAATGCTAGACTTCTGCTGTCCAGAGACGAAACTACGGCAGGAGATTGCACGATGACAGAAAGCAGCGAAACCTTGAGGGAACCGGATGGTCGCTTTCCCAAAGGTATTGTCAAAGGCGTTGCGATAATGGCCATTGCGGCCTTGCTGTCGGTTTGGCTCTATGTAGCGTTGCCATACGAAGACAGCGCCAACAAAGGTCTTGCGCTGCTGCTGTTCATCGCAATCCTCTGGCTCACCGAAGCGATACACATCACGGTCACGGCTTTGCTGATTCCCGTGGTCGCGCTGGCCATCGGTATTCCCGACCTGACAACCCAAAAAGCCTTCGAAACATTTGCCGATCCGATCATTTTCCTGTTCTTCGGGGGATTTGCGCTAGCCACGGCGCTGCATGTCCAAAAGCTGGACAGGAAAATCGCCATGAGGCTGATCTCCCTGTCCGGCTCCAATCTGGCTATTGCCACTCTGGCCATATTCGGAGTGACGGCTTTTCTCTCCATGTGGATCAGCAACACGGCTACGGCCGCCATGATGCTTCCGCTGGCGCTGGGCATGCTGACCCAGATGGACAAGGAAAAGGATCGCAACACTTTCGTGTTCATCCTGCTGGGTATCGCGTATTCGGCCAGTATCGGCGGTCTGGGCACGTTGGTAGGATCGCCGCCCAATGCCATCGCTGCGCGCGCGTTGGACATGGACTTCGCGGGCTGGATGAAGATCGGGCTGCCGATGGTGCTGGTGCTGCTGCCACTGATGCTGCTGGCCATGTTCATTGTGTTGCGCCCTAATTTGAACCGGAAAATCGAGGTGGAGATCGAGGATATTCCGTGGACGCCGCTGCGGATAACAGCCATGCTGATTTTTGCCGGTACGGCATTGGCCTGGATTTTCAGCGTGAAGATCGCATCGCTGCTGGATATTACGGCGCCCGATAGCTGGATTGCGGTCGCTGCAGCGATTGCGGTGGTGGTTTCGGGGGCAGCAAACTGGAGGCAGGTTTCCGACAATACGGAATGGGGCGTGCTGTTCCTGTTTGGAGGTGGATTGACGCTGAGCTCGCTGCTGCAAAGCTCGGGCGCTTCGCTGGTCCTTGGCCAGCAGGTGGCCCAGACCTTTGGCGGCGCTCATCCGTTCATTGTGATATTGGTTGTAGCGATTTTCATCAATGTGCTGACCGAGTTCACCAGCAATACGGCGTCCGCGGCGCTGCTGGTGCCGGTGTTCGCAGCCATCGCGACAGAAATGGGCATGCCGGTGCAAGTGATGGTGCTGGTTATTGGCATCGGTGCTTCGTGCGCGTTCATGCTGCCGGTCGCCACGCCGCCGAATGCGATCGTATTCGGAACCGGGTTCATCAAGCAGCGCGAAATGATTTCCGTGGGCGCCGTCCTCAATGTGTTTTGCATAGCCCTGATCACGCTCTGGGCGTACTTCTTTCTGATGTAGCAGGTCGGGGCTGCGGGAGCCATGCGGCAACCTGGCTGCGCAGGTTGCCGCTCCAGCGCTTCTGCTTGCATGATGCCGCCGCCCGCCAAGCCTGGGTTTGTCTTCCGTTCATAACCCTGTCCAGGCTCGGGGGCGTGAGCGCGCCCCGATCGAGTGCAAACGCACCGCTTTCGTGTGCCGTCATGGACGCTGTGTCTCTCTCATTGCCAACAGTGCGATGTTTCTCAAGAGGCATGAAAACTCCTGATTCCATAGATATTTCAAGAACATAGATTCACAATTAAAGGCAAATGGCGTCTTCTGCCAGGTCCTGGCACGCGGATTGCTTCTGTCAGGTCATAGCTTGATATGACAAGTTATGCCGACAGACGCTTCCATGAGGATGACCACTATGCTCCGCCGTCTTTTTTCACTGTTGTTGCTTTCATCCGCCGCGCTTGCCAGCGCAGCCTGGTCACAGCCGCGCGACTTGCGCATCGGCTTTCAGACCGCCGAGGTCAATGTCCTGCTCAGCTACGCCACCCGGAACGGCCTGTTCGAGCAGCAGGGCCTGAATGTGACGCTGGTGCCGTTTCCCGCCGGGCCGGCCATGCTTCCCGCCCTGGCCTCGCGCGAGATCGACATGGGCTGGATGGGCGAGTTTCCCTCCGTTACCGGCTACGCCAACGGCATCGAGCTCGAGGTGCTGATGATGGAGCGCCTGGACTTCACCAATATCCGGCTGGTCGCCAGCCCTTCGGCCGGCGCGACGCTGCAGGACCTCAAGGGCAAGCGCATTGGCGCGACGGTGGGCTCTTCCAGCCACTACCATTTGCTGCAGGCCCTGCAGCAGGCCGGGCTGTCGCAGTCGGACGTGACAGTCGTGAACCTGAGCCCGGCAAATATGCCGGCGGCCTATAGCGCGGGCCAGATCGATGCGGCCATGACCTGGGAGCCCAATATCGGCGCCATCGAAAAAGAAGGCGGCAAGGTTCTGGCCACGACCCGGTCGCTGGGGATGATCACCGGCGGTGTGTGGGTGATGCAGAAGTCGCTGGCCGCGGAACGGCGCGAGACGCTGCTGGCTTTCTTGCGCGCCTGGCGGCAGGCGCAGGTGGACTATGCCGCCGACCCGGCGAAAGTGCGGGCGGCCGAGGCGAGCCGTCTGGGCATGTCGCCCGGGGACTTCGATGCGCTTGTCGTCAGGCAAAGCGTCAGCCATCCCACGCTGGAAGAGCAACTGACCGCCGATTTCATGGGCGAACCGGGCAAGGAGCTGGATTCACGGCTGATGAAGCACCTGCAAGGCATCGGCGACTTCCTGGCGGGCCAGAAGCGTATCGAGGCGCTGCCTTCCGATTGGCGCGGCCTGTTCAATACCTCGCCCATCGTCGAAGTGCTTGGCCGCTGAGACCAGGCGTTTCCCGACCTTATTTCCCTTCCTCTCCGAGACATCATCATGCAGAAAACGCAAGACACCCTGGCTGCGCTGGCGCAGTCGATCACCGACGCCATCACCTATGAGAAGTGGCTGGCATTGACACGCGAACTGGTCGTTGCAGGCCAGCCCGATTCCGAGAACCCGCTGGACCCCGACATGCCGTCGGGCTCTGAGGCCGGCATTGCCGAATGCGTCGCCGGCAAGCTGCGCGCGATGGGTCTCGAGGTGTCGATGCACGCCAAGGTTCCGGGCCGGCCGAACGTCATCGGTACATGGAAAGGGCGGGGCGATGGTCCCGTCCTGATCATCAACGATCACCTCGATGTCTATCCGGCCGGCGATCCGGCAGGCTGGACCATGACGGATGGCGATCCCTACAATCCGACGCTGGTCCACGACAAGCTCTACGCGCGGGGCACTTCCGACACGCGCGGCAATCTGGCGTGCACGCTGCTTGCCGTCGAGGCATTGAAGGCGGCGGGAGTCGAGTTCGACGGTACCTTGCATTGCGTCTATACCGTGGACGAGGAAAAGCATGGACCTAATGGCGCGATCTACCTGCTGGACGAGCTGGGACTGCGCGCCGACTACGAAATCACGGCCGAGCCGACTTCCTGGACCGAGGCGGACGGAGCATGGGGCATCGGCATCGCGGTGGCGCACGCCGGCAACTGCCTGGTGGAGGTGAAAACCGAAGGCACCAAGTCCCATTTGTGGCGCCCCGATACCGGCGTGAATGCGATCAGCAAAATGGCCGGCCTGCTGGAATCCCTGCAGCATATGGAGTTTCGTCATGAGGCGCCGCGTTACATGGGCGGCACTCCGCCCATGGTAAGCCCGACGCGCATACGCGCCGGCGAGCCCAGGGAAATGCAGTTCACGCCTTCGGAATGTAAGGTGGTGCTGGCTGTCGTCGGTCTGTTGCCGGGAATGACGATGGAGTCGGTACTGGAGGATCTCCGGGCTCGCATCGATTTCGTGGCCGCGAGCGATCCCGAACTCAAGGCGAGCGTGCGGCAGGTGCCCGGTTCGCTGTTCGTGCCGGCGACGCTGGAAGTGCCCGAATCGAGCGAGCCAGTGGCGTCGCTGACCGAGGCGTACCGCCAGGTGCTGGGAGATGCGCCGCGCTTCTATCGCAAGAACGCTTATTGCGACACGATCCGTTTTTCTCACGCGGGCATTCCATCGGTGACCTTCGGTCCGGGAGAGGACGGCTGGCCGCCGGTCAACGAGTACATCCACACGGTCAAGGCGGTGCCATCGGCCCAGGTGCTTGCCCTGGCGATGGCGCGCCTGTTGGGGGAGTCCCGACTATGATTCTCGCCGAGACACCTGCCGCCACGTCCGCAGGGCGGCGGCCACAGAGGCTGGCCAGGCCGGCGCTGCGCTTCGATAGCGTGGGCCTGAGCTATGACGGCAGGCCTGTCCTTGCGGACATCAGCTTCTCGATGCAAAGAGGCGAGCTGATCTCTGTCCTGGGGCCCTCGGGCTGCGGCAAGACCACCATGCTTAATATCGCGGCCGGCTTCCTGCGGCCCACCTCCGGCGTCGCCCTGGTCAATGACCGGGAGATCGTGGGACCGGGCCCGGACCGGGGCGTGGTGTTTCAATCCTACGCGCTGTTCGACTGGATGACGGTGGCCCAGAACATCATATTCAGCCTGACGTGCGCTGGCCGCCCAGAGGCCGAACGGCGCGAGACGGCCAGCCGGATGGCCGAGCTGGTGGGCCTGGCGGGTTTCGAGTCCGCCTATCCGTATCAGTTGTCCGGGGGCATGCGCCAGCGGTGCGGGTTGGCGCGGGTCCTGGCGGCCAACCCTAGCGTGATGCTGATGGACGAACCTTTTGCGGCGGTTGACGTGCAAACCCGCGAGACCCTGCAGGAGGAAATCCTGAGGATCCGGCGGCAAACCCAGTGCAGCGTTATGTTCATCACGCACAGCATCGACGAAGCGGTATTCCTGAGCGATCGGGTCTTTCTCATGCGCAAGGGGCAATTGGGCCGGTTCGACGAGTTCCGCATCGATCTGCCCGAACCCAGGGAGTCGGCGGAGAACCGGCTGCATCCCTCCTATCTCGCTGTGCGCGAGGAAATCTATCGCGCCATGCGGGAAGACGGACATTAACCGGAGCATACGTCGATGAAAAAGAAAAGCTACATCACCCTGGCGATCCTCTCGCCGCTCGTCCTGCTCGGATTATGGATCGCTGTGTCGCATTCCGGCCTGGTCAGGCCCGTCATCCTGCCATCGCCGCAGGCCGTGCTGTCCAGCCTTGCGTCCATGGCGCTGCAGGGCTACTCGGGCGTCAGCCTGTCGGAGCATGTATTGGCCAGCCTGACACGCGTGGGCGTGGCCTTTGCCGGCGGGTCGGCGCTGGGAGTGGCGGTAGGCCTGCTGCGCGCGCGTTCGTCGGCTGCGGACGCCTTGTTGCTGGTGCCGGGAGAAATGCTCAGGCCGATTCCTCCGCTGGGCCTGATTCCGTTGTTCATTCTTTGGTTCGGCATTGGCGAGACTTCCAAGATTCTTCTGATCGGCTTGTCCGTATTCCTGATCATGATGGTCAATAGCCAGTCCGGCGCCCGCAGTGTTCCCGCCGATCTGCTGCGCGCGGCGCAGACGTGCGGAGCCAGCCGCATGCAGATCTTTCGCCATGTCGTCCTGCCCGCGGCCCTGCCGCAGATCATGACCGGATTGCGCGTCGCGCTCGGCATGGCGCTCTCCATATTGGTCGCCTCGGAGCTGCTGGGCGGAGACAGGGGGTTGGGTTTCGTTGTGCTGGATGCGGCCAACTTCTTCCGCACCACTTATGTATTCGCGGGCGTCATCCTGATCGGCGCCATCGGACTGGTCAGCGACCGGCTCATTGCCTGGCTGGCCCGCCGCATCGTGCATTGGGAGGGCCGCCGATGACCACGCGCCAAAGCGCAAGCCGCGGCCTGCTGGCCGCGGCCGCGCAGCCGGCAAGCCTGCTGAAGGCATCGCCCGTTCCCTTCTATGCCCAGATCCGCGATGCGTTGCGCAAGCAGATCCTGGACGGTGCGCTGGCGTCGCACCAGCGCTTGCCGTCGGAAAACCAGATGATAGAGATGTTCGGCGTCAGCCGGATTACCGTCCGGCAGGCCTTGCAGGAGCTCGAAAGCGAAGGGCTTATCGTGCGGGTGCATGGCAAAGGGACTTTCGTGGCCAAGCCTATTGCATTCCAGAACCTGGCCACGCTCCAGGGCTTTGGCGAGGCCATGCATCCGCACGGTTTCGATACCCGCTCCGACCTGGTCTCCGTGCGCGAGATTCCGGCGGAGGGCCTGGTGGCCGAGCGGCTGCAAAGCCGGCCCGGCGCGGCCTGCGTCGAAATCCGCCGCATCCGCTATCTGAACCAGGAGCCCGTATCGGTGGAAACCAGCTATTTCCTGATGGCGGTGGGCGGCAGGCTGGCCCGGGAGGATCTTTCGACCAAAGACATACTCGTCATCCTCGAGAGCAGCTACGG
Organism: Paracandidimonas soli; assembly: GCF_004342005.1. Lineage (GTDB taxonomy): Bacteria > Pseudomonadota > Gammaproteobacteria > Burkholderiales > Burkholderiaceae_B > Paracandidimonas > Paracandidimonas soli. The sequence goes on from NZ_SMBX01000008.1 coordinate 34,803, forward strand.
GATTGCGCTCGGACGCGCAAACCTGGTGCTGGGCGCCCATCAGGCGAACCAGGAGCAGGCGCGCCAGCTTGGCGTGGCCACCGGCTTTCCGCTGCTGCATATCGAGCGGCTGACGCATGACCGGGCGGGCTTGCCGCTGATGTACGAACACCTGTTCCATCGTGGGGATTCGTTCCGCTATACGGTGCAGGTCGACCGACAGACCCGCGGCGATGCCGCCTGAACCCCTATGCGATTCATGATGAATACAAGCAATCTCGATGTGAGCATGGCCTCGTTGCGCCATGCCTATGCCCAGGGATCGTTGACGCCGGAAGACGTCGTCAGCGAGTGTTTTCGCCGCGTCCGCGCCTATGCCGATCCGCACGTCTGGACCGAACTCGTCGACGAGCGGCAGGCACGGGCGCGGGCGCGCGAGCTGATGTCCGATCCGTCGGCCAGGCAATTGCCGCTGTACGGCATTCCCTTTTCCGTGAAGGACAATGTGGACGTGGCCGGGATGGCGACCACCTGCGGCTGCCGGGGCTTCGACCGGCACCCTGAGCAAAGCGCTTACGCCGTGGCGCAGGCCCTGCGGGCCGGCGCCATCCTGATCGGCAAAAACACGCTGGATCAGTTCGCCACCGGCCTGAACGGAACCCGCAGCCTGGACGGCTATTGCCGCAATGCTTTCGATCCGCGCTATGTGCCGGGAGGCTCCAGCTCGGGATCAGGCGTCGCCGTATCGGCCGGCCTGGTATCTTTCTCGCTCGGATCGGACACCGGCGGATCCGGCAGGGTGCCCGCGGCCATGAACAACGTGGTCGGCGTCAAGCCGACGCTGGGCCTGGTCAGCATGCAGGGCATGGTCAAGAACAACCGCTACTTCGATTGCATGCCGGTATTTTCCAGAACGGTCGAGGACGGCTATGCGGTGTTGTCGGTCATCCGCGGCTACGATCCGGACGACAGTTTCAGCCGTACCGATGCGGATGACATTGCCCTGACGCCGGATGCGCCAGGGCAATTCGTCTTTGGCGTGCCGCGTGAGTCGCAGCTCGCCTTCTTCGGCGATGAACTGGCGCGCCGGGCCTATGAGGAGGCGATCGAGCGCCTTGCCGGGATCGGCGGGGTGCCAAGGGAAATCGATTACTCCCTGTTCCAGGAGGCGGCGCGGCTGCCGTTCGACAGCGGCCTGCTGGCCGAGCGGGCCTATAGCTACGGCCAGGTGCTGCGGGAGCGCGCCGATACGGTACACCCGGCCGTGGCGGCCATGCTGGAAAAAGGCCTGGCCTACTCCGGCCGGGAAGTCGTGGAAGCCGTGTATGCGCTGTATGACTTGCGGCGTGCGGCGCGGCGGTTGTTCGTCGAGGCCGGGCTGGATGTGATCGCAACGCCAACGGTCGGGCGGGCCTACCGCTGCGAGGAGCTGGAACAGGATCCGATCGCCTTGAACCACTCCATCGGCTACTACACCTATGCTGTGAATCCGCTCGACCTGAGCGCGCTCGCCGTGCCGTCCGCCATCCGTTCCGATGGCTTGCCGTTCGGCATCTCCTTGCTCGCTCCCGCTGGCGCCGATGGTCTGCTGCATGGCCTGGGCATGCGGTTCCAGGCCGCAACGGGCTTGCCCGCCGGTACCCTGGCCAGGCGCTCTTGATGGACCTGTCCATGGCCGGGCCGGAATTCCTGCCGATGGCGGCCATCGCCGCCATCATGCTGGCATCGAGTTTTCTTCATGGCGTGTTCGGCATCGGTTTTGCGATGATTGCGACCCCGCTGCTGGCTTTGTGGATGGAGCCTCGCGAAGCGGTGCTGCTTGCGGCGGTTCCGCTGTGGTGCATCGCCCTGGGGTTTCTGGGCCGCCATTTTGCGCAGGTCAGGCGCTGCGGCCACCTGGTCCTTCTGCCATGCATCCTGGTCGGCAGCGTGCTGGGAGTGCAGTTGCAGTCCGCGCTTTCAGCCAGGGCTTCGTGGCTGCTGTTGGCCGGCTTGCTGTTGCTGAGCGCGGTCGTGCCCGCCCTGGCGCATCGCATGCGCGAGCGCGGCTTGCAGCCGCCTCCCGCCGCCCGCCTGGCGTTCGGCCTTGGCGCCGGCGTGACCGAATCGTCGCTGAATGTCGGCGCGCCGCTGATCGTGCTGTATGGGGGATTGCTCCGGCAGCCCCGGATGGAGCAATTGATTCTCCTCAATCTGTGCTTCGCTACCGGCAAGACGGTGCAGCTCGGGCTGACCCTGGCGCAGGGGGAACAGTGGATCAGGCCTTCATGGCTGCTGGTGGCGGTAGTGACGGCCGGGCTGGGTTATATGCTGGGCTTGCGCTGGATGGGCCGGCTGCCCGAGCATGTCTTCCGGCGCAGCCTGGCCTGCTTTCTCTGCGCGATGGCCGGGTTGCTGATCCTGCGGGCGATATGGGGGAGCTGGCCGGAATCGTAATAAGCCTTGCGGATGATCCAGCGCGCTTCAACGGCCGGTAAGCTCTTCTATCGGGGGAGGCGGAACCGGTTGCGTTACCAGGTTCTTTCTACGTTTTTCATAGAAAGCATTGCCGCCTGTCACGAGAACATAGTGCATATTGCCGTAGGAAAACCGGCGCTGCGCGTTGTGGAAGAACATGGCATTGCCGATCAAGGGATGGCGTTCTCCTCCAAGAACGGCGCGCGCTGCTTCCCTGACCTTGGGCAGATCCCTCTCGCTCATCGGGCGGGACAGGACTCCCGAAGCGAACTGTCCCTTCTGCCCTACGACGCCGCATACCGTGTCGGGAAACTGGCTGGACTCGACACGATTCATCACCACGCTGCCGACGGCAATCAGGCCGTCTCTGCTGGAGCGATGCGATTCGAAATACATCGCCCGCTCCATGCACTCCATTTCGCTTTTCCCGCCGAGCGTCGAGCAGCCCGCCAGCACCAGCGCCGTGCAGGCAATGCAGGCGGAAGATCGCAGTTTCGGGATTGCGAACTTCATCGAAACAGAATCGCGCATTCAAGCCCTCGTTTGTCGATATTCCCGCAAGCCGCGGCACGCTCGCAGTGTATCAAGACAGGGAACCATCGGAATGGCGCGAAAGCGGGAGGCGCCCCCGTATTGGGCCGGAGTTCTTCACTGATCGCTGCTCATGTAGCGTCACGCGCCCGCTGATCATTATGGCCGTTCCAGAATTCTCGGTCCCGGTCCTTCTTCGCCAAGCATATCCATCGGATTGCGCAAGGGGCACTCGTCAAGCGACAGGCAACCGCAGCCGATACAGCCGTCGAGTTCGTCGCGCAGCCGCGTCAGACGCTTGATTCGTTCATTCAGGATGGCGCGCCAGGCTGTGGACAGTTCGCTCCACTGACCTGCCGTCAGTTTGCTGCCCGGCGGATAGCGGCCCAGCGCTTCCTTGATCTCCTCCAGCGGTATGCCGGCGCGTTGCGCCACTTTGATGACGGCGATGTAGCGCAGCATCACCGATGGAAACCGCCGCTGGTTGCCGGAGCTGCGCGTGCTCGCGATCAACCCTCTGGATTCGTAGAAGTGGATGGTGGACACAGGCACGCCCGCACGGTGGGCGACTTCCCCCACCGTCAGCATGCGGGTGAAGTCGATGGGTTTGTCTTTTTTCGTCATGGCGCTTGACCTCAACTTAACTTGAGGTTTTATAGTCCAACGCGATTCCTCTGGCAAGCCTTGCTGGCCGGCTTTCTTCAACCCATCGCACGCGGGCTGCGCCGCTGTGCCGATTCGCTGGGAAAACAACAATGCATACTTCCCTCAATGCTGTATTGGGTAGCCGCGCGCTGCGGCTCGTCGCCCGCATTCTTCTGTCGGCCGCTGCCGCGCATGGCGGACGGCATGAGACAAGGAGGCTCGCGAGATGAGCAGCGGGATAGGAAAATGGGCCGGTGTGGCGGTCGTGCTGGCAGTGGCTGCTGTCGCATGGCTGGTCTGGAGCCGGCCGGGCGAAGCTTCGGGCGGCGGCTGGCCGGTCGCCAAGGTAGCCCTGGCAAAGGTGGAGCGTACGGATGCGCCGCGGGCATTTCACGGGGTCGGTGAGTTGGAAGCCGCGCGTCAGGTGGAGCTGGCCTCGGAAGTCTCGGGGCGCGTCACGCGTATCGCGTTCTCGTCCGGGCAGCGTGTCGCGAAGGGACAGTTGCTGGCGCAGATCAACGACGCCCCCGAGCAGGCCGAGCATCTGCGGTTGCGGGCCCAGTTGCGCAATGCCGAAACGATATTGACCCGCACTCGCCAGTTGCGCGCCGATCGGGTGGCGACCCAGGAGCAACTGGACAACGCCACCGCCACGCGCGACATGGCGCGCGGCGAACTCCGGCGCATCGAGGCGGTGATCGCTCAGAAAGCGATCGTGGCGCCGTTTTCTGGCGTGATCGGTATCCGCCGCGTCCATGAGGGACAGTACCTGAATGCCGGAGACGGCATAGCCAGCCTGGTCGATGCCGATGTTCTGCATGCGAATTTCGCGCTGGACGAGCGGGCTGCGCCGCATCTTCGTGATGACCAGCCGGTACAGGTGCGCGCCGATGCGTGGCCTGGACGCGTGTTCGAAGCCCGGGTCGCGGCCATCGACCCGCTGGTCAGTCCGTCGCGCACAGTGCGAGTACAGGCCCGCATTCCGAATACGGAGGGATTGCTGCAGGCAGGCATGTTTGCCAATGTGCGTGTGCTGCGCCAGGAGCCGGCGCCGGTGCTGACAGTGCCCGAAACCGCCGTGACCTATTCGGCCTACGGCCAGACGGTATTCATTGCCGAGAGGAGCGGGCGGGAGACGCTGACCGTGCGCCGAGTGGCGGTCAAGACAGGAGAACGCTGGCAGGGCCGTGTCGAGATCGAATCCGGCTTGCAAGAAGGGACGCAGGTAGTCGTTTCCGGCCAGTTGCGGCTGAGCGACGGGATGCAGGTCGAGGTGGCGGAGCGCGATGCGCTCCATGATGAGCAGCCAATGCCGTCCGGGGCGGAGGTTGCTCGCTCATGAGATTCACCGACGTTTTCGTGCGCCGCCCGGTGCTGGCGCTGGTGGTCAGCAGCCTGATCGTGCTGCTGGGTCTGTTCGCGCTGGGCAAGCTGCCGATCCGGCAATATCCGACGCTGGCAACCTCCACCATCACGGTAGGCACCGAATACCCCGGCGCGTCCGCCGAGCTGATGCAGGGCTTCGTCACTCAGCCGATCACGCAGGCGGTGTCCTCGGTCGAGGGCATCGACTATCTCTCGTCCTCGTCGGTGCAGGGCCGCAGCACTGTCACATTGCGCATGGAGCTGAACCGCGACTCCACCCAGGCGCTGACCGAGACCATGGCCAAGGTCAACCAGGTGCGCTACCGGCTGCCTGAACGGGCCTACGACCCGGTGATCGAGCTGTCTGCGGGGGATTCGACGGCGGTGGCCTATGTGGGTTTTTCCACCGGGAGCCTGTCGACGCCGGAGCTGACCGATTACCTGTCGCGCGTGGTCGAGCCGCTGTTCTCCGGCATCTCCGGCGTGGCCAAGGTGCAGACTTTCGGTGGACAGCGTCTGGCGATGCGCCTGTGGCTGGACGCGGACCGCCTGGCCGGGCGCGGCCTGACCGCCACGGATGTGGCCGAGGCGGTGCGCCGCAACAACTACCAGGCCGCGCCGGGACAGGTGCGTGGTCAGTATGTTATCTCCAATGTACGAGTCAATTCCGACCTGACCAGCATCGAGGAGTTTCGCGACCTGGTGATCCGCAACGATGGCAATGGACTGGTGCGTTTGCGCGACGTGGGTACGGTGGAATTGGGCGCGGCAGCCACCGATACCAGCGCCACGATGGACGGCGACCCGGCCATACATCTGGGGCTGTTCCCGACGCCTGCGGGCAACCCGCTGGTCATCGTGGACGGCATCCGCCAACTGCTGCCTGAAATCGAGAAGACCTTGCCGCCGGGCGTGAAGATGGACCTGGCCTACGAGACGGCCCGCTTCATCGAGGCATCGATCAACGAGGTGTTGCGCACGCTGCTGGAGGCGGTGCTGATCGTGGTGCTGGTCATCTGGCTGTGTCTGGGATCGTTGCGCAGCGTCATCATTCCCGTTGTCACTATCCCATTGTCGATGCTGGGTGCGGCCGGATTGATGCTGGCCTTCGGCTTCAGCATCAATCTGCTGACTCTGCTGGCGATGGTGCTGGCGATCGGACTGGTGGTAGACGATGCCATCGTGGTCGTGGAGAACGTGCATCGTCACATCGAGGAAGGCAAGACGCCCGTGGCGGCGGCGCTGATCGGCGCGCGTGAGATCGCCGGGCCGGTGATTGCGATGACGTTGACGCTGGCGGCCGTCTATGCGCCCATCGGCCTGATGGGCGGGCTGACCGGCGCCTTGTTCCGCGAATTCGCGCTGACGCTGGCTGGCGCAGTGATCGTTTCCGGCGTGGTGGCGCTGACGCTCTCGCCGGTGATGAGTTCGCTGCTCCTGAAATCCAGCCTCCAGGATGGCGGGCAAGGCCGCATGGCGGCGCTGGCCGAGTACGTCTTCGGCGGGCTGGCGCGCCGTTACGGCGATGCGCTCCGTTTCTCGCTGCGGCAGCGCTGGCTGAGCGGCGGCTTCGCATTGCTGGTCTGCCTGAGCCTGCCTTTCCTGTACCAGACGCCGCAGCGCGAGCTGGCGCCGCCGGAGGACCAGGCGGCGGTGCTGACGGCAATCAAATCACCGCAACACGCCAGCCTGGACTATGCGGAACGGTTCGCCGACGAACTGCATCGCATCATGGCCGCCATCCCGGAAACCACCGGCACCTGGATCATCAATGGCACGGACGGACCCGCGGCCAGCTTCGGCGGCATCAACCTGTCCGACTGGGGCGCGCGGGAGCGCAAGGAGCCGGAAATCGTCGCCGAGCTGCAGAATGCGGTGAGCGGCATCGAGGGCAGCAGCATCTTCGCCTTCCAGGTCGCGCCGCTGCCGGGCGGCAGCGGCGGTCTGCCGGTGCAACTGGTGCTGCGCAGCGCGCAGGACTACTCCGTGCTGTACGAGGCGATGGAGGGCCTGAAACAGCGCGCCCGCGAAAGCGGCCTGTTCGTAGTGGTGGACAGCGACCTGGAGTACGACAGCCCCGTGGTGCAGGTCACGATCGACCGCGCCAAGGCCGGCAGCCTGGGCATCGTCATGCAGGACATCGGCGATTCGCTGGGCGTGCTGGTCGGAGAGAACTATGTCAACCGATTCGCGCTGTTCGGCCGTTCCTACGACGTCATTCCACAGAGTGTGGGCGAGCAGCGATTGACGCCGCAGGCGCTGGCCCGGCAATACGTGCGCACCGGCGATGGCGCGCTGGTGCCGCTGTCCACAGTGGTGCGGCTGGACATGGGCGTGGAGCCCAACCGGCTGAGCCAGTTCGATCAGCAGAATGCGGCCACCCTGCAGGCCATCCCCGCGCCGGGCGTATCGCTGGGTCAGGCGGTGGACTTTCTGGAGCAGATGGTGGCTGACTTGCCGCCGGGCTTCAGCCACGACTGGCAGTCGGAGTCGCGCCAGTACGTGCAGGAGGGCAACGCGCTGGTTTTCGCCTTCCTCGCCGCGCTGGCGGTAATCTATCTGGTACTGGCCGCGCAGTATGAAAGCCTGATCGACCCGCTGATCATCCTGATCACTGTGCCGCTGTCGATCTGCGGTGCGCTTCTGCCGCTGGCGCTGGGCTGGACCACGCTGAACATCTACACGCAGATCGGGTTGGTGACGCTGATCGGGCTCATCAGCAAGCACGGCATCCTGATGGTCGAGTTCGCCAATGAGTTGCAGGTGCGTGAGGGCCTGGACCGAATCGAAGCCATCATCCGCGCTGCGCAGATCCGCCTGCGCCCCGTACTGATGACCACCGGAGCGATGGCCTTCGGCGTGGCGCCGCTGTTGTTCGCCAGCGGCGCGGGCGCCAACAGCCGCTTCGGCCTGGGCGCCGTGATCGTCTGCGGGATGCTGGTCGGCACGCTGTTCACGCTGTTCGTGCTGCCGACGATCTATACGTGGCTGGCCCGCGACCACCGAGTACAGACGGCGCGCGGCAAGGCGTTGGCCGAGATCGACAGCGCCGTCGCGGCATGAGGGGGGCGTCATGAAGACATATTCACGATACGCATGGGTGCTGGCGGCCGCGCTGGCGTTGTCCGGCTGCACGGTTGGGCCCAGGTACGTTCAGCCCGGTACGCCGCCAATCGAGCTGGCAAGTCCGCAGGCGGCTCGGCTCGTGGCGGGCCAGGCCGGGACGATGCCAGCGGATTGGTGGACCTTCTTCGAGGATGAGGGCCTGACGCGCTGGATCGAAGCCGCACTGGCGTACAACCACGACATCCGCCGGGCGCAAGCCAATCTGCTGGCTGCGCGCGCCGTGCTCGACGAGCGCCGGCTGGACCGATTGCCCGGCGTCACCTCCGGCGTCGGCTACACGCGCGGTATCCGGCAGCAGCCGGATACCAATGGCCGATCCGCACGCACTTTGTCGGAATCCTGGCAGGCCGGCTTCGATGTGCAATGGGAGATTGACCTGTTCGGCCGGATGGATCGTCTCAGCCAGGCCGCGATGGCCCGCGCCGAAGCCGGCCAGGCGGATCTGGAGTTGGCTCGTTTGAGCATTGCGGCGGAAGTGGCGCGCACCTGGTTCGAAGCGCAGGGGTTGAGACGCCAACGGAAGGTCGCCGCGCAGGAAACCACGAACTGGCGCGAGACCGTCCGGCTGGCCGAGGCGAACGCGCGCGCCGGTGCGGGGCTTCCGGAGGATCTGGAGAACGCCCGCGCCAACCTGCAACGCAGCGAGTCCGCCATCCCGCCGCTGGCGGCGGCATTGCAACAGGCCCATTACCGCCTCGACGTGCTGGCTGGCCAACGTCCCGGCAAGGGGCTGGCCGAACCGGGCGAGCTGCCGGCTGAAGCGCTGGCGCTGCAATTGCCGCTGGGCGACGTGGATCGCCTGATCCGCCACCGGCCGGATGTGGTGCGCGCCGAACGCCTGCTGGCGGCCAGTGTGGAGGATGTGGGCGCGGCCACCGCCGATTTGTACCCGCGCCTGAATCTGGGGGGCTTCCTCGGTTTCTTCGCGCTGCGTGGCGGCGACTTCGGCAATGCAGCCTCGCGCGCTTTTTCGTTAGCGCCTGTCCTGGACTGGCCGGCACTGCGCCTGGGCAACGCCCGTGCGCGATTGCGCGGCGCCGAGGCGCTGTCGCAAGGAGCGCGGGCCGTCTACGAGCAGAGTCTGCTGCGCGCCCAGGAGGACGTCGAGAATGCCGTCACCCGGCTGGTCGAGCATCAGCATCATCTGGCATCCCTGCTGCAGTCGGCCCGCCATGCGCAGGCCGCATTCGAGATCGCCGACAAGCGCTATCGCGCCGGCGCCGGGAGCTACCAGGCTGTGCTGGAGAACCAGCGCACACTGTTTCAGCTCAAACAGCAGATTGCGCAGTCGGAAACGAATTCCTGGCTGCACGCCGTTGCCTTGTACAAGGCGCTGGGGTGGCGGGGGAAATCCTAGAAAGCATCAAAGGGTTGGCGGAGCCTGGCCGGGAATGCCGCGCTCTATCAGCACGGCATCCTTTTTTCGGGCTCAGGCTCATGCCGCGCGGTTCAGTTTCACCGGAGGGAAATCCACTGGCACGGCGAAGGCAATGTTGATGTAGTTAGTGAACAGGTTCAGGGCGACATGCGCAAGTATCTCGACAATCTCCTCGTCACTGAAGCCGGCGTCGCGCGCGGCCTGCACGTCGGCCTCGCCGACCTGTCCGCGCGCCTCGACCAGCTTCAGCGCGAAGCGCAGCGCGGCTGCGGTCTTCGCATCCGACGATTCTCCGGCCTGCGCGGCCGCAAGCTCCTCCGCCGTGGCGCCGGCCTTGCGGCCCAGCACGGTGTGCGCAGCCAGGCAGTACTCGCAGGAATTGCGATCGGCCACGGCTACGGCGATCTGCTCGCCGAGCTTGGCGCCGATGACACCTCCGCCCAGGGCGCCGAACGAGCCCCACATGCTCTTGAGGGCTGCAGTGGAGTTGGCGACGGCCTTGAACATGGCGGGCGTCGCACCGAAGGCGCCGTGGATCTGCGTCAGCAGGGCTTGACGTTCGCCGGTGGCGTTGGCGATTTCAATAAGGGGAACGCGGGACATGATGAATCTCCTTGAAGTTGGTGAATACTGCGTGCATAGGCTGCGCACAGGGGAAATAGTAGGTAGAATTGCTGGACTTATGGCGATGATTAATCCATGAAAGTTATCCAGAAATCCAAGATTCCGTCTGCTTATTCTTCACCGCCGATAGATCGGCTATCTGCGGTGCTGGACCGCTTTCGCGTTCGGGCCGCGCTGTTCCATACAGGGTCGATGTGCGGACATCACGCCTTCGAGGCGGTGCCGGGCCGCGCGTTCATGCACGTGCTGCGCCGGGGCGAGATGGAAGTGCGCCATTCGCCCGGCGAGACAGCCACGCCGAGACTGCGCCTGGCCGAGCCCACATTGCTCCTGTATCCCAGGCCGCTGCATCATGTCTTCGTGAATCCGCCGCATGACGGATCGGACTTCACATGCGCGACGCTTGATTTCGATGGGGGCGAACGCAATCCGATCGTGCGATCCTTGCCCTCGGTCGTTTGCGTATCGCTGGATGCGATAGACGGGCTGCGCCCCGCGCTGGATCTGCTGTTCGCGGAAGCCGACCACGTGCGCTGCGGGTCGCGCCTGCTCGCCAGCCGGCTGTTCGAGGTAGTGCTGATTCAACTGCTGCGCTGGATCGTCGATCATCCGGCGGAGGCCGGCGTGGGCAGCGGCTTGATCATGGGCCTGTCCGATCCGCGACTGGCCAAGTCGCTGGTCGCGCTGCATCATGCCCCGCACGAGGACTGGCCGCTGGAGCGAATGGCGTCGGTCGCCGGCATGTCGCGCAGCGCTTTCGCCGCGGCATTCAGGACGGCCACGGGCACTACGCCGGCATCCTATCTGACCGACTGGCGGCTGACCCTGGCGGCGTCGATGATACGGGCGGGAGCGCCCGTGAAGTTGGCCGCTGCGGAGCTCGGATTCTCCGGTGCGGCATCCCTGTCCAAGGCGTTCCGGCAGCGCATGGGGGTATCTCCGCGCGAATGGATGGCGGGACCGGGCGCAGGAACACTGAAGACAGGAGAGGGCGCATGACCCAGAACAGAACCTCGCTGGCGCGCTATGCCTGGCTGTCCATCGGCGGAGCGCTGTTTACCATCGGCTTGAAAACCGCAGCCTGGCACCTGACCGGATCCGTCGGCCTGTTGTCCGACGCCCTGGAGTCGGTCGTCAATCTGGTCGCCGCCGTGCTGGCATTGATCATGCTGGTAATTGCCGCTCGTCCCGCCGATGCGGGGCATCCGTTCGGGCACGAGAAGGCTGAATACTTCGCCAGCGGCGCCGAAGGCGTGCTGATCCTGATCGCCGCCGCGCTGATCATTGTGTCTGCCGTCGAACGGTTGCTTCATCTCCAGCCTCTGGAGCAGACCGGATTGGGGATCGGCCTTTCGGTGCTGGCCTCGCTCGTCAATTACGGTATTGCCCGGGTGCTGGCGCAGGCTGGGAAACGCTATGAATCGGTGACGCTGGAGGCGGATGCGCAGCATCTCATGACGGACGTTTGGACTACCGCCGGGGTGCTGGCGGGCGTGGTGGCGGTGACACTGACGGGCTGGCTGTGGCTGGATCCGCTCATTGCCCTGTGCGTGGGTTTGCATATCGTCAGGACCGGCTGGCGACTTCTGGGCGGTTCGGTTGCCGGTCTGATGGATACGGCGCTGCCCGAGCAAGAGCAGGCGCTCATCAGGCAGGTGCTGGAGGGCTATCGTCATGAAGGCGTGCAGTATCACGCGCTGCGTACGCGCCGCGCGGCTTCCAGGCGGTTCGTGTCCGTTCATATCCTGGTGCCTGGCGCCTGGAGCGTGCAGCGGGGGCATGATGTGCTGGAGCGGATCGAGGCGGACATGCGAGCTCAGTTGGGAGGCATGACCGTCGTGACGCATCTGGAGCCGGTAGAGGACCCAGTGGCGTGGGACGATCCTGGACTGAAGGACATCTCCTGATGTGCAGGCATAAAAAAAGCACCTGTAAGGACAGGTGCTTCAAAGGCTCGCTGGTGTTTGACCACGCGCCCAAGCGCAGGCCTCGTCGTTCACGACGAGGTCAAGCGAGGCAGTGTTCATATGGCGCCGCAGGCGCCCCTGTATAGTGGCGAGGAAGCTCCCGACTTCAGGCGGGAGTGACTCACTGCAAGTTCCGCCGCCAGCGCCGGGCCGCGCGACCGGCGGGACGTACGGTACAGGCTTAGTTGATCGGCTCGACCGTTATCTTGTTGTGGACATCCTTGACGCCTTCGACGCCGCGAGCGGTTTCTTCGGCTAGCTGGGCTTCTTCCTGGGTGAGGACCTTGCCCGACAAGGTTGTCACGCCATTCGTGGTTTCAACCGAGATGTCCAGGACGTTCAGTTCTTCCTGCGCGACGAATGCGGCCTTGATCTTGGTGGTCAGCGCGGTATCGGATGCGTATTCGCCGATGGAATCGCCAACGGACTTCTCGGAGGTCTGGTCGGCTGCGAAAGCCGCGGGGGCCAGTATGATGCCGGCGCCCAGAGCGGTAGCGGTGATCAGCTTGCGAATATCCATTATCGGTCTCCTTGAAAATGGTTGATGGGGAGTCTCTTTAATGGCGCGCCAAAGGGAAGTCTTGCCGCAGCGGCGGCGTCTGCGCACGCTCCTTATTTCTTCCTCAATGCACCGCCCAGGATGGAGAGCAGGGCGAGAATCAGGAATACGAAGAACAGTATCTTGGCGATGCCTGCCGCTCCGGCGGCAATTCCGCCAAAGCCCAGTACCGCGGCAATGATTGCGATCACGAAGAAAACGGCTGCGTAGTAAAGCATGGGACTTCTCCTCTTTTTGACAGTATTCCGGTTCGTGCCTCTGCAAGAAAATCAGGAGTTGCGATCAAAAAAATCGCGAACTTCTTTTTCAGCCTGTTCCTTCGTCTTGCCGTAACGCTCCTGTATCAGGCCGGCAAGGCGCTGGGCGTTGCCTTCGGTCCGGGTGAGCTCGTCGTCCGTTAATTCTCCCCAGGCGGCCTTGGCCTTGCCTGTCAACTGTTTCCATTTTCCAGCAATGATGTCGTTGTTCATTAATATCTCCCGGAAAGTGCGAAATATTATTTATGGACTTTAAATAACTAAAGTAATCCAAATAATCCTTGTGATTCGCGGTTTCTGAATTGCCGATCAGCTTGATTTAACTTTATGCTTGTTTTTAAAATCTATCAAAATCAATGAGTTATTGTTTGTAACTCGGCGGTTTGCCAGTATTGAAGCCATTCGGCGAGTCTGGCGTGGGGGAGATGGTCAAAGTCAATTCCGTCGGGAATTCATATTTGGCAATATTTGTTCCATCTTTAAATATGAAATTGCATGGATATGCCGGAATGATTGATTGTGAATGCTGTGCTTATATTGTTTCTCCCGTAACTCGATATTGAATATTCTTGCGTACAGGCGCTGAGGCAAGGGGCCGGGTCTTTCTGGCTTACCTGTTCAGTGAAAACCCGATGTTTTCGATGATGCCGGCACAGGCGCGTTGCTATCGCCTCATGGAGCTTCTATAGTGGGTGGCTGAGTCACTCTTTGTCCGCAGCCTATCATGCAAGAGCCTTCCAGAATGCATGCCGTAGATCCAGGATCAGGCAAAGCTCCCGCCGCGCAGACCGAAGCGCTGGCCGGCGCGCGAAAGCAATTTCCAGTGCTCGAACGGCTGACGTTTTTGAGCATCTGCGAGAAAAGCATCGTGCCGGACTGCGGCCGCGCCGCTGTCGAGCATTATCTGGATCTCATGCAGTCCGCGGGCGCAAGCCGCAGTGAGCATGAGATTCGTGTCGAAACAGCGAAACAGAAATTCGCTCGCCTGATCAATGCACACCAGGACGAGATTGCGTTCACACGCAATGTGTCCGATGGCATCAATGGCATTGCCTGCGCAATCGATTGGCAGCCGGGCGACAATGTGGTGCTGACGGCCGAACTCGAGCATCCGAATAATCTGTACCCATGGCGTCACCTAGAGCGCCTGGGCGTGGAATTGAGGCGAGTACCGCCGCGCGATGGCGTCATCGATGCTCCCGCCATGGTGTCGGCCATCGATGACCGGACCCGGGTTGTCACGGCAGCAACCGTTACCTTTGCGCCGGGCTTGCGCACGGATCTGCGGACGATAGGGGAGGCCGCTCGCGAACGCGGTGTGCTTTTCGTTGTCGATGCGGTGCAGTCTGCCGGCATCCTGCACCTGGATGTCGAGAGGGATTTGTTCGATTGCCTGGCGACGTCCACGAGCAAGGGCCTGCTTGGGCTTTATGGAGCGGGCTTTTTGTACTGCCGGCGAGAGGTGGCCCAGCGCTTGACGCCAGCCTATTTGTCGCGCTCGGGGATAGATGCCGGCCCTGGCCAGCATTCGGAGGGCGGCAATGAAGCGTATAGGCTGGCGCCGGGCGCCCGGCGATTCGAGGTGGGCAGTTATCCCCTGGCGGAAGCCTACGCTGTCGATGCGTCTCTGGACTTGATCCTGGGCATAGGGCAGGACGTGATCGAGGCGCATGTGCTGCGGCTTGCGTCCCGGTTTGCCGAGGGCTTGCGCGAGCGCGGCTTGCCCGTGTATGGCGCCTCGGATCCTGCGCATGCATCGCATATTGTGACGCTCGGGGCATTGGGCTCGGGCGGGCACGATTTTTCGCACGATGCCCGTATCAACGAACTGGCTTCCTGGCTGCAGGACCGGCAGGTGGGATTCACGATCCGTCGCGGCCAGTTGCGTTTCGCCTTTCACCTCTACAACAACGAGTCCGACGTGGACCGGGTAATGGCGCTGATCGACGCCTTCCCGGGGGCATGATCACATAATCGTTCCGCCGATTTAGGGAAAACGCCCGGTTGACGGGCTTGGCCGCGGCTGCTGGAATACCAGTATGCCAACCAATATCAATCTGTTGCGCGACCAGGCCTACAAGCTCTTGCTGGACATGGTCATCAGCGGGGAGCTGCATTCCGAAGATCCCCTGTCCGAGCGCAAGCTGGCGGAACGCCTTTCCATGGGCCGCACGCCGGTGCGGGAGGCCTTGCGCGCGCTGGTGCGCGATGGCGTGATGGAAAGCCAGGTTGGCCGCGGCACGTTCGTGCGCCGCCTGACGCCCGAGGATGTGCGTGCGGTGTATCAGACGCGCCAGGCCCTGGAAGGCATGGCCGCTTTTCTTGCGGCGAAGAATGGCCCGACCAAGGCGCTTGCGGGATTGGGCATGCAAATGAAATACATGCGCGAGCACTCCGGCGATTATTCCCGGTCGCAGATCGACGAGATCGGCGCCGAGTTTCACAGGGAGCTTTTCATGGCGGCCGACAACCCCGTGCTGCTGGAAGTATTCGAGCCGTTGCGCCTGCGTTTCCAGATCGCTTTTGGCCTGCCGCGGCATAACAGCACCGATCAGTTGCGGGACACTCTCAAAGAGCATCTGGCCATCCTGGAGGCCGTGGAGAGAGGGGACGGCCCCGACGCCCAGGCAGCCATGTGGGAGCACCTGGAGCACGGTCTTCAGGTGCGCCTGCGCAATTTCGAACAGATGGATGACAGCCAATCCGCTTCGCCGGAGCCCGCTATTCAGCAAAGTCTCTGACGGTTTCCAGGCAAGCTGTGCAGTACGAGTGATTCAGCAGTACCTACTATTTCTATCAGGAGAGTACGAATGAACATCAAGGCAATCTGCAGGTTTACCTCCTCCCTAGCCGGTTTGCTGATCGCTGCCAATGCGCACGCCGGCCCGACGCTGGACGCAGTGAAAGCGCGCGGCGAACTGATCTGCGCGGTCAACGGCAGCCGGCCTGGCTTGTCCGCGGTCGACAGCAAAGGCGTATGGTCTGGGCTGGACGTGGACTCCTGCCGCGCAGTGGCGGCTGCAGTGCTCGGAGACGCCAGCAAAGTCCGCTACGTCAAGACCACCACGCAGACTCGCTTGACTGTCCTGCAGACCGGCGACGTGGATATGACGGCTGCCAATACCACATGGACCATGAGCCGGGATGTGACGACCGGACTGGACTTCACGCCGACCACCTTCTACGACGGCCAGGGCTTCATGGTCAACAAAAGTCTCGGCGTGAACTCGGTGCAGGAACTGGATGGCGCAACGGTTTGCGTGCGGCCCGGCTCCACCTCCGAGGAAGTGGCGACGGATATCGCGCGGAAATTCAACCTGAACTTCAAGATGATCGTCATCGCCGACCAGAAGGAAATGAATACGGCCTTCTTTGGCGGGCGCTGCGATGTGGCGGTCCAGTCCACCGCGGGTCTGGCGGCCAATCGTGCCGCGGCGGCCAGCAATCCCGACGAGTGGGTGATCCTGCCCGGTGTGTTCGGCAAGGATCCTGAAGGTCCCATTGTCAGGCAGGGGGATCCGGAATGGAAGGACATCGTTTCCTGGGCGACTTACGCAATGTTCGAAGCGGAAGAACTGGACGTGAACTCTAGGAACGTGGATGAAAAGCGCAAGGAATCGGACTCCAACATACAGCGCCTGCTGGGCGTCAAGGGAGGGCTGGGATCCAAGCTGGGCCTGGACGACGAGTGGGCTTATCGCATCATCAAGCAGGTAGGCAATTATGCCGAAAGTTTCGACCGCAACCTGGGCAAGGATTCTTCCTTCAAGCTGGAGCGCGGCTTGAATGCGCTATGGAAGGATGGCGGCCTGCTTTACTCGCCTCCCTTCAATTAAGCCTGGGGCGGGGCCGGTATGAGCACGGGCGCAAAGACACGAAGCAGCCGCCGAGGCAGGCCTGACAAGCCATTCAGCTGGCGCGGGCTGTGGCGCAGCCAGAGAATGCGGGGCTATTTCTACCAGATCCTGGTGGTGGCGGGCATGGCGGCCGTCATCCTGTTCATGGTCAGCAATGCCCTCCAGTCCATGGCGGCCAAAGGCATGCGGATCGGCCTGGGCTTTTTGTCGAACGAAGCCGGTTTCACGCTGGCCGAGTCCGTGCTGCCGTTCGGCCCTACGAACACGTTTCTGCAAGCCTTCGCGGCGGGGCTGGGCAATACCCTGTGGGTGTCGTTTGTCTCGTTGATCTTCGCCACTTTGCTGGGCGTGCTGGTCGGCATGGCCAGGCTTTCGTCCAATTGGCTGGTCTCGCGGGGCGCTGCGGTGTATGTCGAAATTTTCCGGAATACGCCGCAGCTCATCCAGATCGTCTTCTGGTACACGCTGTTCACGCTGCTGCCGGGCGCGCGCCAGGCCTGGCACGGCATGGACTGGTGGTTCCTGAGCAATCGCGGACTGGTATTGGCATGGCCGGAGGACAGGCATGCCTTCGCCATTGTCGCACTGGCGCTGGCGGCTGGCCTGGCGGGCGTCTATTTTTTTGCGAAATGGGCCGATCAGCGGCAGCGGAGCACCGGACAGCGTCTGCCTGTGCTGGTCTTGTCTATGGCCGGCCTGATCGCGGTGGGGCTGCTGGCCTGGCTGGCAACCGGCGCTCCGACAGCCATCGAATATCCCAGGCTGACGGGTTTCAACTTCAGAGGGGGCATTACCCTTTCACCCGAGTTCCTTGCGTTGGCGCTTGGGCTGGTGCTGTATTTCGCGGCTTATATTTCGGAAATCGTGCGCTCGGGCATCCAGTCGGTGGGCAAAGGGCAGATCGAGGCCGGACGCGCCGTGGGACTGCATGGCTTCGAGCTTTATCGGCATATCATTCTGCCGCAGGCGCTGCGGGTCATCGTGCCGCCCGTCACGGCGCAATATATCAGCCTGATCAAGACCAGTGCGCTGGGCGTAGCCGTGGGCTATCCGGAATTGTTCAACGTCAGCAATTCCATCATGACGCTTAGCGGCCACACGCTGGAATGCGTCATCATCATGGGCCTGGTGTATCTGTTGCTCGCGCTGGGCGTTTCGTCCCTGATGAATGTCTTCAACAGGGCGGTAGCGCTTCGGGGAGCCGCAAGATGAGCGCCGCCGCAGTCCGTTCGCGCGTGCAAGTGTCGGCCCCGGCGGAGCGCCCATCGCCGCTGCGCCGGGGAGGCCTGGCCAGCAGGATCAGGCAGGGCTTGTTCAATAACGTCCACAACACCGTCCTTTCCGTCATCATGCTTGTCGTTATGGGCTATGTCGGCTGGCATACCCTGCGCTGGGCAGTGCTCGATGCGGTCTGGCATGCCGACGATGCCGCTGTGTGCAAGCAGGCCGCAGGGGCCTGCTGGGCCATCGTGGGGGAAAAATACCGTCTTATCCTGTTCGGCACTTTTCCCTATGAAGAGCAATGGCGGGCCTTTCTGGCTGTCGTGCTGATTCTCGTCCTGAGCATCGCATCGGGCTTCCGCAGACTCTGGTCGCGCCGCCTTTTGCTGGCCTGGATCGCATTGCTGCCCATCGTCCTGGTCTTGATGCTGGGAGGCGTTTTCGGCCTCAGGCCCACAGGCACGCACTTGTGGGGAGGCCTGCCCTTGACCCTGATCATGGCCATCGTCACGGTGGCATTCGGTCTGCCGGGCGCGATCTTCCTGGCCCTGGGGCGAAGGTCGCAACTGCCGGCCATCAAGGCGCTATGCATCGGCATCACCGAAATCACGCGCGGCCTGCCGCTGCTGGTGGTGCTGTTCATGGCTGCGATCATGCTGCCCCTGTTCCTGCCGACGACGTTCCGCATCGACAAGCTGGTCAGCGCGCAGATCGCCATGGTCGTTTATTTCGCCGCTTACGCGGCGGAGATCGTGCGCGGCGGCCTGCAGGCCGTGCCGCGCGGCCAGTACGAGGCGGCCGAGGCGGCGGGCCTCAAATACGGGCAGCGGATGCGCAAGGTGATCTTGCCGCAAGGCTTGCGCATTGTGATCCCGGCCCTGATGAACGACATCATCCGCGCCTTCAAGAATACGACCTTCGTCAGCATTCTTGGCCTGTACGACATTCTTGGCGCCACTGGCGCCGCCACGCAGGATCCCCAATGGGTGCAGTTCGCGCCAGAAGCTTATCTGTTCGTGTTTGCGCTGTACTTCGTCTTTTGCTTCAGCATGTCGAAATACAGCGAATCGCTGTCCCGGCACCTTTCTCAAGGGAGAAACTACTGATGGAAACAGGAGCCGCTGCCGCCGAGCCCGTGGTGCAGTTCAAGGGCGTCAACAAATGGTATGACAGCTACCACGCGCTGCGGGATATCAACCTGGAAGTTGCCAGGGGGGAAAAGGTCGTGGTCTGCGGGCCTTCCGGCTCCGGAAAGTCGACCATGATCCGCTGCATCAACCGCCTGGAAGAGCACCATGAGGGGCAGATCATCGTCGATGGCGTCGAAGTGGCGGACGACATCCGGAAAATAGAGCAGATACGGCGCGACGTCGGTATGGTGTTCCAGGGCATCAATCTTTTCATGCATCTGAACGTGATGGACAACCTCACGCTCGCTCCCATCTACGTCAACAAGACACCGAAGCACGAGGCGGAGGCGTATGCCAGGCAACTGCTGGCGCGTGTCGGCCTGGCCGATCAGGCTGAGAAGTATCCCGGCCAGCTGTCGGGAGGCCAGCAGCAGCGGGTCGCCATTGTGCGCGCCCTGATGTCCAGGCCCAAGGTCTTGCTGTTCGACGAGCCGACGTCCGCGCTGGACCCCGAAATGATCAAAGAGGTACTGCAAGTGATGACCGAGCTTGCGGAGGAAGGCATTACCATGATCGTGGTAACCCACGAAATGGGCTTCGCGCGCAAGATGGCCGATCTGGTTGTATTCATGGATGCGGGCCGCATCGTCGAGGCGGCGCCTCCCGAAGAATTCTTTTCCAATCCAAAGAGCGAACGGGCCAGGCAGTTCCTGAGCCAGATCATCAATCATTGAACGGAGCCGTTCATGCAACCCATTGCCGCGCCTCGCATCGATCTCGTCAGTGATACCGCAACCCGGCCCAGCCCGGAGATGCGACAGGCCATGGTGCAGGCCGAGGTGGGAGACGAGCAGCGAGGCGAGGATCCCAGCACCAATCTGTTGTGCGCCCGCGTAGCCTCTCTGCTTGGCAAGGAAGCCGCCCTGTTCCTGCCGTCTGGCGTCATGTGCAATCAGGTAGCCATACTGGTGCATTGCCGGCCGGGCGACAAGATATTCGCGGACGAGTCCGCGCATATCGTCGGCTCCGAGGCGGGTGCGCCCGCCGCGCTGGCCGGCGCAATGGTGCATACCCTGGCGGGGCAGGGCGGCATGTTTACCGCCCAGCAGATGTCGACGCATATCCGGCCGGGCAAGCGGAATGCGCCGCGCGCGCGCCTGGTGGTGCTGGAACAGACCGTGAACCGGGGCGGGGGCGGTGTCTGGCCGCTGGCGCAGGTGCGGGAAATCTCCGAACTCGCTCGCAGCCATTCCATCGCGGTGCATATGGACGGCGCCCGCCTGTTCAATGCGGTCGTCGCGTCCGGCGTGCCGGCACGGCATTATGCGGAACAGTGCGACAGTGTATGGATCGATCTGTCCAAGGGCTTGGGCTGCCCCGTCGGCGCCGTTCTGGCGGGATCGGCCGAGTTCATCGAGCAGGCCTGGTTCTGGAAGCATCGCCTCGGCGGGGCGATGCGGCAATCAGGCATGCTGGCCGCAGCGGGCCTGTATGCCCTGGACCATCATATCGACCGCTTGGCGGAGGACCACGCCAATGCCCGCCTGTTTGCCGACCGTGTGACGAGGCTGCCCGGGGTCAGGCTGGATTCCGATGAGGTACAGACCAATCTGGTCTTCCTCGATGTCCGGGAAACCGGCTTTACGGCCCAGGAACTGAGCGCGAGGCTGATGCGGCAAGGCATCCGCATCGGTGCGGAGGGCGCCTGCCGCTTGCGGATAGTGACGCATATGGATGTCAGCAAGGCCCAGGTCGAAGAAGCCGCCGAAGCGTTTGCCGCCGTGCTCAGGGAATAGGTGGGAACTGCGGCGCCCATCCCGCCTCTCACCATCTGCCGCCAGCACCGCCTCCGCCGCTGGAGCCGCCGCCGAAACTGCTTCCCGAACTGCCGCCTCCGCCGCCCGAACCGCCAGAGCCCCCGGAGCTGGAGCTACTTTCCTGCAGTTTGGGGAGCACTACCATCCCCATCGATATCTTGTGGCTGCAGAAGGCGCAGGTCTTTATGCGTTCGCCTTTCCCCGTCCGGGTATAGGTTGCCCGCTGATACACTTTGATTTCGGGCTTCTTCAGGGTCTGCCCCTGGCAGCTCGGGCAGATTTCGTATCGGGAGATATGGTTTCCATCGAACGCGGCGATATGTTTGTCGCCGGTTTCCTCATCGAGCCAGATCTCGTAGGACTTGGAGCCCAGCTTCTCTTCCTGGATCTGCAGATCGGTCAGGTAGTTTTTCAGGTCTGCGCGCGTTAGCGTATCGCGATTGACGCGAGCCCACTTTCCGGCTGTGGCGGGCGGCGCCTCCCGCAGGCGTGCATTCCTGCTATTGCGGCCCAGATCGTAGTATGCCTTGTAGGAGAGTGGCGACAACAGCAGCGGGATGAGACTCAGGCGGATGAACGAGGCCTGCATATCCAGGCGGAGTTTCGTATCCTTGGTGCTGCGCCTGATGAATTCGCGGCATTCGTAATAATGGAAGAGCAGCACGAACGTCCCGAATGCGGCAACGAAGTACGGCAGGTTCTGCAATCGGTAGACGCGCTCGATCACTTCCAGAACAAGAAATACGAACAGGCTGAGGAACAGGGAAAGCAGGAAAGCAAACAGCGCATACCAGAAGGCGTATCCCTTGTAGCGTTTCGGCTTGATTGCATGCTTTTTCAGCGCTCGTTTGCGCGCAAGGCTCATCCAGCCGAATCCGATGGCGAATATGGCCAGTACATGCATGGTCCGTTCCAGCGTGGCGGAATGCCGGTTCCAGAATGTAGGCTGATAGGCTTTCAGCCCGTCCAGTTCTATCTGGTGGTCAGGCGACAGGAACACGCTTTCTATCGCTTTTGCAGTGGCCAATACCGCCATGTCCGTGTTGCCGTCCTTCAGGTACGGAACCAGGTAGCTTTCCCCGATATGCTTCAGCAACAGGTCGGGAAAGATGCCTCCCAGCCCATATCCGCTGATGAAGCGGTATTCGCGCCGGTCCATGCTGAGGAACAGCAGCAGGCCGTTGTCGCTTCCCTGCTTGCCGATGCCCCAATGCGTGAACAGATCCAGGGCGAACTGGAAATCGCTGCCGCCCCGGTAGTCGTTCACGACCACGATGGCGAATTCGCTGCTGTTGGCTTGCTCGATGCCCGCGCTGATGGCATCCAGCTGTGCGATCGTGCTGGCGTTCAGGTTGCCGTCCGGGTCGCTGACATAGTGGCCATGTCCTTGGCTTTTGGGATTGGGAATGGCCTGTACCGAATACTGCGCATAGGCATTAAGGCACCAGAGGAAGCCGATCAGGGCGGCGATCAGGGCAAGGGGTTTCTTGTACATCGGGCGCGAGATGATGGGGGAGGGCCATATTCTGGGCCCTTCGTCCCCTTGCCGCAACTAAGTGTTCAAGTCTGATGCCTTTGGAGAACTATGGTTGCAACTGACGGCTTGCTTGCGCCGCGGCCGTCCTAGCGGACGGTGATCCACTTCTCCTTCTCGCCGTTATAGATGACGCCATAGCGTTCCACCGCCGCCTCGTCGAACCGGAATCCCAGGCCCGGGTCCTTGGGCAGCAGCAACTGGCCGTTTTCCGCGACGAGCTGCTTGTCGATCAGCCGGCGGAAATTGACGATGTGGTCGTCAGGCATCCATTCGACATAGGTGGAGTTCGGAGTGGAGGCCACGAGATGGATGTGCACGTCGTGCCAGGCGTGCGGCTCGACGGTAAGCCCATGGCTGGCGGCCGTGGCCGCGATGCGGCGCCATTCGGTGATGCCGCCGCACACAGTCGCATCGGTCTGGAGCAGGGTCGTGGCGCCCGACTGGATCAGGTCCTTGAAGCGCCAGCGGCCGGCCTCGACCTCTCCCGTGGCGATGGTGATGCGGGTCGCCGCCGCCAGCCTGGCGTGATTGTCGATGTCGTCGGGAGAGAACGGTTCTTCCAGCCAGAAGGGGTTGAACGGCTCGAAGCACTGCGTGTATTCGAGCGCGGTGGGAAGATCCCGCCAAGCGTTGTTGGCGTCGAGCATGAGCCGTACATCGTCGCCGATGGCATCGCGCACCGCAGCCATCCGCTCGCGTTCCTGCGCGACGCTTTTCAGGCCCACCTTCATCTTGACGGCCGTGAAGCCTTCGCTGACGTGCGTCTCCATTTCACTGGCGAGATCGGCGTTGGTCTTGCCGGGCAGGTAGTAGCCGCCGCTGGCATAGGCGGGAACGCGATCCAGCGTCGTGGCGCCCAGGTAGCGATAGAGCGGCAGCGATGCGCTGCGCGCATTGAGATCCCACAAGGCGATGTCGATGGCGGACAGCACGCGCATCACGGCGCCGGCGCGGCCCAGCAGCAGCGCGTCCTGATACATCTCCGTCCACAGGCCTTCCACCCGGTGGCTGTCCTGGCCGATGAGCTTGGGGGCGAGCAGTTCGGTGGCGGCGATGGACAGCAGCCGGCCGGCGCTGTTGACCGCATAGCAGTATCCCAGGCCTTCATGGCCGTCGGTGCTGCGGATGCGGATCAGGCAGTATTCTCTCGCGGTGACTTGCCGAGTGGAAAAGGTGACCGGTTCGTCCAGGGGGACGCGGGCAATGCAGACGGATACGGATTCGATGACGGACATTGATGTGTGACTCCTGATGACTGAACCGGTCCCGGTCGGTTTATTGCAATGTGATGTTGGCGGACTTGATGACGTCCGCCCATTTCTTCTGCTCGCTGTCCAGCAGGTCCTGGAACTCCCGGACGCTGCTTCCTATCGGATTCAGGCCCATTTCCGCGAGCTTGCTCTTGATCGGCTCGTTGCGGACGATGTCCACGATTTCCTTGTTGAGCAACTTGACGGTGTCGTCCGGCGTCTGGGCCGGAGCGATAATGCCGAACCAGACATTGGCCTCGTAGCCGTCCACGCCGGACTCTGCAAAGGTCGGTGTGTCGGGAAGCTGCGGCAGCCTTTCCTTGGAGGTCACGCCCAGCGCCTTGAGCTGGCCCGACTGGATGAAGGGCAGGCTTTGGGTAGGCGTGGCGAATATGACAGGGATGACGCCGGCGAGAAGGTCAGCTTGCGCTGGCGCGCCTCCCTTGTACGGCACTGCGTTCATCTTCGTTCCTGCTACCTGGTCCATCAGCTCCATGGCGATATGCTGGGTGGAGCCCATGCCGGGCGTGCCGAAATCGATGGCGCGTTCCGGCCGGGACTTGGTGTACGCCACGAATTCGGCGACGTTGTTCGGGGCGAACTTGGTGTTGGCGACCAGCACGAAAGGCGTGTCCGCGATGACGGAAATGGGCTTGAAGTCGTCCAGCTTGTAGTTCAGGGAGGGATAGAGCATGGTGTTGGTCACGTGCGAGGAAATGACCAGCATCAGGTTGTAGCCGTCCGGCTTGACCCGCGCGACTTCCGCGGTGGCGATGGTGCTGTTCGCGCCCGGTTTGTTTTCCACGATGAAAGGTTGCTTCAGGCGCTCCTGCAGCTCGGCGCTGATCAGGCGGGCAATGGTGTCGTTCGAACCGCCGGGCGCCATGCCCACGACTACGCGGACCGGTTTGTCGGGATAGTTCTGCGCTTGCGCGGGCGCTGCTGCAAGCGCCGAGGCGAGTACCGCTATGGCGGGAAGAATATGGCTTAGGCGTTTCATTGCATGTCTCCTGGAAATAGATTTCTTATGCGGACAACAGGAGCAAGCATAGTCAGAATATTTAAGCTGATAGATGGATTTTTTCCATCTATTAATTGAAAAATCAGCTTAATTTGGCGCGAAAAGAATTGCTTGGCCGCAGACGGTCGAGTTCCGTCTCGAAGTGCTCCCGAACCAGCGCGATGAATGCCGTTGCAGCCAGGGAAGGCGTTCGATGCTTCAGGCGCAGCAGGCATATGTTGCGTTCGTTGATGGGAAGATCGATGGGAATGGCGCGCAAATGAGGGTCGCGGAACTGGCGCAGGCCCAGCGTGGGGATGATGGTGGCGCCCAGGCCTTCGATGACCAGGGCGGCGGCGGTGGAAAGGCTGTTCACCTCGTACGATCGCCGCCATTGCTGGGGGTAGATCACAGCGTCGAGATGCTGGCGGATGCTGCTGGCGCCGTCATAGACGATGATGGGAAACGCTTCCTGCACTTCGCTGGCTGTCAGGCTCCGGCGTTTCGCAAGCGGATGGCTTGCGTGGCACACGAAATGGAAACTGTCCGAGGCCAGTGTCTCGGCAATGAAATCGCTCCCTTCCGATGTGGCTGCGCAAAGGGCGAAATCCACCCGGCGATGCCGGACGTGCTCGATGCAGCCCGTATTGGCGGTGTCCTTGATGATGAGTTCGACGCCGGGGTGTTCTGCATGGAAACGGGAGATCAGTGAGGGCAGGATGGAGGAGTAGATCGTGGGAAGCGCCGCAATGGCTACCTTGCCGCGCCTGAGCTCCGCCTGGCTGCGCATTTCCTCCAGGGCGCGTTCGGTTTCGGGCAGGAGCGTGTTGACGATGTTCAGAAAGACTTCGCCTTCGTTGGTGAGCTCGACATTGCGCGTGTTGCGCGAGAACAGCTTGAGTCCCAGCCCCGCTTCGAGATTGGAAATCAGCGAACTGAAAGCGGATTGGGTCAGGCTGCACTGCTCGGCGGCGCGCGTGAAATTGCGTGCCTCCGCCAGGGCGGCAAAGGCGCGCATCTGGCGAAGGGATAGATTCATGGTGGCGTCCTCCTTGGCTGCCGAGGGTCGTCCCGGATTGATTGGTCAATGCTTCTTGGATGGGGCTCGACAGGAGGAGTCTACTCTCATTGTTTTGTCGGGAGTATGGGCATGGTCCAAATCGCTGAAGCCAGCCCCGGCTTTGGTTTTTACTTCAGATAAGTGCGCAGCGTCTTCATCAGGGCCTCGATTTCCTCGTCCGGATCCCTGGCTTCTCGTACGGCAACGGTTTCTTTTGCAGAGCCGAACAACTCACGCAAGTGGCTGTCCAGGACTTCCGCCATCAAGCCATTCGCCGCGCCGCGAAGCGCGGCGATCTGCTGCAGCAGCGACTTGCAATCGGTGCCTTCCTCGACGGCGCGCTCCAGCGCGGCGGCTTGCCCTTTGATACGGCGCAGGCGCATGACCGCGCGCTTTTTGTCTTCTGGCGAGTAAGGCATGGATTGCCGCTCCTCTGGGGAGAAAATGCCGCCGGTGAAAATGGCGAATGGGTTGACGTCGGGGGGGGAGCCGGCCTAGCGCTTCAGCGCGGCTGCGTGGTGCGCAATGTGATCGCCGATGAAGCTGGCGATGAAGTAGTAGCTGTGGTCGTAGCCGGGCCGCAGATTCAGGGTCAGCGGATGGCCTGTTCCCTCGCATGCCGCGCGCAGCAGTTCGGGCCGCAGCTGGTTCTCGAGAAAATCATCGGCCAGGCCCTGGTCCACCAGCAGCGGCAGCCGTTCGGATGCCGACTTCAGCAGCTCTACCGTATCGTGCGCCTTCCATGCCTCTTGGTCATCGCCCAGATAGGCCGCGAACGCCTTCTGCCCCCAGGGCACCTGGGATGGAGCGACGATGGGAGAGAACGCCGATACGCTGCGATAGCGGCCGGGCTCGCGCAGGGCGATGGTCAATGCGCCGTGTCCGCCCATCGAATGCCCGCTGATGGAACGCTCCTGGGTGGCGGGCAAAGAGGCTTCGATCAGGGCGGGCAGTTCATGAACGATATAGTCGTACATGCGGTAGTGCCTGGCCCATGGCTGCTGCGTCGCGTTGAGATAGAATCCGGCTCCCTTGCCCAGGTCGTAGGCTTCGTCGTCGGCCACATCGTCTCCGCGCGGGCTGGTGTCCGGGGCGACGATGATGATGCCGTGCTCCGCCGCGTAGCGCTGCGCGCCGGCCTTGGTAATGAAATTCTGTTCGGTGCAGGTCAGGCCGGACAGCCAGTACAGCACCGGCAGCTTTTCGGTTTCGACCTGCGGCGGCAGGTACACCCCGACGTTCATCTGGCAGCCCAGTGTCTGCGACTGATGCTGATAGACATCCTGCCATCCCTGGAAGACGGCGTGGCGTTCGATACGGTTCATGTGTTTCCTCTGTATCAGTCAGGCATCAGTAATGCACGACGGAACGGATGGACTTGCCTTCATGCATCAGGTGGAAGGCTTCGTTGATGTCTTCCAGGCCCATCGTGTGCGTGACGAAAGGAGCCAGGTCGATGTCGCCCTTCATGGCATCCTCAACCATGCCGGGCAGTTGTGAGCGTCCCTTGACGCCGCCGAATGCCGAGCCCAGCCAGCGGCGGCCGGTGACCAGCTGGAACGGGCGCGTGGAGATTTCCTGGCCGGCGCCCGCCACGCCGATGATGACGGATTGCCCCCAGCCGCGGTGCGCGCATTCCAGAGCGGCGCGCATGACGTTGACGTTGCCGATGCACTCGAAGGAATGATCCACGCCCCAGCCCGTCATTTCGACGATGACCTGCTGGATGGGCTTGTCGAAGTCCTTGGGGTTGATGCAGTCGGTCGCGCCGAAGGTGCGCGCCAGGTCGAATTTGCCCGGATTGGTATCGATGGCGATGATGCGGCCGGCCTTGGCCTGGCGGGCGCCCTGGATCACGGCAAGGCCGATGCCGCCCAGGCCGAACACGGCGACGCTGTCGCCCGGCTGCACCTTGGCGGTATTGTGCACGGCGCCGATGCCGGTGGTGACGCCGCAGCCCAGCAGGCAGACGTGCTCCGGATTGGCGTCGGGATTGATCTTGGCCAGCGAGACTTCGGCCACGACAGTGTATTCGCTGAAGGTCGAGCATCCCATGTAGTGGTAGATGGGCTGGCCATTGTAGGAGAAGCGCGTGGTGCCGTCGGGCATCAGACCCTTGCCCTGCGTGGCGCGAACGGCCACGCACAGATTGGTCTTGCCGGACTTGCAGAACAGGCACTCGCCGCATTCGGCGGTGTACAGGGGGATGACATGGTCGCCGGGCTTCACGCTGGTCACGCCTTCGCCGACTTCGACGACGATGCCTGCGCCTTCATGGCCGAGAACGGCGGGGAACACACCTTCAGGGTCATCGCCCGACAGTGTGAAGGCATCCGTGTGACAGACGCCTGTATTCGTGATCTTGATGAGGACTTCTCCCTTGCGGGGCGGCTCCACGTCGATCTCGACGATCTCCAATGGCTTTCCGGCTTCGAAAGCGACAGCTGCGCGTGACTTCATGGCTTGGTCCTTAAAGAGAAGAAGAGGGAATGGACGAGACCAGGATTCCGGCCGGTCTGCGTGAATCTCTCATGTATGTACATACTACTGGAGAGTATTCTACACCATACTCCCGGTGAGTATCATCCTTGCACTTTTTTCAGATCACGGTTAACTTTGGCGCTATGTGATTTTTTGAACAAATTCCTTTTTTGGTACAAAATGGCATCCAGCTGTGTTTGAGGACGGCGGAAGGCTTTTGCATGCGCGAGCCGCATTTGCTCCAGGACTTTGGGGATGGGGCGGAATTTCCAGGAGGGTATTCATGAGCGGGAAAAAACTTTCACCTGTGGCTCTCGATATGGACAGGCCCGCGCTGGATGCCGTCCCGGAGGCCGCGTGGGGCAGCGACTACTTTGCCGAACTCATTCGCGCCACCGGAGTAAAGTATCTCGCCTTGAATCCTGGTGCCAGTTTTCGCGGCATCCACGATTCGCTGGTCAATCACCTTGGAAATCGCGATCCCGCCATATTGCTGTGCCTGCACGAGGAGCATGCGGTCGCGATTGCTCAGGGCTATGCCAAGGCCTGCGGCCAGCCCATGGGCGTATTCCTGCACAGCAATGTCGGGCTCATGCATGCATCCATGGCAATCTTCAACGCATGGTGCGACCGTGTGCCGGTGCTGCTGTTCGGGGCGACGGGCCCGGTGGATGCCGCTGAACGGCGTCCCTGGATCGATTGGCTGCATACTGCCAAGGATCAGGGATCGCTCGTGCGGGATTTCATCAAATGGGACGATCAGCCGGCCTCGCTCGGCGCGGCGGCCGAGTCGGTAATGCGGGCCAAAGCCATTGCGATGACTGCGCCGTGCGGACCGACCTATGTCTGTTTCGATGTGGGGCTCCAGGAACGGCGCTATGACGCCATGCCTCCCTTGCCCGAGCCAGGCCGCTATGCCCAGGCGGCGGACCCCGTGCCGCCAGCGGCCATGATAGAAGCCGCTGCCGATGACATTGCGGCGGCGGCGCGGCCTGTGATGCTGGTCGGCAGGGTTTCGCGGTCGGTCGAGGCATGGAACGACCGCATTGCTCTGGCGGAGCTGCTCGGCGCTCGGGTACTCACCGACCTGAAGACGGCGGCGGGCTTCCCGCCCGACCATCCGCTGCATGTGGGGCCCCCGGGCGCTTTCCTGTCTCCTCCGCAAACAGAAGCGCTGCGCCAGGCGGATCTCGTGCTCTCGTTCGACTGGATTGCGCTGGAAGGCGCATTGCGGACCGCCGTCAAGGACTCGGCGCACCCCGCTCGGGTCGTCCATGTCTCGCTGGACAGCTATATCCACCGCAGCTGGAGCATGGATCATCATGGATTGCCTCCGGTCGACATCGGCTTGAACGGGCAGCCCGACGACGTCCTCCCCATGCTCCTGGATGCGTTGCGGCGCCGGATCGCGAAGCCAAGATCGGAGGCAAGGCTCCAGCCTGCACAGCCGACAGCCTTGCCCAAGGCCGATCACCTGGACAATGCCGCCTTCGCGGCAACGGTGCGCCACGCACTGGAAGGACAGGAGGCGACGGTAACCCGGCTCAACCTGGGATGGCCGGGGGACGGATTGCGCCCGCGCCATCCACTGGATTATCTGGGCAATGACGGGGGGGCGGGTGTCGGATCGGGCCCCGGCAATGCCATTGGCTCGGCCCTGGCTTTGAGCGAGATGGGACGAATCGCGGTGGCGGTCATCGGCGATGGAGACTTCCTGATGGGCAATTCCGCTCTGTGGACTGCCGCGCACTATCGAATTCCGCTGTTGATCGTCATTGCCAACAACCAGTCGTTCTACAACGACGAACTTCATCAGGAACGCATGGCGGTTCTGCGCGAGCGCCCCGTAGAAAACAAATGGATCGGACAAATCATTCGCGGGCCGTCCGTCGACCTGCTGGCAATTGCGGCGGCGCAGGGCGCCAGGACCATAGGCCCAGTCTCGGAGCCGGCAGCCCTGGCTGCCGCGATCGGTACAGGCCTCGATCTGGTGCGCTCCGGCGAAATCTGCGTCATTGACGCGCGCGTCGAGCCCGAATATGACGCCAGCATGAAGAGCGGAATGGCCGTCGACAGCGGAACAGGACGATAGGGACAAGGGCGAACAATTGATTTCGGAGATATGCCATGAGCCAGCAGAAGCAGACTTCATCCGTCATTCCCGTCAACGACGGCCATTACTACGGGGGGCAGTGGCATGCTCCGATCGATGGCCGCTATACCCAGGTCGTCAATCCCGCCACGCAGGCAGTCCTGGGCAGGGTGGCGAATGCGGCGGCTGAGGACGCGGACGCCGCTGTCGGGGCGGCGCGCAGCGCGTTTCCGGTATGGCGGAGTACGCCGATCTTCAAGCGCGCCGAGATCCTGAGATCGGCTGCGGCGGTATTGCGGCGGCATGACAAGGAGCTTGCGCTTCTTGATGCGCTGAACTGTGGGAATCCCGTCGCCGAGATGGTGCATGACGTCCATGCGGCCGCGGCGATGCTTGAATACTTTGCCGGCCTGATCCCGGAGCTCAAGGGCGACACAATTCCCATGAACAATGGGTCGTTCAATTTCACGATTCGAGAGCCGCTGGGAGTGATTGTCAGGATCTATCCCTCGAATCACCCGCTGCTGTTCGCGGCTTCCCGCATCGCCGCCGCGCTGGCCGCGGGCAATACGGTCGTCATCAAGCCGCCGGAGCAGGCGCCGCTATCGTCGATTCGCATGATCGAGCTGATCGCCAATCTGTTTCCCGCCGGCGTGCTGAATTGCCTGAACGGAGATCGGGCAGCCGGCGCGGCGCTCGTCGAACATCCTCTGGTCGCCAAGGTGGCACTGACGGGAGGAGAGGCTGCCGGAAAGGCTGTGCTGCGCGCCGCGGCCGAGCAGATCAAGCCGACGCTGCTGGAGCTTGGGGGCAAGAACGCGCTGATTGTCTATCCGGATGCGGACCTGCCTGCCGCCGTGACTGGCGCGGTGCGGGGTATGAACTTCCTGTGGGCGGGCCAATCGTGCGGATCGACCAGCCGCGTCTATGTGCATGCGAGCCTGTATGACGAGTTCCTGGAGCGGTTCGCCAAAGGTGTAAGGGCGGCCCACCGTCCAGGACTTCCGGAGGATCCGAAGACGACAATGGGATGCCTGGGGCACAAGAATGCCTTTGACAAGACGATGTCCTACATTGAGCTGGCGCTATCGGAAGGAGCCAGGCTCGTAACGGGCGGCCGGCGTCCGGACGATCCCGAGCTGGCCAATGGCTGGTTCGTCGAGCCGACGATCTTTGCCGATGTGGCATCCGATATGAGGGTCGCCCGCGAGGAGATCTTCGGACCCGTCGTCGTGGTGATCCCGTGGACGAACGAGGATACGCTGATGGCGGAAGTGAATGCGCTCGACTACGGCCTGACCTGCTCGATATGGACGCAGGATCTGAACACTGCGCTGGCCGCGGCCGGCCGCGTGGAGGCCGGGTATGTCTGGATCAATGGATCGAGCTCGCACGCCATCGGCGCGCCCTTCGGCGGCTACAAGCGCTCGGGCCTGGGGCGCGAGGAGTGCCTGGAGGAGCTGTTCGAGTTCACGCAGGTGAAGAATGTCAATGTCGCGCGTGCCTCGTCCTGAGCCTTGTCCGCTCAGGGCTGAGTCACCCTGCGAGCTTTACCGCCAACTGGGCCACCTTGGCGCCTTGCGCGAACGCCAGTTCCAGTTCGGGCTCGGAAGGCTGGCGCGAGCCGTCGGCGCCTGCGATGGTGGCGGCGCCGTAGGGCGAGCCTCCCTTGACCTGCGACATGTCGAACTGGGACTGCAGGCCGTAGCCCGTCGGCACGATGATCATGCCGTGGTGTGCCAGGGTGTGCCAGAAAGACGTGATAGTGGTCTCCTGGCCGCCAAGGGTGCCGGTTGACGTGAATACGCTGGCGATTTTCCCCGCCAGCGCGCCCTTGGCCCACAGGCCGCCGGTCTGGTCCAGGAAGGTGCGCATCTGGCCGCTCATGTTGCCGAAGCGGGTGGGCGTGCCGAAGATGATGGCGTCGTATTCGCCCAGTTCATGCGGATTTGCGATTGGCGCGGCTTGGTCGGCCTTGCCGCCGGCGGATTTGAATGCTTCGGCTGGAATGGTCTCAGGGACGCGCTTGACGATGACTTCCGCGCCATCGATGCTGCGCGCGCCTTCGGCAACCCTGTCGGCCATTGTTTCGATGTGACCGTACATGGAATGATAGAGAACCAGAACTTTAGCCATGATGTTTCCTTTGCAATGGGCCGGTTGTGAGTCGCTCCCGCCTGAAGTCGGGAGCTTCCCCGCCACAATACGGGGGCGCCTGCGGCGCCGTATGAGAACACTGCCTCGCTTGACCTCGTCGTGAACGACGAGGCTTGCGCTTTGGCGCGTGGTCGAATGCCGGGGAGCAATGGGTGAATGATGCCGCCAGACATTCATCTTTGGAAGAGATAAAATTCAGATCAACTTAATCTGGTTATCTGATAATGCTGGACTCACTCAATCTGGATCAACTGCGCGTGTTCATGGCCATTGTCGAGCAAGGCAGCTTCTCGGCCGCGGCGCGCCATCTGCGCCGCGCCCAGTCGGCGGTGAGCAACGCCATCGTCAACCTAGAAGGCGCGCTTGGCGTCGCTCTGTTCGACCGCAGCGGTTGGAAGCCCGAGCTGACCGAGCATGGCCGCGCTTTGCTGGCCGATGCGCGTGCCGTGCTGGAGCGGGTGGACCAGCTCAAGTCCCGCGCCCGGGGGATGACGCAAGGCATGGAGACGGAGCTGTCCCTTGTCCTGGATGTGATGTTTCCCATGCAGAAGCTGGTGGATCTGGCTGCGCGGTTCCAGCGGACGTTTCCCGGCGTGGTGCTGCGCCTGTGTATCGATGCGCTTGGCGGGGTGCCTCAGCGAGTGCTCTTGGGGGAGTGCGACCTGGGCGTGCAAGGGTCGCTGCAGGAGATTGATCCGGAACTGGTTGGTCACAGGCTTCCCGAAATCGAGATGGCGCCCGTGGCAGCGCCGCGCCATGCCTTGTCGGCGCTGGATCGGATCACCGACGATCTGCTGCGCGGGCATACGCAGATCGTGCTGACCGACAGCAGCGCCCGCACCAAGGGATGTACGTTCGCCGTGTTCTCCGAGAACCAGACCCTGACCACCGACCTGGGCGCCAAGCGGGCCTTGCTGCATGCGGGGCTGGGCTGGGGCTTCATGCCGCGCAGCTTTGTCGAGGATGATCTGGGCGCAGGGAAATTGGTCGAGCTGGATCTGGCGGCATGCAATGCTGGTATCCGAAGCATGCCGTTGTTCGCCGTGCATCGGCGCAATGCTTCGCTCGGGCCGGCGGGGCAATGGGTGCTCGACACGCTGCTGGAGTCGATGGGCGGGGAGATCCAGCAATGAAAAGCATCCGTCTGCCTTCCACCGCTACGCTGATGGCTTTCGAATCCGCTGCGCGCCATCTGAATTTCCGACGTGCGGGCCAGGAACTGCATGTGACCCAGGGAGCCGTCAGCCAGCAGGTGCGGCTGCTGGAAGACCAGTTGGGAGTGGCCTTGTTTGCACGCGTCCGCCAGCGCGTGGTGCTGACCAGCGCAGGAGAGCGTTATCTGGTCGAGGTGCGGCGCATCTTGCGCGACCTGGGAGAAGTCACGAACCAGGCCATGGCCAGCGGCGACAAGGAAATTCTCAATCTGGCGTCGGTGCCCACCTTCGCCGTCAAGTGGCTGGTGCCGAAGCTGGAGACGTTTTTCCATGAGTATCCGAACGTGAACCTGAACCTGGTGTCGCGCAATGCGCCCTTCGATTTCGCCGCCGAACCGTTCGATGCCGCCATCCACTATGGCGAGGCGTCCTGGTCGGGGGCGGTCTGCGCTCATTTGATGGACGAGGACATGCTGCCGGTATGCAGCGCGCAGTACCGGACGCAATTGGGCCTGCATGAACCTTCGGATCTCGTCAGGGCGGTCTTGTTGCAGCAGTTCACGCGGCCTTCGGCGTGGCGGGACTGGTTCGAGCATATGGGGATAGCGCACGCCAATGCCTTCCAGGGGCCGCGCTTCGACAGTTTTCTCATGATTCTGGAGGCGGTTCAGTCGCATCTGGGAGCAGCGCTCCTGCCGAGGTTCCTGCTGCGGGAGGGGTTGGCGCAGGGCAGTCTGGTGCAGTTGTCCTCCCGGGTATTGCCTAGTTCGCGCGGTTATTACCTAGTGTGTCCGGAGGCCAAGCAGTATGCCTATGCAGTCTCCGCATTCCGTGGCTGGCTACTGGCGCGAATAATGTAGATGATTAGATTTACTATTTAATTGATCATAAAGTATCACTTTCTATATAGAGATAAGGACAGGATAATCTGGCTAGAGTTGTAGAAAAACTATTAAGGAGCCGGGGCCGATGTCATCCTTTCCCAATGATCGCCGCTGGAAAAAGCCGCTGACGCCTTTCGTCTTCAATCGCGACATCGATCGACCGTCGCCTGCCGATGTCGCCACACTGGCCCAGGCCGATGTCACCCAGATCAGCGATCTGGTCGGCCGCATGTATGTATGCCAGCCGCACCTGCGTTCGCTGGTTTCCCCTGCGGTGCCGCTTTGCGGTCCGGCATTCACGGTGAAGTGCCCGCCGGGCGACAACCTGGGCGTAATGGCCGCCTTTCGCGCCATCGAGCGCGGCGATGTACTGGTGGTGGATGGACAGGGCTTTACCCATTGGTGCATGGGCGGCTTCGAATTGCTGAAATACGCTTGCGAACAGCGCGGCATGGCGGGGCTTGTGGTTCATGGCGCGTGGCGCGATGTCGCCGAAGCGCAGGCAGCCGGGTTTCCGGTGTATGGCCTGGCCGTATCGCCGTATTCAGGCCCCAAGTTCGGGCCTGCGGAACTGAACGTGCCCGTAGGCTGCGCGGGCGTGATCGTCCAGCCGGGCGATGTGGTGTGCGCCAGCACGGAAGGCGTTGCCGTAGTGCCGCGCGGCAGCGTGCCGGCGGTCGCCCAAGCGGTGCGGAGCCGCAAGGGCGGGCATGGCATCGAGCATTTCCTGGATGAAATGGACGAGCACGTGGCTGCATGGCTGGAGGATGGAAAGTGAGCGCACTGCCACGGCAGCCCGAGCCGACGACGGAAGGGCTGACGCAGGCGCTGGCCCGTTTCGTGGCCGAATTGCCGCAGTGCGATGTCCCGCCGGCGGTGCGCCGGGAAACGCGGCGCGCCATGGCCGACTGCATTGGCGCAGGCCTGGCGGGGGCGCGGGCGGATGTCGCCCGCATTGCTGCGCAAGCTCGCGCCGGCGCCTCGGGAGCCTGCGCGCTCTGGGGGCGCGAGGAGCGCGCTTCGGCGGGCGATGCCGCGTTGATCAACGGCTGCGCAGCGCATGCGCATGCGCTGGACGATACGCATGAGTCCATGCGCGGGCATCCCTCCGTTCCCATCGTGCCGGCGATCCTGGCCTTGGGCGAAGAGATCAATGCGGATGGCGACAGTCTCGTCATGGCTTATATCGCAGGAGTCGAGGTCGGGGGAAGGTTGGGACGCAGCGTCAACGATCGGCATTCCCAGGTGGGATGGCACACCACGTGCACGCTGGGCGCGGTAGGCGCCGCGGCTGCCTGTGCTTATCTGTTGCGCCTGGACGAGACCCGCATCCGGCATGCCCTGGGCATCGCCAGTTCCATGGCGGGCGGGCTGCGGGTGAATTTCGGCACCATGACCAAGGCGCTGCATGCCGGGCTTGCGGCCCAGCACGGCGTGCTCGCCGCGCAATTGGCGGCGGGCGGCTTGACAGCCAGCCCTGTGTCCCTGGAGGGCCATGAAGGATTCCTGCAATTGTTCTGCGATGACGGTAGTCATGACGCCGCGCGTGCGCTGCAGTCGCTGGGCAAGTCTTTCGAGGTAACGGACCCGGGCATCGTCTACAAACGGTATCCGACCTGCTCACTGATGCATGCCTTGATCGACATGGTTCTGCAGGCCGGGGCAGCGGGTGTTCTGGGATCGGGCGAGGGAGTCGAGCTGCGCTGCGAGATCAGCAGGCGGCTCGATTCGGCCCGGGCCAGGGCCTGGCCGGCGACGGGACTGGATGCGAAGTTCCATGTGGAGTATTGCGTGGCGGTTGCCGCATACCGGGGAACGCAAGGCATCCAGGACTTCACCGATGACGCCGTGATGTGCCCGCAGGTGCGTGCATGGGCGGACAAGGTTTCTCTGTCGCAGGGAAAGAACTTTCCCGATGGCAATGGAGATTTCGCCGTGCTTACCGTCCTTCGCGATGGCGTCGAGATATTCCGGCAAAGCCAGGCCAAGCCTTTTGGGCATCCGAGCATGCCTTTGTCGGACACGCAGCATGAAGACAAATTCATGCGCCTTGCAACGACGGTTTTTCCCGGCGGGCGTGCCGCCGGGCTGTGGCGGCTGCTGAGCGCGCCGCAGTTGTGTTCCGCACGCACCCTGGCTGCCGCGCTGTCCGCGAGGTGAGTCCGATATTTGATTCTCTCTGACCTGAAGGAGCTCTACATGCCTGTCATTTCACGTCGTCAACTCTTGATTGGTGCTGCTGCTTCTTTGGCAGTGCCCTCCGCCCTGGTTCGCGCACAATCCAGGGACATGAGCATTATCGTGGCCTATCCGCCAGGCGGTTCGCTCGATGCCATGGCCCGCATGATTGCGCAGCATCTGGGCGAGAAGCGCGGCCATTCAGTCGTCGTGGACAACAAGCCCGGCTTTTCGGGAAATATCGGCGCGCAGTATGTCGCCAAGGCGCGTCCGGACGGCAATACGCTTTTGATGACGGCGCTGACTTCCTATGCCATCAATGCCCGCCTGATGGGTGAGAAGACCGGCTACGATCTGCTCAAGGGCTTCGAGCACGTGGCCATCGTCGGCTACCTGCCCAATGTGCTGATCGTGCCGGCCAGCCTGGGCGTGGACGATCTGAAGTCGTTCATCGATCTGATCAAGTCCAGGCCAGGCGAGCTCTCGTACGGTACGACGGGCAATGGATCGCTTGAGCATATCGCCGGCGAAATGTTCAAGCGCGCCACGGGCATCGATATCGAGCCTGTGCCCTACAAGGGATCCACGCCGGGGGTGACCGACCTGATCGGGGGCAGGATCCAGGCCATGTTCGTGAACACTTCCACGGCCATCAACAATCTTCAGGGCGGACGCATTCGGGTGATCGGCGTCGCCGGGCCCAACCGGGTGGCGGCGCTGCCCGATGTTCCCACACTGCGCGAGGCCGGCGTGGAAATGAGCAACGACGTGGTGTCCATCTTCGGCATCGCCGTTCCGGCCGGAACGCCGCAAGAGGTGGTGGAGCAGCTCAACAAAGACTTGAATGCGGCGCTGGACAACGATGACATCAAGGAGCGGTTCGGCGGCCTGGGGATCGAACTCGTGTCGGAAAGCGCGGCGTATGCCACGAAGCGCATCGAAGACGAGGTCGCGACCTGGAACAGAGTGCTCGACGAGACGGGCATCACCCTGCATGAGTGATGCGGCTGGGCATGCCGCCTGCATGATGATGGTGAATCCCGGGCAGGCATTTTGGGTAGGCCCGTCGGGAGGTCTGGTGTTCAAAACCCGTGTCGCAGCGCTTGTTCCTGGCGTTCGCGGGCCTGGCGCTCTTGCGTAGCCAGGCTGGCCAGTTCGCCCCATGTCCGCAGCCCCCGCGCCATGGCCCTGTGCAGGCAGACCAGCGTCAACTCGGCGGTAGCCATGGCGTCTGCCGTGGCGTGGTGGCGTCTGGCATTGTCCAGGCCCAGGCGTTCCAGCCAGTGGCCCAGGTCGCCGTGGCGCTTGTGCTCCGGAAACAGGGCGGGAGCGATCAGCGCCAGGTCCAGCACTTTCGGCAATTGCGCGGGATCCATGCCCAGCCATTGCCGGGCGGCCTTGTAAAGCATATGCTGGTCGAACCAGCCTTGCCAGGCGAGCCAGATGGCGCCCTGGCCGTGCTCCAGCAAATCCAGCAGCGCAGTGCGCGGGTCATGTCCCTGTTGCAGGTCGGCTGCTGTCAGTCCGTGGAACAATTGGCTGTCGCGCTGCAGCTCGGTATCGACATTGAATACGCGCTCGTACGTTTTGCCCAGCATGATATCCAGGCCATCGACGCGTATCGCGCCGGCGGACAGGATATGGTCGCGCTTGAGGTTCAGGCCGCTGGTTTCGAGGTCGAAGACCAGCAGGGATTGTTCAACCAGTAGCTGTTGGCCTGGCGCGGGAAATGGGGCAAGGCGGGAGAGCCGCTGCTCAATGGCGTTGGATGGTGCCTGTACTCCCCGCGGCGCCGGCGTGTCCATGGTTTCTGCGGATCGCAACCATCGCTGGAGTGTGTGGAGCATGGCGGATTCCTTTGCTAGAGCTGGTAGCGCAGTCGCAACGAGTCCTGCAGGTGTCGGGCCTGTTGCAGCGCCGAGCGCAGAATGCGCTGCTCCAGTGCGTTCAGGTCCGAAGGCCGGATAAGATTGTCCAGCGGCTTGCTGTCTTGTCGTTGGCGCTGGTGGTGGCGCAGACGCAACTGCTGCAGGTAATTGAAGGCCTCTACATAAGTCTGGGCACGGGCGGGCTCCAGGTGCCCGCGTTCGCCCAGTTGCAGTAGCCTCTGCACTGTGGAGGGGACGGTCAGGCCATGCGCCAGCGACAGCAGGCGCGCCGCGTCGACGAAGAGCGTCAGCGCCTGTTTTTTCAGATCGATCGTATTCTGTCCGAATCCCAGCGCCTGGCCCAGCATGTTCCGGATTCCGCCGACAGGCGGCTGATTCTCCAGCGCGGTCTTTGCCATCATGTGCTGGAACAGCGACGCGTTGGCCGCCAGTTCGACGGCATGCGCCTGCATCTGCGTGAACCCGCAGTCGGCGCCCCAGGCATGCCGCATGTCGAAAAAGATGGCGGCATTCAACAGGCTGTGGGGGGTGGGGCTCTGGAACATGCGGCTGAAAAATGCTCGCCACTGGAAGCCGGCCAGGCATAGGCGGGGATTTCCGGCCATGATGTCTCCGGGGCATAGTCTCAGTCCGCATTGGTCCAGCGCATGGTTGATGGCCTTGGCGAGCGGCAGCAGCAGCGCTTGCCGCTCCTGCGCCTGTGCGTCGTCGTCAGCTTCGAAGATCAGCCCATTGTCCTGGTCGGTCAATAGCGTCTGTTCGCCGCGCGCTTCGCTGCCGAAGGCGATCCAGCCGAAGGGAATGCCGGGGTCGCCATGGGTGTGCATCACCAGCTCGATGACGCGCGCGGTGGTCTGATCGTTGAGCTGGGTGACCAGGCGCAGCACCTGCTCGGCGCTGGCGCCGTGCGCCAGCATGCTGGCCACCAGTTTTGGGATGCCCTCGCGCAGCGATTGCAGGTATTCCAGCGAATCCGCCTGCCGGATGGCGCGTGCCAGATGGACGAGGTCCACTCTTTGAAGAGCGAACAGGTCGCGATCGGATATCACGCCGGTCAGGCGGCCGTCGTCGACGATGCAGACATGCGCGATATGGTGGCGGGTCATCTGCATGGCGGCGTCGAATGCCGTGTCCGCGGATTTCAGATGATAGGGGTTTGGCGTCATGACCTGGGCAATGGGAGCGTCCAGGTTGGCTTCGGGATTGACGACTACGCGCCGCAGGTCGCGCAGGGTAAAAATTCCCAATGGACGCCTGTCGGCGTCCACCACGGCGATACTGCCGGTGCGATGTTCGTTCATGAGCGCCACGGCGGCGCGCAGACTGGCATCCGGACCGCACACGATGGGTTCGCGCGCCACAAGCTCGCGCAGGGCCATGTCCAGCGAGTGATCGGCGCCCAGCGTGTGCGCGGCTGTCATGCGGATCTGCCGGCCCAGTTCGCCCAGCAGGCCGCTGACGCCGCGCAGGGCGAAGTCGCGGAATGCGTCGGACATTTGCAACAAGCGGATGAAGTCATCGGCCGGCAGCACCAGGCAGAACGTGTCCTGAGCTGCGGTGTAGACGGTGCGTGTGGGACGTTCGCCGACCATGGCGGCAAAGGGGAAGCCGTCGCCGGGCAGCAGTTCCAGATGCGTGTCGGGTTCGTCTTCGGTTCCCTTGCGTAGCCCCGCCACGCGGCCCTGCCGCACCAAATGCCAGTGGCTCACCCTGCCATCGGCGGGGCAGAGGATGGGGCTGCCCGATGGGTAGAAACGCAGCATGCAATGTTCGACCAGAAACATCACATGCGCAGGCTCCATCTGGTCGAAGGGCGGATATGCCTGCAGGAATGTGGAAATGCCTTGCAGATTCTGCGCAACGGCCAGCTTGGCCGATGCCTGCGCATCTTGCTTGCCCATGAGCCTGCCTCCCCGCGTCGTCCCCTGGCATGTCGCCGCGCCCCGGACGGCCGGAGCCGAAGGAAAAGAGTTATGAACTTTCCAGTTTCCTATCGAGTGAAAAGTAATGCAATACGACTTTTGTTTAATCGGGAAATCAAGGAGATGCGAGGACGTTTCCCTCTGAAATAATGCAGGTTCCCGTGCCATTGCTGGATGCACAAGAAATAACACAGTAGCACGATATAGATGGAAGCAAAGCAGACGCCATGCACTCGCAACCGTCCATCATGGCAGCGGGAAAACGTCCACAAAGGAGACATCCATGAGTGAAAGCAGCAACACCTACTGGTCCGCGACCTTGCGTTTGCTGGCCGGGATCCTGGTCATATGGTTCCTCGTTTCATATGCCGCCGGCATTCTGTTCGCCCCATGGCTGAACAGTGTGCAACTGGGCGGATATCCACTGGGCTTCTGGTTCGCGCAGCAAGGTTCCATCTACGTCTTCATCGTCCTGATCTTCTGGTACGCGGCGGCCATGGGCCGACTCGACCGTCGTTTCGACGTACACGAAGAATGACCGGAACCACGGAGACGACATCATGGAATTACAGACACTAACCTACCTGGTCGTGGGCGCCAGCTTTGCCATTTATCTTGGCATTGCCGCCTGGGCGCGCGCTGGCAGTACCAGTGAGTTCTACGTAGCCGGCGGCGGCGTGCACCCCGTCACCAATGGCATGGCGACTGCGGCGGACTGGATGTCCGCCGCTTCTTTCATTTCGATGGCGGGGATGATCTCCAACATGGGCTATGGCGGCTCGCTGTTCTTGATGGGGTGGACCGGCGGCTACGTGCTGCTGGCCATGCTGCTGGCGCCCTATCTGCGCAAGTTCGGCAAGTTCACCGTGCCGCAGTTCATCGGAGACCGCTACTATTCCAAGACGGCCAGCACCGTCGCGGTGGTCTGCCTTCTGGCTGCTTCCATCACCTATGTGATCGGCCAGATGACAGGCGTGGGCGTTGCATTCTCGCGCTTCCTGAACGTCAGCAGCGACACCGGCATCTACATCGGCATGGCCGTGGTGTTCGCCTATGCGGTGTTCGGCGGCATGAAAGGCATTACCTACACCCAGGTGGCGCAGTACATCGTGCTGATCATCGCCTACCTGGTGCCCGCGGTCTTCATTTCCCTGAACCTGACGGGAAATGCGCTGCCGCAGCTGGGGCTGGGCTCCAACATCAGCGGCACCGACATGGGACTGCTGCAGAAGCTCGACCTGGTGGTCAAGGACCTGGGCTTCGACCAGTACACGACGTCGGTGCCTGGCAGCACGCTGAACATGTTCATGTATACGCTGTCGCTGATGATCGGAACGGCCGGCCTGCCGCACGTCATCATCCGGTTCTTCACCGTGCCGCGCGTGGCCGATGCCCGCTATTCCGCAGGCTGGGCGCTGGTCTTCATCGCGCTGCTCTACACCACGGCGCCCGCCGTGGGCGCCATGGCCAAGCTGAACCTGCACGGCACCGTGAACTCGGCTGTCGGCCTGGGACAGGACGCCGCAGGCCATATGGTCGTGAATCCGGAGGTCATTACCGCCAATGCCGATCTGTATGCGCCCGAGGCCAGCCTGAACTATGCCGAGAGGCCCGACTGGATGAAGCGCTGGGAGACCACGGGTCTGCTGAAGTTCACCGACAAGAACGGCGACGGCCGCATCCAGTACTACAACGATAAGACCGCCAATCCCGAAGTGCAGAAACGCGTCCAGGAAGCCGGCTGGCAGGGCAACGAGCTGGAGGTGAATGCCGATATCATCGTTCTGGCCAATCCGGAAATCGCGCTGCTGCCCAATTGGGTGATCGCGCTGGTGGCCGCCGGCGGTATCGCTGCCGCGCTGTCGACAGCGGCAGGCCTGTTGCTGGCCATTTCGTCGGCGGTCTCGCACGATCTGATCAAGAACGTGGTCAACCCGGGAATTTCGGAGAAGAACGAGCTTCTGGCGGGCAAGCTGTCGATGGTCGCGGCCATCGTGTTGGCGGGTTATCTGGGGCTCAATCCTCCAGGCTTCGCCGCGGGGACGGTGGCGCTGGCTTTCGGTATCGCCGCCAGTTCGCTGTTCCCCGCCATCATGATGGGCATCTTCTCCACGCGGATGAGCAAGGAAGGGGCTGTCAGCGGCATGCTGGCCGGCCTGCTGATCACCTTGTTCTACGTGTTCGCGCACAAGGGCATCATGTTCATGAAGGGTACGGAGTATGTCGATCTGATCGGCGGTCCCAACTCCTTCTTCGGCATTACGCCTGAAGCCTTTGGCGCGGTGGGAGCCATGATCAACTTCGGCGTGGCGTTCCTGGTCAACAAGTTCTCCAAAGAGCCGCCGCATCATATCCAGGCGCTTGTCGAGAATGTGCGTGTGCCGCGCGGCGCCCAGGCTGTTCGGGGCGCACACTGAGTTCGGATGAAAAGGAGCCAACCATGATCGGTCTCGCCCCCTATGTGAACCTGGTCCTGACATGGATCCTGTTCCTGGCGCTGTTTCCCATCAGTTTCATCTGGATGCGCCGAAGCTGGCGCATCCTGGTGCGGCGCGATATGTCGGAAGTGGCGCTCAAGCGGGGCGAGCCGGCGCCACGGCCGCAGAAGTATGCCGCGGTCTGCGGCGTGCTCAATCTCCTGAGCG
The DNA here is from genome assembly GCF_004342005.1 of Paracandidimonas soli. Taxonomy (GTDB): domain Bacteria; phylum Pseudomonadota; class Gammaproteobacteria; order Burkholderiales; family Burkholderiaceae_B; genus Paracandidimonas; species Paracandidimonas soli. The sequence continues at coordinate 77,965 of NZ_SMBX01000008.1, forward strand.
GCCTGGTGCTTCTGTATGTCATTGCCGGCGTAGCCTGGGGCAGTCTTGCCTACGACACCTGGACTGCGCTGGCCGGCATCACCATCTGGACCAAGCTGTGCCTGGATTTTGCCATCAGCAGGCAGGCGCACGGCTTTTCATCCGGGGCCAAGCGCTCTGCTTGAGCGGTGTCGATGCTCCCGGCGCCTGCCACAAGCAGGCGCCGGGATTTTTCTTTGCCAGGGGGCTTCCGCCGGTGATGGTCCCGGCAGTTGGGCGCGGATCAAAATTTCACGCATAATGCCGGGTTTGCATATGAGGCATCATGATCGACGAACGCAAACCCCTGGACGTCCTGGCCGTGTCGGCCATGATGGTGTTGTGCCTGATCTGGAGCCTGCAACAGATCCTGCTCAAGGCGACGGGGGCGTACATGGCGCCGATGTTGCAGTTGGGCGTGCGTTCCGGTGTTGCCGCCGTGCTGGTTATGCTGCTGGTGCTGGTACGCACAAGGCGCCTTGCGTTTTCGCCGGGAGCATGGAAGCCGGGTTTGCTTGCCGGGCTGCTGTTCGCCGGCGAATTCCTGCTGGTGGGGGAAAGCCTGCGCTTCACTTCCGCCGCGCATATGGTGGTGTTCCTGTACACCGCGCCCGTCTTTGCCGCATTGGGGCTGCATTTGCTGTTGCCGTCCGAGCGATTGGCCTTGGGGCAGTGGCTGGGCATCGGCCTTGCTGTATCGGGCATCGCCGTGACCTTCCTGGGGCCGGGAGCGCAGACGGGCGATATGAAGGCAATGCTGCTGGGCGATCTGCTGGCGCTGGGCGCGGGCGCCTTGTGGGGCCTGACTACCGTGGTGATACGCAGCACGCGCCTGTCGGCCATTCCGCCGTCCGAGGCCTTGTTGTATCAATTGGGTAGCGCCTTCGTGCTGCTCGTGGTCGCCGCTTTCTGGCTGGGGCAGACCCAGGTCCAGTGGACGGGCGCGCTGGCCTTGAGCCTCCTGTTTCAGTCGGTGGTCGTGGCGTTCCTGAGTTTTCTGATCTGGTTCTGGCTGTTGCAGCGCTACCAGGCTTCGCGCCTCGGTGTATTTTCTTTCGCCACGCCTGTATTCGGCGTGTTGCTGGGGGCCTGGCTGCTGAGCGAAGCCATTGAACCGCGCTTCCTGATGGGAGCGGCGCTGGTGCTGGCGGGGGTCATCCTGGTCAGCGCCTATGGATGGTTGTGCCAACTGCTAAGGCGCCGGCCCTGAAATGCGGGCTGGCCGGCGTGCATGCCAGGACGTGATGCGGACGCTGCGTCCGCATCGGATCACCACAGCCCCAGCACTTTCCACCACGTGCTTCCGACCACGCCGAAGAGAATCAGTTCCAGCACGCACATGATCAGGCCGACTTTCCACCATGTGCCCAGCGTGACGTAGCCGCTGCCGAAGATGATGGGCGAGGTGCCGGTGGCGTAGTGCGTCAGCGTCATCATGATGGCCGAGCCGGCGGCCATCATGAGCATGAACGGAACAATGTATTCACCGGGAATCAACTGGGCGCCGACCGTCAGGAATGCCAGCATCATGGCGCTGATGTGCGCCGTCGTGCTGGCGAACAGGTAGTGCGAGAAAACGAAGACCAGCAGAAGGATCAGGGCGATGGCTTCCCAGCCGATGCCGCTGGTGGCGATGGCGACCTTCATGCCTTCGGAGAACCACGTGATTACGCCCTGCTTGTTCAATTGCTCGGCCATCATGACCAGGGCGCCGAACCAGATGAGGGTGTCCCAGGCACTCTTTTCCGACAGCACGTCGTCCCAGTCTATGGTGCCGGTGATGATGAGGATGAACAGGCCCAGGAAGGCCACGACGGTGGGGTTCAGGGTGAAGGCTGGCCCGAATATCATGGCCGGCACGTTGGCCCACAGGAGCAGCAGCAGCGCGAATGTCCCCATCATCACCTTTTCCTTGGGAGACAGCGGCCCCATCTTGTGCAGTTCGGAGCGTGCGTATTCCACCGCGTTGGGCGTGGACTTCAGTTCCGGAGGCGAGATCAGGTAGATGACCAGCGGCATCAGCAGCAGGCAGGCCAGGCCGGGCAGCAGCATGTACAGGGCCCAGTTGATCCAGGATAGGTGCAGATCCATGTTTGTCGCCCGGGCCACATAGTCCACCACCAGGGGATTGGGTGCGGTCGCGGTCACGAACATGGCGGAGGTGATCGGGTTGGAATGGTAGTTCACCAAGGCGAGATAGGTGCCGACCTTGCCCTGGGTGCCTTTTTCCGGATCGGAATCGAAGGTACTGGCGATGGAGCGCATGACGGGATGGACGATGCCGCCGCCGCGCGCCGTATTGCTGGGGGTGAACGGCGCCAGCAGCAGTTCGCAGAAGGCAAGCCCGTAGCCGATCCCGATGGTCTTCTTGCCGAGCATGGATACGAACAGCAGGCCGATGCGGCTGCCCAGGCCAGTTTTCTTCAGGCCGCGGGAAATGAGGATGGAAGCCACGATGAGCCAGATCAGCGGGTTGGAGAAGCTGCTCAGCGCATCGGCGATGGCGCCGCCGGACGAGGTGGCGGTGACTTGCGACAGCGAGATGATCACGATGGCCATCATGGCCATGACGCCGATGGGCATGACCTTGAGGATGATCGCCAGGATGGTCGTCAGGAAGATGGCGACCAGGCCCCATGCCTTCGGGGTCAGTCCTTCCGGTGTGGGCAGGAGCAGCAGCGTGAACAGCGCCACGGTGGCGATGATGGCGGGAACCAGGCGAAACGGCACGGCCTCGTTGAAATACTGGAATGTCGCTTTGATCCGTTCAAGCATGCGTGGATACTCCGGAAGTGATTGCCGTCTCTGCCGGTCGTGAAACAGGAAGCCCCGGCGCGGAATAAAGTAAAGATGATCGTCGCGTCAGGTGAGTGGTGACATCGCCTGCAGCACATGTAAGTTTATGCAGATTATCCTTGCTTAAGGAGTGGTTTTTAAGGGATTACCCTGATATCCATGTCGTTTCTTGAGCGATATCAAATTTCCGCAGGAATTTTGTTGCGTGCCGGGTGAGGCGAGCAATCAGGGATTCAGGAGCCGACCAGGATCAGGCTTTCCGCTTCACGCGAAAACTCCAGGGCATAGGCAAGTTCTCCGCGAGTCTGCGCATGCAGGAACAGCATCGGCTGGTCTTTCGCGATTTCGTCGCCCAGCCGGACTTGCAGGTGCACGCCCGCCGCGGGGCTTTCCGGTGCGCCGGCGAGCTTGGCGAGGCGCGATAGCTTGCGGTTGTCGATATGCACCACTCGGCCCGAGTGCGGGGCGAGGATCGGTTCGATGAATGCCGCCCGGGGCGGTTCGCGCAGCCCTCCCTGGGCATTGCAGATGCGCTGGAACTTGTCCCAGGCGCCGCCGCTGGCGATGGTGTCCAGCGCCAGGCGCGTGCCGTCTCCGGCGGCTGCGGCGCCGCCCAGCTCGAGCACGGCGCCGGCGACCAGGACGGCGCGGTCGAGCAGATCCTGAGGCGCGCCCGGGTCGTGCTTGAGCACCGCCAGCACGTCCATGGCTTCCAGTGCCGGCCCGATGCCCCGGCCGACGGGCTGGGTGCCGTCGGTGAACAGGCAGCGCAAGGCAAGGCCGAAATGGGCGGCGGTCTCGGACAGCCGTTGCGCAAGCAGATGGGCGGCGTCGTGGCTGCGCACCTTGGCTGTGGGGCCGACGGGAATGTCGATGACGGCGTGCGTCGCGCCGGCGGCGATTTTCTTGGACAGGACCGAGGCGATCAGCTGCCCTTCGGTATCGATGTCCAGCTCGCGCTCCACGCGCACGAACAGGTCGTCGGCCGGGCTCAGCGCCATCGTGCCTCCCCATGCCAGGCAGCCGCCCTCGGTCTCGACCACGCGGCGCATCGTGTCCAGGTCCAGGTTCACGGGAGCCAGTGTTTCCATGGTGTCGGCGGTTCCGGCCGGGGATGTGATGGCGCGCGAAGAGGTCTTGGGCATGACCAGGCCGTTGGCGGCGGCGATGGCGACCACCAGCGGCGTGGTGCGGTTGCCGGGCAGGCCGCCGACGCAGTGCTTGTCGACCACGACCGGCGCGTCCCAGCTCAGGCGCTCACCGACGTCTATCATGGCCCGGGTCAGGTGTACGGTTTCCTCGGTATCCAGCGGCAGGGCGGCCGTGGCTGTCAGGAATGCGGAGAGGGCGACATCCGTGTAGCGGCCGGCGACCACGTCGCGGACGATGGCGTCCAGGTCCTGCGCGCTCAGGCGCTGGCCATGGATGCGCCTGCGGATCCCGGCGAGCGAGCGCAGGATGGGCGCGTGCCTGACCTGCACCTGGGCACCCTCCTGGATGTCCAGGGCATGCCAGGCCGCCTCCGACAGGGCGACCTGGCCGGGGCTGAGGAGGTCGCTGTCGATCTGGTAGAGCAGGGCCTGCACCTGGCGTTCGCCGGCGATGACGAGCACCTGCGATCTCGGGGAAAGCCCTTCGGAGTGGCAGACGTGGCAGTCGGTGCGCATCACGGCGATGGGCTGGTGCTGCGCGTGCAGCCGCATGCGGACGGCGCGCAAGGTGGGGGGAGGGGAGATGCGGGCATTCATAGAGGGAACGCCTGGTTCTGCTGCGGGATGGCGGCCGGCCAGCCCAGTTCCCGTTGAATGCGCTCGCGCAGCGCTTCCGAGGCGGAGTCTTCTCCATGCACGATGAATACGCGCCTCGGCGGCCGCCGAAATCCCGAAAGCCAGCGCATCAGCTCGTCGCTGTCGGCATGGGCCGACAGCATGGGAAGCTCAGCGACTTCGGCATTGACGGGAACCCATTGGCCGTGGATCTTCGTTTCGCGTTCGCCTTCTAGCAGTTTGCGCCCGCGGGTGCCGTCGGACTGGTAGCCCGAAAAGAGCAGGGTGTTGCGATGATCGGGCGCGAAGGCCGCGATGTGATGCAGCACGCGGCCTCCGGTGGCCATGCCGCTGGCCGACAGGATAACCTTCGGATAGCGGTTGGCGGACAGGGCCTTGGATTCCTCCACGCTGCGCACATAGGTGACGGCGCGGCAGGCTGCCTCGTATTCCGCTGGCGTCAGCTTGTGCTCGTCCGAATGGCGATACAGCAGCTTGGTGGCGCTGGTCGCCATGGGGCTGTCGAGGTAGACCGGCACATTGTTCAGGCCGCCGCGCTGGCGCAGCCGCCAGAGGTAGTAGATCAGGGTCTGGGCGCGGCCGACGGCGAAAGCGGGGATCACGACCGTGCCGCCGCGCTGCACGGTGCGCTCGATCACCTGACCTAGCGCGTCGACTGGATTGTCGTCGGCGTGCGTGCGGTCGCCATAGGTGGATTCGATGACGATGTAGTCTGCGTCCGGTACATCTTCCGGAGCATACATGACAGGGTCGCCGTAGCGGCCGAGATCGCCGGAGAACACGATGCGTTTTCCGCCGATGTCGATCTGCGCGGTGGCGGCGCCGAGAATGTGTCCGGCCCGGCGCAGCGTCAGCCTGGCGCCTCCGGGCAGGCGCGTTTCCTGGTGCAGGGGAACGTCGACGAATTCCGCCAGCACGCGCTCCGCATCGATGACACGGTACAGGGGCAGCGCCGGCTTGTGTTTCGACGTGCCTTTGCGGTTGGCGTATTCCGCATCCTTTTCCTGCAGCCAGGCGCTGTCGAGCAGAATGAGCTCGGCGACGTCGTAGGTGGCGGGAGTGGCGTGGATCTTGCCTTTGAAGCCTTCCAGCAGCAGCCGGGGCAGATAGCCGCAGTGATCGAGGTGGGCATGGGTCAGCACGACGGCATTGATGCTTTCCGGCGCCACGGACAGGCGCTGCCAGTTGAGTTCGCGCAGGTTCTTCAGGCCCTGGAACAGGCCGCAGTCCACGAGAATCCGGGTGTCGTCATGGGTCAGCAGATGCTTGGAGCCGGTGACGGTGCCGGCGCCTCCGAGGCTGGTGAATGAAAGCATATTGTCCTTCTTGTGGCAATGCGGGCGTGAATGAATGTCGTGTCGCGTGTCAGTTTCCCGTGTTCAGCAGTGGGCGGGATCTCCGGTCCCGTTCACTGCGCGCAGGCGAGGTTCGTCCAGGACGGTGTCGCGCGCCCAACCGGCGACGGCCGCTGCGGCATCGACGGCGTGCGCCCAGGTGCAGCGGTTGGCGAACAGCATGCCGGCCACGTCCAGCGTGCCTCCGCGATTGATGTAGCCGAGCGCGCGCGTCCTGGACGGACCGTCGTCGATGCGCCGCAGTGTGCCCAGCATGGGCTCCGGCCGGGTATGGCTGAGAATGACGCGCGGCAGGCCGGGCGGGAACAGCGCGCGCACGGTGTCATCGCCGTCCACGAAACCGGCCTCCATCTCGTCGCGGGGAAGACGCAGCCTGCCTGGCTCCATGATCACGGTAACGCAGGAAGCTTGTCCGAGCCGGGCAAGATGAGCATGCGCTTTCAGCGCTTCTTCCAGCTGATAGCTGCCGATGGCGACGAATTGCACGCATGCGTCGGCAGGGTCCCCGGCAATGTGCGCAGCGCCTTTTTCCGCCAGCGCCTGGGCGGCATGCGCATCGAAGCGCTGGGTCACGTCGCGCTTGGACACCACGATGCAGGCCAGCGCTCCCCGGCTGGCGTAGATATCGCGCAGCGCGGCGATCGCCGTATTGCCGTCGACGGGAAACAATACTCGCGACGTGTCCGACATTTCGCCCAGCAGCGCTTCTCCGATGGTCGGATCCTGGTGCGACTGCTCGTTCTTGGCGTTTTCCCAGGTGTGCGAGGTGACGATCAGCGGTATCGGCAGCCATCCGGGCGGCTGGCCGATCTCCTTCTGCCGGCGGGCGAAGATGATCTCCTGGCGCATCATGCCGAGCATCTTCACGGCAAAGGCCTCATAGCTGACGATGAGGTTCAGGCCGCCTTTGTTGCCCAGCGCCGCGCCCGCCACGGCCTCCTCGTTGAGCGCGGTGATCACGGCGCCGTGCATGTCTTCGGGAACGCCGGGCTCCGGCTCATTGACGCGGTGCTTCAGCAGGGCCAGCGTGCCGCCCATTTTGTTGCTTGCGAGTTCGTCCGGATTGCCGATGCGTACGCGCAATCCCGGGTTGGCCCGGACCAGGGAAACGAACCAGCGGTCGAGGGCGGCCATGGCGCTGCCGGAGTCGCCGATGCGTTCCCATGCAGGCGCCGGCAGGGCGGGAGCCCTGGGCCGGCGATGGGCCATCGGATGGCCGCTTTCCAGTTTGCGGTCCTGCTGCGCATGATTGGAGAGTGCGAGCAGGGCTTCGTCCAGCTCGGGTTCCGGTACGAACAGATCCAGGGCGCTGGCGTTGAAGGCTGCGCGCGCGGCGGCATCCGTGCGCGGATTGCCCGGCAGCGGCAGGTTGTGCGCGGCATTGGTGCCTGCGCCGGGAAAGCCGAAGCCCTTTTCCGTTTCCGCGATGATGTAGGGCAGGCGCGCCGGGTAGCGCTTGTGCGGGTCGGCAGCAAAGGCGCGCAGCGCGTCTTCGGATGCGATGATGGCGCAGGCGATGGCGGCCGGATCGCGGCCGTCGACGATCATGGGATCGAAGCCGTTGTGGCGCAGGTCTTCGGCCAGCCACGGCGCGCCGCCTTCCTGGACGATCTGGGTGCGCTGTTCGATGCGGCGGCCGTTGAGGATCATCAGGGGAATGGCGAATCCGCTGTCCTCGGCCCGCCACCAGCGCGTGGCCCAGTCGGAGCCGCGCTGTTCTTCGAATGCGCCGTCGCTGAGAAAGGCGACCAGGGATTCTTCCGGCAGCGGCATGTGCACATACTGGAGGCCGGCGAACCCCAGATAGCCGCCTTCGGACACCGCGCCGGCAGTATTCGGGCCTGCATGGCTTCCCACCGGTACGGCGGGATGGCCCCTGGCGTCGATGGCATAGGAATAGAAATCACCGATCAGGCGCGAAAGTCCTTCTTCGCTGCGATCGTATCGCCCGCGCTGTGCCGGCGATACGTCGCCGGTGAGGGCGTTGACGGCTTCGATAGCGGCGACGCAATGGCCCTGGCCCATCAGCCAGCCGCGCGTCGTGCCAGTCAGCGCATTGGCGAGCAGGTAGCCGACAAAGGCGGGCACCATGTTGAGAGAGCCTCCGGTATGGCCCTCGGGCGAAGGCTTGAAGTCATGCGCGTCCAGCGGCCGCCCCGACAAATCGATGCGCTGGGCGTAGGTCATGTGCGCCACGACGTTCATTGCCACGCAGCTCAGCCGGTCCGCCGCCGCGAACAGGCGATAGGCGGCGTGCGTGTCCGCGGCCCTGCCGTCGGCAACTAGGCGTTCGATCAGCGGTGCAACGCGTTCCACCGTTTCTTTCCTGTGCCGGATCGGGCCGTGTCCGGCAAGCCATAGGGCCTGGTGGCTGGAATTGCTCATGCGGGTATCTTCTCTTTGTCTGCGTTGTTGACGGGTCCTGGCCGCGCATCGCGCAGCTTGCGCGTCAACGTGTCGGCGAACAGACCGGCCAACGGGATGCGATTGCTGGGATGGGCGACGCTGTCGGTGGATGCGATGCGCGAGAACAATGGCTCCAGCGTGTCCCAGGCGCCGTCCGCAAACAGCGCGTGCACGATGACGCACTCGGGCTTGCGCATATGCTGCTCCGCCAGCTTGCGGGCGGCCATGGCGAGCGTTGTGCCCGATGAGGCGATATCGTCCACCAGGACGGGCGTGTGCGCCTGCCATGCGGAAAGATCGGGCGCGGAGATTTCCACGCTGCGGTCGCCATGGCGGGTTTTGCGCAGGACCGCATGAGGGGCTCCGATGCGGGCGGCGATGCTACCCGCCCATTGCTCGCTTTCTTCGTCGGGTCCGATGATCAGCGGTCTTTCGACATGGGCTCGGATCCAGTCGGCAAGCAATGGGCTTGACTGCAGGGTCGCGGTGGGGATGGTGTACAGCGACGACAGCGAGGGGTGGCGATGCAGGTGCGGATCGGCCGTCAGCAGGCTGTCGAATATGGACGATACCAGCCGGGCGAACGATAGCGACGTGATCCCCTCGCCATCGTGGAAGCGCTTGTCCTGGCGCATATAGCAAAGGTAGGGGGCGATGAGATTGACTTCCGCCGCGCCGAGGCTGCGGGCGGCATCGGCGGCAAATGCCAGCCGCAGGAACTGGTCGTCGGGCCGGGACAGCGTGCAGACCAGGTCGACGGCCTTGCCCGATGGATCCGCATGCAGTCGGACATAGCTTTCTCCGTCGGGAAACCGGCGGGCCTCCAGCCGGCCGAGTTCCGCGCCGCAGTGGCCGGCGAGCGCCGACGCAAACGTTTCATTGCCGGGCAGGGGGAGGATCAGTCGCTGCATATCGGTCGTTCCTGCAGTTGCTGGAAAGCGTCTATGCCTCCAGCTTAGACGGTGGAACGCCGGCGATCAAGGATATTTGTCAAGAACAGGCCTGCCATGGCGAATAGGTCATGGCAGGCCGTTGGCGCAGAGGATGTGCGCATATTGCTGCGTGCATGTCGCTGGCCAGGACAGGGCGAGGCCTGCGGCTCCGGGCGGTCCTATACGTGCTCTGCCGTGATGGACCGCGTTTCGCCTGTCTCCACCAATGTGCGGGTAGCGTCCGCCGAGCCGTAGATCCACAGGATCTTCATTGGCTCGGTATCCGACATGTTGCGGAAACGGTGCGGCACGCCGGCCGGGATGAATGTCGCGTCGTGGGGCTTGAGGTGATATTCCTCTCCATCAATGTCGAACAGCGCTTCTCCGGATAGCAGCACGACGCTCTCTTCGCAGTTGTGGTAGTGGAACGGAATCTTCGCTCCGCCTCCGAACTCGGTGTAGCCCGAGATGAATGCGCTGGCTCCCAGTGTCTTGCTGACGAGCGGAGTAGTGGAAGCTCCGCCTCCGCGGTCGTAGCGCTTGAGGGTTTCGGGCTTGAGCAAAGCGGCTGATGATGGCGTGATGATTGTCATGGGTCGCTCGTATGCGTTGGATTGCCGGTTATTCGGGCTGGATGCCATTGTCCAGGAGAAGCCGCCGATAGAGTTCCAGGTTGTCTTTCGTCGCCTGGGCGAGCTCGTCGGGGGTCGTGCCGCGGGGCGTCATGCCGATGACGGAAAGTTGCGAAACGACCTCCTTGTCCTCCAGGGCCTGGCGCGCCGCGCGGCTCAGTTTTTCGGCGATCTCCGGACTCGTGCCTGCGGGAGCCACGATCAGGAACCAGGAGTTGAATGCAAAGCCCGGCAGGCCGCTTTCGTTGACGGTGGGGGTGTCGGGGAATTGTGGAAGACGCTCGGGGGTCGTCACGGCCAGGAGCCGCAGTTTTTCCGACTGGATCAGGCCTATCGCGGTGGCGATGCCCTGGAATCCCGCCTGGACTTCTCCCGCGGCGACAGCGACCGCTGCCGGGGTGGCGCCTTTGTAGGGGACATGCATCATCTTGATGCCGGCCTTGCTGGCGAACAGCGCCATTGCAATGTGCTGGGGACTGCCGTTGCCGCCGGAGCTGTACATCAGGCTTCCGGGTTTTGCCTTTGCTTCCTTGATCAGATCGGCGGCCGTCCTGATTTTCGAGGCTGCGGGAACGATCAGGCCCCATTCCACGGTGCCGACCAGGGATACGGACGTGAAATCCTTGATGGGGTCCCACGGCATCTCTTTGTGGAGATGGGGCACCATCGTCAGGATGCTGTCGTTGAATCCGCCGATCGTGTAGCCATCGGGCTCTGCCTTGGCGACCCGTTCCGCGCCGATGATGCCGGATGCGCCGGGCTGGTTCTCGATGACGATGGACTGCCCCAGTGTCTGGGACATGTGCTGCGTGACGACGCGGGCCGCCTTGTCCACCGCGCTTCCTGCCGCCAAGGGAACAATCATCCGGATGGCTTTGTCCGGATAAGCCGTCTGCCCCAGTGCGGATGTCGCGGAAAAGCATGCGATTCCAAGCATCGCCATGCGCAATACAAGTTGTCTGATGGAATGCTTCATGGACTGTTGTCTCCTTTGTCTTTGTTATTGGCAGCCGGTCGATGCGTCTATCGGGTGTCTTCGACTCCCCGGAGAGGCTCGACCTTCAGTTCGTCCGCCAGAATGGAAAGCTCGCGGACGACGCCGCCGGAAATGGGAATGCCGCTGCGTTGATATTCAAGGCGCCGCGCGTGGCTTTGCTCCCCGGGCAGCCAGATGCGTTCCGTGCCGGGAAGCTTTTCGCTGTTGCGGATGTCCTGAATGAGGCTGTCGATTTCGGCGGCGAACAGGGCGGGATCGCCGAATGCCGCGAGATCGATGGCCAGGATGGCCTGGCCGGTATTTGTCGGTGTCGTGTGATCCTTGTTGAAATCGACGACATCCCGCCCCATGGCGGCGCCATGCAGCCTGCCGGCGAGGATGCCGACCATGAGCGCCAGGCCATAGCCCTTATGGCCGCCGATCGGCAGCAGGAATCCTTCGTCCGCCCGGTTGGGATCGAGCAGGGGGCGGCCCTGGCGGTCGATCATCCAGCCTTCTGGCATCATTTCCCCGCGTTTTGCCTTGGCTTTCACCTTGCCGTAGGCTGCGACCGTAGTGGCCATGTCCAGCACGATGGGGGCTTCCTTGCCCGCAGGGACGCCGATCGCGATGGGATTGGTCGACAAGAGCATCTCGGCTCCGCCCCAGGGGGGCAGGTGGTTCGCATTCCCGACCGCAAAGTAGACGCCTATCATGCCGTGTTTGATCGGCATGCCGGCGTACAGGGATGCCGGGCCCGCGTGGTTGCTGCGGCGCGTGCCGACCCAGGCCACTCCCGTCTGGCGGGCCTTTTCAATGGCAAGCTCCGCGGCATATGAAACGGCCAGATGGCCCATGGCGTTGTCGCCGTCGACCACGGCCATTGCCGCCCGCTCCCGCACGACTTTGATATCGGGTTTCGTATTGATGCCGCCGGCGCGGATCCGCTTCACATACTGAGGCAGCCGGATGACGCCGTGCCCGTCCGATCCCTGCAGGTCCGCCCGCGCCATCAGGGTGGCGACCTTGTCGGCATCGTCGCCGGGAAGGCCTGCCTGGACCAGGATGTTCCGGATGAAGCATTTCAGCTCTTCGAATGAGACCAATGCCGAATTGTTATTTCTTGTCTTCATTGAACACCTGCATGTCTACGCTTGCGTCAAGTCTACTCAAGAGGATTGGGTGTGACCAATGCTATATTTGCCTGCAGGCATATCAAAATGATATGGATTGGAGACATCGATGAATCTGCGTGCCTTGCGCTATTTCGTGGCTATCGCCGATGCGGGGAGCATTACCGCCGCGGCGGATATCGTTTCCGTCGCCCAGCCGGCCTTGAGCCGCCAGTTGAGAGAGCTCGAAGCGGAAATGGGAGTTGCGCTGCTGGTGCGCGGCGCCAGGGGAGTGCGGCTGACGCCCGATGGCGTGGCATTTTATGAGTCGGCGGTAAGGATCCTGAGCGAGGCCGCGCGCGTCCGGCAACGACTGTCCATGCGTCCCAATACCCGCCTGAGGCAGGTCACGCTCGGCGTTTCTCCCACGCTGGCCGGCCTGCTGCTTCCGGGGCTCATGGGAAATTGCCTGTCGTCGGAAATGGACCTGCAGCTAAAGGCGCGCGAGGGTTTTACGCCCGAGCTCATCACCTGGACGGAAAAGGGGATGGCGGACCTGGCCATTCTCACGAACCCGGAACCGACGAGAAGCCTGAGCTTCCACCTGCTGCTGGGCGAGCCGTTTGCATTGGTCAGCAATGCCAGGCTTGGGCTGGATCCAGTCGTCCCGCTCGCCCAATTGCCGCGGATTCCCGTACTGATCACCAGTCTTCACAGGCGGCTGGTCGAGCGCCAGATCACGCCGCTGCAGGGACAATTGAACGTCAGGGCGGAGATCGATTCCGTCGATGCGGTGCGCGAAATGGTGATTTCGGACAGTTGGGCCACCATCATGCCGATTTCGGTATTCAGGGGAAGGTATGCGCACCCTGACGTGAGGATTTCCCAGGTTTCGGGGGTTCAGCTCAGCCGCCAGCTGGTGCTGGCAAAGCGCGTCGAGAAAGATGAGGCCCGCGAGCTGGAGCTCGTGCAAAACCTGGTTCAGGCCGAGCTGGATCGTCTGGTACGCAACCGGACGTTTTCTTTCCCGGTATAGGTCAGGCCCGCGCGAACAGTTCCAGCAGCCGGTCCAGGCCGCCCTCGTCTATGGCGACGCGCGCTTCGGCGCGCAGCACGGGTTTGCCGTGGAAGGCCACTGGCAGGCCGGCGGTGCGTATCATGGGCAAATCGTTGGCGCCGTCGCCGACGGCGATGGCCTGCTCCGGGCCGATGCCCATCTGCGCGCAGGTTTCCAGTACCTTCTGCCGCTTTCCTTCTCCGTCGAAGCAATCGCCCCAGGGTTGCGGGAGCAGCTTCCCGGTCAGGCGGCCATCGGCGATTTCCAGTACGTTGGCGCGCAGGTCGTCCAGTTGCAGCCGGGTCTTCAGTTTTTCCGCGAACCATGTGAAGCCGCTGGTGACCAGGATGCAGCGCAGGCCGGCGGCCTTGCAGGCCTGGATCAGTGTTTCCGCACCCGGCGTCGGGCGTATGCGTTCGCGCCAGACGGTCTCCAGCACGGATTCTGGAACGCCCGCGAGCATGCCGACGCGCTTGCGCAGGTTCTGCGCGTAATCGCCGCCTTCGCCGCGCATGGCGGCCGCCGTCATGGCCGCCATGGATGTGCGCAGCCCTGCGCACTCTGCAATCTCGTCCATGGATTCGACGGTGATCAGGGTGGCGTCCATGTCGAATGCGATCAGCCTGTAGTCGGCCAGATTCAGCGGAAGGGCCAGGCCGCGCGCCTGCAGGCCCGGCGCGACGGTTTGCAGCGTAGACGAAAGTGGGTTCATGATCGATGTCCGGAACGAGAATGGGTCAAAAGAAAATCGGAGGGATGGCCGGCATTGCCCTGGGTGGCCATCCATTCGACGAAGCGCTGGATCGGCTCGGTGATTGCGCTGTCGGTCCTGTAGATGGCGTAAAGCCCGGTATTGGGCAGCAACGGTTCTGCGAAGACGGGGCACAGTCTGCCGGTCTGCATGTCTTCCTCGAGCAGGCTCCATGGCGACAGGGCCAGTCCGAACTCATTGCTGGCGGCCTGTATGCACAGCAATTGATGATCGAAGGTGGCGCCGGGCAATGCGGACGGGGCGTCCACGCCTGCCAGCGTCAGCCATTGCTGCCAGTCTCCCGTCTGGCCGGAAACTTTCAGCAGGGGATGCGCGATGCAGTCCATCGGCGAGCGTATCCGGTGGCGCTGCAGGAAGCGGGGGGCGGCCACGACCACGCAGAAATCTTCCTGGAATTTCAGGCAGGTATGCCCCGGCCATTGGGCGGGGGTGTCCCGGATGACGATGTCGGCCGTATTCAGGCTGCGATCCATGGATCTCTGGTCCAGCGTGGACAGTTCGATATCGACATCCGAGTGCGCTTGCTGGAAGGCGGGCAGCTTGGGGATCAGCCATTTCATGGCCAGCGACGGCGTGGCGCAGACTCTCAGCGAGGGCCGATGCGCGGGGCGAAGCTCGGCGGCGGCGGATTCGATGCGCAGCAGGCAGGCCTGGATCTCGTCGTAGAAAGCGCGTGCCTGCGGCAGCAGGGTGACGCCGCGCGCTTCGCGCGTGAACAGGGGCTGGCCAAAGTAGTCTTCGAGACTGCGGATCTGCTGGCTGACGGCGCTATGGGTGATGTGCAGCTCTTCTGCGGCCAGCGTCAGGCTGCAGTGGCGAGCGGCTGCCTCGAATACCCGCAATGCCCGCAGAGGGGGCAAGTTGCGCGCCATAGCTGTCTCCTCTCGGTATTGGCTGGGCCTGTTTTTATCGATATGTCTGGCGCGCCGGGGTCCCCGCAAGCTCGGCGCCAAGAGACGGACCCGGCCTATTCTAGAAGATAAGCCCCTGGCCAGCTAACAGAAATACTAACAGCAGGCCTTAGCAAGTCGCGCTGGTGGATCGGTATGCCGATTCCTATACTGCACGCAAGAACAAGGAGGAGATAAGGTCATGGCATCGATCACCATAGACGGAGTAGCCAAAACTTTCGGCGCTCAGAAAGTCTTGCATGATCTTTCGCTGCATGTGCCGGATGGCGCTTTCTATACGCTGCTGGGTCCTAGCGGCTGCGGGAAGACGACATTGCTGCGCTGCATCGCGGGTTTCTATACGCCGGACTCCGGGCGGCTGCTGTTCGACAATGACGATGTGACGCAAGTGCCGGCCTACCGGCGGGATATCGGCATCGTGTTCCAGGACTATGCCCTGTTTCCCGACAAGACGGCATTCGACAACGTGGCCTATGGCTTGCGCGCGCGCGGCGTGGGCCGGCAGGAACTGAAGCGGCGCGTCGAAGAGGCGCTGGACAACGTGGGGCTGCTGGCTCTGGCTGATCGCTACCCGGCGCAGATGAGCGGCGGCCAGCGGCAGCGCGTGGCGCTGGCACGGGCGCTGGTGATACGTCCGCGCGTACTGCTCATGGACGAGCCGCTGTCCAATCTGGACGCCAAGATGCGCCTGCAGATGCGCAATGTCATTCTCGACCTGGTGCGCGAAGCGCAGATCACGACGGTGTTCGTTACGCACGACCAGGAAGAGGCCCTGGCCATGTCCGATCAAGTGGCGCTCATGGACCAGGGATCGATCGCCCAGCTTGGATCGCCGGAGGAACTGTACGGCTTGCCGGCCAATGCCTACGTGGCGGATTTCATCGGGTCCGCCAATATCATTCCCGTGCAGTCCATTCGCCTGGACGAAGCGGATGGCCAGGCGGGCGTGCTGCATTACCGTATCGGCGAATATGTATTCGAAGGCCTGCGGGGCAGCGCCGACCTGAAAGACAGCGGCCTGCTGATCGCGCGCCCCGAAGATCTGTCGCTGATCGCCGCGACGCCTTATATGCCGAACTCGATGCCGGGCGAAGTACTGCGCCGCCAGTATCTGGGGTTCAAGACGGTCTACAGCATACGTCTGGCGGATGCCTCTGAAATACGCGTGGAACTGCATGCAGGCAATATGGTGGGAAGCTTCCAGCCCGGCGATCGCGTGCAGGTTCTGGTTCCAGTGGACAGCCGCGTCGTTGCGGCCTGATCGGGGAGGCATGCCATGAAGATCGAATGGTGGCCATGGGGCCTGCTGACGCTGTTCTGCATTGCGCTGCTGCTGTTTTTCGTCGCCTATCCTTTGAGCGTATTGTTCGGCAACAGCGTGACGGATACCGACGGCACAGTGTCGCTGCAGGCGTTTTCGATGCTGCTGCAGGACAGCAAGTACCTGACGGCATTCCGCAATACGCTGATTCTCGGCGTGGTCGTCACGTGCTGCACGATACTGATAGGCGTGCCGTTCGCCTACCTGGTCGCGCGCTACGACTTCCCGCTCAAGTCCCTGGTATCGATCCTGCCGGTGCTGACGATCGTGATCCCGGAGGTCATCGTCAGCCAGTCCTGGCTGCTGGTGCTGGGCAATAACGGGGTGGTCACCAACTTCTTCGCGGACATGGGCATTTACCTGCCGTCGTTCTACGGCTGGACGGGCATGATATTTTCCATGACGCTGGTGTACTACACCTTCATCTACCTGGGCGTGCTGGCTGCCTTGCGCGGGTTCGACGGGCAACTGGAGGAGGCCGGCCTGAGCCTGGGAACGCCGCCCGGTCTGACCCGGCTGCGCGTGCTCGTGCCGGTCATCATGCCTGCCGTTCTGGTCAACGCCCTTGTGGTGTTCACGCTGGTGGTGGGGAACTTTGCGATTTCCATCATGCTGGGCAGCCAGGTGCCGCTGCTGTCGGTCATGATCTACGACACCTTCGTCAGCGAGATGGGCAGCAACCCCATGCTGCAGAGCGCCATGTCCGTGACGGTGATCGGACTGATGGCGTTCGTGCTGTTCTTCCAGAAGCGGGTGATTGAACGCAAGGTCTACACCATGGTGCAGGGCCGGGCGCCCGGAGTCGAGCGCGTGCGTTCGTGGAAGGCGCTGCTGTTCGCCGGAGGCGTCGGACTGATCGTAGTACTGTCGCTGCTGCCGCTTGCCATGGTGTTCATCGGCGCATTCACCAAGACCAAGGGCCCCGTCATGCATTGGGGGCAGTGGTCGATGGACAATATCCTGCAGGCGATCCAGATTGCGCCGCAGCCTATTCTGAACTCGCTGAAATTCGCTTCAATGGCCATGGTGATCGGCGTGAGCTTCGCGGTGCTGGCGAGCTATCTCGTCATCAAGAAACGCACGGCAATGACGCAGTTCCTGGACTATCTGGTCGTGCTGCCGCTGACGATCTCGGGCACCATCCTGGGTATTGCTCTGGTGCAGACATTCAATACCGGCTGGCTGGTGCTGGCGGGCACGTCCGCCATCATGGTGCTGTGCGGAACCGTGCGCAGGCTGCCGTTCGCCATGCGCAATGCATCGTCCATGCTCTACAACATTCCCGATTCCATCGAAGAAGCGTCCGTCAGCCTGGGCGTGTCTCCGATGAAAAGCTTCTTCAAGGTGATCCTGCCGGTGGTAAAGGCATCGATCGCATCGTCGGCCATCCTGATGTGGCTGACAACCGTATCCGAACTTTCCGCGTCTGTCGTAGCGTACAGCGGAGGGTTGGAAACCATGCCTATTGCGATTTTCCGCCAGGTCGACTCTGGCCGCCTGGGCATGGCTTCGGCGTATGGCGCGGCGCTGGTCACCGTCATATTGCTGCCGATCATCATTTCGGTGAAAGCCTTCAAAATCAATCTTTTCTCGGGCAAGTAGCCTTCCACAGGAGGATGTCATGCAAAACAAGAAATTTCTGAAAGCGACGCTGCTGTCCATGGCGCTGACCCTGGGAGCGGCCCAGGCGGAGACCGTGGTCCTGTATTCGTCCAACAATCCGGAAACGATCCAGGCGGCGGTGGACGTGGTCAAGCAGAAGACGCCCGGCCTCGACGTGCAGACGGTGACCGGCGGCACGGGCACGATGATGAAGCGCATCGAGGCCGAGGCCGCGAATCCACGCGGCGATCTTTTCTGGAGCGGCGGCTTTGGCACGCTGGGTTCCTACAGCAGCCAGCTGCAGCCGTACACGCCCGATGGGCTGGATGCGATCCCCGAGCGCTTCCGCGGCCCGGACAATCTGTGGGTCGGCACCAATGTGCACCTGATGGTGATCATGGTGAACAAGCGCCAGTTGCGCGGCCTGCCTGAGCCCACGACCTGGTCCGATCTGATGAAGCCCGAATGGAAAGGCAAGTTCGCCATTACCGATCCGGCCAAGAGCGGTACGACCTATCTGCTCGTATACGGGTTGTACAAGCAGTTCGGCCAGGAAGGGCTGGACAAGATCGCGGCCAATGCTGTGGTCACGGGTTCTTCGGGCACGACCTACAAGGGCGTGGGCAACGGCGAGTATGCCGCGGGCCTGACGCTGGAGTATGCGGCCTATGAGTACGTGGCCGGTGGCCAGAAGGAAATCAAGCTGGTCTATCCGACCGAGGGCAGCTACCTGGCTCCCGAAGGCATGTTCATCATCAAGGGTGCGAAGAACCTGGAGGCGGCCAAGAAGCTGTACGACGGCCTGATGAGCAAGGAGGTCCAGGAGGCCCTGCTGGTCAAGAATTTCCGCCGCCCGGTGCGCGAGGACATCGATGTGTCGGCGCTGACGGATCTGCCTGCCATGAAGGACGTCAAGGTGTACGAATTCGACCAGGGCGAAGCTGCGGCCGACTACGAGAAGGTCGTGGCCGCCTGGAACGAGGCGGTCGCCAAGGGCAAGTAATGCCTGCGTGAGCCGGTTTTCTGCGCAAGCCCTGGTCTTCGGACCAGGGCTTTTCATTGCCTGGCTATTGCGCCTGCAGCAGCCGCACCGCGTGCCGTGCGGCCACCCATTCTTCGTTGGTGGGTTCGATGCCGATCAGGACGGTGCTGTCCTGTGCGGAAATGACGGGCGCGTCGGCCGTGTTTGCCGGCTCGTCCAGCGCCACGCCGAGAAACGCCAGGTCACGGCATATGCGTTCGCGGATGAAGGCGTTGTGTTCGCCGACGCCGGCGGTGAAGATCAGCATGTCCAGTCCGCCGAGCACTGCGGTCAGCGCGCCGATTTCCTTGACGATGCGGCGCACGTAAAGATCCAGGGCGATCCGCGCGCGTTCCCCCGTTTCGCCTTCATCCTGTTCGTGCCTGACGATGACCCTGGGTTCGGGCGAGATGCCCGATACGCCAAGGAGCCCGGACTGGTGGTAGAGAATCCGGCCGACCTGCTCCAGTGAGAGCTTTTCGATTTCCATCAGGTACAGGATGGCGCCTGGATCCAGGGACCCGGTGCGCGTACCCATCATCAGCCCTTCCAGCGCGGAAAACCCCATGGTGGTGGCAGCGCTTTCGAGATTGCGCATGGCGCACAGGCTGGCGCCGCTGCCCAGATGGGCGACGATGGTGCGTCCGCGCGCGGCGTCGCCGTGGCGTTCGGCCAGCGCCGTCGCCATATATTCGTAGGACAGGCCGTGGAACCCGTAGCGGCGCAGGCCGCGCTGCCAGGCATCGAACGGCAGCGGCAGGATCTGCTCGACCTGCGGGACAGTATGGTGGAAACCCGTGTCGAAGCAGGCGATCTGCGGCAGGCCGGGGCGTTCGTTCAGCAGGATGGCTATGGCCTCCAGCGCGAACGGCTGGTGCAGCGGTGCCAGTGGAATATAGCTTTCGAGGTCGGCGAGTATGCCGCCATCCACTCGTATCGGCCGGAAGTATTTGCTGCCGCCGTGCACGACGCGATGCGCGATGGCGCCGAGAGGCCGGCCGTCCAGCCTCGCCAGGACGCGCTGGCGGATGACGGTAAGAGCGCTGCGATAGGGGTGCGCCGCATCGAGCTCGATGCGGTAGGGCTCGACGCCGGTTTCGCCGAAGTCGGGCGTGGGGCCGCCGATGCCCTGCACCTTGCCGTTCCATAGCGGCGTGCGCGGCAGCGGATCGCCGGATGCGTCGAATACGGCGAACTTGATGCTCGAAGAGCCGCAATTCAATACCAGTACGAGAAAATCGGAGCGGGAGGCTGTCATGGCCATGGCTGTCTTTATATGTGGATTTCCGGAAGGGTGCAGCGCGCTAGGGCGGCGTATTGCGATAGTGGTGCGCAAGCAGCACCGCCAGGGCGCATGACACCAGGCGGCAGGCCCTGGAGTCGGCGCGGCTGGTCAGGACAATGGGGACCCTGGCGCCGAGCACGATGCCCGCGCTGGCGGCATTGCCCAGGAAGATCAGTTGCTTGGCCAGCATATTGCCGCTTTCGAGGTCCGGGACGACGAGGATGTCGGCCTGGCCGGCGACTTCGGAAACGATGCCTTTGGTCTGCGCCGCGGCGATGGAGATGGCATTGTCGAAGGCGAGCGGCCCGTCGAGCATGCCGCCGGTGATCTGCCCGCGGTCGGCCATCTTGCACAGCGCGGCGGCGTCCAGCGTGGCCGGCATCGCCGGGCTGACGGTTTCCACAGCGGCCAGGATAGCCACCTTGGGCAGGTTTACGCCGATGACGTGGGCCAGTTCGATGGCATTGCGGACGATGTCGGCTTTTTGCAGCAGGTCGGGCGCCAGGTTGATGGCGGCATCGGTCACGATGAAGGGGCGAGGGTAATGCGGCGTTTGCAGCAGAAAGCAATGGCTGACCCTGCGCTTGGTACGCAGCCCCGAGACGGACGACACCACGGCGGACATCAGTTCGTCTGTGTGCAGGCTGCCTTTCATCATGGCCTCGGCCTTGCCTTCGTGGACGAGCTGGACGGCGCGCGCGGCGGCGGCATGGCTGTGCGGCACGTCTTCGATGGGGATGCCGGACAAGTCCAGCCCCGCGTTCTCGGCGATGGAGCGCAGCTTTGCCTGCGGAGCGACCAGGATGGGCCGTATCAGGCCCGCGGCGCGCGCATCGAGGGCCGACGACAGGCTGGTTACGTCGCAAGGATGGACGACGGCGGTATCGACGGCTTCCATGGCGCTGGCGGCGTCGAGCAGGTATTGCAGGCCGTTGCAGTCGCAGGCGCTTTGATCCGTGGAGTGGCAGGCAACGTCAGACGCAGGGCCGGGCGCATTTGATGAAGTGATTGTTTGGTCCATGGCGGCGCTCATGCGTCTCCCCGCAGTGCTGGATGATTGGATAGGGCGGAGTCAAGGTGGCGATGGAAGCGTTCCTGGATCAGGAGCGCCCATATTCGCCACGCCAATAGAGTATACGAGTTTGACCACGCGCCAAAGCGCAAGCCTCGGCCTTCAGGCCGAGGTCGAGCGAGGCAGTACCCATGTGGCGCCGCAGGCGCCCCTGTATTTTGGCGAAGACGCTCCGGCCCTTGGGCCGGAGTTCTTCGCTTCCGGATGCAGAGAATACCTTGAGCGGAATATCGTGAGCATTGATTTCAGTCAATTGTTTTCTGTATCATTATATATATACTTAAATATATAGCGATTGGCAGTAATACAGTTGCGTGATGGCATAAGCAAGTCACTGTTTGGCGAGCGTGCAAACAGTTCCATTCCAGGGAAAGGTCGCCATGGCTTGCGTTGGTTTCCATGAACAGCAGAGGTGCCGGCGTGGCTGAGCATCAACTAGGCATTAGTGTGCCGGGTTCATGGCGAGCCTGGCTGCTGTCTCCTTTTCTGGCCTTGGCCGCTGCGGTGCTGGCCTTGTCCATTGGCTCATATCCTGTCCCCTGGTGGGAGACTGTCCATTTTTTCCTGGCAACGGCGGGCTTGGTTGCCATGGATCCGGAGCGCCATGCGCTGTTGCATCACCTGATCATCGAAATCCGCTTTCCACGCGTGTTTGCCGCCATTCTGGTGGGGGCGTCGCTTTCGGTTTCGGGGGCCGCCTACCAGGCGATGTTCCGAAATTCGCTGGTATCGCCCGGCCTGCTCGGCGTGCTGGCAGGCGCGGCAACGGGGGCAGCTCTTGGCATTCTCGCTGAGGGCGGCTGGCTGGTGGTGCAGGCCGGGGCTTTTCTGATGGGGCTGCTTGCCGTGTCCGTCGGCGTCGGCATTGCTCATCTGTTCGGCGGCGGTTCCATCATCATGCTGATTCTTGGCGGGATTCTCAGCGGCGCGCTGTTCGCCTCGCTGCTGACGATCATCAAGTATATGGCGGATCCGTACAGCCAATTGCCGGCCATTACCTATTGGCTGATGGGAAATCTCGGGCAGACCACGGTCGGCGATGTGGCCTGGGCCGCCGTCCCCTTGCTGGGCGGCATAGTCCTGCTGTGCCTGATGGGCCGGGCGCTGGATGCGTTGTCGATGGGCGACGATGAAGCGCGCGCGCTTGGCATGCCCGTAACCGCAATACGCCTGGCGACTATCGCGACGGCGACGCTGGTTTCGGCCCTGACCGTCTCCATCGCGGGGATGATTGGCTGGATCGGGCTGATCGTTCCCCATATCGCCCGCCTGCTGGTAGGGCCTGGCAATGCGCGCCTGTTGCCTGCCGCCGCCTGTCTGGGCGCTGCGTTTCTTCTTTTTGCCGATGGCGTCGCGCGCAATCTGTTCCGCGCGGAAGTACCCATCGGTATCGTCACGGAAATCCTGGGCATTCCTGTGTTCCTGTTCGTTCTACATCGCGTGCGGAGGGGATGGGCATGAGTCCGCCAGGCTTGTCGGCCAGGAACATCGGCTTTTCTTACCGAGGCCGTCTGGTCCTGTCGGATGCATCGCTGTCCCTGTCCGCCGGGGAACTGGTGTGCCTGTTGGGCGTCAACGGCGCCGGAAAGAGCACGCTGCTCAAGATCATGCTGGGCCTGCTTGCGCCGGATACGGGCGTCGTGGCGCTGGACGGCGCGCCTTTCTCCGGTTGGCGGCGCAGGGATGTGGCGCGGCGGGTGGCCTATGTGCCACAGGCGCACATGGCGTCTTTCCCCTACACCGTCATGCAGGTGGCGATGATGGGGCGCCTGCCGAACCGTGGATTCATGAAAGCGCCGGGGCGGGCGGATATCGAGTGCGTCCGGCACATGCTGGCGCGGCTTGGCATCGCGTCCCTGTCGGAACGCGCCTATACCGAAATCTCCGGAGGAGAAAGACAACTGACGCTGATCGCCCGGGCGCTGGCGCAGGAAGCACGGCTGCTGGTCATGGACGAACCGCTGTCCGGGCTCGATTACGGCAATCAGGTGCGCTTGCTGGCTCGGCTGGAAGCGCTGGTCGAGGACGGCTATGGCGTGCTGATGACGACGCACGATCCCAACCAGCCGCTGTCCGGGTGCCAGCGCGTGGCCATGCTGGCCGGCGGCAAGGTTTCCGCGGATGGACGGCCAGACGAAGTGCTGACGCCAGATGCAATCGAGGGGCTGTACGGGGTTCGCGTGGATTTGCTGCGTACCGCCGAAGGCAAGGGGATCGCCTTCAGACCCATGTTCCCACAATAAGCGAAGACTAGGGAGTCATTGAAGTGAAGAGGAAATATCAACTCAAGCCAATCGCGGCCTGTCTCTTGATACTGCCCGCGGCAGCCATGGCGCAAAGCGGGCAGGTCAGTACCTTGTCTCCGGTGCAGGTCACGCCGGATACGTTCACATCCAAGGAGAGGGCGCAGGCCACCAGCGATTTCGTCATCGAGGCGGATGCCATCCGCCGCTCGCCCGCCACCAACCTCAGCGAACTGCTGATCGAGCAAGGCTTTGCCGTGGAGGCCACGCCGACGGACCATGGCGAGAATACACTGGTCCTGCGAGGGTTCCATACCGAGCATCTCATGACCGAAGTCAACGGCAAGCTGCTCATCCTGATCGACGGACGGCGTTCGGGCGTGGCCAACATCCGCCAGATTGCGCTGAGCAACGTGGAGCGCGTCGAAGTGCTGCGTGGTCCTGACATGTTCCGCTATTCCATGGGTTCTCCGGGCGGCGTCATCAATGTGGTGACGCGCAAGGGCGGACCGGAGCGCTTCGGCGGTTCCATACGAATGGGCTATGGCAGCTTCGATACCCAGCGCATCGGCATCGACCTGCATGGCAAGGTCGATGACTTTGATTATCTGGTGGGCTATGAACGCGGACGCGTTGCCCGCGACTACAAGGACGGCGAAGGCGAGAAAGTCCACAATACAAAAACCGACGGCACCGAGCGCCTGAACTTCAACCTGGGCTATACCTTCGGCGAGCGCCACCGCATCAGTGTCGATGGCTATCATTACAAGGTGGACGCAGCGCATCGCCCCTCTTATGTCGACGAGGAGGGCGAAATCCGCGACGCCAACTACACCGACCGCGAAACGCAGCTGTTCTACCTGAACTACGATGGCTCCAGCCAGGACGGGCATCTTTCCTGGAATGCCAACATCGGCCAGGGCAAGGATGTCTACGAGACCTGGTCCGGCAATCTTTACCCCAAGGGCCAGAAGGTATCGACCGACCGGGCGCAAGGCAGCCTGAGCTATACCTCCTCCAGGTTTGACCTCACTGGCGGCGTGGACTACATCAAGTACGACGTCGAGAATTCATCCTCCGCGCGCGGGGCCTTCCTGCAGAAGGGCGGAAGGGATCCGGAATGGGCCGGCAAGGGATTCCCGATGCATCCCACCAGCGAAACCACGCAGTGGGGCGCCTACATGGTGGGTACGCTCAAGCTCATGGAGGGCGCGCTGAACCTGTCCGGCGGCCTGCGCTACGAATATGTGCGCGCCAAGGACAAAGCGGTGGGCGACGAGCATTACGACCGGGTACCCTATTTCAGCAGTCGCGGCATCACGTCGCGCGACCAGTTGCCCACGAAACGCAGCTTCAGCCATGTCTCGCCCACCTTGGGCGTGTCCTACCTTCCGACGGAATGGCTCAAGCTGCGCGCCAATTACACGCAAGGTTGGCGCGCGCCTTCGGGCCGGCAGCTGTTCGCCAGCAGCTTCTACGAGGATTACGGCGCTCCGGGTGATCCCCGCCTGAGTCCCGAGTTCACCAAGGCGTTTGAAGCCGGGTTCGACATCGCGCATGAGCATTGGCGTCTGTCGGCAACCTACTTCCGCTACGACGTGAAGGACAACATCTATATCTATCCCGGCGTTCGGGAAGACGGCACGGGCGCCCAGGGCCGTGTCATGATGAATGTCGACAAGCGCATCCAGGAAGGGTTCGAGGTGCAGGCCAGCGCCAATGTGGCTCCCCTGCTGGGCTATAGCAGCGTCGAACTGCGCCCGTACTTCAATGTGACGCACATGACGCGCAAGGACGAGGTAGTGCGCGAAGGCGGGCCGGGCATGCTGGGCGCCTGGTGGCCGATCACGCGCGTGCCGGACACCACCATGAGCTATGGCGTCCGTTTTCATCATCCGGCCTCGCAGTTCTCCGGCAACCTGAACTTCAGCTACTACGGCAAGCAGTATGGCGGGCGCGCCAACGTCACCGACGGGCCGCTGGTTGGCTTCGGACGATTCACGGTGGCCAATCTGAGCCTGCGCAAGCGCCTGTGGGGTTCGGACGTGTCGAACAGCCTGGATGTGAAGCTGGATATCAACAATCTGTTCGATCGCCAGTACTCCTATCTGGGCAAGGTGCCGGATGATGCCTACGCCTATCCCGGGCGTAGTTTCTACCTGTCCATGATCTACAACTTCTGATGACGGAGGCGTCCCGCCCGGGTGTTTCCGGGGCGGGACATGGCTTCGGAAAAGGAGATTCATGAAGCGCATGAAGCATCTGCTGTTGCGATCCTTGCTATCGGCGTGCGCCGCCACGACGGCTGGCGCCCTTTGGGCGCAAACGCCGGGAGAGTGTGTGCGAACGCCCGACGGCGCCATGGTAACGGACATGGCGGGGCGCACAGTAGTCCTGCCCGGGACGGTACGCAGAGTGGCGACCGTGGGGTCCGTTCCCGTCATCAATGGTTATTTGCTGGCGTTGGACGCCGGAGACCGGATCGTCAATGGGCTGCCCGGGCGTTTCACGGCGTCGGGCCGCTGGGCGCTGCATTTGCGCATCGCCTCTCATCTGGCCGATCTGCCCGTGCTGCAAGGGCAGGCGGACACCGGGGTAAATCTGGAGAACCTCATGCTGCTGTCTCCGGATGTCGTGATCACTATGGACCGCATGCGCATCCGTTCTCTGGAAGCAGCCAGGATCCCGGTGCTGTATCTGGAGTGGGGAAGCGAAGTCGATATCCGTCGCAATATGCATGTACTGGGCTGCGCGCTGGATCGAATGGCGCAAGGCGAAGACTATCTGCGCTATTTCGACGGAGTCATGCAGAAGGTGCGCACGGTGACGGACGACATCCCGCCTGGCCAGCGCCCCAGGGTGCTGTACTTCAATCCGCATTCCATGACGACCCCGTTGCTGATCGCCAACTGGTGGATTGCGCAGGCGGGGGGGCAAAGCGTGACCGAAGGGTGGGCCGCCGGCGGCAATGCCCAATATTCCCATGAGCGCTTGCTGCAATGGGATCCGGAGGTGCTGATCGTCGGCTCGCCGGAGCAGGTCGAAGCGGTCTATCGCGACGAGCGGTTCTCCAGGCTGGCGGCAGTGAAGGGCCGGAGGGTGCATGCGACGCCCATGGGCAGCCATTCCTGGGGCCAGCGCACGGTAGAACAGCCGTTGACGGTGCTGTGGGCGGCGGGCCTGATTCACCCGCAACTGTTTCTCCCAGAGGATCTGGCGGGTGAGATCAAAGCATTCTACCGGCGGTTTTTCGGATACGAAGTGTCCGATGCCGATATTGCCATGATGCTGGCGTCAGGAACGCAGGGACAGGCACAACTGCAGAATCCCGCCCATGTCGGGCGGCAATGAAAACATCGAGGAGCATTCCTATGGAACTGAAAGTACACAAATCCGTGATGGACCAGTTGAACGAGCCGCAAGCCATGGCGGCCATACGCCGGGTCAGCGATGGCTATAAATCGTTTCAGGCATTGCTGGCGGGATTTCGCTGCGGCCTGTTCGACTGGCTGGCGCAGCATGGCCCTGCTGCGCGCCCGGATATTGCTTCCGCCCTGGATCTCAGGGGCGCGCACCTGGCTGGCTTCCTGCAGGCGCTGGAGGATCTGGGAGCCTTGTCCAGGGCGGATGGCGGCTATGTGCTGGCCGATGGCATGGATCAGGTGCTGTGCAAGGGCAACCCCTGGTATCAGGGGGCAGTGTTCGAAGACATGCTTGCCGGGTCCAATGGTTGGTCTTCCCTGGATCGGTTCATGTCGGCAAGCTGGACGGCGGCGGAAGCAGCGAGGCCCGCGTTGGCGCCGCGGCAGCACCCGTTCTTCGGCGAGGCCGATCGACTGGCCAGCTACCTGCGCGATCATCTGGCGGCGCGTCAGGGAGCGCTGCGCGTGCTGTGCTTCGACGGTGGGGAAGGGCAACTGGCGGTTGCGCTTTGCCGGCAGTTGCCCGGCGCCGTGGTGACGGCCGTCGTCGCGGAACAGGGGCTGGAGCAGGCCAGGGCCGCGGTCGCCGCATCCGGATTCGAGCAGCGCTGCAGCGTGCGGCGGGGTTCCGCGCTGACGCCGCTAGAAGGAGAATACGATCTCGGAGTATTGTTCCACGCGTTGTATCCGTTGCGGAGGAATACGAATGACGCGCTGGCCGCCGTTGCCGGCCGGCTGGCGCCCGAAGGGGAATTGTTCTGCGCGCATTGGTTCTGCCTGGAGGCGTGCGATACCGCCCCGGGAGGCCTGCGCGACCTGGACAAGGCCGTGCTGACCGACAGCCATCCCATGTGCCATGTAGAGACTTTCTGCGAGCGTTTCGGCAAGATCGGCCTGCTCGATGCCGACCGCGCCGACCTGCATGGCGAATATGGCGTTACCAAGCTGCATTTCGCGCGCAAGCCCGAAGCAAGCCAGGAGTAGATCAATGGAAACCTTATTGAGTCCTTCCCGTCGTGCCATGCCCGAAGATGCGTCCGGTACGCTGCTGGCCGCGCTGCACAGGGCCATCGTCGAGGCGCTGGGACCCGAAGTGGAGACACTGACGATAGAACGTGCGGTGCTTGGCGTATTCTTTACCGGCGTCAAGCTCAGCAATGGCGCGGGCGGCCTGTGCGCCACGCCGATCAAAAGCGTACCCGAGGCCGTATGCTGCCCCAGCTCCGCCCATGCCATGCCGACGCCGGGCAAGATTACCGGCCGCCCGGTACAGCAGATACTAGGCGATCTTTACCGGCCGCAGGATCTGCGCCGCACCCTGGCCATCGCCACGCTGAATGCGCTGGCGGAGACCTTGTGGCGGCGCGATGGGCCTGCGGCGGGAGTGGAGGTCATGGGCGAGGACGGTTTCGAAGCGCTGGCGCTGGCGCTGGAGCCGGAGCACCGGGTGGCCCTGGTCGGCGCGTTTCCGCCTTATATGAAGGAACTGCGCCGACGCAAGCAGCCGTTCAACATTCTGGAGCTGGACCCCGCAGTGCTCAAGCCGGATGAGCTGCCGTTCTACGTCCCTGCGGACCGAGCCGCGGAAATCGTGCCCAAGGCGGACGTGCTCATCACGACCGGAACGACGCTGATCAACGGATCGCTGGACGGCCTGCTGGGCATGCTGAAGCCCGGCGCGCAGGCCGCAGTGATCGGCCCGACCGCGACGCTGTTCATGCCGCCTTATGCGCAGCGGGGCGTGA
Organism: Paracandidimonas soli; assembly: GCF_004342005.1. Classification (GTDB taxonomy): domain Bacteria; phylum Pseudomonadota; class Gammaproteobacteria; order Burkholderiales; family Burkholderiaceae_B; genus Paracandidimonas; species Paracandidimonas soli. The sequence goes on from NZ_SMBX01000008.1 coordinate 106,430, forward strand.
CGGTGGTGGGCGGCACGCGTGTGCATGATCCGGATACCTTGCTGACGCTGCTGGCGGAGGGCGGGTCCGGTTATCATTTCTTTGAAAAAACCGTCGAGCGTGTGACGTTGCGGGTTTCCCAGGGGCAGTAAGCCGCGGCGCTTTCGCGCTTGCGCCGTAACGACGGCGGACTTTACTATCTGCGGATCGCCAGTCTGCCGGTCGGCGCAGCCTTGCCTGCGCGCCGGAACGGAGTCGTCCCCAGCATGCACCGCCTTGGTTTTTTACGCGATCTGCCCGCTTTATCCCTGTGCGGCATGGGGCTTGTGTTCGGCACGCTATTGTTCGCCGCATCGCTGACGCCATCACTGGTGCCGCGCGAACCCTGGATACAAGGGGTGCTGGGCGGTTTCTGCCTGGCATCGGGCTACGGGCTGGGGGTGTTGCTGCGCCACCTGTGGCGCATGCTGGAGTTGCCGTCATTGCAGGGCAGGGGGCGGCGCATCGCCATGGCCGCAACACTGGCGGTCTGCATCGTGATCGCAGTCTTCTCGCTTTGGTGGGCGGCTGACTGGCAGAACCGTTTGCGGGCATTGATGGAAATGCCGCCTGTCGACAGCGCCGGTCCGTGGACCATTGCCGTGCTCGCATTGTCGACTTTTCTGCTGTTGGTGATGGTCGGCAGGCTGGCCGCATGGATATGGCGGCGCTTGTCGCAACGTTTGTCGCGTCATATTTCAGGACCGACTGCGGCAGTGTTGGCCGTGATTGTCACGGCGACATTGTTCTGGACGATAGGCAACGGCGTGCTGGTTCACGGCGCCATGCGCCTGGCTGACCAGACTTACGCCGGCCTGGATGCCCTGATCGAGGACGATATCGAGAAGCCGGCCGCCTGGGACAAGACAGGAGGGCGGGGCTCTTACCTCGACTGGCAACGGCTGGGCCGGCAGGGGCGGCGCATGATCGCCGCGAGCCCCGATGCTGCGCAGATCGAGCGTATGACCCAGCGCCCCGCCCGGGAGCCGCTGCGCGTTTATGTAGGCCTGAATTCCGCCGATACGCCGCAGGAACGCGCGGAACTGGCGTTGCGCGAACTGCAGCGCATCGGCGCGTTTGAGCGCGGCAATCTCGTTATCGCCACACCGACCGGTACAGGCTGGGTGGATCCCGAAAGCCAAGCGGCGCTGGAGTATGTGCTGCATGGCGATGTGGCCACCGTGTCGGTCCAGTACTCCTATCTGTTGAGCTGGCTGACATTGCTGGCCGACCCGGAGTATGGCGCGGAAACGGCGCGTGTCGTGTTTGCCGCGGTGTACGACTACTGGCGCAGTCTGCCCCAGGAGGCGCGTCCGCGTCTTTACCTTCAGGGGCTTAGCCTGGGGGCGCTGAACGGCGACAAGAGCCATGATCTCTATCAGGTTATCGAGGCTCCGTACCATGGCGCGCTCTGGTCGGGGCCGCCGTTCAATACGCCTACGTGGCGTTCCGTGACGGACCGGCGCAATGCCGGATCGCCTGCGTGGCTGCCTGCGTTTGGCGACGGATCCGTTGTCCGCTTCACTGCCCAGGTCAATGCGCTGGACCAGGAGGGCCAGCGATGGGGGCCATACCGCATCGTTTTTCTCCAGTATGCCAGCGATGCGGTGACTTTCTTCGATCCAAAGTCTTTGTGGCGCCGTCCCGATTGGCTCAATGGGCCGCTTGGGCCTGACGTATCGCCCGATATGCGCTGGATTCCCGTGGTCACGTTCCTGCAACTGGCGTTCGACCTGATGCTGGCGGTGGAGCCGCCCAAAGGATACGGCCATGTCTATGCATTTGAGCATTATGTCGATGCCTGGGCCAGCCTGGTTTCGCCTTCGGACTGGACGCAGGCATCGCTGGACGCGCTCAAGCGCAGGGTGGCTGGCGCCAGGGACTGATGCGTCTCGTGCCTGTTGGCGCGTTGCGCCGCGCCGGCACGACGCGTATTGCGGTACATTGTGCGGGCCTTCATTCACTTTCACTGGAGCAACACATGGGTCTTTCTCCTTTTCACCTTGCCATTCCCGTGCACGACCTGCCGGCTGCGCGGCGCTTTTATGGTGAAGTCTTCGGCCTGGAAGAGGGCCGCTCAAGCGAGCAATGGGTGGACTTCAATTTTTACGGTCACCAGCTCGTGATCCATGAACACCCCAGGACGGCCGCGCAGGAGCAGGCGCACACCAATCCCGTGGACGGCCACGACGTGCCTGTGCCGCACTTCGGCATCGTGCTGGAGTGGGGCCAGTGGGAAGCGCTGGCGGATCGGCTCAAGTCCTTCGGCACCAAGTTCGTCATCGAACCTTATGTGCGTTTCAAGGGCCAGGTGGGCGAGCAGGCCACGATGTTCCTGCTGGATCCCTGTGGCAATGCGCTGGAGTTCAAGGCGTTCAAGGACATGGGGCAGCTGTTCGCCAAGTAGGCGAAGAATCGCCTGTAGGTTGAGGCGCGGCATGACGGGCGAGGCTCGTCGTGCCGCGTTTTGCTTTTCAACGAGGCGCGGCGCATCCGCCTGGAAGGCGGATTATGCTGGATTATTCATGTGTTTTATGAAAAATTAATATGAATATTTCCTGAATGGATGTTGTCAAATCGGAGATCAGCCGGTGAAGGCATAAGTTCGAATAAGGAACTCCCATGATCCAGGACAGCCGTTCCAGGCCTCAGCCCCAGCTAACCGTGTTCGACGCCGTGGTCATCATGGTGGGGATGGTGGTGGGAATCGGCATTTTCCGCACGCCGTCCATCGTGGCTTCGAATGTCGGATCGGAGTGGATGTTCATTCTGGCGTGGGTATTCGGCGGCCTGGTGACGCTGGTTGGGGCGTTATGCTATGCCGAGCTTTCGGCGGCCAATCCGCATGCCGGAGGCGAATATCACTTCCTGTCCCGCGCCTATGGCAAGGCCTGCGCCATGCTGTTCGGCTGGGCGCGCTGTACGGTCATCCAGACCGGTGCGATCGCGGCGGTGGCATTCATATTGGGCGACTACCTGTCTCTGCTCGCGCCGCTCGGGCCGTATGGGCCGGCCCTGTACGCGGCGCTGGCCGTGGCCATCCTGACGGCGGTCAACGTCATCGGCACATCCCATGGCAAGAATCTCCAGATCGTCGTGACGCTGATCGAGATCGGCGCGGTCGCAGCCATCATTCTGTTCGGCTTTTTCAACTCGGGCGGATCCGCCGCGCCCGCCGCGCCCGCGATGGCGCCGGAGGGCGCGGCGCTCGGCATGGCCATGATCTTCGTGCTGCTGACCTATGGGGGCTGGAACGAAGCGGCCTATCTGACGGGAGAGTTGAACGATGCCCCGCGCAATATCGCCCGCGTCCTGGTCATGGGGACGCTGATCCTTGTGACGCTGTATGTATTGGCCAACCTGGCCTTGCTGTCCATTCTCGGGCTGGACGGAATCCGAGCATCGGATGCGGTGGCGGCCGACATGATGCGCGCCGTGGCGGGGCCCGCGGGCGAGGTCACCGTGACGCTGGCCATCGTCGTGGCCGCCATTTCCACCTTGAACGCCACCATTTTTACTGGAGCCCGGGTGTTTTATGCCATGGCGAACGACATGACGGTCATGCGCTGGCTTGGCGTGTGGGACGGCCGGGGAAGAACGCCGGCCAATGGGCTTGTCGCGCAGGGGGCGATTGCGCTCGCGCTGATCGGGCTGGGCGCGTTCACCAGGGACGGCTTCAAGGCCATGGTCGACTATACGGCGCCGGTATTCTGGTTTTTCCTGTTGATGGTCGGAGTGTCCCTGTTCGTGCTCAGGCGCCGGCATCCCGATCGCGTCCTGCCGTACCGGGTGCCTTTCTACCCGGTGACGCCCGCTATTTTCTGCCTGATGTGCCTGTACATGTTGTATTCGAGCGTCATGTATACGGGCACCGCCGGCCTGATGGGGCTGGCCGTGCTGGCGGCGGGCACGCCGCTGCTGCTGTTTCGCAAGACGCGCGAGGCCGCTGCTGCGACGACGACGGATTGAACACGCAAGACTTTTCCAATCAATCACCGGGAGAACAAGCATGATGAAAATTCGCAGAACATTGCTCGCGGCAATCACGGCGACGGCACTGCTGGGAAATGCCTGGGCGCAGGAAGCGGCGGTCGGGGCGTTCACGCCCGAAGTCGGCCAGGCGGGCAAGGACGTGGTCTGGGTTCCCACGTCGCAGGCGCTGGTCGATGCGATGCTGGACATGGCCGGGCTGACGGCGCAGGATTATCTGATCGACCTGGGCTCCGGCGACGGGCGTACCGTGATCACGGCTGCCATGCGCGGGGCCAGGGCGCACGGCATCGAGTACAACCCGGACATGGTGGCGCTGTCCAAGCAGGCGGCGGAAGCGGCCGGCGTGTCGGACCGGGCAACGTTCGAAGAAGCCGATATCTTCGAGTCCGATTTTTCCAAGGCCTCGGTCATTTCGTTGTTCCTGCTGCCCAATCTGAATCTGAGGCTGCGTCCCACGCTGCTGGACATGGCGCCGGGCACGAGGGTGGTATCCAACTCGTTCGACATGGGAGACTGGGAGCCGGACGACACGGTGCGGGTCGACGGAGAGGGCTGCACCGGCTATTGCAACGCTTACAAGTGGATCATTCCGGCCAAGGTGGAAGGCAGCTGGAAGATGGAGGACGGCGGCGTGCTTGCCCTGACGCAGGCATTCCAGATGCTGTCGGGCAGCCTGCGCAAGGACGGCGAACCGCAGGAGATCAGCGATGCGAAGCTGAGCGGCGCCGACATCACCTTTACCGTCGGAAAGGATGTCTACACCGGCCGCGTCGATGGGGACTCCATGGGGGGCCGGAACGACAGCGGCAAGGACTGGCGGGCGACGAAACAGCTTTGATTGCGAGGATAGGCCGCCCGGCCGGACAAGGCGTCGTCTCGCCGTCGCCCGTGCGGGGAGTCAGCCCTTGGGCTGGTGCGCGAAACCCGCTTCGAAGGCGGTGCGCAGATAGGCCACGAACAGCCTGACGGCCAGAGGGACATGCGGCGAGTATGGGCGCATCGCATAGATGCGCTCGCCAAAGGTCCCCAGCGTTCGCCATTGCGGGAGGACTTCCACCAGCGCGCCTTCCCGCAGGGCCTGCTGGACGCTGAAATCCGGCGCCAGCGCGATGCCTTCTCCCTGAAGGGCGATATCGCGCAGCACTTCGCTGTTGTTGGCCGCGAACGAGCCCTGGACGGGAACGGTGATGCGTGCAGGCTTCTGCGCTGCGCCCTGCCTGCGCGCGCCGTGCTGCTCGAACGTCCAGGCGGCAGTTCCCCTGGGACGAGGATAATGCAGGCAGCGGTGCTCCGACAGCGCTTCGGGACGGTCCGGTACGCCGTGGCGCTGCAGATAGTCCGGGCTGGCGACCAGGAGCGAGCGCGTTGTGCATAGTTGCCAGGCCACGTGGGTGTCAGGGGGAGCGTCGGTATGACGGATGGCCAGGTCGAATCCTTCCTGCTCCAGCGATACCAGCCTGTCCGACAGATCAAGCTCGATGCGGATATCGGGATGCCGACGCAGAAAGCCCGTCAGGCGCGGAACCAGATGCTGCCGCGAAAAGGCTACGGGCGCGGTTACGCGCAGGGTGCCGCGAGGGTGTTCCGCCAACTCCCGCACCGAGGCGAAGCTGTTGGCGATGGTTTCGAAAGCAAGTTGCGTGTTTTCCGCCAGTTGGCGGCCGGCATCGGTCAGCCGCACGGCGCGGGTCGTGCGCTGCACGAGGGGGATGCCGGCGGCTTTCTCCAGCTCGGCGATCCGCTGGCTGACGGCCGCCTTGCTGATGCCCAGCCTTTGCGCGGTAGCGGTGAAGCTGCCTTGGCGGTCCAGCATGCCCAACGTATGCAGGTGCGTCCACAAGGTTTCTATTTTTTGGATATCCATGCCTTTCATTGTTCATTAATCTGAACAATGAATCAAGCGTCCATGTCTATGCAAGCATGGCGGGCCTACTTAAACTGCAGGCATCGGATCGCGTCGTGAACTTTCCCATGGCGCCTGGAACACGAACCACCATACAGAGCGAGGACACCATGACGACAGCATCGACGGATATCGTCCATTACATCAACGGCCGCCGGGAGAACGGCGCCGGCACGCGCACGCAGCCGGTCTACAACCCGGCCACGGGCAGCGCCATCCGCACATTGCACCTGGCCGCCGAGGATGATGTGAATGCCGCGGTCGCCGCGGCCAAGGCGGCCTTTGCCGCATGGGCGGACACGCCTCCCATCCGCAGGGCGCGCGTCATGTTCCGTTTCCTCGAGCTGATGAACCAGAACAAGGACAGGCTGGCTGAACTGATCACGCAGGAACATGGCAAGGTATTCAGCGATGCCAGGGGCGAGGTAGAGCGCGGCATCGACATCATCGAGTTCGCCTGCGGCGCTCCCCAACTGCTGAAGGGCGACTATACGGAACAGGTCTCCACCGGCATGGACAACTGGACCATGCGCCAGCCGCTGGGCGTGGTGGCCGGCGTGACTCCATTCAACTTCCCGTGCATGGTGCCGTGCTGGATGTTCCCCGTGGCCATCGCCGCAGGCAACTGCTTTGTGCTCAAGCCCAGCGAGCGCGATCCCTCGGCATCGCTGCTCATGGCGGAACTGCTCAAGCAGGCCGGGCTGCCCGACGGCGTCTTCAATGTAGTGCAGGGCGACAAGCTGGCCGTCGATACCCTGCTGGAGCATCCCGATGTGGCGGCGATCAGCTTCGTCGGCTCCACGCCGATCGCGCAGTACATCTACGAGCGCGGCGCGCATTTCGGCAAGCGCGTTCAGGCGCTGGGAGGCGCCAAGAACCACATGGTGGTCATGCCCGATGCCAATCTCGACCAGGCCGTCGATGCGTTGATGGGCGCCGGATACGGCTCGGCCGGCGAACGCTGCATGGCGATTTCGGTGGCGGTGCTGGTGGGAGACGTGGCGGATCGCATCATGCCCAGGCTGGCGGAGCGCGTGCGCGCGCTGAAGATCGGCAATGGCATGGATTCCGCGTCCGAAATGGGGCCGATCGTTGCGCGCGAAGCGCGCGACCGCATCGAAAACTACATCGGCATCGGCGAGTCCGAGGGCGCGACGCTGGTCGTGGATGGCCGCGGCCTGAAGGTGGCGGGACATGAAGAGGGCTTCTTCACGGGCGGCACCCTGTTCGACAATGTGACGCCGCAAATGCGCATCTACCAGGAGGAAGTCTTCGGTCCCGTGCTGGCCTGCGTGCGCGCGGCCGATTTCGCGGAAGCGCTGGACATGATCAACGAGCATGCATTCGGCAATGGCGTGTCCTGCTTCACCAGCGACGGCAACGTGGCCAGGGAGTTCGGCAGGCGTGTGCAGGTAGGTATGGTCGGCATCAACGTGCCCATCCCCGTGCCGATGGCATGGCACGGCTTCGGCGGCTGGAAGAAGAGCCTGTTCGGCGATATGCACGCCTATGGCGAAGAGGGCTTCCGCTTCTATACGAAGCAAAAGTCCATCATGCAGCGCTGGCCGCAGAGCATCGCCAAGGGCGCGGAGTTCTCCATGCCTGTGGCAAAGTAAGCCGGAACGGCTCGTACCAAGGTCCCGCCGCAAGCGCGGGGCAGGCAGGGCGCCCGCCATTGGACGGGCGCCTTTCCTTTTCCGGCGGGGATTGCCTCAAGTCGTCGCCTGGAACGCTTCCATTCCATGCATGCAGTATTGCAGGAAACGGTTCGCCGCCGGCGACAGATTGCGTCCGGCGCGCGTGATCAGCTGCACTTCGGCCTGGTGCAGCGCGGGGCTGTCCACGGGAATGGCGAGCACGCGTCCGTCCGCCAGTTCGGTTGAAACGGCGCAGGGCGGCAGCAAGGTAACGCCCTGTCCGCTGGTGACGAATCCGATGGCCACGCTTATCAGATTGGTCGTCAGCGCCGCGTTCAGGCGGATTTTTTCGATGCGTTCCGCATGATCCAGCAGTTGCCGGATGCCGAAGACGCCGTGCAGCAATGCAAGCGGCCAGGTGTTCAGCTCCTGGAGCGAGGTCTGGCTGGCATGCCGCAGGGGGTGATCGACGCCGATGATGGCGTGCATGGGCTGGGTCACCGAGCCGCGCGAGACGATATGCGCATCGGTAGGGGCATAGTAGACCAGTCCGATTTCCGCTTCGTCCTCGCGCACGCGGCGCACGATCTCGGTCGTGCCGAAAATATCCAGCGACACGGAGATGCCTGGATGCTGCCGGCGGAATTGCCGGATGGGGCCGGCGATCAGTTCCTGGGCAAAACCTTCGCCGCTGACAACGGAAACCGAGCCGCTTTTCAGTCCTCGCAGAGCATCGATCTTGGCGAGCATATCGTGCTGGTGCGCCATGTGCTGCCGGTAGTAGTCGATCAGTATCCGGCCCGCGTGCGTGGCAACCACGCCTTTGCGATGACGTTCCAGCAGCACGGAAGCCAGTTCTTCTTCCAGCAGGCCGACCTGCCGGCTGACCGCGGAGGGTGCGATGCCCAGCTTGTCGGCTGCTGCGCGCACGGAGCCGCAGGCGACGGCTTCGTACAGATAGCGCAGACGCGCGTCATGGAAGGCAAGCATGTGCGATTCCTTGTTCTGATAACAATTCTAGGGTAAACGATTATGTTCTGTTTATTAGAACAAAAATGCGGAAATACGGGTACGGACTCGTTGATATAGTGAACGCGCCGGACTGGTTCTGGACGGTCCGGCTTGTGTTTTTTCATTCATTGTCCATAAGATGCCGCCCCCATGCGGGCGGCTGCATACCAAAGGGGAGAGTCGATGAATACGCGCGCTGCCCAAGCTGGCCGAAGCGGGCTGGGGCCTGGCGCTGCAGGAATTCGGCAACCTGATCGGATGCATCCTGCTGGGCATGCCTGTGGCGCTGTTGCTGGGCATCAAGCGCGAAGCCATCGGCGCGACGTTTTCCATCGGACGCGAGCCGGGGCTTGCCATCGTCGGCGAGCGCTTCGGCATGGACTCGCCGGAAGGCCGCGGTGTTCTGGCCGAATACATTACCGGCACCCTGTTTGGCGCCATCTTCATTTCGATTCTGGCGGGTTTCGTCACCAGCCTGAACATCTTCCACCCCTTGGCGCTGGCTATGGGCGCGGGCATGGGTTCCGGCAGCATGACAGCCGCCGCGGTGGGTGCCATCGCAGCCCAGCAAACGCCCGAAGTCGCCAAGGATGTCGCCGCTTTCGCCGCGGCGGCCAATCTGATCGCCACCACGATCGGCACTTATCTGACGCTGTTCATTTCCCTGCCGCTGGCGGTGCGCGCCTATCGGTTCTTGGAGCCTATCCTGGGACGCAATCGCAAGGGGGAGTCCGTCGTGGAGGAGGCTTCGTCCGGATCGCGGGAAGAAGCGGGGCATGCCGTTGAACTGAACTTTGGCATGCGTATCTTATCGTGGCTGTTCGTGGGGCTGATGGTGCTGATCGGCAACCGGATCGGTTTCGGCACCTCGATGCTCGAAGCGTTGCCCGGTGTGGCTTTGATCATCCTCGCCGTGCTGGTGGGTGACCTGATCTATATGGGAACCAGGCGCAAGCTGCCCGCCGTCTGCTGGATCTCGTTCGTCGCCATGGCCATGACGTTTCCATCGGTGCCGTATGCCGCAGAAGTGGCGGAATTGACGGGCAAAGTCAGCTTCCTGGCGCTGATCACGCCGCTGCTGTCCTTCGCCGGCCTGTCGCTGGCCAAGGACATCCCGGCATTCCGCCGCCTGGGCTGGCGCATCGTCGTGGTGTCGCTGCCTGTTTCCGATATCGTCGAGCAGGTGGTGCTGGGCAAGGACGGGCTGCTGCAGCATGCGCGCGCCGGCCAGATCGTTCTGGATACCTCGACGGCGGATCCGGCCAGCACCGCGCGCATTGCGCAGGCGCTGAAAGGCAGCTCGCTGCGGTTCGTCGACGGCCCGGTCAGCGGCGGCCCCAAGGCGGCGAACAGCGGCTCGATGACCATGCTGCTGGGCGGAGAGGCTGCGGATATCGATGAGCTGGCGCCGGTGCTGGATGCGCTGACCGGCAAGCGGGTGCATGTCGGCCCGGTCGGCGCAGGGCATTCGGCCAAGCTGTTCAACAACCTGCTGTGCGGCATCAATCTGATCGCCGCAGGCGAAGCCATTCGCGTGGCGAAGGCGGCCGGGCTGGATATCGAGCAGATACTCAGCGGCGTGAATGCAGGGTCCGGCCGCAGCGGCGTGACCGAAGTCAATTGCCCGACCTGGATACTGAACGGTGCGTTCAACTCCGGCTTCACCATGAAGCTGATGCGCAAGGATCTGCGTCTGGCGGCCGCCATGATCGCGCAGAGCGGCGCGAATGCGCCGCTGTCGCAAGAGGCCCTGCGCCTGTGGGCGGATTCGGCGGATGCGATCGAGGATGGAGAGGACTTCAACCGCATCGTGGATTACGACGCGCGTTCATGAGCCGCTTCGGCGAGGAAGCTCCCGATTTTAGGCGGGAGTGACTCACTCCTGCTCTGCGCGCCGGGTGGAAAGCGCGCAGCGGGAACGGACAGGACAATAGAAGGAGCAAGACATGAAAGATCGTATCTGGCAGGCTTTTCGCGCGTTTTTCCCTGACGCCCAGGCCATCGGTTCCTATGTGGGCGGGAAACTGCTGTCCGGCCAGGGAGAGGATATCCTGCTGCGCAATGCCGCGACCGGCCAGGAAACCCTGCGTTATGCCGATGCCGGCGCGGCAGTCGCCAAGGCCGCGGTCGAGGCGGCGCGCCAAGGACAGCAGGCCTGGTGGGCGTTGTCGCATGCCGAGCGCGGCCGCGTAATGTATGCCGTGGGCCAGGCGATCCGCGCCCAGGCGGAACCGCTGGCGCAGCTCGAATCGCTGACCAGCGGCAAGCCGATCCGCGATTGCCGGGGCGAGGCGCTGCGCGTGGCGGAAATGTTCGAATACTACGCGGGCTGGACCGACAAGCTGTACGGCGATGTGATTCCCGTACCCAGCGGCCATCTCAACTACACGAGGCGCGAGCCGATCGGCGTGGTGCTGCAGATCACGCCGTGGAACGCGCCGGTGTTCACGGCAGGCTGGCAGATCGCCCCTGCCATCGCCACGGGCAATGGCGTGGTGCTCAAGCCGTCCGAGTTGACGCCGTTCAGCTCATTGGCCCTGGCCGCTATCGCGGAACAGGCGGGCGTGCCTGCAGGCCTGGTCAATGTCCTGGCCGGGCTCGGCCAGACCGCCGCTCCGGCAGCGCTGGAAACAGCGCAGGTCGGCAAGGTGGTGTTCGTCGGTTCGGTGCCGACCGGCGCCCGCGTTGCGGCGCTGTCGGCGGAGCATCTGGTGCCATGCGTGCTGGAGCTGGGCGGCAAGTCGGCCAATATCGTCTTCGACGATGCCGACCTGGATCGCGCCTGCCTTGGCGCGCAGGCGGCCATCTTCTCCGGCGCGGGGCAGAGCTGCGTGTCCGGTTCGCGCCTGCTGGTGCAGCGCAGTGTGCACGATCAACTGGTGGACAAGCTGGTCAACGGTGCGCGCCGGCTGCGTGTGGGCGATCCGCAGGATGTGGCGACCGAAGTCGGTCCGATCTGCAACGAGCGCCAGTTCAATCACGTGAGCAACTGCATAGCCGCGGCACTGAAAGAGGGCGCGACTCTGGCCCTGGGCAGCGCCGAACCCGGCGATACGGGCTACTTCGTGCCGCCGACCGTGCTGACGGGCGTTTCCAACCGCATGGATGTAGCGCAAAATGAAATCTTCGGGCCGGTCGTGGCGGTGATTCCGTTCGATACCGAGCAGGAAGCCGTCGAAATCGCCAACGACAGCCGTTTCGGCCTGGCCGGTGCGGTCTGGACCCGCGATGTCGGCAGGGCGCACCGCGTGGCCGCGCAGGTGCGGGCGGGTACGTTCTGGATCAATGGCTACAAGACCATCAACGTGGCTTCGCCGTTCGGCGGCTATCGCCAGAGCGGCTATGGCCGTTCCAGCGGCCTGGACGCCTTGCGCGAGTACACTCAGGTCAAGAGCGTCTGGGTCGAAACCGCGGCGGAGCCGGCCGCGCCTTTTGGTTATCTTTGAGGAATATTGGAATGAGCGAGACTGTGTGGCCGACACTGACGGACTTGCAGGCCTGGAGGCACGACTTCCACCGCCATCCCGAAACCGCCTTCGAAGAGCATCGCACCAGCGGCATCGTGGCCGAGCTGCTGGAGGGCTGGGGGCTGGAAGTGCACACGGGTTTGGCTGGAACCGGCGTGGTCGGCGTGCTGCGCGGCGCCCGGGGCGATGGCCCGTCCATCGGCCTGCGCGCCGACATGGATGCCCTGCATGTGACCGAGCTGAACGACGTGCCGCACGCCTCGGTCAATACGGGGCGCATGCATGCCTGCGGGCATGACGGCCACACCACCATGCTGCTGGGCGGGGCCAGGGTGCTGGCATCCAATCCCGACTTTGCCGGAACGGTGCATTTCATCTTCCAGCCCGCGGAAGAAAACGAGGGCGGCGCGCGCGCCATGATCGAAGACGGCCTGTTCGAGCGATTTCCCATGCAGGCGGTGTACAGCATGCACAACTGGCCGGGCCTGCCCGTCGGCGCGGCCGCGGTGCATTCAGGCCCTGTCATGGCTGCGTTCGACATATTCAACCTGACGCTGACAGGCAAGGGCTGCCATGCCGCCATGCCGCATCTGGGCAAGGACACCTTGCTGGCGGCCTGCCAACTGGTGACCCAACTGCCGGCGCTGATCAGTCGCGAGCAAGAGGCGCACAAGCCGGCCATCCTGAGCGTGACCAGCTTCAATGCGGGCGATACGTACAACGTAATGCCCGAGCAAGTAAAGCTGCGCGGCACTGTGCGCTGTTTCGACATGGAGCAGCGCAGCCGCATTGAACAGCGCTTCCGCGATGTGATTGAAGCGACCGCGAAACTGCATGGACTGGAAGCCGAGCTGGACTATCGCGTCAGCTATCCCGCCACTATCAATTCGCCGGAACACGCGGAAGTCTGCGCTGAAATCCTGACGGGCCTGTTGGGAGCGGCGAGTGTCAGGCGCGAACTGCCGCCCAGCATGGCGTCGGAAGATTTCTCCTTCATGTCGCAGGCTTGTCCGGGCGTCTACATCTGGATGGGCAACGGCGAGGACAGCGTGTCGCTGCACAATCCCAAGTACGACTTCAACGACAGGGTGCTGCCGCTGGGCGTACGCTATTGGGTGGAATTGACGCTGGGCCTGCTTCGCGACGGGAAGCTGCCGGCGGCGAAGTCTTAGACGATAGGAGTTTCACCACGCGGACTTTCGGGGGCTGCTCCTGCCTTGGAATGAAAATGGCGGCTCTGGAAGGAGACGCCATTTTTTTGTCTATGCCGGTCGCTCGATCAGTGGATGCGCATGCCTGGTTGCGCGCCGGGCCAGGGTTCCAGGACATAGAGGCCGTCGTCCTGCGATTTGTCGGCATGGCTGGCGGACAGCACCATGCCTTCGGATACGCCGAAGCGCATCTTGCGCGGCGCGAGATTCGCCACCAGCACGGTCAGTTTGCCGATCAGGTCCTGCGGCTGGTAGGCCGACTTGATGCCGGAAAACACCTGGCGCAGGCGGCCTTCACCGACGTCGAGCGACAGGCGCAGCAGCTTGTCCGAGCCCTCGACAGCCTGGCAATCTTCGATGCGGGCGATGCGCAGGTCGATCTTGGCGAAATCCTTGATGTCGATGGGTTCGGCGATGGGCTCGCCGCCGGGGATCACTTCGGGAGCGGCGGGCGATTCGAACAGTTCGTCCAGCATCCTGGGCTCCACGCGCTGCATCAGGTGTTTGAAGGGCGCGATGCTGGCCGGAAGCGAGGCGGCATCCTGCCAGCGGTAGGCGGCGTCTCCGAACAGTTCGGCGCTGACGCGCTCCGACAGGGCGGGCAGGATAGGGGTCAGCATGACGGTCAGCGCCTTGAATCCCGCCAGCGCGCGCGAGCAGATGTCCTGCAGCGCCAGGCGCTGGGCCTCGTCCGCGGTCGAAATTCCCTTGGCCAGCACCCAGGGCTGCGCGGCGTCGAACGCCTGGTTGATCTTGTCGGCCTGGGCCATGATCTGGCGGATGGCCTTGCCGAATTCACGGGCTTCGATATCGGAGCGCACCTGTTCGGCCAGATTGGAGAGTTCCTGCGCGAAGGCTGAGGTATCGCCGCTGTAGGCCAGCTTGCCGTCGAAGTGGCGGCTGATGAAATTGGCGGCGCGGCTGGCGATGTTCACGTACTTGCCGATCAGGTCGCTATTGACGCGCGCGATGAAGTCCTCGGGGTTGAAGTCCAGGTCTTCCACGCGCGAATTCAGCTTGGCGGCCAGGTAGTAGCGCATCCATTCGGCGTTCATGCCCAACTCCAGATAGCGCAGCGGCGAAATGCCCGTGCCGCGGCTCTTGGACATTTTCTCTCCGCTGACCGTGATGAAGCCGTGCACGTTCAGCGCGTCCGGAGTCTTCAGGCCGGAGAATTTCAGCATGGCGGGCCAGAACAGGGCATGGAAGTACATGATGTCCTTGCCGATGAAATGCACCTGCTCGGTGTCGCTGGACGGATCGATGAGGGCTTCGAAGTCCAGTCCCTGCTTCCGGCAGTAGGCCTTCAGCGAAGCCAGGTAGCCGACCGGCGCGTCCAGCCATACGTAGAAATACTTGCCCGGCGCATCCGGGATGGGAATGCCGAAATAGGGCTCGTCGCGCGAAATATCCCAGTCGGCCAGATTGGCCTCACAGTCTTCGGCGCCGCTGCCCAGCCATTCGCGCGTCTTTGCCAGGACTTCGGCCTGCAGGCGCTTGGCGCCGGTGCGATTGGCGCCGGTTGTCCATTCCTGCAGGAAGGCGACACAGCGCGGATCGGACAGGCGGAAGAAGAAATGTTCCGAAGTCTTCAGCACCGGCTTGGCCTTGCTCAGCGTGGAGTAGGGCTCGATCAGCTCGGTGGGGCTGTAGACCGCGCTGCAGACCTCGCAGGAATCCCCGTACTGGTCTTTTGCGTGGCAGCGCGGGCATTCGCCCTTGATGTAGCGGTCGGGCAGGAACATTCCCTTGACGGGGTCGTAGAACTGCTCGATGGTGCGCGTGTCGATGAAGCCGGCGCTCTTCAGGCGGCGGTAGATCTCCTGCGACAGCTCGACGTTTTCGCTGGAGTCGGTGCTGTGCCAGTGGTCGAACTTGATATGAAAGCCGTTCAGGTAGAGCGGGCGTTCGCTGGCATAACGCTGGACCAGCGCCTGCGGCGTGATGCCCTCGCTTTCCGCCTTCAGCATGATGGGAGCGCCATGGACGTCGTCCGCGCCCACGAAATGCACGGTGTGCCCGGCCATTCGCATGGAGCGCACCCAGATGTCGGCCTGGATGTATTCCATGATGTGGCCGATGTGGAAGGAACCGTTGGCGTAAGGCAGTGCTGTGGTGACGAAAAGTGTGCGCGACATGGGTGACATACGTTAGGAAAACGGGCGGCGCTGGGCCGGCGAATGTTCGATTTTAGGGCTTTCGACGAGAATGCGCAGGGAAACCGGCGTTGCCCGATCCGGCATGGCGTCGCCGCCGCGAACACGGCGATCGGAAGCGCTCATGCCGGCCTGCGGAAATACCGCAAGCCGGGGAGGGGCGTTTGTAAAGATTGGTTAGGTTTTGTGTGGCGCGCAGGCGGGCGGCGCCGCATGCGGGAGGCGGTGGGTTTAACGCAGCTCGCGCATCTCGATGTCCATGACATCGTTGTTTTTAAATGGATTTTTCTGCATGGGCGCCTTGCGGCGTTGAGCCCAGTAAGCCTTGACACCGAACGGACGGCCCTTGACGCGGGCAACGACATAGAGAATGCCGATTGCAAAGGCGCTGGAAATCATGAAAATGAAGGCCATCGTCATGCCGATGATGGCCAGCACGAAGAATAGGGCGCCGCGCAACAGTTGCTTGAGAGTGTCGATCATTGTGTTATCTGGTCTCCTGAAAGGGAATTACGTAGACAGGGTTTTTGCGAATAAATTCCCTCAATCCGCTATCCTTGAGGTTTTACCCAAGTTTGAAACAGCAACCGATTTCGAGGAAAGAAGGTCAATTGATATGAGCGTGACGACCGAACAAATATTGGCAGCACTGGCGCAAGTGGATGACCCTGTAACGCGCAAAAAACTGGCGGCAACGCCGAAAACCGTGCAAATGACGCTCGACGGCGTCGATCTTACTCTTAATGTAGCGTTGGGATACCCAATAAACAATGGGGTCGACCCTCTCAGGAAACGTATTGAAACGATTTTGTCCCCGCTGGGCGTCACACTGCGGGGGCTGAATTTCGAGCAGCGCATTATTGCGCATGCCGTGCAGCGCGGCCTGAGCCCCATGCCCAACGTGCGCAACATCATTGCCGTGGCTTCCGGCAAGGGTGGCGTGGGCAAGAGCACGACCGCGGTCAATCTGGCGCTGGCGCTGTCGGCCTCGGGAGCGAACGTGGGGCTGCTGGATGCGGATATCTATGGTCCCAGCGTGCCGCTGATGCTGGGTCTGAAGGATCGTCCGAAGAGCCTGGACGGCAAGAGCATGGAGCCGCTGGTGGCGCACGGGCTGCAGGCCAACTCCATCGGTTTTCTGCTGGACGAAGATTCTCCCGCCATCTGGCGCGGCCCCATGGCGACGCAGGCGCTGACGCAATTGATGACGCAGACCAACTGGAACGACCTGGACTACCTCATCGTCGACATGCCCCCGGGAACCGGAGACATCGCCCTGACCATGGCGCAGAAAGTGCCGCTGACGGGCGCCATCATCGTCACCACGCCGCAGGATATGGCGCTGATCGACGCGCGCAAGGGGCTGCGCATGTTCCAGAAAGTGGATGTGCCGGTGCTGGGCATTATCGAGAACATGTCCGTGCATATCTGTTCCAATTGCGGCCATGCCGAGCACATTTTCGGCCAGGACGGCGCCCGCTCCATCGCGCAGGAATATGGGCTGCCCTGGCTGGGAGCCCTGCCGCTGCAGATGTCCATCCGCACGCAGACCGATTCCGGCAATCCAACCGTCGTGGCCGAGCCCGATGGCGCGGCGGCAGGCCTGTATCGCGATGTGGCACGCGAAGTGTCGGCGATTGTGGCAAACTTGCCCCGTGATATGTCGGCGTTGATGCCCAAAGTGGTTGCCCGTAAAACCTGATGATGAAAATCTGGCGTTCCCTGTCTTTCGCATGCTGTCTGCTTGGCTGGAGCCATGGAACGCTGGCCGCGAAGCCCGAGGTCGTCATCGATCCGGGCGGCGTGCCGCCCGAAGCCCTGCAGGCCATCATCGGCGCGGTGGATGCCATCACACGGCTGGCCGAAGACCAGGACGGCGGGGAAGTCTCGCGCCTGCGTCGCCGGGCGCACGAGGCCACCTTGTCCGCGCTGGAGACGCAGGGCTATTTTTCCGCGAAGGTCGAGCTCGAAGCCACGGAAGACGAACTGGGCGAGGCCTGGGACATCTTCATTACGCCGGGCGAACGGGCGACCGTATCCTCCGTGGATATCGCGTTGAACGGGCGCATATCCAGTGAGGAGTTCGCCGACCGGGCCGCGGCCATCAAGGAGCGCTGGCCGCTCAAGCCCGGTGATCTCTTCATCAATTCCGACTGGGGGTCGGCCAAGACGGCGCTGCTGGACGACGTCAGCCGCAAGGACTTCTACTTTGCAAGATACACGCGCACCCAGGCGACGGTCGATGCCGACGAGGCGAAGGCGGATCTGGATCTTGCCGTCGATAGCGGGCCGCGAGTGCGGATGGGGCCTATGCACACGGAAGGGCTCAAGCGGGTGCCGCGCACCTTGATCGAGCGCTATATACGCTACCAGCCGGGCGACCCTTACGACCAGGACAAGCTGGACGATTGGCAGCAGTCGCTGCAATCGACGACGTTCTTCCGCGGCGCATTCGTCACGCTGGACTCCGATCCCGAGAAAAGGACGGAACTCCCCGATGGCGATGTCGAGCTCCCGCTGAACGTCAGTGTGTCCGAAGCGCCGGCCAGGCGGTTCACCACATCGCTGGGCGTCGACAGCGACAACGGCGTGCGCGTGGAGGGGCTGTACCGGCAGAATATCGTGTTCGGCCAGCCGATCTGGACCGAGACCGGCGTGGGGGTCGACAAGGACAGGCAAAGGGCTTTTTTTGATGTGCACCTGCCGCCGACCAGCAACGGCTCCAAGGACAGCGTCGGCGTCCTGTTCAATCGTTCCGACGTCGAAGGGCTGGATTCCACGCGCTATGCGCTGGGCTGGAAGCGCCGGCAGGAGCGCAAGGGCGCGGGCGACAGCCGCGTCGAATATGAAACGCAGTGGGGCCTGACGGCGGCATACGACCGCATCCGCATCCAGGGCGCCGACAACTACAATGTGCCCACGCTGATCGGCACCTGGCAGTGGCTGCGGCGCGATGTGGACGCCAAGTACGATCCGAGGGAAGGCAACCTGATCGACTTCGGCATCGGCCTGGGCGTGACCATGGACAAGGGTGAAACCTTCCAGCGCACCAACCTGCGCCTGCAGCAATGGTGGCCCATCGGCCGCAGGCACGTGCTCACGCTGCGCGGCGAAGTGGCCAAGGTATGGGCCGGCACCGATCGCGTGCCGCAGGATTTCGGCTATCGCACGGGCGGGGCCCGCACCATCCGGGGCTATAAATACCAGTCCATCGGATTGAGCAAGGGCGACGCCACCATCGGCGCCCCGGCCATGGCCCTGGTCAGCGCTGAATACATGCACTATTTCACCGATATGCTGGGCATGGCCGTGTTCGTCGACGCGGGCGATGCCGCCGAATCCTTCGGAGACATGAGCTGGGCCCTGGGCTACGGGGTGGGCGCCAGGGTGCGCACGCCCGCCGGTCCATTCCATGTGGACGTCGCGTACGGACAGCGGGACCGCAAGCTGCGCCTGCACTTTTCTCTGGGTATCGCATTTTGAAGACCTTCGCACGTTGGTTGTCGCGCATTCTGATCTGGGCGGGGCCTTTGCTGGTCCTGTCGATCGTGATCGTGGGCGGCTTCCTGGCGTGGGCGCTGGGAACGCAGCAAGGTACGCGCTGGACGCTGGGGACGGCGGCGCACTACATGGACGGGCAGGCGGAAGGAGTGCGGGGCTCGATCCTGGGCGGCGTGCATGTCGAGGACTTCGCCATTCGCCTGCCGGAACTCTCGGTGGAAATCGAAGACTTCCACTTGCAGGCGGACTGGCGCCAGTTGCTGGAGCGGCGCCTGCATGTCAAGGATCTTTCCGCCGGAAGGATCGCCGTCGGCCTGAAGTCCTCGGACGAGCCCGCATCCGAAGAGCCTGCGGAAATTCCGGCGATCCCCGTGCAGATCCTGCTGGATCGCCTGGCGCTTGGCCGGCTCGAAGTCACGATCGACGGGGAAGCGCTGCCCGTCGGCGTATCCCGCCTGGAGACGTCGCTGGCTGTTACCGGAGAAACGGGGCAACTGGTGCTGCGCAGCCTGGACGTGGCGCATGATCTGGCGGATGTCAGCCTGTCGGGCGACTTGCGTCTGGCGGAATTGCGCAAGCCCTGGCCCGCCAGGGCCTATCTCGATGCGGCCATCCAGGGCAAGGGGCCGGACTCGCCGCTGTGCCTGCCCGCCTTCGTGCCGGGCAGTGCGCCGGCAAATGCGGCAAGCGGCAATAATGGCAGTGAAAAGGCCAATGGCGAGGAAGGCAAGGACGGGGATGCTTCGTCCGACGCTGCAGGAATGCCGCCGTGCGCGGCCAATTTGCAGTTGAAAGCGGACGGCAGCCTGGATTCCATGGCAGTGACGCTGACGGGCAGCGGCCAGGGCTTGAAGCTGCTGGCCAATGCCAGCCTGCTGCCCCAGGCTGCGTTTCCGCTGAGAAAGGCCGATGTCGACCTGGAACTGGGAGATGGTTCGGGCGTCCAGGGCGAGCTGACCTGGAATGAGGCGCAGTCGCCCGGCGCCGCGGATCGCGTGACGGGCACCTTGTCCACCCGGAAGCTGAACGTCGGCCATATGGCGGCCGGCGCCATACCGGACGCCTTGCTGACGCTGGACGGCGCTTTCGACATCGGAGTCCACGACATGCAGCGGCTGGAAAATGCCGAAGTGTCGCTGGCATTCGCCGAGGATTCGCGCTGGAACGGACAGGCGCTGTCCGGCAAGCTGAAGCTGGCTCTGGAACAGGTGGTGGGCGCCGGCAATGCGGCCGCCGCGGCGCAGGCAGACGCGGGACGGGATGCGGCTCCCGTGGATGCCGGGGCAGCCGGGAAGCCCGCTGCCGAGACGGCGGTTTCCGGTGGCGTGGCCTCGGGGGAAGCTGCCGCCGACAAGGCGGCTTCCGATGCCTCCGCGCCCATCGTGCCTGCGATGCTGTCCGAATGGCGGCTGCCGGTCGTTTCCGCCGATCTTCGCATCGGGCGCAGCCGCTTCGTGCTGGACGGCGCGCTGGGCGATGCGAAGGACAGGATCAAGCTGGATGCGGCGGCACCTTCGCTCGACGCATTGTGGCCCGGGCTGCCCGGCGGCTTCAAGGCCAGCGGTGAGCTTGGCGGGAGCGTCGCCCAGCATGCGGCGGACCTGCAGGTGGAATACACCATGCCCGACGGCAAGCCGGATGTTCCGGGATCGGCCCCGGTGCAGGCCGTTCTGGCGCTCGATGGCGGCTGGGGGCGCGGCCCGGGCGGCGAGGCGGAAGGCTGGCGCGGGCGGATCACGCGGCTGAGGGCGGACCATGCGGGCTTTCGCGTGGCGTCCGAAGGCGAGACGCCGGTGTCCTATGTGCCTGGCGCACAGGACGTGGAGTGGCGGATCGGCGAGGCCCGGCTTCAGGTATGGCAGCGAGAGGATCATCTGCTCACGCTGCGCAGCCGGCAGGCGCAGGGAGGCCATGGGCACTGGGAAACCAGCGGGGAAGTCGCGCAATTGCGCATCACCGATGCCCGTATCGAACGCCTGCGCGAGACGTTGGCGGTCATGCAGCCGGAAAAGGCCAAGGCGGACCGCGGCGGCGTGACCGTGCGGTCGGCGGCGCGCAAGCAGGAAAACGACATCACGCTCGACATCGACTGGAACCTGAAGTTTTCCGATGCGCTCGAAGGCGTCGCAAGCGTCCGCCGCACGGCGGGCGATCTGGTGATTCCGGCGGATACGCCCGTGCCGATGGGCCTGCGGACGCTGGGCATGAACATCAAGGCGAATCGTGTATCTGCCGGCGTCAGCCGGCTGCTGGCCGAGGGGCAGGTGCAGACGGCGGACAAGGGCAGCCTGGAGGTGGATGGGTCGTTCCTGCTGCGCTCTGCGGGCGGCTGGCGCATAGATCCAGCCGATGGCAATGTGGTGCAGGCGCGCGCCGTGGTGGCCGACCTGGGGTGGATCAGCATCTTCACCGGCGACGCCGTCGAGCTGGGCGGCAAGATCAGCGCGGACGTCAAGGCGCAAAGCCGCAAGGATGGCAGTTGGGGGACCGGTGGCAATGTATCCGGAGAAGGCTTGCGCATCGTCAGCCTGGATCAGGGCGTGCGCCTGCTCGACGGCACGCTGCGGGCGCATTTCGACAATGATCGCGTCGTGCTGGACAGCTTGCGCTTCCCGGCGCAGCTGCGCGTGGAGCCGAAGGAATGGCGCACCAGGGAGTGGGTCTACAACAATCCGGATGCCAAGGACGGCAGCCTGACGCTCAGCGGCGAATGGAACCTCGCGCAGTCGCGGGGAGTCGTGGACGTCGCGCTGCGCCGTTACCCCATACTGCAGCGCTCGGACCGCTATGCCATGATTTCGGGAGACATCAAGGTCGATGCGCAATTGCCGGCGTTGGCCGTCACGGGTAGCGTGACCGCCGATGCGGGTTGGATCGACCTGGATATCGTCGGCGGCGTGCCGTCGGTCGATGGCGATGTGGTGGTGGTCAGGGGAGGGGAAGCTCCCAAGGAGGTTTCGGCGCCGATGGATGTGTCCCTGGATCTGACCGTGGATCTGGGACCGCGCTTCTACCTGACGGGCTACGGTGTCAACTCCGGCCTGATCGGGCAGATGCGCTTGGTCATGAAGGCGGGCAAGCTGACGGCGCATGGCGCGCTGAACACGCGCGGGGGCGCCATAGAAACCTACGGGCAGCGCCTGCAGCTCAGGCGCGGCACCATCACGTTCCAGGGCGACATCACCAGTCCGGTACTCGACATCGAGGCGTTGCGGACCGGGGCGGCGGTGCAGGCCGGCGTCCGCGTGGCGGGTACGGCAAGGCGGCCTCGCATCGACCTGGTGTCCTATCCGGAAGTGGCGGAAGTCGAGAAACTGTCGTGGCTGCTGCTGGGACGCGGTCCGGACGAGTCCGGCGGCGACGCGGCGCTGCTATTCTCGGTGGGAACCTCCTTCCTCAGCGGCGGAGAGCCTTTCTACCGGCGTTTCGGGATAGACGAGGTCAGCATGCGCTCGGGTGAGCTGGGGGCCGTGGGCAGCATTCTTCCTGCGGAAAGCGTGGTGCGTTCGCTGGATTCCGGCACCAGCGAGATCGAGCGCAAGTTCATGGTGGTGAGCAAGACGCTCAGCAGCGGATTCACGGTCAGCCTGGAGCAGGCCCTGTCCGATACCGGCACGGTAGGCCGGGTCAGCTATCGGCTGGCGCGCGGGCTGACGGCGCAGGCCAGCGCGGGCACAGTGAGCGGGCTGGCGCTGGTCTATCGCTATTTTTCTAGGGATTGAGGCGATATTTGCGGCAGCGCATGCATTTTGTAATCGACAAGCGATAAAATACGCCGCTATTACACAGGGGCAAGGTGTTATGAGCATAAAAAGTGACCGCTGGATACGCAGGGCCTCGGAGCAGGGCATGATCGAGCCGTTCGAGCCGGGCCAGGTCCGCGAGATCAACGGGCAGCGCATCGTCAGCTACGGCACGAGCAGCTACGGCTACGATGTGCGCTGCGCGGACGAATTCAAGATATTCACCAATATCAATTCCACCATCGTCGATCCCAAGGCGTTCGACGAGAAGTCGTTCGTGGATTTCAAGGGGGATGTATGCATCATTCCGCCGAATTCCTTCGCTCTGGCGCGCACCGTGGAATATTTCCGCATTCCGCGCAGCGTGCTCACAGTCTGCCTGGGCAAGAGCACCTATGCCCGCTGCGGCATCATCGTCAACGTGACGCCGCTGGAACCGGAATGGGAGGGCCACGTTACGCTGGAGTTCTCCAATACGACGCCTCTGCCCGCCAAGATCTATGCCGGAGAAGGGTGCGCGCAGATGCTGTTCTTCGGGGGCGATGAGGTGTGCGAAACCTCGTACCGCGATCGCGGCGGCAAGTACCAGGGGCAGCAGGGCGTGACCCTGCCGCGCACCTGAGCCCGGAGCCCATTGCCCGATTCTCCCGGAATCCGTCCAGGCCGCGCTTGCGGCGCTGCGCGCTGATTCCGGGTGTTAGCATTCCATTTTTCCCTTTCACGTCGCACGCGGCGAAACCCTCCTAATCAGCGCATCAGCGGGAGTCTGGCCATGAAATTTCGCTTTCCCATCGTCATCATCGATGAGGACTATCGCTCGGAGAACGCTTCGGGCCTGGGCATCCGTGCCCTGGCGGCGGCTCTCGAGGCCGAGGGCGTCGAAGTGCTGGGCGTCACCAGCTACGGCGATCTGAGCTCGTTCGCGCAGCAGCAAAGCCGCGCCAGCGCGTTCATCCTGTCGATCGACGATGAGGAGTTCGACGTGGACTCGCCGGAAGACGTGGCGCACGCCATCAAGAACCTGCGCGCCTTCATCGGCGAGCTGCGGTTCCGCAATGAGGAAATCCCCATCTATCTGTATGGCGAAACCCGCACTTCGCAGCATATCCCCAACGATATCCTGCGCGAACTGCATGGCTTCATCCATATGTTCGAGGACACGCCCGAATTCGTGGCGCGCCATATCATCCGCGAGGCGCGCCAGTACCTGGACGGCCTGGCGCCGCCGTTCTTCCGCGAGCTGGTCAAGTATGCGTCCGACGGCTCGTACTCCTGGCACTGCCCGGGGCACTCGGGAGGGGTGGCCTTCCTGAAGAGCCCGGTGGGCCAGATGTTCCACCAGTTCTTCGGCGAGAATATGCTGCGCGCCGACGTCTGCAATGCGGTCGACGAGCTGGGCCAGCTGCTGGACCATACCGGCCCGGTGGCGGAGTCCGAGCTGAATGCCGCACGCATCTTCAACGCCGATCACTGCTTCTTCGTGACCAACGGCACATCCACCTCGAACAAGATCGTCTGGCACGCCAACGTGGCCAACAACGATATCGTCGTGGTGGACCGCAATTGCCACAAATCCATTCTGCACGCCATCACCATGACGGGCGCGATTCCGGTGTTCCTGCGTCCCACGCGCAATCACTTGGGTATCATCGGCCCCATCCCGCTGGAGGAATTCAGTCCGGAAAGCATTCGCCGCAAGATCGAGGCCAACCCGTTCGCCAGCCAGGCCAAGAACAAGCGCCCGCGCATCCTGACGCTGACGCAAAGCACTTATGACGGCGTCATCTACAACGTCGAGATGATCAAGGAACAGCTCTCGGGCGAAATCGACACCTTGCATTTCGACGAAGCCTGGCTGCCGCACGCCGCGTTCCACGAGTTCTACAAGAACATGCACGCCATCGGCGCGGGCCGCCCGCGCTGCAAGGACAGCATGATCTTCGCCACGCACTCCACGCACAAGCTGCTGGCCGGGCTTTCGCAGGCGTCGCAGATTACCGTGCAGGACGCGGAAACGCGCAAGCTGGACCGCAACGTGTTCAACGAAGCCTACCTCATGCATACGTCCACGTCGCCGCAGTATGCCATCATCGCGTCCTGCGACGTGGCGGCGGCCATGATGGAGCCTCCCGGCGGCACGGCCCTGGTCGAGGAATCCATCGCCGAAGCCCTGGATTTCCGCCGCGCCATGCGCAAGGTGGAATCCGAGTTCGGCAAGAACGACTGGTGGTTCAAGGTGTGGGGTCCCAACCGCCTGGTGGCGGACGATATCGGCGATCAGGAAGACTGGCTGCTGGAGTCGGGCGACGCCTGGCACGGCTTCGGCGACCTGGCGCCGGGCTTCAACATGCTGGATCCGATCAAGGCGACCATCGTCACGCCCGGCCTGGACATTTCCGGCACCTTCGCCGACAGCGGCATCCCGGCCTCGCTGGTGTCCAAGTACCTGGTGGAGCACGGCGTGGTCGTGGAAAAGACCGGCCTGTATTCCTTCTTCATCCTGTTCACCATCGGCATCACGAAGGGCCGCTGGAACACGCTGCTGACCGCCCTGCAGCAGTTCAAGGACGACTACGACCGCAACCAGCCGTTGTGGCGCGTGTTGCCCGATTTCCACAAGGCGCATCGGCGCTACGAGCGCATGGGCCTGCGCGATCTCTGCCAGGCGGTGCACGAAGCCTATCGCGACCACAATGTCGCCAGCGTCACCACCGAAATGTACCTGAGCGACATGGTGCCGGCCATGAAGCCGTCGGACGCCTACGCCAAGATGGCGCACCGCGAGGTCGAGCGCGTGGCCATCGACGATCTGGAAGGGCGCGTGACGGGCGTGCTGCTGACGCCTTATCCGCCGGGCATTCCCCTGCTGATCCCGGGAGAGCGATTCAACCGCCGCATCGTGGATTATCTGCGCTTCACGCGCGAATTCAACGACCGCTTTCCCGGATTCGAAACCGACGTGCACGGCCTTGCCACCGAGCGGGACGAGAACGGCAATCTGCGCTACTACGTCGACTGCATCCGCGAAGAGTAAATGTGAGTTCATCCCGCTACGACGCCGTCGTCATCGGCGCGGGCGCGGCCGGCATGATGGCCGCCGCCATGGCCGGGCAGCGGGGGCTGCGCGTGCTGCTGGTCGAGCATGCGCAGCGCCTGGCCGAGAAGATCCGCATCTCCGGCGGAGGGCGCTGCAACTTCACCAATACCGGTGTCACGCATGCGCAGTATCTGTCGCAGAATCCGGATTTCTGCCGTTCGGCGCTGTCCGCCTATACGCCGCGAGACTTCCTGGACCTGGTGGAGCGCCATGGCATACGCTGGCATGAAAAGCATCGCGGGCAATTGTTCTGCGACGAGTCCAGCGAAGACATCATCCGCATGCTGCGCTCGGAGTGCGAGGATGCGCGCGTAGCGTGGCGCATGCCCTGCACGGTGCAGTCCGTATCCCGGAATGGCGACGGCTTTGTCCTGCAGACCAGCCAGGGCGCCATCCATGCCGCGCAACTGGTGCTGGCGACGGGAGGCATGGCCATTCCCCAGCTCGGAGCGACGGATTTCTCCCTGAAGATCGCCAGGCAGTTCGGACTGAAGATCATCGAGCCCAGGCCGGCGCTGGTGCCGCTGGTGTTCGACGCACAGCAATGGAAGCCCTTCGCGGAACTGAGCGGTGTTGCACTGGAAGCCGGTGTTTCCACTGGGAAGGGACGTTCCGCGGGCTACTTCCTGGAAGATCTGCTGCTGACGCATCGAGGGCTTTCGGGGCCGGCCATCCTGCAGATATCCAGCTACTGGAATCCGGGCGAGCCCTTGAGCATCGATCTTGCCCCCGGGAAGGATCTGGAAGAAGAACTGCTGCAGGCCAAGCACACCGGCCGCCAGCAACTGTCCACGATATTGGCCGCGCACTGGCCGCGCCGGCTGGTGGACGGCTGGCTGCGCAGCCAGGGGGCGGAAGCCTTGGGCGGCAGCCGTTTGGCGGAACTGCCGGACGCGCGCATCCGCCGGCTTGCCGCTAGCCTGCATGCCTGGACCATCGTCCCGACGGGCACTGCGGGCTATAAAAAGGCGGAAGTCATGCGCGGAGGGGTGGACACCCGGGCCATTGACCAGAGAACCATGCAGGCGCGCAACGTGCCGGGGCTGTACATCATCGGAGAGGCGCTGGACATCACTGGCTGGCTGGGAGGCTACAACTTTCAGTGGGCCTGGGCTTCCGGAACGGCCTGCGGGCGATCACTGACGGCTGCCTGAGGCTGCGGCCGCCCCTGTGCCGGCGCTTTTCATCGGCCGGTGCGCCGGGTATGCTCCGGATATGTCGGAAAATTTCATTTATTTACAGGTGAAATTGTTCATGATTCGGATATCATGATTGCCATATGACATGCCGATCATGGTGCAAGGCCTGTATCGATGCGGATTCTGGAGATATGCGGCTTGCCGGGGACGGGTCGGCGCCGGCAGGTCCTAAACAATCTCCGGCTCGTGACGATAAGAAAGATGTTTCTTTTGGAATGCATCCGGTCTGGTCACAATGGTAGGAAATCGCAATGACGTTTGACAGGCCAGAGACTGGCGTTGCCCAGAGACTTCTGCCCGCAGTGGTGCAGTCGCTGGTCGCGTTTGTCCTGGCCGACGATGAAGAAAACGTCCTCTTCCTGAATGCAGCCGCGGAAAACCTCTGGGGCTATCGCAAGGAAGACTTGCTGGGAAAGAGCTGCAGGATTCTGTTGCCGCTGGAGCGGCAATCGAGCTCCCTTGCCGCGGTCGCGGCGGACGAGTCCTCGCGCATGTCCGAAAATATGCATATATGCCGCAAAGACGGCGATACGCAATGCGTGGATTTTTTCTGTTCGCGCGGAGTGCTGGGTGGCGAGGGCCATTATCTGATCCAGGCTTTCGCCTTTTCGGAAAAAAATGCATTGCGGGAAGAAAACAGGCTGCTGCGCCTGATCATGAATCATGCGGCGCATGCCGTGTTCATCATCGACCGGCAACGCAGATTGCTGCAGGCCAACAAGGCGTTCACCGAACTGTTCGGCTACACCCTTGACGAAGCCATGGGGAAGGCCCCCGGAGAACTGCTCTCCAGCCCCAGGACGGATATCTCGGCGCTGGAGCGATTGCGCTCCCTTGCCTGGATGCAGGGAGGATATAAAGAAGAAATCCTGGCCCAGGACAAGTACGGGCGCGAGCTGTGGGTCAACTGCAGCCTGAACCCAATCGCCGGAGACAATGGTGAGATCACCAATGCGGTCGTGGTGCTGGAAGACGTGACTGAGCGCCGCCTGATCAGGGACCTGGAGAGGGATGTGCTCCGGGCCTTGACGAGCAGCACCTCGTTCGAGGATCTGGGTGGGTATATCTCCCGGCGCGTAAAGGAGATTGCGCCGGATATCCTGCCGTCCCTGCTGCGTGTGGATGAGCAGGACAGGCTACGCCTGTGGGCGGCCACCTATCTGCCCGATGGCTACAATGCCATGGTCGATGGCGTGCAGACCGGCGAGGGGGCCGGAAGCTGCGGAACCGCCGTGGCCAGGGGCAAGCCGGTCGTGACCGAGGACATCGCCAGCGACAAGCTCTGGCGGGGTGTCAGGGAAGCAGTGCTGGCATACGGGCTCAGGGCCTGCTGGTCTTATCCGATCAAGCGTCCCGACGGCAGCGTGGCGGGCACCTTTGCCTTTTATTCACAACAGCCGGGCAGGCCGACGGCCTTCCATGAGTACATCATCGAAGCCAGCACGCACCTGTGCGCATTGGCGATCGAACGCGAAGAAAGCCGGCTTCAGATCAGTCGCCTGGTACAGTTCGATCAATTGACGGGACTGCCAAACCGCAATCATCTGGCGCGCTACATCGGCGAGTGGATCGAGCAGAATCCGCGACAGGCGATGGCGGTTTTCAGTATCGGTCTCGACCGCTTCAAGGACGTCAATGACGCCCTGGGTCATAGCGCAGGCGACAGGGCGCTGGTGCAGATCGCCGGCCGCTTGCTGGAGCACGTGAATCTCAATGTGTTTCTCGGCCGTACGGAAGGCGATCTGTTCGTCATCGTGGCCACGCATTTCGATGCCACGGAAGCGTCGCGCCTGGCCGAACGCCTGCGTGCCGCGATTGCGGCTCCGATGAGCATCGATCAGGACAGGCTCAGCCTTGGCGCAAGTGTCGGCATCAGCATGTACCCGGAAAGCGGAAGCTGTTGCGATGCGCTGCTGGAGCAGGCCAAGAAAGCCATGTATCAGGCCAAGGCATCGGGTGGCGGCGCCTGCCGCTTCTTCGATTATGAAACGCATTCCGAGGCCAAGACCAGGCTGTTCGTGGGACAGGAACTCAGGCGTGCCATAGTGGAAAGCAGGCTGCATCTGCATTATCAGCCGCAGGTCAGGGCGGGCGATGGCACGCTCTACGGCGTCGAGGCGCTGGCCCGCTGGTCCGATCCCGAGCTGGGCAGCATTCCTCCGGGAAAATTCATCGGTCTTGCGGAGGAGATCGGAGAAATAGAAAATCTGGGCCGCTGGGCGCTCAGGGAGGCCTGCCGGCAGATGGAGGCATGGCGCGGCGCAGGCATAGGGATCCCCGTGGTATCGGTGAACCTGTCGCCGTTCAGCTTCCGCGATCGCTTGCTTCCGGACTATGTGGCGGGGCTGCTGAAGGAATACGGCTTGTCGGGCGTTGATTTGACCATCGAAATCACGGAAAGCGCCGCCATGTCGCTGACGCCGGAAAAGCTGGAAGTCGTCCATGCGCTGCGTGCATTGGGCGTCGGGCTGTCGGTGGACGATTTCGGCACGGGCTTCTCCAGCCTGTCCAATCTGGTGACATTGCCTGTCACCGAGGTCAAGATCGACCGCAGCTTCATCGACCGATGCCTGAAGGAAAAACAGCTGCGCTCGCTGGTGGCGTCCGTCATCGGCATAGGCCAGGCCCTGCAGCTTGCCGTCGTGGCCGAAGGCGTGGAGACCGAAGAGCAGATGGCCCTGCTGGCGCTGCACCGCTGCCCCGTCATGCAGGGCTATCTGTTTTCCAGGCCATTGCCACCCGCGGATATTCCCGCGTGGCTCTCGCATCACTCCCCGGAAAAACGCGGGGAGATGCGGTAACCGGAGGGCGTCCCCTCCGGATTTTCGCCGCGGGCGTTGCCAATCGGGGCGGGATACAGTCTAATTCCGTACTGACGCTGGCCCCGGCCCAGGTTTTCGCACCTGTCAGCCGCCCCGTCAAGGTGGCCGCCCTTGCCGAATGACATATGTTTTCTCGCAAGGACAGCCGGTTTTCTTTCGCTTGTCTGCGCCCAGGCTTGTGCTGCCTGTTCGCCCGGAGTAGTGTTCATGTCGTTTTCCCTCGACTCGCGTCGCCGCGTCGAAGGCTTTGCCTTTCTGCTCGCCTTCGCGCTTTGTGTCCCCGTTGCCAACTGGATGGTACAGAATGTCGGTACTGTCTGCCATCCTGGCGGTCCCTGCCTGATTCCAGTCGCCCCCGGTTTGATGTCGCCCAGCGCGGTATTGATGGCGGGTCTGGCTCTGGTGCTGCGCGATCTGGTCCAGCGCCGCCTTGGCGTTTCGTGGTCTGTCGTGGCGATCGCCGTCGGCGGCGTATTGTCGTGGTGGGTTGCGCCGCCCGCGCTGGTTGTCGCGTCCGTCGCGGCCTTTCTGTTTTCCGAGCTGGCCGACTTGGCCGTCTATACGCCACTGCAGCGCCGCCGCCTGGTGCTGGCCGTGGTGGCCTCCAGCATCGTCGGCCTGGTGATCGATACGCTCATCTTCCTGTGGCTGGCGTTCGGCAGCCTGGAATACACATGGGGCCAGATCGTGGGCAAGAGCTGGATGGTGCTGCTGGCCATCCCCGTGATCCGTCTGCTGCGCCGGCGCGAACTTGCCATGGGCATGCAGCCGGCCTGACCACTGCCACCCCCGTATTCAAGGAGATTTCAATGTCCAGTAGTGACGTTTCTTCGCTGAGCCAGCTCGGCCGCATGGTCGAGGCTCCGGCGGACCCGCAGTCCGCCGTCCTGGAGCGCGTGCCGAACCCGCATCCGGATACCGCCTATGTCGCCCGTTTCACCGCGCCGGAGTTCACCTCGCTTTGCCCTGTGACCGGGCAGCCCGATTTCGCGCACCTGGTCATCGACTATGTGCCGCAGGATTGGCTGGTGGAATCCAAGTCCCTCAAGCTTTACCTGACATCGTTCCGCAACCACGGTGCGTTCCACGAGGATTGCACCGTATCCATCGGCAAGCGGCTGGTTGCCCTGCTGGAGCCCCGTTGGCTGCGCATTGCCGGCTACTGGTATCCGCGTGGCGGCATTCCCATCGATGTGTTCTGGCAGACCGGCAATGCGCCGGATGGCGTGTGGGTGCCGGATACGGGAGTGCCCGCCTACCGGGGAAGAGGCTGAGACACCGGTCCAGCTGTGGCGAGGAAGCTCCCGACTTCAGGCGGGAGTGACTCGCAGCCGTGCCGCCGCGGCGCATGATGTGCGTTTATATTTATATTGCATAAAGAACCAAGAAAATGATTATTTGAGTTGGGTTCCTGTCTCTATAAACTATCCCCAATGCAGAAAAATGCAGAAATCATAGGCTGGCGATGATGGGCCGGCGCGAAGACAGGGGAGTGTGTATGAAGCAGGAAATACGAGGCTGGCGGGGCTGGGTGGCAGCGGCGCTGATGGCTCTGCCGTTGCAACTGGCCGCGGCGGAAAGCTTTCCGAGCAAGCCGATCCGGCTGGTGGCCCCCTTTGTCCCCGGAGGAACGGTGGATGCAGTTTCCAGGGCGCTCTCCGTTCACCTCGCCCAGGAGCTCGGCCAGCAGATCGTGGTGGAAAATCGCTCGGGGGCGTCGGGCAATATCGGCGCGGAATCCGTCGCGCGTTCACCCGCGGACGGGCATACAGTGCTGTTGACGGCCAGCACCATCATTGTCAACCCGCTGGTCATGAAAGAGCAGCCCCGTTTCAATCTGGACGATGATTTCACGCCGATCGGCATGGTCGCCAGTACGCCGCTGGTCTTCGTCGTCGCGCCGGACAGCGGCGTGAACAATGTCCAGGATTTCATCGCCCATGCCAAGGCCCATCCCGACCGGGTGAACTTCGGCGTGGGCGGTTTCGGCTCCGGCGGCCACCTGGCCATGGAATCCTTCAACGTGGAAACCGGCACGCGCATCCCGATGGTGATCTACAAGGGGTCGGCGCATGCATTGACCGACATCGCGGGCGGACAGGTCAGCGCCATCATGGATCCGGTGCTGACGACGCTCCCGCTGGTCCGGGCGGAACGCCTGCGCGCCATCGCCGTCACGGGCGAGCGGCGTAGTGATCTGCTGCCCGATGTGCCGACGCTGAAAGAGGCTGGAGTTCCGAACATGGATTTCGTATCCTGGTACGGCATGTGGGCGCCGGCCGGTCTTCCCGATGAGGTCGCCGTGCGCCTGCAGGAAGCGCTGGCCAAGGTCCTGGCCAAGCCGGAAGTACGCGCATGGCTGGCGGAGCAGGGGCTGAATCCGGGCGAGTCGACAGGCGCGCAGTTCGCCGGGCTGGTGCGCGAGGAAAGGCGCAAATATGCGCGTGTCGTCGAGCAGGCGGGCATCGAGGCCAAATAACAATGCCTCCGCGGCCAGCTGTGCGGGATCGTCCGGCCCGCATGGCCGGCAAGGGGGCTGCCGGCGGCATGATGGCGGTCGTCCGCGTGCATTGACATCCTCCCGTTCCTCAACCTGTGGTTGCCGCTTGCGCGGAAAGGAAGGGGATTCCTACGGCACCCAGGCGCGGCATTGAGCCGCCCCTGAGCCGCTTCGGTGGGTTCCTGCTGCTGGCGACCTGACCGCATCGCTCACTTCACAGGCGAACCGGGCGTGTCCCGCCCTTAACACATTGATCGCACCGACCACATCGGCGTTTTCCTCGAAGCCACACCCGACGCACCGGAACCGCGCTTGCGTGAGCCGACTGTCCGCCGACACATGACCGCAGCACGGACACGTCCGGCTCGTGTTCCGCGGCGGCACGGCGATCAGATACCCGCCGTTCCACGCCAGCTTGTAGTCCAGTTGGCGGCGGAACTCGAACCAGCCTTGGTCGAGGATGGCTTTGTTCAGGCCCGACTTGGCCCGAACCTGCTTGCCCGGCTGCTCGGTGGTACCTGCCGCCGACCTGGACATGTTCCGAACCTGCAAGTCCTCGATACAAACCAGCGCGTGGTTTTTGCTGATGGCTGTCGTGGCCTTGTGCAGGTAGTCGCGGCGAGCATTGCCGATGCGGGCATGAATACGCTGGACGCGGGCTTTCGCGCGCTTCCAGTTGCTGCTGAACTTCATTTTACGGCTCATGGCCTGCTGTGCACAGCGCAGCGCCATCTCATGCTGCTTGAAGCTGTTGAGCGGCGCATGGAACGTGCCGTCCGAGAGCGTGGCGAAGCGGGCGATGCCCATGTCGATGCCCACCGCTGTCGTGGATTGCGGCAAGGGCTGCGCGACTTCACGCTCAGTCTGGATGGACACGAACCATTTACCATCGGACAGGCTGACGGTGACATTCTTCACCGTACCCAGGACACGGTGGCTGTTGCGGTAGCGCAGCCAGCCCAGCAAAGAAGTTGGCATAAGCTCGCTCCAGATCCTTCAACGCCTGCTGCAGCGCCTGGCTGGGCGCGTCGGACAGCCAGCAGGTTTGCGCCCGGGCCTTCCACTGGACCAGCGCCTTGCACAGATCGGCGTAGCTCAGCGTCTTTTCGCCTTGCGCAAAGCGTTCTTTCTGCAAGGCCAGCGCCTTATTGAATACGAAGCGGCGCATGTGGCGCTGCTGTTCGCCAGTGGGCATCAGTGCGTATCGGAAGGCTTGAAGGCGTCGCATGACTCATGGAACTGTTTATATATACAGCATTATAGGATGGCTGCGCCATCCGCGCTATCCATCCCAGCCATGAATGGCTGGGCTTTCCGCGCAAGAGGGTAATATGGCTTTCCCGCAGGCGGGCCCTGCGATTTTGCGAACCGCCATGAAACTGGACTCGATCACTGTCCGCCTGCTGCTGGCCATCGCCGAAGAAGGCAGTATTTCGCGAGCAGCGGAAACCTGCAGGCTGGCAGTGGCGGCGGCCTCGCGTCGTCTGTCGGAACTGGAGGCGCAGCTTGGCGTTGCGCTGTTCGAGCGTAAGCCGCATGGCGTAAAGCTCACGGTCGCCGGCGAGCAACTGCTGCGGCATGTCCACCAGATCGACAGCCTGGTGCATCGCTTGCGCGACGATGCCCGAGCCCTGGGACGGGGCAGCGAAGGGAGAGTCATTATTGGCGCTCCAAAGGCGGCAATAATGCAGTTCCTGGGACGGGATCTGGCAAACGTGCAAAGCCGCTATCCAGGCATCGCCCTGAAAGTGGTCGAGGAAAACAGCAAGATCATCCAGCAATTGTTGCGCGATAAAGTCATCGATATCGGCATTTACGAGCAGACGCTCGGTTTCCTGAATATGCCGCGCCATGCTTACCGCAACGATCATCTGGCGCTGATCCATCATCCCGGGTTTTTTCATCTGGGAAGCGGGCCTGTTTCCATCGAACAACTGATGGATCTGCCTATCGTTTGCCTGGGCCGCGGTTCGGCCATTCTGGCTGCCGTGCAGCGCACCTATCAATTGCATGGCCGGCATTTCCAGGACGACCTGACGGTCAGCGGGTTCGACACCATGCTGGCTCTCGTCAGGGAAGGGCTGGGAATCGGCCTCATTCCTCCCGGCGTTGCACGGCGCCTGGATCCGGCGGGAGAACTGCGGCAACTGGAACTGGCCGGGAACTGGCATCAGCGGCACTATGTGCTGTCCAGCGTCGAAGGCAGGGCCCAGCGCCTGGCGCTCGAGCGCGTGGTCGATACACTCCTGCATCCCTGATAGCCGTCCAGGCCGCGCCTGGCCTCTCGAATCTTTATGTGTCCCTCTGGTTTGCTGAAATTCGAAACCAGACATGATGTGAATCATATTGCGGCGAAAGTGCACGGAATGAACAATAGCCATACAACAACATTCCGTAGGAGACTCAATGATGAAACGGCGTCATTTCCTGGCCGGCGCAGCCGCGCTGATGACCAGTCCCTGGCACGCCTGGGCGCAACCCTCTTCCTTGCCTGAGGGGCAAATCCGTATTTTCGTCGGCTGGGCTCCGGGCGGCGGCACGGATACGTTTGCGCGCATCATCAGCCAGAAGCTGGGAGAGCGCTGGGGCAAGGCCGTGGTGGTCGAGAACAAGCCCGGCGCCACCGGCATGCTGGCCGCCGGCTACTTCGCCAACACGGAATGCAGGGAAGGCATCAACCTGCTGATCACTCATGTCAACACGCATGCCATTGCTCCGCACCTGTTCCAGTCGCGCATCAATTACGATGCATTGAAAGATTTCACACCCATTGTCTCGATCGGGGCGACGCCGCACCTGCTGGTGACCAGCGTCGACAATCCCGTCGACTCCGTGCAGGAAATCGTCGAGGCGTGCCGCGCCGCGCCGGGGAAAGTCACATTCGGTTCCTCGGGCGTCGGCTCGGTCCAGCACCTGGCCATCGCCATGTTCAATGCCGCGGCGGATGTCCAGGGCCTGCACGTGCCGTACAAGGGATCGGGACCCATGCATTCCGACATGATGGGGCGCCAGATCGGGTACAGCTTCGACACCATGACGGCCTCGGCGCCGCATGTGCAGGGCGGACGCTTCAAGGCGCTGGCCCAGACCCGCATGACGCGCACGAAGAGCTTTCCCGATTTGCCCACCATGGATGAGCTGGGATTCAAGAACTATGACGCATCGAGCTGGTATGGGGTGTCCGGACCGTCCGGCATGCCCGCGGAAATCGTGCAGATGCTGAACGAGGAAATCAATGCCGTGCTGGCCATGCCCGACGTCGTGGAGCGGTTCGAGGGCTACGGCGTGGAGGATGGCGGCGGTTCGGCAGAGAAGTTCGCCGGCTTCATGCAGGACGAATATACGAAGTGGGGCGAGGTCGTTCGCGTCGCGGGTGTCACAGCAGAGGGGTAAGAAAATGTCGAAGAGCGCAGTGAATCTGCCGTTGAAAGGGGTGCGTGTGCTGGATGTGAGCCAGGTCATGGCGGGGCCGTTTGCCTGCATGCTGCTTGGCGACATGGGGGCCGATGTCATCAAGATCGAGCCGCCGCAGGGGGACCAGACGCGCGCCGCCATGGGATTCAAGATGCGCGGTCCGGACAGCATGGGGTTTCTCAATATGAACCGGAACAAACGCTCTCTTTCACTGGATCTGAAGGATGAGCGTGATCGCGAGGTGTTCTATCGTCTGGTCGAGACGGCCGATATCCTGGTGGAAAATTACCGGCCCGGCGTGGTGCAGCGGCTGGGCATCGACTACGACACGCTCAAGGCGCGCAACCCGCGCCTGGTGTATGCCAGTATTTCCGGTTTCGGGCAAAGCGGCCCCTGGTCGACCAGGCCGGGGTTCGATCTGATGGCGCAGGCCATGTCGGGCGTCATGAGCGTGACGGGCTACCCGGACAGTCCACCGGTCAAGGCGGGAGTGCCGGTCGCCGACATAGGCTGCGCCATGTTCGCGGTCTACGCCATTCTCTCGGCCTATATCGGCGTGAAGAACGGTGCGGAGGGGCAGCACATCGACGCCGCGTTGTTCGACGCCGCCATGGCGTTCTCTATCTGGGACATGTCGTCCTATTGGGGGACGGGCGAGGCGCCCGGCCCCGTGGGTACCAGCAACAAAATGAGCGCGCCGTACCAGGCCGTGAAGGCGCGCGACGGATATTTCGTCATGGGGGCGACGAACCAGAAGCTGTGGGCCAGGCTGTGCGGCCTGATCGAACGGCCAGATCTGCTGGAGCATGCGGATTACGCTACGATCGCGGATCGCCTGAAGAACCGCGAGGCGTTGATCGATGAGTTGGAAAAGGAACTGGCCAGGCGCGACAGCCAGGAATGGGTGGACCTGATGCTGGAAACCGGCATCCCGGCCGGGCCCATCCTTTCTTATCCGGAGGCGTTTGACAGCGAGCATGGCCAGCATCGGGGCATGTGCATGGAAATCGACCATCCCATCGAAGGCAAGGTCAAGAATATCGGTTTTCCCGTCAAGCTTTCCGGCACGCCGCAGCAGGTACGCCGCCATCCTCCGCTGCTGGGCGAGCACAACCAGGAAATTCTCGCCGAACTGGGAATGGAAGCGCACCATGAGTGAGCCGGTACGGAAAACGCTGTCCGAAGACGGTGTTGCGGAAATCCTGGTCGACCGCCCGGCGCAGCGCAACGCCATGACGATGGACATGTATGCCGCGCTGGTTGCGCATGTGCGTGCGTGCGCCCAGGACGAGCGCGTGCGCTGCGTGCTGCTGCGCGGCGCTGGCGGCCAGTCGTTCATCGCGGGCACCGACATCTCCTACTTCCAGGATTTTCGCGATGGGAGCGCAGGCATCGAATACGAAAAGCAGGTGGAAAGCGTGGTGGATGCGGTGGAGCGCCTGCCGGCGCCGACTGTCGCTGTGATCGACGGCTGGGCCGTAGGCGGCGGGCTGGCGCTGGCGGCCGCATGCGATTTTCGCGTATGCAGCGAAAAGTCACGTTTTGGCGTTCCTATTGCCCGCACCCTGTCCAATACGCTGTCGACGCGCAATCTGGCGCGCCTGGTCGCCGCTTTCGGCATGACGAGCGTCAAGCGCATGCTGATGCTGGCCGAGGCGCTGGATGCGCAGGAAGCGCGCCAGTGCGGTTTCGTCCATGCCGTTCATCCCGCCGAATCCCTGCAGGCCGAGGCGCATGCCCTGGCGCTGCGCCTCGGCGAACTGTCGCGGGTGACGCAGTCGGCGGTCAAGGAAAGCCTGCGGCGCTTGCTGATCGAGCAGAGCATGGAGGACGACGACCTGATCGAGAATGTTTACGGCAGCGCGTCGTTTCGACGGGGAGTGGAAGGGTTCCTGGGGCGCAGGCCGGCTTAGAAAGCGAGCAAGAGAAGCCGCGAAAACCACTTGAAATTCATCTTCCGGACCTTATATTCCAGATAGAGGTTCCCGGCGGATTCATCGCCGGAGGGCAGTCTTGCCGGCAAGGCTGGGAACAGGTTGTTGTTCATGATTGTCTTTTACAGGAGGTGAATGATGAGTGTTCGTGATCTTGTCTCCTGGGGTCGGCGGAGCCAGGCTCCAGCAGTGTCTTCCCAAAGTACGGATCATCCGTTCATGTCGTTTCAGCGTGACATGAATCGCCTGTTTGACGATATGTTCAGGTCGTTCGACCTTGCCGCGCCTTCCGATGTATTCACGCCGGCGTTCACCGGCAACTGGCCGCGCCTGGAGGTCACGGACGGGGACAAGGCCCTGCAGGTGACGGCGGAACTGCCCGGCCTGGAGGAAAAGGATGTCGAACTGCTGCTGGAAGACGGCGTGCTGACCATCCGCGGAGAAAAGCAGGCCGAGAAACAGGACGACGCAAAGCAGTTTTCCGAACGGTTCTATGGCCGTTTCGAGCGTCGCCTGCGCCTGGGCTACGACATCGATGAAGAGAACGTCAAAGCCAGTTTCAAGAACGGCGTCCTGACGATCGACCTGCCCAAGGACCAATCGGCCGGCTCACGCGTCAAGCGGATTGCGCTGAACCAGTGACAGGCATGTGACCATGCATCGGGCCCGGGTTGCCATGTGGCGTCCGGGCCCGTTTTTTACATTGAGGCAGGCGTCAAGCCCCCATTCCCATGGCCCAGCCCGCAAGACCGGCCAGCAGCACGACGAATGCCGGAGGCAGGCGTCCGACCGTCAGCAACCCGAATGAGACCAGCGCCAGCCCGAAATCGGCCTTGCCGTGTATGGCGCTGCTCCAGACCGGGTCATAGAGGGCAGACAGCAGGATGCCGACAACGCCGGCATTGATGCCTGCCATGGCCTTCCGGATGCCGGTGCGATGGCGCAGGCTTTCCCAGAACGGTAATACGCCGACAAGGATAAAAAGCGCCGGCAGGAATATGGCCACCAGCAGTACGAGGCCGCCGGTCCAGCCATGCAGCGGTCCGTTGGCGATTGCTCCGAGGTAGGCGGAGAAGGTGAACAGGGGACCGGGGACGGCCTGGGCGGCGCCATAGCCTGCCAGGAAATCGGCATTGTCGACGATGCCGCCGGGTACGACTGTGGACTGCAATAGCGGCAGCACGACATGGCCGCCGCCAAAGACAAGCGCGCCGGAGCGGTAGATTCCTTCCAGCAGGGCGATTGTGGATGAGCCCGAGGTCGCGGCCCATAAGGGCAGGCCAATGAGAGGGATTGCGAACAGCAGCAATGCTGCGATGCCTGCCCTGCGTGAAACGGGATAGCGTCGGGCCTGTCCTCCGCCAGTCTGCGGCACGCTCGGGCTCAGCCATCCCAGTAATCCCGTTGCAGCAATGGCGGCGACCTGGCCCGCCGCCGAGGGAACGGTCATGGTCAGCAATGCCGCCAGGATGGCCATGGCGGCACGCGGTCTGTCCGGACACAACGACCTGGCCATGCCCCATACGGCCTGCGCCACGATGGCTACGGCTACGACCTTGAGTCCCTGCACCCAGCCGGATCGGGCCATGTCCTCGTATTCTGAGAGCCCGAGAGCGAACAGGATCAGCGCGATGGCCGAAGGCAGGGTGAATCCGGTCCAGGCCGCCAGAAGACCCAGCCAGCCGGCGCGTTGCAATCCCAAGGCCATGCCGACCTGGCTGCTGGCTGGTCCCGGCAGGAACTGGCACAGGGCGACCAGATCAGCATAGCTGCGGTCGTCCAGCCAGCGGCGGCGATCGACGAATTCCGAGCGGAAGTAGCCCAGGTGCGCTATGGGGCCGCCGAAGGATGTCAGGCCCAGCTTGAGAAAAGCGCCGAAGACCTCGGCTGGCGTGCCGGGTGCGGGTGGCGCTTTGCCATCCTTCGGATTTGTCGGATCCGTCATTTGTGCGTAGCGTTTCGTGTCAGGCTGGAGTGTTCCCGTCTTCACTGTTCACTGTAGCGGCAGGCCGGGATGGGAGAGCGATAGTCTACGACACTTTCAGGCAGTTTTCCCGAGGTGGATGCCGTCGGTCGGTCCGGCAGGCCCCGGCACGGCAGCCCGGTCGGCTCCGTAAGCCGGACGCCGCTTACGGAGTCTTGTCCCCCCTGCGCGCGGCTTCGATCCCGGCGATGTCGATCTTCCTCATCGTCATCATTGCCTCCATCGCGCGCCTTGCCGTGATCGAACCACAGGCAGGTGATCATGTCTGTCATGCCGCTCCCTTCAGTTATCCAGTATGGGCATGAAGCCGCCGAAGATCATGCGTTTGCCGTCGAAGCACATCGGTTCGCACATCTCTTTCATGCGCGGATCGTTCGTCATTTTTTCCATGACAGCGTTGCGCACTTCCTTGGAGGGGTACTCGAACCAGCTGAATACCACGGCTTCGTCCTCCTGCGCCTGGACCGCCCTGCGGAAATCGGTAACCTTGCCGTCGGGCACGTCGTCTTCCCAGCATTCCACCACGCGGGTTACGCCGAATTCCTTGAACAGGGGAACGCCTTTTGCGGCCATGTCCCGATACGCCTGCTTGTTGGCCCGAGGCACGGCCAATACGAATCCCTCGACGTATTTCATCTCACTCATGTCATACTCCTTTGGATATAGGGAAGTACTGCAAGGTGCAACCACCCGGACGGCCATCCCGGGATTCTTCGAACTTGATTAAAGTTGATATCAACATAATAATGCAGCCATGTCAAAGAAAATTCCATTTGAAACGACGCTGCATGTGCGCGACACCTGTCTGTGCCTGCATGTGCAGCGCGCCGCGCGTGCATTGGCCCGCCATTTCGACGAGGCCTTGCGGCCCGTAGGGTTGACCAACTGGCCCGAGGCACGGCCAATACGAATCCCTCGACGTATTTCATCTCACTCATGTCATACTCCTTTGGATATAGGGAAGTACTGCAAGGTGCAACCACCCGGACGGCCATCCCGGGATTCTTCGAACTTGATTAAAGTTGATATCAACATAATAATGCAGCCATGTCAAAGAAAATTCCATTTGAAACGACGCTGCATGTGCGCGACACCTGTCTGTGCCTGCATGTGCAGCGCGCCGCGCGTGCATTGGCCCGCCATTTCGACGAGGCCTTGCGGCCCGTAGGGTTGACCAACGGGCAGTTTTCGCTGCTGATGGCGCTGAATCGTCCCCAGCCGCCGGCCATCAAGCCCGTGGCGCAGTTGCTGGCCATGGATCGCACCACCTTGACCGCCGCGATCAAGCCGCTGGAGCGGCAAGGCCTGGTGAGGATCGATAGCGATCCCGACGACCGCCGTAGCCGCCTGCTGGCGTTGACGGAGAAAGGGCATCGGGTATTGTCGGAGGCTTTGCCCATCTGGACGAATGCACATGCCGAGTTCGACGCGCAACTGGGCGCCGAGGTCATGGAGGACCTGCGCGCGAGTTTGCGGATGCTGGCGTGAATAGGCCTTCTACAGGACGGGTGATTGGTATCAATATGGCTGCGGACGGTGTAATGTATCGTTGACGATGCTGTCTTTCGTTGCCTTGAGCCCGCAAGGCCTGCTTGAGGCTTTTCTCCCGACGTATGTATTGGATATTCGAGCCATGACTCATTCAGACGCAAACGATCAATCGCCTCATGCCGGCAAGCACATTTCGCCCAAGCATTCCACGCACCCGCTGTTATCCTACCTGGATCCCGAGCATCTTGGCCCGTGGGGCATCTATCTGCAGCAGGTCGACCGTGTCACTCCTTATCTGGGACACCTGGCCAAGTGGGTAGAGACGCTCAAGCGCCCCAAGCGCGCGCTGATCGTCGATATTCCCATCGAACTGGACAACGGCACGGTGGCTCACTTCGAGGGCTATCGCGTGCAGCACAATCTTTCGCGCGGCCCGGGCAAGGGCGGGGTGCGCTTCCACCAGGACGTGACCCTGTCCGAAGTGATGGCGCTGTCGGCCTGGATGTCTGTCAAGAATGCCGCCGTCAACGTGCCTTATGGCGGCGCCAAGGGAGGCGTGCGCATCGACCCGCGCAAGTATTCGCAGAACGAACTGGAAAAGGTGGCGCGCCGCTATACCAGCGAGATAGGCCTGATCATCGGGCCGACCAAGGACATTCCGGCCCCGGACGTGAATACCAATGAAAAAGTCATGGCCTGGATGATGGATACCTATTCACAGAACGTCGGCGCCACGGCTACCGGCGTGGTCACGGGCAAGCCCATCGAGCTGGGCGGCTCGCTGGGCCGGCGTGAGGCGACCGGGCGCGGCGTGTTCACCGTGGGCGTGGAAGCCGCCAAGCTGATCGGGCTGCCCATCGACGGTGTGCGCGTGGCGATACAGGGCTTCGGTAACGTCGGAGGCACGGCCGGCAAGCTGTTTGCCGAGGCCGGCGCCAAGGTCGTGGCGGTGCAGGATCACACGGGCACCGTGTACCGCGATGGCGGGTTGGATGTAGAGGCGCTGCTTGCGCACGTGCGCGAGACTGGCGGCGTCAGCGGCTTCGGCAAGGCCGATGTCATGGCCGACGACGAGTTCTGGGGCGTCGACTGCGATATCCTGATCCCCGCCGCCCTGGAAGGGCAGGTCAACAAGGACACCGCGCCACGCATCAAGGCCAAGATGGTGATCGAAGGCGCCAACGGCCCGACCACGCCCACGGCCGACGATATCCTGAACGACAAGGGCGTGCTGGTGCTGCCTGACGTGATCGCCAATGCCGGCGGCGTCACGGTCAGCTACTTCGAGTGGGTGCAGGACTTCTCCAGCTTTTTCTGGACAGAGGACGAGATCAACCAGCGCCTGGTCAAGATCATGAAGGACGCGTTCAACGCCGTCTGGCAGGTGGCGCAGCAGCACAAGGTATCGCTGCGCACGGCGACCTTCATCGTGGCGTGCTCGCGCATCTTGCAGGCGCGCGAACTGCGCGGCCTGTATCCGTGATGACGGCTGCGGCAAAAGTACTGGGCGCAGCGGTTCTGGCAGCGTCCGGGAAAGAGGAAGCGGCGGACTAGCCCATGAAGCTCCTGCGCAGCCGGGCCGCATTCCTCCTCTTGGCCGTGTCGGCGCTTGTCCTGGTTCTGACCGGACAGCGGGCCGGCAGCGATACGTCGGAGGCGCGCCTGCTGCATATCGAGCCTTCCGAGTTCGCGCCCGTGGTGGTGTTCGAACAGTATGGCGAGCGCTGCATGAACTTCACCGAAATCGAAAGCAGCGGGCAGCAGACCTGCTTCCAACTGGACGATCCGGACAAGATGGTGTTCGCCTACACGCGTCTGATGGCCAGCGCCTTGCTGGCGAAGCCCGATCCGGCCTCGGTCCTGATCATCGGCCTGGGCGGCGGCACGCTGCCGGTCGCGCTGCACAAGCTGCTGCCGGAGGCCGTCATCGACACGGTGGAGCTGGATCCGGCGGTGCTGCGCGTGGCGCAGCGCTTTTTCGGCTACGAGACCGGCCCGCGCCAGCGGGTCCACGTGGAAGACGGGCGCGCGTTCGTCGAGAGGGCGGGCCGGGAAGGCCGGCGGTACGACATGGTGATGCTGGATGCCTTCGGCGTCGACTATATCCCTGCCCATCTGCTCACGCTGGAGTTCTTGCGGCATGTGCGCAGCATCCTGGCGCCTGGCGGCCTGGTGGTTGCCAACTCCTTTACGCGCAGCCGGATGTACGAACGTGAATCGGCCACCTATGCCGCCGTATTCGGCGAGTTTTTCAATCTGCGCTCCGGATTGGGGGGCAATCGCGTCATTGTCGCTTCGGCGGGCGCCTTGTCGGACGAAACCTTGCTGCAGCGCAATGCCGCGATGCTGGCCGAACGCCTGAAGCCCTTCGGCATCGATGCGGAAGGCGCCGTGTCCCGGTTTTCAGTAGTGCGGGGCGAACATGAGGACGCGGAAATACTGCGCGACGAGCCGGATTATGGGAAATAGGCCGTATCCTCTCGCAGGATAGGCAAGTCGCGGCGCTCATGTCACAATGACCACGCGCCCAAGCGCAAGCCTCGTCGTTCACGACGAGGTCAAGCGAGGCAGTGTTACATACGGCGCCGCAGGCGCCTCCGTATGGTGGCGAGGAAGCTCCCGATCTCAGGAGGGAGTGACTCACCCAGCGCCAGCCGTTCCGGCCTGGAGCGCCGAATTGGC
This sequence comes from Paracandidimonas soli, assembly GCF_004342005.1. Lineage (GTDB taxonomy): Bacteria > Pseudomonadota > Gammaproteobacteria > Burkholderiales > Burkholderiaceae_B > Paracandidimonas > Paracandidimonas soli. The sequence goes on from NZ_SMBX01000008.1 coordinate 150,193, forward strand.
AAGCGCTTTCTCATTTTCTGTCAGGAAGGAGAGCAGCGATGACCGACAATCACGTCTACAAAAAGATCGAACTGGTGGGCTCGTCCACCAAGTCTTCCGACGACGCCATCGAGCAGGCTATCGTCCGTGCTTCCCAGACGCTGCGCAATATCGACTGGTTCGAGGTGGTTGAAACGCGAGGCCACATCAAAGACGGCAAAGTCGCGCACTGGCAGGTTGTCCTGCGGATCGGCATGCGGCTCGAACTCGACGATTGAGGGTGCGCAGCCGCAGGCTGGCTGCAGGCCGCCGGGCGCCGTCACGCTCAGCCTGCTGCCATGGCCTTACGGCAGCATGGCTTTCCACGGCAGGCAGGCGAAAGCCGGGGGAGGGCCCGGAATCTCTTCCGGAGTCAGGGAGCGTAATTCCGGCATGTGCATGACAATGTACTGGGCCGATTGAAGGATGGCGTCGTCCACGTGAACCGGGCTGTCGTATTGCCGGCCGGGTTCCGCCTCCTCCAGTATGGCCTCGCTCACTTCCAGCGTTTTGAGTATGCCTGCCAGCGGCTGTTCGTTGGCCAGGCGCGCATTGCCCGCGGCTCATTCCTCGAAGGTGATGCCATTGACGGGAGGCGGCAAGGTGCCGGCAGCCAGAGCGTGCAGCGAAAAGATGGAAAGGGCGACGGCAGCGGCATATCGAATGAGTCGTTTCATATGTTTTTCTTGTTCCCGTAAGGCCCGCGTCATCATGCCATGCGTCGATCATGCCGCACGTAAAAAAAGTGACCTGGCTTTTCCGGGAAGGCGAATACGGTTTCGCGCACAGTACAATTTTGGCGCTCGCCGGATTTTTTCTTCTCGACAGCGGTAGATATGCTTCCTGCGCGGCCGCTTTCCAGATTTCGATAGAAGGAATATGCACGATGAAGCTTGTGGCGCTGACCTATGGCACCGAAGGCGACACGCGTCCCATTGCGGCGCTATGCCGGGCGCTGATGGACGCCGGGCATGAGGTATCGCTGCTTGCGAATGAGGGCACGCTTGGAAGCGCGCGCAGCCTTGGCGTGCCGCATGCGGCATTGAGCGGGAATATCAAGGAAGACCTGGGATCCCTGGTTGCCGAAGGCAGGGGAGTCAACGCCACCGTAGCCGGCCTGTCGCGCATTGCCAATGCCCAGGCGGAAAGCTGGATGAGGCAGGCCGTGCAGGCCTCCGACGGCTGCGATGGAATCATCGTTGCCGGCCTGACGGCGTTTATCGGTTTGTCGGTGGCCGAGTATCGCGGGATCCCCATTGTCGGCGCAGGCATGATTCCGATTTCTCCAACGCGCGCGTTCGCGTCGCCTTTCATTCCTCCTGGAGCGTGTCCTTCAATTTTCAACAAGGCGAGCCATCATCTGGTCAACTGGATGTTGTGGCTGTCGTTCCGGAAGGCGACCAACCAGGCCAGGAAACGGGTATTGGACCAGGGACCGCGACACAGTCTGTGGGCCGGGCATCCGATGCTGTACGGCGTTTCTCCCGCATTGCTGCCGGAGCCTCGCGATTGGCCGGAGAATGCAAAGCTGTGCGGGCAGTGGCTGGGGCCCGCCGATTCATGGGAGCCGGCCCCTGAATTGCAGGCTTTTCTGGATGCTGGCGAACCTCCGATCTACCTGGGGTTCGGCGGCATGGTCGGGTTCGACCGGGAAGCCTTGGCGCGAGTCCTGATCGATGTCCTGGAGGGGGAGAGGGTGGTCTTTCATCCCGGATGGTCGGGCTTGCCGGAAACATCGTTGCCGGATAATTTTCACGTGATCGGAAACACGCCGCATGATTGGCTCTTTCCGCGCATGTCGCTGGTCATCCATCATGGCGGAAGCGGAACGGCGCATTCGGCGTGCCGTGCCGGGGTTCCTTCCGTCGTCTTGCCGTTTGCCGGCGATCAGTTTTTCTGGGGGCGGCAACTGGAGCGTCTGGGCGTGGCCGCCGCGCCGGTCTCGACAAAGCAGCTGAGCTCCGATGTCGCCAGGCAGGCCGTCCGGTTCGCCAGGTCCGCAGCGGCGAAATCCAGGGCATCGAAGCTGGGGCATGCGATGTCGCAAGAAAACGGGACAGCGGCGGCAGTGGCGGCGATTGCATCGATACTGGAAAGTTGTGAAAGCGGTCTAGGATGAGGGTAGGCGTTCGGGCCATTCCGCGAAAGGCGCCGGCCACCGCTGCCAGGCGACCGGACCCAGAGCCATTTCTTCATCGGTGAGCAGGCAGGCATTGAAGCGCGCATGCAGCGCGTTCTCGTCCATGTCCATGCCGATCAGCACGAGTTCCTGGCGCGCGTCGCCGACATGCTCGTCCCATCTGGAGCGAATCAGGCGAATGGCTTCCGGGTCTTCGGGCCAGGCGGCTCACTTCGACCAGCAGGTCTTCGCGCAGCGTACAGCAGATACAGCCGTTGCTCATTTCCACCAGCTTTTCGTCGGTACGGGAAAGTTCGGCGCCTCCCTCGCGAACCAGGGCGGCATCGATGTTGACTTCGGACATGTCGTTGACGATGACCGCCACGCGCTGTCCTTCTCGATTGTTGAGGATGTGATTGAGCAGCGTGGTTTTGCCCGCGCCGAGAAAGCCGGAGAGAACGGTGACGGGCAGTCGCGGATCAGTTGAATGAGTGTCTGTGTTCATTGCTTGTGGCCGATATCGATTTTTGCTGATTATAGTATGTTATAACATAACAAATATAGAGTGCTGAGAAGCTCAGACGTGGAAGAGAAATCAGTGCAGATCGCGTACGCTGCAGGACCGCCATTGCATGATTGACGCCATGATGAAAAAAAAGCAGAACCCGATGTTTCAAAGGGTTCTGCCTTCACTGTCTCAACGTATTGCGCGCACCTGATCCGGCGCGGCTACCTTCAGATAATCATGCTGGTGGCGCAAGGGCCTTTCTGTTGTTGGCGGCCAGTGCCCATCAGGCGCTCATGCGGGAAACGGGTGGAGGTTCTTCCGTGTCGGTCAGCCACGCCTGGCCGCGTTGGCAGTGTGCCAATCGTTCCAGTTCCGCCTGGCCTGATTCAGTCAATAGCGCTATGTCGACGGCTGTCCGATCGGGCGCCGAGATGGTGACTTGAGGTACGCACAACACCAATCCCCTGGCATGCAGTTTGCGAAAGATGTTTTGCTTCTTGTGCCAAGGCACCTGGCGAAGGCGAACCTGTTTCAATACATCGTGTACCTGCCCATTCAATAGAGTCATGCTATTTACCCTGTTGTCCATCGTGCTGTTGGAACTGCGGTGAGAGTAGCCCTCATAAGGGGAACAAGCCGTATTCATTATATGTCGCAACGCGCTGAGCTGTTTGCGATCGGGACAGGAGGTCAATTCAGCGGCCTGCTTGCGCCAAGCATCAGTCGATCCAGGGCATTGGCAAACGCACGCCGGTCGGCCTGGCTGAAAGCGGAGGGGCCGCCCGTATCGATGCCGGCGCTGCGCAGTTCTTCCATCATGTCCCGCAGCGACAAGCGCTCGCGTATCGTATCGGCGGTATAGCGTTCGCCCCGGGGGCTGAGCACCAGTGCGCTCTTGTCGAGCACTTGGGCAGCCAGGGGAATGTCTCCGGTAATGACCAGGTCGCCGGCAGACACGTGCTGGACGATATGGTCGTCTGCCACATCGAAACCGCGCGGCACCTGAACTGCGCGGATCAGAGGTGATGGCGGCGTGCGCAGCATCTGATTGGCTACCAGTGTCAAGGGCCGCTGCCATCGCTGCGCAGCCCGATACAGGATGTCCTTGATCACGGCGGGGCAGGCGTCGGCGTCAACCCATATATGCATGACATCAGTCCTTCAGTGGTGTTTCCCGATTCGCTTTCCGGGCTTGCCATGGGCAGTTTAACCTGCGGGATGGCTAAACCCGCCGTGTCTGTTCTCTGTTCCAGCCTCGATGATAGCGATGACCTGTCACGGGTTTCCTTGGGGTCAGAGCCGTTCGCCCTTTGACTGTTGGCCTCATATGCCTTGGCTCGTGCCTGAGCGAGTGTGACTTCTGGGTATGGCCCCAGCCCAAGTTTGATGCGTTTGCCGTCTTTGGTGTAGCGATAGATCCAAACCTTGCCAGTGTCTCGAACGCGCAGGTACAGATTGTCCCCGTCGTTGAGCATGTATTCCTTCAGGGCCGGCTTGGCCGCTCTGATCTGAGTTTCATTGAGTAAGCCCACAACTGGCCCCCCAGAGTTCGTTTTTCACGAATCTATTGTGGGGTACCACCTGGGGGGCCGGCAAACTCCGGATGTAGCGACGCGCAGTGAGACGTCCTGGGCAGCGATTTGCGCCTAAGACATTGATTTTTTTGAGATTTGGGAGGTTTTGAACCGTGCTGGAACAGCAAGATGGTGGCCTTGGGCGGAACCTCATTGGCAGCTACTACGCCTTTGTTCATGCGGGTTTGAAATTCTCAAGTCGCTGTTACGCCAACTGGCAACGCTCAACGGCAGAAGAGCCGCCACAAGAGTTGCAGCAGGCGCCGGTACGCGAGGTCGGGATGGCAGAGATCAGCTGACCGCGGGGGTAGGAGAAGCAAACATTCCGTCGCAGGCCGACGATGTACTTCATATTGCCATCGTCGGGGGTGGGGCGACTGGCGTTGAGTTGGCGGCCGAACTCGTCGAAGCACTCGCGAGCCTGGTTTATTACGGCATCGACGAGCTGCAGCCAGGACGCGATGTGCAGATTACCCTGATCGAAGGGGACGACCGCATTCTTTCTGCGCTGCCGGAAAAGCAGTCGATCAAGGCGCAGAAACTGCTACACGAGAGAGGCATCACAGTGAAGACTTCAGTGCGCGTGGCGGATGTCCGGGCAGACTACCTCACCGATGCTGAAGGCCGTCCTTATCCCGCCGAATTTTGTGTATGGGCCGCAGGCATCGAAGCACCGGAGATCCTCTCAGAGTTGGGTCTGCGCACGAACGCACGCCACCAGATTGTCGTAGATGCACAATTGCGGTCAAGCGATCCGCATATTCTTGCATTCGGCGACTGTGCAGAGGCTCCCTGGCATGGCGAAAATCGACCGCTCCCGGCGAAGGCCCAAGTCGCAAGCCAGCAAGCCTCCTCTATTTAAGGCGTAGACCGTAACTACGAACCAGCGCTGTGTAACTGTGACTCGTAAAAACGAGGCCATGGTCCGACCTCAGCAAGAATGGCTCGGAAACGCGGCCAAGCGTGCCGAAGCGGGCGATCAAGGCATGTTCCAGAGCGCTGCCAGGCCCTTGAGCTGGAAGATGCGCTGTACCGTGTTCTTCTTCATACCCAGCCGCCTTCGTGAGCTTGTAGTACACCTTGCGCCGCTTGGCCGTCCAGCGTTTGATGTCTTCGTCCATCTTCAAACTCATGTGATTTCCTTAATTATCACTAGAGCAGGTTTTCACTGGGTCGTTACAAATGGGCACGCCTATCGGGATGACCTGCACGTCGTCTGCCACCATCTATTTGCCGAACATTGATCCGCCCTGCATGAAGGCTTCCAGGCTTGGGATCTGTAGCATATCGCCCAGGCCGCTAGGGCGGCTCAGGAAGTCGAGCAGATGGTTGTCGACGTCTTCCTGGGTAGAGGTAATGTTGATGTGCCCGGAAACCTCGGCATATTCGCGGGGATGCTCGGCGGTGCCGGGAACCAGCTCCAGGTCGCCTTTGTATACCTGGAATGAAAACGTACCAAAAAGATGTTGGTACGATGCTTCGCCCAGGTGAAACTCGCCGTCTTCGCAGTCTTGCATATTGGTCGTGCAACGCAGCCAATCGGGCTCGGTGTTGTCGTAATCTTGCATTGCGCTCTGGAACTGTTCAGATATGCGTTGCAATTCGTCCACGCTCATGGTTTGCATGGCGGAAAAATCAAGCCGGCTGGCGAAATCGGCGGCGGTAGTCATGGCGTCTACCTGGCTTTTGGGGGTGATGTTGACGGAGTAGTTATCAGGCGGAACCCGCTGTGGAGCCGGCTCGCCCGGCACGGTAAGCACAAGCAGCACATCGCATGTGCCGGCGGCATTGCGCCCGTTAAGCTTCACCATAATCTGGGAATCTGTTTCCAGGCGCACTTCAGCGGCGGCACGCGCCACCTTGCGTTCAACATCCGATGCCTCCACGCTGGCGTCGAAGCTGTTTTCGAAACGCCGGCGGTGCCTTTGTATGCGTTCCAACTCGGCCTGGCTGTACTTCTGGGCCTGCATTTCGGCTCGGTCAAGGTCGTCTTCGATATTTTTAAGGCCTTGCGGCAGCATGCGTTCCAGTTGGCTGGCGACGCCCTCGGGTGTCATGAAAGCGTACGTGGCGCGGGCGTCGTCATCGCCGAAGCAGCTCCATTTCGGGTCGGGGCCGGTAATGGCAAAGCCGGGCGGTATGGCTCCGGGCAGTGAGCCTGAAGAGGTGTCTTCGCCGTAAAACCCTTCCACTTCCACCTTCAGGCTAAATTCCGCCGGCGCGGTGTCAACCGCATTACGTGCCACATTGGCGACTCGCACCAAGTACTCGATGCCCCCGTCGGCATCAAGCAGGTGGGGATGGATGCGGCGCAATTGGCTGTAGGGCGTGGCGGAGTCTTCGGGACGGCTCACAAGCCTATGATCCACGATCAGGTGCAAGGCGTCCTTCATGGCAGGGTCGGAAGAATCCAGCGAGAAGCGCACGGTGTAGTGTGCGTCCGAAGCAATCACCGGCGGGGTCTGCACGCGTATGCGCCACGCGCGCGTTGCAACAGGTTCGATGTGGCTCAGGTCATCGCTGTGGAATTCATAAACGGCGGGCGTCTCCAGGGCCACGTTTTCGACGTGCTCGAAGAACTTGTCGTCATCCAGGTATTGCGCCACAAATTGTGGATACAAGGCATACAGCCCGCCATGGTAGGGGCGCAGTGCGTCCATCTTGGCCGCCGCGTACTTCAGGCCAAGATCCACCATCGCCAGCCCGGAATCTGTCCAGGAGCCTTCTTGCGAGAAAACATGATGAAGATAGCTGGTGCGGCGGGTGTCCAGAGGGTTGGGGCTGCCGAGCATGTTGCCTACGGCATACCAGAAGTACCAGGTGCCATATGAGCATTGCCAGGCGTAAGGCGCCACGCCTGCAGGCAAGACGACGCTCTGTTCCTCCGACAGCCGCGGCCAATGCAGTGGCTGGTCGAATGTGCGCGCCCAGCGGATATGCGAGGGGCCATGAAATGGATGGTTAAGGTGCTGCCGGTTCTGTCGTTCCAGGTATTGAATTTGTACTGCCGAGGCCGTGCCTTCGGTAAGCCAGTTGTTAGCTCGTTCGCCAGGGTCGCAGTCGTGTAGTTTTTTCATGTTGGCCCCGTCGGCCCATGAGCGATAGGAAGGATAGGCCCGTTGAACACCGTGAAACAGCTCGTGCACGGCAGCCGCCTGATAAATGTGTTCGTTGGGTGTCTGGGGATCGAGCAAACTTTCGTGACTAGAAAGCCTCATCTTGCCGGCCGAGGAATGAGCGGATACCGGGTTGGAAGAGTCGGGGCGCAGGTACGCCAGATAGCGCTCGTTATCTTTGAATGAGAATTTCCCGCGCTCGTTGATCTGATACGGTGCCGGGAAAGACATGGACTGGAACCAGGAGCTGGCGCTTTGCAGCGTGAGGCGGTGTTCTTCTGCAATGGTCGCGCGCGTGCCTGTGGGAGCCGTACCCCCCTTTTCAGGCTTTTCGGTGATGACCCAATTGATAGTGGGCCATTTGGCGTGAACAGGCTTTGCCGTAGCAAGCAGCAACCCCACCATGAGCAAGGCGTGGGCCATCAGTAAGCGTCGGGTTGGGTTCATGGAAGCTGCCCAATACTAAGGTGAATAACGATACAGTTGCTGCTCAAGATAGTGCAGATCGTTCCGCGCACGCGACAGACGGTTATCCAGGTGTCGAATTTTCTGGCGCAGCTCGTGGCGTTTGTTTTTGTCTTTTTCTTTATTAAGGTCGCGCTCGGCGCGCTGTAGGTCGCGATAAAGCCTGTCGACGTTCTGTTGCGCTTCGTAGGCCCGGTAGCCGCGCTGATGGTTGGCCAGAAATTGGCGTTCCAGGTGCATGGGGCAGACGTTGCGATAACTTCTTCCCTGGCGGCCTTCGTAGACGGCATTGGCCGGCGTGCAGTATTCAAGCAGCCCCTGGTTTCTGCCTGCATGGTATTGCTGGGCATTGGGGGTTACGCCCACTTTGGCGCAGGCTTCGCGGTGGTCTTCAAGCAGGCTTGCCGTGTGGCCGGCGCGTCCGTCGCGGTAGCCTTGGTCAAGCCAGTTGGCGCTTAGGCATTCTTTTTCGGACATGCTGGCGCAGGCGGAAAGCAGCAGGGCTGCAGCACCGACTAAGGCCGGGCGGATCAAGCCAGCGCTGATGGAAACCAGGCGGGTTGCCGCAGCGCGGGCCGAATCAATGCTTGGGCGCACGGACGTTGAAGTTGGCTTCATAGTTAAGTGTCGGGCCGGAGCCGTTTTTGTTTTTGGCGGGAGCAAGAGCGCCCTTGGCCTTGCCTACAACGTGAAGCACATCGCCTTCGAGCGTGGCTGATTCAATTTCAAGCGTGCCGGAAGCGTGCTGGTAGTCGCCGGCCTGGCGGCCTTCTTTGATGGTGTAGATTACCTCGAAGGGCGTGGCATCCAGCAAGCTGTAGTCTTTTTCGTCGAGCGAAAAGGTTATCTTCAATTGCGGTGCCGACGGGTCGGGTTCGACCGTGGGCCGCGCAGTGATTGACAGCATAATGCCCTTGGGCGCCATGTTGATGCCGCCCAGCATCATGGGAGGGAAGGTGCGCCAGTTGGCGGTATGCACCAGCCTGCCGGGTTGTCCGGGCACGGTGTTGGAGGTGGAATGATACTTAGCTTGCTTGCCGTCGATGGCAAGCTCTATGGTGCCGGTGGATTCGTATTGAGGAAGCTCTTGTGCCCCCGCTGCGCCTGTGGCCGACAGCAGGACAGCGGTACAGGCGGCTAATAGTTTTTTCATGAGTTCACCAGGAATATTCATGTTGTGTAGGCAAAGGCGGTTTGTGCCGGTAAAAGGTGGCTCGAAGTTGTTAACGCCGAGGCACAAGCAGCGTTGAAAAATTGGGCGGTGTTTGTTCCGCCTCGAAGCGTTGCGTCCAGATTTCGGACACGCTTGAATCAAGAACCACCGATTGCCTGGCCAGGCCCATGACAGCAGCTTGTTGGCCATCGGTGTTGGAAGAAATTACAAACTGGAAGGCGGGCTGGCCCGGTTGGTAGGGCAAAGGGTCCATGCCCTGGCCGGCGATGCTGCTCCAGAGCTCTTCCATGACGCGTGCCGGTTGCGCCACGCCCCAGTTGCTGCGTGCTGCGTACAGGGCGGGCCCAAGCTGGGGTGGCGGAACGGCTTGCCAGCCCCTTTCGGGACCGGTGGGGTCGGCCAGGACCAGGCACGATACGCCAAGGCAATCGTCGGCCTGTGCCTGGGCGTCAGGTATTTCGACGCGGCCTGCGTGCGTCAGCGCAGCCTGAAACCCCATGACGGGAGCCATGACAAAGCGCCAGCTGACATGCGGCCCCACTCCGAACTCTTGCGGGTCGGCCAAGTGGTTTGCCGGTGTCGATGCCTGCAGGTCGGCACGACGGGCCGGGCCAAGGTTGTAGCGCCGAACCTCGACATGGTCTTGCTGCGCCTCGGGTACGTCGGGCGACACGTTCATGCTGTACTCGATGCGATACCGGACATGGGGCAGAGGCGCTTCGTAAGCGTGCACCAACAGCACAGCACGGGTAAGTGCGTCGAGCCCGGCGTCTGGAAGGCCGATGGCCGAATGCGCCGCGGTGGCATTGGGAAAAGTGGCTGCCGTGTAGTATCTGCTGTCGGCCAGATTATCGGCGTCGAGCTGGGTGTGGTTGGCCGCTTGAACGAATTCGTTTCCCATGGCGTCAAGCTGCGCCATGGCCTGCTGCAGGGGGTTGCCGGCTACCTGTGAGCATGCCGATAGCAGGGTGAAGGCGCCAAGCCAATGTAATGTCTTCATGACTGGTTGCCTTGCGTTTGTGCGGCGCCATTGGCCGGGCCCGCGTCAGCCGAAGGCTGTCGAACCCAGCTTGCGGCTTTTTCTTTTAGCTGCGCGAACTTGCCCGAGGCGGTTTCAAGCCGGGCTTCCCATTCCGGGTCGGGGCTTTGGCCGTCGATGGCCTGGAAGTAGGCTTGCAGCAGGCACGCAACGGCGAAGGGCTCGAGTATGGCTGCCTTGAGCGCCCATGCCAGGATCAGCGCAAATACGATGCCGGCTGCGGTTCCGGCGCCCGGCATGAACCACGCCAGGGCGGTGGCCGGCGCCACTAGCAATATAAAAATGACTACCGACAAGCCATAGGTAATTAACGCGAGCCAGGCCGCATTGCGCAGCATGCCCGTTGCGTTCTGGCCATACAGTACCAATGCCGTGCGGGCCGAAGCCCAGGGGTTCAGGCTTTGTGTGTGAATGGCGTAGGCAAGAATGACTTCATCTACCAGGCCCACGGCCAAACGAAGAAATGCGCGTACAAGACGCATGAATTGCTGCACGCCGGCGATGGGAAGAAGGCCGGCCAGGCCCTGCACAAGGCCGGTGACGGCGTTGATGACGCCCTTGACGGTCTGGTCGATAAGGAACAATACATTGGCTTGGCCAAAGCGGTTTTTAACTTCGGCCGTGGCGAGCTGGATCTGGGATCTGCCTTGGGGAATGGTTTGGCCCTGCAGCAGCTTGACCATGACGGCGATATGGCCTGCCTTGACCATGTACAGAATGTATTCGCGTAAAAAATACAGAATGCCCGCAGTCAGGCCAAAGCCTGCAGCCCCGCCCCAGAAGGCGGCGCCGGCCTGAAACGACTCGTCTCCCAGGCCGCCGATGCCCCAGCCCACGCCGGCGCCGATGCCTGTCATCAGCACATAAGCCAGCGCAATGCCGAAATACACGGCGCAGCGCAAGGCGATGAACGGCAGGGTTTGCATCATTAGCGATATTGATCGCCCGATATTGAAGCTCCACATAGCGGCCTCGTGTTTGTGCGCCGGTTGGCGCTGATTGGGGTTCGTCGGTCATCGTATCCAAGCCTTTACCAAAAGAAACCGTACGAACGAACGGGGAGCATCCGTTTAATCGGTGTCCAGGCTGGCCGGCAGGGTCAGCAGCAGTGCGATCAGGTCGGCCTGCCGGTTGGTATGAGTCTTTTGAAAGATGTTGCGCTTGTGAAAAGCCACCGTAGTCAGGGAGATGTCAAAGGTTTCGGCTATTTGCTCGGGTCGAAGGCCCTGGGCAAAGGCCCAGGCTACGCGCCCTTCGGTGGGCGTGAGCTTGAACAGCGATTCCAGAGCCTTGAGCGGGGCGGCCTTGTCGCGCTCACCAGCTGAAATGAACAACGCCACGGCGGGAGCCTCGTCCATGCCTCGGCAATCCAGCGAGCAAATGGTTACCAGCAGGTCGCGTTGGGCGTTACGACGAGGCAGTGAAAGAAATTCGGTGTACTCGTCGCCTTCGGTGGCGGCGTCGATGGCGGCTCGTACCTGGGCCGACGAAGCCAACGAACCCGGCAAGCCTGCGGTATCGGGGCCCCCGGGGGGCGGCGAGTCGGCGCAATCCAGCAGCATGCGCTGGGCGGCGATATTGGCAAACTGTGTGCGGCGTTCGCTATCCAGCAGCACGATGCCGGCCGTGATCAGGTTGAACATGCGCGAAAGACGCTCAAATGCGACACCGTCAGCAGGCACGGAAAGCATGGATGCGCCGGTTTCGGTGGCGGCTTTCGAGGAAGGTGTGCGGTTCTTCATGCGCTGCACCTGACGCAGGCGGGCAGAAATGGTCGCCAGCATTAAGTCGAAATTGACGGGCTTGACCAGGTAATCGTCGGCGCCCGCGTGCTTGCCCTGGGTAATCTGGCCCGAGCCGTCCTGGGCGCTAAGGAATACGAAGGGAACGTCCGCCAGGTGGGGCATGGTTTCCCGTACCGACCGCAGCAGCTCGTAGCCGTCCATTATGGGCATGGCAATGTCGCAAAGGATCAGGTCGGGCTGGAAGCAGTGCAGCTGTGCCAGCGCCTGTCGGCCATGTGCGGCCTTGACCACCGCATAGCCGGCGTCAGTAAGCTCGTCGGCCAGTATGTCGCGCATGTCTTCATCGTCTTCGACCCACAATATGCTTGCCTGGGCGCACGGAACGTTTATGTTCGTCATGCGGCCCCCAGCTTGACGGGCGCCGCTGCTTGCGTGGCGTCGTCAGGGCAAATTCTGAGATGCCGATGGCAGGGCAGTTGCAAAGTAAAGCTTGAGCCGACGCCGGGTTCCGAACACGCCAGTATGGTGCCGTTTTGCAAGACGGCCAGCTCCATGGCTATATGCAGCCCGATGCCTGTCCCGACAATGTCGGTGGTGGCCTTGGCTCGAAAATAGCGCTTGAAAACATGGGTAAGGTCGTGCGCGGATATGCCTCGGCCCTGGTCGCTTACCTGGCAGTAAATCTGGCCGTTCTGGCGATAGGTGCGTATCGATACCGCCGTGTCTTCTTCCGAGTATTTGATGGCGTTTGAAAGCAGGTTGCCGATGATCTGGCTGGTTAGCATGGAGTCGCAAAGCACGGTGGATTCACCTCCGGTTTCGTCGACGACGTGGATGGCTCGCCGTGGCGCAATCGCCTGTTGCTCGGCCACGGCCTGGCGCGCTATGTCGGCAAGGCGACACGGCCGCATTGCGACATCCAGCTGCTCCATGAAGCGGTCTGCCTGAAGTATGTTTTCAATTAGCTGGTTAAGTCGCTGGGTGGCTTGTCGGGCTTTTGTGGCCCGGTGCCGGATCTCTTCCATGGCCATGCGGTCGCCGGCGCGTATCAGTCTTTGCATGGTGGCGTCAATAATGGCCAGCGGAGTACGAAACTGATGCGACACCATTGAACCAAAGCTGCGGTACAGGTCGCTGATCTTGCGCTCGTTCTCCAACTGTTTCTGCAGCTCGATACCGCGCTGGCGAATGCGTTCGTTGTCGCGGGTCTTTTTCAGGGCCAGCAGCAATTGCACAGACAGCACTGCGCCGCAAATCCAGATTCCTATCATCAGGAAGAAAACGGTAAGCACGGCGTTGCGGTAGGTGTCTATGCGTTCTCCGGCTTCTTCCCATTGGGCCATCATGGCCTTGCCGGATGCGCTTTGCAGCGTGGCGCTGAAGATGCTCAGTGCCTGGCGAATCTGTGCGTAGCCTGCAGCGTCGATAGTGCCGTTCTCGAAAAGTTCGGCAAGCTTTACCACGGCGTCGGCTTGGATGGTAAGTGTTTCGGCGATGCCCATCGCCTGCAGGGCCCGCTTTTGCGGGCCGTCGTTAAGCACGCTGATCCGGCTAAGCAGCATCTGGTAGCGGTGAAGCAGGTCGCTGTCAGAGCCGGGGTCGACCAATCGATGCTGTACCGCGTTGGCCAGCATCAGGCTTTCGACGTGGGTCTGGTAGATGACCCACACCATGTTGGCATTGACGTTGTTTCGCATGGCGCGCTGGATGTCGGCAAGCCGGAACAAAGAGACGGTAAGCAGGATGGCCAGCACCATGATCGCCAATATGGGTAGAAGGTATCCCAGCACGTTGGAGCGTGTCAGACTCATGCCGTTATCGTGTTATTTGACGGTAATGCGATGCAGCTGCCACACCCATCGATAGTCGTAGCGGATATCTTGCAATTGACGCCAGTCGTCGCGGGGATAGACGATCCAGAAAGGGCCTTTGCCCGACGGCAGCAGCCTTTCGCCGTCCATGTGGGTTGCGAGCAGAACGTCGTAATCGTTGAAGTCGGCAACCGGTATGTCGACGTTGTAGTTATTGAGCGCCCGGGCTTCGATCAGTGTTCCCTGGGCGCCCACCAGTTGCAGCAGGTCGCGCACCAGAATGCCGTCGAAGCGTCTTACGCCGTCGGTAACAGCTGTGGTGGTGTGCAGGCTGTGGGCGGGCAGACTACGTATTATGTTCAGGTCAAGCCGTGCTTCGCCTGGCGCGTTGTTGTGCTGAATAGCGCCATCGATAACAAGCAGAACTTCAGTGGTGGGCTGTGCCAGCCCGTTACCGGAGCCGGGCTCGGAAAAAGCAAAGGCCTGGGGCGCGCCGGCTGCGGCGACGCCCCAAAGCAAGCTCGATGCCAACCATCGCCATCGTTGCGTTATGGTGTGTCGCATGTGCCCCCCCTTTCGTGTCGGGGTTAGGGTACCCCAACCGACCCGCTTGTCAAGGGTTCGCCAGTGGCGGCAGCGGCTGCTTCGGCGTCTTGTGCGTCGGCCTCGGCTGCGATGTGGGGCAGCACCATTGGCAGGTTTGCCAGCACGCGTTTGGAACTGTCCATCACGTAGCGCAGTTCGTACTCGCCGGGTTCTTGCGGCATCCTGATGGTTACCGGCGTGCCGGGTTCCGTGCGTGCGTAGTCAAGGTACTTCTCGGCGGGTGCGCCCTTGGGTACGATGGTGATGTAATCGCCGCGATTGTTCGGGCCTGTCCATGCCACCGTGGCCGTGCCGCCGGGAACGGCGTTGCCAACCAGCTCCAGGCTTGCCGATACAGGGGCGAGGATTAGCGGCTGCGAGGCAAGCACACGTGTGGATTTATCCAGCACGTAGCGGATTTCGTACCGGCCCTCGCTATCCGGGGCCACTACCCTTACCGGGTTGCCGCTGCTGGTGCGGGCGTAGTCGTTGTATTTTGCGTCGGGCGCGCCCGCCTCGACCACGGTAATGTAGTCGCCCGGGCTGTCTGGGCCTGTCCATTGCACTGTTACCCAGCCGCCTGCGCCCACGCTTTCGGGGCCTGAAACCGTGGCTTCCACAGGCACCAGTTTTATGGCTTGCCGCGCCAGCACGGCACTGCGCCCGGCCATAACGTAGCGCACCTCGTAATTCCCCGGCGTGCCGGGTGTCTGCAGCTTGATCGGGCTTCCTCGTTCGGTGCGCTCATAGGCGCCGCTCTGGATGTCGCTTTCCTGGGGGTCGATGATGGTGACGTAGTCGCCAGGCGCGTCGGGGCCAGTCCAGCCGATCTCAATAAAGACGCCGGCGCCTGCAACTTCTGGAGCATCGAGAGTGGCTGCGGGCAGGGCGGGTTCCGGTTCAGGCTCGGGCGGTGCCGCACGAGTGGCCTGCATCGCGGCGTTCAGAGCATGGCTTAGCCGGGCAGCGTCGTCGGCGGCAAAGTACTGGCCGCCCGTGTTGTGGGCCAGGCAGGCAACCTGTTCGCCTTGTTGCTTGGTCAGGCCAAGGCCCACCACGTGCGCGGTGAAGTCCACCCCGCTTTGCTTCAGCTCGGTACCCAGGGCACAGGGGTCGGCATTGCAGGTTTCTTCGCCGTCGGTAATCAGGATGACGGTTGCCTTGTCTTCGGTGTGGCGTAGTTCGGCGGCGGCTTGCTGCACGGCTGCCGACAAAGGGGTCTTGCCCAGGAAGCGCATGCTTTGCACTGCCTGCACGATGGCCCCCTTGGTATTTGCCGCCGGTGCAACCAGGGTTTCGATGTCGCTGCAGTTGCCTTTTTCGCGGTGGCCGTAGGCCATCAGGCCCAGCTCCATGGTGTCGGGTACGGTTTCAAGCATGTCGCGCAAGGCCTGGCGCGCAATCTCGAGCTTGGGTTTGCCGTCGATCTGGCCCCACATGGAGCCCGAACCGTCGAACACGATAATGGCGCGCTCAGTGGCATGCGCGCCTGGACTGGCCGCGCCTGTGCCGGCCGTAAGCATCGCGATCAGGGCGACAGGACCTAGGATCTTCAACACTGGCATGCTCCATGAAAAAGCTTGGTTGGATTTGGCCATGCCCGAGTAAAGCCGGCCGGGAACCGCCGCCTGCTGTCGGCCAGCAAGCTGCAATGAAGTGGATGCTAGCCATGGGGCCGCCTTGTGTCGCCGTCTGTTTGTATGGGGTTCGCCTGGGCGTACATGCGTGTCGCCTCGGCGCCGCGCCAGAAGCTGGACGGGCGCGGACACGCCAAAGTCGGGCGCGCGAAGGCCGCGCCACCGGCCTATATGGAAAAATTCGGTCGAGACGGGGTCCAAGTCGGCATCGGGCGTCATTCTGTGGGCAATGCTACTCCGACGAGGCACTTTCCCGTCTAAACAGACGGTGCGCAGAGCGTGGAGGCTTATTACGATGTCAGGGCTGTGCGGCAGCCAGCACGCAAGCCGCTTGATCTGAATTCTTTTGCCGGAACCCCCCATGACACTACTTCAACGTTTAGCCGCCGCCTTAACCATGCTGTTTTGCCTGGGGCTGTCACATGCTTACGCCGAGCCCCTTACATCGGAACAGGTTGGTCGCTTCATCGCCAGCATGCCCGAGCTTACGGCGCTTGGAGAAAAATATCAGGATTCTGCGCAGCGCAATATCGACCCCAGGCGACCATTGGGCTCCAGCCTTGAACTAATGGGCGGCAAGGGCCAGGAGTACGCCGACCTGGCTCAACTGGCAGCCCGGCACGGCTTCAGCAGCCCCGAGCAGTGGGCCGATGTCGGCGACCGCACCATGCAGGCTTACCAATTTGCATCCAGCCCCGTACCGCCCGACCAGGTCGACGCCATGTATCAGCAAGGCATTGCCAACATCCTTAAAGATGCCAAGCTAAGCGCCGAACAAAAGCAATTGATTCTTAGCCGTATGGAAAAGACCCACAGCGGCAACCAGCAGGCTCGGCAGGCGGTCGATAAAGATATTCCAGCGCTTAAGCCGCACATGGCCGAACTCGATAAGCTGTTCGAGTAGGCGTTCTCGGCGATCAGTTTGGTATCGGCCAAATCTTTACTGCGGGTCAGGCGAGTTTGGACACCAAGCGGTTCAAGGCGTTGAGAGATAGTGGCTAGTTCGTCGGTGATGGCCTGCAGCGCTTGGTCGCGTTTTTTTTGCCAGGGGCGGTAGGCTACGTCGATATCAACGGACAGGCGGGGCATGTCCTGCACGAACAGATTGATTGCCGTACCTCCCTTCATGGCAAAGATGTCGTTATTGAAAACAGCCGGGGTAACGGCCAGCAGCAAACGGACCGTATCCGCGTAGGTTTTATCCATGAGGATTCAGGCTCAGTAAAGTACCGTCTGGAAGCCGGCTCATCCACCGTTTGTCGCTACCCGTCTGTATTGGATAGCGCGCCAACAAGTCATCGGCATCGACCACCCCTGTTTCCCGGGCCCAGGTAAGAAAAAGGCGAACGGCTTTGATGCTGGTACAGCACGTCAGCAGCTGGCCGAGCAGGTCCTTGCGTGATGAGCGCAGGCCGTCGAAGAGATGCCTGGCTTCCTCCAGGCTTTGTCGGGTCCCTGCGTCGTACAGCATTTCCAGCACGGCACGTTCAGCAACCGCTACACAGAGATCATCTGGCAGGCCGGGTGGGGTTGTCAGAGTCTTGCCTGGCAGGTCGCTGTCTGGCCAGTTGAAGAGCCGGGCGTAGACGTATCGGGCCGGGAATCGTGAGGTGAACCATTCGGGCAAAATATAGCGGGTGTCGCCCCATAGCACTAGCGTGTCGCGACCCAGGTTGTGTCTGATGCCTTGCAGAGCGAGGGCGCTTTTACCTGCGACGTGCAGACCTGAAACGTGTCGCTGAAGAAACAGCAATGCGCCATAGACGCTGAAGTCGTCATTGGGAAAGGCATAGACGCCTTGAGCCAGGCGCACGAGCCATCCATTCTTGACATAGTCAGCCGCCATCTTGGGGGACACGCCAAGCTCCCCCAAGGTGTGAAGGTCAAACGGTGCACCCCTCGGGATATCGGACTGCACACGTTTGATTAGATTGTGCTTTGAATTTCCGCTCATAGGTTAAAAATAGCACGAAATTCAATCATAGAGGCCACTGCGTGAAAAACAGGTAAGTTTCTAGCTCGCTTCCCGTTCTTCCAAAAGGATGATTAGATTTTGAATCTTGATTAACTTTATGCGTTAATTTGATGTCAAAATCTAATCGGAATCCTCAAAGGCACCTTCAACGGCATGAACAAGGCTTCTACACCAAGTTGGAAATGATCTCGCGACGGGCGTATGGATTTAGAAATTTTGGGAATTACCGACTGCGTGTCTTGGCGCAGTGCGGTTGGGATGGTGTAACTAACCTAGTTTGATGGATGCCCCGTCCCCCTTTAATGGGGTAGAGTCTAGAGCCCCAACTTTGGGAGTGGAGTTCATCAATGGAGTAGAGCGGAATGCAAAAAAGCCCTCGATCTCTTATGAAATCAAGGGCTTTGGAATTCTGGTGGCGGAACACGGAATGAATCGCCCCGGGAATCGCGGAGGCTGTTTGGTTAAAGTACAGCGTTCATCGGCACGGCGGCGGGGTGAGTACGGTGATAGAGTTCCTCCGCCT
>NZ_SMBX01000009.1 GCF_004342005.1 Paracandidimonas soli
GCGGAGGAACTCTATCACCGTACTCACCCCGCCGCCGTGCCGATGAACGCTGTACTTTAACCAAACAGCCTCCGCGATTCCCGGGGCGATTCACAGTCGTAGCGAATCGTCACTGCCACTTTGGGCGATGCAAGGCGCGGTCGTCCCACGCGTTTCAATCGCTGAAACTCGTCTTTGCCCAGCTCATAGGTATCGGGATCAGCCGCAATGCCGCGATTGATGTCGGCATCCTCTTTCGCCGCAGGCACAAGTAGTTTACGTTTGGTTGACATAATTTCTCACCTCCCGCGAGTTGGCTTTACGGAGGCTGATGAGAGGTGCTGCAAGCACTGGTGGAAAATCCAAAAGGCAGCCAACTGAAGGGGAGCACCTATCGATCATTGCCTGAGCCAGGATAAAGCAACAGGCGTGCCGCAAGCCCCGGAACGGGGCCATATTGTCCACTGGGTTCGAAGAGGCTAAAGAAGATGATCCTTCTGCCGTAAACCTGCCTGAACTCAGGTCGAGCGATATGGCAGTACCCATAACAATCATCTGAAAACTTTTATGTGACAGCCCCTAAAGTTCAACTGGCGCCCCCCGTAAACCCTGATGTACAGGAAATACCGGGGGCCACGCGGTCAAGCAGTACCAAGGGGCACCAGGTCAAGCCGAAGCTGGCTTTCCTGGCATAACCGGCGGCTCCCCGCCGCCAATTCCCTCACAGGAGTCTCTCATGTCTGTTATCA
Source organism: Paracandidimonas soli (assembly GCF_004342005.1). Taxonomy (GTDB): domain Bacteria; phylum Pseudomonadota; class Gammaproteobacteria; order Burkholderiales; family Burkholderiaceae_B; genus Paracandidimonas; species Paracandidimonas soli. The sequence continues at coordinate 729 of NZ_SMBX01000009.1, forward strand.
ATACCAACTACCTGGCTCTGGTTTCGCAGAACAACCTGAGCAAGTCGCAGAATGCCCTGGGTACCGCCATCGAGCGCCTGTCCTCCGGCCTGCGCATCAACAGCGCCAAGGACGATGCCGCCGGCCAGGCCATCGCCAACCGCTTCACGGCCAACATCAAGGGCTTGCAGCAAGCCGCCCGCAACGCCAACGACGGCATTTCCATCGCGCAGACGACGGAAGGCGCGCTGAACGAAATCAACAACAACCTGCAGCGCGTGCGTGAACTTACCGTTCAGGCGGCTAATGGTTCCAACTCTGCCACTGACTTGGACTCCATCCAGGCAGAAATTGATCAGCGCTTGAATGAAATTACACGAGTATCCGAACAAACGCAGTTCAACGGGGTGAAGGTCCTTGGTAACAACACGACTTTAACTGTGCAAGTTGGTGCTAACGATAACGAAACCATCGATGTCAATCTGAAACAGATCAACCGTACTACACTGGATCTCGAAGGCTTCCGCGTTAGTGGCCTGTCAGGCGCCATTAAAAATGTAACAGCCGTGGCAGCTGATGGTAGTACCGCGATCAGCGCAGACGTGAGTCTGACCCTTACCAGTGTTGGAGGCGCTCCAATTACAGCGGACTCGACTGTACATGGCTATGGTACCTATGACGAAACAACTGGTCTCTATGCAAATTACGCAGTCAAAGGCACTGATGGTACGCTTTATAAACTTGCGGCAGGCCCAGATGCCACTACAGGCGAGGTCACAGTTAACTTTACCGACGCAACCGCCGCAGCCGCTGCGGCCGCAGCATACGATGCTGATGTAGCTTTAGGTCTGACAGCAACATCCAACCCTCTTGCTGCTCTGGATGATGCACTGTCTCAAGTTGATACTCTGCGCTCTGAGCTAGGTGCTGTACAAAACCGCTTCCAGTCCACAATCGCCAACCTGAACAACACGGTCACCAACCTGTCCGCAGCCCGCTCGCGCATCGAAGACGCCGACTACGCCGTCGAAGTCTCCAACATGACGCGCGCTCAGATCCTGCAGCAGGCCGGCACTTCGGTTCTGGCGCAAGCCAACCAGGTTCCGCAGACTGTCCTGTCGCTGCTGCGTTAATTCGCAGCAATGTGACGGCAGCGTTAGCTCAAGCAGCAAACGCCTAGATCCAACAGCCCCTTGGATATTTCCTCGGGGCTGTTTGTCATTGAATAGCACAATAAAATACGGCGACTCAATCATTTTCCTGAACGGCTCACCGCGCGCTGGCATCCAAAACATCCCAGCGCCTGATGCCCGCCAAAACATCCCGCATCTTTTCCTTGGCCACTTCAGTATCATGCGCTACCTGAGCCCGCAGCCAGTAGCCATCCGACAGCCCGAAAAACCGCGAGAGACGCAGATCAGTGTCGGCCGTAATAGCGCGCATACCCTTGACGATTTCATTGATACGCCGGGGAGATACGCCGATCTCTTTGGCCAAGCGATATTGGGTGATGCCCATCGGCAACAAAAACTCTTCCTGAAGCAATTCCCCGGGAGTCACCGGGGCGATTTTGCGCACCATGATCCACTCCTTTCAGTGATAGTCCACGATCTCTACATCATATCTTCTGTGGGCTGCTGCATGCGCAAAAACCTCCACCCACGTCCCCTAACCCATCTGAACCCCGCCCAACTGCCCCGCAACCACTTCCTTCAGCATATCGGCGAAAACATCCGAAAACCGGGGACGCGGTATGCCTTGCCTGTACAGTGCGGAAACCCGCATGACGATATCGGGCTTGAACGGGCGCACCTGGACCGAATGATTCGGCGAGCCCAGCGCGGCAATGGCGTCAATAACGGTCACCCCTAATCCCCTGGAGACGTAGCTCATCGCCGAGGACGAGTGCAGTGTCTGCACGCGCTTTCTGGGGTTCACCCCTGCTGCATCCATGGCATTGCTGAGCTGGATGCGCTGGCTGCTGTTGGGGCCCAGCTCGATGAAATCGACGCCATGCAGATCCTCAATGGAAACGACGGCCTTGTTGCCGAGGGGATGCCCATCGGGCATGACGCATACGGCGTGTACATCCGGGAATGGCTCGTGATCGAACCCTGTCAGGTCATGCGGCGGCGTGGCAAAGGCGACATCCACCTGCCCGTGCAGCAGCATCTGCACCAGATTGACCGAACTGTCGGAAGTCACCGACACGACAGCATCCGGAAACCGGCGCATGAATCGGCTGACCGCCTCCGGCACGCAATACACCGAGAACGTAGGCATGACGCCAATGTGCATGCGTCCCGAGGAAGACTCCTTGATGGTGCGCGCCGCATCACGAATACGCTCCGTACCCGCGAAATGCCGCTCGACCTCGCGATAAAGCTGCCTTGCCTCGTCCGTGGCGACCAAGTGATTGCCTTGCCTCTGGAACAGGCGCAGCGACAAATCGTCCTCCAGGTCGCGGATCAGGCGCGATACCGCAGGTTGCGAGATGGAGATCATCAGTCCCGCCCCCGTCATGCTGCCCGTCAGCATGACGGCGCGAAAGGCTTCCAGCTGCCTGGGGTTCAAGGGTCTGCTCACTGTTCACTCGCCTGTTTCCGCTCCTGTCGGCGTTAATAATAGCGCGTGGTCAGATATCGCCGACGGGGTCCAGGCAGTCGGACAGCAGCCTGCCATGATCGGGTATCGCATCCCTGAGGCCCAGACGCCGCAGGCATGCCCATAGACTGGCCTGGTTGCTGGTAATGACGGGCTTGCCCAGCTCTTTTTCCAGTAGATCGACGACGTCCAGGGACGGCAGGTTCGTGCAGGAGATGAAGATCGCCTGCGCATCCGGATGATCGGCCTCGCGCGCCAGCCGGTAAATCGCCTGGGGAGGCACCTTGCCGATGGCCCTGCGCTCTTCCTGCGTTTCTCCCATCGAGAAGCTTTTCAGCCGCAGCGTTTGCACGCCATGTTCCTTCAGGAATGCGATTTCGCGCTCATTCACAAAGTCCAGGTAAGGCGTCACTAGCGACACTTTATCGACCTGCAGCGCGCGCAGGGCCGCAATCACCGCGCCGGCCGAGGCAAGGGCCGGCACGCCGGCGCGCTGCCGCATATTATCCAGCAGCTCCGGCAAGGGGCAGACGAAGGATCCGGACGTGCAACCGTAAATGACGGTATCGACTTCCGCTGTCGCCAGTTGCTGCGCCGCGTCGTTCACAGATTCCGCCATCCGGAAATAGGACTCCGTCGTCGCCGCGCCCAGCAGCGTTGCGCGAGCGGTGAAAACAGCAACGCCGGGAGGGGCCAGCTTCCAGAACTCGGGTTCCATCACGGTGTTGGTCGAGGGAACGATCAGCCCGATCTTTGCTTTCCAGCCATAGGGGCGGTAATACGAAACTGCTTTCATGACACTCCCGATTTCATGCATAGGGTTACCGCCGTCATATCCGGAACGCGGGAACACCTGTCATCAATTCAATTGGATATTCAGCCGGCGGATCAATTCGCCGTACTTCTTCTCTTCTTTCGCCATCAACTCCGCCAGCTCCTGCGGCGAGCCCGCGACGACAGTAGCGCCGGCATCCTCCAGCCGCCGCCGGATTTCCGGAGATTGCAATACGGCCGTCAGCTCGCGGTGCAGCTGATCAATGCGCTCCTTGGGCGTACCGGCCGGCGCAATGAATGCTCCCCAGGACTCGGCGTGGATACCCGGAAGCCCCTGCTCCGCAAGCGTGCGTACTTCCGGATACTTCGGAAGACGCGTATCTCCCCCTGCGGCCAGCAGTTTGAGCCTTCCTGCCGCCAAATGCTGTTCTACGGCGCCGAACGTATCGAACACGATCTGGGTGCGTCCAGCGATCAAATCAAGGTGGGCTGCGGCGCTGCCCTTGTACGGAATATGCAGCATGTCCAGCCCAGTCATTTCGACAAGCTGTTCGGCGAAAATATGCATATTGCTGCCATTGCCCGGAGACGCAAACGCCAATTCGCCGGGCCTTTGCTTCACGTAGGCGATCAGTGTCTCGATATCATCCGCCGGCAATCCTGGCGTAGCAACCAGCACCGTGGCCGTTCGCGTCGCCTGAGTCACGGGCTCGAAGTCCTTGATGGGGTCGAACGGCAGATCCGGCATCAGCGCTTTCCCGAATGCATGTGAGCTGACGACCAGCCCCAGGGTATTGCCATCCGGCTTGGCGCCGGCGACAACCGCTGTGCCGATCGAGCCGTTGGCGCCTGGACGATTCTCGACGATCACCGTCTGCCCCAGTCTTGGCGTCAGGTGTTCGGACATCAGCCTTGCCGTGATATCCGCCAGGCCGCCGGCCGCATACGGAACGATGATGCGCAACGGCACGCCATTGGCGGGCTGCGCCGCTGCCGAAGCATTCAAAGCAAACAAAAGCGCGCCTGCCGCGGCCACAAATCCACGAATCCACATGAGTCTCTACCTCCACGCCTGCCAGGAACATGGCAGAAAAATGAAATGGAACAGTTCTTTTTTTCATTCTTCCACGGCGAGAATCATGCTCATAATCATTTTTTTGGAGGCCAGCATACCTTTTTGTTATCCACGGATTTTCCATTCGACTCTGGCCCGGGTCCGATCCTCGCAGTCCAGAAACGAACGATCGCCGTAAAATGAAATCCGGCTCCCCCGCCCACGCTCCTGAAATACATCTACGCCCCACCCCGGATCGACATCGCCATGCTTCACTCCGTCGCAGAACTGAAAGCCTTCATCGAGGTTGCGCGCTCAGGCAGCTTTACCCGCGCCGCGGAAACCCTGTGCGTGTCGCAAAGCGCGATCAGCAAGCGCATACAGAGCCTGGAAGAGGCGCTGGACATAGCGCTGTTCATCCGCACCGGGAAGAAGCTCTCCCTGAGCGCCGCCGGCAATGTCTACCTGACGCACGCCAACGAAGCCCTGGCCCTCCTGGAATCCGGCCACGGCCTCGCCAGAGAGGTTGCCGGACAGGAAGCCATGGCATCGGCTCCGCTCGAAATATCCGCTTCTCCGGCCTTCGCCACGCACTGGCTGATTGCGCGGCTTCCGGACTTTCATCGCTTGTACCCGTCCTGCCCCTTGTCTGTCCGACCGCGCCTGCCGGACCTTGCTTCCACGAGCGAGCGGTTCGATATTGCGATCCGCCTGGGCGCCGGGCGCTGGGCCAATGCACGCTCCCACTATCTTCTGGGACGTGAAATGGCGCTGGTCGCCAGCCCCGCGCTGCTGCGGCAACATCGCATACGATCCATCCAGGATCTGCAGGGACTGCCGCTGCTGCACCGCGCGCAACGCGGCTATGACTGGCACGAATGGGCGCAGGCCATGGCGCCAGGCCAGCATATTCCCATGCAGGCCAACATGGTGTTCGAGGGCTTTTCGGTATTGATACCCGCAATCAAGGCCGGTCTCGGCTTCGGCATCTGTCCTTTGTTCATGGTGCAGAGCGAACTCCAGAGCGGGGAGCTGGCACGCCCCTTCATGGAGCAGGTTTCTTCCAGGTTCACCTACCATGTCGTGCTGCCCAAAAGCACAAGCAATACCCATGTGCGCGACCGCTTCCTGGTGTGGCTGAAAGAGCAGGCGGACACAAGCCGGGACGAATTGACACTGTATCTGGACCGGGCGCGGTCGAACTGATGTAGGGCGGCAATGCACTCGCCCGCATCGTCAACCATTCCTTTCAGGAATGACGGTTGCCATTTATTCCTTTGACCGTGAATTGCCTCCCCCCTAAGATTTCGCCATGAAATCTATTCTGGAGACGTAAAAATGGTCAAGAACACAATGCAATGGCTGAAAAAATGCGGTATCTCCGCATGCCTTTCAGGAATGATGCTGACAGCGGCGCATGCCAGTTCCGCCCCGCTGGAATTCATCGTTCCCTATCCCCCGGGCGGCGCTTCCGACATCATCGTCCGGGCCTTGGCGCCCCATCTGTCCAAGGCGACGGGCAGAAACGTCGTCGTCACCAATCGCGGTGGCGCCAACACGGCCATCGCCGCCATGCAGCTTGCCCGCTCCGCGCCCGATGGCAATACCATCATGCTTGCCGATGTTGCCCTGGCCCTCAACTCCGTGGTGCGCAAGCAGTCCCCCGGCTACGACGTGGAAAAGGATTTCACCCCCATCATCCAGATCGGCTCCGCGCCGCTGGTGCTGTTCACCGCATCGACAAGCCACTCCGATCTGCCTTCGTTCCTGGAAAAGGGCCGAAAGGAGGAACTGCACATCTCCAACGCCGGCCCCGGCTCGCTGGGACACCTGGCCGCCGAACTGCTGCGCCTGCGCTCGGGACTGAACATCGTCAGCGTTCCCTATCGCGGCTCGGGTCCCGCATTGAATGAAACGCTCGGCGGACAGGTGGATGCCATCTTCACCAGCACTGCTACCGGCATGCCTCTGGTCGAGAACAAGCAGTTGAACGCACTCGCCGTAGCCGATGACAAGAAGGTCGACAAATACCCCGACATTCCCACCTTCGATTCCTTCGACATCCAGGGAGTCAAAGCCATCAATTGGTGGGGCCTGATCGCACCGGCGGGCCTGGACCAGGCCACCGTAAAGCAGCTCGCCGAAGCCGTTCGCACGGCCATGGCAGAACCCGAACTCAAGCAACGCTTCGACGCGCTGGGCATCAATCCCACCCTGAACGAAGGCGATGCATTCGCCGCCATGATCCGGCAAGAGCTGGATCAATGGGAACGTGTCGTCAAAGAGGCGGACATCCAGATGGATTGATGCGGCCCGGCAGGCGCTCGACCGCCGCCGGATCCCATTCCGGAAACCCGGAAACATGAAGCACTGTTTTTTTCATTCATAGGAGTCATTGCGATGAACACTTGGATCAAGCTGGAATCCCGGGACGGGTTTGTGCTGGATGCCTATCTGGCCCGCCCCAGCGGAACGCCAGTTGGAGGCCTGGTGATCCTGCCTGAAATCTTTGGCGTCAACAGCCATATCCGGGACGTCACGGAACGTTATGCCGCGCTGGGCTATCTGGCCATCGCCCCGGCGGTCTTCGATCGCGTCGAACGCAATCTCGACCTGGGCTATACCGAGGACGATGTGCGCAAGGGACAGGCATTGATGAAACACGTCGCCTGGGACACTGCAATCGACGACGTCGAGGCAGCAGGCCGCCGCGTCAGCGAAGCGGGCAATGTCGGCATCGTCGGCTATTGCTGGGGAGGCGCCGCCGCGTGGGCGACTGCAGCGCAAACGACGACGTTCCGCTGCGCCGTTTCCTATTACGGCAATGCCATCGCCACGCTCATGGACCGCAAGCCGAAAATTCCGATGATGCTGCACTGGGGCGAGGAAGATCATTTGATTTCCAAGGAAAAAATCCTGCAGATCATCTCATCCGCGCCCGACGCCGAATCCTTCATCTACCCCACCGGGCACGGCTTCAATTGCGACCAGCGCAGCCTCTACCATGAAGAATCCGCCCGGCTGGCGAATGAACGCACCCGTGCATTCCTGCAAACACACCTGAGCAACTGAGCAAGCCATGAAGCAAGACGCAGCCGGTACAGCCACAATGGCGCAGGCAACCTTCGAACAGGTGCGGGCGGCACTGAACAATGACGCAAAGCTCTGGCAGGACTTCCTCTCCATCTGCCGGACCGGAGGGCGGCTGGCGGGATCCGACAGCGAGGCTGCGGCGCTTGCCCTTTGCGAGGCCGCCCTATCCGACGGGCGGCACACCGTGCATTGCGATCCTACCCGCTACAAGGGATGGCGATGCAACCATATCGCGCTGCGTCTGGCTGACAGCGGAGAGCTTCTTGACGCCGCTCCCCTGCTGGGAGCGGCATTCACGCCCAAGGAAGGACTGGTGCTGGATGTCGTGGACCTGGGACGCGGCACTCTGGAACAGATTCACGCGGCAGGCGCGCAGCTGCGCGGCAAAGCCGTGCTGGTCGAGCACGAATACCCTTTCTCTTCTGAAACCATTCACCGGCGCCGCAAGCTGGCGGCGATCCAGGAGGCCGGCGCAGCCGCTTTCCTGATCGTGCAGAAGGAGCCTGGCATCGGTCCCGTTTCCGGATCTTCCGGACGCGCCGGCGCCCCCGGCATCCCCTCGGTGGGGATTTCCCTGGAATCGGCCCGCCGCCTGCTGGAAAGCGGAGAACCACTGTCCATCGAGCTGCATGGCGAGGACATTCCCGATGCGCAAACCCACACCCTGCGCATCGAGCTCCCCGGCCAGACGGATGAAACCATCGTCCTGTCCGCGCACCTGGATGGACATTCGCTGGCGGAAAGCGCGCTGGACAATGCCACCGGCGTCGCGGCGGCGCTGGCGCTGGCGCGCGCCTATGCACCGATCATGGCGCACATGCGCCGCAGCCTGACAGTCTGCCTGTTCAGCGCCGAGGAATGGGCGCTGCGCGGATCGCACGAGTGGCTGCAGGCGCTGGCGCCGGAGAGCAAAGCGCGGATGTCCATGAACCTGAACCTGGACTCGCTGTCGGGTTCCGACAACCTGACGGTGCTGAGCTCGGGCTTTCCCGTACTGGGCCAGCTCGCGCAAGCGGCGGCAAAGCGCGTCGACGTCCAGCTTGGGCACCATGTGCCGCTGATGTCCAACAGCGACCACGCCAACTTCGCCGCCCAGGGCATTCCCGCCATGCGCCTGATCGCCGGGTTCAACGAACCGGACAGCGACCTGAAGTACCTGCTGACGCGCGCCGACACCAGTCGTCTGGCAAAAGAAGCGCAATTGCGCAGCGCGACGCAAGTCGCCGCCTCTATCCTCTGGGACGCCTTGACCGCCGAAGATCTGTCGCATCTGAAGCATCCCCTTCCCGCCGAGGCGGCCCTGTCATGACACAGCCTTCCGTTACCATCGTCGGAGCGGGCATCGTCGGCCTCACCTGCGCCTATAAACTGCAGCAGCAGGGTTTTGCCGTCACTATCGTGGATCGCGAGGGTCCTTGCGCGGGCGCCAGCTTCGGCAACGCCGCGCACATGGCGATCGCCTCGATCTTCCCCCAATCCGTTCCAGGCATCGCCGGGCAGTCCTGGCGGATGCTGCGGGACAGGCGCGGCCCGCTCATCGCCAATCCGGCGTACGTCCTGCAACACCTGCCCTGGTTCCTGAAATTCCTCAGGCTGGGCAATGCCGACGCGGCGGCGCGCGGCACGCATGTCATGAGCCAGTTGTTGTCACGCGCCTGGGAACACTGGAATCCGGTGCTGCGGGATATCGGCGCCACGCACCTGGTTCGCCAGACCGGCGCCCTGCATGTCTTCGGCTCCAGGCAGGCAATGCAGAACTCGCATGGCGCCTATCTCAAGCGCCAGCAACTGGGCGTGGAGTGCCGCGTCCTTGGCGTCGAAGAAGCCAGGGAAATGGAACCCGCGCTGACAGAGCACATTGCCGGCGCCGTCCATATCCCCGCCATGGGACACGTGACGGACACACGCCAGTTGTGCCAGGCCTTGGCCGACCGCGTCACAGCCAATGGCGGCAGGCTGCTGCACCAGCAGGTAACGGCCATACGCAACGACGGTGTGCAGACCACGGAAGCCTTCCTGCCCTCCAGCCAGGTCGTTCTAGCCGCGGGCGCGTGGTCCGCCCGGTTCGCGAGAGAACTGGGGGTCGGCGTGCCCGTAGTGTCGGAGCGCGGCTATCACGTCCGCCTTCCCAAGAACGCGTCCACCCTGCGCACGCCCGTGCTGCTGGTCGAGAACAAAGTCGCACTGACACCGATGCAGGACGGCCTGCGCATGGCAAGCGTAGCGGAATTCACACATCCCGACGCGGCGCCCTATCATGATCGCGCAGCCTTCGTGTTCCAGGGCCTGGAGCGATGGGTGAGCGGCGTGGACGCAACGCCCGAAACACGCTGGGTCGGCCCTCGTCCTTCCACTCCCGACAGCAGGCCCATCATCGGGCGGTCTCCCGCCATGCCGAATGTATTGCTGGCCTATGGACACGGCCATCTCGGCCTGAGCCTGGGCGGCCTGACCGGCAGCCTGATTGCGGAGCTGGCCACTGGCCAAGCGCCGTCAATCGACCTATCATGGCTGTCTCCAACCCGCAGGCTTGGCAAGACAGGCACGCCGGTATAACCCACTCTCTCCCCCGTCACGGGACAATACATGGATTTTCTGCTGGTCATTCTTGCCGCATTCTTCGCCGGCATCCTCAATGCCGTCGCTGGCGGCGGAAGCTTTTTGACGCTGCCTGCGCTGGTTGCCGTCGGCGTGCCGCCGGTCCTGGCCAATGCCACAGGCACGCTGGCGCTGCTGCCTGGCTACTTCTCGGGCACATGGGCCATGCGCGGCGACCTGCACGCCGAACGGCACCCCATGCCGTTGAAGCGCATGGTGCTGATCGCCACGCTGGGCGGCGGTGTCGGCGCGCTGCTGCTGATCTGGATCGACCCCGATGTATTCCGCAGCATGGCGCCGTGGCTGCTGCTGGTCGCCACGCTGATCTTCTGGTTTGCGCCTATCGTGTTGCGCAGCATTGCGCAATCGCAGGACGCTGCCGCTCCGCATGAAAACACCCTGAAAGCGCAAGTGGGACTCACCGCCGTCAGCATATACGGCGGCTTCTTCAATGGCGGGATCGGCATCATGCTGCTGGCGCTGTTCAGCATCAGCGGCTACCAGAGCCTGAACACCATGAACTCCCTGAAGAACCTGCTGTCGGGAATACTGACCACGATCGCCGTGGTCATTTATGTCGCGGGCGCTTTGATCGACTGGCAATACGCCTTCGCGATGCTGGTTGCCGCATTGCTGGGCGGCTATGCGGGCGGCAGGCTGGCGAGGCTGATCCCTCGCTCTGTGCTGCGCGCCGGCATCGTCCTGATCGGGCTTGCGATGACGGCGTTCATGTTCGTCCGCCTGTAGGCCCGGCGGGCGGGAGCGCGATCAGTGCGCCTGCTCCCAGTTATCCCCTACCCCCACCTCGGCCACCAGCGGCACAGCCAGTTCCGCCACATTGCTCATCAGCTCGGGTAGCGCCCTGGACAATAGCTCCACTTCGCCCTGCGGCGCGTCGAACACCAGTTCGTCGTGCACCTGCATGACCATCAGTGTTTTCAGCTTTTCCGCATCGATCCAGCGCTGCACCGCCACCATGGCCATCTTGATCAGGTCGGCCGATGTGCCCTGCATGGGCGCGTTGATGGCGGCGCGTTCCGCTCCGGCCAGCCTGGGCCCCTTGGCGCCCTTGATGTCCGGCAGCCACAGCCTGCGTCCGAACACGGTTTCCACATAGCCCTGCTCCCTGGCTTTCTGCTTGGTCTGCTCCATGTACATGGCGACGCCCGGATAGCGGGTGAAGTAGCGGTCGATGTAGGACTTGGCCGCATCGCGCGTGATGCCCAGGTTCGATGCCAGGCCGAATTCGCCCATGCCGTAGATCAGCCCGAAGTTGATCGCTTTGGCGGAGCGGCGCTGTTCCGCAGTGACCTCTTCCAGCGGCACGCCGAACACTTCGGAGGCCGTGGCGCGGTGAATGTCCAGGCCCTGGGCGAAGGCCCGCTGCAGGTTCTCGTCGCCCGATACGTGCGCCATGACACGCAGCTCTATCTGCGAGTAGTCGGCGGATACAATCTTGCGGCCTTCGTCCGGCACGAAGGCCATGCGCACGCGCCGGCCCTCGGGTGTGCGCACAGGAATATTCTGCAGATTGGGATCGGAGGACGCCAGCCTTCCGGTAATGACGGAAGCCTGCGAATAGCGTGTGTGCACGCGCCCTGTACGGCTGTCGATCATGCGCGGCAGCTTGTCGGTGTAGGTGGACTTCAGCTTCGCCAGGCCGCGGTACTCCAGCAGCAGTTGCGGCAAGGGATAGTCACGGGCCAGCTTGCTCAGCACGTCTTCGTCGGTCGATGGCGCGCCGCTGGCGGTCTTGCGCACCACCGGCAGACCCATGCGCTGGAACAGGATTTCCCCAAGTTGCTTGGGAGAGTTCAGATTGAACGGCTGGCCGGCCAGTTCGTAGGCTTTCTGCTCCAATTCCACCAGTTGCTGACCGATCTCGTGGCTTTGCTTGCCCAGCACTTTGGCATCGATGCGCACGCCGTTGCGCTCGATGGTCGTCAGCACGGCGGAGGCCTGTACCTCCAGCTTGTAGATGCGCTCCAGGCCTTCGTCCTGCGCAATCCTGGGGCGCAGCACTTCATGCAGCTGCAGCGTGAAGTCGGCGTCTTCGCTGGCATAGTGCGCAGCGGTTTCCACCGCCACTTCGTCGAAGCCGATCTGCTTGGCGCCCTTGCCGCAGATATCCTCATAGGCCACGCCGGTGCGTCCCAGCCAGCGCTGTCCCAGCTCCAGCATGTTCACGCGGCGATGGGATTCCAGCACATAGGCCTGCAGCATGGTGTCTTCGTCGATGCCGGCCAGGGCGATGCCTTCGTTAGCCAGCACGTGGGTGTCATACTTGGCGTTGTGCAGCACCTTGGATGCGCCCGCGTCTTCCAGCCACGGCTTCATGCGCTCCAGCACCTCGGCCAGCGGCAGCTGGACGACCTGGTCCGGACCGCGATGGGCCAGGGGAATATAGCAGGCAGTGCCGGGCTTCACGCACAGCGAAATGCCGACCAGCCTGGCCTCCATGGGGTCGAGCGACGTCGTTTCCGTGTCCAGGGCAACCAGCGGCGCCGTGCGCAGCCGCTCCATCCATTGATCGAACGCCTCCCAGTCCAGCACGACCTCGTAATTGGCTTCGACAGCTGCGGGCGGCGCACCCTCATTCGTTTCGGCGGAGGCTGTCTTGACCATGACTCTGGCGTCCTGTTCGGGAATGCGCTGGGGATCCCCCGTGAGATCGCGCAGCCATGTACGGAAACCATAGTCTTCGTACAGGCGGATCAGGGCCTCCTTGTCCTGCTGCGGCGGCACGAAGGATTCCAGGCCTCCTGCGATCTCGGGCAGCTCGCAATCCAGCTTGACGGTAACCAGCTTGCGCGTCAGCTCGAAATTGGGGATGGCGGCGCGCAGGTTTTCGCCCAGCACCCCCTTGATGCTGTCGGCATTGCGCACCAGCTCATCCAGCGTACCGTACTGGTTCAGCCACTTGGCCGCTGTTTTAGGGCCCACCTTGGCAACGCCGGGGATATTGTCCACGGTATCGCCGGTCAGCATCAGGAAGTCCACGATCTGGTCGGGACGCACGCCGTACTTGCCGACGACGCCGGCCACATCCTGGCGTTCCCCGCTCATGGTGTTGATCAATTCAACATGCTCATTGACGAGTTGCGCCAGATCCTTGTCGCCAGTCGATATAATCGTATGTACGCCCCCGGCCGTCGCCTGTACTGCCAAGGTGCCGATGATGTCATCGGCCTCGACGCCGGGGACGGCCAGCAGCGGCCAGCCCAGTGCCCTGACCGCCGCATGAATCGGCTCGATCTGGCTTGCCAGGTCTTCCGGCATGGAGGGCCGCTGCGCCTTGTATTCGGAATACAGATCGTCGCGGAATGTCTTGCCCTTGGCATCGAAAATGCAGGCGGCATAGTCCGCCTTGTAATCCTGGGTCAGCTTGCGCAGCATGGAGATCACGCCGTAGAGCGCTCCGGTGGGCTCTCCTTTGGCATTACGCAGGTCCGGCATGGCATGGTAGGCCCTGTACAGATAACTGGAACCATCCACAAGCAACAAGGTTTTCTTCATATGAGTATTCAATCCGTCCGGCTGCCCGCCAGCGAGCAGATTCCCGGAATTATGTCAGAGTTGCAGACCGCAGCCGAAACCCTGCAGGAAATCGGCTGGGGGGTCAGTGTATTCGGAAGTGCGCGCCTGCGCCCCGATTCTCCTTACTATCAATTGAGCGAAGCCATCGGCCAGCGCCTGGCCAAGGCCGGCCTGACCGTAATCGCCGGCGGCGGCCCCGGCATCATGGAAGCCGCCAACAAAGGCGCCTTCGAGGCCGGCGGCCACAGCATCGGCCTGAACATCGAACTGCCGCGCGAAACCCACAACAACCACTACCAGACGCACAGCCTGTATTTCAACTACTTCTATTCGCGCAAGGCCACGTTCTTCATGCACAGCGCGGCCTATGTCGCGCTGCCCGGCGGATTCGGCACGCTGGACGAGCTGTTCGAGGTGCTGACGCTGGTACAGACGCGCAAGGTTCCGTCCGCCCCCATTGTACTGGTCGGCGTGTCGTTCTGGTCCGGCCTGATCGACTGGATCAAGAGCCAGTTGGTCACCCTGGGGCTGATTGCCCCCAATGACCTCAACCTTTTCATCGTCACCGACGATGTGGACGAGGTCATGGCGCATATCAACAAGTACTGCGTCGAGTGCACCGCACGCTCCGATACGGCCCCAGCATTGCCGGAATAAGCCTGGGGCGCTTTTTGCCTAGGAACGGCCCGGCGGCAGAAAAGGCCCCCGCGCCGCGCCTTCGGCTTGCTGCCCCCCGAGGGGGTGCTTTTTGCCTTGGGGCGGCCCGGCGGCAAAAAAGAATCAACCCCTGAAGACGGGATTGCAGCCCATCTTCAGGGGTCGATTCAATTCAGCGCAATGCGCAGACGCTTATCTTGAAACGGAGCGCGTCCGGCGAAGGCTGCGCCGTATCCGGCGCAAGGCCCTCACCGCCGGAAATTACTCCGACTCGCGCGACATGCGGCGGCGCTCGTGCTCCTGCAGGTAGCGCTTGCGCAGGCGGATCGACTGGGGCGTGACTTCGACCAGCTCGTCGTCCTCGATGAACTCGACCGCGTATTCCAGCGTCAGGCGGATGGGCGTCACCAGGTCGATGTGCTCATCCTTGCCCGACGCGCGCACGTTGGTCAGCTTCTTTTCCCGGATAGGGTTGACCACCAGATCGTTGTCGCGGCTATGGATGCCGATGATCATGCCTTCGTACAGCGCATCGCCGGGCGATACGAACATGCGGCCGCGATCCTGCAGCTTCCACAGCGCGTAGGCCACGGCTGCGCCATCGTCCTGGCTGATCAGCACGCCGTTGCGGCGGCCGCCGACACCGCCCTCGCGCATGGGCGCGTAGGCGTCGAAAATGTGACTCATCAGGCCGGTGCCGCGCGTCAGGGTCATGAACTCGCCCTGGAAGCCGATCAGGCCGCGTGCCGGAATACGGTATTCCAGGCGGGTGCGGCCACGGCCGTCCGGCTGCATGTCCAGCAGTTCGCCCTTGCGGCGGCCCAGTTCTTCCATGACGCTGCCCTGGTGGCCGTCTTCCACGTCGACCGTCAGCAGCTCGAAAGGCTCGTGGCGCTCGCCGTCGATGTCCTTGAACATCACGCGAGGGCGTGAAACCGCCAGCTCGTAGCCTTCACGGCGCATGTTTTCCAGCAGAATCGTCAGGTGCAGCTCGCCGCGACCGCAGACTTCGAATACGGTATCGTCATCGGTATCATTGACGCGCAGCGCCACGTTGGCCTTCAGCTCGCGGTCCAGGCGGTCGCGCAGCTGGCGGCTGGTAACGAACTTGCCTTCTCGGCCAGCCAGCGGCGAGGAGTTGACCATGAAGTTCATGACCAGGGTCGGCTCATCAATGCGCAGCAGCGGCAGCGCTTCCTGCGTAGCCGGGTCCATGATGGTGCAGCCGATACCGATGTCTTCGATACCGTTGATCAGCACGATATCGCCAGCCTGGGCTTCATCGACCAGCACGCGCTCCAGGCCCTTGAACTTCAGCACCTGGTTGATGCGGCCCTTGATGGGATCGCCCTCGGGGCCGAATTTGACCACGACATCCTGCCCGGCGCGGATCCTGCCCCTGTTGACGCGGCCCACGCCGATCTTGCCGACGTAGCTGCTGTAATCCAGCGAGATCACCTGTAATTGCAGCGGGGCATCGGCGTTATCGTCGCGCACCGGCACATACTTGAGGATGGACTCGAACAGATAACGCATGTCGCCGCCGCGGACGTCCGGGTTATCGCCCGCATAGCCCGACAGGCCCGATGCGTACACGATAGGGAAGTCCAGCTGCTCTTCCGTGGCTCCCAGCTTGTCGAACAGGTCGAAGGTGGCGTTCACGGCATAATCAGGGCGAGCGCCCGGACGATCGACCTTGTTGACCACCACGATGGGCTTGAGCCCTTGCTCCAGCGCCTTGCGGGTGACGAAGCGCGTCTGGGGCATCGGGCCCTCCACTGCGTCGACCAGCAGCAGGACGCCGTCGACCATCGACAGCACGCGCTCGACCTCGCCGCCGAAGTCGGCGTGTCCCGGGGTGTCGATGATGTTGATGTGCGTGCCTTCGTACTCCACGGCGCAGTTCTTGGCCAGGATGGTGATGCCGCGCTCTTTCTCGATGTCGCCCGAATCCATGACGCGTTCCGCCACGGCCTGGTTGTCACGGAAAGTGCCCGACTGCCTCAGCAATTGATCCACCAGCGTGGTCTTGCCATGGTCGACGTGAGCAATGATTGCTACGTTGCGCAATGCGCGTGTCATAGATGTTGGTCCTTGTGTTGGCCCTGGGGCAGCAGGCCCTCGGGCAATGCATTGAGAGGAATCAGAACGGACTGGGGTTCAGACATGGTCTGCAGAGTATCCAGCGCAACCGAGTCATCCAGATGAAACGGCCCGACCTTCAAGCGCCGAAGCGCCTGGAGATGTGCGCCACAGCCCAGGAGCCGTCCGATATCCTGAGCCAAAGTACGTATATAAGTGCCTTTGCTGCAATGCACCTCGATGTCGGCATGCATGCCTTCGCAGCCGAGCAGCGTCAGCGCATGAATGGTAACCGTGCGCGGCGGCCGCTCCAGTTCTATGCCCTGCCGGGCATATTCGTACAGCGGCTTGCCATCGCGCTTGAGTGCGGAATGCATGGGCGGCACCTGCTGGATTTCTCCGCGGAAAGCCTCCAGCGCCTGTTCCAGCTGCCCGGCGGTCACGCCGGAGAAATCCGCCGGAGCTTCGGACACTACCTTGCCAGTCAGGTCGCCCGCATCGGTTTCCTGTCCGAAGCGCAGGCGCGCGCGATAGACCTTGTCGGCATCCAGCAGATTACCGGATATCTTGGTGGCGCGTCCCAGGCAACAGACCAGCAGGCCAGTGGCGAACGGATCCAGCGTGCCGGTATGCCCCGCCTTTCTTGCGTTCAGCGCCCGCTTGGCGCGTTGCAGTGCATGGTTGCTGGACAAACCCTCGGGTTTATCCAGCAACAACACGCCATCGAGCTCCAGCCCTCGTCGGGAAGCCATCGTTCAAGAATTCCAGGTAAAAACAAAAACGACAGCCGTTCAGGGCTGTTCGTCGGGGACGTCGGGATCGTCGGAGGCCGCGGGCGCGGCGGAAGGACGGTTGACCTGATCGATCAGTTGCGAAAGCGCCAGGCCGCGCGTGAGCTGGTCGTCGTGGATGAAGCGCAGCGTGGGAACCGTGTGGATGTGCAGCATCTTGAAAAGCAGGGAATGCAGCCAGCCGGCCTTTTCGTTCAGGATGGCGGCGGCCGCTTCCGGCTCCGCGCCCATGACGGTGAAATAAACCTTGGCATGGGCATAATCGACCGACAGGTCCACATCGGAAAGCGTAATGAGTCCGGCGCGGGAGACATCGATCTCGCGCTGGATCAGGACAGCCAGATCCTTGCGGATCTGGTCTGCCAGCCGGGCGTTACGCCCGGCGTTGGAACGTGTTTTGTGTCGACTCATATTAAAGCGTGCGTGCCACTTCCTTGACTTCGAAGACTTCGAGCTGGTCGCCGACTTCGATTTCATTGTAGCCCTTCAGGGTGAGGCCGCAATCGAAGCCCTGCTTGACTTCCTTGACGTCGTCCTTGAAGCGGCGCAGCGAATCGAGCCAGCCCGTCCATTGCACCACGTTGTTGCGCAGCAGGCGGATCTGCGAATCGCGGCGCACCACGCCGTCGGTGACCATGCAGCCGGCAATGTTGCCGATGCGCGAGACGTGATAGATTTCGCGGATCTCGACCATGCCAATGACCTCTTCGCGTTTTTCCGGCATCAGCATGCCCGACAGCGCGTTGCGCACGTCATCCACTGCGTCGTAGATGATGTTGTAGTAGCGCAGGTCGATGCCGTTGGCCTCGGCCAGGCGCTTGGCGCTCTGGTCGGCGCGCACGTTGAAGGCGATGATGACGGCGCGCGAGGCGATCGCCAGGTTGACGTCGCTTTCGGAAACGCCGCCCACTGCGGCATGCACCACCTGCACGCGGACTTCGTCCGTGGACAGCTTGAGCAGCGATGTCGCCAGCGCTTCCTGGGAGCCCTGCACGTCGGTCTTGATGATGAGCGCCAGCGTCTGGACGCCTTCTCCGATGCCGTCGAACATGGACTCCAGCTTGGCCGCCTGCTGGCGCGCCAGCTTGACGTCGCGGAACTTGCCTTGGCGGAACAGCGCGATTTCGCGCGCCTTGCGCTCGTCGGTCATGGCGATCAGCTCGTCGCCGGCATCCGGCACTTCGGACAGGCCCTGGATTTCCACCGGAATGGAAGGACCCGCGGCGTTGATGGCCTTGCCGGTTTCGTTCGTCATGGCGCGAACCCGGCCGAACGACGCGCCGACCAGCACGGCATCGCCGCGGTTCAGCGTGCCGCTCTGCACCAGGATGGTGGCGACCGGACCACGGCCCTTGTCCAGGCGGGATTCGATGACCAGGCCCTTGGCGGGCGCTTCGACAGGCGCCTTCAGTTCCAGCATTTCGGCCTGCAGCAGTACGTTTTCGAGCAGGTCATCGATGCCGGAACCGGTCTTTGCGGACACAGGCACGAAGGGCACGTCGCCGCCGTATTCTTCGGGCACGACCTCTTCCGCCACCAGTTCCTGCTTGACGCGATCGGGGTTGCCCTCGGGTTTGTCGACCTTGGTGATCGCCACGACGATCGGCACGCCGGCCGCGCGGGCATGGTGAATGGCTTCGCGCGTTTGCGGCATGACGCCGTCATCGGCGGCCACCACCAGGATCACCACGTCGGTAGCCTTGGTACCGCGCGCGCGCATGGCCGTAAAGGCTTCGTGGCCCGGGGTATCGAGGAATGTCACCATGCCCCGGTCTGTCTTGACGTTATAGGCGCCGATATGCTGCGTGATGCCGCCGGCTTCGCCGGAAGCAACCTTGGTTCGGCGGATGTAATCCAGCAGCGAGGTCTTGCCGTGATCGACGTGGCCCATGACGGTAACGACGGGAGCGCGTGGCAGGGCTTCGGCCTGCTGGCTGTCTTCCGCGCTGTCCAGGAAGGCTTCCGGATCGTCCAGCTTGGCGGCGATCGCCTTGTGGCCCAGTTCTTCCACCACGATCATGGCGGTTTCCTGGTCGAGCACCTGGTTGATCGTGACCATCTGGCCCAGCTTCATCAGGTGCTTGATGACCTCGGCGGCCTTGACGGACATCTTGTGCGCCAGGTCGGCGACCGAGATGGTCTCGGGCACGTGAACTTCGCGTGCGATGAACTCGGCAACAGGCGCTTCGCGGCGTTCCTGCTGCGCATTGCGGCCACGGCCGCGCGCTGCGCCGCCCTTGCCTGCCTTGCCGCCAGCGCGCCAGCCATCGCGGCCGCTGGGTGCGTCGGCCTTGGCCGCCGGCTTCTTGCGCGCGCCGTCGTTCGTCCAGGAAGAAGAGACTTCCGACGTTTTGATGGTTTTCTTGACATCGCCCGCCTTGGCGTCTTTCTTGGCCGCGCCCTTGGCAGTGGCGGGCTTGTGCAGCGTGCCGGCCATGGCGGGATTCTCGGGCTCGGGGGCCTTGAGCACCTTGCGCGGACGACTGAGCATTTCGCGCAGCGCCGCGGCTTCGGCCTCGGCCGCGCGGCGGGCGCGATCGCGGTCGGCATCCGAAGAACCTTCCGAAGCCTGCGTCTCCGGCTTTGCCGCGCGGGCGGGCTGGGAACGCGGCTCCTCGGCCCGGCGGGCTGCTGCCGCGGACTCCGCTGCCGCTTCGGCGCCAGATTCTTCCGACTTGGCGGACTCGGACGCCTGCTTCGCCGGCGCGCTCTCAGCCGCAGGCTCCGGCTCGGCCGCGGAGGCGGATTCGGGCTCGACGGCGGGTGCCTTGGCGTCGTCCTTGCTTTCCGGCTGGGCGGCGACAGGCGTTTCGGTATTCTGGGGAGCTGCGTCAGCGGAAACCCCAGGCGCCTCTTCCTTGGCGGGAGCTACCTCTTTCGGCTGCGCCTCGGGCGCAACCGGCTCGGGCTGGGCTGCCGGCTCGGCCGCCGTGACAGCGGCGGGAGCTTCCGTCACTGGAGCGGCCTGCGGAGCCGGTGCAACTTCAGGCGCGGCATCCTGACCAGCCAGGGCTTCCTCAGCTTCGACGCGCGCGGCTTCGGCCAGCAATTCCGCCGGATCGCGCTTGACGAACACGCGCTTCTTGCGGCGCTCGACCTGGATCGTGCGCGAACGGCCCGAACCATCGGCCTGCCGGATTTCGGAAGTCTGGCGACGCGTCAGGGTGATTTTCTGCCCTTCGTTCGTACCATGCGCGCGGCGCAATGACTCCAGCAACCTGGCCTTGTCCGCATCAGTCACCTCATCGTTAACAGACTTGAGCTCGACACCTGCGGAGCGCAGCTGGTCCAGCAGCACCTCCGCGGGCATTTTCAGTTCATCTGCGAACTGGGTGACAGTGTTACTCGGCATTCGACTCTCTCTTGCTATCTGCAGCTATTCAATAAGTACTACGGGAAGGACTGCGCCTCCTTCAGGAAGCGTCATCCTCGAACCAATGTGCGCGTGCGCGCATAATCATGTCGCTGGCCTGCTCTTCGTCCAGGCCGGTGATTTCGGCCAGTTCGTCCGTGGCCAGCTCGGCCAGGTCGTCCAGCGTGACGACATCGTTTTCCGCCAGCTTGGCGACCAGGGCGGGCGTCATGCCTTCGACTTCCAGCAGGTCGCGCGCCGTCTGCACGCGCTCTTCCTGGGCGATGGCTTCGGTCAGAAGCGCATTGCGGGCGCGCGTGCGCAGCTCGTTGATCGTGTCTTCGTCGAAGGCTTCGATCTCGAACAGTTCCTGGATGGGAACATAAGCGATTTCTTCCAGCCCCGTGAAGCCTTCGTCGATGAGGATGTCGGCCACTTCTTCGTCGACATCCAGCTTGGTGATGAAGGTCTGGCGCAGCTCTGCGCGCTCTTCTTCCTGGCGGCTCTGGCTTTCCTCGGGCGACATGATGTTGATCTGCCAGCCGGTCAGCTCGGAAGCCAGGCGGACGTTCTGCCCGCGGGCGCCAATGGCCTTGGGCAGGTTCTCGGCGTCGACGACGACGTCCATGGCGTGCTTGTCTTCATCGACCAGGATGGATTCGACGTGGGCCGGAGCCAGCGCGCCGATCACGAATTCGGCCGGATCCTCGGCCCACAGGACGATGTCGACCTGCTCGCCTCCCAGCTCGTTGCGCACAGCGGTGACGCGCGAGCCGCGCATGCCGACGCAAGTGCCGATGGGATCGATGCGCTTGTCGTAGGCCACCACGGCGATCTTGGCACGGATGCCGGGGTCGCGCGCGGCCGCCTTGATTTCGAGCAGGCCCTGTTCGATCTCAGGCACCTCGTTTTCGAACAGTTCGCGGATGAATTCCGGCGCCGTGCGCGACAGGATGACCTGCTGGCCGCGCGCCTGGTGATCGACCTTCATGACCCATGCGCGGATGCGGTCGCCCACGCGGAAGTTTTCCTTGGGGATCATTTCGCTGCGCGGCAGGCGGGCTTCGATCTTGCCGGTTTCGACGATGAAGTCGCCCTTGTCCAGGCGCTTGATGGTGCCGGAGATAATGGTTTCGCCGCGCTCGAGGAAGTCGTTGAGCACCTGCTCGCGCTCGGCGTCGCGGATGCGCTGCAGGATGGCCTGCTTGGCCGCCTGCGCACCGATGCGGCCGAACTCTACAGGTTCGAGCGGCTCTTCGATGTACTCGCCCACCTCGATGCCGGGAACGATTTCCTGCGCATCGGAATAAAGCTCTTGTTGATCCGGCTCTTGCAGGCCGGCCTCGTCGGGCACGACCAGCCAGCGGCGGAATCCTTCGTGTTCGCCTGAGACGCGGTCGATCGATACGCGAATATCCGCATCTTCCTTGAAGCGCTTTTTCATGGCCGAAGCGAGCGCATTCTCGAGCGCGCCGAACACGACTTCACGTTCAACGTTCTTTTCACGCGCCAGCGCATCAACCAGTAACAGAATTTCGCGACTCATCGCTTTTTACCCTTGAAATCAAGTATGGGATCCAATTTGGCGCGTTCGATATCGGCCAACGTGAAGCTGAGCACCTGAGGCTCTTCGCCCTTGGCTGCCTCCAGCTCCAGGCCGAAGACCGGCCCGTTGTCGGAATCAGGAACGACGACGTCATCGGACGAACGTAAAATACCAGCAAATACCTTGCGGCTCTCGATTGCCTCGCGCAAGCGGATCTCGACACGCTCGCCGACGAAACGCAGGAACTCCGCCTCGTTGCGCAAAGGGCGGTCCGTGCCCGGGGAACCGACTTCCAGGCGCTTGTAATCGATGTTTTCGACTTCGAAAACCCGCGACAGCTGGCGCGAAACCTGCTCGCAATCCTCGATGCGCACACCGCCGATGCGATCGATAGTGACGCGCAGCAGCCCCTGCGGAGCACGCTCCACATCGACCAGCTCGATATCGGTGCCCGCCAGGGCTTCCTGTGTCAACGAAAAAATATCTGCCATAAATTCAAAAAAAAATGGGCTGTCTTCCCAGCCCACTGTTGCCATGCCCGCATCGTGCCGACTCCGCACCACGGGTGAGGCCGTACCCCGGAAAACGCCCCGGACCACGGCAACAACCCTGCGAAACGCCACGCTCCACGAGGAAATGCGCTGGCAATGCGGCTGTAAAGCCCTACATTTTAGCAGAAACCAGAGAAAATTCCTGCTGCCGCATCGACTTACCGAAAAATACAGCCGAATTCATCAGAACCTGGGGCCGCCGCGACGATTGCCGCCGAGAAAGCCCAGGTGGGATTCGTGCGCGGAAGCGCTGCGAGGCTGCCAGTCGTCGGACCGGCGGGACGGCTTGGCAGCCGTCTTGCGAGCGGCCCCCTGCTTGCCTTTGGCCTTGCCGCCGCCCTTGCCCGCATCCACAGGCTGGGCCTGCGACGGCTTGCCTACCCTGGCCCCCGGCCCCCGGCGGCGCTGCTGTTCCTTGTCGGCGGCCGGCTTGGCGGGGGCGCCGGCCTTGGTTGTTTTTTTGCGCTTCGCCCCCCCCTCGGGATGGCCATTGGGCAACCCGCCGCTGAAGCTCTTGCCTGTCCCATAGGGATCGGAAGGCAGCCCTGGAAGCACCCCTACCGAAACCTGCTTGCGCGCGCCTGCGATCTTGCCGCGACGGCTGATGCGCGCGCCGCTCAGGCCATTGAGTTCCATCGTGCCGAAACCGGGAGGCAAGGCGCTGTCGTGCGACAAGGGCTGCTGCTGGCGCTTGCCGCCGTCATCACTGTCCTCGCGCAGCAGCCCCAACTGCACCATCAGCGCGGACACCAGGCCGGCGTCCAGCTCTTCCCAGCGCCCGCGGCGCAGATTGCGCGGAAGAACCACCTCGCCGAAACGCGTGCGTATCAGGCGGCTGACGGTAACGCCGGCCGCCTCGAACATGCGCCGGACTTCCCGGTTTCGCCCTTCCTTCAGGGTGACGCGATACCAGCGGTTGCTGCCTTCCCCACCGATGGGCTCGAGAACACCGAACTGCGCCTTGCCGTCTTCCAGCTCGATGCCGTTGACCAGCGCCTTGGCCTGGTCGGCCGCCAGCTCGCCCAGGACCCGGACTGCATACTCGCGCTCGGCGCCGTAGCGGGGATGCATCAGCCGGTTGGACAGATCCCCGGATGTCGTCAGGATGAGCAGGCCCTCGGTGTTCAGGTCCAGCCTGCCCACCGACAGCCATTTGCCCACCTTCAGCTTTGGCAGGCGAGCGAATACCGTGGCGCGGCCTTCGGGATCGTCATGGCTGACGATTTCGCCGGCAGGCTTGTGATACAGAATGACGCGAGGCGGCTTCTTGGCATTGGGGCGAGCTACCAGCTTGCCGTTGACGCGCACCTGGTCGCTTGCCTTCACGCGCTGCCCGATATGCGCGGGCTCGCCATTGACGGACACCCTGCCCGCCACGATCAGCTCTTCCATGTCGCGGCGCGAGCCGATGCCGGCATCCGCCAGCACCTTGTGCAGCTTCGGCATCAGCGCGTCGCTGTTCAGGTATTTGCCGAGACGCTGCGCAATGGGAGCGGTCTTTTCCAGATAGGCCAGCGCCTGGTCCGCATCGGGCTCCGTCGCGGCCGCATCGACGCCCGCATTGGCATGATTGCGCGGTTTGCGGCCGCGCTTGGCGGCGGGCGAACGCGATTTTCCCGCCGGCTTGACAGGCGCGGACGGGGCCTGCTGACCTTCTCCTGCAGCCTGCTGGCCATCCTCGGCCGGCGCCGCCGATGGCTCGGCCTGAACCGCGTCGCCGCGCCTGCGGCGGAACGGCGTCCTGAGCTTGCGCCCTTTTTTCACGTTTGCGCCGCCCTCGGCTTTTTCGCCCGGCGCCTGCTCAACTGCAATCGCCGTTTGTTCCGCAGCAGCCGCTGCCTGTTCATTGTTATTCGACATAGTCGTCAAAGCACTCCGTTAACTTTTATTGCCGAGCCGGATCATCCTGTTCCGGCACTTGCACATTCTCTTCCGCCAGGGTCTCTGGCTCGGGTTGTATCTCAAAGGATGGCTCTTCGCCTGCGGCGTCTTCGGCATCGACCCCGTCGAATGCCTCGACAGAGACCTCATCGGATACGCCGCCCAAATTCCACGACATCGATCTCCTGTCCTGCCGCATCCGCAAGCAACTGCCCGCCGGAAGAGGCATCCTCGCCTCCGGTTGACGCATCCCCATCTGTTTCGTCCTTGACGATGATTTGCGCGTCATCCACCACATCGATCGGCAGATCGCTCAGGTCGAGTTCGGCCATGGCTTCGGCCGCATCGATGCTTTCCAGCTCCGGCAGTTCATCGAGCGCGCGAATGCCAAGATCATCGAGGAACTGCCGGGTCGTCCCGAACAGCGCCGGCCTTCCCGGCGCATCGCGATGGCCGATGACTTCGATCCAGCCGCGATCCTCCAGGGCCCTGACGATCTGCGTGGATACCGTTACGCCCCGGATATCCTCGATATCGCCCCGCGTGACGGGCTGGCGCCATGCGATGATAGCAAGCGTCTCCAGCACGGCGCGGGAATACTTGGGCGGTTTTTCGGGAGTCAGCCTGAGCAGGTAGCGCTGCACTTGCGGACGGCTCTGGAAACGCCAGCCGCCTGCCAACTGCACCAGTTGCAACCCACGGCCTTCCCAGTTTTGCTGCAATTGTACGAGACTCTCCGACAGTTCGTCCCGCTGAATGCCGCCTTCGCCGAAAAGTTTCATCAGGTCCGACTGCGGCATGGGCTGATCCGCGCACAGCAGCGCAGCCTCGAGTATATGTATGGGTTCCAGTTCACTCATTCCTTGGTTCCAGCCGTCTCTCCGGTTGTTTTCTTTTCGAAGACTTGCATAAAAATATAAAGCACCCTATAATTCAATTCTTCAGACGCGGGGTGGAGCAGTCTGGCAGCTCGTCGGGCTCATAACCCGAAGGTCACAGGTTCAAATCCTGTCCCCGCAACCAGATTCGAAGGCCGCTTGCCAACCAGCAAGCGGCCTTTTTCGTTATGCGGCACGCCGCGAGCATTGCGGCATGCGCGCGCAATTTCCCTCATACAGACAGCCGCCACGGGCGCAACCACAGCAAGCGGGGTGCCGGCCATGGGGCGGCGAGCATTTGCCGCGCACGCCGCTACCCCGGCCCATGCCCCGCGACAGCGACTGAGCGCGTACAACGAAAACGCCATCAG
Organism: Paracandidimonas soli; assembly: GCF_004342005.1. GTDB lineage: Bacteria > Pseudomonadota > Gammaproteobacteria > Burkholderiales > Burkholderiaceae_B > Paracandidimonas > Paracandidimonas soli. The sequence continues at coordinate 26,477 of NZ_SMBX01000009.1, forward strand.
AAGAAAAAACACCATGAAATGTACTTGTTGCCTGCAGCAGGAACATCCAGGATCGGGATTGCGCCTTGGCGCATGGCCTTGCGGGCGAAGCCGCCGCGGGATCCGGCAAGCCGAAGCTATGCGCGAACCGGCATCAAACCTGTGATGCTGCTGCCAGAAAAGACATTGATTGCGTATGCCACTTTGCAGGAACCGCCCTGCCACCGGCATGGAAACTGTTGCCCGGTCGGGCCACGCGGCGCCTGCGCTATTGATTGAAGAGCTTGCGCAAGCCGCACCGCAGCTGCCCCGCACTCCGGCAATGGACAGCCATGGGGAATATTACACCATCACGCCAGCGGAGGCGCAACTACAAAAATCGCGCCAGCCCGCTCCCGTGCGTGATTTACAACAGGACACAAGCCATGAAACTAGCGCTTGCCGTCCGGCGGCACATTGCCGAAAGGAAATACCGAGAACATGGAGCGCGTCTGGTCCTGCATCTGCTCTTGCATCTGCACGAACATGTTCTTGCTCTGGTCGATATAGTTATTCATCATGTTCTGCAGGACCGGCGTCTGGACATTCATGAACTGCGCCCAGGCTTCCGGCCCCAGTTGGTTTCCATAAATGTTGTTCGACTGCGCCAGGCGCTCCTGGATCTCCATGAAGGCCTGCATGTTCTTTTCGAGGTACGACCCCATGACCCCCTGCATGGCATGCCCGTAGAAACGAATGATCTGCGCCAATACTGCCTGCGAGAACATGGGAATGCCGCCGCTCTCCTCCTCCAGGATAATCTGGAGGAGGATGCTGCGCGTCAGGTCCTCGCCTGTCTTGGCATCTACCACCTGGAACTGGTCGTTCTCGAGCACCAGCTGCTTGACATCCGCCAAGGTAATGTAGGCGCTGTTCTGTGTATCGTACAAGCGCCTGTTGGGATATTTCTTGATCAGGCGCTTATCTGCGGGAGTTGAAGTCTGTACCATTCTGTCGTTAACCCATGTGCAGGCCGCCGTTGAGCGAGAAGTCCGCCCCCGTCGCAAAGCCCGCATCATCCGAAGCCAGCCAAGCCACCATGGAACCGATTTCTTCGGGCGTACCCAAGCGTTTCACCGGTATGGTGGCCACGATTTTTTCCAGGACATCGGGCCGTATCGCCCGCACCATGTCAGTACCAATATAACCCGGGGAGATCGTGTTGACAGTCACCCCCTTGCTGGCGACCTCTTGCGCCAGGGCCATTGTAAAGCCGTGGATGCCCGCCTTGGCCGTGGAGTAGTTGGTCTGGCCGAACTGGCCTTTCTGTCCGTTGACCGAGCTGATGTTGATGATGCGCCCCCATTGCTGGTCGATCATGCCTTCGATGACTTGCTTGGTGACATTGAACAGGCTGTTCAGATTGGTATCGATGACGGCGCGCCAGTCTTCGCTGCTCATCTTGCGGAACAGGCCGTCGCGCGTAATGCCGGCATTGTTCACCAGTACGCTGATGACGCCGAATTCCTGCCTGACCTTGTCGAAAGCCTGCTCCGTGGAATCCCAGTCGGAGACATTTCCGACCGATGCATGGAATTTATAGCCCAATGCCGCCTGTTCATCCAGCCATTGCTTGTAATTGCGGCTCGGGCCGCAACCGGCAACGACGGTATACCCCTCTTTTGCCAGCCTTTGGCAGATCGAGGTCCCGATGCCTCCCATACCCCCGGTAACGTATGCCAGTTTCCCACTCATGAGTTGCTCCTTGTTTCATATTTTGCCTGGCCCCCGGATACAGCCCGGGTCCGCCGGCGATACCGCGCTACAAAGGAAGACATGATCCCGCCTGCCAATACGGCATCATGTCGCCCTGACTCTCACATATCTTCCTGGAGCATCTTCGATCACGGGATAGCGCGTGCTTCCCAATCGCGTGCGCGCCTTGCGCATGGGTCCTGAATGCGTCTTCAACCACCGGGCCAGGTCCGGCCACCAACTGCCCGCGATGGTATCGGTCCGCTCCAACCAGTTGTCCGGCTCCTGCGACATATCGACGGATTCTCCGCCCGCCACCTGGTAGCTGCGCTTGTTTCTGGAGGGCGGGTTCACCACGCCGGCGATATGACCGGAGGCGCCCAGTACGAACCGCACCGGCGCGCCCAGCGCCCGCCCGGAAAGATAGGCCGAGCGCCAGGGCACGATATGGTCTTCCCTGGAGCCATACAGGTAGCAGGGCACGTCGATGGCGCCGAGGTCGATCGGCACGCCGCCGACGCTGACGCCGCCTGGATCCTTCAGCCGGTTCTCGAGATAAGTATTGCGGAAATACCAGGTGAAGAAAGGCCCCGGCAGATTGGTGCTGTCGGCATTCCAGTACAAGATGTCGAACGGCGCTGGCTGGCGGCCCTTCAGGTAATTGTCCGCCACATAGTTCCAGACGAGTTCGGATGGCCGCAGGAAGGAGAAGGTCGTATTCAGTTCGCGCGCCGACATCAGCCCGCCCGCGCCCAGTTGCCGTTCGCGCCACTGCGCATGCAATTCGTCGACGAACACGTCCAGCACGCCGGTATCGCAGAAATCCAGCATCGTGGTCAGCAGAGTCAGTGCGGCGACGGGAGACTCGCCCCTGGCCTTGGCCAGCGCCAGGGCGGAAGCCAGCATCGTGCCGCCCACGCAAAAGCCCAGCGCGTTGATCTGCTTCTGACCGCTGATGGCGCCCGCCACTTTGACCGCGGTCAGCACCCCTTCTTCCAGGTAATCCTCCCAGGTGCAGGCATCGATGCCGCCATCCTCGTTCGGCAGCGGGTTGCGCCACGAAATCATGAATACGGTCAGCCCCTGGGATACGGCATATTCCACCAGGGAATTGCCCGGCTGCAGGTCGAGGATATAGAACTTGTTGATGCACGGCGGCACCATGAGCAGCGGCCTGGCGTGAACCGATGGCGTCGAGGGCGCGTACTGGATCACCTGCATCAGGCGGTTCTCGAAAACCACCGCCCCCTGGCTTGCCGCCAGGTTTTCTCCCAGCCTGAACCCGCTTTCGTCCGTCTGCGAAAGGCGCCCCTTCTGCAGATCGGACAGCAGGTTGCGCATGCCCGCCTGCAGGGACTCGCCCTGCGTTTGCAGGAACAACCCCAGCGCTTCCGGGTTGCTTGCCAGGAAATTGGTCGGGGACATGGCCTCGACCCACTGCATGACGGAGAAACGCAGGCGGCTGCGCACGGCATCCGGCACCGAGGCGGCATCCACCATGCGGAACATGGTGCGCGCGGACAGCAGATAGCTGTGCGCGGCAAGCAGCGCCGGCTGGCTGGCCGCCCATGCCTCGCCTGAAAAACGGCGATCTTTGGGGCATTCCAGTTGCCCCTGCTGCGCTTTCTCGCAAACCTGCGCCCAGTCACGTGCAAGCTCGGACTGGATCTCCGTCAGGGTGTCCGGTGCGATGCTGACTGGAACCGGCCACTGCGAAGTCTGTTGGGCTTTCACGTTCTACTCCTGCCTGTGATGCTACTTCTTCATTACTTTGGGTTTATGTTGGAGATCAATCAAAAACGTGTCAATCAGGGTAAATCGCATCAGGGTTAGTCGCTAGGGCATTTGCTTCAGCCAGGCGCAGGTCGCCATCCGGCCGCTGTCGGCCAGCCGCCGGTAGGAGAAGAACAGGTCCTGCCGCGTATAGGTGCACAAGCCGCTGGCCTCGATGTCTTCGACCCCTTGGGCGCGCAGGCGCATCGTCGCCAGCGCGGGAAGGTCGGCCATCCACTTTCCTTCCCGCACCCCGGGCAGGAAGTGCGCTTGCGCCGCAGGATCTCGCTCGAGAAAAGCCTGGCGCACTTCGTCGCCCACCTCGAATGCCTCAGGGCCGATGCCGGGACCGATCCAGGCCCGCCAGCCCGCGGACTGGGGGCATCGCTCGCGCAAGGCCTTCATCGTCGCCTCCAGCACGCCATGGCAAAGACCGCGCCATCCGGCATGCGCCGCTCCCAGCGCGCGGCCATCGCGATCCGCGATCACCACGGGCAGACAATCCGCCGTCAGGATGGCCAGCACCCTGCCCGGCCTGATCGTGACAGCCGCATCCGCCGTCACCGGGGCGCTTTCATCCACAGCGTCGGCATCCGCCACATCCACGCCATGGACCTGACTCAGCCACAAGGGATCCGCCGGCAGAAGCAGCCGCAAACGGCGTTGGTTGTCCCGCACATCGGCCGGATCGTCCTTCGTGCGCCGCCCCAGGTTCATGGAGGCATAACTGCCCTGGCTCCGCCCGCCCCCGCGCGTCGTGCAGAAATAGCCGACTCCGGGCCAATCGCTGCCGCTGACGACCGGCGGCAATTCCTCGCTGTTGTTCATGCCCATTCGATTTCCTGACAGAAAGCCTGCAAGTCTCCTGCCAGCTCCGACTCGAAGGAGACTGTCTCGTTGCTGGACGGATCCTGGAAGGAAAGCCGGCGGGCATGCAGCATCTGCCGCTTTGCCTGCGGCAATTCCGACCCGCCATACAGCGTATCGCCCACCAATGGATGTCCCAGGCTGCCCATGTGGACGCGGATCTGGTGCGTGCGACCCGTTTCCAGCCGGCATACGACTTCGGATACGCGCCTGCCGTCCGGCAGCAGCCCCCTGCGCTGGACGGAATAATGCGTGACGGCGGCCTTGGGCGCCACCGGATTCTGCGTCGTCATGCGCACCGGCACGCGGGGATCGCGCCCGATGGGTGCATCGACCCGGCCATCTGCCGGCGGATGGCCATGCACCAGCGCGACATATTCGCGCAGCACGGTATGCGCCTGCAACTGCCGGACCAGGTGGGTCTGCGCCGTTTCATTGCGCGCCACCACCAGCAGCCCCGAAGTGTCCTTGTCCAGCCGGTGCACGATGCCGGCGCGCGCCACCATGGACAGCTCCGGGTAGCGGTGCAGCAGGCCATTGAGCAACGTGCCGCTCCAATTGCCTGCTCCCGGATGGGTGACCAGGCCCGCGGGCTTGTCGATGACGATCCAGTCGGGGCTTTCCGCCACCACCGCCAGGGGGATGTCCTCGGGCAGGAATGCCGAGGACTCGGCCGAAGGCTGCACCCGGACGACGATGCGGTCGCCCGGAAGCAGCGTCTGCCGCACCTGCGCCTGCCGTTCGTTGACGGTGACATGCCCGTCTTCTATCCAGCCCTGGATGCGCGTCCTGGAATGCTCCGGCATCAGCCGGGCCAGTGCCTTGTCCAGACGCTCCGGCGTCGCCTTGAACCCGATGAGGAACCGCTGCTCGTCGGCGGCGTCTAAACTTTCTTTGGCGATATCCGTGTCAGGCATGGCGACAAATCATATAATCAACGCGCAATGCTAACATCCGAGGACACTCCGTGACCCGTTTTACCCCTGCTTTCCTTCGTTTTCCGAGCGCAGCCCGTCTGATGTACGTCCTGCTGGCTGTCTCGGCTGCAATCCTGATCGCTGGCTGCAGTTCCACCGGCGGCGGCGAACGCGACGAAACCACCGACTGGACGGCCGCCCAGCTTTACCAAAGCGCCCGCGAAGAAGTCGACTCCGGCAACTGGAACACTGCACGCACGCGCCTGGAAGCCATCGAGGCGCGCTATCCGTTCGGCACCCACGCCCAGCAGGCCCTGATCGATCTGGCCTATGTCAACTGGAAGGACGACGAACCCGAGCAGGCGCTCGCCACGATCGACCGCTTCCAGCAGCAATACCCGGAACACCCCGGTACGGACTACATGCTGTACCTGAAGGGCTTGATCACGTTCACCCCGCCCAGCGCCGTTTTCTCGCGCATTACGCAGCAGGACCCCAGCGAACGCGATCCCAAGGGCCTGCGCGAATCCTACGACTCCTTCAACGAGCTGGTCCAGCGCTATCCCGACAGCCGCTACTCGACCGACGCGCGCAAGCGCCTGACCTGGCTGGTCAACGCCATCGCCCAGAACGAAGTCCACGTCGCCGAGTACTACTACAAGCGCGGCGCCTACGTGGCCGCCATCAACCGCGCGCAAACCGTCATCACTGACTTCGAAGGCGTGCCGGCCGCCGAAAAGGCGCTCGCCATCACCTATCTTGCATACGACAAGCTGGGCATGACCGATCTGCGCGACGACACCAAGCGCGTGCTGGACCAGAATTTCCCCGACAGCGTCTACCTGTCGCGCGGCCTGGACGAGCCTTCCGGCAGCAAATGGAACCCAATCAACTGGTTCTGATCCGGTAGACGGCGCAGGACCGCTGGCCCGACGGTAGAAACCGCACAGGACGATAAAGCCTGTGCGTTTTTTTACCTGGCACGCCTACTGCATCAGGCTGGCAATATCGAGGCTGCGAATCAGCTTCGTGACTTCCTGCAGTGTTTTCAGACCTTGCGTCTGCACCGGCAGCGCCAGGCATAGCCGGTTCCTGATAGTGGGTTCGCAGAGCTCGGAAAATGCCAGCGTCTGGCCGCCCCGCAAGTCCGTCAGCGCCGAGCGCGGCAGGATCGTGAGCAGCTCGGTTTGCGAGATCGTTTCCAGAATGGTCTGCACTACGTCCACTTCCGTGGCAACGTTCAGCGTCACCCCCGCCTCGGCAAATGCCTCATTGACCAGCGCCCGAATCGTATTCGGCATGCTTGGCAACACAAAAGACTGATTCGCCAGGCTACTGACCCGCATACGCTCCGGCATCCGATGCCGGCCAGGCTGGTAGACCAGCACCAGGTCCTCGCGATGGACTGTTTCCACCTGGATCAGCGTCGACGGAGGCGGCTCATACAGCAAGGCCACATCGACTCGCCCTTTCAGCAGCCAATCCGTCATTTCCGAACTCAAGCCCTCCGCCACCGTCAATGCGGTATCCGGCAGCCTTTCCTGGAAATGCCGCATGATGACGTGCGTCATGCGGCGCGCGATCCGGTGCGGCATGCCCAGGCGAACGCGCGACAAAGGGTTTCCGCTGAACGCCCACATCGTCTGCACCGCCTGGTGCGCCATGCGGTCGATCTCTCTTGCATGAACCAGGAATTGCCGGCCAGCTTCCGTCAGTTCGACGCCGCGTCCGGTCCGGGTCAGCAGATGCTGCCGCAACTCCGACTCCAGCAATTGAATCTGCCGGCTGATCGAAGGCTGCGAAATACCCAGCACGTCCACCGCCCGGGACACGCTGCGCAATTCCGCAACCACCAGAAAGGAGCGAATTTGCTTGAGATCCATAGCACTAATGATATACGTTTTTTCTATATCTGAGATCCATGGAATCGGGTTGATCCGGTCTCCGGCGTAAGCCATGATCAGTTCTCTTCGATCTGTTTGAGAACGCTGTCGATGAAGCTCCCCCTAGTTCGCGATCTGCCTGCCGGCGCCTGCGACACTCACCTCCATGTGTTCGGGCCCGTTGCGCGCTTCCCGTACAGCCCCGGCCGCAGCTATACGCCGGACGACGCTCCGTTCGAAACGCTTCAAGCCTTGCATCGGCGGCTCGGACTGCAACGCGGCGTTATCGTGCAGCCTGGCTGTCATGGCTACGACATGTCGGCCGCGCTTGATGCGGTTCGTCATGGCAAGGGCCAGTACCGGGCGGTGGCCCTGGTACGCACGGACGTCAGCAGCGAAGAGCTGGCTTCGTTGAACGAACAAGGAGTGCGCGGCGTCCGCTTCAACTTCATCGCCCATCTGAACAACAGTTCCTGGTCTGACATCCTCTCGATAGCCGAACGCGTAAAAGGGCTCGGCTGGCATCTGTGCCTGCACTCCGACCAGGCCTCGCTGGCTTATCTGCTGCCACGCCTGCCCGAGCTGGATTTGCCCGTCATTATCGATCACATGGGCCGGATCGATGCGGCGGCCGGGCCGGATAATCCCGCGCTGAAAGCCCTGCTGAAGCTGAAACACTACCCGCGCGCCTGGATCAAGATTTCCGGCCTGGATCGGTGCTCTTCGACTCACAGGCGCCCATTCGACGACGCCGTCCATGTACAGCGCGCCTTTCTGGATGAGATGCCGGAACGCCTGCTGTGGGGCAGCGACTGGCCCCATCCGAATATCGAAGGCGATCTGCCTGACGAAGCCGAATTGCTGAATCAACTGCTGCGCGCCTGCCCCGACGATGCGACGCTGAAACGGATACTGGTCGAGAACCCGCAGCACCTTTACGGCTTCACTTCCCTGTGAGAAAAATCATTATGAATCGACAATGGCTGTTACGCATACCCGTCCAGCGCCTGAACTGGAAAGCCATCGACAAATGGCCGCTGGATCGCGCCGTGCTCGCCACCGCTCAGCTGCACCATGCCGTCGATCATCCCGAAACCTACGTCCGGCTGTTCACGGATCGCGCGACGGATCTCGCTGCATTGCTGCAGCAAGCCTGTCCGTCCGCGCAGGCACACCGGCTGACCTTAATGCAATCAATCGCCGGGCCGGCAAACAATCAGCCGGCCGCATGGTTCTACACGGTCGAAACCGACATCACCCCCGAAGTCGAAACCGATTTCAACCGCTGGTACAGCGAAGAACACCTGCCCGGCCTGGCCGCCGTCGACGGCACGGTCCGCGCCGAGCGCTGGCTATGCGAAACAGGCTCGCCCCGCTATGTGGCCAGCTACGAGCTGGCTTCGCGCGAGACCTTTGGCTGCCCGGCCTGGCTCGCTGTGCGCGGCACCCCCTGGAGCGATCGCATCCGCCCGCATTTCATCCATGCCAAACGAACATTGTTCACGACTTCATTCCGTTCGGAGCCCCTGTAATGCCCAAACTGCTTCCCCCCGACCCAGCCCGGATGGATGCCCACCAGAAGCGCGTCCATGACGCCATCGCCAGCGGCCCGCGCGGCCGCGTGCGCGGACCTCTGGCTGTCTGGCTGCACCGGCCCGGTCTGGCCGAGCACGCCCAAGCGCTGGGCCGATACTGCCGCTACGACTCCAGCCTGCCGCCACGCCTGTCCGAACTCGCCATACTCGTCATGGCCTCGCACTGGAAGTCCTCTTACGAATGGTGGGCGCACTACCCGATCGCGGTGAAGGCAGGCGTACCGGAAGCAGCGCTCAATCAGATCCGGCACGGCGAAATCCCAGTTTTTGCGGAGGCCGACGAGACCCTGGTATATCGCTTCATGACCGAACTGCTGGAAACCCGGCAGGTCCCGGACGAACTTTACGATCAGGCGCTCGCCGCGCTAGGCCGGGATTGCGTGATAGATCTGGTCGGGCTGGCCGGCTATTACACCTTGATATCGATGACGCTGAACGTCTTCGACATTCAAGTGCCCGACGGCGAACCCCCGGTTGTCTTCGGCGAGAACTGACCCCCCTATTTTCAAAAGAGAGGAACGACTCATGGGAGACCGTCTCCAAGGCAAGATCGCGCTGGTCAGCGGCGCGGGCAGCGCGGGGCCGGGCTGGGGCAACGGCCGTGCCATCGCCTACCGGTTCGCGCAGGAAGGCGCGACCGTATTCGCCGCCGATCTGAAACCGGAAGCCCTGACCGAAACCGTTGAGCGCATCGATGAATTGGGCGGGACCGTCCGCACCCATCTGGCCGACGTCACGAAATTCGACCAGGTACAGGAAATGGTCGATACCTGCCTGGCGGAATTCGGCCGCATCGACATTCTCGTCAACAATGTGGGCGGCTCGAAAAAAGGCGGCCCGGTGGAACTGAGCGAAACCGACTGGAACGCACAGATCGACTACAACCTGAAAAGCGTATACCTCGGCTGCAAGGCAGTGCTGCCCCATATGATTGCGCAAAACGGCGGCGCCATCGTCAATCTGTCCTCCACTTCCGGCATACGCTGGACCGGCTCCGCGCAAGTCGGATATGCCAGTGCCAAGGCCGGCATCATCCAGCTTTCGCGCGTCGTGGCCTTGCAGCATGCACAGCAGAACATTCGCTGCAACACTGTGGTGCCCGGCCAGATGCACACACCGATGGTCGAAGCGCGGCTGGCAGGCCAGCGCGCCAGCGGCGATGTCGACACTCTGCTGGCGCAGCGGCAGGCGCGCATACCCCTGCCCTTCATGGGCACCGGCATCGACACCGCCAACGCCGTACTGTTCCTCGCCTCGGACGAGGCCCGCTTCATCACCGCTACGGAAATCGTGGTCGACGGAGGCATGAGTGCACGCTGCGACTAAATTATCAGGCCGCTACCCGGATCCGCTGGTCCAGGCTTTTGAACCCTCCTTCGAGGCGCTGATCCTGCCTCTGGCCGGCGTCGAACGACTGGCCGACGGTTGTCGCTGGGCGGAGGGACCGGTCTGGTTCGGCGATGGACGCTATCTGCTTTGGAGCGACATCCCGAACGACCGCGTCATGAAGTGGGATGAAACCACGCAAACCAGCTCAGTCTGGCGCCACGGCTCGAACAACGCCAACGGCATGACCCGCGACCGCCAGGGCCGTCTGATCGTCTGCGAGCACCTGGGGCGGCGCGTCACGCGCACTGAATATGATGGCCGCATCACAGTGCTCGCCAGCCACTTCAACGGTAAACCCTTCAATTCGCCGAACGATGCGGTCGTCAAATCCGACGGGTCGATCTGGTTCACCGATCCGCCTTTCGGCATCGCCGGTTATTACCAGGGCGAAAAAGCCGAGCAGGAACTGCCGGCCGGCATCTACCGGATCGACCCCGATACGCTCGCGATCAGCCTGATCTCCGATGCCGTGCAGGGGCCGAACGGGCTCGCCTTTTCGCCGGATGAGCAACTGTTGTATGTGATCGAGTCGCGCTCGCGTCCGCGCAATATTCGCCTCTTTGCGCTCGATCCAGGCGGTAAAAGCGTAAGCCGGCCGACCGCTCCCGACCTGTTTCTCAGTGCCGGAGAGGGGACCCCCGACGGTTTCCGTGTCGATATTCACGGCAATCTGTGGTGCGGCTGGGGCATGGGTAGCGCAGAACTCGATGGCGTGCGTGTTTTTTCGCCGGAAAGCCAGATGCTCGGCCACATTTCCTTGCCTGAGCGCTGCGCCAACCTCTGTTTCGGCGGCAAATACCGAAACCGCCTTTTCATGGCGGCCAGCACTTCGATTTATTCACTGTACGTCAATACACAAGGCTGTTGATGCGCCGCCTGCCGGGTGCAAAGCCGATTCTTAAAACAAGGAGACTCTGATGAACAAACCTTCCCGCCTTCAACAAGCCGCGCTTGCCGCTGCACTGTCCCTGACCCTGGGCGTCGCCGCGGCGCAAAGCCAATCACTCAATCTGGTGATCGCCTTTCCCGCGGGCGGCCCCGCCGACTCGCTGGCCCGCGTCGTTGCGGCCCAACTCGAAAAAGAAACCAAGCAGACCGTCATTGTCGAAAACAAGCCAGGCGGCAACGGCGCCGTGGCCGCCAATTACGTCAACCGCTCCCGTCCCGACGGACAAACACTGTTCCTGAGTTCGGTCGGCGCGATCTCGATCAATCCCGGCCTCTATCCAAAACTGACTTACGATCCAGTAAACGACTTCGCTCCGGTCGCGATGTTGATTTCCACTCCTGAAGTGCTCGTGGTCGGCGAGAAGCATCCCGCCAAAACAGCGCGGGAGTTCCTGGACCGTCTGAAAGAAGGCAAAACCACGCTGGCCTCATCCGGCATCGGCTCCATGCCCCATATGGCGATCGTGCAATTGAAAGTATCGTCCAGACAGCCAATCATGCATGTGCCGTACAAGGGCGCGGCGCCAGCCATCACCGACACCATCGGCGGGCAGGTCGACGGTTTCATCGGCGATATTTCCGGTCTGGTCGGCAATCTGAAGGCAGGCAAGCTGCGCGCTCTGGCAACCGCCGCACCGAAACGCTCGGCCGTCGTCCCCGATACCCCCACGTTCGACGAGCTCGGTGTACCGAATGTCTATGCCAACAACTGGTATGGCGTACTGGCGCCCAAAGCCACACCGAAAGACAAGGTCGACGCCCTGAATGCAGCTTTCAACCGTGTGCTGTCCAGCCGGGAACTGAAAGACTATGAAGCATCGACCGGCGCGGAGCTATCGCCCATGAGTCCGGAGGAGTTCGCCCGGATCATCAGGACGGATACCCTGAAATGGGGCGAGCTGATCAAGGCTGAAAACATCACCGTCGATGAATGATGACATCCTGGCCTCCTCTTCGCCACCGTGCTCCCTGGCGTCCGGATCATGCCTGAACGGCGCCGGCTTGAATAAATTGCACGGTCAGGCCACAAAGCGGTATCGACTCGAATGAATTGTCAGGCCGTTGCCAGTTCAAGCTTGCCGACACGATCCAGATCAATGCGCTCCCGAGCCTCCCACAGATCATGCGCATCCTGCATGGCGAGCCAGCTCTCGGGGGAGCGGCCAAGCGCCTTGGAAAGACGCAAAGCCATCTCAGGAGTAACCCGGCTGGCGCCTTTGAGAACACGACTCAAGGTCGAAGGCGCCACGTCCAGCTTGACGGCAAGCTCGCGACCGCTGATGCCGTTGGGCTCGAGGTAGACCTCAGCGATGAACTCGCCAGGATGGGGAGGGTTGTACATGGCCATTAGTGATAATCCTCATAATCCAGGATGTAGGCGTTCCCGTCTCGAAACTCGAAGGTCAGGCGCCAATTGCCATTGACCGTCACAGACCCGCGCCCCAGCATTTGTCCCTTGAGCGGATGCAGCCGATAACCCGGGATGTCCATATCATCAATGGTCTGCGCAGTATCCAGAGCAATCAGTTGCATTCGAAGCCGCTTTTCATGATTGGCCTGGACACCCGATGCATTACCGCTTTCGAAAAACCTGCCCAGACCTTTGTGCCGAAATGACTTGATCATGACAATGATCCGAATATAGCATGTTGCGCATCACGCAACAACATCACCCATAGAACGAATATTGCGCCGCAAAACAGCATGAGGATCTGCCTCATGCCTGAACGGCGCCGGCCGCCTGCCTTTCCTCGTAGAACTGCAGCACGCGCTTTTCCTCGCGTGTGCGCACGAACGGCGGCAGGCCGCGCCACAGCAGCTTGCCGTAGGGCTTGTCCACGATGCGTGTGTCTCCCACCAGCAGCACGCCCCAGTCGTTCTCGGAGCGGATCAGGCGCCCCGCCCCCTGCTTGAGCGCGATGGCGGCCTCTGGCAACTGGAACTCCATGAAGGGATTTCCCCCGCGGCTGCGACAGGCATTTAGCCGGGCCTCCAGCACGGGATCGTCGGGCGGCGCGAACGGCAGCTTGTCGATGGCCACCAGCGTCAGCGCATTGCCGGGTACATCGATGCCTTCCCAGAAACTGGCGCTGCCCACTAGGATGGCCGAGCCTTCCTTGCGGAACTCGTCCAGCAGCACGCGGCGGGATTTTTCACCCTGCCGCAACAGCAGCCGATCCAGGCCCGCGGCATCCAGGCGTTCTTCGAGCAGATCCGCGATGCGATCCACCGCGCGCAATGTCGTGCAGAGCACCAGCACTCCGCCTTCGGCCTTCCGGATCAAGGGCCACAGCACCTCGACAAAACGCTCGTTGAACTGTGGCGAGGACGGCAGCGGGAGCGTGGATGGCACATAAAGCATGGCGTGGCTGGCGTAGTCGAACGGAGACTCCCAGCGCATGGCGGCCGCATCGCGCAGGCCCAGCTGCCGCTGGAAATGCGAGAAATCGCCGTGCACCGACAAGGTCGCCGAAGTCAGCACCCAGGCCTGTTCCGGGCTGCGGAACCGGGAAAACAGGTGCGCGATCGACAGCGGCGCGCTCTGCAGCCGCATGAATTGCGCGCCTGCCTCGACCCAGCGCACCGACAGCACGGGCGCGGGCGGCTTTTCGCCGTTTTCGTCCGGCTCCTGAGGACGCAGCGCGTTGTTCCCCATGCGGTCGGGCTGTGTCCATTGATACAGTTTTGCGCGGATATCCAGCGCGCCTTTTTCCGCCGCCTGCAGGTCGGGATGATGGTCCTTGACGATGCCCAGGCGCTCGCAGGCGGCGCCCAGCGCCTCGATCAGTTCGTCCAGCGCCCTGTCGAACTGCTCGGGCTCCGGTATGGCCTGGAAGGTCGACTTGCCGCCCGGCAGGCGAGTGACAGGCTCGGCGGCCAGCCGCAGTTCCCGCGCCGCCTGCTCGACCGCCTTGGCCGCCTGGCTCCAGTTGGTGGCTTCGCGCGCATGCGCCAGGCCCGCGGCTTCGATCTGGCGGCAGAGGTCCAGTATCTGGTGGAATGAGACTCCTGTCCCTAGAAAGCGTGTGGCCACATCGGGCAGTTGATGCGCTTCGTCGAATATGACCAGCTCGGCTGTGGGCAGCAGATCGGTGATCCCCTCTTCGCGCAGCGCCAAGTCGGCCATGAACAAGGCATGGTTGACCACCACGATATCGGCTTCCTGCGCTTTGCGCCTCGCCTTCATGACAAAGCAGTCCTTGACGTAGGGGCAATCCTGCCCCAGGCAATTCTCGCGCGTGGACGTCACCCTGGACCAGAGATCCGCCTCTTCGGGCACGCTGGAGAGATCGCTCTTGTCGCCCGTGCGGGTGATGGCCGTGAATTCCTGGATGCGGCGCAGCTGCGCGATTTCCGTGCGCGAGCGCAACGCATGGCCATCAGCGGCCACGCGCTCCAGATGATAGTGGCAGACGTAATTGCCGCGCCCCTTGAGCAGGGCGGCATTGACGGGCAGGGCCATGGCCTTGCGCAGGCGCGGCACGTCGCGCTGGAAGAGCTGGTCCTGCAGGGTGCGGGTGCCCGTGGAAACCAGGGTCTTGCGGCCGCTGAGAAAGGCGGGCGCCAGATAGGCCCAGGTCTTGCCCGTGCCGGTGCCGGCTTCGGCAATGAGGGTGCCGTTTTTCTCCAGCGTATCCTGGATGGCCTGGGCAAGCTCCAGCTGCGCCTGGCGCGGCCTGTAGCCGGGGACTTCCCGCGCAATGGGGCCGTCTTCGGCGAAAAAATCGGAAAGTTCCTGCAGAAACATGCAATATCGACTCGGTGGGTGCAGACAGAATGATACCCGCGCTTACGCAGCCTGCCACGCAACTGTGGCAAAATGCGCCGCTTGACTGACTGATCTTCGTTTACATTTCTATCCATGACTGACGTTTCCGCTACCGCCACCGATTCCGTTCTTGCCCTTCCCGCCGCCGATCCCCTGCGGATCGTGACCCAGTTGGCAGAAGAGCTGGGCGCGCGCGCCGCCCAAGTCGCCGCCGCCGTGGAACTGCTGGACGATGGATCCACCGTACCCTTCATCGCCCGCTACCGCAAGGAAGCAACCGGCGGGCTGGACGATACGGTGCTGCGCAACCTGGAGGTCAGGCTGCTGTACCTGCGCGATATGGAAGCCCGCCGCACGGCCATCCTGGAATCCATCCAGCAACAGAGCAAGCTGACCAAGGCGCTGTTGGACGAAATCGTCGGCGCGGACAGCAAGCAGCGCCTGGAAGACCTGTACGCCCCCTATAAGCCCAAGCGCCGGACGCGCGCCCAGATCGCGCGCGAAGCCGGGCTGGAGCCGCTGGCCGACGCCATCCTGGCCGACACCGACTGCGATCCGGCTGCGCTGGCACAGGGCTATCTGAATCCGGAAGTCTCCATCAACGACGTCAAGACCGCGCTGGACGGCGCGCGCGACATTCTGGCGGAGCGCTATGCGGAAGACGCCGAAGTGCTGGCCGACCTGCGTGAATACCTCAATCGTTCCGGCATGCTGTATTCCAAGGTCGTCGACGGCAAGGACGCCGAAGGCGGGAACTTCCGCGACTGGTTCGACTTCCGCGAAACGCTGCGCACCCTGCCCTCCCACCGCATCCTGGCCTTGCTGCGCGGCCGCCAGCAAGGCGTGCTGGACCTGCGCATCGGGCTGGACGAGGAACAGGAGGCCCTGGTTCCCCATCCCTGCGTCGGCCGCCTGATCGACATCCTCGGCATCGACGCCTCCTACGATATCGACGCCTCGCCACGCCGGCGCTGGCTGGGCGAAGTGGCGCGCTGGACATGGCGGGTCAAGCTGCAGACGGCATTCGAGACCGAGCTGATCGGACAGTTGCGCGACAGCGCCGAACAGGAAGCCATCCGCGTCTTCGCCGCCAATCTGAAGGACCTGCTGCTGGCCGCGCCCGCGGGCCCCAAGTCCGTCATCGGCCTGGATCCGGGCATCCGCACCGGCGTCAAGGTGGCGGCCATCGACGCCACGGGCAAGGTACTGGAAACCACCACCATCTATCCGTTCGAGCCGCGCCGCGACGTCAGCGGCAGCGTGCGCACGCTGTTGGGCCTGGCTGCGAAGTACAAGCCCGAACTGGTCGCCATCGGCAACGGCACCGCCTCGCGCGAAACCGAAAAGCTGGTGCGCGACATGCTGGCCCAGTATCCCGAGCTGAAACTCACGCCCGTCGTAGTGTCCGAGGCCGGCGCCTCGGTCTATTCCGCCTCCGAGCTGGCCGCCCAGGAATTCCCCGACATGGACGTGAGCCTGCGCGGAGCGGTCTCCATCGCCCGCCGCCTGCAGGATCCGCTGGCCGAGCTGGTCAAGATCGAACCCAAGGCCATCGGTGTCGGCCAGTACCAGCACGATGTCAACCAGCGCGAGCTGGCCCGTTCGCTGGACGCCGTGGTCGAGGACTGCGTGAACGCCGTCGGCGTGGACGTGAACACGGCATCGGCCGCGCTGCTGTCCCGCATTTCAGGGCTGAACGCCACGCTGGCGCGCAATATCGTGGCATGGCGCGACGAGAACGGCCCCTTCCCCAGCCGCAAAGCCCTGATGAAAGTGCCCCGTTTCGGAGACAAGGCTTTCGAGCAGGCGGCAGGCTTCCTGCGCATTCCCAATGGCGACAACCCCCTGGACGCCTCGTCCGTCCACCCCGAAGCCTACCCCGTGGTCGAACGCATCCTGCAGCGCATCCAGGCCGACGCCCGCAGCATCATGGGCAAGCAAGGCGCGCTCAAGGGCGTGTCGCCGTCCGAGTTCACCGACGAGCGCTTCGGCCTGCCGACCGTGCGCGATATCTTCTCCGAGCTGGAAAAACCCGGTCGCGACCCTCGTCCGGAATTCAAGACGGCGCAGTTCAAGGAAGGCGTCAACACTCTGAACGACCTGCACGAGGGCATGATCCTGGAAGGCGTGGTGACCAACGTCGCCAACTTCGGCGCGTTCGTGGACATCGGCGTGCACCAGGACGGCCTGGTGCACATCTCCGCCCTGTCGCATACCTTCGTGAAAGACCCGCGCGACGTGGTACGCGTCGGCCAGACCGTCAAGGTCAAGGTGCAGGAAGTGGATATCGCCCGCAAGCGGATTGCACTCACTATGCGCCTGGACGACGATTCCGCGCCCGCGCGCCGCGCCCCTGGCGGCTCGAACGACCGGGGTGGCGGCAGGCCGCGCAGCGGCGCGCCTCGCGGCAATGACAGCGCCGCGGGCGGCATGGGAGCGATGGCTGCGGCATTTGCCAAGCTGAAGAAATAAGTCTTCGGCTCGCATTCCGGAACGTGCGTCGGTCTTGCGACTGACGCACGCCGATATGGGCCGCCGCGATATGCAAGACTGTGCAAGGGCAAGCCAACTCATCAGTATATATATACATATATTTAATATAAGCTGATATATTCAGGACTTTCTGGCCCGCGTCACGGAAGCCCCATGCACACACCCAACGTATATTTCGATACCGCCACGCTGGAATCCTGGCTGCAGGAAGACATCGGCTATCTGGATCTGACCAGTTCGCTCCTCCAGGTCGGAGAAGAGCCCGCGCGCATTGCCTGGCGGGCGCGAAGCCCTATTGTTGCGGCCTGCACAGAAGAAGTCGTGCGCCTGCTGCAATCCCGCCAGGTCTCCGTCATCAAGCATGTTCCAAGCGGACGGCAGGCCGTGGACGGCGACGTCCTGGTCGAGGCCGAAGGCCCCGCACAGGCGCTGCTGGATGTCTGGAAGGTCGGCCAGAACCTGCTCGAATACGCCTGCGCCGTAGCGACCCGCACGCACGATCTCGTGCAGGCGGTCAAAGCCATCAACCCTCAGGTGGGTATCCTGACCACCCGCAAGCATCCGCCTGGATTGCGCCGCGTCGCGATCAAGGCAACCATGGCGGGCGGCGCATGGCCTCACCGGCTGGGCCTGTCCGAAACCTTATTGGTCTTTCCTCAGCACCGCGCCCTGCTGCCCGGCGACGGATGGGAAGCCGTCGGCATGGCATTGCGGCAACATACCGGCGGACTGGCCGAGAAGAAGGTAGTCATCGAAGCGTCAACGCTGGAAGAGGCCCTGCTGGCGGCCGAGGCCGGTGCGGACGTCATCCAGTTCGACAAGGTGACGCCCGCCTCCCTGCGCGAGTGGTGCCCGGCGCTGCGCGAACGGCATCCGGGGCTGAAGCTGCTGGCCGCTGGCGGAATCCGCAAGGAGAACGCCGCCGACTATGCCGACAGCGGCGTGGATGGCCTGGTGACGAGCAGCCTCTATTATGGTCCGCCCGCGGATATCGGGGTTAGCATCGGCAAGGCATGACAACAATTTTCCTCAGCCCTGCTGCGCCCTCAGATCCGCAAGCGCGTCCTGGATCAGCGGCCAGTTGGCCGCATCGATGACGGCGATGGGTTGGCCGTCGAGCAGCAGTTGCAGCGTATCCTGCCCTTCGGGCCGTACATCCACCACGCCGGCCAGCAGGCGCTTCTGGGCATCCCCGCCTTCGCGCGGGTTGCCGAAGGCATTCGACAGGAACAATTGCTGCCCGTCCGCCGCCAGGAAGCGGAAACGGAAGCCGCTCTCGTCGCGGAAGCTGACGAAACGCGCGGTCTTGCCCGACGCCTTGCCCGACGATGCGGGCGTCTTCGCGCTGACCTGCAGGGACAGGGAACGTATGCCGACAGCCTCACGCAAGCGTTGCATCAGCGGCGTGGCGCTGCGCCGCGCCTTTTCGGCGCCGGCCTGGAGGATATCCTCGATGCGGGCGGGATCGGCGATCAGTTCGGCATAGCGCTCGCGCATGGCCCCTAGTTCCTGCTCGATGCGTTCGAACAACTGATTCTTGGCATCACCCCACCCCAATCCATCTTCCAGGGCCTGGCGGAATGCCGCGCTTTCTTCCGGCGTGGCAAAGGCGCGATACAGGGTGAACAGATGCGAGCCTTCGGCATCCTTGGGCTCGCCGGGCTGGCGCGAATCGGTCACGATCCGCATAACGGCTGCGCGCGTCGCCTTGGCCCCTCCTTCGAACAAAGGAATGGTGTTGTCGTAGCTCTTGGACATCTTGCGTCCGTCCAGGCCGGGCAGTGTGGCGACCTCTTCGGCGATCTGCACTTCCGGCAGCACGAAGAAATCGCTGCCCTGGCCGTACAGATGATTGAAGCGCTGGGCGATGTCGCGCGCCATTTCCAGGTGCTGGATCTGGTCGCGGCCCACGGGCACTTTGTGCGCATTGAACATGAGAATGTCGGCCGCCATCAGCACGGGGTAAGAAAACAGCCCCATGGAAACGCCGTCGTCGGGCTCCGCGCCCTTGGCCGTGTTCTGGTCGACCGCCGCCTTGTAGGCATGGGCACGATTCATCAGGCCCTTGCCGGTCACGCAGTTCAGCATCCAGCACAGTTCCGGGATTTCCGGGATGTCCGACTGGCGGTAGAAAGTGACTTTCTCCGGATCCAGCCCCGCCGCCAGCCAGGTTGCCGCGATCTCCAGCCGGGAGCGCGCCACGCGCTGCGGATCGTCGCACTTGATCAGGGCGTGATAGTCGGCCATGAAGTAGAAGGCGTCCACGTCCGGCAACTGGCTTGCCTGGATGGAAGGACGGATGGCGCCGGCATAATTGCCCAGGTGCGGTGTTCCGGAAGTGGTGATGCCTGTCAGTACGCGAGTCGTCATGATGCTTCTTGATATTCAGTCAGTGTCGTGATGCGCATGGAATGCAGCGCAAAGATAGCGTAAAGCCGCTGCCCGCGTTTTGCGGAAACCCATGCAGTTTACAGCGTAGCCGTCTCTCTGCGCTCGGCCTCCAGGTATTCGCGCGACTGCATTTCCAGGATGCGCGAGACCGTGCGATGGAATTCATTGGCCATCTGCCCTTCGACGTACAGGTCTTCGGGATCGCATTCGGCCGACATGATGAGCTTCACCTTGTGATCGTAGAACACGTCGATCAGCCAGGTGAAGCGCCGCGCGATCGATGAGTCGCGGGCCGACATGCGCGGCACATCCGACAGGATCACGGTATGGAACCGGCTGGCCAGCTCCAGGTAGTCGTTCTGCGAGCGCGGTCCGCCGCACAGCGTGGCGAAATCGAACCACACCACGCTGCCGCTGAGCGCAACGGCATGCAGTTCGCGCTTCTGTACCGTGAGCACCGGCTCGCGCCTCGCGCCGTCGGACAGCCTTTCAAAATCCTCGAACAGCTCTTCATTGGTCTTGGGCGTGATGGGCGTCAGGTACGTACGCACCTGCTCCAGCGTGCGCCGCCGGTAGTCCACGCCGGTATCCACGTTGAGGATATCCATGCGCTCCTGAATCAGCTTGATGGCGGGAATGATGCGGTCGCGATGCAGGCCTTCGGGATACAAGGTTGAAGGCTCGTAGTTGGACGTCATGACGAACGACACGCCATGATCGAACAGCTTGAGCAGCAGCCTGTACAGGATCATGGCGTCCGCGATATCCGACACATGGAACTCGTCGAAGCAGATCAGGCGATAGCGCTTGGCGATGCGCGCGGCGACGGCATCCAGGGGATCTGGCTGGCCCTTGACCTCGTCCAGCTCCCGGTGGACGCCCTGCATGAATTCATGGAAATGCAGGCGCGTCTTGCGCTTGAGCGGCACCGCCTGGTAGAAGGCATCCATCAGGAAGCTCTTGCCGCGCCCGACGCCGCCCCACATATAAACGCCGCGGGGAATGTCCGGGCGCTTGAACAGCCGCTTGAGCGCCGAAGTCCGGTCCTGCAGATAGCTCAGCCAATCCTCGTAGAACTGCTGGAGCCTGTCGATGGCCGCTTCCTGCGCCAGGTCCGGCTTGTAGCCCTTTTCTTCCAGCGCATGGAGGTAATGCTCGCGTACATTCATGAATCGATCGTCCGGGACGGAGCCCGCTGCAATTTTGGAAAATCATGGAAACGAAAAATGCTCCCACGCTGCGCCTTCGGCTTGCGCTCCACCTCGCGGCCTGCATGCCGCTCGGATTCGCCAAGCGCAGAACAGTCCGCAGTGGACTGTTCTGCGTCCGAGCTCATCCCCGAGGGGGCGCTTTTTGCCTTGGGAGCGGCCCGGCGGCAAAAAGGGCGGTCGATGCCCGCCCTTTTGATGAAACCGCTGATTGCGCCGCAGGGCTGGCCGGCATTCGCGCATGCGGTCGGCCAGCCCTGCCGCGCGTTCATCAGAAGTTCAGCGTCCGCTTGTCCACGGCCAGCGCCGCTTCCTTGACGGCTTCCGACAGCGTCGGGTGCGCATGGCAGATGCGGGCGATGTCTTCGGCGGCGCCACGGAACTCCATGATGGTGACCGCCTCGGCGATCAGTTCGGAGGCCTGCGGCCCGATGATGTGCACGCCCAGGACTTCGTCCGTCTTGGCATCGGCCAGGATCTTGACGAAACCGGTGGTGTCGCCCAGCGCGCGCGCGCGGCCATTGGCCAGGAACGGGAAGCTGCCGGCCTTGTACTCGCGACCCTCGGCCTTGAGCTGCTGCTCGTTCTTGCCGACCCAGGAGATTTCCGGGGACGTATAGATCACCGAAGGAATCGTGTCGAAGTTGACGTGGCCATGCTGGCCGGCAATGCGCTCGGCAACGGCCACGCCCTCTTCCTCGGCCTTGTGCGCCAGCATGGGACCGCGCACGACGTCGCCCACGGCCCACACATTGGGCAGGTTGGTCTTGCAGTCGCCGTCCACGGCGATGAAGCCGCGCTCGTCCAGCTTCAGGCCGACGGTTTCAGCACCCAGGCCTTCCACGTGGGGTACGCGGCCGATCGAGACGATTAGCTTGTCCACGGCCAGCTTCTGCTCTGAGCCGGCAGCGTCCGTATAGGAGATATTGACGGCCTTGGCGGTGGTCTTGACCTCGCCGATCTTCACGCCGGTGCTGATCTTCAGGCCTTGCTTGGTCAGGGCCTTGAGGGCCTCCTTGGCGACCTGCTGGTCCGCCACGGCCAGGAAGTCGGGCATGGCTTCCAGGACGGTGACCTCGGCGCCCAGGCGGCGCCACACGCTGCCCAGCTCCAGCCCGATGACGCCGGCGCCGATGACGCCCAGCTTCTTGGGCACTGCGGGGATGCGCAGCGCGCCATCGTTGGACAGGACCTGCGTCTCGTCGAAAGGCAGGCCGGGCAGTGCGCGCGGCGACGAGCCCGTGGCCACGATGATGTGCTTGCCGACCAGTTCGTCTTCGGTCTTGCCGGATACCTTGATGGCCCAGCCGCCTTCGGCCTGGCCCGCGAACGCGCCCGTGCCGTGGAAAAACGTGACCTTGTTCTTCTTGAAGAGGTACAGGATGCCTTCATTGTTCTGCTTGACGACGCTGTCCTTGCGACCGATGAGCGTGTCCAGCTTCAGGCTGACGCCCTTGACCTCGATGCCGTGCTCGGCGAAGTGATGCTGCGCCTGCTCGTAGTGCTCGGACGACTGCAGCAGCGCCTTGGAGGGGATGCAGCCCACGTTGGTGCAGGTGCCGCCGGGCGCGGGCTTGCCGTCAGCCGTGGCGGCTGCGTCGATGCACGCAACGGAAAAGCCCAGTTGGGCCGCGCGAATGGCTGCGATGTACCCGCCAGGGCCCGCGCCGATTACAACTACGTCGAATTGTTTAGCCATGTTCTGCTCTTGTATTCAGGAGAGTGATACGCGATGCAATGGCATCTGCGCACGGCGGGAAATTGGATGCGGATGGCATCGCCCCGCCTGTGACGCGCAGCGCCCTCGAGGGGCGCCGCGCCACGAAAGACAGGAAGTCCGGCGATCAGACTTCCAGCAGCAGGCGCTGCGGATCTTCCAGGGCTTCCTTCATGGCAACCAGGCCCAGGACGGCTTCGCGGCCGTCGATGATGCGGTGGTCGTAGGACAGTGCCAGATAGTTGATCGGACGGATCACGATCTGGCCGTTTTCCACAACCGGGCGCTCCTTGGTGGCGTGAATGCCGAGGATGGCCGATTGCGGCGGGTTGATGATGGGGGTGGACAGCATCGAGCCGAACACGCCGCCATTCGAGATGGAGAACGTGCCGCCGGTCAGCTCCTCCAGGCTCAGCTTGCCGTCGCGGGCGCGGGCGCCGAAGTCGGCAATTGCCTTCTCGATGTCGGCGATGGACAGTTGGTCGGCATTGCGCAGGATGGGCACGACCAGACCGCGCGGGCTGCCGACGGCGATGCCGATGTCGAAGTAGCCGTGATAGATGATGTCCTTGCCATCGACCGACGCATTGAGGACAGGGTATTTCTTCAGGGCGGCCACGGCAGCCTTGACGAAGAAAGAGGTGAAGCCCAGCTTGACGCCGTGCTCTTTCTCGAACTTGTCCTTGTAGGCGTTGCGCAGATCCATGACGGCCTTCATGTTGACTTCGTTGAAGGTCGTCAGGATGGCGTTTTCCTGTTGCGACTGCAGCAGGCGCTCGGCGACGCGGGCGCGCAGACGGCTCATGGGAACGCGCTGCTCGGGGCGGCCATCCAGCGACAGCGTAGGAGGAGCGACAGGCGCTGCCGCCTTGGCGGAAGCGGCGCCGGCCGACTGGGCGTCGGCCTTGGTGACGCGGCCGCCGCGGCCGGAACCTTCCACCGAAGCGGGATCAATGCCCTTCTCGGACAGGATCTTGCTGGCCGCGGGCGATGCCACTGCGGCGCCCTTGGCGGCAGGCGCTGCCGCAGGAGCGGCGGCTTCTTCCTTGGCGGGCGCGGCGGCGGGAGCTGCTGCCGCGGCCTTGCCTTCCGTATCGATGCGGGCCAGCACGTCACCCGAAGTCACGGTACTGCCGTCGCCCTTGACGATTTCCGCCAGGACGCCCGATGCGGGAGCCGGAACTTCCAGCACGACCTTGTCGGTTTCGACTTCGATCAGGATTTCGTCGGCCTGCACGGCTTCGCCGGGCTGCTTCTTCCAGTTCAGCAGCGTGGCTTCCGAAACCGATTCGGACAGTTGGGGGACGAGAACATCAGTAATGGACATAATATCTTGATTCCGTTGAATGTTTTTCTAAATTACTTGGTCAGCGTGAAGCCTTTGTGCTTGGCAGAGAATGCCTGCTCGAGCAGTTGACGCTGCTGCTCCTGGTGCTTGGCCAGGTACCCTACAGCGGGCGAGGAAGATGCCGGACGGCCTGCGTAGCCCAGTTTCTGGCCTGCGGTCATGTTTTCGTACAGGTGATGCTGGATGTAGAACCACGGCCCCTGGTTCTGCGGCTCATCCTGTACCCAGACGACTTCCTTGGCATTACCGTACTTGCGCAGTTCGGTTTCGAACGCCTTGTGTGCGAACGGATACAGCTGCTCGACGCGGATGATGGCCACGTCGTTGCGCTGCGCTTCCTTGCGAGCATTGACCAGATCGTAATACACCTTGCCGGAGCATGCCAGCACGCGGGTAACGCCGGCCGGATCGATCGAGGCGTCGACTTCGCCGATGACAGGCTGGAACTGGCCCTCGGCCAGCTGGGACAGCGGCACGCCCGCATCCTTGTTGCGCAGCAACGACTTGGGCGTCATGATGACCAGCGGCTTGCGGAACGGACGGATCATCTGGCGTCGCAGCAGGTGGAAGATCTGGGCGCCATTGGTAGGCTGCACAACCTGGATATTGTTGTCTGCGCACAGTTGCAGGAAGCGTTCGATGCGCGCCGACGAATGCTCGGGACCCTGGCCCTCATAACCGTGCGGCAGCATCATGGTCAGGCCGCAATAACGGCCCCACTTGGCTTCGCCGGACGCGATGAACTGGTCGATCACGACCTGGGCGCCGTTGACGAAGTCGCCGAACTGGGCTTCCCAGATGGTCAGTGTGTTGGGTTCGGCCGAAGCGTAGCCGTACTCGAAGCCAAGGACGGCCTCTTCGGACAGTACGGAATCGATGACCGTGAACGAACCCTGGTTGGGCGATACGTTCTGCAGCGGTATGTAGGTGCCGTCGTTCCAGCGCTCGCGCTTCTGGTCATGCAGGACGGCGTGGCGGTGCGTGAAGGTGCCGCGGCCCGAATCCTGGCCGGTAATGCGGATGGGATAGCCCGATGCCACCAGCGTGGCGAAAGCCAGGTGCTCGCCCATGCCCCAGTCCAGCGGCAGCTCGCCGCGCGCCATGGCGCGACGGTCGTTCAGCAGGCGATTGACCAGCGGGTGCACGGTGAAGCCTTCGGGAACCGTCGTCAGCTTCTCGCCGATGCGCGTCAGTTCGGTCAGGGGGACGGCCGTGTCGGCCTGGTCCGTCCACTTGGCATCCAGGAACGGCGTCCAGTCGGTGGCGTACTTGCTCTTGTGATCGGTGAGCACAGGCTCGATGGTCCGCTTGCCGTCTTCCATGACCAGACGGTAGTCCTTTACCATCTGCTCGGCCTCTTCTTCCGTCAGTACGTTCTGGGCGACCAGCTTGTCGGCGTAGAGCTTGCGCGTGCCTGGGTGCTTGCCGATGCTCTTGTACATCAGCGGCTGAGTCAGCGCGGGCGTGTCCTGCTCGTTGTGGCCCAGCTTGCGGAAGCAGACGATGTCGACGACGACGTCGTGGCGGAACTTCTGGCGGTAGTCCAGCGCCAGTTGCGTGACGTAGACCACGGCCTCGGGATCGTCGCCGTTGACATGGAACACCGGCGCCTCGATCATCTTGACCACGTCGGTGCAATACAGCGTGGAACGCGTATCGCGCGGATCGGAGGTCGTGAAGCCGATCTGGTTGTTGATGACGATGTGCAGCGTGCCGCCGGTACCGTAGCCGCGCGTCTGCGCCAGGTTGAGGGTTTCCATGACCACGCCCTGGCCCGCGAATGCAGCGTCGCCATGCACCAGCACGGGCAGCACTTGCGAGCCGTCCTCGTCGCCGCGGCGGTCCTGGCGCGCACGCGTGCTGCCTTCGACCACGGGGTTGACGATTTCGAGGTGGGACGGGTTGAATGCCAGCGACAGGTGCACGGGACCTCCGCGTGCGGAAAGATCGCTGGAGAAACCGTTGTGGTACTTCACGTCGCCATCGGTCAGGCCATCGGGGTGCTTGCCTTCGAATTCGGCGAACAGGTCGCCCGGCATCTTGCCCATGATGTTGACCAGCATGTTCAGGCGGCCGCGGTGGGCCATGCCGACGATGACTTCCTGCACGCCGCTCTCGCTGGCGTGGTTGACGACCTCGTCCATCGAGGCGATGAAGCTTTCGCCGCCTTCGAGCGAGAAGCGCTTCTGGCCGACATACTTGGTATGCAGGAAGCGTTCCAGACCTTCGGCTTCGGTCAGTTGCTGCAGGATGTTGCGCTTGCGCTGTGCCGGGAAGGCGGGAACGCCGCCGGCTTCGAGGCGCTCCTGGATCCAGCGCTTGGCAGCCGGATCGGAAATGTACATGAACTCCGCACCGATGGACTGGCAATAGGTATCGCGCAGCGCCTTGAGCATATCGCGCAAGGTCATGGTGTCGGCTTTGGTGAAATAGGTGTTCGTGGCCGAATAGACCTGATCCAGGTCGGCTTCGGTCAGGCCGTAGAAGGCGGGATCCAGTTCGGGGATCTGCGGACGATCCTGGCGCTTGAGCGGATCGAGCTGGGCGACACGCGCTCCGAGAGAGCGGTAGGCGGCGATCAGGGACTGGACCGAGACCTGCTTGCTGGCGACCGTCAGGTCGGGAGCTGCGGCATGGACCAGGAACGCATTGGCCTTGGCGCGTTGCGCGAACGACTCGATGATGGGCGCATGCGCCTGGTCGCGGGTCTGTTCGTTGCCATCGGTTGCAGGGAGGTGCTGCAGTTGATCGAAGTAAGTGCGCCACTGGTCGGGAACCGATGCCGGATCCTCCAGATAGGATTCGTAGAGTTCTTCTACGTAGGGCGCGTTACTGCCGAAAAGATAGGAATTGGATAGACGTTCTTTGAATTCAGGTTCTGTGGACATTTTTGGCGCTTCACCTATCCGGATGTCTCATCCGTTTACGATGCAGGGAAAAAACCTTCCGCGACACGGCCAGACCGGATAGCGGATAGCGGGGGCAGAAGGCAACGTGTACGACCGCCTCTAGAGCCGTATGCGGGCTAGTATAGCTCTGAAAAGTTTGCGATAGCTCAGGAAATGACCAAACGCTCAGGATTTTCCCCTGGCTGCGTTGGCATTAACAAACACCTTTCCTTTTACCGCAACTTTTTGCGATGCAAAAAACTGCCCCCACGCTGCGCAGGCTGGCGCTCGCTTGCTGGCCCCCATAAGGGGGCGCTTTTTGTCCAGGGACGGCCCGGCGACAAAAAATTCGACCAAAGTCTAGGAAGTAGAATAAGATTTCCTCTTTTCACCAGCAGGATACATGCTCATGGACGCCAACGCAGATCTCGCCAAGCTAGCACTGGACTATCACGCCTATCCTTCCCCAGGCAAGATTTCCGTCACTCCGACCAAGCCTCTGGCCAACCAGGACGATCTTTCGCTTGCCTACTCCCCCGGCGTGGCCTCGGCTTGCATGGCGATCCATGCGGAAGGCGACGATGCCGCTTCCAAATACACATCGCGCTCGAACCTGATCGGCGTCATCACCAACGGCACGGCGGTGCTCGGCCTGGGCAATATCGGCCCGCTGGCTTCCAAGCCCGTCATGGAAGGCAAAGGCTGCCTGTTCAAGAAGTTTGCCGGCATCGACGTGTTCGACATCGAACTCGCCGAAAACGATCCCGACAAAATCGTCGAAATCGTGGCCGCCCTCGAGCCCACGCTGGGCGGTGTGAATCTGGAAGACATCAAGGCGCCCGAGTGCTTCTATATAGAGAAGAAACTGCGCGAGCGCATGAACATTCCCGTCTTCCACGACGATCAGCACGGCACCGCCATCATTTCCTCGGCCGCCATCCTCAATGGCCTGAAAGTCGTGGAAAAAGACATCGGCAAGGTCAAGCTGGTGTGCTCCGGCGCCGGGGCCGCCGCCATTGCCTGCCTGGACCTGCTGGTTCACCTGGGCGTGCGCCGCGAGAACATCTACGTCGTCGACTCCAAGGGCGTCATCTGGGAAGGCCGCACGGAAAACCTGGAGGCCAACAAGGCCCGCTACGCGCAGAAAACCGACGCCCGCACCCTGGCCGACGTCTGCAAGGACGCCGACGTATTCCTGGGCTGCTCGACCGCCGGCGTGCTTACGGCCGACATGGTCAAGACCATGGCGCCCAAGCCACTGATCCTGGCCCTGGCCAACCCCGATCCCGAGATCCGTCCCGAAGTTGCCAAGGCCGCGCGCCCGGACTGCATCATCGCCACCGGCCGTTCCGACTATCCCAACCAGGTCAACAACGTCCTGTGCTTCCCCTTCATTTTCCGTGGCGCGCTCGATTGCGGCGCGACCCGCATCACCGAAGAGATGAAGCTGGCCTGCGTGCGCGCCATCGCTGACCTGGCCCAGGCGGAACAGAACGACATGGTGGCCACCGCCTACGCAGGCCAGGAGCTGACGTTCGGTCCGGAATACATTATTCCCAAGCCTTTCGACCCCCGACTGATCGTGCAGATCGCCCCCGCCGTGGCGGAAGCCGCCGTCGCCTCCGGCGTGGCCGCGCGCCCCATCGAGGACATCGAAGCCTACCGCCAGAAGCTGCTGGGCCTGGTGTACCATTCCGGCCAGTTGATGCGCCCCCTGTTCATGCAGGCCAAGAAGGCGCCCAAGCGCGTCATCTACGCCGACGGCGAAGATGAACGCGTCCTGCGCGCCGTGCAAACCGTCGTCGACGAGCGCATCGGCTTCCCCATCCTGGTGGGCCGCCCCTCCGTCATCGAAATGCGCATCAAGAAGTTCGGCCTGCGCCTGCGCGACGGCGATAACATCGAGATCGTCAACCCCGAGGACGACGATCGCTTCAACGACACCTGGAGCGCTTACTATAAGCTGCGCGGACGCGAAGGCGTGACGCCCGACATCGCCAAGGCCATGGTGCGCAAGCACAACTCGCTGATCGGCGTCATGCTGCTGCAGCGCGGTGACGCCGATGCCATGATCTGCGGCGTGGCCAGCAACTACGACAACCAGTTGCGCCACGTCGACGACGTCATCGGCCTGAAGCCCGGTATCAATACCTATGCCGCCATGAACGTGCTGATGCTGCCGACGCAGACGCTGTTCATCTGCGATACGCACGTCAACGAAGACCCGACCGCGGAACAGATCGCCGAAATGACCATCCAGGCCGCGGAAGAAGTGGCGCGCTTCGGCGTTACGCCCAAGGTCGCCCTGCTGTCGCACTCGAACTTCGGCAGCCGCCCCACCGCCTCTTCCCGCAAGATGGCCAAGGCGCGCGAGATCCTGGCGCAGACCGCTCCCCATATTGAAGTGGATGGCGAAATGCACGCCGATTCGGCGCTGTCGGAAAACATCCGCATGAAGGCCTACCCCGACTCGACGCTGACCGGGCCCGCGAACCTGCTGATCACGCCCAACCTGGACGCTGGCAACATCACCTACAACATGCTGAAGATGACAGGCAGCAACGGCGTCACCATGGGTCCCATCCTGCTGGGCGCAGCCCGTCCTGTGCATATCCTGACCACCAGCTCCACCGTGCGCCGCATCGTCAACATGACCGCCCTGGCTGTCGTGGATGCGCAGCAAGAAGCCGCTCAGGCCTGATCGCGACAAGGAGCGATTCACGCTGAGACACCTGGCGTGAACGCCATAGGGCAGCCTTTCGAGGCTGCCCTTTCTCTTTCTCTTTTACCTGCTTCATTTCCCGATCGGCAAGACGGCGGGCGGGCCAGCCCCGCAGAGGCGCTGCCTTGTCGCCCGCCCTGAAATACCTTAATGACCAGCAGGGATAGTGTTATTACTAGAAATAATAAAAACCTTAAAAATCAATCGGATATGGCATATTTAACTCTACAATCGTCCTCATGCCTTTTTCGGATGCTCCCATGAAACTCCCCGCACTGTTTTCCATATTTCTTGGCACCATGCTCTTCGGCGCCCCGGCCGGTGCGCAACCCACGCTGAGCCCGGGCGAGCTGGAGGCGCTGCTTGGGCAGCCCGAAGTCCGCGTGATCGACATCCGGCCGCCCGCCGACTTTGCCAAGGGCCATCTGCCCGGCGCGCTGTCCACCCCCTATGCTTCATGGCGCGGCCCGGCGCACAGTCCCGGCACGCTGCCTCCACTGGACACCCTGACGCAAGCCATCCGCCAACTGGGCGTCGATGCGCATACGCACAATGTCATTGTGTACGCGGGCGCCGACACCAGCGACTTCGGCTCGGCCGCGCGCGTCTACTGGACGATGAAATACCTGGGGCTGGAAAACCTTTCCATCCTGAACGGCGGGATCAAGGCATGGCAAAGCGCCGGCCTGCCGCTGACGCAGGAGAAAGCCGCGGTTGCGGCCAGCAGCTACACCCCCGTCCTGAACCAGGCGATCATCGCCAGCCAGTCCGATGTTCTCAACCAGATCGGCAACCCACAGGCGCGTCTGGTCGATGCGCGCCCGGACAGTTTCTTCCAGGGCCAGACCAAGGCGCCGACGGCCGCCGTGCCGGGCACCATCCGCGGCTCTGTCAACATCGCGCACAGCCAGTGGTTCAAACCCGGCTCCAACGAAATCATGCCTGCCGAAGAAGCCCGCCGGATCGCAGCACAGAACTTCCCTCAGTTGGTGGATGACACCATCACATTCTGCAATACCGGCCACTGGGCGGCCACCGACTGGTTCGCCCTGTCCGAACTGGCTGGACTGCCGAACATCCGCATGTATCCCGAGTCCATGGCCGACTGGACAAATTCCGCGCAAGCCTTGCCCATGAGCAATGAACCCGGCCGCGCGCAACAGATCGCCGGCAAGCTCAAGGCATTGTTCAACTGAACCTGCCGCACGACGTCCCGCCTGCCGGGCATCGTGCGGTCGATCCCTTGCTGATCGTCACCCGAATCCTAATCCGAATCACCCTTATCCTGCGAGCTTAATCCCCATGCTTCGCCTTCCCCTGACTCTGCTCATCACAGCCAGCTTCCTTGCGCTGGCATGGTTCGTCTCCCTGCGCCAGTCCCTGCTGTTCCTGATCGGCATAGGCATGGGCGGGATCCTGGCCGGCGCGCGCTTCGGCTTCACCACCGGCTGGCGCCGACTGATCGAACAGCGCGACACCTCCGGCGTCATGGCGCAGATCGTGCTGCTGGCCGTCGCCGCCGTCATTTCCATTCCCCTGCTGGCCTATTTCCCCAACGATCTTATGGCCGCCCTGGGACCACCCAGCGTCAGCCTGCTGGTCGGCGCCTTCGTCTTCGGGATAGCCATGCAAGTCGCTGACGGCTGCGGCTCCGGCACACTCTACAAGGCCGGCCTGGGCATTCCGCTGAACATGGCCATCCTGCCCATGTTCGCGCTGGGCAGCTTCCTGGGATCCGCCCATCTGAGCCATTGGCTGTCCCTGGGAGCCATCCAGCCTGTGGGCATGGTCGACTCCCTGGGCGCCCTGCCTGCCGTCCTGCTGACGTTCGCCGGACTGGCCATCGCGGGCTTGCTCGCCTATGGCTGGAGCAAAAGAAAGACTCCCGACGCTGCTGCGGCGGCACCTTCGCCCCAGGCACGGAAAAACGCAGCCGCCCCCCGCTGGTTCAACCGCAGGCTGGCGATCGCGGGCATCGGCCTGGCGCTGCTGGCCGTGCTGAACCTGGTGGTGGCCGGACAGCCCTGGGGCGTGGTCTACGGCTTCGGCCTGTGGGGCGCCAAGCTGGCGACGGCCGCCGGCCTGTTCGATCCCACGACCAATGCCTTCTGGAGCCAGCCGGGCAACCTGCACGCATTGGAACAGACAGTATTCCTGGACGTCACCACCATCACCAATATCGGCATCATGGCCGGGGCGCTGTGGATCGCCGCGCGCAAGGCGCCGGGCGCATCCCGGATGACGGGACAGCAATGGCTCATCGGCATCATCGCCGGCTTCCTGCTGGGCTACAGCTCGCGCCTGGCCTTCGGCTGCAATGTGGGCGCCATGGTCAGCGGCATTTCCACCGGCAGCCTGCATGGCTGGATCTGGGTCGTCATGGCCTTTGCCGGTTCACTGATCGGTGTGCGCCTGCGCCGCCGCTACGGTTTCTGACAGGAGCGCCAGCATGAAACAACGCACTATCTCCCTGCTGCTCTTCTGGGCCGTGCTCCTGGGTTTCTTTGCCTGGGACTGGTCGCACTCCGAACCGGTCAACCTACGCCTCGAGGCCGACATCATTGCGCTGGGCTCGGGCAAGGCTCCGACCGGCGGACACTGCTCGGCATTCTGACGACGGGTCGCAGGCCCCAGCGCCTCGCGGCCTTGCAAACCGCCCGGATTCGCACAGATGCCCCGTGTCCGTGCTCATCCCGCCTTGCGCATCGTCAGGTTGACGCGAAAATTCCCCAGCCGCTCATGCGGCTGTCCCTTCAATGGCATGATGCCGTGGAACCGCAGGCGGTCCTCGCCGCCCCACACGACGACATCGCCGTGCTCCAGCAAGACCTTACTTACAGGCGCATCGCGCGTCATGCCTCCGAACTGGAATACGGCGCTCATGCCCAGCGATACGGAAACGATGGGCTGGGACATGTCGCGTTCGTTCTTGTCCTGGTGCAGCGACATTCTCGCTCCGGGCGCATAGCGGTTCAACAGACAGGCATCCGGTATAAAAGCAGCAAAACCCGCCTCTCGCGCCGCATCCAGCGCCAGAGCCTCGAACAGTTCCGGCATAGGCGGCCAGGGCCTGCCCGACAAGGGATCCTCGGACGCATAGCGATAGCCGCGCCGATCGGTAACCCAGCCCAGCGCGCCGCAATTGCAGCTTTCCACCGACATCGTGTATCCGCCCGGCGTCGTCATGTGACGCCACGGCGCTGCGGAGACGATGGCATCGATGGCCTGCAGCAGCCCGTCGGCGTGCCGCAGCGCGAAACCATGCAGGACCCAGGAATGCCTGCCCAGGGCTTCGCGCCGCCCCTCGAGCTGTTGTGTGAAAAGATCAGTCATCAGCCCCGAGGCGTATCCGGCTTGCGCCTTGGCATGCGGAAGTTATCGCTTGTCTTCACATACCAGTCGGCGCCATGCAGGCGGCCGATGGCATCAAGCTTCAGGGCATCGATATGGCAGCGCTGCGCATCCAGGACGGCGCCGTCGTCCACGTGCACGCCCTCGACCCTCGCCAGATAAATGGTGCGCAGGCCATCGACGTCGATCTCTTTCCATAGCCTGCACTCAAGCGCCACGGGACTGCCGGCGATGCGCGGCGGCTTTACCTTCCGGGAAGGCAGAGTCTGCAGCCCCGCCACATCGATCTCGTCCACATCGTACGGATACTCCGCCGCGGTGACGTTCATGGCCTCGGCCAGCGGCGCGGGCACCAGATTGACGACGAACTCTCCGGTGCGCTCTATGTTCAGGCTGGTATCTTTTTTGTCGGCGCCATGCCGGCCGATGCCAAGGCCGATGACGGGCGGCTCGCCGGAAAGCACATTGAAAAAGGAAAACGGAGCCGCGTTGAGCTTGCCGTTCTCCTTCAGTGTGACAACCCATGCGATAGGCCGCGGAACAACAGTGCTGGCCATGAGCTTGTAAGTGTCGCGGCTATCGAGAGCGTGGAAATCGAAGAACATGAACGTGCCACCTGATGAATGGAAATCGACTTGCCCATTCTAGCGCGAGCTTGCGCTCCGGTACGCGCAATCACTGATCGAGCGTAGCGCCGCCGTCCACGCGCAGATCGTGCAGCGTAATATGGCTCGCCCTGTCGGACAGCAGGAACAGCACCGATTCGGCGACCTCTTGCGGCGTGGCGATCTTGCGCAAGGGAATGCCGAGGCGGTTGCCTTCCAGCGAGCCCTGGATCACGGTTTCGCGAGACGAGCCCTGGCGCCACATGGCGCGCTGCATCTCGGTATCGGTGGAGCCCGGAGAAACGATATTGCAGCGCACGCCATGAGGCGCCAGTTCCAGCGCCAGACAACGCGTCATCTGCGTCAGTGCAGCCTTCGACGCGGCGTAGGCGCCCATGCCCATGCGCGGCGTCGTGGCGGCATTCGAACTGACATTAACGATCGCGCCCCGGCCGCGCTCCATCATCCCCGGCGCTACAGCGCGGCAGACATGGAACGGCCCTGTCGCGTTGACGGCGAAGACTCGCGACCATTGCTCGTCGCTCAGATCGACGATGTTTCCCATTTGCAGCACGCCCGCCACACAGGCCAGCCTGTCGATCGGCCCCAGCGCTTTCTGCGCCTGCGATACGGCCTGGCCCACCGAGACGGCATCCGCGACGTCGGTCCTCCATGTCCGCAGCCTTGCGGCATCGCCGCCGCCAGCTCGCCAGCGCTGCTCCAGCTGCTTCAGGCCGGCATCATCGATATCCAGCGCGCTGACGGCTGCGCCCTGCCCAAGCAAGGCCATCGCGACTTCCGCCCCGATCCCGCTGCCCGCGCCCGTCACCAGCGCGTGCCTGCTCGCAAATTCTCCGGCGCTTGCCTTCACCTCATTGACTTCATGCGACTGCATTACGGCTTCTCCCGCACCGGCTTCGCAGCCGCAAACAATTGCTCGACCTCGTCCGTCGTTATGACGGCCCCGCATCTGGTAGACACATAGCGCAGCGCCATTTCATGCTCGGCCCTGCTGAAATCCGCCACGGCATCCGCCGCCATGAACGGCTGCACATCCTGCATGAAGGCTTCCAGAGCCGTGGCCATGCAGCCGATGTGCGCATAGATGCCGCAGATCACCAGTTGATCACGCCCCAATGCCCGCAGCCTGTCTCTCAGGTCGGAGCGCTGGAATGCGCTGTAGCGCCACTTCACCAGCACCGTATCCTGCGGCGCGGGCGCCAGTTCGTCGATGATGGGCTGTTGCACGTGCATGGCGGGATCCGTCAGCCCCGGCCCCCACATATCGTTCAGCAAGGCGCGGTCGTGCGCGGGCTGGTCCACGGGTTGCGCGGTATAGAACACAGGCGCCTCCGCTGCATGGAAAGCATCGCGCAGCCTGGCCGCATTGCGCACCAGCTCGGGAATAGGCTCGGCGGAAGTATCGAATTTGTTGAGGAAGTACGCCTGCATGTCGTGGACCAGCAAGGCGCTGCGGGCAGGGTCCGGCTTCCATGAGACCTTGTTCTGATAGCCGCCCTGCGGCATGGCATAGGCGGGTAAAGCGGGAATCGTCATTGTGTTCCTTCAAAAAACTGCATGCAGCAAGGTGCCCAGCTTGGTTGCCGTCTCTTCGTACTCGCGTTCGGGATCCGAGCCTTCCACGATGCCGGCCCCTGCATAAAGGCGCAGGCGGCTGTCGTGGATCTGTGCGCATCGTAGCGCAATGGCCCATTCTCCATCGCCGCGCACATCCTGCCAACCTACCAGGCCGGCGTAGAAACCGCGTTCGAACGGCTCCAGCAAATCGATGCAGCGGCCGGCCGCCGTCGCGGGCTGGCCGCAAATGGCCGGCGTCGGGTGCAAGGCAAGCGCGACATCCAGCGCCGTCGTCGCCGGATCCGCCAGAACCCCGGTGATTTCGGTGGACAGATGCCACAACGTATCGGTCCCTATGACCGACGGCGCCTGGGGTACCTTCAGTTCGCGGCACAAGGGAGCCAGGCGCTGCCTGATGTCATCCACGACGATGGCGTGCTCATGGCGGTCTTTTTCAGAGGCGGCAAGCGCCTGGGACACGGCGGAATCCTTTACAGGATCCGTCTGGCGCGCAGCCGAACCCGCCAGCGGATTGACCGTGATGCGATCGCCCTTGCGCCGCGCCAGCAGCTCCGGACTCGCACCCACCAGCATTTCCAGGCCGCCCGATTCCGCCGGCACAGGCATGGCGAAGGTATATCCCTGCCGGTGGCCGGACAGCAGCCGCCCCAGCAAGGCCGGATAGGAAACCGGCTCGTCCAGCAAGATGTCCAGCGCCCTGGCCAGCACCACTTTGTCGACCTCTCCATGGCCGATGGCTTCCAGCGTGGACTGGACCGCCCTGACATAGCCCTGGCGATCCGGAAGCGCATCCCGCCGACATTCACGGCCCGGCTGCGCCGCTACTCTCCCCTCCACTTGGGTGGACAGAGGCACGCGGCGCTGGCGCGGAGCAAAAAAGCGGCCAGGCAGGCGGCGCGAGAACGGCACGGCACCGAAAATCACATCCGTATTGCGCTGTCGGCTCTTCAGATTCTCCGCCAGGCTGGAAACCGCACGGACGTAATCGATATCGCGGCATTCGACGAGATCGTCTGCCGGATCCGCCCATCCCCTGAACGCCGCCTCCGGCGAGCGGAACAGAACATCGCCGTGCTTCAGGCCGGCCAGAGAAAACGCGTCTCCCCGTTCAGGCGCAGGAGACCACCCCTCCTGCTGTTCGGTGGGAGATTGCGTATACACAGGCGCTTCCATTGCATGAAACCCAATTAAAAACTAATGAGAATTATACGCAATATTAGCCAATGCACCGTCGAATTTTCGTCAAAACCAGGAATGGGCCGGATCACCGGCACCTTCCGCACAGGCTTGCAGCGCTTGTTTTTGCCGCTCGGCTCAATCTGGCATCAAGGCGAGAATACGCGAATACAACAAGCCCGGCACCCGGATTCCCTGCTTCTCGCTGGCCTGGCGTTCCCGATAACGGCGCGAGCCCGGCAGGCGCGCACCTTGCCTGGCGATCTCATCCAGCAGCGCTTCGCTGTCGTCCGTCACGCTGCCGCCTGCCAGCAAGGCTGGATTGAAGGCCACGATCAGCTCGCCATGGCACGGCGCCGCCTTGGCTCCCGCATCGAACGCCTGCGACTGCCGGCTGCTCCTGTCGCCGATCATTGCGCTGGACATCAGCTCGATCATGGTCGCCAATGCGGAACCCTTATGTCCGCCAAAAGGCAACATCGCCCCCGCGAGCACCGCGGTCGGATCCGTACTGGGCCTGCCATCCGCATCCAGCCCCCAGCCTTCCGGCAACGGCTTGCCCTGCTGCTTGTACAGGGCAATATCGGCGCGGGCCGCAGCCGACGTTGCGAAATCGAAGACGTACGGCAACTGGTTCTTCCTGGGCCAGGCGAACGCCATGGGATTGGTCCCCAGGATACCCTTGCCGCCTCCGAACGGCGCCACCCAGCCGTGGCTGGGATTCATCGACAGCGCCGCCAGGCCATGTCCGGCAATCTCCTCGACCACAGGCCACAGCGCAGTGAAGTGAAAGCCATTGTTGATCGCCAGCATGGAGATACCCAGCGCCTTGGCCTTTGCCACCAACGATGGCAGGCCACGCTCCACCGCAGGCAGGGAAAAGCCGAACCGCGCATCCACTTGCGCAACGGCGTCCGTCACATCTTTCAGTTCGGGCTCCGCCCGCTTGTCGAACCGGGGATGCGCGATGGTATCCAGCACGCCCGGCAGGCGCTGCAGGCCATGCGAACGACAACCGTCCTTCTGCGCCTTCGCCAGGGAGCTGGCGACAGGCGCGGCCTGCTCCCGGGAAAGCCCATGGCCGACGAGGAAACGCATGACCAGGTCGAGCACCTCGCTCTCCGAAAGAAAGACATCGGGACTATCCGGCAGATCCGCCATGGCAAAGATTCCTCAAGAATGCAGACAAACCGTGATACTAGGACAAATCATGGTTCGCTTCATGAAAAGGGGCGAGAATGTTCTTGCTATCGTCCGGCGTTTCTCATTCTTCGAGTGCCGGGCCAGTAGAGATATCGAATCCGAACTGAGCCAATGCTCCCGTACCCGCCCACAATGGGAAATATCCTCTTTTCCGAAAACCATTGATCAGGCTTTAAATCGATACCCATTATGCACACATCATCGAAAACATAATCAACACGCCAATACATCGGATATCATTTCAACAGAATTTATTGACAAATAATTGAAATATCCCTCATGCATTAAAATACAGCATTAAACTTTTTTGAGGCCAGACTGCCTAGAAACACCCTGCCCAACAATACATTCGACATGAAATACGATAGAATTACTTTTTCCCCACCAATTGGAGCCCATTCAAATGGCAAGCTATCTGGAACTAAAGGCCCAGGCTGAAAAGCTGCTGCAACAGGCCGAAGACCTGCGCCAGCAAGAAGTCGCCGAAGTCATCAAGGAAATCAAGGCAAAGATGGCGGAATACGGCATCACGACTGCCGATCTGGGTGCATCCAGCAAGAAAGCCGCTTCCAAGGCCTCTCCCGTCGTCAAGTATCGGGGCCCCAACGGCGAAGAATGGTCCGGACGCGGACGCTCTCCGGTATGGATGAAAGAAGCCCTGGAGCAAGGAAAATCCAAGGAAGATTTCGCCGTATAAAAACAGATGCCCCTCACGGGGCATTTTTTATGAATGTCTCTATCTATTTGCGGCTCTACGCAAATACTGCCATCTGATTCCTCTATACTCCCCTTTTCCCATACGAAAAATTGCCGCCTGCTTTTTTGAAATATCAGCTATATTCCATTACGCATGCAAACACGCAAGGGATCAATAGAACCATCCCTATGAATGCCTGCAAGACAGGCGGCGATCATTGACATGGGAGACAAAATGAAGAGGATCATCACAGCAATCATGGCAGCTTTGATTGGCACGACAGCCATTGCCTTTGACGCCAGCGCGCACAGTGGAAGAACCGACAAGAACGGCTGCCATCACGACAGAAAAAATGGCGGCAGACATTGCCATTGATGAATAAAGCCCGGAAGAGTCCTTGATTTCCAAAAAGGTTTTATTTTTGACCGAAGGGAGAGATTCATATCGTAATTTATTACCGATATGAATCTCTCCTCCAGAACGATACGCCCCTTCCGGATCCAAGGTTGAACAACTAAGGCAGGTCGATGCGCACCAGGCTGTCGGCGGCATCCTTGCGCCAGGCCGGGTGCTTGTTGCTGTGTGGCGCCTTGACCGTCACGTACAAGGTATCGCCGTCCGGCGTCAGCGCCAGGCTGTTGGGATGCACGGGCAGATCGATCGTGCGCTTGACCAGTATTCCCGCTCATGCGCAGGATCACGCGCCAGCCAGGCATCGAGCTCCTTCTGCTCGTCGGACGTCAGCGAGCCCAGCCGCGCCTTCGAAAACCAGTGCAAGGCCTGTTCCCGTGGCGTGTTTCGGTCGGTTGAATGGTCAGTTGCGGTCATTGCGCGCGTCGCGAGGGACACAGGGCATGAAAAGCACCCCTTCATTAATAAGACGTCTGGGCATACGTAAATCCGGAATCAGTGCGGGGCATAGTTTTGTAACTTTTCTTGAAGATGCCGCATTGCCCGCTTCATGTATTTTTCGACCGAACTGGGCGTCAACTGCAATTTTCGCGCAATTTCCTCCTGGGTGTATCCCTCGATCTTGTTGACCAAGA
Source organism: Paracandidimonas soli (assembly GCF_004342005.1). Lineage (GTDB taxonomy): Bacteria > Pseudomonadota > Gammaproteobacteria > Burkholderiales > Burkholderiaceae_B > Paracandidimonas > Paracandidimonas soli. The sequence continues at coordinate 65,775 of NZ_SMBX01000009.1, forward strand.
ATGAAAACAAGCCAAACCCACAAAAGCAAAAACCCCTTGATCTCTCAAGGGGTTCTTTGAATTTGCTGGCGGAGACGGAGGGATTCGAACCCTCGATACGGGTATAAGCCGTATGCTCCCTTAGCAGGGGAGTACCTTCAACCACTCGGCCACGTCTCCGAAGCAAGACCGCAATTCTAACACGAGTTTTAGAACGATTTCCAGCGGCTTGCCGATTCTTTTCTCCATGCGTCGCCGCATGGAGATCCCGTGCTATCAGGCCTCTGCCGTCGACTTGTCCTGGTCCAGTTCGAATGCTTTATGCAGCGCTCGCACAGCCAGTTCCATGTACTTGTCGTTGATGATGACCGAGGTCTTGATTTCGCTGGTGCTGATCATCTGGATGTTGATGCCCTCTTCCGACAGCGTACGGAACATCAGGCTGGCGACGCCCACGTGGCTGCGCATGCCGATACCCACGATGGATACCTTGCAGACCTTGTCGTCGGCCACGATCTCGCGCGCCTTGACCGTCGGGCCGACCTGGTTCTTCAGCAAGTCCTGCGTGCGCAGGAATTCGTTGCGGTTCACCGTGAAGGAAAAATCGGTAGTGCCCTGCACGGACTGGTTCTGCAGGATCATGTCGACGTCGATGTTGGCTGCCGCGACCGGGCCCAGGATCGAATAGGCGATGCCTGGAGTGTCGGGCACGCCGACCAGCGTGAACTTGGCTTCGTCGCGGCTGAACGCGATACCGGAGACGACGGCTGTTTCCATTTTTTGATCTTCCTCGAAAGTAATGAGGGTGCCGGAAGCGCTTTCGACTTCCACGGGAATGAGGGGGTCCGTCAGCGAGGACAGCACGCGGACAGGTACGCGGTATTTGCCGGCGAATTCGACGGAGCGGATCTGCAGCACCTTGGAGCCCAGCGATGCCATCTCCAGCATTTCCTCGAAGGAAATGACGCCCATGCGGCGCGCTTCGGGGACGACGCGGGGATCCGTGGTGTACACGCCGTCGACATCCGTGAAGATCAGGCACTCGTCCGCCTTCAGCGCCGCGGCGACCGCAACCGCGGAGGTATCGGAGCCGCCGCGGCCCAGCGTCGTGATGTGTCCTTCGTCATCGACGCCCTGGAAGCCCGTGACGATGACCACCCTGCCCGCGTCCAGGTCGGCGCGGATGCGCGCGTCGTCGATGGAACGGATGCGCGCCTTGGTATAGGAGTTATCGGTACGCACGGGAACCTGCCAGCCGGTATAGCTGCGCGCGGAAACGCCCTGGGCCTGAAGCGCCATCGCCAGCAATGCGCTGCTGGCCTGCTCGCCTGTGGAGGCAAGCATGTCGAGCTCGCGCGGATCGGGCTGCGTGGACAGCTCTTTGGCAAGGCCCAGCAAGCGATTGGTTTCGCCGGCCATGGCCGAGGGGACGACGACGACCTGATGACCCGCGGCATGCCACTTGGCCACGCGGCGAGCGACATTCTGGATGCGCTCGACCGACCCCATCGACGTGCCGCCGTATTTATGAACAATAACGGACATCTTTCATCCTGCAAAAGTTCTGTCTTGAGGCCCAAACCACATACAGCTACCGACCAGACAGGAGTAAAACCTGCAATTTTAGCGTTTTTTGGCCTGCAGTCGTAGCCCTATTCGATGTATTTCCCGTCATTTCCGATCATTGCACCACTCATGAGCATCCGTATGCGCTCAAATCCCGGAATCCGGCGTCTCCAGCGACACGCGCCCTTTGATGCATACGATCCAGGCCTGCCCATGCTTCACACGCATGTGTCTGTCATGCCCCATGGCATGCAGGCCCCGCAGTTGCCTCATCCATTCCCGCAGCCGCCGCTCCGTCGGCATTCGCAGTTCATGCATTTCCAGCCAGTAGCGCAATACGTGCGCCTGCCTTGCCTCGGACAGCTCCCGCCAGCGGGCCAGCGAAAAACCGGAGCCGTCCTCCGAGGGTTCCAGCCGGCCAAAATCCTCTTCAGCGACTTCTTCGAGTATGGCGTTGGTCTGCGCGGCAAGCCTGGCGTGGCGGGCAAGGATCGGTCGCCATGACGGCCAGCGGCGATCCAGTTCCGGCACGATGCGTTCGCGCAGAGCGGAGCGTGTATAGCGATCCTCCGCATTCGTGGGGTCGTCTGCGCACAGCCAGCCCGTCTGGCGCTCGAAGCGTTCGGCGACCTCGTCGATGACGCTGCGATCCACATCCAGCAGTGGCCGGAGATAGGTCAGGCCGTCGCGCGACATGCTGTCCCCCATGGCTGCCAGGCCTTGCGGCCCCGAGCCGCGCAGCAGACGCAGCAGGACCGTCTCGGCCTGGTCGTCGCGATGATGTCCCAGCAGGATATGTTCGACGCCGGCCTGCTCCGCCAGCAGCGCCAGGCCGCGGTAACGGGCCACGCGCGCGGCGGCTTCGGTGCCGTCGGCATCGGAGCCGGTCACCTCCACTCTGAGGCTGTGGCAGACGACTCCCAGGCGTTCCGCCAGTTCGTGCGCCTGCCGCTGCCAGAGATCGGCAATCGCCTGCAAGCCGTGATGGATGTGCAGCAGATGCAGTTCCAGCACATCTCTCTGCGCAAGTGCGGCGGCATGGACAGCCAGCATGGTCGAATCGCGGCCGCCGCTGAAGGCGACGGCAAGCCGGCGCGGCCTGGCGGCAAGCCGGCCCAGAGAAGCATCGATGGCCGCAAGCAGCGCTTCCGATGGCTGGAACACCAAAAGCTCAGGCGCGGGCTTCCTGGTAGCGTCCATAGGACATCAGGCGCTGGAGGCGGCGCTCCAGCAGTTCCTCGTGACCCAGTCCTTCGACCTGGCGCAACGCATCGTCCAGCACGCGGCTGAGCTGGCGAGCCGTCATGACGGGATCACGGTGCGCGCCGCCGATGGGCTCGTTGACGATGCGGTCGATCAGCTCCAGCTCTTTCAGGCGCGGTGCGGTAATGGCCAGCGCTTCGGCGGCCACGGAAGCCTTGTCGGCGCTGCGCCAGAGGATCGATGCGCATCCTTCGGGGGAAATGACAGCGTAAGTGGCGTACTGCATCATCATGACGACGTCGCCGACCGCAATGGCCAGTGCGCCGCCCGAACCGCCCTCGCCGATGATGGTGGTGATGATGGGCGTCTTCAGTTCGGCCATGGCGTACAGGTTGTGGCCGATGGCTTCGGACTGGCCGCGCTCTTCGGCGCCGATACCGGGATACGCGCCAGGCGTGTCGACGAACGTGAAGACGGGGATCTGGAATTTTTCGGCGAGACGCATCAGGCGCAGCGCCTTGCGGTAGCCTTCGGGGCGCGGCATGCCGAAGTTGCGCATGGCGCGTTCTTTGGTGTCGCGGCCCTTCTGGTGGCCGATGACCATGCATGGTTTGCCGTGGAAGCGCGCCAGGCCGCCGACAATGGACTGGTCGTCGGCATACATGCGGTCTCCGTGCAGTTCGTGGAAATCGGTGAAGATTTCGCGCACGTAGTCGAATGTGTACGGGCGTTGCGGGTGCCGCGCCACCAATGCCGTCTGCCAGGGCGTCAGCTTGGCGTAGATGTTCTTGGCCAGGGTCTGGCTTTTCTGCTGCAGCCGGTCGAGCTCTTCGGAGATATCGACGGCGGAATCGGCCTGGACGAAACGCAGTTGCTCGATCTTGCCTTCCAGTTCGGCCAGGGGCTGCTCGAACTCCAGGAAAATATTGCGTGCGGTAGTGCGGTTTGCGGATGAAGACATCAGGTTGTTCCGTATTGAACAGTGGCGGGATCCAGGCTGCGCCAAAGATACCAAGAAGCTACGGTGCGCCAGGGCGCCCATGCCTGGGCGACTTCGCGCGCCTCGAAGCGGGATACCGGCTCTCCACTGAAATAATGCATGGAAATGGCTTTCAACAGGCCCGGGTCGTCAAGCGGCAGGACGTCTGGACGCCCCAGGCTGAAAATCAGGAACATCTCGGCAGTCCAGCGTCCAATGCCCCTGATGGCGCAAAGCTGGGCGATGACTGCCTCGTCATCCATTTCATCCCATCGGGAAGGCCTTACCTTCCGTTCGGAGAAATGCTGCGCGAGATCCAGCAGATATAACGCCTTGCGTTTCGGCAGACCGCTTTGGTGAAGCTGCGCATCCGTATATTTGAGCACAGATTTCGGCGTCGGGTTGCGTCCGCATGCCTCGGTGAAGGCCGTCCAGGTGGTTTCCGCCGTTTTCAGCGATACCTGCTGGCCGATCAGCAGGCGGGCCAGCGTAACGAACGGCGCCTCGGACAGTACGAGGCATTCCGCGGCGTGCCGGGGAATGAGGCGCTTGAGAATACGGTCACGCCCCATCAGGTGCGTGCAGGCCTCTTCCCAGAAGTCCGGCCTGCCGGAGGAAACAATGACGCTATCCATCAGCTGCGCCGCCATTGCGTCAGGCCGCCGGGCTTGTCCTCCAGCGTCACGCCTTTGTCGGAAAGCTCCGCGCGGATGGCGTCCGCCCTGGCAAAGTCGCGCCTGGCCTTGGCTTCGGTGCGTTCCTGGATGAGCGCCTCGATGGCCGCCTCGTCCAGCGCCTCATCGGCCTGCACCGCCTGACGCTGATAACGCGTCGCCGAGCGCAGATAGACCGCGGGGTCTTTCTGCAGCAACCCGAGCAGACCGCCGAGGCTGCGCATCAGTCCGGATGCCTTGCCGCAGGATTCGCGGTTGGCCTTGGTTGCCAGGTCGAACAGCACGGCCACTGCGCCGGAAGTATTGAAGTCGTCGTCCATGGCGGCGCGGAATGCCGCTGACTCCGGCTCCGCCCAGTCGATCTCCACAGCCTGCGGCGGCACGTTCTGCAAGGTCTGGTACAGGCGGTCGAGCGCGCTCTGCGCGTCGAACAGATTATCGGGCGCATAGTTCTGCATGCTGCGATAGTGATTGCGCACGATGAAGAAACGCAGCATTTCCGCTTCGCGCGGGTTGTGATCGTATTCTGCGCTGCTGGAGGCCGCATCAGCATCCACCGCGATCGTCTGGCGGATGGTACGGAAATTGCCCAGCGACTTCGACATCTTGTCGGAATCGACCATCAGCGGGCCGCAGTGCATCCAGGTGGTGGCCAGCGTGCCGCCGAAAGCGCCTTCGCTTTGGGCGATCTCGTTTTCGTGGTGAGGGAATTTCAGGTCGGGGCCGCCGCCATGGATATCCAGCGGCAGACCCAGCAGGGCCTTGCTCATGGCCGAGCATTCGATATGCCAGCCCGGGCGCCCGAATCCATAGGGCGACTCCCATTTCGTTTCTTCGGGCTCGGCCGGCTTGGCCGCCTTCCACAGCACGAAGTCCAGCGGATCGCGCTTGCCGGCGGCGACGGCTACGCGCTCGCCGGCGCGCAGATCGTCCAGCGACTTGCCCGACAGCTTGCCGTATCCGGGAAAGCTGCGCACGGCGTAGTTCACGTCGCCGTCTTCGGAACGGTAGGCCAGTCCCTTGGCCTCCAGGCGGCCGATGATGTCCAGCATCTCGCCGACATGCTGCGTGGCGCGAGGTTCGAAATCGGGCGTTTCGACGTCGAGCGCCTTTTCGTCGGCATGCATCGCGTCGATAAAGAACGAGGTGACCTCGTGCATGCGCTTGCCGGTTTCGACCGCGCGCCGGATGATCTTGTCGTCGATATCGGTGATGTTGCGCACATAGCTCACGCGATAGCCGCTGGCCCGCAGCCAGCGCTGCACCACGTCGAAACTGACCAGCATGCGCGCATGTCCGAGGTGGCAGTAGTCATAGACGGTCATGCCGCAGACGTACATGCGGACATGGCCCGGCTCCGTAGTCTGCAAAGGCTCTTTGGCACGCGAAAGAGTGTTATAAATGTGCAGCATGTGCGGTTGATTTGTTCCTGAAGACTTGCGAAAAACGCGCCCTGCGGACTGCGTTTTCCACGAAGGCGGACGGGTAAAGCGCCCATCCGGTTCGACCAAGGCTAAAATGGCGGTCGACAAGTATAGCAATTAGGCAGCCTGTCCGGCGCCGCCATCACCACACCATACACTGAATTCATGTCTGATTTCCATCCCCGGTCTGCGAACGCCCTGCTTGCCAGCGCCCTTCTGGCCTTTGCCTTGTCGGCAGTCCTGCCGGCCAGTGCGCAGACACTCGACGACAATATGCCGCAGTCCTCGCAGAAAGGCTGGCGGGGGCTTGCCAAGGTGCTGGACGCCCTGTCTCCCTCGGTTGATACCAGCATTCCGCCAAGCGCGTCGCAGATCACTGATCGTATCACGCGGCTGCTCGACCAAGGCCGGAATGATGAAGCGCTGCAGGCCATCGAGGCGCGCAAGCAGGAACTTGCAGGCGCCTCGTCTCCGGGCACCGACGTGCAGTTGATGTTTCTCGAGGCCCGCGCGCTGTCCGCCCTTGCACGACACGACGAGGCCACGGCCATCTACCGCCGCATGACGGTCGATTATCCCGAGCTGCCCGAACCATGGAATAATCTGGGCACGGAGTATTTCCGCATGGGCCAGCTCGAGCGCGCGCGCGAAGCGCTGCAGATGGCCCTGATGGCCAACCCCAACTACGCCACGGCCCAGGCCAACCTGGGCGCAGTCCAACTGCAGCTGGCGCAGCAGGCGTTCGAAAAAGCAGCCAGTTCGGGCGTGCCCGGGGCTCAGGAAAAGGCGCAGCAGACCGGCAGCATCCTGGACGGCCAGCCTTCTCCCTAACCAATCCATCCGATACGAACAAGCCTCATGTCCGTTTCCCATTCGCTGATTTCCCTTTTGCCCGCGGCATGGCGCCGCATCGGCCTCGCCTGCGCGGCAGGCATCGTTCTGGGTGCCGTCGCCGGCACCGCATCCGCACAGGCCAATCCATCCACTTCTTCTGAAGGCAAGCATTCCATGAGCACAAGCCAACGCGTCACACTGCAAACCAACCACGGCAACATCCTGATCGAACTGGATGCCGAAAAAGCCCCCAAGACCGTCGAGAACTTCCTGGCCTATGTCAACGAAGGCTTCTTCGACGGCACGGTCTTCCACCGCGTCATCAACAACTTCATGATCCAGGGCGGCGGCTTCGACACCGACATGAAGCAGAAGCCGACCAAGGCCCCCATCCAGAACGAAGCCAACAATGGCCTGAAGAACGACCGCTACACCATCGCCATGGCGCGCACCAGCGACCCTCACTCGGCCACGGCGCAGTTCTTCATCAACGTATCCGACAATGATTTCCTGAACTTCACCTCCCCCACTCCCAACGGCTGGGGCTATGCGGTCTTCGGCAAGGTCGTCGAAGGCACCGAAGTCGTGGACAAGATCAAGGGCGTGAAGACCGGCAACCGCGGCTTCCACCAGGATGTTCCCGCGGAAACCGTCATCATCGAAAAAGCCGAGCTTGCGCAATAAGCTGAATACGCCCGGCACGCTCTGGATCGCATCCGACATTCACCTCTCGGATGCGCATCCGGAAACCCGCCGGGCCTTTCTTTCTTTCCTGGACAAGGCATCCTCTCAGGCGGATGCCTTGTTTCTGTGCGGCGATATCTTCGATGTCTGGATCGGCGACGACCTAGCTATCGAGGATCCTCCGCCATGGCTGGCCGAAATCGTGCAGGCGCTGCGCCGTACCGCCAGCCGCATGCCCTTGTGGCTGGGCCGCGGCAATCGCGATTTCCTGATGGGCGAGGCGCTGGCCGCACATATCGGCGCCAGGCTGCTTCCCGACGCAGTCATCCTGGCCACCGACGCCGGAGACGTGCTGCTGACCCATGGCGACCAATACTGCACCGACGACGCCTCCTACCAGCGTTTCCGCAAGCTGGTGCGCTGCCGCGCCATACAGTGGCTGTTCATGCAACTGAGTCTTTCCGCAAGGCGCGGCATCGCCGACTGGGCGCGCAAGCGCAGCATGGCGTCAAACACCTTCAAGTCGCAATACGTCATGGACGTCAACCAGGACGCCGTCATCCAGGCGTTTCGGCGGTCGGGCGTATCACAGATGGTGCACGGCCACACCCACCGTCCCGCCGTCCATATCGTAGAGGTCGACGGCCGCCGGTGCCTGCGCCATGTCCTGCCCGACTGGGAGCCCTGCGCCGAGCCCATGCGCGGCGGGTGGCTCCGGATCGACGGCAACGGCCTGCATGCCGTTTCTCTTGCGGATGGTGCGCTTTAAAAGCTGGGTAACCATGAAAAACGCCGCAACCGGCAGAACCGGGTTGCGGCGTTTTGCCATATGACGTAGAACAGTCCCCAGGACTGTTCTACGTCCGGGCTCATCATTTGAACGGATGGCGCAGCATGATGGTTTCCAGTCTGTCCGGGCCGGTGGACACCATGTCGATGCCTACGTTGCAGACTTCGGCGATACGCTCCAGGTAGCGGCGGGCATTGACCGGCAGCTTGTCGTATTCAGTGATGCCGACCGTGGATTCGGTCCAGCCGGGCATTTCCTCGAGCACGGGCTCGGCGCTGGCCACATCATGCGCGCCGTAAGGCAGCACGTCACGGAACTCGCCGTTCAGGCGATAGCCGACACCGATCTTGAGCTGTTCGACGCCGTCCAGCACGTCCAGCTTGGTGATGCACAGGCCGGAAATGCCGTTGATCATGACCGAACGCTTCATGGCGGCGCCGTCGAACCAGCCGCAACGGCGCGGGCGGCCGGTGACCGAACCGAACTCCTTGCCGACCGTGGCAAGGCGCATCCCGGTATCGTCCAGCAGTTCGGTCGGGAAAGGCCCCGAGCCCACGCGCGTGGTATAAGCCTTGGCGATGCCCAGCACATAATGCAGCGACTGAGGGCCGACGCCAGCGCCTGCGGCGGCGGCGCCCGCCACGCAATTGCTGCTGGTGACATAGGGATACGTACCGTGGTCGATGTCCAGCAGCGAGCCCTGCGCTCCTTCGAACAACAGGTTCTGGCCGGCCTTCTGCGCCTGGTACAGGTTGTTGGAGACGTCGGCCACCATGGGCTTGAGCACATCGGCCAGCTTCATGGCCTGCTCGCGGACGCTGTCGAACGACACTGCCTCGGCGCCCAGGTAGTTGGTGAGCACGAAGTTGTGGTAATCGAGGACTTCGGCCAGCTTCTCGTCGAAGATTGTCGCATCGTAGAGGTCTTGCACGCGCAGGGCGCGGCGCGCCACCTTGTCTTCGTAGGCGGGGCCAATGCCGCGGCCCGTCGTGCCGATCTTGCCTTCGCCCTTGCGCTTTTCGCGCGCCTGGTCGACCGCGATATGGTAAGGCAGGATCAGCGGGCACGAGGGAGAGATCTGCAGGCGGCTGCGCACCTCCAGGCCGGCGGCTTCCAGCTCGGCGATCTCGGTGAGCAGGGCTTCGGGCGAGAGCACCACACCATTGCCGATATAGCAGGTGACATGCTCGTGCATGATGCCCGACGGGATCAGGCGCAGAATCGTTTTCTTGCCGTTGATCCAGAGCGTATGGCCCGCGTTGTGCCCGCCCTGGAAGCGGACGACGCCCTGCGCCGACTCGGCCAGCCAGTCAACGATTTTTCCTTTCCCCTCGTCACCCCATTGGGTGCCGATGATCACAATATTCTTGCCCATATTCTTTACGCAACGATAAAAGTCAGCCGGATGCAACTCTGCTGAAGGTTAGATTGAATCCAGATGCGCGGCGCAATGCTGCACCGCACGCGAACCTGCCACTTTAACCGATATTAATGGCAGGACGTAATGTTTTTATGCAAGCGGCAACACTTGCCAGGCGCCGTCGCGGTGCTGGATTTCGCGATCCACGTCGAACTCGTCCAGGCTGTGGGACTGCCCGGGCAGCACCTGGATGACGACTTCACCCGCCCTGCGCAGCTCGCGCACGATGCGGACCAGCTCGGGATCCCTGCCCCAGGGAGCGCGGATGGCCCTGGTTCTGGCGGCGGAGGCCAGCCCCGAAGACAACTTGCGCAGATCGAAGCTGAATCCGGTCGCCGGACGCGACCTGCCGTATGCGGCTCCCAGGCCATCGTAGCGCCCGCCCTTGACCAGGGCGTCGTGCCAGCCTTGCGCATAGATGGAGAAAGTCGCTCCCGAATGGTAGCCGAAGCTGCTGCCCATGTCGGCAAGGTCGATTGTAAACTCGTAGGCTGGCAGGGCCTGGATCAGGACTTCCAGTTCATCGAGCGCCGCCCGCATGCCCGGCACATCAGGCAGCGTGTCGCGCGCGCGCAACAGAACTTCCGACTGCCCGTACAGCCCCGTCAAGGCCAGCAAGGCATCGAGGGATGTTGCGGATATTCCAGAGCGGGCAGCCAGCTCTTTCAGGCCGGCGGCATCCTTTGCCGCCAGTAGATTGCCAGCTTCATCCGACAGCGGGACCAGCGCGGGATCCGCTTGCACGATGGCATGGAACACGCCCGGATGGTTCAGGTCCAGCATGGCCCCGGTCACGCCGGCATGCTCGATGCTCTCCAGCGCCAGCTGGATGATCTCGATATCCGCTTCGACCCCTTCATGGCCGTAGATTTCCGCTCCGATCTGCAGTTGTTCGCGATCGGACAGCAGTCCGCGCGGACGCGCATGCAGCACGGAGCCACAGTAGCAAAGCCGGGCAACGCCTTCGCGATTGAGCAGGTGCGCGTCGATGCGAGCGACCTGGGGCGTCATGTCGGCCCGCACGCCCAGCGTGCGTCCGGACAACTGATCGACCAGCTTGCACGTCCGCAGGTTCAGGTCGCTGACCATAGCGGATTCAGGCAGCAGGGAACTGAGATATTCGACCAGCGGCGGAGCCACGAGCTCGAAACCGTAGGTACGGAACAGGTCCAGCAGGCGACGGCGCATCTCTTCGATGCGCCGAGCCTCCGCAGGAAGGATATCGGCCAGGTTTTCCGGCAACAACCAGTTGGACATCGCGGTTTTGCCTCAGTTCTGCGCCGTGCCTGGCGCAGCGCCGTCGGCCGCTCCCCAGAACTTGAAGAAGTCGGACTTCGGGCTCAGCACCAGCGTGTTGCCACTGCCCGAGAATGCGCTGCGATACCCCTCCAGGCTCTTGTAGAACTCATAGAACTGGGGATTCGTGCCATAGGCCTTGGCATAGATGGAAGCCGCCTGCGCATCGCCCTCGCCCATGATGCCCTGCGCTTCGGCATAGGCCTGGGCGATCAGTTCGGTGCGCTGGCGATCGGCCGTCGCGCGAATGCGCTCGCTGTCGGCGGCGCCGGTCGCGCGCAGCCTGTTGGCCTCCTGCTTGCGCTCGGCCTCCATGCGGCGATAGACGGACTCCGAGATCTCGGGGGCGAAATCGATGCGGCGCAGGCGCACGTCGACGACCTCGACGCCCAGCGGCCGCGCGCGCGCTTCGACGTTGGTTGACACTTCGCGCATGATGGCGGCGCGTTCGGTCGCCACGACTTCCTTCACGGTGCGCACGTTGACCGAAGCGTTCAGCGCGTCGCGGATCTGCGCCTGCAGGCGCTCGACAGCGGCGCGGTCGTTGCCGCCGAACGTTACGTAGAACATGCGCGGATCGGAAATGCGCCACTTGACGTAGGAATCGATCAGCAGGTTTTTCTTCTCCGCCGTCTGGATGCGCTCGGGGTCATTGTTTTCAATGGTCTGCAGGCGCTTGTCCAGGCGCACGACATTCTGGAACGGCGGCGGCAGCTTGAAGTACAGGCCGGGCTCGACGATGGTATCGCGCACCTCGCCCAGCGCGAACAACAGCGCGGCGTCGCGCTCGCGAACAATGAAAACGCAGGACGAAAGTACAGCCAGGACGATGAGCAGGCCGACGAGAACAGGAAATGAACGTTGCATCATGGCCCCTTAGCGTGAAAACCGGTTCGCGGAAAGCGAATCCTGCAAGGACGAGGAATCGTACGGGCTGGCGCCGCGCACGGATGTTCCCGTCAGGCCTGTAGCAGGCGCGCGCGACGACGGCGCCGCGCTGTTGCCGCTACCCGATGAGGACTGCGACGATACCGCCGCGCCGGCAACAGGCGCGGACGGCGCCTTGTCGGACGCCACGGACTGGACCAGCTTGTCCAGCGGCACATACAGCATATTGCTGTTGGCCTCGGAGTCGATCATGACCTTGCTGGAATCCGACAGGATTTCCTGCATGGTGGACAGATACAGGCGCTGGCGCGTGACGGCCGGGGCCTTTGCGTATTCCTCGGCAACGCTCAGGAAACGCGCGGAATCACCCTGCGCATCACCGACCACCTTGGCGCGGTAGGCTTCCGCCTCCTCGCGCATGCGCGCGACGCGGCCCTGCGCTTCGGGCAGGACGTGGTTCGAATAGGCGTTACCTTCGTTGATCAGGCGCTCGCGGTCCTGGCCTGCCTTGACCGCATCGTCGAAGGCCGCCTGGACCTGTTCGGGCGGCTGCACGTTCTGGATGGCGACCGTGCTGATCTGGATGCCCGTCTGGTAGCGGTCGAGAATGCCTTGCGCCAGCGCCTGAACCTCGGCCGCGACTTCGGTACGGCCGGAATACAGCACGAAATCCATCGGCTTGCGGCCGACGATTTCGCGCATGGCGGTCTCGGCGGCCTGGCGGACGGACTCGTCCGGCTGCGCCGTCTTGAACAGGTAGTCGGGAGCGCCGCTGGGACTCAGGCGGTATTGCACGACGAACTGCAGATCGACGATATTTTCGTCGGTAGTCAGCATCAGGGATTCGGGCAATATCTTGTTGCGGGTCGACCCGCGGTAGCCTACCTCGAACGTACGCAGTTGCGACAGGTTCACCATCTGGTGCGCCTCGATCGGGTACGGCAGGCGCCACTGCAGGCCGGGAGTCAGCGTTTTCTTGTAGGCGCCGAACTGGGTCACCACGGCGACCTGGCCTTCCTGCACGATCATGAAGCCGCTGGCCAGCCAAATGCCGACGCCAGCGACGGCCAGCAGGCCGAACAGCTTGGGCGAGCCCTTGGGCGCCTGGAACGACGGACCGCCGGAACCGCCGCGATTGCCGCCGCCGCGACCGGGCTTGCGGCCGAACAGCGAACCGAGACGATTGTTGAAATCTTTCCAGACCTCGTCCAGATCGGGAGGTCCTTCGGGCTTGCCGGGACGGCGCGGTGGCTCGGAACCATTCTGGTTTCCGCCACCCCGGCCCCAGCCCGGATCATTCAGATTGAATAGTTTTGATATTGGACGCATTGTTATCCGCGGGTTGACCAAACTCGACGATTGCGCTTCGCAATTCGTCCAGTCCGGCGCGCTGCAAAGCGCTTACAAAGACTCGCGCAATGGTACCATGTTCATCGCGCTCGACCCTGGGTTTGTAACCCGTTTCATCGATTTTGTTATAGACCAGGATGCGTGGAATGCTGCTGGCGCCAATGTCTTCGAGCACCTTGTCGACTTCCATCGCCTGCTCGTCGCGCTGCTCGCTGGACGCATCGATGACATGCAGCAGCAGGTCGGCCTGCACGGTTTCCTCCAGCGTCGCCCGGAAAGCGGCGATCAGCTCGGGCGGCAGGTCCCGGATGAACCCCACCGTATCGGAAATGACCACCTGCCCCGCCCCTTCGATCCAGACGCGGCGCGTCGTGGTATCCAGCGTGGCGAACAACTGATCCGCAGCATAGGCTCCCGCCCGGGTCAGCGCATTGAACAGCGTGGATTTTCCGGCGTTGGTATAGCCCACCAGCGACACCGACAGCGTGCCGCTGCGCACGCGCGAACGGCGCTGCGTATTGCGCTGGCGCTGCACTTTTTCCAGGCGCTCGCGCAGCAGGCGGACCTTGGCGCCGATCATGCGCCTGTCCATTTCCAGCTGCGATTCTCCAGGCCCGCGCATGCCGATGCCCCCGCGCTGCCGCTCCAGGTGGGTCCACATGCGCGTCAGGCGCGTGGACAGGTGCTGCAGTTGCGCCAGCTCGACCTGCAGCTTGCCCTCGTGGCTTTTCGCCCTGAGCGCGAAAATATCCAGGATGAGCGCTACGCGATCGACCACGCGGCGGTTGAGCGCGCGCTCCAGGTTGCGTTGCTGAGCTGGAGACAGCGGCTGGTCGAACAGGATGATGTCGGCGCCCGAAGCATCCGCCAGCATGACGGCCTCTTCGACCTTGCCGGAACCGATGAAATGCTTGGCATCCGGCTTGGCGCGCCTTGCAACCAGGGTGCCGGTGATCTCGGCGCCCGCGCCACGCGCCAGCATGGCGAACTCGGCGGCATGCGCGGGATAATCGACATCGCCGAAATCGACGCTGATGATCAGGGCTTTCATGCCGCTCTCAAAAATGAAATACCCGCCGGTCCCCGGGGCACGACGGGCGTTTCACGGCACGGAAGATTTTGCGGATTATTCAGCGGCTTCATCCGTCTGGAAGTTGACCGGACGCGACGGCACCACGGTGGAAATAGCGTGCTTGTAGACCATTTGCGTGACGGTATTGCGCAGCAGGACGACGTACTGGTCGAAGGATTCAACCTGGCCTTGCAGCTTGATACCGTTGACGAGATAGATGGATACGGGAACGTGTTCCTTGCGCAAGGCATTGAGGAATGGGTCTTGTAGCACCTGCCCTTTATTGTTGCTCATTTTGATGAGACTCCGTGTGTTGTTATAGGAATGCCCGGGATATGTCCAGGTTGAATATGTACTTTACAGGGTTTTCCCTAGGACGCCAAGCCTGAAACCGCTAAAACTGCGTAAGAGTTTTTCTTCTTGCGCGTTATGCCGTAACAAACATGCAATAAACTGCGTGTATCAAGCCTGTTGCCATTCATTGAGAATAGCTTCTAGCGAATCACATAGACGCCTGCTGTCGTCAGGAGTTCCCACCGTGATGCGTAAAAATTGCGCGATGCGCGGATTCGAGAAATGGCGCACCAGCACACCGCGCTCGCGCAGGGCTGCATGGATGACGACTCCTTCGTACCGGGGATGGCGGGCGAACAGGAAATTGGCCTGCGACGGCAGCACCTCGAAACCCAGGTCCCTCAGTGCTCCGGCCAGGGACTCACGCTCGTCGATCACCTGGCGGCATGCCCAGCGGAAATGCGTTTCGTCCAGGATGGAAGCCATGGCGCCGGCCTGGGCCACACGATCCAGCGGATAAGAGTTGAAGCTGTCCTTCACGCGCTGCACGCCGCGGATCAGTTCGGCATTGCCTGCGATGAACCCCACCCGGATCCCCGCCAGCGCACGCGACTTCGACAAGGTATGGATGACGGCGATGTTCTCGTGCTCGCGCAGCAGCGCAATGGCGGAATCGGCGCCGAAATCCACATAGGCCTCGTCCACGACCACGGCGCTGTCCGGATTCGCCGAGGCAATGGCGGCAATAGCCTCCAGCGGCAGTGCGATGCCCGTGGGCGCATTGGGATTGGCGAAAATGATGCCGGCCGGCACAACTTCGTGCGGTCCAATGTAGTCCTCGACGCGGATGGTGAAGTCGTCGGCCAGCGGCAGCAGCTTATGAGGAATCCGGTACAGGCCGCAATAGGTGCGATAGAAGCTGTAGCTGATGTCCGGCATCAGCAGCGGCCTGCCCTGCCGCAGGAACAGCGCATTGAAGGCATGCGCCAGCACCTCGTCGGAGCCATTGCCAACCAGGATCTGCTCGGCCCTCAGTCCGTGCAGCGTGGCGATAGCCTGGCAGAGCTGCGACGAATCGTAGTCGGGATACAACCGCAAGTCGTCATTGACTGCATCGCGCATGGCCTGCAGCGCCCTGGGAGAAGGGCCATAAGGATGCTCGTTGGTATTGAGCTTCAAAAGCCGCTGCGGCTGCGCGGGCTGCTCGCCCGGCACGTAAGGCAGCAGCCCATCGACATGATCACTCCAGAGACGGCTCACTACGACTCCTGCACGTAAGGATTTCGGGACGACTTGAACTCGACTCGCAGAGGCGTGCCGTCGAGCTTGAAAGCCGTTCGGAAACGGGTTTCCAGATAGCGGCGATAGCTGTCGGGAATGGCATCCAGCGCATTACCATGGATGACGATTCTGGGCGGATTCTGCCCGCCCTGGTGCGCGTAGCGCATTTTCGGCCTGAAGATGCCTTTGCGGGGCGGCGGCTGCTGCTCCACGGCGGCGATCAACTCGCGCGTCAGCTTGGGCGTGGACAGCTTGGCGAAGGCGGCCGCATGGGCGGCGTTGACGGAACGCAGCACTGCATCGACCCCGGCGCCATTGAGCGCCGAAATCGTGTGCAGCTTGGCGAACGACAGAAAGCGCAGTTTGCGCTCGAACTCGCGCTGCACGAACTCCTTGCGCTCGGAATCCAGCCCGTCCCATTTGTTCAGGGCCACGACCAGCGCGCGGCCAGTCTCCAGCACGAAGCCGGCGATATGCGCGTCCTGGTCCGAGATATCCTGCTGTGCGTCCAGCATCAGAAGAACCACGTTGCTGGCCTCGATAGCCTGTAGCGTCTTGATCACGGAGAACTTCTCGATGGCCTCGAAGACCTTGCCGCGCCGGCGCAGGCCGGCCGTATCGATCAGCGTGTACGACTTGCCCTTGCGCTCGAACTCCACCTCGATGGCGTCGCGCGTGGTGCCGGGCATGTCGAACGCCACCAAACGCTCTTCCCCCAGCAGGGTATTGATGAGCGTAGACTTGCCCACATTGGGCCTGCCGACCACGGCCAGCTTGATGCGGTGCTTCACCGGCTCGGGCTCGGCGGCCTCATCCTGGGCACCGTCTTCTTCCTGCGCCAGGTCGATATCCGACGGACCGTCGTCGGAGAACAGATCCTCGTCGCCTTCTCCAGGCTCATCGGGCTCGGGCGCATCGAGATGCGAAAGCGCATGGTCGATCAGGTCGCTCACGCCATCGCCGTGCGATGCGGAGATGGCTCGCGGCTCGCCCAGGCCCAATGCATGGAACTCCGCGATGGAGGCTTCGTGGCGCATGCCTTCGGCCTTGTTGACCGCCAGCACCACGTGCTGCGCGCCCCGGCGCAGCAGGCGGGCGATTTCCTCGTCATGCGCGTTCAGCCCGGCTCGGGCGTCCACCAGGAAGATGACGACATCCGCCTCGGCGATGGCCTGCAGCGTCTGCTTGGCCATTTCCTTCAGGATGCCCTGCTTGGCCACCGGCTCGAAACCGCCGGTATCGACCACCAGATAGGGCCGGTTGCCCATGCGGCCTTCGCCATAATGACGGTCGCGGGTCAATCCGGAAAAATCGGCGACCAGCGCCGCGCGCGTACGCGTCAGGCGGTTGAACAGCGTCGACTTGCCGACGTTGGCGCGGCCAACCAGCGCAATGACCGGCTTGGGAGAGATCGTGTTCAATTGGCTCCTACCAGAGTCAAATTACCGCCGGAGGTCTGCACCACGATGCCGCGGGGCGTGGCCAGCAGCGGGGAGACGATCGGCTTGCTGTCGACGCGGATGCGGCCCAGCAATTGTCCATCGGAACGCGACAGGAAGTGCACGTAGCCCTGATAGTCGCCGAATGCGACGCCGTCCGCCACGACGGCCGGCGCGGAAAGCCGGCGATTGCGCAGGGTTTCCTGCTTCCATGCGGGTGCGCCGGTGCGCAAGTCGAACGCATGCGCGATATCGCGCGTGTCGGCGGCATAGACATGCGCCTGGTCCGACCCCAGCCCGGTGTTGCTGGAGAAATACTGCTGCCATGCGGGCTGTCCGCCCTGAGTCACGTCGAAGCAGGTCACCTGGCCCTGATAGGCGACGCCGCACAGCAGCGGCCCCTGGATCTGGGGCGTGCCCAGCACTTCGACGATGCGCTCCAGGTCGGTCGCGCCCTGCGACAGGGCGACCGTACCCTCCCACTGGACATTGCCGCTGGCGATGTCGATGGCGATCAGCTTGCCGTTGGGCAGGCCGGACAACACCATCCCGTCGACGATGATCATCTGGATATTGGTCTTGAGCGCCAGCGCGGGTCCCGGACGCTGGACGTTCCAGCGAAGTTCTCCGGTACGCGCATCGAACGCCTGGATGCGATAGTCGCCGCTGCGCACCGCCACGATGCCGTTGCCGACCGCCGGCGGAACACTGACCTCGCTGGTGGCGCGGACGCGCCACAGTTCCTTGCCGCTGTCGTCATAGGCGACGACATGGCCGTCGGGAGTTGCCACAGCGGTGACATTGCCGTCGCTGCCGACACCCGCGGAAAGACGGGAATCGGTCGATGCGCGCCAGACGATCTGCCCCGAAGCCAGGCTTACCTTGGCCACGTTGCCATTGGGCGTCGCGGCATAAACGGCATCGTCCACCCAGACAGGCGAGAACCCGACTCCGCCGCCGCTGCCGATCGATACCGACCACAGTTGCTGGGCCGAGATTCCCGGCGCATATTCCGTCAGCTCGGCCGGCTCGGTGCGCGGATCAGTACTGGAGCATGCGGCGAGGGTCACCGCGGCCACGGCGGCGGCAGCTGCGCGCAGCCAGCGCGAATGGACTGGACTGGACTTCATCATCAGGCATCACCCAAAGCATCGATTTTCAGTTGAATGATCTGCGCCGCAGGCTGGGCCCCGAGCAGTTTCACCGCATTTTCCCATGCGGCGCGGGCATCTTCCTTCTTGCCCTGCGCATACAGGACGTCGCCGCGGCGGTCGGCATAAAGGGCCTCGAACTCGGCCGGCGCATTGGACAGCTGCGCCAGCGCCTGGTCGTACTGCTCCTGCTCCAGCAGCAGGCCTGCCAGGCGCAAGCGCGCCAGCGGCGTGAGCGCGGCATCGGTATTGTTCTTCACCAGCCAGTCCAGCTGCGTCCTGGCGCCCTCGAGGTCCTTGCGCTCATGCAGTGCATGCGCGGCGATCAGCACGCCGCGCGAGGCGTATCCGCTCTTGGGGAATTTTTCGCGCAGTGTCTCGCTGGCCGCCTTGATGCGCGCCGCGGAGTCCGTATCGTTGTCGACTGCCGCAGTCTGCAACGCCTCGAAATAACCCATGGCCTGGGATGCCTGGTGACTCTGGTACCACTGCCAGCCGCGCCAGCCGAGGATGGCGGCCACCACCAGGAACAGCAACGTCAGGCAGAGCGTTCCATAGCGCTCCCACCAGGCGCGCAGCGCATCCAGTTTTTCCTGTTCTTCCAAATCGTATGCCATGTGCCTCAAACCTTTGCTTTCAATACTTCGACCAGACGATCCAGCGGGACCGTCTCCTGCTGCGCGGTTTCTCCCGCCTGCTGCGCGCGCAGCCACTTGACGCTTGCCGTGCGCGACTTGACTTCGTCATCGCCGAATATCACGGCGGCGCCGGCTCCGCTGGCATCCGCCCGCTTGAACTGGGACTTGAAGCCGCTGGAACCGGCGTGCACGATAACGCATAACCCGGCATCGCGCAGCAATTCCGCCGTCGTTGCCGCCAGGCGCTGCGCCTCGTCGGACTGGTGAACGATATAGACCTGGCATTCCGGCTTGGCCGGCTGGGGGGAACTCTGTTCCCAGAGATCCAGCAGGCGCTCCATGCCGATCGCATAGCCGGCCGCGGGCGCGGGTTTGCCCCCCAACAGGCCGATCAGACCATCATAGCGGCCACCGCCGCACACGGTACCCTGCGCGCCGAGGCGGTCGGTCACCCATTCGAACACCGTCAGATTATAGTAATCGAGCCCGCGCACTAGACGGGGATTGAGCCGGTAGGCCACGCCCGCGTCATCGAGGCGGCGGCGCACGCCATCGAAGTGGGCCAGCGATTCGGCGCCCAGGAAATCGAACAGCTTGGGCGCGGACTCGGCCATTTCCTGCATGGCGGGGTTCTTGGTATCGAGCACGCGCAGTGGATTCGTGTACATGCGCCTGCGCGCTTCTTCGTCCAGCACGTCGACGTGCTTTTCGAGGTGGGAGATGAGCGCGGCGCGATGCGCCTGGCGCTCTTCCGCCTGTCCCAGGGAATTGAGTTCCAGCCGGATGTCGTTCAGACCAAGGCGCTTCCACAGGCGAGCCAGCATCAGGATGAGTTCCGCATCGATGTCCGGCCCCGCGAACCCCAGGGCTTCCACGCTGATCTGGTGGAACTGGCGATAGCGGCCGCGCTGCGGCCGCTCGTGGCGGAACACCGGTCCGATGGAATAGACGCGATGCGGCCTGTCGTACAGAAGATTGTGCTCGATGGCGGCCCTGACCACGCCCGCCGTGAACTCGGGGCGCAGCGTCAGGTGTTCGTCATTCAAGGAATCGGTGAAGGAATACATTTCCTTCTCGACGATGTCCGTGACTTCGCCGATGCCGCGCGTGAACAGGCGCGTGTGCTCGAGAACCGGAGCGCGCAGCGTACGATAGCCATAGCTGCCTAGCCATTCTCGCACTATCCCTTCAAGGGTTTCCCAGCGTACGCCCTCATCGGGAAGGATGTCTTTCATGCCGGTCAGGGCACGGACTTTCTGAAACGACTGCGTCATAAATACTCTTTAGCGCCCTCTTCTCTCAGGGCCATGATAGGTTGCCGCGCTCTCAGGCCGTTACCTTGCGGCCGTAGCGGCGCTCGACATAGTCCTCGACGATGGCCTGGAACTCCTGGGCGATGGCGTCGCCCTTGAGCGTCACAGTGCGCTCGCCATCGACGAACACCGGCGCCGAGGGAATCTCGCCCGTGCCCGGGAGACTGATGCCGATGTCCGCGTGACGGCTCTCGCCCGGCCCGTTGACCACACAGCCCATCACGGCCACGTTCATGGTTTCCACGCCGGGATACTTGTCTTTCCAGACCGGCATCTGCCTGCGCAGGTAGGCCTGGATATCATCCGCCAATTCCTGGAACACGGTGCTGCTGGTGCGCCCGCACCCTGGGCATGCCACCACCATAGGAGTGAAGGCCCGCAAGCCCATGCTCTGCAGGATCTCCTGCGCTACGATGACTTCCCTGGCGCGGTCGCCGCCGGGCTCCGGCGTCAGGGAAATGCGAATCGTATCACCAATGCCCTGCTGCAGCAGCACGGCGAGCGCAGCCGTCGAGGCCACGATGCCCTTGCTGCCCATGCCGGCCTCGGTCAGGCCCAGATGCAGCGGGTAGTCGCAGCGCGAGGCCAGGTCCTGGTAGACCGTGATCAGGTCCTGCACGTGGCTGACCTTGCACGACAGCACAATGCCGTTGGGAGACAGCCCCAGCTCTTCGGCGCGCCGCGCATTGCTGATGGCCGAGACCACCAGCGCGTCCCGCATCACGGCCTGCGCGGGCCATGGCGTGGAGCGCTTGCTGTTCTCGTCCATTTTCCTGGCCATCAGCTCGTGGTCCAGACTGCCCCAGTTCACGCCGATGCGCACGGGCTTGTCGTAGCGGCAGGCGATCTCGATCATCTGCGCGAAATTGTCGTCGCGCTTCTTGCCGCCGCCCATATTGCCGGGATTGATGCGGTACTTGGACAGCGCCTGGGCGCATTCCGGATACTGAGTCAGCAGTTTGTGACCGTTGTAGTGGAAATCGCCCACCAGCGGCACGGATACGTTCATGCGATCGAGCTGCTCGCGGATGGCGGGCACTTCCTGCGCGGCCTCCGGCGTATTGACCGTGATGCGGACCATTTCCGAGCCGGCCTGCGCCAGCTCTTTTACCTGGATGGCCGTGGCAATGGCCTGGGTCGTGTCGGTATTGGTCATGGACTGCACCACGACCGGGGCGCCGCCGCCTACCTGGACCGAATGGCCACCCCAGCGCACCTGCACCGGCCGGGTGTTGAGCCGGCCGGCCGCGCCCACAGCCAGAGGCCGGGCCTGCGTGGAGGAATCGAGACTATCCGTGCTACTCATGTCTTCAACGCTTTGAGCCAGTCGAATATCAGCCATGAATCGGGGACCCAGCCGCGTCCGATGGCATAGAAAACCGCAACGGCGAGAAACAGGAGGATGATGACCAGCCACCCCCAGGGACGGCTGACGGATTCGGTATGCAGCGGCATATCGGCCGCACGCACCGCAGCCGGACGCCTGAGCCCTTCGGCCCCCAGTCCGGGTTGCTCGCCCGGCGCCTGGCTTTCCAGCATCACCAGCAACGCATCGGTATCCGCCTCGAGGAAGCGGCCGTAATTGCGCACCATGCCCTTGAGCGGCATGCCGGCGGGCAGGCGCGACCAATCTTCGTTTTCCAGCGCCTCGAGCTGGCCTACCGAGAACTTCAGCCTGGCGGAAACTTCCTGCAGCCTGAGCCTGCGCGCCTCGCGCAGTTCTTTCAGGGTGCGGCCGAGGCCCATTGCCCCGACTTCTTCAAGCGTATTCGGATCGGCGTTCATCCACGCTCCTGTTTGATGGCGATGACAGCCCTGTCCGGCAGGCGCTCATGGATGCGCGTCCTGTCCTTGACGTCGCCGGCAAGCTGTCCACAGGCCGCCGCGATATCGTCGCCGCGGGTCTTGCGCACGGTGGTCACGACCCCCGCATCCATCAGGATCCGCGAAAACTCGCGCACCCGAACATGGGAAGAGCGCTTCAGGCCCGATTGCGGGAAAGGATTGAATGGTATCAGGTTCAGTTTACACCGCACCTGTCCGGCGATCGCGATCAGTTCATGCGCGTGCTGGTCGGTATCGTTGATGCCGTCGAGCATGATGTACTCGAAGGTGATGAAATCGCGCGGCGCCGCTTCCAGATAGCGGTTGCAGGCGTCCAGCAGTTCCACAAGCGGATACTTGCGGTTCAGCGGCACCAGCCTGTCGCGCAGCGCATCGTTGGGCGCATGCAGCGAAACAGCCAGGGCCACGGGGCAATCCCGGCGCAGGCGGTCCATCATGGGCACCACGCCGGAAGTGGAAACGGTTACCCGGCGGCGCGACAGGCCGTAGGCATTGTCGTCCAGCATGAGTTTCAGGGCGCCAAGCACCTGGTCGTAATTGAGCAGCGGCTCGCCCATGCCCATCATGACCACGTTGCTGATGACGCGTTCCGGCTCGCCCACGGGTTCGTTGCCGTCTCCGGCGGGCAGGCGGGCCATGGCGCCGTCCGCCTCGAGCTCGCGCTTCGCGTACCAGAGCTGGCCGATGATTTCCGCCGTCGTCAGGTTGCGATTGAAACCCTGGTAGCCGGTGGAACAGAATGGGCAGGCGACCGTACAGCCTGCCTGGCTTGAAATGCACAGCGTTCCGCGATCGTCCTCGGGAATGAAGACGGCCTCGACCGCGTTGTTGCCACCCACGTCGAACAGCCACTTGCGCGTGCCATCGGACGAGACATGGCAGGTCAGCGCCTTGGGGCCCTGGATGACGCAATTGGCGGACAACTGCCGGCGAAAGTCTTTCGCCAGGTCTGTCATGTCGTCGAAGGAATCGACGCTGCGCCGATGCAGCCAGCGTTGAAGCTGGCGCGCACGGAACGGCTTGCCCCCCCACTGACCGACCAGCTCAGCCAGCGCGTCGGACTCCACCCCCAGCAAATTGATGGGAGCGGATGGCTGGGACTGGACAGGTGTCGTCATGGGAGAGCCTTCAGGGTTGCCGATGGATCACCGGCTGTAGACCTGGCTTTCGGGGAAGAAGAAAGCCACTTCGACAGCGGCGGTTTCGGCCGCATCGGAGCCGTGGACGGCATTGGCGTCGATGCTGTCGGCGAAGTCGGCGCGGATGGTGCCGGGCTCAGCCTTCTTGGGGTCGGTCGCACCCATCAGGTCCCGGTTCTTCTGGATGGCGTTTTCGCCTTCCAGCACCTGGACGAACACAGGGCCCGAAACCATGAAGTCGACCAGATCCTTGAAGAAGGGACGTGCGCTGTGCACGGCGTAGAAACGCTCTGCTTCGGCGCGGGACAGTTGCGCCAGGCGCGCCGCGACGACCTTCAGGCCGGCCTGTTCGAAACGGGCGACGATCTGGCCGATGACATTTTTTGCGACGGCATCAGGCTTGATGATGGAAAGAGTGCGTTCGATAGCCATGTAAAATCCAATGAAAAAAAGAATGAAAACAATCAGTTCGTTCCAGCCGGCGCGCATTTCCCGGTCAGTTAAAATCGATATCGACACCGAAGGCGCGCAGGCAAGTTCCGCAATATTTCGTGAACCCGGTATTTTACCATGCCCGAACCGGCCCGCCGCATCATAAAATAGACGCGCCCGCCGCCCGCCCGACGGCTCCCTTTTCCCATTTATACCCGACCGCCGGGAAGCAAAACCTGCAGCCGCGGGCGACTTCCTATATAGTCAGCACTTTTGCCTCGTTTTTCCGCATCATGACCGTCAATACCCCGAACGATACCGCCCCGCTGGACAAAAGCTTCGAGCCCGGCAGCCTGGAGTCCCGCTGGTACCAGCAATGGGAAGCCCAGGGCTACTTCACCGCCGGCCAGCACACCCAGCCCCCGCAAGGCCGGCAAGGCGAGCCGTTCGTGATCCAGTTCCCCCCGCCCAACGTCACCGGCACGCTGCACATGGGCCACGCCTTCAACCAGACCGTCATGGACGGACTGGTGCGCTACCACCGCATGCGCGGCGACGATACCGCCTTCATCCCCGGCACAGACCATGCCGGCATCGCCACCCAGATCGTGGTGGAACGCCAGCTTGACGCGCAGAAGATCTCGCGCCACGACCTGGGCCGCGAGGCCTTCATCGAGAAAGTCTGGGAATGGAAGCACAAATCGGGCAGCGCCATCACCGAACAGTTTCGCCGCCTGGGCTCCTCCGCCGACTGGTCGCGCGAATACTTCACCATGGACGACAACCTTTCCAGGGGCGTGGTGGAAACCTTCGTGCGCCTGTACGAACAGGGCCTGATCTATCGCGGCAAGCGCCTGGTCAACTGGGACCCCGTCCTCGGTACGGCGGTTTCCGACCTCGAGGTCGTCAGCGAGGAAGAAGACGGCCATATGTGGGAGATCCGCTATCCGCTGACCACGCCCGAAGGCGGCCTGGACAGCCTGACGGTGGCGACGACGCGCCCCGAGACCATGCTGGGCGACGTGGCCGTCATGGTGCACCCCGAAGACGAACGCTACGCCCGTCTCATCGGCAAGACGGTGCGCCTGCCGCTGTGCGACCGCGAGATCCCCGTCATCGCCGACGACTACGTCGACCGCGAGTTCGGCACCGGCGTGGTCAAGGTCACTCCTGCCCACGACTTCAACGACTATGCCGTGGGACAGCGCCACGGCCTGCCGCAGATCAGCATCCTGACGCTGGACGCCCGCATCGCCGAGACCGCGCCCGAAGCCTATCGCGGCATGGACCGCTTCGAGGCCCGCAAGGCCATCGTCGCCGATCTCGAGGCCCAGGGCCTGCTGGCCGCCGTCAAGCCGCACAAGCTGATGGTGCCGCGCGGCGACCGCACCAGCACCATCATCGAGCCCATGCTGACTGACCAATGGTTTGTCGCCATGAGCCAGCCCGCGCCGCAAGACTCCCTGCATCCCGGCAAGAGCATCACTGAAGTGGCGCTGGAGGTTGTGCGCGACGGCCGTGTCAGCTTCGTGCCCGAGAACTGGAGCAACACCTACAACCAGTGGCTGAACAACATCCAGGACTGGTGCATCTCGCGGCAATTGTGGTGGGGTCACCAGATTCCCGCCTGGTACGGCCCCGAAGGGCAGATCATTGTCGCCCGCGATGAAGCCGAGGCGCGCCGCAAGGCCGAGGCCGCCGGCATCAAGGGCGAACTCACGCGCGACCCCGACGTGCTGGACACCTGGTTCTCCTCCGCGCTGGTGCCTTTCACCGACCTGGGCTGGCCCGAGCAGACGCCCGACCTCGAGCGCTACCTGCCCTCCAGCGTGCTGGTTACGGGCTTCGACATCATCTTCTTCTGGGTCGCCCGCATGGTCATGATGAGCATGCACCTGACCGGCAAGGTCCCGTTCCATACAGTGTACGTGCACGGCCTGGTCTGCGACGCCGACGGCAAGAAAATGAGCAAGTCCAAAGGCAACACCATCGATCCGGTCGATCTGATCGACGGCATCGGCCTGGAAGCCCTGCTGGAAAAGCGCACCTCCGGCCTGATGAATCCGCGCCAGGCGGAGAGCATCCGCAAGAAGACCACGAAGGACTTCCCCAACGGCTTCCCCGCCTTCGGCGCCGACGCCCTGCGCTTCACCATGGCCGCCTACGCGACCCTGGGCCGCAACATCAACTTCGACCTGAAGCGCTGCGAAGGCTACCGCAACTTCTGCAACAAGCTCTGGAACGCCACCCGCTTCGTGCTGATGAACACCGAAGGCCATGCGCTGGCGCCCAGGACAGACTGCGACTTCAGCTTCGCCGACCGCTGGATCACCAGCCAGCTGCAGCGTCTGGAAAGCGAGATCGAGCGCGGCTTCGACGAATACCGCTTCGACAACATCGCCAATGCCATCTACCACTTCGTCTGGGACGAATACTGCGACTGGTATCTGGAACTGGCCAAGGTCCAGTTGCAAACTGGAACCGAGCGCGCGCAAGCCGGCACGCGCCGCACGCTGATCCGCGTGCTGGAAACCGTGCTGCGCCTGGCCCACCCCATCATTCCGTTCATCACGGAAGAACTATGGCAAACCGTCGCCGTCGCCGCCGGTCGGCGCGGCTCCTCGCAAACCACCAGCATCAGCGTCCAGCCGTATCCCGTCGCCGACACGGCCAAGATCGACGAAGACGCAGAGCAGCAGATCGTCCAGCTCAAGGCCCAGGTCGACGCCGTGCGCGCCCTGCGTGGCGAAATGAGTATTTCCCCGGCCCAGCGCGTGCCGCTGATCGCCCGCGGCGACGCCGCCACCCTGGAACGCAACCGCCCCTACCTGCTCGCCCTGGCCAAGCTGGAAGATCTCAAGATCGTGGACCAGTTGCCCGACGACGGCGCTCCCGTCCAGGTGGTCGGCACGACCGAACTGATGCTGCACGTGGAAATCGACGTCGAAGCCGAACGCATCCGCCTGGGCAAGGAGATTGCCCGCCTGGAAGGCGAAATCGCCAAGGCCAACGGCAAGCTCTCCAACGCCAGCTTCGTCGAACGCGCCCCTGCCGCCGTCGTCGAACAGGAAAAGGCCCGCGTAGTCCAGTTCGGCCAGACGCTGGAAAAAGTGAAAGCGCAACTGGCCCGCCTGGAGCAGGCAGCCAAGGCCTGAAATATAGGCGAAAACTCTCTCGCCCTCCTTCGGCTCCTCATGCAAAGCAGGCATCTGTACGATTGTCCGGATGCCTGCTTTTTTTCCGCCGGGCCGTCCCTAGGCAAAAAGCGCCCCCTTGGGGGGAATTCAGCACCGAACACAGCGGCTGGGCGGTATTGCTGTTGAGCTGAAAGCACATCCGCCCATTGAGCGGCAGGCGCACTTGATCCCGGCACGCACCTTTTCGGCACGACGCCTTTGGTATAGAAACTGTCCCGCTACGTGGTGAAGTCAGGTAGACATATACGTTGGTATATCGGAGAACTCCCAATGCCTGCTGGCAACGTTAAACGACCAATGGGACAATTCACATTGTCATTAGGAATAAGCTGCGGCGGCCCGCAAGAGCCTGGGAATTCCAGCAATTCGAAGTGAATGATTGATTCGGGCATTAGGCCGCATTGGAGCCTGTCCTGTTGTCGGAAACTACAGTGGACATCCATGCCGAGTGGATATAACTTGATTGATGTCAGGTTCCAATCAGTGTCTAGCGCACCAAAGGCATCAATGAACGCAGAAACGCCTCATCAGCCTTGCTCAGCAACCCCTGCTCCCGGGCCCGCTCGATCAGCTCCGGCCTGCGCCGCAACGTCAATTCCAGCGACCGCTCCCGACGCCACTGAGCGATATTCTTGTGATGCCCCGACAACAACTCAGACGGAACCTCCAGCCCATGGTAGCTTTCCGGCCGCGTGTAATGCGGACTGTCCAGCAAGCCAGTCAGCGCATCATTGAAAGAATCCTGCGGCGCCGACTGCGCATCATTCAGCGCCCCCGGCAACAACCGCACCACACTGTCCATGACGGCCAGCGCAGCAATCTCCCCGCCGGAAAGCACAAAATCCCCCAGGGAAATCTCATCCGTGACGCAGCGCTCGATGAAACGCTGATCCACCCCCTCATAGCGCCCGCACACCAGAATCGCCCCCCGCGTTTCGGAAAGCCCCTGCGCCACACCCTGATCAAACCGCCTGCCCGTCGGACTCATCAGAATGACCGGCGCATCGCCCGATGCCGCATCAGCCTGCGTGCGCGCAGCCTGCGCCGCGCGCACCGCCTGCTCCAG
Organism: Paracandidimonas soli; assembly: GCF_004342005.1. GTDB lineage: Bacteria > Pseudomonadota > Gammaproteobacteria > Burkholderiales > Burkholderiaceae_B > Paracandidimonas > Paracandidimonas soli. Next base: position 93,729 of record NZ_SMBX01000009.1, read on the forward strand.
CGGCTCGGCCATCATCACCATGCCTGGACCGCCGCCGTAAGGCCTGTCATCAACCGTACGGTGCACATCATGCGTGAAATCCCGCGGATTCCACGCATGCAAGTGCCATAGCCCCCGCTGACGCGCACGACCACTGACGCCAAAGTCGCCTATGGCATCGAACATATCGGGGAAAAGGGTGATGACATCGAACCGCATGGCTATCCTTGAAAGGCCCGGCTATGCGCCGCCCACGGCTCAGAGATCAGCGGGCCAGTTGCTGACGATCGTCCTTCCGTCCAGATCCACCCGCAGCACATGCGCCGCAACGAACGGCACCAGCGTTTCCTGCGCCCTGCCCTTGTCGTCGCGCAGCATGACAGGCTCGCCATCAGCAGGGGCATAGCGCGTGACATGCATGATCGCATGCGCGCCATTGTCTGACATATCCGACACCTGACCGATCAGGACGCTTTGCCCATCATCGTTCTCGCCATACAGCCAGCACCCGATCAGATCCACCCAGTAGTACTCGTCTTCCTGGGGAGAGGCAAAACCACTGCGCGGCACCTGGACCGTCCAGCCTTTCAGGGACTGCGCGACATCGCGGTCGTCCAGGCCTTCAAGCTGCGCGATCAAGGTTGCGCCATGCGGCCTGCAGAACAGGACCCGCCTGCGCTCCGGACCCGGACGCGACAAAGCACCCGTTCCTGCTGGAGCAACGGGTGCCTGCAACCACCATGTCTTGCTGGAGAGCAAGGTTTCCGCCTGGGCGGAATGCGGCTGGATCTTGACCCAGCCGCGCACGCCATGCGCGGACAGCACGCGCCCAAGCTCGACGAGATCGTCGGGAACGGCCGTACGGCCCGCAGCTGTGGACACGGTACGCCCCGCGTCTATCAGGCGGCAGCCTTGGCGGAGTATTCCTTGATCAGTCGCTGAACGACTTCGGACGGCTTGGCGCCGTTATCCAGCCAGTACTGGACGCGATCCTGGGCCAGGCGCAGGTTTTCCTGGCCATCCTTGCCGACAGGATTGTAGAAGCCAAGGCGCTCGATGAAGCGGCCATCGCGACGATTGCGCGAGTCGGTTGCAACGACATTGTAGAACGGACGTTTCTTCGAGCCACCGCGGGCCAGACGAATCACCACCATAGGTAATCCTTTGAAAATGTTGTGGAAAACAGAAGATTCTAGCACTTTTGAAGCCTTGCAGGCAAGCGGAGTTCGTATTTTATGAAATCCCGCTTCCCCGCTGCACCAAGAGTTGCTGGCGAACCACGAAAAACAAACAATAAAACAGCCTAAAACCCATGTGCGGCCGCCGCATGCCGCACTATACAGAAACGCTCAGCGGCGCCGCAGGTAATGCACCGCCACGCCGTCCGACTCGGACTGCAGCAGCAACGCATTGCCGGTCTGCTCCGCGAACGCCTGGAAATCGCGCACCGCATGCAGGTCGGTCGTGACCACCCTCAGCACCTGCCCGCTCTCGATCTGCGCCAGGGCTTTCTTGGCGCGCAGGATAGGCAGCGGGCACTTCAGGCCCGAAGCATCGATTTCCAGGTCGGCGACAGGATGGTCTTTTTCCATGGAAAACCTCAAGCCAGGCGCTCGCGCACCCAGGCATCCACGGAAGACAGGGCCGGCTTCAGCGCGGCGGCATCCGTGCCTCCGCCCATGGCCATATCGGGGCGGCCGCCTCCCTTGCCTCCGACCTGCGCGGCGACGAAGCCGACCAGATCGCCGGCCTTGACCTTGCCGGTGAGATCCTTGGTCACCCCGCCGACCAGGCTGATCTTGCCTTCCGCGCCGGTCGCCAACAGCACGATCGCCGACTGCAGCTTATCCTTCAGCTGATCCGCCATGCCGCGCAAAGCCTTGGGATCGGCGTCCGGCAATTGCGCGGCCAGCAGCTTGGCGCCGCCCGGCAACTCGATGGCCTGGCCGAGCAGATCATTGCCCGCCGACGCCGCCAGCCTGGCCTGCAATTGCTCGCGCTCGCGCTCCAGCATCTTGAGCTGGGACTGCAGAAGGCCGATGCGCTCGACCAGATCCACCGGCTGCGTCTTCAGCGCAGCCGCGGCGCGCGACAGCGTGCCATTGACCTCGCGCACCCATGCCAACGCATTGCTGCCGGTAATGGCCTCGACACGGCGTACGCCCGCGGCCACGCCGCCTTCGGACACGATCTTGAACAGGCCGATGTCGCCGGTGCGCTCGACGTGAGTGCCGCCGCACAGTTCGCGCGACGAGCCGATGTCGAGCACGCGCACGACATCGCCGTATTTTTCGCCGAACAGCGCCATGGCGCCCGTCTGCACGGCGTCGTCGTAAGGCATGAGGCGCGCCTGGGTAGGCTCGTTGCGCAGGATTTCGGCGTTGACCAGGTCTTCCACCCTGGCGATCTGCTCGGCCGTCATGGGCGCGTCATGCGAGAAGTCGAAACGCGTCTTGTCGGGATCGACCAGCGATCCGCGCTGTTGCACATGGCCGCCCAGCACCTCGCGCAGCGCCTTGTGCATCAGGTGCGTGGCCGAGTGATTGCGGATGGTGCGCGCGCGGCGCTCGATATCGACACGCGCATCGACCGTATCGCCGATCTTCAGGCTGCCGCCGCGCAGCTCGCCATGATGGCCGAAGACATTGCTCTGGATTTTCTGCGTATCCTGTACCTGGAACACGGCATCGCCGGCCAGCAGCTCGCCCGTATCGCCGACCTGGCCGCCGGATTCGGCATAGAAAGGCGTGACGTCGAGCACAACGACGGCCTGCTGCCCCGCCGACACCGATGGCACCGAAACGCCATCAACGTACAGCGCAGTCACGCGGCCCTGCGCCTGCAGGCGCTCGTATCCTTCGAAACGGGTTTCCACGCCATCGTAGGACAGGCCTTCGGCCGCCTTGAACTTGCCCGCGGCGCGCGCCTGCCTGCGCTGCTGCTCCATGGCGGTCTCGAAACCGGCATGATCCACTTCGACATTGCGCTCGCGACAGATGTCCGCAGTCAGGTCGACCGGGAAGCCGTAGGTGTCATAGAGCGTGAACAGCGTCTGGCCGTCGAGCACGGCGCCCTTCGGCAAGGCCGCCAGCGCGGCATCGAGGATCTTGATGCCGTGCTCCAGAGTCTCGCTGAAACGTTCTTCTTCCTGGCGCAGTACCTGCTCGACGCGCTCCTGCTGCGCCTTCAGTTCGGGATAGGCATCGCCCATCTGCGCGACCAGATCACCCACCAGCTTGTGGAAGAACACGCCGGACTGGCCCAGCTTGTGGCCATGGCGCAGGGCGCGCCGGATGATACGGCGCAGCACATAGCCCCGCCCTTCATTGCCGGGTATGACGCCATCGACCACCAGGAAGCTGCAGGCGCGGATGTGGTCCGCAATGACCTTGAGCGAATTGTTGGACAGATCGGCCGTGCCCGTTTCGCGCGCCGCCGCGCGGATCAGCGCCTGGAACAGGTCGATCTCGTAATTGGAATGCACGTGCTGCAGCACGGCGGAAATGCGCTCCAGGCCCATGCCGGTATCGACACAGGGCTTGGGCAGCGGATTCATGTTGCCCTCGGCATCGCGCTCGAACTGCATGAACACCAGATTCCAGACTTCGATGTAGCGGTCGCCGTCTTCTTCCGGCGATCCGGGCGGACCGCCCCAGATTTCCGGACCGTGGTCGTAGAAGATCTCGGAACACGGGCCGCAGGGGCCGGTGTCGGCCATCTGCCAGAAGTTGTCGGACGCGTAGCGCGCGCCCTTGTTGTCGCCGATGCGAATGATGCGCTCGCGCGGCACGCCGACTTCGTCGGCCCAGATGTCATAGGCCTCGTCGTCTTCCTGGTAGACGGTGACCCAGAGCTTTTCCTCAGGCAGGCCGTAGACCTTGGTCAGCAGCTCCCACGCGTACTGGATGGCGTCGCGCTTGAAATAGTCGCCGAAGCTGAAGTTGCCCAGCATCTCGAAGAAAGTATGGTGGCGCGCGGTATAGCCGACGTTTTCCAAGTCGTTGTGCTTTCCCCCGGCGCGCACGCAGCGCTGCGACGTGGTCGCCCGACGATAGGGACGCGTTTCCTTGCCAGTGAAGACATCCTTGAACTGCACCATGCCCGCATTGGTGAACAGCAACGTCGGATCGTTGCCAGGCACCAGCGACGAGGACGGCACGATCTGATGCCCTTTGGATTCGAAGAATGAAAGGAACTTCTGGCGTATTTCTGAGGTCTTCATCGATAGGAAAACACAATGGAATATGGGTAACAGGACATTATATCGAGCAACCGGAAGATGCGCTTTCCACCGCCTTGTTCCGGGCGTTTCCGCACTGCAAAGCGTTGTATCCGCAACGCAGCACCGCCTGGCGGGCGGCCAGCCCTACAGCGTATCCAGGCGGCGTATGGTCCCCGCCAGCGACTGCAGGTCGAACGGCGCGCGCGCGGGCCTGACGATGCGCAGCAGCAGGATCACCGCCGCCGGCACCAGCGCCGCCATCAGGAACGACTCCAGCAGATAGGTCGGAGGCTCGCCCGGCATCGGAAACAGGAACAGCCCCGCCGCCAGTCCGCCCAGTGTGCCTGCCGTGGCATCGAAGCCATTGTGCCGGGCGCTGAACAGCCCGTAGAACACGGGGAACGCCGCCGCCGCGCACAGCAGGTCCGCCAGCAGGAACAGGTACAGCACGCTGTAGCCTTGCGCCGCTACGATCATGACGGGAATGGCCAGCAGCAGGATCAGCCAGCGCGACAGCCGCATCAGCGCGGCCGTGCCTACATTCGGCAGCAGCCTGCCGACATCGACCGCCACGATGCTGGACACCGCGCTGATCGTGGTGTCGGCGCTGCTCATGACCAGGGCAAGCCCCAGCGGAATCAGGGCGATGGCGAGCCAGAGCGGAATCTGCGGCATGACGACGCTGAACAGCGCCACGGAGCTGTCGCCTTCCGGCGCCAGCCCGACGAACGCCAGTCCGAACAGGCCCATGACGAAGATGAACGGCACGACCAGCACGCCGCCCAGCAGGAAGCCGTTACGCATGGTACGCGTGTCGCGCGCGGAATAGATGCGCTGCCAATTTCCCTGATGGAATATTCCGGTCAGCAGGATGGCGACGAAAAAAGTCACGCCGGCCTTGATCCCCACCGGATCGCTCAGATCGAGCAATTGCGGCGCCCTCTCCTGCAGGGCCTGGGTCACGTTGGCAACGCCGCCCGAAGCCTTCCAGCCGATGAACACGAGCGCCAGCAGCAGGGGCACGATGATGACGACCTGCACCTTGTCGGTGAAGATGGAAGCCTTCAGCCCGCCGTAGGCGGTATACAGCAGCGTGAAGCCCATCACGATAGCCGCCGTCAGCCATAGCGGCACCGGCGCCAGCAGCGTCACCAGCTTGGAAATGGCCGTGATCTCCGCCGCCATGGCGATGAACATGTAGAACAGCATGATGAGCAGCGCCAGCGCGTACATGGAGCGTCCGTAGCGCGCCATCAGGAACTCCGTCAGGGAATGACCGCGCGGGATCAATTCGCGCATGCGCTTGCCCAGGGGAATCATGGCAATGCGCGGCGACATGGCGCCCAGCGAATAGCCGATCACGGCGGCCAGCCCGCCCCAGGTGGCCGCCTGCGGAGGCGAGAACAGGATCCACGCCCCCAGGGACGACGCCAGCAGCGTCAGCAGCGTGGCCACCGAACCCTGCGTATTGCGGGCGACGATATAGTCTTCCAGCGTGTGGCTGGAACGGCGCGCGTAAAGCATGCCGGCCACGGCGAACGCCGCGGAAAACAGGATCAACCAGAACAATGCGGATTGTGTGCTCAGCATGCGCGCCTCCATGACCACTTGCCAAAACGGAAGTCCCGGCTTTCATGCCGGAATTCCCTGAGTTTGCGGGAAAGGCGCGCATCATCTTTTGCCGCTGCCCCCGGCAAGGCCATTCTCTCGGGGGCCGGGAGTCCGCATGGCGGAGATACCCCGGGGCGCTTTCATGCGCGGGATTCCTTCCCTTCGCCGGTATTACCCGGATCAGGTTCGAAGGGTCACGACGCGATGTCGAATCTCAGCCTGAAGGCCCCCCTAGGAACTGGGCGCATTATAGCGATAGTCCGTGCCTGAAATCCATGCTATGTTTATGCCTGCTTCGACACGGGGTGTCCTGCCGCACGGGCGGGGCTGAGAACAAACCCGTAGAACCTGATCCAGCTCATACTGGCGAAGGGATGTCCGCCGTCACGCCTTATACGCGCATACCGCGCCACCGCTCCGGCATGGCCCATCCCTCGCCGCCACACTTCGAGGATTGCCATGACGACCAACAGCCACCCCGCTCCAGCCATTGCAGACCAACTGGTGCTCGTCACCGGCGCCAGCCGTGGCCTGGGCGCGGAAATCGCCCGCGCCTTCCTGCGGCAAGGCGCCAGCGTTATCGTCAATTACCTGAACAATGCCGAGGCGGCGGCCCGCCTGGCCGACGGCGCGCCCGACCGGGCCATGGCCGTGCAGGCGGACGTCTGCGATCCGGCCGCCCTGGAGGCGCTGGCCGCCAAAGCGCAGGCCAGGTTCGGGCGGCCGATCTCCACCGTCGTGAACAATGCGCTGCCCTCCTTCTCGTTCAACGGCGACGCCAGGCCGCACGCCGACACGCTGTCGTGGGAGCATCTGCACCAGCAGTTCGAAGGCATCGTGCGCGGCGCACTGAACACCACCCAGGCGGCCCTGCCGGGCATGCGCGCGCTGGGATTCGGGCGCATCATCAATATCGGCACCAACCTGGTCCAGAACCCCGTCGTTCCGTACCACGACTACACGGCGGCCAAGGCCGCGCTGCTGGCGTTCACGCGCACCCTGTCGCAGGACCTGGGCCCCGACGGCATCACCGTCAACATGCTGTCCGGCGGCCTGCTGCGCACCACCGACGCTTCGGCGGCCACGCCGGAAGCCGTGTTCGACTACATTGCCGCCAATACGCCGCTGCGCCGCGTCACCACGCCTCGGGAGTTCGCCGAAGCCGTGCTGTTCTTCGCCTCGCCCTGGTCGCGCGCCGTGACCGGGCAGAACCTGGTCGTGGACGGCGGCCTCGTCAAGAACTGATCCGTCGATATTTCTCAAGGTCAATATCATGATGCACCTGAACCTGTTCCTGCTCGGCGCCGGCCATCACACCGCCGCCTGGCGCCATCCTGATTCCGCCATCGAACGCATGGGCGACATCAGCTATTACGAAGACATGGCGCGGCTGGCCGAGCGCGGCAAGCTGGACGCCATTTTCCTGGCCGACGGCCAGGCGGCGACCAATGTTTCCGACAGCCCGCGCTGGTTCCTGGAGCCGATCACGACATTGACGGCGCTGAGCCGCGCCACGGAGCGCATCGGGCTCATCTGCACCATTTCCAGCACTTTCTTCACGCCATTCCATGCCGCGCGCCTGATGGCGTCGCTGGACCATATTTCCAAAGGCCGCACCGGATGGAACGTCGTCACGTCCATGTTCGATGCCGAAGCCCGCAACCACGGCTACGAATCCATGCCCGCGCACGCGGAACGCTACGCCAGGGCCGAGGAATTCATCGACGTCGTGCTGAGGCTCTGGGACTCCTGGGCCGATGACGCCCGCCCCCTGGATCGCAGTGGCGACTATGTGCGCAAGGATGCCGTTCGCCAGATCCTGCATCATGGAGAACACTTCCTGGTCGATGGTCCGCTGACCGTTCCCCGTCCTCCGCAAGGCCACCCTGTCCTGTTCCAGGCCGGCGCATCGTCCGAAGGCCGCGAGCTGGCGGCACGCCGGGCGGAAGCCATCTATGCCGTCGCCTATGACCTTCCTGCGGCGCAGGCCTACTACAGCGACATCAAGGCGCGGGTAAAGGCGGCGGGACGCACAGATCCCGTCCCCATCCTGCCCGGTCTTGTCACCTACGTCGGCTCGACGGAAGAAGAAGCGCGCCGCAAGCAGCGCGAACTGGATGAACTGCTGCCATCGGAAGCGGCGCTGCGGCAACTGGGCCTGTATGTGGGGCGCGACTGCTCGGGCTGGGACCTGGACGCTCCGGTTCCGGCACTGATGCCGCTGGAAGATTTCACCGGCCCCAAGGGGCGCTACGCGACGGTCCTGCGCATCATCGAAACCGAAAAACCGACGGTGCGCCAGTTGCTCGGACGGCTGGCGGCCGGAGGCGGACACTGCACCATGATCGGCACGCCCGAGAGCATCGCCGACCGTATGGAACACTGGTATCGCAATGGCGGAGCCGACGGTTTCAATCTTATGCCGCCCGCCCTGCACAGCAGCGTCGGCGACTTCATAGACCATGTCGTTCCGGTGCTGCAGCAACGCGGCCTGTTCCGCCGGGAATACGAGCACGACACGCTGCGCGGCCATCTGGGCCTGGCCCGTCCGCCGCGCAGCTGAACGCTGGAAAGCCGTGAAGGGCGCCGCATCCCGAGGCGATGACCCTCGTAGAATGACGGCCTGCCCTCAGCAAAAACAAGGAGCCGCAATGCAGCCAGGCATTTCCACCATCACACTGGGCGTCGATGATCTCCAAGCCGCCGTGGCCTTCTATCGCGACGGCCTGGGCCTGCCCACCAAAGGCATCATCGCCAGCCATGTCCCGCACGGGGAAGTGGCGTTCTTCCAGTTGCAGCCCGGCCTCAAGCTCGCGCTCTGGCCGCGCGCCAGCCTGGCGAAAGATGCGGGCCTGCCGGTCGGCCCCGCCAGCGCGACCGAAGTCCTGATCAGCCACAATGTCGCTGCCAGGGATGATGTCGAAGCCGTGCTGGACCGGGCGCGCCAGGCCGGCGCAACCGTCCTGAAAGAGCCAGGCCCTGCTTTCTGGGGAGGCCATACGGCCTATTTCCAGGATCCGGACGGCCACTTGTGGGAAATCGTCTGGAATCCCAAGTGGCAAGGCTAGAAAGGCGGTCTACATAATCCGGACCAGCGCCGGAAGCGTTCGCACCGGCCCAAGGCCAGCGCTCCGGCGTCCTATTGCAATGCGCCCCAGCGCAGCACGGCTGGCTCTGCGCTGGCCCAGCGCCAGCCGCCCTCCTGCCGGCAGATGGAGGCCAGGTAGGCGGACTCGGTCTCGTCGGACTCCACCGTAAACAGCACCTCGCGGCAGGACGCCAGCGGATTGTCGATCTCGCGGACAACCTGGATGCTGCCGCGTTCATTCCCGTAGGGAATGCTTCGCCGCACCTCCCAGGCCTTTACCCGCCCAGGCGGCAACTCTCCCGCCACGCGGGCCATGAGATTCTGCTGGTCGTTCTTCCATGTTCGCAATACGTACTTCACGGAAGCATCGATGGCCGCCTGCGTGCCCACGGCCACGGCATAGCCTACGGCGGGATTCGCCGTGGCGGCGCTGGACGCCACGCCCGCCGCAGCCCCCACCCCGGACCCGAAGGACGACATGGTGCAGCCCGTCGCCGCAAACACGCAAAGCGATCCGCACAATACGGCCAGCCGCCTCACTGCAATGATCCCCAGCGGGCCGTGGCGGGCTCGGCCGACGCCCAGCGCCATTGCCCCCGGTCGTCGCAAATGGTCGTTACGTAATAGGCGTGCGGCGTTTCCGGCGGCGCATTCATCGCTACCACGGAGAATACGATTTCCTTGCACGACAGACCGATGCCGCCTATCAGCCGGCTCACGGCCACCTTGCCCTGCGCATCGGACTCGATCGGCAGCCCATGGATCACCGCCCAATCGCCGACCTCGCCAACCTGGAGCCTGGCCGCCGCCTGCGCGATGGCGTCCTGCTCCTCCGCCCTCGTCCTGCGCTGCGCATATTGCAGCCCGGCCTTTGCCGCCGCCTGCACGCCCAGGCCAATGCCGGTCGCCAATGCCGCATTGTCCGTCATGCTGTCGGCAATGGCAGCGCCGGCAATCCCGGCGCCGGCGCTGGTGCCTTCCATCAGGAAGGAGCTGCAGCCCGACAGGAGCAAGGCCGTCAATAACGGCACAAAATATGGATACATGGCCGCAAATGTATTACAGCCGGCAACCGTCAACAACCGGATTGACACTTATTGTCAATCCGCCGCCCGTCTGTTTGGAGGGTCCTAACCCTGGTAATTGGTCAGCGCCTGGACGTCGAGCAGCGTGATCTGCCGGCCGTTGACCTCGATCATGTTCTTGTCCGCCAGCTCGCGCAGGATGCGCGAGAAGTGCTCCGGCGTCAGGTTCAGGCGCGATGCGATCACCGTCTTGCTCGTTTCCAGCCTGAGCTGGCAGCCATCCCTGCAGTCGTCGGCGTGCATGAGATAGCCGATCACGCGCTGCGCGCCGGTCTGCAGGGAATAGGCCTTGATATCGCTCATCCGGGCATGCAGCCGCTGGCTCAGGCTGGCCAGCAGGCGGCGCGCCAGCTTGCCGTCGCGATCCAGCATATCGAACAGGGCCTCCTTGGCCACATGCAGCAGCAGGCTGTCGCACAGCGCCTGCGCATCCAGGATGTACGGCTTGTCGACGAACATCAGGGCCTCGCCGAAGCTCTCGCCATCACCGATCAGCCTGGCCACTTTCTCGTGTCCCTGGTCCGTCTTGAAGTAGAGCTTGATCTGTCCGTAGACGACGATGTGGAAGCCCACGCATGGATCATTGCGGCGAAACAGGACCTCTCCGCGCGCGAGATGGACGGCGGTCGTCGCCTGCGCTACGCGCTCCAGGTCGCGGGAGCCGAGCTCGCAGAACAGCGAAGCCCGGGAAAGATGCTCGGGTATCAGTGCGGATTGCGTGTTCATCTTGCTAGAATCCCAGGAAACACTGTGAAGATCGTCTCCGATGCCGAACTCCCGGCCATCCGATCATGAAAATTTTCTACATCTCCGTCGGAACCGTGTCGCTGGCGCTAGGCATACTGGGAATCGTATTGCCGCTGCTGCCAACCACGCCATTCCTGCTGCTGGCATCGGCCTGCTACGTGCGCGGGTCGGAACGCCTGCACCGCCGCCTGATGGAGCATCGCGTGCTGGGGCCCTATATCCAGGCGTTCCGCAACGGCGAGGGCATTCCGCTGCGGGGCAAGGTCTGCGCCCTGCTGTTCCTGTGGACTTCGCTTGCCTATTCCGCCTGGATGGTGCCCCTCCCCTGGGTATGGCTGCTCTTGCTCATACCCGGCATCGGCGTCACCACCTACTTGCTGCGTCTTCCGACGCGCCCTCCCGCCATCCGTCAGATCAGCCGCGAATAGGTCGAGCCCGTCGGCTGGCCGATATAGCGGTCGAACACCATGCCCATGGCCCGGACGAACAGCCTGCCCGTCGGCAGGACTCGGATCCCCTGGTCGTCGGCCTCCAGCAGCCCCCCTTCCCGGAAAGGCTCCAGCTCGGATAGCTCCTTCGAGAAATATGTCTTGAAATCAATATCGTAGCGCCGGTTGAAACTGTCGAAATCGATGGGGTTGCTGCACATCACGGTCATGATGACATCGGCCCGCAGCACGTCGTCGCTGGAAAGGCCAAACCCCTTCTCGATGGGCAGCCGGCCCGCGTCCAGATGGGCATAGTAGGACTTCAGGCTGCGTGTGGACTGACTGTACGAGCGCCCTACCTTGCCGATGGCCGAGACGCCCAGACCAACCAGGTCGCATTCCGCCCGCGTGGTGTAGCCCTGGAAATTGCGGTGCAGGCTGTAGTCCAGCCTGGCGCGGTTCAGCTCGTCGTCGGGCCGGGCGAAGTGATCCAGGCCGATATAGATATAGCCCGCGTCGAGCAGGCGCTGCATGGCATGCAGGAAAATCTGCAGCCGCTCCTCGGCCGACGGCAGGTCGGCGGCGGAGATCAGGCGCTGGGCCTTGAAGCGCGAAGGCAGGTGCGCGTAGTTGTACAGTGCAATGCGGTCGGGAGACAGCCGTACGACATGATCCAGGGTAACATCGAACGAAGCCAGGGTCTGCTTGGGCAGGCCGTAGATGAGATCCATGTTGATGGAACGAAAGCCCGCATCCCGGCTGGCCTGCAGCGTGGTTTCCACCATCTTGACCGGCTGGATGCGATTGACCGCCAGTTGCACCTGGGGATCGAAATCCTGCACGCCGAAACTGGTGCGGTTGAATCCCAACCCGGCCAGCCTGTGCATGATGGGGCCGTCCACCGTGCGCGGGTCGATTTCGATGCCGAACTCGGCATCGTCCGAAAAATCGAAATACTCATGCAGCAGGCGCATGAGCTCGTCGAGCTCCGCCGCGTTCAAGAATGTGGGCGAGCCTCCGCCGAGATGCAGTTGGGATACGGTGCGCTTCTCTCCCAGATGCGGCGCCAGCAGCTCTACCTCGCGCCTCAGGTAGCGGATGTACTCCGCCGAGCGGCTGTGGTCCTGGGTGATAATCTTGTTACAGGCGCAGAAATAGCAAAGCGACTGGCAGAACGGCAAGTGGATATAGATGGACAACGGCGGGCTGCCGGGATCGGATGCACGTTGCTGCAGGTAGTGGATGTATTCCACTTCATCAAATCCATCGAGAAAGCGATCAGCCGTCGGGTACGAGGTGTATCTCGGGCCAGACTTGTCGTAGCGGCGCACCAGCGCTTCAGAAATCTGGATGTCGGAGGAAATAATATTCATGCGATGTGGATCCTGGAATTCCCTGAATTATCGACCGGTTTACTCAGGCAATCGTTGACCTACATCAATAACAGGAGAGCACACCTGCACAGTACGTCATATCGTCTCGTCGCTTTCCTCCAGATAAGGCAAGAATGCGGCAAATTCCCATATCACGCAAGATAATGCGCAAATTCCCGTTCTATTTCCCGTTTCCGATCATTACCGTTTGTCCATTTCATGGAAAATCGCACTGCAACATCCATTTTTTGAAGCAAAAAAACACGAATCATCCCTCAACCGTCCCGAAAATCAGCGAAAGATATCGTATTATTTAAGTCATTTCGCAAACCATCCATACTGCCGGACGGCATGCCTCCGATGCCGTATGCGATGCTTTCCAGCCGCTGCGCGTACACGTAGAGGCGTTCTTTCCATTCAAAGCCAAACACCCAGTCAAAACACTCACAGAAAGAATCGATGTCCTTACTTCTCCTGCTTCTTTTGCCCTTTGTCGGCAGCGTGATCGCCGCGTTGCTTTCCCCCGGCGCACGCAATCTCGAAGCATGGCTGGCTGGGGCCGTGGCCCTCGGTTGCGTCATCCTGGCCGCATTGCAGTTGCCCGCCATCCTGAACGGAGAGGTCATCCGGCTGAGCCTGACCTGGATTCCGGCCATGGGCATCGATTTCACCCTGCGCATGGACGGATTCGCATGGCTGTTCGCCATGATCATCGCCGCCATGGGCAGCCTGATCGTACTGTACGCGCGCTACTATATGTCGCCCAAGGACCCTGTCCCGCGCTTCTTCTCTTTCTTCCTGCTCTTCATGGGCGCCATGCTGGGCGTGGTGCTGTCAGGGAATCTCATCCAGTTGGTCATCTTCTGGGAAATGACCAGCCTGTCGTCCTTCATGCTGATCGCCTACTGGCATCACCGCCTCGACGCACGCCGCGGCGCGCGCATGTCGCTCATCATCACTGGCACGGGCGGATTCTGCCTGCTGGCCAGCGTACTGATGCTGGGCAAGGTCGTCGGCAGCTATGACCTCGATGTCGTCCTGGCGGCCGGAGACATCGTGCGCGCCCATCCCTGGTACAACGCCATCCTCGGCCTGATGGCGCTGGGAGCGCTGACCAAGAGCGCGCAATTCCCTTTCCATATCTGGCTGCCCAACGCCATGGCGGCGCCGACGCCGGTTTCCGCCTATCTGCACTCGGCCACCATGGTCAAGGCCGGCGTCTTCCTGCTGGCCCGCTTCTGGCCCGTTCTGGCGGGCACCGAGCAATGGGGATGGATCATCGGCGGCGCCGGCCTGTGCTCGCTGGTGCTGGGCGCCTACGCCGCCACCTTCCAGCAGGACATGAAGGGCGTGCTGGCCTACTCCACCATCAGCCACCTGGGCCTTATCACCCTGCTGCTGGGCATGAACAGCGAACTGGCGCTGGTAGCCGCGCTGTTCCACATCATGAACCACGCCACCTTCAAGGCCTCGCTGTTCATGGCGGCCGGCATCGTGGACCACGAAACCGGCACCCGCGACATGTCCCGCCTGTCGGGGCTGTTCCGCAGCATGCCGATCACGGCCACGCTGGCCATCGTCGCTGCGGCGGCCATGGCGGGCGTGCCGTTGCTGAACGGATTCATTTCAAAGGAAATGTTCTTCGCCGAAGCGATCACCAACAGCTCGTCTCAGTGGTTCCTGCCCATGGCCGCCGTGCTGGCGGGCGCGCTGAGCGTGGCCTACTCGATCCGTTTCATCGCCCAGGTATTCTTCGGCCCCGAAGCCACCGACCTGCCCCGCGCGCCCCACGAGCCGCCTCGCTGGATGCTCGTTCCCAGCGCCGTGCTGGTCCTCACCTGCCTGGTCGTGGGCATTTTCCCCGCGGCGACCATCGGCCCATTCCTGCACCTGGCGCTGGTTTCCATCCTGGGAGACGACACGCCCAGCTACAGCCTGGCTGTCTGGCACGGCTTCAACCTGCCGCTGATCATGAGCTTCGCGGCCATGCTGGGCGGCGTCGTCCTGCTGTATCTGCTGCGCGGCCACATGCGCAGGCGCCCCGGAACAACGCCCATCATCTACCGCTTCGACGGGCGCCGCACCTTCGACGCTCTGCTCGAATGGCTGGACATCGCTTCGGCGTCCGTCCTGAACATCCTGCAATCCGGCCGCCTGCAAACACAGATGTTCTGCGTCGTAGCTGCCACCCTGGTGGTCGCCGCGCTTCCGCTGCTGAGCCCCGAGTGGCTGCACCCCACGCAATCGACGTCCATGAGCCCCGCTTTCGTCGCCCTGTGGCTCGCCGGCGGCCTTTGCGCCATCGGCGCCGCGCAACAGGCCAAATACCACCGCCCCGCGGCATTGCTGCTGTCCGGCGGCGCCGGGCTTGCCACCTGCCTCACGTTCGCCTGGCTGTCGGCTCCCGACCTCGCCCTGACGCAGCTCGCGGTCGAAGTGGTGACCGTCGTACTGATCCTGCTCGGCCTGCGCTGGCTGCCGCGCCGCGTGCTGACCCGCCAGACCGACGCCGATCTCGCCGGAACGCACTTGCGCAGGCTGCGCGACTTCATCCTCGCCCTGGCGGGCGGCGCGGGCCTGTCGGCCATTTCCTACGCCGTGCTGACGCGCCCGCAGGGCGAAGGCATCGCTTCGTTCTTCGTGGAGCAATCCATCCCGCTGGGAGGAGGCTCCAACGTGGTGAACGTAATCCTTGTCGATTTCCGCGCCTTCGACACACTGGGCGAGATCACGGTGCTCGGTATCGTCGCCCTGACCGTCTACGCGCTGCTGCGCCGCTTCAGGCCTCCTCTCGAAAGCCTGATACAGCCGCTGGCCCGCATCGCCCCCGGCGCGCATCCGCTGGAACAGGACAAGCCCTCCGAACCCGACCCTGGCGCGCTCCTGCCGACCGGCGTCATGCTGATCCCAGCCGTGCTGGTGCGCGTGCTGCTGCCGATCGCCGCCCTGGTTTCCGTCTATTTCCTGCTGCGCGGCCATAACCTGCCGGGTGGCGGCTTCGTGGGCGGCCTGATTTTCGCAACCGCCGTCATCCTGCAATACATGGTGGGCGGCGTCATATGGGTCGAGGCGCGCCCGCGCATCCATCCTCAGTACTGGATCGCCTCCGGACTGCTTGCGGCGGGCATCGCGGCCATCATGGTCTGGTGGGCCGGCCGCCCCTTCCTCGCCTCGCTGACCTGGGATCCCGTGCTGCCCGTCATCGGCCCCATCCACCTCTCCAGCGTCCTGCTGTTCGATCTTGGAGTCTATATGCTGGTCATCGGCGCCACTGTCCTGGTGCTCGTCGCCCTGGCTCACCAGTCGCTGCGCTTTCAACGCAAGCCCATGCCCGCCCCGGCGCCCGACACAGGGGAGGCCGCCTGATGGAACTGATTCTTTCGCTCGCCATCGGCACCCTGGCCGGTTCCGGCATCTGGCTGATCCTGCGGCCGCGCACGTTCCAGATCATCATGGGCCTGTCGCTGCTGTCATACGCCGTCAACCTCTTCATCTTCTCAATGGGGCGCATCAAGCTCGGCGGCGCTCCCGTCATCGACACTACCGTGGGCTCGGATCCCGCGCTCTATACCGACCCGCTGCCCCAGGCGCTGGTGCTGACAGCCATCGTCATCGGCTTCGCCACCACAGCGCTCTTCCTCGTCGTGCTGCTGGCATCGCGCGGACTCACCGATACCGACCACGTTGACGGCAGGGAGCCCGAAGCATGACAGGACTGTTGCATCACCTCCCCATCCTGCCCGTCGCCATTCCGCTGTTCGCCGGCGCGCTGATGCTGCTGCAGCGCGACTCGCAGCGCAACATCAAGGGCGTCATCAGCCTGGCTTCCCTGCTGGCACAGATCGTCTGCGCCGTCATGCTGCTGCTCATGAGCACCGGCCAGATCGAAAGCGGCTGGGCCGGCAATGTTGGCGTCTATCTGCTGGGCAACTGGTCCGCGCCGTTCGGCATCGTGGTCGTGGCCGACCGGCTGTCGACAGCCATGCTGCTGCTGACTTCCCTGCTGGGCTTCGCCTGCTGGGTCTATGCAACGGCGCGCTGGGAGCGCGCGGGCGTGCATTTCGACCCTCTGTTCCAGTTCCTGCTGATGGGTCTGAACGGCGCCTTCCTGACCGGAGACCTGTTCAACCTGTTCGTCTTCTTTGAAGTGCTGCTTGCCGCTTCGTATGGCCTGATCCTGCACGGTTCGGGCGCGGCGCGCGTCAGCGCCAGCCTGCATTACATCGCCGTCAATCTGGTAGCCTCCTTCTTGCTGCTGATCGCCATCGCCCTGATCTACGGCGTGACCGGCACCCTGAACATGGCGGACCTGTCGGTCAAGGCCGGACTGCTGGACGGCGCCGAGCGCAGCCTGTTCGAGGCCGGAGCGGCTATCCTGGGCGTCGCCTTCCTGGTGAAGGCCGCCGCGTGGCCGCTGAATTTCTGGCTGCCCGCCGCCTATGGCAATGCCGCCGCCCCCGTCGCCGGGGTGTTCGCCATCATGACCAAGGTCGGCATCTATTCCCTGCTGCGCATCGGCTCCCTGCTCGATCCCAATGTGGCGCCGGCCGCCTTCGGGGGCGAATGGATGTTCCCCGTCGGCATCGCCACGCTGGTCTTCGGCGGCATCGGCATGCTGGCCACCCAGCAGGCGGAGCGGCTGTCGGGCTATGCCGTCATCATGTCGTCCGGCACGCTGCTGGCGGCGTTCGGCATGCCCGGCACTGTCCTGACTGGTCCGGGACTGTTCTACATGAGCATATCCATCCTGACCATGGGCGCCATGTTCATGCTGCTGGAAATGGTCGAACGCACGCAGACATTCGGCGCCGACCTGCTGGCCATCAGTATGGAAGCCTTCGATCTCGACGACCCTGAATCGCCGGACCGCTCGGACGACGTGGTCGGCGTTCCCATGCCCGCCGTCATGACCTTCCTGGGATTGTCATTCTTCGCCTGCGCCCTGCTGATCATCGGCCTGCCGCCCCTGTCGGGCTTCGTGGCGAAGTTCACCATGCTGTCGGCGGCGCTGCAGGCGGCCAGTTCTCCGGCCGCCACGCTCAATGCCTGGATATTCATCGGCGCGGTGCTGGTCTCGGGCCTTGCCGGCATCATCGCGCTGTGCCGCACCGGGATCCGTCTGTTCTGGAACGTGGATGAAACCGTCGTACCCAAACTGCGCCTGAACGAAGCGGTTCCGGTAGCCATGCTGCTGCTGACATGCGCCGCCCTGACGTTCTGGGCCGGCCCGGTCATGCAATACTTCGAAACGACGGCAAAATATCTGGGCGACACGTCGCTGTACGTCAATGCTGTCCTTCAGCAGACGCCTATCGCGACCGATGCGGCGATTCACGGGAGAGGAACATGAGAGCATTCATTCGCATCATGGCCACCCCGGCCATCCTGCTGCTACTGTGGCTGTTCCTGAACGACAGCCTGTCGGCCGGACACATCGTGCTGGGAGTCCTGCTGGCGGCATTCTTCAGTTGGGCGGCCCATCCGCTGCGCCCGCTGAAATCCGCCATGAAGCACCCGCTGACCATCGTGCGGCTGTTCATCCATGTCGTGACCGACATCATCCGTTCAAACCTGGCCGTAACCCGCCTTATATGGCTGGGCAAGGACAAAGCCAACATCACGCCCGGGTTTCTGTGCATTCCGCTGACCATGCGCGACCCTCACGGGCTGGCCGGTCTGGCGTGCATCATCACGTTCACGCCCGGAACCGTGTGGTCCGACTACTCCGAAACGGACAATACACTTACCCTGCACGTGCTCGACCTGAAAGACGAGGAAGCCTGGCGCACCATGATCCAGGAACGCTATGAACGCCCGCTGAAGGAGATTTTCGAATGAACCAGATCCTTGCCTGGGCCGTCATCTTCGCGCTCAGCTGCTATGTACTCGGGCTGCTGTTCGCGGCCATGCGGCTGTACATGGGCCCCACCTCTCCCGACCGGGTGCTGGCGCTGGACGCCATGTATATCAACGGCATCCTCATCCTGCTGGTGCTGGGGCTGCGCTACGACTTCCCGCTGTATTTCGATATCGCGCTGCTGATGGCCATGTTCGGTTTCGTCGGCTCGGCGGCCATGGCCAAGTTCCTGCTGCGCGGCGAGGTGATCGAACGATGAACGAACTCGAACTGCCACTGTGGATATCCATCCCCGCCGCCATCCTTCTGGTCTCCAGCGGCATCTTCGCGCTGCTGGGCTCTTTCGGCCTGCTGCGCTTCAGCAATTTCTACCCGCGAATGCATGCTCCCACGCTGGGAAATACATTGGGCGTCACCTGCGTGCTGTTCTGCTCCATCCTGCTGTCGTCTTTTCTCGAGCAGCGTCCAGTCGTATACTCATTGATCATCACTCTGTTCCTGATCATCACGTCGCCGGTCACGGCGGTCCTGCTCATGAAGGCGGCCCTGCGGCGCGATGCCCGCAAGGCAATCGAAAACGCCACACCTAGCGAAGACATGGGCAAGAGCTGAATCCGTACGTGATTCAACCGCAAGGAGGTCATAGCATGCGCAATCCTGCAAGACTCATCGGCTACTGCTTCGCCGGCATTTTCCTGACGGCCAATGCGGCAGCGCAAACCGCGGACATCGATGCGCAATACGCGCAGGAGCGGCAATATTGCGCCACGCTGCAGGAGCCCAGCCGCAGCGCCTGCCTCAAAGATGCCGCGGCCGTGCGCCAGGAAGCGCTCAGGGGCGCGCGCAACAAAGATGACGGCTCCTACCGACTCAATCGCACCACGCGCTGCGACCGCCTGCCGGCACAGCAGCGCGAAGACTGCCTGAAGCTCATGTCCGAGCAGCAGCCCAAAGTCCACGGCAGCGTGGAAGGCGGCGGCATGATCCGGGAAACAGTTATCGAAATCCCCGCGCCGGCGACCCAAGTGGCTCCGGGCGTGCAACAGGTGCAGCCAGCGCCGGCGCCGGCCGAATCCCTACCTGTCACTCCCGGCCGCTGATTCCATTTCCAGATCAAGCGTGAACACGAAGGCGAAGCGCAGACATTACAAGCGTAAGGCAAGCGAAGCCGACAAAGTGCACGTTTGATCTGGAGATGGAATGAGGCCGCGGCCGTCCATCAGCGCGTCAGCTTCGCGCCTATCCTGGGCCCCGGGAAAACGATGCTGATGCGCGTGCCCGGGAATTCCGGGCGGCTGGCCAAACCCCACCAGGCGCCGTGCGCCCTGGCGATCTCGCGCACAATGGCCAGCCCCAGCCCCGAGCCCTGCGCATTGGCCTTTGCCGAACGATAGAAGGCATCGAACACGCGCCGCGCATCCTCCTGTGCAACTCCCGGACCGTCGTCCTCGACCAGCAGCGTCGGCGGGTTGGCCCCGACATGCAGGCGTATCGTGCTTGCCCCTTCGCCATAGCGCAACGCATTGTCCATCAGATTTCCCAGCAGCTCCTCCATCAGCAGCGGATCCATGTCCACCCAGACCGGCGCCTCGGGAACCGTCAATTGCACGTCGATGTGTTTCGCCCGCGCGGCCGGGATCCATTGCGCGCCGCTATCGCACACCCATTCGGAAAGATCCGTGCGCACGAAGCTGTCCTTGGGGCGCGAAGAATCGTCCACCCGGGCCAGCACCAGCAATTGCTGCCCCAGGCGTATCATGCGGTCCGTGACGGTCTTGATGCGCTCCGCCCGCTCCCGGACATCCTGCGGCAGCTCCCGGGCCAGCATCAGCTCGGATTCCAGCTTCAGGCCGCTCAGCGGCGTACGCAACTGATGCGCGGCGTGGCCGATAAAGCGGCGCTGTGACTGCATGGCGTCATCCAGCCTGACCAGCAGGTCATTGAAATGCGTCACCAGCGGCACGAGTTCGGTGGGCATTCCTGATGCATCCAGAGGATGAAGATCATCCACCGAACGCTCCCGGATATCCCGGGACAGGCGGTTGACGCCGGACAGGCCAGAGCGCACGCCGGATACCAATACCATGGCGAACAGCACTACCAGCACAACCTGCCCGGCCGTCATCACCCAGAAAATGTCTTCCAGTTCCCAGTGCCAGGTCTTGTTCCTGGCGATCAGCCAGGTGACGGCCAAATCGGCAGCCAGCAGCAGAAGCGCCGCCGGCAACAAACGCAGCACCAGGCGGCGCGCGAGCGACCCTTTCGGCATCAGCCCGCCGAATGCGTCAACTGTCTTGCGGCGCGTCGACATCTAGCAGGTATCCGAAACCGCGCACCGTCTGTATGCCCACGCCCGTGGACTCCAGGCGCTTGCGCAGTCGGTACACATAGACCTCCACCGCGTTCTCGCTGAAATCGGCGTCCCATGCCGAGAGCGACGCCACGATCTGCCGCTTGGTCACGACCCGGCCGGCTCGTCCCATCAGCATTTCCAGCACCGACAGCTCGCGCACCGAAAGCTGCAGGCGCTTGCCATGCACGCGCACTTCGCGATTTGAGGTGTCGAACGAGATCGGGCCGATCTCCATCAGGGGGGCGGACTGCCCCGCACTGCGGCGCCGGAACACGCGCACTCGCGCTGCCAGTTCCTGCAGCTCGAACGGCTTGACCACATAGTCGTCAGCCCCAGCATCCAGCCCCGCGACGCGGTCGCTGATGTCGTCGCGCGCCGTCAGGATCAGCACAGGGACCGATTCTCCCGACGCACGCAGGGAGCGCAGGATCTCCAGCCCGTCCATGCCGGGCAGGTTGAGATCGAGGAGAAGGAGATCGTAATGCTGCCCGGTCAGCGCGCCCAGAGCCTGGACACCGTCCTGCAGCCAGTCGACGGCATAGCCCTGTTCGGAAAGAAACTCCCGCAGGGCATGGCCAAGCGTGGCATCGTCTTCGATAACTAGGATTCGCATGCCGTGATTCTAAACAAAAAAGACGTCAGGCGGCATGACGCCGCCTGAACCTGGAAATGCAATCCGCAAAGTACGCCGCTACTGGGCGGCGGCTGGCGCGGCCGGCTGCTGCGCCTGGCTGTTCGCCTCGGCTCCGGGAGGAGAGGCATTCGCCGCATCAGGATTGGGCCGCGTCACAAAGCCGATGCGCTTCATGCCGCCCTTTCTCGCACTGCTCATGACTTGCGCCAGCACCTCATAGCGGGTGTTCAGATCGGCCCGGATACGCAGATCGGGCTGCGGATCCTGCTTGGACTCCACGGCGAACCGCGCCGTCAGGTCATCCTCGCTGATGGCCTCTTCATTCCAGAACAGTTGCCCGTGCTCGTCGACCGCAAGGTCGATGACCTTAGGCTCCGTTTCCACCGGCTGGGCCGAAACCTGCGGCAGGTTGATATTGATGGAGTGACTGAGCAAGGGCGCCGTGATGATGAAGATCACCAGCAGCACCAGCATCACATCGATGAGCGGCACCATGTTGATCTCGGACACGGTATGCGAGGAGGACTTCTGGTCGAAGCTGCCGAATGCCATGGTTATTCACCCGTGCTGGTGGGGGCGGCTGCCGGGCGCTTGCGCTTGCTGCCGTAGCCGTTGGACTGTTGCTGGCCCGTGGACAGGAATGTGAAAAGATCATGCGCGAACGCATCCAGGCGCGCCAGATACACGCGGTTGCTGCGCACGAACGCGTTATAGGCCAGCACCGCGGGAATGGCCACGGCCAGGCCAAGGCCCGTCATGATGAGCGCCTCGCCCACCGGGCCCGCAATGCGATTGACGGTGACGCCGTCGGAGAGGCCGATGCCGATCAGCGCATGGTAGACGCCCCACACCGTGCCGAACAGGCCGACGAAAGGCGCGGTGGAACCGACCGATGCCAGAACCGTCAGGCCGTTCTCCAGCTTGGCGGTTTCCTCGTCGATGACCTTGCGGATGGTGCGCGTGACGAATGCGCTGGTGGAACCTTTCTCCTCCAGCTTCAGCGCGCCGTACTTGGCGTGATGATTGCGGGCATGGATGGCATGGCTGGCCACGTGCGCGAAAGGCTCGTTGGCTCCGTGGGTGGCGATCTCGTTCTCTACCTGCTCCAGGGAGCTTGCGCCCCAGAACTTGTCCAGGAAGCGGTCCGAGCGGCGGTGCGTGATAATGTTGCTGACGCACTTCACGATGATGAGGTACCAGCTGGCCAGCGACATCAGCAGCAGGATGACGAACAGGCTCTGCCCTACCCAGTCGCTTTGCTGGACGAAATAGAGCATGCCGGTATTGCTGGCGACTTCCGGCAACGGCGTATTCGCGGCTCCGGTCAATTGCGCGGCGGCGTCCGCCCCCGCCTGCAGCGCCGCGGCCCCGGTATCGCCGACAGCAGCGGCCGCGCCGTTCAGCGCATCGGATGCGCCGGCCGCGGCATTGGCGCCTGCGCCTTCAATCTGACCGCCCGCAACCGGACCGGATGCATCGGGCGCCTGCCCGCTCCCGCCGGTTGCCGCATCGGCGGCCGACTGGCCCACCTGCGCCAGAACCTGCATTGCATTACGAATTGAATCGAACATCGTCGGTCCTATAAAACAAAGTCAAAAGGAATATCCGCCATGGCGGGATAGGCTATGCCATTTTCCGTATACGGCTTGAAGCGCGCCTGCCGCACCGCCTTGATGGCGGAGTTGTCCAGGCGCTGGTAGCCGGACGACGACTGCACCTTGACGTCCGTTACCCTGCCTTCCGGAGAAATCACCACGCGCAACACCACCCGGCCTTGTTCCCGCATGCGTTCCGACGCACGAGGATACTCCGGCGCGGGCCGCTTGCCCAGATAATCGACACGGCCCACGACACGCGGCCTGTCGGGATCCACCGGGCCTGTCGGCCCCTTGGGCGCCGCCACTTCGGCTCCCTGGCCGGACGGTACGAACGGAGGCGCATCCGCCTTCTGCTCGACATCGGGCACCGGCTTGGGCGCGGGCTTCGGCACAGGTTTCGGCTTGGGCTTGGGTTTCGGTACAGGCTTGGGCTCGGGCTTGGGTTCAGGTTTTGGCTCAGGCTTCGGTTCGGGCTTGGGAATGATGATCGCCTCTGGCTCCGGTTCCGGTTCGATTTCAGGCTCTGGTTCCGGCTCAGGCTCGGGTTCCGGTTCTGGCTCGATTTCAGGCTCGGGCTCTGGCTCAGGCTCGATCTCCGGTTCCGGCTCGGGCTCGGGTTCCGGCTCGACGATGGGCTGCACCATTTCTTCGCTGGGCGTTTCATTGGGAGCGGCGTCGACAGGCTCCGGTCCAAGCTCGACGAAACGCACTTCGATGGTCTCCGGCATTTCGATCGAAGGCTCGACCTTGGACGCATGCAGCATCATGCCAAATACCCCCAGATGCAGGCCTGTTGCAATGGTTATCGCGGTCAGGCGCAACAATACCGGACGGTCTTTGGTGTCTGCATGCGGGTGCGTCATGGGCTGTGCAACGTGACTCAAGACCGCGATCCATCGGGACGGCGAATCTCTGTATGATTCAAAGTCGATTATAGTAAATCAAATGCGAACAATTCGCAATATAAATTGAGCAATACGCTGCAAGGATAATAAAAAAGGCACTTAGATTTCTCTAAGTGCCTGATTCATCTGCAAGGATTTGGTGGGTGCTGAGGGGTTCGAACCCCCGACCTACGCCTTGTAAGGGCGCCGCTCTACCAGCTGAGCTAAGCACCCTTGGGTGGTGCCACTATCGTCCCTTGCAGAGAAACGGGATTATAGCTTGCCGTTTCTACGCATGCAACTGAAGATGCCGCAAGGCGATTATCAGTTGACGGCGTCCTTCAGGGCCTTGCCGGGACGGAACTTGGGCACGCGAGCCTTCTTGATCTTGATGGCTTCGCCGGTGCGGGGGTTGCGGCCGGTGCGTGCGGCGCGCTCAGAAACCCCAAACGTGCCAAACCCAACCAGGGTAACCGTACCCTTCTTCTTCAGCGTTTGCTTGACGGCGCCGATGAACGCTTCCAGCGCACGGCCTGCGTCAGCCTTGGACAGATCGGCTTTGGTCGAAATGTGTTCGATGAGTTCTGTTTTGTTCATTTAAGAATTACCCCTGAAGTTTGTTTTTACCGGGTCGGAAAATACAGGATCCGGTTATCGGACAACAACGTGCAACGCATGAAGCGCCACCCCCTCCGCATGCCTGATATTGTCTATCGTAAACCTTGCAGAGAAAAGCAACGCAAAAAAATCGCGACAGATTTGTCAGTGCGTATTAGGCCTTCGAATAAAACGGCTGTCAAGCCAAAAAACCCTCAGAAGCCGCATAACCATTGACTTTTTTGCTATGAATGACATTCTGCGGGCCGTTTGTATGCATTTATTTCCCCGATTGCATCTTCTCTCGCTAGTTTGCGTCCAGGGCTTGCGCGAAATCCCCGATCAGGTCCGCCTCGTCCTCGATGCCTATCGACACGCGCAGGAGATTGTCGGCAATTCCCATCAGCGCTCGCGTTTCGGGCCCCATTTCGTAATAGATGGTATGCGCGACCGGCAGCACAAGCGTGCGCGTATCTCCCAGGTGGGTGGCCAGGATCAGCACCTTCAGGGAATTGAGGAAGGCGAAGACATCGACGGAAGGGTCCAGCTCGATACCCATCAGCGCGCCGAAGCGGCCCTGGAAATACGCCTTCGCCATCGCATGCTGGGGATGCGAGGCCAGGCCGGGATAGCTGACGCTGGCGACCTTGGGATGGCTTTCCAGGTACTTCGCAAGCGCAAGCGCATTGGCACAGGCCTTTTCCATGCGCAGCGCCAGGGTTTCCGCGCCCGCCGAAATACGGTGCGCCGCATCGGAGGATAAGGTGCCGCCCATGTCGCGCAGCCCCTTCTTCTTGATCTGGGTCAGCGCCCACGTACGCGGATCTCCCTTGCGGTAGGGCTCGGCGATCGCCTCGTAGGCCGACCAGTCGTACAGGCCGGTATTGGTGATGGCGCCTCCCAGCGCATTGGCATGCCCGCCGATGTACTTGGACAGCGAATTCATGACCAGCGAGGCATGGAAGTCGATCCCCGGCCTCAGGTAGGGCGTCGCCAGGGTATTGTCCAGCACGTATACCAGGCCTTTCTCGAGACACCATTCGCCCATGCCCTTCAAGTCCGCCACCTGGGTGCCGGGATTGGCGATGGATTCGGTGAACACCATGCGCGTCTCGGGCCGCCATGCGGTCTTGACCGCCTCCATGTCCGTAGGGTCTACCAGCGTAATGTCCACGCCAAGCGCCGTCAGCGTCCCGAACAGGCTGTTCGTGTTGCCGAAAATGTATTTACTGGAAATGAGATGGTCGCCCTTGCGCAGCAAGGTCATGAAGACCGCCGCCAGCGCCGCCATGCCGGTGGCGAAGGAGACCGTTCCGATGCCACGCTCCATCTGCGTGATCTTCTGCTCCAGCGCGGCGGTCGTCGGCGTGCCCTGGCGGGCGTAGCTGAAGCCGGCTTTCCCCTGGAAGACCGCTGCCAGCTCCCTGGAATCGTCGAACGCGTATTGCGAAGATGTGTGCAACGGTTTGTGGATGGCGCCGTGCTCTGCCCCGAAGCGCCGGTCGGAATGGAGAATGGTCGTGGTAAAGCCGTAGTTGCTCATGATTGCGTAATGGGAGGCATAGGATCTGGAGATAACCTCCGCATGTTACTGCGTTCACAGCGCGCTGCGCAGCCCTTATCACCAAAATCCACGCATCCCCGCCCGCTTATGCCCCGCGCGGCATATCGGCCCTCGCATCCGGGAGCGCGAAAGCCCGGCTCCGTTCAACTGCGCTGCCGCACCGTTTCATAGAGACAGACCGCGCTCGCCACGCTGACGTTCAGGCTCTCCACCGCTCCCAGCATGGGGATGGTGACGAGCTCGTCGCAGGTTTCGCGCGTCAGGCGTCGCATGCCCTCCCCCTCGGCGCCCATGACCCATGCCATGGGTCTGCGGGCGTCGACGGCATGCAGCGTCCGCTCCGCCTGGTCATCGGTGCCGACCACCCAGATATCGCGTTCCTTCAGGCTGCGCAAGGTGCGCGCGAGATTCGTCACCATCAGGTAGGGAACCGTCTCCGCTGCGCCGCAGGCCACGCGCTGCGCCACGCTGCTCAATCCCACCGAGCGATCGCGCGGGGCGATCACCGCATGCACGCCGGCGGCATCGGCCGTGCGCAGGCATGCGCCAAGATTATGCGGATCCGTCACGCCATCGAGCACCAGCAGCAAAGGCACGCCGCCTGCCTCCAGGACGTCGTCCAGCAGTTCATCGACGTCCACCGCCAGCGCCTGAGGCTGCGCCATGGCCAGCACGCCCTGGTGCCGCAGCCCCCGCGCCATGCCGTCCAGCCGCGAGGCCGGCACGGTGTGCACGGCGACGCCGGCGTTCCTGGCCTGCTCGACGAACGTTCCCATGCGCCTGTCGCGGCGCGATTCATCCACATAGACCAGGCGGATGGATGCAGGCGCATGGCGCAAGCGCGCCGTGACTGCATGGAAGCCGGCCAACAACTGATCAGACGACATGGTCTTGCTATCCTTTCTTCATATCCTGCAAAGCGCCGTACGATACGCTATCCGCGGCGGCCGCGCACGGACTTTCTGCTTGCAGCCTTTTTGGCCGGCCTGGCTTCCTGCCTGGCGGAGCGCTTGGCGGCGGCCCTGCGCTCGCGCGCCGTCGTCCCCTTGAGTTCCTGGGGCTTGGCCGTAGCCGCCTTCTTCACCCTCGGTGTCTTGCCGCCTGGCTCCTGCATCTGGGCCGACAGCGTCTTGAAGTCGGTTCCCTTGACCAGCCTGAACTCGATGCGCCTGGCCTCCAGATCGACCCTGGACACCTGCACATGCAGCGCGTCCGTCAGGCGGTAGCGCATGCCGGTGCGCTCGCCGCGCAGTTCATGGGTCGACTCGTTGTACTGGAAGTAATCCGAGCCGAGCTCCGAGACATGCAGCATGCCTTCGACATACAGTGAATCGAGCGTAATGAACAGCCCGAACGGGGCAACGCCGGTGACCCGGCCGCTGAACACCTCGCCGACATGCTCCTTGACGAACCAGCATTTCAGCCATGCCTCGACGTCGCGCGACGCCTCTTCGGCGCGGCGCTCGCTGGCGGACAGCAGCAGGCCCAGCTTTTCCCAGACCGCATGCTCGCGCTCCGCCGCGGTGGCTGCATCCGGCAGCCCTTCGCCGTCCAGCTGCGGCACATAGCGCTTGCCGCCCGCCAGGATGCTCTTGATGACGCGATGCGTCAGCAGGTCGGGATAGCGCCGGATCGGTGAAGTGAAATGCGCGTAATGCTCGTACGCCAGTCCAAAATGCCCGGATTCCTCGGGGCTGTAGATCGCCTGCTGCAGCGAACGCAGGCACATGGTCTGCACCACTTCGAAATCGGGGCGGTTGCGCGCCTGCTGTATCAACTTGGCGTAGTCGGCCGTGGTCGGGTCGTCCCCGCCCTCCAGCGACAGCCCGAGCCCGCGCAGGAACTCGCGGAAGGTCTTGAGTTTTTCCGGCGTGGGCCCCTCGTGCACGCGATGCAGGCCTGTGCGCTTGTTGCGCACCATGAAATCCGCCGCGCAGGTGTTGGCCGCCAGCATGCATTCCTCGATGAGGCGGTGCGCATCATTGCGGGCATAAGGCTCAATGCGCTCGATGCGCCCCAGCGGATTGCAGACGATGCGTGTTTCGATGGTATCGAAATCGATGGCGCCGCGCTTCGCGCGCGCCTGGGCGAACAGCTGGAACAGCTCGTAGAGATTGCGCAGGTAACCCGCGATGTCGCCCATGGATTGCGCCACGGGGCCGTTCGGCTGCTGCAGCGAAGTCCACACATCGGTATAGGTGGTGCGCGCATGCGAGCGGATGACCGCGTTGTAGAACTGGTAGGCCATTACCGTGCCGGCCTTGGCGCCGCTTGCGGCAACCACCATGTCGCACACCATCACCAGGCGGTCGACGTCCGGGTTCAGCGAGCAGATGCCGTTGGACAACGACTCCGGCAGCATGGGTATCACTCGGCGCGGAAAATAAACGCTGGTGCCGCGCACTTGCGCATCGGCATCCAGCGCATCGCCGGGGCGCACGTAATGGCTGACGTCGGCGATCGCCACCAGCAGCCGCCAGCCGGAGCGCTTGCGCTTCTCCGTACCCACGTTGACCGGCGCGCAATACACGGCATCGTCGAAATCGCGCGCGTCCTCGCCGTCAATGGTCACGAACGGTACGTCGCGCAGATCCACCCGGCCCTTCAGCTCATCGGGCTGGACCACGTCCGGCGTACGCTCGGCCTGGCGCAATGCCTTGTCCGAAAACGCCATCGGCACATCGAATTTGCGCACGGCAATTTCGATCTCCATGCCGGGGTCGTCGATTTCTCCCAGGATCTCGACGACACGGCCCAGAGGCTGGGAGTGGCGCGTAGGCTGCTGGACGATCTCGACGGTCACGACCTGCCCCTGCTCGGCGCCGCCAGTGTCCGACGGCTGGATCAGGATGTCGTGCTTGATGCGCGTATCTTCCGGCGCAACGATGAAAGCGCCGCGCTCCTTGAGAAAGCGTCCCACCAGGCGGTTGGTACGCCGCTCGATGACCTCAACGATCACCGCTTCGGGCTTGCCGCGATATTCGCCGTCGTATCTGGCCAGCACGCGGTCGCCGTGCAGCACCTTCAGCATTTCCCTTGGCGACAGGAAGAGGTCCGGCCCCTTGTCGTCGCGCTGGAGAAAGCCGAAACCGTCTCGGTGGCCCAACACTTTTCCGGCGATAAACTCGATTTTTCCGTTCAGCGCCACGCGGTCGTTCGGACCCAGGATGATCTGCCCGTCGCGCTGCATGGCCTGCAGCCTGCGCTCGAAGCCGATGGACAGGGGGATGCCGGCACCCAGCGCCTTTGCCATGGCAGGCTGCTTGACGGCCTTCTTCTGGCCGCGCAGATAGCCAAGAATGGCTTCCCTGCTGGGCACATCGGGATCAAAGTCTGGTGGCAGTTCTGGTGTGCCGGCAGTGTTCTCGGCAAAGGAAATTGGGGTGTCTTCGCTAATTTCGTTATTTTTAGATCGTTTGATCAAAGGTTATTTCCAATTCTAAAAAATTTCAGCTATAATTCTGTTCTTCGAAGTTTAGAGCATAGCAACGCGGTTTGGTTCCAGTATTGTGGTTTATAGGCTGGTTTCAAACAAGGGTTGATTCGCTTTAGGTCGACAGTGTGATGCCGCTATATGACAGCACTGTTAACCGGCTGACAAACGTTAGCATACTTCTTGTTGCCCAGGTGGCGGAATTGGTAGACGCGCATGGTTCAGGTCCATGTGCCTTCGGGTGTGGAGGTTCGAGTCCTCTCCTGGGCACCACCGCTAGACAACAACCCTCGTCATGAGGGTTTTTTGTTCCCGCAGTATCGCAGTTCGAAGTTGGTTTGCATGCCCAGGTGGCGGAATTGGTAGACGCGCATGGTTCAGGTCCATGTGCCTTCGGGTGTGGAGGTTCGAGTCCTCTCCTGGGCACCACCGCTAGACAACAGCCCTCGTCATGAGGGCTTTTTGTTGTCCGTGTCCGCAACGTTCGGCTTCCCTTCTTTCCGATACGCTTCGCCGCTCACGGCTCAGTTGCC
Source organism: Paracandidimonas soli (assembly GCF_004342005.1). Taxonomy (GTDB): domain Bacteria; phylum Pseudomonadota; class Gammaproteobacteria; order Burkholderiales; family Burkholderiaceae_B; genus Paracandidimonas; species Paracandidimonas soli. Next base: position 123,715 of record NZ_SMBX01000009.1, read on the forward strand.
GATCACCCGGTTGCGGCCGCCGAACTTGGCCCGATACATGGCCGAGTCGGCATCGGCCACCCATGCCTGCAACGATTCGTGCGTGTGCTTGGCCTGCGACACACCGATACTGACGCTGCAGATCAAATCCGCGACGCCCTCCACGGCCATTTCCTCGACACGCTCGCGTATGCGTCTTGCAATGCCCATTGCCCGATCGAAGTCGGCGCCGACCAGCAGCACGGCGAACTCGTCCCCGCCATAGCGCGCCGAAAGATCGGTGTCGCGTATCTCGTCCCGCAGTATCGCAGCCAATTGCTTCAGCACGACATCACCGATGCCATGCCCATGGCTGTCATTGATTTCCTTGAATCTATCGACATCCGCCAGCAGCAGCGAAGCTGTCTGCCTGCCCTGCCTCACCCGCTCCAGCACCTGCTCCGCGCCGATCTCGAAGAACCGCCGGTTCGGCACGCCCAGTCCGGGATCCATCAGGCTCAAGTGCTTCAGCTCCCTGTTCTGCTGGACCACCCTTTGCCCAAGCCGGTACATCAGATAGCTCAGGCCGATACTATAGAAAAACAACAGGGGAGCACACGCCAGCATCGTTCTCGGCGATACTTCCGGCACAAAAGGAAAGTCCAGCCAGTACCATGCCAGGATGAAACCGGCTCCCAGCGCCAACTGGGCCCTGGCAAACAAACGCCATCCACCCGCCGCGATCTTGTCCATCGCAAGAATGGTCATGAAGACGACCGCCGGCACCAGCCCGACGGCCATGACGGCGATCCAGATGCCGCCCAGAAACGAGTCCAGGGTCAGATTGCGGAATTCCTGCTTGGCGGGATCCTGCGCACGGCGGGATAGCGCGACGGCCACGTGCGGCCACAACAGGCCATTGAGCAATATCGGCATCCATAGCCATAGCGAAATCGCTCCCCTTTCCTGCAGGACCGACCAGATCGGCAGGACGCACAATGCCGTCCCCATGATACGCATGTAGTACACGCGTGCGACGAAATCCAGCTTGTGCTGTTCCGTTGCGGGAGATAAACCAACCTTGGCGATATCTGACATGTATTGCAAACAATACTGCCCGCCCAAAGCAGCGGACAGAACAGGAAGCCTCCATCTTGCGGCGCGCATGCCTGACGCCATGGCGTGGCGAAAAACATGCAAGCCGGCCACAGCTTATACAAGAAATGGCAAATATTAATACCAAAAAGCCGCCGATAAGCAAAAAATCCACACAAATATCAGAAATGGAGACAGCCTTCCCCAGAAAGGCCGGCTCCTTTCTCCAGCACGCATCCTCCCGATCGCCGTCCTGAAGCGCCTCGAGCGCGACTGGCGGGAGAAGCCGTCTCCTGCTAGACTCGCTTTTTTCCCGTAACAACAGCCCGCAGACCGGCTCCTGCGCATTTCGTCGGCGCATGCAATGTGCGTATCCGATGCGCTCGGGCAACCGGCGTCAAGACTGCCGAGCCGGCCCTCCCGGACACCATCGATTCACGGCGCGCCCGCGTGCGCCCGCAGACTGACCCATGAGCCTTTTCCTGTGGCTGGTGCCGCTCGTCATAGCGACATCCTTTCTTTCCGGCATCTTCGGCATGGCCGGCGGCATGATCCTGATGGGCGTTCTGGTCGCCACCATGAGCGTCCCCACGGCCATGGTGCTTCACGCCATTACGCAAATCAGCGCCAACGGCTGGCGCGCCATGCTGCTCTACAAGCACATCCGCTGGCGCATCTGCCTGCGCTACATCGCCGGCCTTACTGTTGCCGCGCTGCTGTTCGGCTTCATACGCTTCATTCCCAGCCGCCCGCTCGTCCTGATGGTGCTGGGCCTGCTGCCGTTCATCTCCCTGGCGCTGCCCCCCAACATCGCGCCCCAGGCGGACAAGCGCTACGGCGCGGAGATCTGCGGCCTGCTCAACGGCTCCGTCCAGTTCATCGCCGGCGTATCCGGTCCCCTGCTCGACCTGTTCTTCGTGCGCAGCATGATGGATCGCCGCGAAGTCGTCGCCACCAAGGCCATCTGCCAATCGCTGGCGCACGCAGCCAAGCTGGTGTACTTCGGCACTCTGGCAGGCATGGCCGAACTGGAGCTGGACACCATCATCATCGTGGTCTCCATTGCCGCCGCCGCGGGAGGCACCACGATGAGCCGCTTCGTGCTCGAACGCATGAGCGACACGCAATTCCGGCGCTGGACGCGCGCCATCATCCTGATGATCGGCACCGTGTTCTTCATCCAGGGCGTATTCACGCTGGCGCGCACCGGCTTCTGAACGGCAAGGCTTGCGCTTGGGTGCGTGGTCAATGGAAGTCGCGGCTCGTCGTTTCCAGCGCGCCCAGCATCGGAGTCAGATCGACCAGCCTTCCCACGATGAGATGCTGCACCCCGCCACGAGATTGCCACGTGCCATAGGCGCCCAGCAGCCTTGCCGTCAGCAGTTCGCGCCGCTGGCTCTCGACGATCCGGGGCCGGACAACGAGATTGACCTGGCCCGCCTCATCTTCCAGCGTCACGAAAACCACGCCTTTTGACGTTCCTGGACGCTGGCGTCCGGTAACGATGCCGCACGCCCGGACGAGCCGCCGGTCGGGCTGCTCCCGCAGGAAAGCGGAAGACGAAAAGCGCATCGCAGTGAGTCTTTCACGCAAGAGCGAGAGCGGATGGCGCGCAAGGGTCAGGCCAAGCGAGCGATAGTCCGCCACCAATGCCTGCCCTTCGCTGAGCAGCGGCAATTCCGGAGTGCACGGCTCGTCGATCCGCGCTTCCCTGAGCAGGCCGCGCTCGGGAGCGCTGACCACGGATTCCCATAGCGCCGCCCTGCGATGGCCGGCAAGCGCGCGCAAAGCGTCGCCTGCGGCAAGACTGATCAAATCATGCCGCTGCAGGCCGGCGCGCCTGGCCATATCCGCGACGGACTCGAACGGCTTCAGCGCGCGGGCCGCTTCGATGCGCAGCGCGCTTTCCTGATGCACGCCTTTCACTTGGTTCAGCCCCAGGCGCACTGCCGGACGAGCCGCGCCCGTCGGCTCCAGCCGCGCTCCCCAGGCGCTGACGGTCACGTCGGCCGCGAGCACCACGACGCCATGGCGCCGGGCGTCCTGGACCAGCACGGAGGGCGAGTAGAAACCCATCGGCTGGCTGTTGAGCAGCGCCATGAGATAGGCTTCGGGCTCATGGCGCTTGAGCCAGCAGCTGGCATATGCCAGAAGCGCGAAGCTGGCCGAATGGCTTTCGGGAAAACCATATTCGCCGAAGCCCTGGATCTGCCTGAAGATCTGCTCGGCGAACTCTCGCTGATAGCCCCGGCTGGTCATGCCGTCGATGATCTTGTCGTAAAACCTGCCCAGCCCTCCTTTGCGCCGCCAAGCCGCCATCGACCGTCGCAGTTCGTCGGCTTCGCCCGCCGTAAAGCCGGCGGCCAGCATGGCCACCTGCATCACCTGCTCCTGGAAGATGGGTATGCCCAGCGTGCGCTCCAGGGCCTTGCGGACATCGTCGCTGGGATAAGTCACCTTCTCCAGGCCCTGGCGGCGCCGCAGATATGGATGGACCATGCCGCCCTGTATGGGGCCGGGCCGGACGATGGCCACCTCGATGACCAGATCATAGAATTCCCGCGGCCTCATGCGCGGCAACATGGCCATCTGCGCGCGCGACTCGATCTGAAAGGCGCCTATCGTGTCCGCCTCGCAGATCATGTCATACGTATCGCTGTCTTCGGCCGGAATGTCCTGCAGCGCGAATGGCTCGCCCCGCCGTTGCGACACGCTTTCCAAGGCGCGCCGGATAACACTCAGCATTCCCAACGCCAGGATATCCACCTTCAGCAAGCCCAGGGCGTCTATATCGTCCTTGTCCCATTGAACGACGCTGCGGTCGGGCATCGCGGTATTCTCGATCGGCACCAGGCGGCACAGCGGCCCTTTGGATATGACGAAACCGCCTGGATGCTGCGACATATGCCGGGGAAAACCCATGAGCCGTTCCGCCAGGCTGATCCACTGCCGCGCGACGGGCGAGTCCGGGGCAAGCCCGCATTCGGCCAGGCGGGCGGCAAGATTGCTCCTGCCGTCCCAGTAATGGTAGGACTTGGCTACGGCATCGATGATCATGGGGTCGATGCCCAGCGCCTTGCCGGTATCGCGCAGCGTGCTTTTCACGCGATAAGTAATGACGACGGCCGTCAGCGCCGCCCGGTCCCGTCCGTATTTCTCGTAGACATACTGGATGACTTCTTCACGCCGCTGGTGTTCGAAATCGACATCGATATCCGGCGGCTCATTGCGTTCTTTGCTGACGAAGCGCTCGAACAGGCCGCTGCTTCGGACCGGATCCACTTCCGTAATGCCCAGGCAGTAGCACACGGCGCTGTTCGCCGCCGATCCGCGTCCCTGGCAAAGTATCCCGCGGCTGCGCGCAAACTTGACGATATCGTAGACCGTCAAGAAATACGGCTCGTATTCCAGCGCGCCGATCAGGTCGAGCTCGTGCTCGATCTGCTTCCTCACGCCGGGCGGAATGCCTTTGGGAAAACGCCGATGAGCGCCGATATAGGCTTCCTGGCGCAGATAGGCCGAGGGCGTCAGCCCTTCAGGACAAATTTCGTCCGGATACTCGTACTTCAGTTCATCCAGGCTGAATGGACATTGCGTCGCCACCTCCAGCGTTTCTTCCAGCGCTTCGCGCGAATAGAGGTTTGCCAGGCGCAGGCGCGAGCGCAGATGATGCTCGGCATTGGCCGCCCGCTCGAATCCGCATTCCGGTATGGACTTGCCCAGGCGAATCGCCGTGAGCGTATCGTGCATGGGCTTGCGCGACCTCAGATGCATTTCGACCTGGCCCGTGGCCACGACACGGATACCTGCATAGCGAGCCGCCGCAGTCACGGAGGCCTTGTGCCGATCATCCTGCGCGCGATGCAACAGCGCAAGCGACATCCAGCAACGCCCGGGAAACGTGGCGGCAGCCCATTCCGCCTGGGCAAGCAGGCGCTCGAACGGCGCGCCGTACTCAGGCACCAGCAAGACGACGCACTCCGGCAGCCCGCGCAGATGGGCAAGAGCCGGATCGACGGGATTATCGATGTCCTCCGGCGAAAGCCGGTACTCGCCTTTGGGCGCCCGGCGCCGGCCCAGCGTAATGAGCTCGCACAGATTGCCGTAGCCGCGGCGTGTCTGAGCCAGCGCGACCAGCGATACCGCAGCGTCGCCAGCGGCATCGCGCAAGGTAAAGCTGGCGCCGATCAGGAGCGGCAGCCTCTGCTTTTTGGCTTCGACGTGGGCGCGCACCACGCCCGCCATCGAGCATTCGTCCGTGATGGCGATGGCGCCGTAACCCAGCTCGGCGGCGCGGGCCACGAGTTCTTCCGGATGCGACGCGCCGCGCAGGAACGTGTAGTTCGTCAGGCAATGAAGCTCGCTGTAAGGCGGCAGTGTGGCTGGGGCACTCATGAGTCTTCACGCAAACAGGCCATGCAGGAACCAGCCCGTATCCTTGCCGCGCTCCTGGTACAGCCAATAGCGGGCGCCGCTTTCCGATTGGGCTATGTAATAGTCGCGCAAGGCAAGGCCGGCCCACCATCCGTCCTCAATGCGCTCGGGTCCGCGCACGACATGCAACGCAACACCGTAGAAAGGCCGATGTCCCTTGACGGGGAGCGCCACCGGTTCATCCAGCAGCCAGAACGGCCGTTCGGCTGCCTGGATGCAAGAGGCCATCTTCGGCTTTTCGTCGACGGGAACCCAGCGGTTGGCGATCTCGGGGCGGTGGTCCGCAACAGGACTGGGCCGCCGGACGTTCTCTCGCCCAAGGCGCGCCATCAGCACCTCGATCAATCTCTGCTCGTCTTCCGGGCTGCCGCCGGGATCGGGGAACAGATCCGCAGGCGCAGCCCTCCTGGCTTCAGTGTCGGCGGCATGCAGCCGCACTTCGATGACCGGGGCCGGCAGGACGAGATGATGCAGATGTTCGGCCAGAAGCCGCAGCAGGTGGTCAGCATGCCAAGTCGGAGTTCCCAGCGCCAATGCGATCCCGGTGGCCGGACGGGCATGGCGGCCGCGCTCATGCCCCAGTTCGAACACCACCCGAACGACCGCGAGACTGCGCGCCGCCAGCCATCCGCACAACTGTTCGATCAATCGTCGAACCGCGAAAATCAATGCTTCAGCGTATTCGATGCGCTCCATCAGTTCAATGCGGCCGCTGAACTCCGGTGGAGCAACGATCCAGTCGAATACCTCGGGAGCCTGGCCGTAGGCCGCATCCAGCGCATGCAGAACGGATTTGCCGGTACGCCGTTGCAGGCCGGCGCGCGGCAGCGCCCGCAACGAACCCACCGTAGCGCACCCGATTCCATCGAGCCAGTCGCAATAAGGCCTGGCTGCGGGCAGATAGCCGCAAGGCAGCGCGTTCAGGCGCCTGGCCAACGTAGACAAGCGCAGCGCCCGCCGCAACCGGCATGGGCGCGCGGCAAGCAGCCAGGCGCCGCCGGCGGTCGGGGCCACGGAAATGCGTGCGGCAAAGCCGATGCCCTTCAGGGTGGCCTGCACGCGCCGGAAGAGCCGGCGCACGCCGCCGAACAGGCTCAGGCTGGCGGACACGTCGAGCAGCAAGGTATTGTCGTCCGACAGGGCGACTTCCGGCGTGTACTGCAAAAGGGCCAGGGAAACCTCGTCCATCGCCCGCTTTTCGTTGTGACGATCGTACGGCAGCAGCACCGCAGCCGGGCACAATGCGCCAACGCCGCTCCGACGCATGCCCAGCTTCACTCCCGCCGCCTCGGCGCAAGGAGAAACGGCCTTGGCTTTATCGTGCTCGAGCACGACGACCGGCTCAATGCGCCAGGTCGGGCACTGCGTGTCCAGGCTCGCGTGCGACAAGTGCACGCCTATCCATAATCGCATGATCAAACTCGGGGAATCGGACGTCGGGATAAAAATGCAGACTGATCAGGCCAGAGTGCGAAGCGCCGCGCCGCTTCAGGATTGAAATGTCCAGCCCTCGCCGGCCAGGCCGCAGCACCAGGCGCAATGGCGCAGGCGAGACCTGGACAGCCGCGGCCACCGGACGCACCAGGACAAAAAGCGTGTCGCTTTCCTGCGCGGCAAGCTGCAAGCGCCGCAAGGCCTGATTGCGGACGCGCTCCTGCCACAGCAACAACGCACCGAAGACGCCGCTGCGCAGCACCTGTTCAGCGGCCCACAGCGCATCGGCCGGGCGACGGGCCTGCGCCCACCGCAGACAGCCCGGCGCGCAGCCCCAGTTCGCCCAGGCGGCGATCTGCGGCGTATACGGGGGCTGCACCAGCATCACGGAGCGTCCGCCCAGATTGCCTAGCGCGGGACGCAGCAATTGCATTTCGCCGATTCCGTGCTGTGGAGCCAGCATTTCTATCAAGTTGCCCAACGGCCAGCCTCCGCCGGGCAGTTCCGCCGAAAGCGCGGCAAAACCCGTCTCGACGCACCGGCCTTGAGCGCGGGAAAGCTGGGAAGCACGCCACAGAGTCGGGTGAATATGCTGTAGCGATGCAATGTCGTGATCACTCACGGATCGCCTCCGTCATTCTTAAAATACTGTGTAAATATACAGCATTTTAAGGAGTCGGATCGCCGCGCAGGAGGCCGCTTCGCCTTGCTTTCGCGTTCTGTCATGCGGCGCTTCGAAAAATTGGCCGGCTTCCGGCATGCCGCCGGGAACCAAATCCATAAACGCGAATCAAATCCGGGTTACCCGTGCCGCGAAGACTCTGCGGCGCCACGACACGGAACAGCAAGAAAAACCATTCCCGCCGCCATGCAGACACGCTACACCGCGACCGCCATTCTTCTTCACTGGCTCATAGGCCTTGCATTGCTGTGCATGCTCGCCTTGGGCTTCTACATGCAAAGCCTGCCGCTTTCGCCCGAGAAGCTGAAGCTCTTTTCCTGGCACAAGTGGGCCGGCGTCACGATCTTCCTGCTGGTCTGCTTCCGGCTGGCGTGGCGGCTTTCCCATCGCCCTCCGGCGCTGCCCGCCAGCATGCCGCCATGGGCCAGGCTGGCGGCGCATGCCGTCCACTGGCTGCTGTACGGCCTGATGCTGGCCATCCCCCTGTCCGGCTGGCTGATGAGTTCCGCCCAAGGGTTCCAGACCGTGTGGTTCGGCATCCTTCCACTGCCGGACCTGCTTTCCCGCGACAGGGAGATGGGCAGGCTGCTGACGCAAGTGCACGTCTTCCTGAACTGGACGCTGATCGCCTGTATCAGCCTGCATGTCCTCGCCGTCCTGAAACACCAGTTCCTGGACAGGGACGACCTGCTTTCCCGCATGCTATGCCGTACCGACAAGGAGAAATGACTTGAAATTCCCATTGCACGCATTCGCGCTGGCCATTGCGCTGCCCTTCGGCGCGCAGGCCGCCACCTATGCCAATATCGTTGCAGGCGACAGCCGCATCGACTTCCAGTATTCCCAGATGGGCGTCGGCCTGGAAGGCACATTCCAGAAATTCACCGGCGAACTCGCCTTCGATCCGGCCCAGCCCGGACAGGGCAAGGCTGTCATCGAAGTCGATCTGGGCAGCGTGGACGCCGGCACTGACGACGCCAACGAGGAACTGGCCAAGAACGAATGGCTCAACCTGGCGGCATTTCCTCAGGCCCGATTCGAATCCCGCGAAATCAAGGACCTCGGCGGCGGCAAGTATGAAGTCGCCGGCGATCTTTCCATCAAAGGAACCACGCACCCCGTCATTGCGCCCGCCACCTTCACGGAACAGGACGGCAAAGGCGTCTTTACCGGAAGCTTCACGATCCGGCGCGGCGACTTTTCCATCGGCGAAGGATCCTGGTCCACATTCGACATCGTCGCCAACGAAGTGACCATCGATTTCCAGCTGACGGCAACCCCCTGAGGCTTGTCGATCGGCTCCGGCCTATTGACGAACCCTGATCTTCATCCACTTCCCTTCCACAGGAGACCATCCATGATCCGACCCTTGACCCGACTGTCCCTGGCCGCGGCCATGAGTCTCGGCATCGCCGCCTCCGCGATGGCCGCACCCGTCACCTATACGGTCGACGGCTCACACTCCTTTGCCCGGTTCTCCTATAGCCACCTGGGCCTGAGCACGCAGCTGAGCAACTTCAAATCCACCTCCGGCACCATCGTCCTCGACCAGGAAGCCAAGACGGGCTCCGTCGACATCACCATCGACACCACTTCGGTGGAAACCGGCAACGAGGCCTTCAACGGCCACATCCAGGGTCCCGACTTCCTGGACACCGCCAATCATCCGACCGCGACCTTCAAGTCCACGAAAGTCAATTTCGACGGCGACAAGCCGGTATCGGTGGATGGCGACCTGACCATCAAGGGCGTCACCAAGCAGGTAAGCTTCGAAATCACCGGCTTCGCCGCCAAGCCGCATCCCATGCTCAAGAAGGAAGCCCTGGGCGCGGACGCAAAGACCGCCATCAAGCGCTCGGAATTCAACGCCGGCAAATTCGCGCCCGGCGTCGGCGACGATGTCACCATCACCATTGCCGTCGAAGCGCTTCAGCAATAACGGGCACCTTCCCCGGCCTGCCTGCGCCGCACCAGCAGGCCCCGGCATCTGCCGCGCCTTGTGCGCGGCAGTGTTTTATCCGGCGGAGCTTTTGCGGCCGAGCCCGGAACGGAGCGCAGCCCTGGCGCGAGCACTCACTGCGAGGCGAATATCTGGACGCGGCGCGGCCTGGCCAGAAGATGCTCCCCATCCTTCAGCGCCAGTTGCCTGAACTGCTCTTCCGGCAGCTGCGCCTCGATGATCCTGCCCGTTTCTTCCTGCAGCAGTTCCAGGTGCGCGCTGGCGCCCGCCATGTAGACATGGCTCAGGCGCACGGGGAATCCCTGCGCATCCTCGCTGGAAACCGGCTTGCGGAACACATCGATATCGTAGGGACGCACATAGGCCGTTCCCCGCGCTTCGCGCAATGAGCGGTATTCCGGCGCAGGCAGCGTGATGCCGTCGGCATGCAGGACGCCGTTGTCCAGATCACCGGTAAATTGATTGACATCCCCCAGGAAGCCGTACACGAACGGCGTGGCGGGAGACTCCCAGACCTCGCGCGGCGTTCCCACCTGCTCGATGCGGCCCGCGTTCATCAGCACGACACGGTCGGATACTTCCAGCGCCTCTTCCTGGTCGTGCGTCACGAACACGCTGGCGACGTTCAGCTCGTCATGCAGGCGACGCAGCCACCGGCGCAACTCCTTGCGCACCTTGGCATCCAGCGCGCCGAACGGCTCATCGAGCAGCAGCACGCGCGGCTCGACGGCCAGGGCGCGGGCCAGCGCGATACGCTGCCGCTGGCCGCCGGAGAGCTGCGAGGGATAGCGGTCCGCCAGCCAGTCGAGCTGGACGAGCTGCAGGAGTTCCTGGACCTTGTCGCGAATGCGTTGTTCCGACGGCCGCTGGCTGCGCGGCCTGACGCGTAGCCCGAACGCCACGTTCTCTAAGACCGTCATGTGCCGGAACAGCGCATAGTGCTGGAAAACGAAGCCCACCTGGCGCTTGCGCACATGCACGCCCGTGGCGTCCTCGCCGGCGAACAGCACGCTGCCGGAATCCGCCGTTTCCAGGCCGGCAATAATGCGCAGCAATGTCGTCTTGCCGCAACCCGAAGGCCCCAGCAAGGCCACCAGTTCGCCGGTATCGATATGCAGCGACACATTGTCCAGCGCCTGGAAATTCCCGAACCGGCGGGAGAGATTCTTGACTTCGATGCTCATAAGCTTTCCTGATCACAACTGCCGAAATACGGCCAAGCTCCATGGTGCCGGGCGGCCCGGCAAAAGGGAACCAACTGTTTTTCCGTTGCTTATTTCCAAAACAAATAAAGAAGGCGCGCCAAATACCCATACCGTGCATACAGGCATGCCCGGAGAAATTGCCGCCCTTCCCGCATACTGCCTTTTTGCCGCCACATCCGATGCCGGACACGACGCCCCAATCCGGTTAAACTATGAATTAATTCTCATTTGCGATTCAAAGCCAAGCTGTATCATCCGGCCCCGGGACAGACACGAACATGCAACAGGCGCTGCTCTACAAAGCCTTTTCCGCCTCGCCGGCCTTCGCCAAGGCGGATCCGGCGCTGTTCGTCGAGTTGGCCAAGGGCGCCTCGAAGATGACACTGGACACCAGCCAGCACCTTTTCCACATGGGGGAGACGGCCCGCTATTTCTTCTGGGTGGAATCCGGAGCGATCATCCTGTATCGCCCTACCTACAACGGAGAGGGAAAAGTCTTCCGCACGCTGCATGCCGGCGACATGATCGCCGAGACCATCATGTTCGCCAACCCGTGCCACTACCCGCTTTCCGCGTACGCCGAGCAGCCTGCCACGCTCTATCGCATCGCCCGTGAGCACCTGCTGCAGACCGCCAGCCGCTCCAGCGAATTCGCCATGTGCCTGCTGGAAATGCTGTCGACGCGCGTCGCCCAGGCGGTCAACCGCATCGATCTGCTGACGATAGGCAATTCCGCGCAGCGCCTGGTGACCTATCTGCTGGATATCTACATGCAGCAGGGCTCCGCATGGCTGACCCTGCCGTCCAGCCAGAACGTGCTGGCCCGCCAGTTGAACATCACCCCTGAAACCTTTTCGCGCCACCTGAGCAGCTTCAAGCGCGCGGGCTACATCGGAGGCCGCAACCGCACCCTGGTGCTGCTGGACATCGACGGCCTGTGCAAGGAAGTGGACCTTCCCCTGCCCGACATCGATTTCCACAGCAAGCGTCCTTCCGCCAACCTGGGCGAAAGCCTGTTCGACTGCTGCAATCTGCACTGAGCATCGATGGAGTCAGCACCCTTTACGGGGCTCCTCTCCTTCCACGACCGGTTCCTGGCAGCCCTCCAGCCCGTCGGGCCTGGACCTGGCCAGCACAGGCCAGGCATGCAGCAGATAGATCAGGAACGCTCCCGTCCATAGCCCTCCCGACAGCCACAGCAACTGGGGCATCAGGTGCAGCAAGCCGTGCGCGCCCGCCAGCAAGCGAACCAGGGCGGCAAGCACCAGCAGGGATGCCGCCACAGGCACCCAGGGACGGTAATCCAGCCACCGGCCGGCGTGAATCCGGCCCGCGATGTTCATGATGGTGAAGATCGACACCGCCATGGCGCCCGCCATCAGCAAATGCCTGCCCGCCGACGGCAGCACGCCGGCCAGCCCCAGCCAGGACAGGCCCATCGCCGCGTAGCCCAGCGCGACCAGCCAGTAGCTGGCGTACAGCATCAGCGCCCAGCGCGTGAACAGCGGCTTGCCGATGTGCCAGTCATTGAGCAGGTTCAGCATGGCCGCGGACGCAGCCAGCGCCACCCAGCCGGTGACGCTGTCCTGCCCATGCACGAGCTCCACCAGGCTGCACAGGCTGATCATGAAAATGGCCAGATAGCGCCGGGGAGGACGGGCCAGGTAGCCCACCTCTTCATCCAGTTCCGGCGCTCCCGGACGCGCGGCCTCAACCTGCCGGTTGACCACGCTCATCGACACCCGGCTGCCGGCCAGGACGATCAGCACCATCATGATGCCGACCGCCGCGCGCAGCCAGGCCATGGCGTCCAGCCCCAGCCACAGGGACAGGAAAAAGGCGGCTTGCAGCAGCATCAGCGCGCCGCTGAACCAGGCGAAGCTGACATGCTTGCGATCGGGATCCCGCCATACGGGCGGAATCAGTTGCCTGAGCAATGCCGCGAACAGCGCCAGATTGCAGAGCGCCGCCAGCGCGATGCCCACCCCCGCCGGCAGCCATCCAGCCGCCGGATAGGCCAGCCGGGCCGCCATCCACAGCAGCGCCAGCGCAAACACGTGGCGGCGCGCAACCGCCGGCGATGCAGTGAACTCCGGGACCGCCGTCAACAGGAATCCGGCGACGGCCGCCATGCCGAACCCGTAGATCAGTTCGTGCGCATGCCACAGCAGCCAGCCGCCCGGCGGTTCCATTCCTGCCAGACCGCTCGCCGCCCCCAGATAAACCAGCAGCCAGAGCGGCAGGAAAACGCAGGCGCTGACGGCGACCAGCACGAAGAACGGACGGAAGCCGCATTGAAACAAAGGATGGTCCCACAGCTTCATATACGGCATCCTTTGTGCGGCGCTTCCTCATTCAGCACGGTCAACGAGGCCAGATTGCCCGGCTGCAGGCCGAATCCCACGCGCACCTCTTCCACCTGCATCAGTTCCGCCGTGGTCTGGTAGATCCAGCTGTCCGTGCGCACCGCCTGGGGCAAGGCCAGCTTGAACTCGCGCACCAGGCGACCGGGATCCGCCGCCATCATGACGATGCGATCCGCCAGCCGCACTGCCTCCATGAGATCGTGCGTAATCATCAGGATGGCGCTGCCGCGCGATTGCGCCTGCTCCCTGAGCAGGCCGTAGAGCTCCAGCTTCAGGCCAATGTCCAGGGCGGAAAAAGGCTCGTCCAGCAACAGCAGGTCGGGCGCCAGCGCCAGGGCGCGCCCCAGGGCCACGCGGCTCTGCATGCCGCCCGAAAGCTCGTGCGGGTATTTCTGCAGATCGTCTTCCTCCAGGCCCAGCCGCAGCGCCAGCGCCGCGGCCTGGCGGCGCCGCGCGGCCGCGGGCACCGACAATGCCTTGAGGCCCAGCGCGATATTGTCGACCGTCGTCTTCCACGGCATCAGGCGCGGCTGCTGAAACATGCAGCCCAGCCCCTTGAAGCCGGAGACCACCTTGCCCTCGGAAGGCGTCAGCAGGCCCGCCACGATATGCAGCAGCGTGCTCTTGCCGCAGCCCGACGGGCCGACCAGCGCCAGCGTTTCTCCCGCGTAGAGGTCCAGGGACACATTGGAAAGCACGTCTTCCAGCCCATAGCGGTGCGTCAGGTGACGGATATGCAATGCATTCATGCCGGCGGCCTCCAGCGCTCCACCTTGCGCTTCAGCGGCTCCAGGAACAAGTATTCGACAGCCAGCAGCAGCCCCAGCACGGATACGATCCAGGCCATCGAGGTCGAAGTGTCCAGCTGCGCGCGCGATACCGCCAGCGCGGCGCCCACTCCATCGGCGGTCGTCAGCAGCTCGGCCATCACGACCACTTTCCATGAGGTTCCCAGCGCAGTGATCCAGGCCGGGAAAAGATAGGACGCCACATGCGGCAGATACACGTCCGTCAGGGTCATGCGCCAGGACAGCCGATACACGCGGGCCACGTCCCTGAGCTGGTTTTCCAGCGTGCGCGCGCCCTGCATTCCGGCCGCGAACACGACCGGGAAACAGGCGATGAATACCGTGAACACAGGCGTAGCGTCGCCCATGCCGAACCACAGCATGGCAAGGACCAGCCATGCGATGGGCGGCATGCCCAGCAGCAGCGTCACCAAAGGACGGGATACGATGGCGGCCGTCAGGGAGCGCCCCGCCAGGATGCCGAACACGCTGCCTGCCAGCAGCGCCCCGCCCAGGCCGGACAGCGCGCGCCGCGCCGAAATCTGCAGCTGCGGCTGCGCCAGTCCGGAAGACAGCATATCGCCGAGCTGGGCGAAAGTCGCCATGGGCCCGGGCAGGATGAGGTCGCCGTAAACCTGTCCGCCCCATTCCCACAGCGCGCAGAACAGCAGCAAGCTGGCAATGGCGCCGAAGCCGCTCCATAGGTAGGACAGCGTCGCAGCCAGCATGGCACGGATATGACGCATGGTTGCCTGAAGAAAAATCATGAGTGAAAACGAAAGACGACAGGATACTACGCGAGCCGCGCCAACCCGCCAAAGGCCTCAGGAAAAACTAGGCATAGAAACCATCGTCCGGGAGCTTGCCCCCCACCAGGCCTGGCTGGCGGTCCAGCAGCGCCTGATAGAAATACTCGAGCTCAGGCCTGGCCTCGCTTGCCGTCGCATAATGCGGTATCGACACACGCATGGCATCGGCAACGGCCTCGGGGATGAACATCTCGATATGGGATGCCGCCAGCTTGCCGCAGTCGTCGGGGTTTTCATAGCACCAGCGCTGCGAAGCCGCATACGCCTGCTGCACCTTGTCGAGCAGTTCCGCATCCTGGCGCGCCTGCCCCAGCGCCACAATGCCCGCCTGGGGAATGCGGGGCTCGCGCTGCAATACGCGCCCCCATTCGTCCTGCAGGCTGACGCTGCGATACAGGTCGGGAGCGATGATGGATACAGGAAACGATTGCGTCTTGCGCAGCGCCATCGACACGGCCGGCTCGGCCAACAGGGCGTGGTCCACCCGCCGCGTGATCAGCAACTGCATGGCATCCATGGGGCTTGCCACATAGCGCAGGCGGAAATCCTTGGCGGGATCCAGCCCCTGCCCTTGCGACAGCAGGCTGAACAGGATATCCGGCATGTCTGCCCGGAAAGGCATGGCGATTTCCTGGCCCTTGAAATCGGCCAGCGTCTTGAAATCGGGATTGCGCGACACCAGCCACAGCATGCCCCAGACCGAGATGTTCAGCAGCTTGACGGGAACGCCGCGGTTGTAAAGATTGGCCGCGACATTGGACGGCGCGGCGATGAAATCCGCCGTCCCCTCGATGGCCAGCGCCCTGAGCTGGTCCGGATTGGACCAGACCCGGAACTCCACCTTGTCCGCGACATCGGCCAGGGCGCCGCTGTCGATCATGTGCAGAAAGGGAAACGATACGCTGGCCTGCGGGCCGGCCAGCACCAGCGTTTTCCTGCTGGCTGCCGCAACGGCGCGCGCCGGCATCAGCGGCATCGCCAGCAGCGCGGATGCCGCGCCGATCAGTTGGCGGCGGCGACGGAAATGCGTTGGGGCATTCATGAAGATTCCTTGCATATGGGATTCGTCCCGACCGGTAACGGCGGCCGGTTATTGCGATTGATTGCCATTATTGGCCAGAATTCCCTGCCCGGCCAATGACAATTCTCAAGAATGCCCGGTATTCCGGCTGGCATTCCAGGGCGCGAGCCTCCATAATTCAAGCAAGATATTGCCGATAATACATCGGCGCCGCTTTCAGTCTTCAGTGTCATCCCATGAATACAAGCACGACCATTGCCGCACTGGTGCAGACGGACACCGTCCGTGCGGACGCCATGCTCTACGAGGCCCTGCACCAGCGCAAGAATGCGGGCTGGACAATCCGGGGCCTGGTTTCCGTCCCGCTGGCTGCCGAACCCGGCCAGGTATCCAAGAACACCATCGTCGAGAACCTGCACACCGGCGAGCGCCACGCCATCATGCAAAGCCGGGGCAAGGACACGCGCGGATGCCGCCTCAACCCCATCGCCCTGACCAGCGCCGGCGACGAACTGCGCCACGCGCTCGGCACCCGGCCCGACCTGGCCGTCATCAACCGCTTCGGCACCAGCGAAGCCGAGGGCGGCGGATTCTGCGCCGAAATCATCGACCTGGTGTCCGCCGGCATCCCCTTGCTGCTCGTCGTGACCGACCGCTACCTCGGCGCATGGCGCCACTTCATCGGCGGCAGCGATTACGAACTGCCCTGCAGCCGCCCCGCCCTGGATGCCTGGCTGGACAGCCTGCCAAGGCAGGCCGCGGACGAAACCCAATCACTCGATACAGGAATCACAGCCTCATGAAGCCAAGCCACCTCTTTCTCGCCGCCCTCATTTCAGCGCTGCACATCCCTGCCCTGGCCTCCGGCCCCGCACTGACGGTACATCATGACCCCTATTGCGGCTGCTGCACCGCCTGGATCGACTACCTGCGCGAAGAAGGATTCGCCGTCAACAGCATCATCACCCCTGACATGGGCAGCCTGAAGCAGAAGCTGGGCGTGCCCGGCAAGCTGGCTTCCTGCCATACCGCCGTCGTGGATGGTACCGGTCAGCTGATCGAGGGTCATGCTCCCGTTTCCGCCATCAACAAGCTGCTGCAACGGCCGCACGTCAAGGGCATCGCCGTGCCCGGCATGCCCATCAATTCGCCGGGCATGGGGAGAATGGATGGGACGCTGGTGACGGTAGATTTCTCGGGAAGGCCGTTTTCGCGGGATTGATGGTGGATTAAAGTCTTTGTAGCGTTTCACGCATCAGGTTCTGATTGGCTGATGCGGCGGCTCGCGGCGATCTTGGATTCTGGATTGGGGAGTTCCAGTGCGTATTTGCTTTCACGAAGATCCAGTGAATATCGAAGCGCTGTGCGCAGACCTGGAACAGCATGGCGCCGTTTACTGGCATACGACGCGCCCCAATTTCAAGCGGGTGCAGGATCTCGTGGACGAGCAAGGACCAGCGTTCTTGCCATTATGCGCCAGGCCTGGAGGCGACTTCCTGAATTTCATGATCCGGTCTGATCTTGTTGACGGCGGATTGGAGTCTATAGAAAAGCGTGTAGCCCAGGCCATTGGGCGATGGCAAGGTGCTGGAGAGCCTGTACCGCACAATGAGCCTATATGAGCCTCGGACTGTATGATGCTTCCTCGGTTCAAAGTCTGATTTCGACCCAATGCGGTCCTTCATGTAGCGCGAGTTCCAGATGCGAGAGCCTAAAAAAGCTGTGATCTAGCCGTGCACCCACTAGTACCAAGGGCGACTCAGCTGGATTGGTTGTTATGAGAAAATATTCTACGAAAATCTTTTCAGCTTGGCGCAGGCCGGAATTGGTTAATCTAGAGTTTATTTTGTGAGAATTTTAATGATCGACACACAGCAAAGTAGGCAGGATCTGACGGTCAAGGGCGAGTCAGTTGAGAGGGTGTTCGGGAACTACTTAGCTCGACAATACATGGTCAATCGCCGTTATCAACGCAAATTAGTCTGGACACTTGACGAGAAACGCCGGTTCATCGATTCACTGCGGTCTGGCTACCCAGTTCCGATCGTACTGCTTGCCGAACGCAAGGGAATGAGTGATCAGGGCCTTTTCGAGATTATCGATGGCATGCAGCGATTGAATGCCATTTTTGGATATATTGAAAACGAGTACGCCGTTGACGGAGTATTTTTCGATCTGAACACGATGGCGGAAACAAAGGCACTGCTGGATGCGGGTAAGATAAAGCAGCGCGAGCCGGTTCTATCTCGCGAGGCCTGCGTGGCGATTGCTTCATATACTATTCCGCTGTCAATTTACGAGTTTGCAGGCGACGGTGAAGTCGATGAGGTATTCCGACGGATTAACTCGGGTGGTCGGAAGCTCTCGCGTCAGGAACTTCGCATCGCTGGTAGCACCGGCCACTTCGCGCAGGCCGTGCGGTACATCGCCTCCAAGGTTCGGGGCGACGTTTCGTCGTCCGACGAACTGCCACTGAATGAGATGAAGAAGATCTCGATAACGAACAAGGATCTCGATTACGGCATTGACGTAGACGAGATGTTTTGGATCAAGCAGGGTGTCCTGACAAAAGAGCAGGTGAGGGAATCTCGCGACGAGGAGATTGTGGCAGACGTCCTCGCCTTTATGATCCTCGACACCAAACCCGCATCCCGCAGCGAAGTGCTCGACGACTTCTTCGGCTACAGCGAAGGTGAAGGCTCGCAAGTCCGGTACGAACAGATCGAAATTGCCACGCAAAAGCACTCAGTCGTGAATCGCCCCGGGTTTTGCGGAGGCTCCAACCTTTGAGAGAATGGAGCCACTATGAGCAAGCAGAACAAGTTTTCCCCCGAAGTCCGTGAACG
>NZ_SMBX01000010.1:0-41815 GCF_004342005.1 Paracandidimonas soli
CGCCGATCGCGATGGAAGAAGGCCTGCGCTTCGCCATCCGTGAAGGCGGCCGTACCGTCGGCGCCGGCGTCGTCGCCAAAATCACTCAGTAATACTCATTGTTCCGGGGGTGGCGACACTCCCGGCGACACCTTCGTTCTTTAGGAATCACCATGAAAAACCAGAAAATCCGCATCCGTCTGAAAGCCTTCGACTACAAGCTGATCGACCAGTCGGCAGCCGAAATCGTCGATACCGCCAAGCGTACGGGCGCGGTTGTCCGCGGTCCGGTTCCCTTGCCCACACGCATCCGTCGCTACGACGTGCTGCGTTCGCCGCACGTGAACAAGACTTCGCGCGACCAGTTCGAAATGCGCACGCACCAGCGTCTGATGGACATCGTCGATCCTACCGACAAGACAGTCGACGCGCTGATGCGTCTCGACCTGCCTGCTGGTGTCGACGTGGAAATCGCACTGCAATAAACGAAGCGCAGCCTCGGCCCGCAAGGGCGAGGAAAAGCGGCAAACGCCTTCTGGAGCATTGTCTCCCGGAGGCGTTTTTGTCTTGGGCGGCTCGACGATGGAAAATGCCCTCACGCTGCGCCTTCGACTGGTGCTCCACCGCGCGCATGTATTGCCTGCCGCCGTTCTGAGTGATAACATTTGTAATTACAAACTCAGGGGCCAAACATGAAACTCAAGATCACCGCTATCGGCAATTCCGCCGGCGTCGTCCTTCCCAAGGAACTTCTGGCGCGTCTGCGCGTGGAAAAGGGCGACGAGGTCTATGTCATCGAAACGCCGGACGGCATCCGCCTGACTGCCTACGACCCGACTCTGGCCGAGCAGATGGCTGTGGCGGAACAGGTCATGCGCAAGCGCAGAACGCTGCTGCACAAGCTGGCGCAATAGGCATGGGAGGGCTAATGGAATGATTGTCTGGATCAGCAGAGTACTGGCCTTGGCCATTCATGACCGCCAGCTTGCCGAGCATGGCGGCAGCGCCAGAGTGCGCGATCAAGCATTGCTCGAATCCGCGCTGTCCCGTCCCCTACAGCGGCATGCCTATGGCGAACCGCCTCCTGATCTGGCCGATCCTGCAGCCAGTCTGGCGTATGGGTTGGCGCGAAATCATCCGTTTGTCGACGGCAACAAGCGTACGGCCGCTGTCGCCTGCGAAGTCTTCATCGAGTTGAACGGCGGATTATTACAGGCGGATGATCTGGATCTCTATCCTCAATACCTGGGACTGGCCGACGGCACCATCGGCGAAACCGAGTTCGCCGCCTGGCTGCGCGAGCGCATCGCAGTGCAGGCGCCGCCCGACGGCGTGCAGGAACCGGCGCCCTCCTATCAGAAATAAAGCAGGGTTTTTTTGCCGCCGGGCCGTCCCCAGGCAAAAAGCGCCCCCTTGGGGGCAGCAAGCCGAAGGCGCAGCGTGGGGGCCTTTTTTGTTGCTATACTGAGCATTCGACGCAGGGGTACTCGGTGAGTCATTCACCGGGTTGAGAGAGTCCCTTTGCACCAGTACGGATAATGCCGACGCTGGAAGCGCGTCCCCAGCCGCAGCGCCATCTCCGGAGACGATCCGGGCCAAGGCATAATCTGCAACGATGGCATCCGTTTCCAGCGGCATGGGGGCTCATCCCGCTCGGCTCCACCTTCTACCGATGGAGCTATCATGAAATCCCAAACCCCCTTCATTGCCGCCGATGCCGTGGTCGATGCGGCCGCCGTGGCCCCCTTGCCGTGTTCGCGCAAGATCTACCAGACGGGCTCCAGGCCCGACATACGCGTGCCCTTCAGGGAAATCTCCCAGGCGGATACGCCGACGCTGTTCGGCGGTGAAAAGAATCCACCGCTGACGGTGTACGACACCAGCGGCCCCTATACCGACCCGGATGCGGACATCGATATCCGCAAAGGCTTGCCGGCGCTGCGCGGCGGCTGGATCGAAGAGCGTGCGGACACAGAGATGCTGGACGGCCCCAGCAGCGAATACGGCCGCCGGCGACTGGCCGATCCCGTGCTGGAAGCCATGCGCTTCGGCTTGCGCCGCCAGCCGCGCCGCGCGCGTGCGGGCGCCAACGTCACCCAGATGCACTATGCCCGCAAAGGCGTTGTCACGCCCGAGATGGAATACATTGCGCTGCGCGAGAATCTGCGTTTGGAGCAGACCATCGAATCGCTGCGAGCCAGCGGCAAGGATGGCGAAAAAATGGTCGCACGCCTGCTGCGCCAGCATCCAGGCCAATCGTTCGGAGCCTCGATTCCGGCGGTCATTACGCCGGAGTTCGTGCGCGATGAAGTTGCGCGCGGCCGCGCCGTCATACCGGCGAACATCAACCACCCGGAAAGCGAACCCATGATCATCGGGCGCAACTTCCTGGTAAAGGTCAATGCCAATATCGGCAACTCCGCAGTCAGTTCAGGCATTGCCGAAGAAGTCGAGAAAATGACCTGGGCCATCCGCTGGGGCGCGGATACCGTCATGGATCTGTCCACCGGCAAGCATATCCACGAAACACGCGAATGGATCATCCGCAACTCGCCGGTCCCCATCGGTACGGTGCCTATCTATCAGGCGCTGGAAAAGGTCGATGGCAAGGCCGAGGAGCTGACGTGGGAGATCTTCCGCGACACGCTCATCGAGCAAGCCGAGCAGGGCGTGGATTACTTCACCATCCATGCCGGCGTGAGGTTGCCGTTCATTCCGCTGACGGCAGATCGCATGACCGGCATTGTGTCGCGTGGAGGCTCCATCATGGCCAAATGGTGCCTGGCGCATCACCGGGAAAGCTTCCTGTACGAACGCTTCGAAGAGATCTGCGAGATCATGAAGGCCTATGATGTCAGCTTCTCGCTGGGCGACGGCCTGCGTCCGGGCTCCACCTACGATGCCAACGACGAGGCGCAGTTCGCCGAACTGCGTACGCTGGGCGAACTGACGCAGATCGCCTGGAGGCACGATGTCCAGACCATCATCGAAGGTCCCGGCCATATTCCCATGCAGATGATCAAGGAGAATATGGATCTGCAGCTGGAGCATTGCGGCGAGGCGCCGTTCTATACGCTGGGCCCGCTGACGACGGACATCGCGCCGGGCTACGATCACATCACTTCAGGCATCGGCGCGGCGCTGATCGGCTGGTACGGCACGGCCATGCTTTGCTATGTGACGCCCAAGGAACACCTGGGACTGCCCAATAAAAAAGATGTCAAGGACGGCATCATCACCTACAAGATAGCGGCGCATGCCGCCGATCTGGCCAAGGGGCATCCCGGCGCGGCCATTCGTGACAACGCCTTGTCGAAGGCGCGCTTCGAGTTCCGCTGGGAGGACCAGTTCAATCTCGGGCTGGATCCGGATACGGCCCGCGCGTTCCATGACGAGACCTTGCCCAAGGACTCGATGAAAGTGGCGCACTTCTGCTCGATGTGCGGCCCGCACTTCTGCAGCATGAAGATCACGCAAGACGTGCGCAAGTATGCCGCGGAGCGAGGCGTGGATGAAAACGCCGCATTGGTGTTGGGCATGCAGGAAAAAGCGCAGGAGTTCGCACGCAAAGGCCTGGAGATCTATCACGCGGATTGATTTTCTGTCTGCGGCGCAGCATGGGGGGCAGTTCATAAGAACCGCCCCCCATGCCCTTCCAATCATGGACAAACCGTAATGAACCAGACATTCGAAGTCTTTTAAGATGGGCTCATCCGTAAAGCTTAATTAAAAGGAGTTCGGGATGATCACATTCTTGGTTATCGTGGGTATTCTGGCGGCAACCGTTGGCGTGATATATGGCCTGGTTGCCGCTCTCATGTGGTTTCAAAATTCGAAAAAAGAAGATAAGGCAAGCCAGTGAGTCTTCGGGAAACCGTGGCTGGCAACGTGGCGACTCAAAACGATATGCGTATGGCAGCCGCATGACGGTTTGATGCATGCGGCGGGGATCGATTAATATACTCGTATATATAACGATGGCGGCATTTGCGCACGGTTCCGGAACCTGTTTCAGGAGAAGGCCGTATCATGGCGCTTGTGCCGGCAAATCAGGATTGATCCCCAGGAAGGTAAGAGCGCATGCTGATACACGACGTTGATTTTGCCGAAATGTACCGGGAGCACATGCGCGGCAGCGACCGGCCGCACAAGCCCGCCAGCGCCTGGGACGAGCGCGCCAGGGCGCTCAGCGACAAGGTCATGCAGAGCGACTACACGCGGCAATTCATTGCGCGCATGGACCTTTCCGGCGCAAAGACCTTGCTGGACGTCGGTTGCGGCCCAGGCACCATCGGCGTCTCGCTGGCCTCCGGACTGGAGGCCGTGCACGGGCTGGACTACAGTCCCGTCATGCTGGAATGCATGATGGAAAATGCCGGGGCGGCGGGCCTGGACAACGTCCATCCCTTGCTGCTGTCCTGGACGGACGACTGGAAAGACGTTCCCGTCTGCGACATTGTGGTGGCGTCGCGTTCGAGCATAGTGCCGGACATGGCTGATGCCTTGCGGAAAATGACGAGCCATGCGCGCCTGCGTTGCTACATGACGCACCTGGTCGGCGGCCACTTCGGCGATGCCGGCATTGCCAAGTTGCTGGGGCGCCAGCAGCAGTCGTTTCCCGACTATATCTATATCGTCAACCTGCTGCACGGCATGGGCCTGTATCCGCGGTTGGACTACATGGAGTTTCCCGGGCGCCTGGCAGGCACCGCCAACGTTGAGGAGTTCACCGAAAAAGTCGCCTGGTCTTTCGGGGAGCTGAGCGACGAGGACAGGCGCAAGTTGCGCGAATGGTACGAGGCCGACGCCCAGCGCGCTCGGCAGGGCGGCGAGCCGATGCGCTGGGCCATGATTTCCTGGGATGCCGGCAAGTAAGATGGGCCGCGCGGAGTAAAATCGGGATTATTTCATTTCGATGGCGCCCTCATGATTTCCATTCTGCGTAACCTGCTTTCCATTTCGATGGCGGGATTGTTTCTTTGCCTCAGTTCCCTGGCAACGGCGGCCGGCTGGCCGGAAAAGCCGGTCCGGGTCATCGTGGCCTATCCTCCCGGCGGCGTCAGCGACACCGTGACGCGCGCATTGGCGGATCGCCTGGCCGAGCAATTGTCCGCATCCTTCGTCGTGGAGAACAAAGGCGGCGCCGGCGCCACGATCGCCATGGGGGAGGTTGCCCGGGCCCGGCCCGACGGCTACACACTGGTGTTCGCGTCCATCAGCCCGCTGAGTCTTTCTCCCCTGCAGCGCAAGTTGTCCTATGACGCCGAGGCGGATATCCAGCCAGTGGCCAGTGTCATGGTGTCGCCGGTCATCCTGCTGGGCACGCCAGCCTTCAAGGGTAAGGGATTCGCCGACGTCATCGACGCCTCGCGCGCCGCGCCGGGTTCGCTGCGCTGGGCGACGTCCGGCCAGGGCTCCGTCGGGCATCTGATGCTGGAGCAACTGCAGCAATTGGCGAACATCGAGCTGACGCACATCCCCTACAAGGGCGCGGGCCAGCAGCTGACGGACGGCATAGGCGGCCAGTACGAGCTGATTTCCACCAACATGAGTCCCGCCCTGATGGCGCAGATCGAGAGCGGCGCATTTCGTCCGCTGGCGGTGGCCGCTGCCGAGCGCGTCGCCTTCCTGCCGGATGTGCCGACCTTCAGCGAGCTGGGTTATGCCGGAGCCGGCAAGCAGTCCGTCTTCGGCTTCTTCGCGCCGGCCGGCGTCGACGCCGAAACGCTTGCCCGCATGAATGCCGAAATCAACAAGGCGGTTGCCCATCCCGGCATTGCGGCGCTGCTGAAAGACAGCCACAATCTGCCGCTGGCGGGTGATCCCGCGCAGTTCTCCGAACTGATCAAGGCGGATGCCGAAGCCAACCGCAAGCTCATCGAAAGCGCGGGCCTGACGTTCGAGTAATCGGACAGGCGGCCCGGGATCAGGTGATCTGCAGCGCTTCCAGGACAGGCAGCAGATCGTCCTGGAACGCCGCATATTGCTCGCGCAGATAAGCCAGGTTCTGCGCATCGCCCTGCAGCGCCTGCCCATCGCGCACCAGTGATGCATCGATGGACTTCATGCTGCGCCAGGCAAAATCGACCGGATCTTCGATGCCGTCGAAGATGGCCAGCAGGAACAGGCGTTCCGAGCGGCCAATGTTGCTGATGCCCGCCCCGGTCAGCGGGGATGCCAGCACATGCAGGTGGTCGTCTTCCAGCGCCAGTTCGGCGATGGTCCGGTTGAACCGCCGCGCCCGCTCCCGGACATTGTCCAGATCGGCTTCCGGCTGGCAAGCGTAGACCTGGCCGGTGCCCATCAATGTCAGCAAAGCGCGCAGCGCGCGCGTTTCATCCAGGCCCCGCCGTCCGGCATGTTCGACGATATCGCCGATGGTCTTGACGCATCCGCCATCGTCGGCCAATGCCTCCCGCACAGGGGCGTACTGATCGTCGTGGGGCTCGAACGTGCCCAGGTGCGTGCTGACGGTAAAGCTGATCTTGCGGGCCGGCACGCAGGCGACGACCTGCTGCCGGAACAGGCGGATGCGTTGCGCCTCCGGTGTCAGCCGGATGGCGCCGCGTACGAACAGGTCGGTGCGGAAGCGCGTGTTGATACAGTAATCCTGGGCCTGCTCGCGCAGGATGGGGTTGTCGATCGCTGTCAGCATCTGGCGCTGGGCCGCCGTCAGGTGCAAGGCATCCAGCCGCTTGAGGATCTGCGACGTGGCGCCGAATTCGAGCCGTATGTCGGCCAGAGCCTGGGCGACATCGCTGAAATAAGGCGCGGTCCAGTTGCGGTTCAGGTACTCGTGCGCAAGATAGGCCTTGTCGCCGCCCAGTGCGTCGAGCTGCTTGCGCAGCGTTTCGCCGGCGGCTTCGGCGTACGCTGGCTGGGCGGACAGCACGGCGCGCACAAAACCCAGGGCGTCATCGACGCGCTGCTCCGCCTTGCGGCCGGCTCCGCCGAAGCGGTCGTGCAGTTCCATCAGCCTTTGCAGGGGCTGGATGTTGGCCCAGCCGGGAAGGCAGTTGTAGCTCAGGTACAGGATGCCGCCGGGCTTCAGGCGCTGGCGGACGATATCGGCAATGACGCGGCGGTTGTCGTCGCTGACCCAGCTCCAGATGCCATGCAGGGAAATGCTGTCGAATTGCGGCAGATCCTTGCGGGCATGGAAGTCGGCAAAGCTGTCGTCCAGGATGCGCAGCGAGCGATTGCATGCGCGCGCCGCCAGGCCGGCGGCGAACACTGCCTGGTCCGGCGTGAAATCCGTGCCGGTATAACAGCCAGGATTGCTGGCCGAGTGGACGTTCAGCGTGACGCCCTGGCCGAAGCCCAGTTCGCAATGATGCGGGCTGTCGGACGGCGGGCATTCCAGGCCGTTGAGCAGCAGCGCGAAGCGCTGCTGCACGGGCGACAGGTAGTCGAAGTAGCCATAGGTGTAATGGCTGCCTGTGAAATAGCCGTCCGCCCAGTTCTGCATCGAAGCTCCTTATTCCATTTCCAGGTCAAGCGTGCACGCGAAGGCAAAGCGCAGATACCGCAAGTGTAGGGCAAGCGCAGCCGGTAAGGTATACGTTTGATCTGGAGTGGTATCAGAACCGTACATTCATGCCCAGCCAGATCTGGCGGCCGGGATCGGCCATCCAGTTGCCGGACGGGCCGCAGCCGGCTTCAGCCGCTCCGCAGATCGGCGCGTAGTCGACGTCGAGCACTTTGTTGGCGACGTTGACGACCGCAGCGTTGACCGTGACGTTGTTGCTGACGTTGTACGCCAGGCCCAGGTCGAACGTGGTCAGGCCCTTGCGCTCGCGGATGTGGGAAGAGGGGCCGTTGCGATAGGCCGCCCAGTACGATTTGCCCTCGTAGTTCGCGCGCCCCCAGGTGGCCAGCTTTTCGTTGACCTGCCAGTCGACCCGAACATTGGCCATGTGCTCAGGCGTCTTGTCCAAGGCATAGCCGTCGAGCGACTCGCCGAGGAAGGTGGTTTCCGAGCCCTTCTTGCGCTTGGAGTCCGTATAAGTGTAGTTGGCGGTCAGCTTGACGGCATCCGTGACGGGCCAGGTCAGCGAGGTTTCGATGCCGCGGATGCGTACCTCGTCGATATTCAGGTATTGGTACAGCGGAGCGCCCGTCACCGGATCGTCGCCGCCGGTGTAGTCGCTGGAAATCTTGTTCTTGATGTCGTTGTTGAACAGCGTCAGGCTGGCGCTGAAGCCGGACGGCGCGTCGTAGCGGACGCCCAGTTCCGTATTGACGCTGGTTTCGGGCTTCAGGTCGGGGTTGCCGTACATGATGCCGGTCTGGCTGGTGGGGCCGCCGGTCGAGGTGACGTACTGCGGCACGACCTGGCGCATGGTGGGGGCGCGGAAGCCCTTGGCGACGCCGCCGCGTACCGTAACGGTCGGGGTGGCGCGATAGACGCCGTACAGGCGCGGGGTCCAGTGCGAGCCGTAGTATTCGTCCTCGTCCAGGCGGATGCCGGCGGTGACGGTGAAGTCTTCCGTGACGTCGAAGGCGTCTTCCACGAAGAGCGCCCAGGACTTGCGCTTGATTTCCGAGACCGCGCCGAAGGGGTTCGGCGTGACCGCGTTTTTCTTGTTGCCGTTCTTGAAGGAGCTGTTTTCGCCGTCGACGTTCGACAGTTTCTTCCATTCGTACTGGCCGCCGATCTTCAGCACGTGCCGTTCGAACGGCAGCGTAACCAGTCCCTGCAGGATCGAGCTGTCCAGCTTGGGCTCGGCGCCGCCGTCGTAGCTGACCAGGCCTGTGTCGGGATCCAGCGTACGCTGCTTGCTGGTTTCATGGGCGAAGCTCAGTTCGGTCTCGCCGAAATCCCAGCGGCCCTTGTGCGAAATTGCCCAGTGGCTGCGGGAATCGTCGGAGAGCGTGCCCGTGTTCGCCTTGGTGATGATCTTGCCAGCCTTGCTGACCAGGTTTTCGGGCCGTACGGATTTGCCCAGCGACTGGATGCGGCTGAACTCTTCATATCCCGCCTCCAGGCTGATTTCCTGCTTGTCGGTCGGCGTCAGCGTCAGCTTGGCCGTGACGGACTTGTCGCGGCTGCCAGGGCGGCCGGCCCATACCGTATCTTCGCCCTGGTCGCTGTACTTGCCGTAGACCTGCAATCCGAGCAGATCGGTCTTGAGCGGACCGCCCAGCCAGAAGGAAGTCTGGCTCAGGTCGCCGCGATCGTCGCGCTGGCTGAGGAATGTGTCGGCGCTGATCGAGCCGCCCCAGGTCTCGGGGACCTTGCGCGTGATGATGTTGATGACGCCGCCCATGGCATCGGCGCCGTACAGCGACGACATGGGGCCGCGCACGACTTCGATGCGCTCGATGGCGTCCAGAGGCGGAATCAGTTGCGACTGCAGGCCGGAGGAGCCGCCGCGCGTGCGGGTTTCGCGCGAGTTGCGGCGCTGGCCGTCGACCATGATGACAGTGTAGTCGGCGGGCATGCCGCGGATGGCGATGTCCTTGCCCGCCGCATCGGAGCCCACGATGCTCAGGCCTTCCGTGTGGCGGATGGCGTCTTGCAGGTTGCTGAACGGCTGCTTGCGCAGTTCTTCGCCGGTGATGATGCTGATGCTGGCCGGGGCGTCCTTGATGTCCTGTTCGTAGCCGCTGGCCGTGACGACGATATTGCTGAGTTCCATGACCCCGGGAGCCTGCGTGGTCTGGGCCAGCACGCCGCCGGCGGAAAGCGCGGTGATGCCGATGGCCTGCAGCGCAACGATGAGGGGACGCGGAGTCATTGCGGCGGGTCGGAGAGGGGAGGACATGAGAACTCCAGAACGGTAAATATAGGTAAAGAAGGGTCAAATGTTATCATGATCGATATTGAGATCCATTATTATTTACAAATCATTCCCGCCTGAAGTCGGGAGCTTCCTCATCACAATACGGGGGCGCCTTCGGCGCCGTACATATAGGAGCACTGCCCCGCTTGGCCTCGTCGTTCACGGCGAGGCTTGCTCCTGGGCCCGTGGTCAAGAAACCGGCGGGTAGGCATATCCCTTGCCGGACCTTGAGAAGGTCATTGCGCCGCTCCTCCGGCGCGCCTGTGTTGGGTTTTCCGCAGCCGCCAGGCGCCATGCCCCCGAAATATTTGAGTTTTTCTTGCTTGCATGCTAAATTAGATGGCTTGGCTGTAAAAGCCAAGATTGTTTACCCGTGGCGGTTCGCAATGCAAGACGCCTGCAGAGGCGGTCTTGTGCTGCATCCGCCTGTAAATTAGCCCCGACCAATCGTAGTCGGGAATGGAGAAAATGATGTCGAACTCGACACCTACGCCTGCCGCCTGGCGGCTCGGGCTTGTGGGGCGCAAAGTCGGCATGACCCGTATTTTCACCGAGGAAGGCGAGTCCATCCCGGTGACAGTGCTGGACGTGTCCAACAACCGCGTTGCCCAGGTCAAGACCCCCGAAGTCGATGGCTACGCAGCAGTGCAAGTCGTCTATGGCGAGCGCCGCGCAACCCGCGTCACGAAGCCTGAGGCCGGGCACTTTGCCAAAGCCGGCGTCCAAGCCGGCAGCAACACGAAAGAATTCCGTCTCGATCCCGCCAAGGCAGCTGAATTTGCAGCCGGCGCGACCCTGGCCGTCGAAAGCATTTTCGAAGCCGGCCAGAAAGTGGACGTTACGGGCACCACCATCGGTAAGGGCTTTGCCGGTACCATCAAGCGTCACAACTTCAGCGGCCAGCGCAATTCGCACGGTAACTCGCTGTCGCACCGCGTTCCCGGTTCCATCGGCATGGCGCAGGATCCCGGCCGCGTGTTCCCCGGCAAGCGCATGTCCGGCCATATGGGTGATGTTACCCGTACCGTTCAAAACCTCGACATCGTTCGCGTGGATGCAGAGCGCGGCCTGTTGCTGGTCAAGGGCGCAGTTCCCGGCCACAAGAACGGCGATGTCATCGTGCGTCCGGCGGTCAAGAAACTGCCGAAAGGAGCATAATCCATGGAACTCAAGCTCCTGAACGAACAAGGACAATCGTCCGCTACCGTTGCCGCTTCCGACGTCATCTTCGGTCGCGACTTCAACGAAGCGCTGGTCCACCAGATCGTCGTTGCCTACCAGGCCAATGCACGCAGCGGCAATCGCGCCCAGAAGGATCGCGCCGAAGTCAAGCACAGCACCAAGAAGCCGTGGCGCCAGAAAGGCACCGGCCGCGCCCGTGCCGGTATGACTTCCTCGCCCATCTGGCGCGGAGGCGGCCGTACGTTCCCGAACTCGCCCGACGAGAACTTCAGCCAGAAGGTCAACAAGAAAATGTATCGTGCCGGTATCCGCGCGATCCTTTCCCAACTGGCTCGCGAAGACCGCATCGCGGTGGTCGACACGTTCGAACTCGAATCCCCCAAGACTCGCCTGGCTGCCGCCAAGCTCAAGAGCCTGGGCCTCGATTCCGTGCTGATCATCACAGACAGCGTTGACGAGAACATCTATCTCGCCACGCGCAATCTGCCGCATGTGGCCGTGGTCGAACCGCGCTACGCCGATCCGCTGTCGTTGATCCACTACAAGAATGTGTTGATCACGCGCCCGGCCATCGCACAACTCGAGGAGCTGCTGGGATGAACACCGAACGTCTGCTGCAAGTAATCCTGGCTCCGGTCGTGACTGAAAAAGCCACGTTCGTTGCAGAAAAAAACCAGCAAATCGCTTTCCGCGTTGCGCCCGACGCCACCAAGCCTGAAGTCAAGGCTGCCGTCGAGCTGCTGTTCAAGGTCGAAGTTGAATCCGTTCAAATTCTGAACCAGAAGGGCAAGGAAAAGCGTTTTGGCCGTTTCATGGGTCGCCGCCGTAATGAGCGCAAGGCATATGTCTCGCTCAAGGACGGTCAGGAACTCGACTTTACAGAGGTGAACTAAATGGCACTCGTAAACGTCAAACCGACATCGGCGGGTCGCCGTGGCATGATCAAGGTCGTAAGTCCTGATCTGCACAAAGGTGCGCCGCACGCCGCCCTGCTGGAAAAGAAGTCGCGCGGCTCGGGCCGCAACAATCGCGGCATCATCACCGTGCGCCATCGGGGCGGCGGTCACAAGCAGCACTACCGCCTGGTGGATTTCCGTCGCAACAAGGACGGCATCCCCGCCAAGGTAGAGCGCCTGGAATACGACCCCAACCGCACGGCACACATTGCTTTGCTGGTCTACGCCGATGGCGAGCGCCGCTACATCATCGCTCCCCGTGGCCTGACGGTCGGCGCAACGCTGCTCTCCGGCCGTGATGCCCCGATCCGCGCAGGCAACGCGCTGCCGATCCGCAATATTCCCGTGGGTTCCACCATTCACTGCATCGAAATGATGCCTGGCAAGGGTGCGCAGATCGCACGCTCGGCCGGCGCTTCCGCAGTGCTGCTGGCCCGTGAAGGCACTTACGCCCAGGTTCGCCTGCGCTCCGGCGAAGTCCGCCGCGTGCATATCGACTGCCGCGCCACCATTGGCGAAGTCGGCAACGAAGAGCACAGCCTGCGCCAGATCGGCAAGGCCGGCGCTGTCCGCTGGCGCGGTGTCCGCCCCACGGTTCGCGGCGTTGCCATGAACCCGGTCGACCACCCGCACGGTGGCGGCGAAGGCCGCACGGGCGAAGGCCGCGAGCCCGTCAGCCCATGGGGTACCCCTGCCAAGGGTTACCGTACCCGTAGTAACAAGCGCACGGACAATATGATTGTCTCGCGTCGCAAGCGCAAGTAAGGGGCGAAGACTATGTCACGTTCTATCAAGAAAGGCCCATTCGTCGATGCGCATCTGATCAAGAAGATCGATGCGGCCGTCGAAGGCAAAGACAAACGGCCCATCAAGACCTGGTCGCGCCGTTCCACAGTTCTGCCCGAGTTCATCGGGCTGACGATTGCCGTGCACAATGGCCGTCAACACGTTCCCGTCTACATCAACGAGAACATGGTTGGCCACAAGCTCGGCGAGTTTGCCCTGACCCGCACGTTCAAGGGTCACGCGGCAGACAAGAAGTCGAAGAGGTAAGCGACGATGGAAACTACAGCTATCATTCGCGGCGTCAGCATCTCCGCGCAGAAGGCACGCCTGGTTGCGGATCTGGTCCGCGGCAAGTCGGTCGCCCAGGCGCTGAACATCCTGACGTTCTCGCCCAAGAAGGCCGCCGGTATCGTCAAGAAAGCTCTGGAGTCGGCAATCGCCAACGCCGAGCACAATGACGGCGCCGACATCGACGAACTGAAGGTCACGACCATCTACGTGGACAAGGCCCAGTCGCTCAAGCGCTTCTCCGCACGCGCCAAAGGCCGCGGCAACCGCATCGAGAAACAGACTTGCCACATCGTGGTCAAGGTCGGGGCTTAAGGAGTCGCAATGGGTCAGAAAATTCACCCGATCGGGTTCCGTCTCGCCGTTACGCGTAACTGGAATTCCCGCTGGTATGCCAGCGACAAGGACTTCGGCGGCATGCTCGCCGAGGATATCCGCGTCCGCGAATACCTGAAGAAAAAACTCAAGAGCGCTTCGGTCGGCCGCGTGGTCATCGAGCGTCCCGCCAAGAATGCACGCATCACGATCTACTCGGCACGTCCGGGCGTCGTGATCGGCAAGCGCGGCGAAGACATTGAAAGCCTGAAGGCTGATCTTCAACGTCTGATGGGCGTTCCCGTACACGTCAATATCGAAGAAATCCGCAAGCCCGAAACTGATGCCCAGCTGATTGCCGATTCCATCGCGCAGCAACTGGAAAAGCGCATCATGTTCCGTCGTGCGATGAAGCGTGCCATGCAGAACGCCATGCGTCTGGGTGCCCAGGGCATCAAGATCATGAGTTCCGGCCGTCTGAACGGGATCGAAATTGCCCGTACGGAATGGTACCGCGAAGGCCGTGTGCCCCTGCACACCCTGCGTGCCAACATCGACTACGGCACATCCGAAGCGCAAACCACATACGGCATTATCGGTATCAAGGTGTGGGTCTACAAGGGCGACCTGCTGCCTAACGGCGAGCAGCCTCCCGAGGCAGCGGCACCGCGCGAAGACGAGCGTCGTCCTCGCCGTGCGCCCCGTGGCGACCGTCCCGACAGCCGCCGTCCCGCTGGTGGTCGTGGCCGTGGCGCCGCACGCAAGCCGGACGCAGCACCTGCAGCCGAAGGAGAATAACCATGTTGCAACCTTCTCGCAGAAAGTATCGCAAGGAACACAAGGGCCGCAATACCGGCCTGGCAACCCGCGGCGCGCAGGTTTCGTTCGGCGAATTCGGTCTGAAAGCCACGGGTCGTGGCCGCCTGACCGCTCGCCAGATCGAATCCGCACGTCGTGCCATCAACCGTCATATCAAGCGTGGCGGCCGCATCTGGATCCGCGTTTTCCCGGACAAGCCCATTTCCCAGAAGCCTGCGGAAGTGCGTATGGGTAGCGGTAAGGGCAACCCGGAATACTGGGTTGCCGAGATCCAGCCGGGCAAAGTGCTGTACGAAATGGAAGGTGTCAGTGAAGAACTGGCGCGCGAAGCATTTCGTCTGGCCGCTGCCAAGCTGCCCATCGCGACGACGTTCGTAGCACGTCAGATCGGCGCTTAAGGAGAATATTCCATGAAAGCCAGCGAAATTCGCAGCAAAGATGCCGCCGAGCTCGGCAAAGAGCTCGAAAGCCTGCTGAGGGCACAGTTCAGCCTGCGTATGCAGCGTGCCACCCAGCAGCTTTCCAACACCAGCCAGCTGAAGAAAGTGCGTCGCGACATTGCTCGCGTGCGCACGATCATGGCCGAGAACGCAGGAAAGTGACATGAGCCAGACTCAAGAAACCACCGTTGCCAAGCGCCAGCGTACGCTGATCGGCAAAGTTGTCAGCAACAAGATGGACAAGACTGTCGTGGTCAGCGTCGAGCGCCGCGTCAAGCATCCTGTGCTGGGCAAGATCGTCATCCGCTCCAACAAGTACAAGGCGCATGACGAAGCCAATCAGTACAACGAAGGCGACACCGTAGAAATCGCGGAAGGCCGTCCCATCAGCCGCAACAAGGCCTGGACCGTCGTCCGTCTTCTGGAAGCCGCGCGCGTCATCTGATGCCAGCCCAAGGGCCGGGCTGACAGTCTGGTCCAGGGCGCATGCAGCGTAGCGCCAGGCCTGCGGCTACGCAGGCCCCGAATCTCGAAACCCAATTGTTTCCGTCAGGGATCAATTGGGTTTTTTCTTTTCCGCCGCCGTGTCGCACGCCGAGGCTGCCCGGTCCTGCAGGCAGGCGCACCTTGCCAGCCTGTCATTCTTTTTAAATGTGTAAATATGCAACATTTTTGAATTGTTTAACATTATGCAGTATCGATAATTCATCAATAAAAAATCTTTTAAATCATATATGTAATTCCAAAATTTTAAATAATAAGCAAGTGATTTAAAACAAGAAAATAAGAGTAAAAAAATATTACCCAGAAAGGGCTCAGCTATTGGACCATGGCGGATGATTGTCAAGGAAGATAAGGCTGTCCTCCCAGCCCATGCCTCAACCTGAAAATTTACATAACAATCAAAGAATTCAGGTTCTGTCTCCCTCTGCCATTCGATGCGCACCCTGCCTGACTGTGCTGCGGTGTGGACGGAACATTCGCCAAAAGCATGTCGCAGCACCGGCCTATCGGCCTTTTGAGAGTTGCATTAATGGTCTACTCCTTACCTGCAAATTTGCATGTACTGCTGATTGATGGACAGGGAAACCTGGATGGGTTTCATCGTTCTTTCCGAACTGGAGGAGTCAAGACAACGCTGACCCATGATGGCGAGCGCGGATACGCGCGCGCAATCGCACTGCGCCCTGATGTCATTCTTCTCGGCCTGCCTCTGAAAAAAGGCAACGGCATGGCAATGCTGCAGATGCTGAAGGCGAACGCGGCGACGGCGGAGATTCCGGTGCTGGTACTGTCGGATGGCCTGCATCCGCAGGAGCGCCTGGACGCGTTCCGCTATGGCGCCGTGGATTGCATCCTTCTGCCGGCAAAGGACGGAGAAGTGCGGGCGCGCATTGCCATTCATCTGGGACTGGCAGGCCGGAACAACGGAAATCCGCAGCTGGAGCAGGCCGGCGCGAAGCCTTCCGACGCCGCCAATGCGCAGGACGAGGACGATATCCTGGTCAATGCGGCCCGGATGCATGTGCGCGATCATCTGGCGGAAATCCCCAACACCCGGACGATCGCGCATCGACTGGATGTCAGCGACAGGCGGCTGATCGAGGCATTCCGCCGATGCCTGAACATGACGCCTTTTGAATACCTGCGCAAGGAACGCATGCAAAGGGCCGAGATCTTGCTGAAGAGCACGCCATTGCCCTTGCAGGCGCTGGCGGCGGAGGTCGGTTATTCAAGCGCCGCCAATTTTGTGACGGCATTCCGGGAATATCACGGCATGCCGCCTGCGCAGTATCGCCGGGAAAAAATGGCGCCCCGGGCGCGGCGCGGCAAGGCCGACAAGGGCAGCAGCAGCCAGGCCTGAAAACGGCGGCACGAAGCTGAGGCTGGTCGGTTCTCGGCTGGCGAATGATGATCGGTGTGGCGTTTCCATGACGTAGATTCAGATGATTCGTTATATATAATGGTATATATATAAATATGTGCCAAATTTTTAATTGAATCTTCCGGCAGGCAGCGAAATCGCGGTCTGATCACAACGTACTTGTCTGGATCGCCATGCAACGTAGAACTTTTCTGAAAGCCGCCATCAGCCTGGGGCTTGGAACGGCGCCGTATCTATCCATCGCCAAAGGCGTGTCTTCCCTGGAGTCTCCGCTGTTGGCCGCTGCCTTCGGCAAGATTCCCGCGGCCGGCAGTATCCGCCGCATCGTCAGCGCCGGTCCCGTGGCCGACGTACTCCTGCTGTCGCTGGCACCGGAAAAGCTGTTGGGCATTTCCACACACAATATTCCCGACGATCGCAAAAAATATTTCTCCGACACGATACGCAATTTGCCAAATACCGGCCGTCTGGCGGGTCGCGCCTCCACCTTTCCCATGGAACGGCTGCTGGAACTGAAGCCCGACATCATCGTGGACGTGGGCAATACCAGCGCCAGCTATACATCGACGGCCGAGAGGGTTTATCAACAGACAGGCATTCTATACATCGACGGCCGAGAGGGTTTATCAACAGACAGGCATTCCTTATGTCGTTGTCAGCGGCAGGCTGGCGGATTCGGCCGGTCAATTGCGTTTGCTGGGCGATATGCTGGGCGAGCCGGGCAAGGGCGGGGCTTTGGCCGACTTCGCCGAAAACGTGCTCGCGGCCGGACAGGAAGCGCGGGCACAGGCGCAGACGGCGCCCACTGTGTTCGTCGGGCGTGGCGCCGACGGCATGGAAACCGGGCTGGCGGGTTCCATCCATACTGAAGTCGTCGATACGCTGGGCGCGCGCAATGTCGCGGCTGCCGCAGGGCGCGACCTTCTGGCGCGGATCTCCATGGAGCAATTGATCCAATGGGATCCAGACGTGATCCTGACGCAGGATCCCAATTTCTTCCAGAGGCTGCAAACGGAAAGGGTCTGGAAAGACTACCGCGCAGTGCGCCAGGGCAGGTATCACCTGGTGCCGACCGTACCGTTCGGCTGGATGGATCACCCCCCTTGCGTCAACCGGCTGCTGGGCATGCTGTGGGGGTTGCATGTGTTCTATCCCGAGCTGTGGCCGCAGGCACGCTACCAGCAAGCGGTGATACGGTACTTCGACCTGTTCTATGGCTATACCTTGACGCCGGAGGAGCTGTCGTCCATCGACAGGCTTCAGTCGTAGGACGGGCGCATCATGCAGCCCAATCCGCGCATGGCGATATGGCCCGTGATGACACTGGCCTGCGCCGCTGCCATTCTGTCCGCCTTCTTCATCGGTCAATATACGATGACATGGCACGATTTCGGGCAGTCTTTCCGGCATTACTGGCTCGACGGCGGAGACGCTGCCGCCACCGCGGTGGACCGCGTGCTGTGGCAGGTGCGCCTGCCGCGCATCGTGGCCGGCATCATGGTGGGCGCCTGTCTGTCGGGGGCGGGAGCCGCCTATCAGGGCATGTTCCGCAATCCGCTGGTATCGGCCGATATCCTCGGCATTTCCGCCGGCTCGGGCCTGGGGGCCATGCTGGCCATCTTCCTCGGCTTGCCGCTGCTGATGATTCAGCTGGCGGCATTCGCCGGCGGCCTGGTCGTCGTGGTCATGGTGATTACCGTCGCGCGCATGGCGCAGCATCACAGCCCCATATTGTCGCTGGTGCTGACGGGCATTGCCGTCAGCTCGCTGTTCGGCGCGGGGA
Source organism: Paracandidimonas soli (assembly GCF_004342005.1). Taxonomy (GTDB): domain Bacteria; phylum Pseudomonadota; class Gammaproteobacteria; order Burkholderiales; family Burkholderiaceae_B; genus Paracandidimonas; species Paracandidimonas soli. The sequence continues at coordinate 18,219 of NZ_SMBX01000010.1, forward strand.
TTGCGCTGGCCAGGGTGCTGGCCGATCCCTATCGTGATCTGCCCAGCATGACGTTCTGGCTCATGGGATCGCTCAATGCCGTGAACATGGAGGATATGCGGGCGGTGCTGCCCGTCATGCTGGCGGGCATGCTGCCGCTGGTGCTGCTGCGCTGGCGCATGAACGTGCTCAGCCTCGACGATGAAGAGGCCCAGGCGCTGGGCGTCAACGTACGCAACACGCGCCTGCTGTTCATTGCGGGCGCTACCCTGATGACGGCGTCGGCGGTGGCCATTACCGGCATCATCAGCTGGATAGGGCTGGTCATTCCGCACGTGGCGCGCCTGCTGGTGGGGCCGGACTTCCGCGTCCTGCTGCCCGCCAGCCTCATGATAGGCGGAGCGTTCCTGGTACTGGCCGATACCGTCGCACGCTCGGCGTTCGCCATCGAGATTCCGTTGGGCATCATCACGGCCGCCATCGGCGCTCCTTTCTTCCTGAGCCTGCTGATCCGCACGGGGGATCGGCGATGAGCGTGCTGGAACTGCATGATGTCAGCGTCGGCTATGGGCCCAGGGCCTGCCTGACGCAGATATCCCTGGACCTGGGCGAAAGGGAAATCGTCTGTCTCCTCGGGGCGAACGGCTGCGGCAAGACTACCTTGCTGAAGGCCGTGCTGGGCCTGCTGAAACCGCGGTCGGGAGAAATCCGCCTGGATGGCCGTTCCATGCCCGGCTGGACGCGCACCGCTCTGGCGCAGCGGGTCGCCTATGTGCCGCAGGCGCATAACGGCGCCTTCCCATTCACGGTGGAGCAGGTGGTGCTGATGGGCCGCACCATGCACCTGCGCTGGCATGCGTCGCCCGGAAAAAAAGACCTGGCCGTCGTCCTGGAGGCGCTGGAGCGCCTGGGTATTGTGCATCTGCGCCATCGCAACTACATGCAGCTGAGCGGCGGCGAACGCCAACTGGTGATGATCGCCCGCGCGCTGGCGCAGCAGGCCCTGGTGCTGGTCCTGGACGAGCCGACTTCCAACCTGGACTTCGGCAACCAACTGCGCGTGTTGGCGCATATCCGGCAACTGCGCGACGCCGGCTATTCCATCCTGCTGACCATGCACCAGCCTGATCAGGTGCTGCGCGTGGCCGATCGTGTCGTTCTGTTGCATGAGCAGCGCGTGCTTGCCTCGGGAGTCGTCGACGACGTGATGACGGCGCAGCGCCTGGGATCGATATACGGACTGGATCCCCAGGACGTGCGCGACAACCTGCCGGGCCTGGTTCGGCGGGAGCTTACTGGTGTCGGCGGCGATGCTGCCGGTGTTTTGTCTTAACTACTCGAAAGAGATCATGATCATGATAAAGAAATCACATTATCGGGAAGGGGAGCGGGCTGAAGGCAGGACTTGTGCAGAGGGGTGGCTGCCGCCCGGCATGCGGTTGCGGACAGTAGCCGCGGCGGTACTGTGCCTGTCGTCTTTTCCCTCGATGGCGCAGCAGGTGTCGCAGGACAGCGAGAAAAACGTGTTCACGCTGGGCACGGTGCAGGTCTATGGCAAGAGCCAGACGGCGGCAGAAGAGGCCGAAGCCGTGGTGGAGCGCGACACTCTGGAGATGCTGGAGAAGAAAGATGTTGGCACCGCCCTGAAACTGATCCCTGGCGTCTCTTACAACAGCCCGGGCGGCGGGCGCTACGAGTCCAGCGTCTATGTGCGCGGCTACGATCTGAAGGCCGTGCCGATCTACATGGACGGCATTCCCGTGTACATTCCCTACGACGGCTATTCCGACCTGGGGCGCTTTACGACAGCGGACGTGTCCTCCATCCAGGTGGCTAAAGGCTACAGCTCTGTGCTGTACGGCCACAATACGCAGGGTGGAGTCATCAATATCGTATCGCTGCGCCCGCGTTCCGAACTCGATTTGAATGCCACGCTGGGCACGGCCACCGGCAATGTGACGGAATTCAGCACTAATGTGGGCACGCTGCAGGACAAATGGTATCTGCAGGCCGGGATCTCGCATTTCGAGCGTCGCTACACCAAGCTGGCCGAGAACTTCGTGGGCACGGATGCCCGCGGCAATGATGTGGATTCCGACCGCTACGACTACAAGACCCGAGATCGCCGCGGCAGCATCCGCATCGGCTATATCCCCAATGCCACGGATGAATACGTGCTCAGCTATGCCAAACAGAGCGCCGTGAAGATGCCGGGCTCCGGCGGGAACGATCGGGTCGTGCCGACCGTGTGGGAGTGGCCGAGCTGGGATCGCGAAACTGTTTCCTTCGTGTCCAATACCCGCTTCTGGAACGATCAGTTCTACGTCAAGCCGCGCGTCTACTACGATAAGTTCCAGAACACCATGGACTACTGGCAGGGCCGTCCCAACGGCAGCCACTACGACGACAAGGCCTTCGGGGCGTCGCTGGAAGTCGGCACGGAAATCATCCGCAACCATCAGCTCAAGGCCATGATCAGCTTCAAGGACGAAGAGCACCGTTCGTTCGATACCAGTTTGGCCAACGGTGCGACGCTGCCGGGCAGCGACCAGAAGGTGCAGCAGGAGTTCCTGTCCCTGGCGCTGGAAGATACCTGGACCATCAACGATCACTGGGAAGCCCAGATAGGCGCCATCTACACCAAGCGCAAGTCCGATGCAAACGATATCGGACCCGTGACCCAGGATCTGCTGGACAGATATCCCGCGGCCGGTTCCAAGCTCAGTCCGAGCATCGATACCTTCGATCCACAGCTGGCCATCTTCTACAAGCCGTCCGATGCGCATACCTTCCGCGCCAGCGTGGCCAAGAAGACGCGCTTCCCGTCGTTCAAGGAGTCCTATTCCAACTATGCCGCCGGCCCGACGACCAGGTGCCCGGGCGGCGCGACAGGCTGCACGCCTGGAACCGAGGTCGGCGCCCTTACGCTGCAGAATCCGGGCATGAAGCCCGAGCAGTCCATGCATTACGAGCTGGGTTATGTGGGCCATCCGCTGCCCGGCATGCGTCTGGAGGGCAGCGTGTTCTACAGTCGCTCCAAGAATACATTCCAGCGTTCGGACTATGACTTCGATACCTATCCGGGCTTTGCCGTGCGCCAGTACGAGAACATCTCAGGCATCACGGAACGCAAGGGTGTGGACCTGGGCCTGCAGTACAGCGCATCGCCGCGCCTGTTGCTTGGCGTGAACTATGCCTACCTGCACATGCGCAACAAGGAAGACCGCGACCTGAAGTTCACCAGCCGCCCCAGTCACCTGGGCATGGTCTATGCTCAGTGGCGGACAACGAATTGGCTGACCGTCATCCCCGAGGTGGAGTACCGCAGCAGCAGCTACTACGATTCCAAGGGCGAAAACGAAAACCCGGGCTATGCCGTCACGAACCTGAGGTTCTCGATTACGCCGCCAGCCTGGAAGCATGTGTCGATCAACGTCGGCGCAGAGAATCTGTTCAACAGGGATTACCGCGGCTACAACGCGACCTACTCCAGCCCTGGCCGTGTCGTCTATGCCAATCTGCGGATCGATTATCACTAAGGCAGTCGGGGTCTGACGGACCGGAGAGAATTTGCTACACCTTCCGCGAGGACGGACCCTTGTTCGCGTCGCGCAGTTCGCGGCGCAGGATCTTGCCTACGTTGGTGCGGGGCAGGTCGCTGCGGAACTCCACGTACTTCGGACGCTTGTAGCCCGTCAGCAGCTTGCGGCAGTGCTGGATCAGCGCATCTTCCGTCAACCTGTCGTTCTTGCGGATGACAAACAGCTTGACGGCTTCTCCGGAGTGCTCGTCCGGCACGCCGACGGCGGCGGCTTCCAGCACATCCGGGTGCTGGATGGCGGCGGCCTCCACTTCGTTCGGATAGACGTTGAAGCCCGATACGATGATGGTGTCCTTCTTGCGGTCGAGGATGTAGACGTAGCCACGGTCGTCCACATAGCCGATGTCGCCTGTCATCAGGAAGCCGTCGGGATGAAACGCCTTTTGGGTTTCGTCCGGATTGTTCCAGTAGCCCGGCGTCACTTGCGGCCCCCTGACGCAGATTTCGCCATTTTCACCCTGCGGCACGTCCTTGCCGTCGGCATCGCGGATGGCGATTTCGGTGGAGGAGACGGGCAGGCCGATGGAACCCGTGAACTCCTTGACGTCGAGTGGGTTGATGGTGACGGCGGGTGATGTTTCCGTCAGGCCGTAGGCCTGCGCAATGGGGACGCCCGTGGCCTTCAGCCAGCGCATCGCCACCGCCTCCTGCACCGCCATGCCTCCGCCAAGGGCCAGGTGCAGGCTGGAGAAATCCACCTTGGCGAAATCGGGATGGTTCAGCAGCGCATTGAACAGGGTGTTGACGCCGGTCAGGGCAGTGAAGCGCGTGCCGCGCAGCGATTTGATGAATGCGGGTATGTCGCGGGGATTCAGTATCAGCAGGTTGCTGGCGCCGATGTACATGAACGTCAGGCAGTTCGCCGTCAGCGCGAAGATATGATAGAGCGGCAGCGCCGTGATGATGCATTCCTTTTCCGGCTGCACATATGGCGCGATCCAGGCGTGGGCCTGCAGCACGTTGGCCACCATATTGCCGTGCGTCAGCATGGCGCCCTTGGCCACGCCTGTCGTGCCGCCGGTGTACTGGAGGAATGCGATATCGTCATGGGTGAGCTCGGGCTTGGAGAAGCCGGCCTTGCCGCCTTCCTGCAGCGCCTGGCCCAGCCGCAGCGAGCCGGGCAGCGACCAGGCGGGCACGAGCTTTTTCACATGTCTGACCACCAGGTCGACGATGGCCCCCTTGACCGCGCCCAGCAGCTCGCCGACCGAGGTCACGACGATGGTTTCCACGTCGGTGTCCGGCAGCGCCTCCTGCAACGTGTGCGCGAAATTCTCGGCGATGACTATGACCCTGGCGCCGGAGTCCTTCAACTGGTGGCGCAGCTCGCTGGGCGTATATAAAGGGTTCGTGTTGACGACGATGGCGCCGGCGCGCAGTGCGCCGAACAGGCAGATGGGATACTGGAGCAGGTTGGGCATCATCAGGGCCACGCGATCGCCCTTCCTGATGCCGATGGATTGCAGCCATGCGGCGAACTGCTGCGACTTGCGGTCGAGCTCGGCATAGGTGATGCGGGCGCCCATGCTGGTGTAGGCGGTATTGCCGGCGTAGCGTTTCAGGCTGTAGTCCAGCATGGCGGCCAGGGAAGCGTGCTGGTCGAGCTGATCGGTAATGTCGGCCGGAATGCCTTGCGGATAGTTCTTGAGCCAGATGCGTTCCATGATGAAGTCTCCGATAATGCGCCGGCCGCCTCGTATGATCTTTGCGCAAGCCGGCCCGCCGTGATCGGGAGGGCGACATGCCAGGCTTTTTTTACCGCTGGGCCGCCCCAAGGTAAAAAGCGCCCCCCTTGGGGGCAGCAAGCCGAAGGCGCAGCGTGGGGGCCTTTTTTACTGATATGGATAGGATGGTATCACTCCGGAACCCGCCGACGGTACAGGAAAGAGGGATACGGGGATCCGATGAGGCTGAATGGCTGCCGGCGGACGACGCCCGCGCCCGCCGGCAGCCACATGATCAGAAGCGGTGGGAAACCTGGATTCCGAACAGATTCACGTTCGATTTGTAGCTGCCCCGCACCACGCCTTTTTCCGGTGCACTGTCGTTATTGATGCCGGTCGAACTGGTGAACAGGCGGGTATAGCCCACGTCGACGACAGTGTTGCTGTCGAAGCGGTACTGCGCGCCCAGCGACAGCCAGGTCCGGTTGTTGTCGGGCAGGGAGGTGGGGCGAAGATTGTCGTCGTCGACCGGAGACTGGTCGTAGGCGATCCCCGTCTTGATCGTCCATTTGTCGTTGACGTGGTAGTTTGCACCCAGGGCGACGCGCCAGGTATCGCGGAATTTCAGCTTCAGCGTGTCGGCGACCGCGCCATTGCTTTCGATGTCGAGCTTGGGGATGGAGCTCCAGCCCGTCCACGACAGGTCGCCCAGCAGGGTCCAGCGGCTGTTCAGGTTGTGCACCACGCTGAGGATCGCCGTATCGGGCAGCGAGACGGAGGCATTGGCGTCGCTGACCTGCATGGCGGGCAGCAGGCCGGGTATCGTCGCGCCGTCGTTCCGGATGGCGAGGTCGCCGTCGGGCTTGTGCTTGATGCGCGAGCGGTAGGACAGGCCGACGCGGGTATCGTCCGTCAACTGGTACATCAGGCCCAGGTTCCAGCCCCAGGCGTCGCCCGACATCTTCACCTTGGCTTCCATGTCGGTCTGGCCGGGCATGGGGTGCGGAACGGCCCGCCGGTAGTCGGCCTTGATGTGCTGCCAGTTCAGGCCGGCGCCGATGGACAGGCGGTCATTGACCTTGAAGGCGACGGATGGGTTGATGTTGATGGTTTCGATGGAGAACTTCTTCGAGTGGTAGCGTCCGATCCAGTCGTCGCCGTATTCCGTCGCCAGGCCGAACGGGGCGCCGATGCCCAGGCCCAGGAACCATCGCTCGTTGACCTGCCACGATAGATAGGCGTTGGGCACGGCGGCCCAGGAGCCCGCGTCTCCGCCGTTGAGATTTCCCGGACTGGCGGGCAGGCCGGAGACGGGGCGTGTGGCGGCGGTCGAACCCGAGTCGGAGAACTTGAACGACGGCCGGATCAGCGATAGGCCGCCTGATACGTTCAGGCCTGGCAGCAGGGTCATGCCGGCCGGGTTGAAGTAGATGGTGCTGGCGTTTTCTGCGATGGCGGCGGATCCGGCGTAGGCGTTGCCGATGCCGCTGGCGTTCTGCTCCAGCAACTGGAACCCGGCGGCTTGCGCGGCGGCGCTGCCTAGTCCGACGAGCAGGGCAGGAATCGCGCGCAAAACAAAGGTGCTGCGTGTCGTCATGATGTAGCCTCCTCTGCGGTGGGGGCGGCAGCGGGAGCATGCCGCGTGCTGTTTTGCGTGTCCATGTAATGCAGCGGCCCGCCGGTGAACGGAGCGAAGCCGGTGCCGAAGATGATGCCTGCATCGGCCAGGTCGGCGTCGGCGACGACACCGGCATCCAGCTGCCTGCGCGTCGTGACGACCAGCGGCTCGATCAGGCGCTCGGTCAGTCGGGGAGGGATGGGGTCAGGCTGCTGCTTGACGGGCTTGCCGTTCTTCCAGACATAGAAGCCGCGCCCGGTCTTGCGGCCCAGGTCGCCGCGCGACAGCCTGGTTTCCAGGCAGTTGGGCATGGAGGCATTGCCGGTCAGTTGCCGGCCTGCATCGCGCGCGATGTCGAGTCCGACAGTATCAATCAGCTCGATCGGCCCCATCGGCATGCCGAAGGCCGTCATTGCGGCATCAATGGTTTCGGGTCTGGTCCCCTGGTCCAGGCAGCGCATGGCTTCCAGCATGTATGGCGCCAGCACCGCATTGACCAGGAAGCCCGGCGTGCTTTGCACGGGCAGGGGCAGTTTGCCGATCTGCCCGACGAAGGCGTGGGCGAGCCGGATGGCCGCAGGATCGGTCTGCGCCGTTTCCACGACCTCCACCAGCGGCATCCTGGCCACGGGATTGAAGAAATGGATACCGACCAGGCGTTCGGGCCGGGACAGGCCTGTGCGCAGCTCTTCCAGCGACAGGCTGGAAGTATTGGTGGCAAGGATCGCGTCCGGCCTGAGCTGCGGCTCGATCGCCTGGTACAAGCCTTGCTTGGCCTGCAGGTTTTCGCTGATGGCCTCGATCACGACGTTGGCGTGCGGGATACCGTGGCCCTGCATGTCGGGGATCAGGCGGTCCGATGCCGCGCGCGCCTGGCGCTTGTCCTTCAGCTTGCGGGTGAACAATGCGTACGCCCGGCCTTGCGCGGCGGCGATGCGCTCGCGATCCTGGTCCTGCAGCGTGACCGTCATGCCTTTCAGGGCGCACCATGCGGCGATGTCGCCTCCCATGACGCCTGCGCCGACGACGTGCACGTGCGCAACCGGCGCATGACCCTTGCCCGCCTTGCCGAAGGCTTTCAGGCGCTCCTGCAGGTGGAAGACGCGCACCAGGTTGCGGGCCGTATCGGACTGCAGGATGCTGTTGATGCGTTCGGGGGTTCTGAGCGCATTGCCGTTGTAGCGGGCCCAGATGTCCAGGATGGCGCGGGGTGCGGGATAATGGCCTTGCGGGTCTTTCTGTTGCAGTTTCTTCAGCGCCTGTTTGGCCAGCAGGGGGCGCACTGACGGGTGGTTCATCAGGCTCTGGACAGGGCCAGGCCTGCGGCGGGGTCTGCCGGACAGTACCATCTGCGCCGCTGCACGCTCCATCAGCCGAGGGGCGACGATGCCGTCCGCCAGGCCGATGCGATAAGCCTTGCGGGCGTCCACCGGACGGCCGGTCAGCATCATGTCCAGCGCCGCCACGGGGCCGATCATCCTGGGCAGGCGGTGCATGCCGCCCCAGCCGGGGAAGATGCCCAGCATGACTTCGGGCAGCGCCAGCGAAGTCGCGGGGTCATCCACCACCAGCCGATAGCGGCAGGCCAGGGCCAGCTCCAGGCCGCCGCCCAGGCAGTGGCCGCGGATCAGGGCCAGGGTCGGGTAGGATACGCTGGCCAGGCGGTCGAACATGCTCCAGCCACGCGACACGATGCTGCGCGCATGCTCGGCGGAGTCCAGAGACGAGAATTCGCTGATGTCGGCGCCAGCAATGAAGCCGGCGCTTTTGCGGGAATGGATCACGAGTCCCGCGGGCGGCTTCAGGGCGAAATGATCCAGCACCTTGCCGAGCTCCGCCATTACATCGGCGGACAAGCGGTTGACGGAGCTGTCCGCGCAGTCGATGCCCAGCCAGGCAATGCGGCCGGTATCGATGCTGCAGTGGAAATGGCGCAGATTGAGCGCGTCGATTGTGCTTGCCATAGTCATGCCTTGGGTTCGCAGGTTTCAATCAGCATGGCGCCGCCTTGCCCGCCGCCGATGCAGATGGCGGCGATGCCGCGTTTCAGGTTGCGCTCGCGCAGCGCATGCAGCAGGTGCAGCACGATGCGCGCGCCGGACGCGCCGACCGGGTGTCCCAGCGCAATGGCGCCGCCGTCCACATTTAGTCGCTCGCTATCGATTCGTCCAAAAGAAGATCGTCCGAAATTGGCCTGGCAGTAGTCTTCGTCGTTCCAGGCAGCCTGGCAGGCCAGGACCTGGGCGGCGAAGGCTTCGTTGATTTCCCACAGGTCTAGGTCGTTCAGGCCCAGGCCGTGGCGCTGCAGGATGGGGGTGGCGGCATGCACGGGCCCGAGACCCATGCTGGCCGGATCCAGCCCGGCCCATTGCGCGTCGGCGATGCGGCCCAGGGGCTGCAGATTCCAGCGCCGCACGGCCTGCTCCGATGCCAGCAGGAGCAATGCCGCGCCATCCGTCACCTGGGAGCTGTTGCCTGCCGTCACGTTGCCCCAGGGCTTGTCAAAGACGGGCTTGAGCTTTGCCAGACGCTCGGGCGTGGAGTCGTTGCGCACGCCGTCGTCCTGTTCGTACAGCCTGCCGCTGTCGTCCGCGACCGGAGTGATTTCACGCAGGCGTCCGGCCTGCTGCGCGGCCAGCGCCCGGGCGTGGCTTTGGGCGGCATAGGTGTCCATGGCCTGCCGGTCGATGCCGAACTGATAAGCCAGGTTCTCCGCCGTCTGTCCCATGCTCAGGCCGGTCACGGGATCGGTCAGCCCTTTCAGCAGGCCGATGACGGGTTTCAGAAAGACGGGGCGCAGCCCGCCCAGGGTCTTGAGCTTTTGAGGCAGCGACTTGGCGCCGTTGAAAGCGGCAAGCCAGCGCACCATGTCATCCGACATCAGGACGGGGGCGCGCGACAGCGCGTCCGCGCCGCCGGCCAGCGCCAGATCGCAGCGGCCGGTCTGTATGCCCATGATGGCGGAGTCCAGCGCCTGCATGCCGGAAGCGCAGTTGCGCATCACGGTCCAGCCGGGCACCTTGTGGCCGCAGCCCAGCCGCAGTGATACGACGCGGCCGATATTGGTTTCGTCGGGCGAGGGTGCGGCGCAGCCGACGATGACCTCGTCCAGGTCCTGCGGGAAGAACGGCTGGCGCAGCAGTAGTTCGCGGCCGGTCTGCACGGCGAGGTCGGAGGCGGATAGCGGTCCGGGAGCGCCGCGCGCCTTCAGGAACGGGGTGCGGGCGCCATCCACGATGTAAACGGGTTCGAATGGCATGGTGTACATCCTCAGGCAGCGTCGTCTCGTTCGGCGGGCGCCGAGGCGCGGCTGCCGAACAGGTGGAAGGGGAAGTCATCCACGGCAATCACGCGGTCGCGCAACATATCGCGGTGTTTTACGATAGCGTATTCCTGGTCGTCGATGCCGCCTTCCATATGGGCGGCATGGGTAATATCACGCACATTGGCCTGCGGATTGTCCGCCAGCCGACCGCTTTTTTCGAAGGTCCGGATCTTGGCATCGATGGGGGCGGCGGCCAGGCTTGCCGCCAGGGCAGCCTCGATGGCGCCTGTCGGCTCGGTGTCGCTGACGGGAGCGTGGACGCTGTGCGTGAGGCGGTCGCGGGCGGCGCCCGGCTTCATCAGGGCGCGGGCCACGCTCTTGCCCAGCTTGTCGGAAGGTTCGCGAAATGGCCGGCCCCACGGAAAGATGGCCAAGCGCAGCAGCGCCGCGATGAAGCGGTTGGGAAAGTTGGCAATGACGCCTTCGAACGCCTGCTGCAGGCGATACAAGGCGTCCTGTATCGCCCAGTGTGCCAGCGGCGCGTCGTCCGCCTGGCGCCCGTCGTCCTCGAAGCGCTTCAGCGTGGCCGAGACCAGGTACATCTGCGACAGGCAGTCTCCCAGCCTGGCCGACAGGCGCTCGCGCATTTTCAGCGACCCGCCCAGGACCAGCATAGATGTATCGGCCAACATGGCGAAGGCAGCCGAAAAACGGCTCAGCTGGCGATAGTAGGGCAGCATTTCGTCTGCGACCAGCGCATCGGTCCTGGCGAAGCGGGCTGCGCTCAGGCTATGCCCGATGCTGCGCAATGTATTGCGCAGCGTGAACCGGACATGCCCCCAGAAGGCGCGGTCGAAATCCTGAAGGGCGCGCTCGCGGTCAGTATCGTGCGCGGCGCGCATCTCTTTCAGGACGTAGGGATGGCAGCGGATGGCGCCCTGGCCGAACAGGATCAGGCTGCGGGTCAGGATGTTCGCGCCTTCCACCGTGATGCCGACGGGAATCTGCTGGTAGGCGGAACCCAGGAAATTCGACGGACCCAGGCAGATGCCCTTGCCGCCGATGATGTCCATGCCGTCGTTGACCACCTGCCGCCCGCGCTCCGTCAAATGGTATTTGACGATGGCGGAGACGACGGATGGTTTTTCCCCCAGGTCGACGCCGCCTGCCGTCATGGTGCGGGCGGCGTCGATCAGGTAGGTATTTCCGCCGATGCGCGCAAGCGCTTCCTCCACGCCTTCGAACTTGCCGATGGGCAGGCGGAACTGGTTGCGGATCAGCGAATAGGCGCCGACGGTGCGGGCGGTGAGCTGGGCCATGCCGGTATAGGAAGACGGCAGGGAAATCGACCGGCCCGCCGCCAGGCACTCCATCAGCATGCGCCAGCCCTGCCCCGCCATTTGCGGGCCGCCGATGATGAAGTCCAGCGGCATGAATACGTCACGGCCGCGCGTGGGGCCGTTCATGAACATGGCATGCAGCGGATAGTGCCGGCGCCCGGTTTCCACGCCTGGGTGGTCGGAAGGCACTAGCGCGCAGGTGATGCCGATGTCCTTGACGGGACCCAGCAGCCCATCGGGATCATACAGGCGGAATGCCAGTCCCAGCAGCGTGCATACCGGCCCCAGCGTGATGTAGCGCTTGTCCCAGGTGACGCGCATGCCCAGGACCTCTTCGCCGTTCCACATGCCCTTGCAGACGATGCCGCTGTCGGGGATGGCGGCGGCGTCGGATCCGGCCCAGGGACTGGTCAGCGCGAAGGCGGGAATTTCCTGGCCGGTCGCCAGGCGCGGCAGGTAGTGGTCCTTCTGCTCCTGCGTGCCGTAGTGCAGCAACAGTTCCGCCGGCCCCAGCGAGTTCGGCACCATGACGGTCACGGAGAGCGCGGAACTGCGGGTCGACAGCCGCGTCACGACTTCGGAGTGCGCCAGCGCGGAAAACCCGCGCCCGCCGTATGCCTTGGGAATGATCATGCCGAAGAAGCGATGGTCCTTCAGGTATTGCCAGGCCTCCGGCGGCAGATCGTAGTCTTGCGTGGTGATGCGCCAGTCGTTGACCATGCCGCAGACGGTGTTTACCTCATTGTCCAGGAAGGCCTGTTCTTCTTCCGTCAGCGTCGGCTTGGGATAGGCGTGCAGTTTCGTCCAGTCGGGATTGCCGCTGAACAGATCGCCTTCCCACCATACGGTACCGGCTTCCAGGGCGTCGCGCTCCGTGTCGGACATCTGCGGCAGTATGCGGCGGAACACGCCGAGCAGGGGCCGGGACAGCAGGTGCTGGCGCAACGGCGCCACAGCCAGCGCCAGCGCGGCGACGATGATGAGAAACAGCAGGATCAGCAGGAATGAACTCATAGGACCCCCTCGGTATTGGACTGGAGGGAAGCCGGCGATGCTTCCAGCGGAGCCGCCGCGCAGGGCTGCGCCTGCCGTTCGGGCAATGGCGCCCGCAGGCCGCCGAGCAGAAAGCTCATCAGCCGTTGCAGTACTTCTTCGACGCCGGGCTTCTCTTCGTCGGGCTGAGGCGCGAGCCCGACGGCGGTACGCAGGGCATCCATGCCCATGATGGCGTAGGACGTGGCGCCGAGCATGAAGTTGAAGCGCCACAGGATGTCTTCCAGCGGAACATCGGGCAATGCCTTCTGGAATGCCCGGCGAAAGCGCGTGACCACGCCGATGTGCTCTTTCGTGAACAGGGTGCCGATGAAGCCGTTCTGGTCGAAGCGGCTGTGCTCGATCAGCGGCGTGAACGGCTTGCTTCCGCTGTCGTCGTAAGCGTGGCGCACCAGGGGGCTGAAAAACGCCTCGACCACCTGGGAGGGTTTCAGCGGCCGGCCGCCGGCCTGGGCCTCCAGCGCGTCCAGCATACGCAGGCGTTCTTCATTCAGGATGGAGATGCGTCGCTTGAATACTGCCTGTATCAGTTGCTCTTTGGAGCCGAAGTGGTAGTTGATGGAAGCCAGGTTGACGTCTGCCTCGGCTGTGATCTGGCGCATCGATGTCTTGTCGTGCCCCTGACGGGCGAACAGGCGTTCGGCGGCATCGAGGATTGCCGTGGATGTCAGCGCTGCGCGAGAAGTGTTCATAGGCAACCTGTATTTTAGATCAAACGTTTGTTTGAATTTAGATGGGCTGTATGTTTTAGGGAACTGGTATTGACCCTGATGCACGGTAAGCGGAAGGCCTAGGATGAAATCCGGATATCCATGCTTTTCAAGGGGTTATGCTGCGCTGATATAGCCTTGTTTTGATACAAATTTTCATATTGACATTTCTTTATTGTTTTTTGTTGCCAAAATGTGTGCATTTACTGGGTAAACCCATATAATTCGTCACAGATTGATAACTTCCCGACTGAAATTCAAAAGGATTCGGAAAGCAATCTGCTCAAGACGCAAGGTTATGCTCCAAGAATACGGGCCGGAAGCCCGTAGCTCCGCCTTGCCGATCGGCGAGAAAGCCGTATGCAATCACTAACACTTGTGACAATGATTGGCTGTCGGGATACCCGAGAGTAGGTATTCGTGCGCCCGTCCGGCGGCGCATGCCCGGGTTTTTTCTGCCACACATGCCCATCTTTGTAAATAAATGCAATTTGGTTTTCTTGATATACGGAAAACAGTCCGATTTGGGAGGTCCACCATGTCCTTGAAGCGTTCATTCAAATTGGCAGCCATCGCCAGTGCTGTCATCATGAGCACCACGGCCTGGTCGCAGCAACAGGGTAGCCAGACTCTGGAGAAGGTTGTCGAGCAGGCAATCCTCACGCATCCGGAAATCCGGGCGCGCTTCCATGATTTCCAGTCGTCGCTGGAAGGCCAGAAAGTCGTGCGCGGCGGCATGCTGCCACAAGTGAGCGCGCAGGGCTGGGTCGGTCGCGAGTGGCGCAGCCGCGTGCCCGATTCACCCTCCTACGACTGGGGCCGGCACGGCTACAGTCTCGAACTGCGCCAACTGCTGTTCGATGGCTTCACCACATACAACACGTACCGCCAGTTGGGCTTCGAGAAGCTGTCCGGCTACTTCGAATTGCTGGCCACGACCGATGCGCTGGCCAATGAAGCCGTCAACGCCTACATCGATGTGCAGCGCTATCGCGAAATGGAAGTACTCGCGCGCGACAACTTCAGGATGCACGAAAACACGCTGGGCCACCTGCGCGAGCGCCAGGAGTCCGGCGTAGGCCGTGGCGTCGACCTAGAGCAGGCCTATGGCCGCCTGGCGCTGGCCCAGACCAACCTGATGACCGAAAGCAACAACCTGAACGACGTGACACAGCGCTACCGCCGTCTCGTGGGCGAGCTACCGGCACCCGTCCTGGCCGATGTGCCCGATGTTGCGAATCAGCTTCCCCAAGCGCCGGAGAACTTCCTGGAGTCGGTACGCGTGAATCCGTCGCTGCTGTCCAAGCAGGCACTGGTGCATGCCGCCGAAAAGGGCAAGGAAGCGGCAACCGGCACGCTGTATTCTCCTACGCTGGAATTCCGCGCCTCCACCGGCACCGACCGCGAACTCCCGGGCCGCTCCAACCGCGACATCCAGAGCTCGCGCGTTCAACTGGTCATGTCCTACAACCTGTACCGCGGTGGCGCCGATGCGGCCCGCGTGCGCCAGACGTCCGCCCAGATGTATGCGGCTCGCGATGTGCGCGACTACACCTGCCGCAACGTGCAGCAGGAGCTGGCCGTGGCCTGGAACAACGTCATGCGCCTGCGCCATCAACTGCCGTTCCTGCAGGAGCATGAGCTGGCCACGTCCAAGGTCCGCACCGCCTACCAGCAGCAGTTCCAGATCGGCCAGCGTTCGCTGCTCGACCTGCTGGATACGGAAAACGAGCTGTTCGACTCCCGCCGCGCCCTGCTCAATGGCATTTACGACCTGAAGAAGGCCGAATACCGCTGGCTGGCGCTGTCGAACCGCGTGCTTCCCGTGCTGGGCATCGCACAGCCGCATACCCAGGAATTCCAGGAGACCAGCGACTTCCTGCTGCCCGACGAAAGCCTGAAGGCCTGCGTGGCGCCTCTGCCGGACACCAGCAACCTGACGCCGATCACGGTGGAGTACCGCGATGGCATGCGTCCGCCGGTGGTTCGCACGGGCAGCCCGGCAAACCGCAACTGATCCCGGTTATAGTTCATTCCGGTTTCAATTATTTACACCGGAGGGGTTATGGCACAGCAAGGTCAGGGCAGCAACAAGGCGGCGGAAGTTCGAGAATCGCTTTCAGAACTGGATATTTCATTCATTCGGGTGCTGGAGGACTTGATCGAGGTTCTGCTTGCCAATGGCGTCATACGCCTGACCGACCTTCCGCCGGAAGCCCTGGAAAAACTTAACCAGCGCAAGCGCGTTCGACAACGCATGCGCGACTCGCTCGACCTGATTGACGATGACGAAAACAGCATCATCTGAACGAAATACGGAAATCCCGCAGGCTGCGGAGCAGCCTGGCCAGGAGGCGCCGGAAGGTGTCTCGCCTGGCGAAACCAGGGCTGGAAAGGCCCCGGGCGCTGTGGTTTCCCTGGATGATGCATCGTCCGCAATGCCCCCGTCCCCCGAGTGGCGGATCCCTCCGCATTCCGCGCACGACGATCCATTGTTGAATTGCCTGGTCGAGCTGACTCGGCTGCACGGCACGCCCTATACGGCGCAGGCGCTGTCGGGCGGCCTGCCGCTGGTCGACCACAGGCTGACGCCGTCGCTGCTGTCGCGCGCCGCGGCGCGCGCGCAATTCACCACGCGCATCGTGCGCCGCGATATCGACGGCATTCCCGAAGGGCTGCTGCCCGCTATCCTCATCCTGCACGGCGGGCGCGCCTGCCTGCTGCTGGAGGTGCGCGACGAGACCTGCATGGTGCAATACCCGGAGGCCGGCAGCCCCATCGAAGTCCGGACCCGGGATCTGCTGGCCGAATATACCGGCATGGCTTGCTTCGTGCGTCCGCAGTTCCGTTACGAAGCGCGCGCGAAAGAAGGGCGCAAAGCGCGCAGCTCGCACTGGTTCTGGGCTGTGGTGCTCGAGAACTGGCGCTTGTACCGCGATGCGGTAGTGGCGGCGCTTCTGATCAACCTGTTCGCCCTGGTCATGCCGCTGTTCACCATGAACGTGTATGATCGCGTCGTCCCCAACAATGCCGTCGAAACCCTTTGGGTACTGACCATAGGCATTGGATTGACCACGGTGTTCAACTGGGTGCTGACCACCGTGCGCGCTTATGTGGTCGATACCGCCAGCAAGAAGGTGGATGTCAAACTGTCTGGCCAGATCATGGAGCAGGTGCTCGATCTGCGCATGGAAAGCAAGCCTGCCTCCGTCGGATCGTTTGCCGCCAACCTGCGCTCGTTCGAGTCCGTGCGCGACTTCATCGCCTCGGCCAGCCTGACCACGCTGGTCGATCTGCCGTTCATCCTGGTGTTCCTGGCCGTGCTGGGCTGGATCTCGCCCTACATGCTGATTCCCCCGGTCGTGGCCATCGTCGTGGTGCTGGTCGTGTCGTTCTTCGCGCAGGCCAAGATGGAAAGCCTGACACTGGCCTCGTTCCAGGCCAGTTCGCAGCGCAATGCCGTCCTGGTCGAATCCCTGACCGGGCTGGAGACGCTGAAGTCCCTGAATGCGCAGGGCACGACGCAGCGCAACTGGGAACGCGCCACGCAATACCTGGCGTACCTGGGCGGCAAGATCAAGTTCATTTCCTCCGCGACGGTGGGCTTCGTCCAGACGGCGCAGCAACTCGTCACCATCAGCGTCATCGTGATCGGCACGTATCTCATCCAGGACGCTGCGCTGTCGCTGGGCGGCATCATTGCGTCGTCCATGATCGCCGGCCGCTGCCTGGCGCCTCTGGGCCAGGTCGCCGGCCTGATGATGCAATACCAGAACGCCCGCACTTCGCTGGACTCGATCGACAACTATATGAAGATGCCGGTCGAGCATCCGACGGAAAAGACATTCGTGCCGCGCCCTACATTGCAGGGCGGCATCGAATTCCGCAATGTCAGCTTCAGCTATCCGGGAAGCAGCCAGTCCTCGCTGAACGACATCAGCTTCAAACTGAGGGCCGGGGAAAAGGTCGGCATCATCGGCCGCATCGGCTCCGGCAAGACCACGCTGGAAAAACTGGTGCTGGGCCTGTATGCGCCAACCCAGGGCAAGGTGCTGATCGACGGCATCGACATCGCGCAGATCGATCCCGCCGACCTGCGCCGCGCCGTCGGCTACGTGCCGCAGGATCCCGTCCTGTTCTACGGCACGCTGAAGCACAACCTGATCATCGGCGCGCCGTTCGCCGACGACGGCGACATGCTCTATGCCGCCAAGGTTGCCGGGGTGGACGAGTTCGCGGCTCAGCATCCGGACGGCTACAGCATGTCCATCGGCGAGCGCGGCGATTCGCTGTCCGGCGGGCAGCGCCAGTCCATCGCAGTCGCCCGCGCGCTGATCAACGATCCTCCCATATTGCTGCTGGATGAGCCCAGCAGCAATATGGACAACCAGAGCGAGTCTGCGCTGAAGGCGCGCCTGAAGGATGCGGGCGCGGGCAAGACCATGATCCTGGTGACCCACCGCACGGCCCTGCTGGAACTGGTGGATCGCCTGATCGTCATCGACCAGGGCCGGATCATGGCCGACGGACCCAAGGAGCAGGTGATCGACGCCTTGCGCCACGGACGCATCGGGCGTTCGGGAGGGCGCGCGGCATGAGCGGCATCTTCCGTACCGGACATATCGCCCGTCTCCTGGCCATGCTGCTACCGGCGGCGCCATCGGCGCTGTTCGGCGGATCGGGCGGCAAGAAGCCCACGAGGGACGACTTCGAGGCGGACGCCAACTGGGCCGTATCGCAGCAGCAGGCGCGCGGGTCGCGGCTGCTGCTGTGGATCTCGCTGCTGGTGGTAGCGTCGCTGCTGTTCTGGGCCTCGCGCGGCGAGATCGACGAGGTCGTGCGCGGCCAGGGCAAGGTCGTGCCTTCGCGCCAGGTCCAGGTGGTGCAAAGCCTGGATGGCGGCATCGTGGAAGAAATCCTGATCAGGGCCGGCGAGCATGTGGAGACCGGACAGGTGTTGCTGCGCATCGATCCCACGCGCTATTCCTCTTCGCTGGGCGAGAACCGCGTCGAGATGCTGTCGCTGAAAGCCAAGGCTGCGCGGCTGGAGGCGCTGGCCAGTGGGGAAACCTTTCAGGCGCCTGAAGACGTACTGGCGGAAGCGCCGCACATCATCGAGATGGAGCGCCGCGTCTGGGAGGCGCGCACGCAGGAATTGTCGGCGACCTTGAGCATTGCGCGTGACCAGTACAACCAGCGCCAGCAGGAGCTGCGCGAAACCGAAGCCAACCGCGACCAGGCGGCATCCAGCTGCGGCCTGACCTCCCGGGAACTGAAGGTGACCCGCCCGCTGCTGGCCAGCGGCGCCGTATCCGAAGTCGACCTGCTGCGCCTGCAGCGCGACGTGGCGCGCTATTGCGGCGAGGCCAAGGCGGCCGGAGCGCAGATCGACCGTATCCGCTCCGCCATCCAGGAGGCCGAGAACAAGATCCAGGAGGCCGAGCTCAATGTGCGCAACCAGGCGCGCGTGGAGCTGTCGGAGACTCGCGCAAGGCTGGCCACGCTTGAGCAGGGCCAACTGGCCCTGGTGGACCGCGTCCGCCTGGCGGAAGTACGCTCGCCGGTGCGCGGCACCATCAAGACCCTGATGGCCAATACCGTGGGCGGCGTCGTGCAGCCCGGCAAGGACATCCTGGACATCGTACCCAGCGACGACACATTGCTGCTGGAAGTGCAGATCAGTCCGCGCGATATCGGCTTCCTGCATCCGGACCAGAAGGCGGAGGTCAAGTTCACGGCCTACGACTTCGCCATTTATGGCGGCCTGGAAGGCAAAGTGGAACAGATCGGCGTGGATACGATCACCGATGAGAAAGGCAATTCGTTCTATATCGTCAAGGTTCGTACCGAGCGCGCCTACGTGGGCAGCGACAAGCAGCCCATCATCCCGGGCATGGTGGCGGAAGTGCATATCCTGACAGGCAAGCGCACGCTGCTGCATTACCTGCTAAAGCCGGTGCTGCGCGCCAAGACGAATGCGTTGACAGAGCGGTAGAGGATCGAGGTAAGAGATATGACGGCTCAGGCAGTTCATGTATTGCTCGTCACGCATGACGACTTGCTCTGGCAGCATTGGGAGCAGCTCGATGCCGGCCAGTGGACGGCAGTGCGCGGACGCACGCTGGACGACCTGAAGCGCTGGCAGCACCAGGGCCGCAGGCTGGCCGTGCTGGATTCCGGTTTGCCGGACCTGCCCGGCTGGGGCGATAGCCAGACCTGGCAGCCTTTGCTGAAGGACGTGCGGCTGCTGGTGGCCAGCACCAGTCCTTCGGATGAGGAAGGCAAGCAGGCGCTGAGCCTGGGCGCCAGCGGCTATGCGCACGCCTATGCGCCGGCCGAGGCGCTTGGCCGCATATTGACGCATGTCTCGGCGGGCGATATCTGGATGGGGCGCACGCTGGTAACCCGGCTGCTGCGGGAAATCGACAGCCGCCTGTCGCACCGGACGTCCACCGATTGGGCCAACGGCCTGACGCAGCGCGAGGTGGAGGTGGCGCAGCGCGCCGCCATGGGAGATTCCAACCAGGCCATTGCCGATATGCTCGGCATCACCGAGCGCACCGTGCGTGCGCATTTGTCCGCCGTATTCGACAAGCTCGGCGTGACGGATCGTTTGCTGCTTGCCCTGAAGGTGCATGGAATTCGCTGATGCACGCGGTGCAACAGAGGCTGGCGAGCACGACCCGGCTGTGCTTCCCGGGCATTCGGAGCACTGTTTGAGCGGTTGGTTTTTGCCGCATTTTTCAATAAGAATTGTGGTTTTTTGTTGAATTTGACATATTTTCATTAATTTCAGACAACCTGGCGTCACGGACAATGCCCGGGGCTGCCGGGCGGTTTTATACTCCAATAAGTGATTAAGGGTTTTCCCTTGGATTGTTTGGAATCCAGGGCGGAAGATGCTGTGCAAGCATTCCGGGAGCGAAGGACGATGGTATTGGATGTGGCAGTGGTTACCCAATTGAAGGGGCAGGCATGGATTCGTAATGAAGACGGATCCCTGAATGCTATTCGTGAGGGCATGCGCATACCTGCCGGTGTGGAAATCGTGACGGAGCGAGGCGGCAACGTAACCCTGCAGCCCGATCATGGACAGCATTGCCGAACCTGGAGGCTTTCGCACCCATCAAAGGCCGGGGGCAGGTCTTGTCGCTGCGGCTTGGCGACCGGCATATCTCCGTCATTGACCAGGCATACAATGCCAACCCACTCTCCATGACGGCTGCTTTGGCGGCGTTGGAGCAGTCGGACACACTTCCCGCGCACAGGGTCGTGGTGTTGGGAGACATGCTGGAGCTTGGTGAAAACGCCGCGGATTACCATGTCGCATTGAAAGATCCGGTGCTTCAGACCTGCCCCGACCGCCTGTTGCTATGCGGCGAACTAATGCACGACTTGTGGCGCACACTGGAGCCTGAAATGGCCCGGGCGGGCATCAAGGGAAAATGGTTCGCTTCGGCAGCGGAGTTGAAGGCCGAACTGGATGCCTGGCTACAGGATGGCGACACGGTGTTGATCAAGAGCTCCAATTCCATCGGCTTTGAAAAAATCATTGCTGGGTGGATGGAAGAGCATGTTCATACCGGTAAACACATGTGTTGAAGTGCTGAGTCGGCGGGCGCCGAAAGATGCCTGATTATTGGTCTGGCAGGCGTGTGGGAGATCGTGAGTTTGCGGAGCCTGTTCGCGTGATTGCGTAGTTTTGCGTATGGACGAATGCATTCACTCGGTCGCGTTTTTCTTGTGACACACCTACAGTCAGTACTCCTTGTTGCGTGGAGTATGGGCATGACGCCTTATCTTGACGTGAGTGTATCCCATTTTATACAATTGATGGTATGAAGACAATCCTTACCACCGAAATATTCGATGGGTGGTTTGTCGAGTTGCGCGACAAGATGGCCCAGAAGCGAATCCAGGCAAGAATCCGCCGAGCTGAATTTGGAAATCTTGGTGAATGCGAGCCCGTTGGAGAGGGTGTTTCGGAGATGAAAATCCACCACGGGCCGGGCTATCGTGTGTATTTCGCGCAGAGAGGCATGGACATCGTGATCTTGCTGGCAGGTGGCGACAAATCTACTCAAAAGCAAGATATCAAAACCGCACTTGAAATCGCGCGAGGACTGTAAGAGAGGCCGCCATGGGAAAAATCAAGCTACGCAAGTGGGATTCCGCTGAGTACCTCAAGACTGAAGAAGACATGGTGATGTATCTGCAAGCCTGCATGGATGAAGCAGGCGACGATTCCGCATTTATTGCCGCTGCCCTGGGTGACATTGCTCGAGCCAAAGGCATGACCCAGCTTGCCAAGAAAACAGGGCTAGGCCGTGAAAGCCTGTACAAGGCTCTTTCAGGAGAAGGAAACCCCAGTTTCGGCACCATACTCAAGGTCATGCATGCTTTGGGTATCAAACTGCAGCCTCAAGCAGCCTCCCACACCTAAGGCTCGCTCGGTTTCCATTCAGTGCGGCAAAAAACGTAACTACATATTTCGTTATTTGTAACGCCATGTATTGTCAAGAATTGACAGTTTCCACGCTTGAACGTCTATTGATCATCGATTGCCCAAAGCGCTTGATTCCTGTCGCCATAAAAATAAAAACACTTCAAAAACAATTATTTGAATAGAGTTTCCAGGCGGGAATATCCCTGGTTCAGACTACACACGCCGGTTGCTCGCGCCGAAAACAGGAAAAATAAAAAAAATTCACCATCACACCTGTCGTCGACGCCAATATTCAAAAGTGTTTCCAAAACGTAATCTTCTGTTCATTGTGCGCCGATTTGTCTGAAAATTTTTCAGATGACGGCATAACCCACTGAAGTCAAAGCGTATTTACGGAGATTCTTCTCATGGCGACCGATACAGCAATTGTTACCCAACTGACTGGCCAGGCTTGGGTGCGTGGTTCCGATGGCAGCCTGACTCCCCTGCGCGAAGGCATGAGGGTGCCAGTCAACGCAGAAATCGTCACTGGCAACAGCGGCAGCAACGTGCAATTGCAAGTGGACGGCGCCGAGCCGTTCACCGTCGGCCAGAATCGCGAGTTCCTGCTGAGCGATGAAGTCTCCAATACGCAGCCCGACGCCACTGCCGCCGCCGCAACGCCCGGCCCGCAGTTCGACGCCCTGGTCGCCGCGCTGGATGCGGGAGATGATCCGTTTGCGGAAGTGGATCCGACAGCTGCGGTGCTGGGCGGCGGCGATTCCGGCGGCAGCAGCTTCACGCGCCTGATGAGCGTGGTGGAAACCACGAACCCCCTGGGCCTGGAATATCCGCGCCCGGGCGCAGCCCCCGTTAATGACGTACGCTTCCCCGGCGGCGCCAGCGGCTCCGACGGCGACACGCCTCTTGTCCCTCCCGTGGCTGAAATCATCGTCAATGTGGGTACCGGTGACAATGCCGGCCGGGTCAGCGAGCGTGGCCTGTCCAGTCCTGCCGACGACAGTGAATCCACCAGCGGTACCATCTGGGTTTCGGCCACTGACGGCATATCGACTGTCACCATCGGCGGCGTCACCTATCCGCTGAATGAGCTGGAAGGTAAGGAAATCGACACAGGCAAGGGCAAGCTGATCGTGACCAAGGTCACGCCGAACCCCGATAGCACTTCTGCCGTCATTGAGTACACCTATACTCTGACCGACGCTCAGGAACACGACCGCGGCGCTGGCAACGATAACGAGATTACCGACGACATCCCTGTGTCTGTGCAGGGCGGGAACGGCAGCGAGGCCTCTGGCAAGATCACCATCACCATTGTGGATGATGCGCCTGAAGCGCAGAATGACAATGCGACGCAAACCGAGGAGAACGCGCTCGTCACCATTGACGTTCTGGGTAACGACACCGAGGGCGCGGACGGCGTGGATCTGTCGACGGGCGTCAAACTGGTTGAGGGCACGCTCAGCGGCGCCGGCGATCTTGTCTACAACGGTGACGGCAGCTTCACGTACACGCCGGCTCCCGGCGAAGAGGGCGAGGTCAGCTTCGAATACGAGATCACGGACGGTGATGGCGACACCAGCACCGCGACGGTCACCATCACCTTGCAGGCCGACTCGGAGCCGGTCGTCACGATCACCAATGTGCAGGGCGACGATGGCGTGGTGTGGGAGTCCGCACTTCCTGGCGGTTCGGGTGGCGGCGACCTGACGGCGTCGGGCAAGATCAATGTTGCGACGGGCGGCGATACGCTGGCCAAGCTGGAGGTGCAGGACAAGGACGGCAACTGGGTTGACGTGACGGGCGGCGGCACGGTGGCCGGCGTGTACGGCACGCTGGTGGTGGATGCCGATGGCAACTGGACATACACGCTTGATGGCCGTGCGGCGCATGATGATGCCGCGGCAACGGGTGCGTCCGA
>NZ_SMBX01000010.1:41912-115420 GCF_004342005.1 Paracandidimonas soli
ACACGCTTGATGGCCGTGCGGCGCATGATGATGCCGCGGCAACGGGTGCGTCCGACCAGAAGCAGGATGACTTCGCGGTACGTGCGACGGACAGCGATGATGACGTGTCGCCGGAGGCGACGCTGAGCATCAGCATCAACGACGATGGTCCTGCGGCGAATGACTTTATTGGAGTAGGAGAAGTAACGGAAGACAGCGCAGCAGCCAACAGTGTGGGTGGCAATCTGCGCACGGACGGTGGCAACACCTTCGGCGCGGACGATGCAGCTGCAGCGAATGCGCTGACGTACACGAACGTGCAGGCGACGCTGAACGGCAACCCGGTTGATCTGGCTGACTACGGCACGCTGAGCGTGGATACGGCCACGGGCGAGTGGAGCTTCGTGCTGGATAACACGAAGCCCAAGACGCAGGCGCTGGGCGCGGGCGAGACGGTGAACGTGTCGTTCGACTACACGCTGACGGACAAGGACGGCGATACGGACGGCGGCAAGGTCAACTTCGCGATCAATGGCCAGAATGATGAACCGGTTCTAGAAGCTCACACTAAGGAAATCCTTGAAGATAATATTGCTACTGGCAATGTGCTCGTTGGTGCGGCGGATGCCGAGGACGATGATCTGAGCGTCACGCAGTTCACTGTGAACGGCACACCTTACGCCGCCGGTACGACGGCGATAATTGCCGGCATCGGCGAATTCACCATTTCCTCAAATGGCGATTACATATTCACGCCGGCACAGGATTGGAATGGTGCCGTCCCACAGGTCACGTACGAGGTTTCGGACGGCACGGACACCAGCAGTTCTACGCTGGACATCGATGTTCTGCCGGTCAACGATGCTCCGACATCCGAAGATGCTTCCGGCAACGTCACAGAGGGACTGACTTACGTCTTTGGTGCAAGCGACTTCGCGTTTGAAGATGCGGTGGAAGGCGATGCCATGCAGTCCGTGATCATCGACTCACTGCCTTCCGGCGGCACGCTGCTGCTTGACGGTGTGGCGGTGACGCCGAATACGTCGATCAGCGCGGCTGACCTGGCTGCGGGCAAGCTGACGTTTGTGGCCGATGCAAACCCTGGCGAAAACGCCGAGTTTTCGTTCAACTTCCGAGTCCAGGACGCTGGTGGCATTGACAATGGTGGTGTTGATACTTCCGGCCAGCACACATTCACGTTGACTGTGGACCAGTTCATCAGTGGCAATAATCTGAACAACAACAATATCAAGGGCGGGGCGGGCGACGATGTGCTTCTGGGCGACCAGGGCGGTCTGCGCACGAACGTGGTGTCCGGCGCCAGCTACAACATCGCGTTGGTTCTGGATGTGTCGGGTTCGATGAACGATAAATGGGGTCCAGGTGCTCCTACTTGGCCTTGGCAGGCTGACAACAGGCCTACCCGCCTGGATACGGCCAAGGCATCCCTGAAGGCGCTGCTGAGCAACCAGCTCCTGACGCACGATGGTGACATTAACGTCACGCTAATCACCTTCGGTGGAAGCAGCAGCACCAACCAGATATCGATTGAAGGCCTGAATGCCTCCAACATTGATAGCATCCTGGACAAGATCACGAGCCTGACGGCAAGCGGCAGCACGCCTTATGGTTCTGGATTCAACTCGGCTAAGAGTTGGTTCGATTCTATGGGTAATAATAGCGACTATGATGATTACCAGAATTTGACCTTCTTCCTGACGGATGGTGCGCCTACTGATAACGCTAACAATCGGGATAACGCGTTCGACGCCCTGAGTAATGTCAGCATGGTGCATGGTATCGGCATCGGCAGCGGTATCTCTCAGAGCACACTTAATCGTTATGACAATACAGATGTGCAAAGCGTGGTGATCGATACCGGCAGGTCTGAAAATCATGCTAATTTTGATAACAACTCGGGTGTCAATAACGTCGACAACTGGGGGCATACAGGCAGCGGATCCGTCACCAAGAACGACAACGCCATGCGCATTGCGGACAACAATTCCGCAGCGAACCAGTCCTCTACCGTCACCATGGCGGAAGCGCACAAGATGGTCGTAGCGGATGGCCTGGGTGCGTTCTTCCGGTTCAGTGCGTCGACGGGTTCGTGGAGCAATAATAACGATGTCTTTACATGGCGCTTGTTGAAGTGGGATGCCGATGCCAACAATGGGCAGGGAGATTGGGTGGTCGCACAGTCCGGTAACAACACTGGCACTGTGACGACTTCGCATCACGGACCTGGTGAATACCTGCTGCAGTTCGATGTCAATAATCAATCCGACAATAATGCTCATGTCACCATCGACAATATCCGGATCCACAAGACCATCAGTACGGGTCAGTCCCAGGTCGTGACTGATCCGTCGCAACTGGAAGCGGTTTTGGTCGGCGGTACTGAGTTCGATGAGCCGGCGCCCGTTGGTGACGATACGATCTTCGGTGGCGACGGCAAGGACATCATCTTTGGCGATGCCATTAACACGGACAGCCTGCCGTGGGGTGTGGACGGCAATCCTTCCAAGCCCGCCGATTACAGCCAGACCGGCCTCGACGCGCTCAAGGATTTTCTGGCGTTGAAACTCGGCCATGCAGCGACGGATGCCGACCTGTATGAGTACATCACAGAGAACCACGAACTCTTCAATGTGGTTGGCGACACGCATGGCGGTACCGATACCCTGCATGGCGGCAAGGGTGATGACATTCTCTATGGTCAGGGCGGCAACGATACCCTGATCGGTGGTGAGGGGGATGACATCCTGTATGGCGGCGAAGGCGACGACATCTTCAAGTGGGAAGAAGGAGATGCTGGCGTTGATGCAGTAGCGGTCGATACCATCATGGATTTTGGTGTTGGTAACGACAGCCTGGATCTGGCTGAGCTTCTGGTTGGTGAGAACAGTGGCAACCTGGATCAGTTCTTGAGTCTCGAACAGATTGGTGCGGACACCGTCATCAAGGTCAGTACTGATGGAACTCTGGGCCAAGGCCATAATCAGGAGATCATCCTCAAGGGTGTTGACCTGAGCGACCTTACCGGAGGCGCCACTACGCAGGCCGATATGATCCAGAACCTGATCCAGCAGGGCAAGCTGAATGTCGATCAGTAATTTCCGCTAGCGGAGTTTTCTGCACGACACTCTTCCCCCGCCAGACAACCGTATCACATGGTTGTCTGGCGGGGGATTGTTTTTCAGGGCTAAAGCGCTATGGCGGCAGTGCGGCCGCTCCCTGTGATATCGCAACGTTATATTCAGAATGTCTTTTGTCAGTACTGTGGGCAGTTGCGGAGGCGTCGTCCCTTGGCAAGACAATTGCATCATGCGTACTTCCCGATCTGACGTAAAAGCGAATGTTTCTGTAGAGTGATCGCATGTTCGATGCATTCCACAGGAAGCGCCGCCTTATGTCCCATACGACATCTTCCGTGTCAGCAGCATTGCCCGTCTTTCGCTACGGCAGCGCCGTCTGGCGCAATGCCGTCTTCCGCCTGGCCGAGCCGTCCGCTGTCGACAGCATTCCTGACCAGCCCGCAGTCGACGGCGCAGCGGGCAAACCCGCCGCCAACGACTACGATTCCCCCTGGAAAGACGCGCTGGAACAATTCTTCGAACCCGCCATGGCCCTGCTGATGCCCGAGCTGCATGCGCGGGTGGACTGGTCGAAGCCGGTGGCGTTTCTCGACAAGGAATTCCAGGCCTTGTCGCACCACCTGCCAGCCGGGCGGCAAGTGGTGGACAAGCTGACGCGGGTGTCTGGCCTGGATGGCTCTCTCATGTTTATCCTGGTGCATATCGAAGTCCAGGGCGGGGCTGCGCGATTGTCGCTGTTGCGGCGTATGGCCGAGCGCATGGCGTTTTATGCGTTTCGCATCCGCGATGGTTTCCGGCCGGATTCCGCCAATGGCAATCTGGCCTTGTTCAGCATGGCGGTTCTGACCAACAGCCATCGTGGACCGCCGGTTTTGACGCGGGCGTGGGAGTTCCTGGGGTGCGCGTCGACGTTCCAGTGCCCGGTGGTTCATCTGGGCAATGGTGGGAGCGCTGGGAGGAACTGGAAGCCCTGGCGCGAACGAATCCATTTGCCGTTGTCGTCATGGCGCAGTTGCTGGCGCACCGGCACAAGGGAGGGGATCGGCTCGTTCCGAAAACCTGGCTGGTTCGGCTGTTATACGAGTACAACTACTCCCGCGACGCTATACTTTCCGTATTGCGTCTGATCGACTGGATGCTGACGCTGCCGTCCGCGCTGGCGCCGGACTTTGAACAGGCCACGCGAGCCATCGAACAGGAGTACACCATGTCATTTGT
Organism: Paracandidimonas soli; assembly: GCF_004342005.1. GTDB lineage: Bacteria > Pseudomonadota > Gammaproteobacteria > Burkholderiales > Burkholderiaceae_B > Paracandidimonas > Paracandidimonas soli. The sequence continues at coordinate 46,208 of NZ_SMBX01000010.1, forward strand.
CATGAGTTTCGAGCGCAATGCCGAGGCGCGTGGTAAAGCAGAGGGCATGCTTTCCATTCTGCAGTATCAGCTATCCCGAAAATTCGGTGCACTGCCCGATTGGGTCGATACACGCTTGAAGCAGGCCGATACCGATACCCTGGTGTTGTGGTCCGACCGTATTCTGTTTGCGGATACGCTGGAAGAGGTATTCGAGGTGCGGAACTGAACTGCGCCCAGCAGCCGCCTTAAACACTGAGCGGGCGTTGTCAATGTAACGGCGGTTTTCCCCGAACCTGCCGTTAATCCTCATGGCCGCAATACGGCCGTTCCCTGTGATACTGCAGCGCCATATCCAACATGCTTTGCGCCACTTCGCGTTGCCGCTGGGGCTGCATACGCGATTCGATGCTGGCAATGCTCAGTCCGGCGATGATGCGTTCGTTGGCATCGCGCAATACGATGCCGATGCCGATGACGCCGGGTACGGCATAGTTGCCGATGACGGCGTAACCGCGCTCCCGGCTTTCCGCGACTAATTCCATCAATGCAGTATCCGACAGACCGCCGTAATGGTGCAGCCGCCAGGCGTTGGCCTGTACCAGTTGCCGCGCCTGGGGCTCGGGCATTTGCGCGAGCATAGCCAAGCCGCCCGAGCCGACGCCGATAGGCTGGCGATTGCCGATGTCGATGGCCAGTGCCTGGATGGGGTAGGTTCCTATGGCGCGGGTCACGCATAGCGTGTCGAAGCCGCTGGGTACCACAAGGAATGTGGCATCGCCCAACTGCAGGGAAATCTTCAATAGCAGTGGGCGGAACCAGTCTTTGATGTCAGCGGGCGCCGCCAGGTGCTGCGCTAATTGCGCGCAGTAGCTTCCCAGGATGTAGCGGCGGTCTGATTCCCGCTGCTGAACCAGTCCCTCATCGATCAGGCTGGCCAGCAGGCGGTGCGTCGTCGGGCGTTCAATGCCGCTGACGTTCGCCAGGTCCAGCAGCCGCATGCCGCCTGGGTGGTGTGCGGCGATCAGCTTGAGCAGGGTGATGGCGCGCTGCACGCTTTGGGTGCGTGGGGTCGGTCTATCCATGGGTTTTTCCTCTATCGGTTCTTTAGTCCGTATATCGGACTTTTATCTGATGTGTTGGGATTGACCCCTGTTTAGTCTATAAACATAATTGAAGTCAAGAATAATCGCCATGGATATAAAGTCCGTTATACGGACTTATGGATACATATGGATATTTTCATCACCGGGATCGCACAGACGGCCCTGGGCAAGCATCCCCAGTTGTCCGTCAAGGAATTGACGCGCATGGCGGTGGATTCCGCGCTGCAGGATGCCGGGTGCGCCGCGGACGATATCGAGGCGGCGTGGTATTCCAGCGTGCGGCAGGGCCAGATGGAAGGACAGAACTCCATCCGTGGGCAATGCGCACTGGTGGATTACGGGTTCAGCGGCCTGCCCATCTTCAATGTCGAAAACGCCTGCGCCAGCAGCAGTTCAGGGCTGTTCCAGGCGTATTGCGCCATACGCTCGGGAATGTTCCGCCAGGTGCTGGTGGTAGGCACGGAAAAAATGTTCTACCCCGACCGCAAGGAAGACATGATGCGCGCGTTTTTCGGGGGAACGGACATCCATGAGCTGCAGTCCACCTGGGAGCGCCTGAAAGGGCTGGGGCAAGGAATCGGACCTCAGGCCAATGCGCCCGGAAAGTGGGATCAGCAGAGCTTCTTCATGGATGTGTATGCGGCCCTGGCCAGGGATCATATGCAGCGCTATGGCACGACGCAGCGCCAGATCGCGTTTGCGGCGGCGAAGAACCATGTGCATTCGACCATGAATCCTCTGGCGCAATACCGAACGCCGATGACGGTGGACGAAGTCATGGACAGCCCCCTTATCGCCTGGCCGCTGACACGCGCCATGTGCGCACCCATTTCCGATGGCGCCGCCGCTGCCGTGCTGACGGCGGGCAGCGCCATGACGCCGTCGCAGCGTGCGCGTGCCGTGCGTGTGCGCGGCATGGGCGTTTCCAGCACGGTGCATCGTGAGCCGCAGGATCTGGATCGCCACTGTGTGCTGCTGGCGGCGCAGCGGGCTTACGACATGGCGGGCATCCGCCCTGCGGATATCGATGTGGTGGAGGTACATGATGCGTCCAGCTTTGCGGAGATATTGCAGATAGAGAATCTCGGTCTTTGCGGCAGGGGCGAGGGCGGAGTCTATACGGAGTCGGGCGCGACCAGCCTGGGAGGCGAGTGTCCGGTCAATGTGTCCGGCGGCCTGGTGTCCAAGGGGCACCCGATCGCGGCCACGGGGCTGATTCAATGGCACGAGCTTTGCACGCAATTGCGCGGCGAGGCCGGGGAAAGGCAGGTTGGGGATTGCCGTGTCGCCGTCGCCGAGAATGGCGGCGGCTTCCTGCGGCATGAGGATGCCGCCGCTGTCGTGACCGTGCTGGACAGGGAGTGAGGCAAGATCATGCGTCCGATTGATCTGTTTTATCGTGCGGCGCGGATGGCGCCCCAGGCCCTGGCGGTTGCTGGCTCAGTCAGCAAGCTCGCGCCGGACGGGAAGCTGAGCTATGCGGAACTGGAGCATCATGCGCAGGCGCTGGCGGCTGCACTGCAGAAGCTCGGCGGCAAGCCGCGCCCCGTCGTGGCGCTGCTGACGGAGAACAGCCCGGAGATGCTGGTCGCCATCCTGGCTATCTATGCCTGCCAGGGCGTGCTGGTGCCTTTGACGAGCAAGTATCCAGCGGCGGAGATCCACAAGCAGATTGCCACGGCGCAGCCCGATGTCATTGTCGCCAGTCCGAAGCTTGCCGGTGTCGTGCGGGATCTCTCCACGCGGGTGGTATGGACGGCCATGTCCGAGGATGCGCGCGAGGGCGATGCCTGCCTTGGAGATTTGCTGCGGGAATGGGATGGCCGTGTTCCTGCCGAGACGGCCTACGATGCCGCCGATGTGGCTGCCATCAAGTTCACTGGGGGTTCGTCCGGCCAGCCCAAGGCCGTGCTGCAGTCGGCGCGTTGCCTGGTGACCATGGCGGTCAGCATGCAGCAGGTGTTCGGCCTGTCCGACGACGACCGCTTTTTGCTGGCGCCGCCCATGACGCATGGGGCGGGGACATTCGTCCTGCCGCTTCTGATGGCGGGTGGCTCGCTCATCATTGCCGATGGGCCGAAAGCGGATGTGCTGCTGGACCTGATGCAGGCGCACGATGCGACAGGCACGTGGGTGCCGCCTACCTTGCTGTACCGGATGCTGGATGCCCAGGAGGCCGTGCCGCGCTCCTTGCCGCGCCTGCGTCATCTGCTGTACGGCGGCGCCGGAATCGCGCCGGATCGGTTGGCGCAGGCGCAGTCCCTGTTTGGCCCCGTGGTGGGGGTCTGCTATGGCCAGACGGAAGCGCCGGTCATCATCAGCGGCATGGCGGGAGCGGAGGCTGCGCAGGACCATGCCAGGGGAAGCGTGGGCCGCGCCGCGCCGCTGACCCGGCTCGCCATCATGGCGGCGGACGGTGCGCTGCTGCCGCCGGGAGAAGAGGGTGAAGTAGTGGCTCGTGGCGATCTTCTGATGTCTGGCTACCTGAGCATGCCGGATGCCACCAGGGAAACGCTGAAGGACGGGTGGCTGCATACCGGCGACCTGGGCTATCTCAGTCCTCAGGGCTATCTGTTTCTCAAGGGCAGGCTCAAGGAAGTCATCATCAGCGGCGGCTTCAATGTCTACCCGTCGGATGTGGAAGCGGCATTGTCCGAGCACGCCGCTGTGGCGGAAAGCTGCGTCTTCGGCTTGCCGGACCCTTTGTGGGGCGAGCGTGTGGAAGCGGCGGTCGAGCTGAAGCAGGAAGCGTGCGCCACCGAAGAGGAGCTGATCGGGTTCCTGAAAGAAAGAATCGGCGCGGTACGCACGCCGAAACGCATCCATTTGTTTGAAAGCCTGCCACGCAGCGCGCTTGGAAAGATCCAGAAGCGCGAGCTGCGCGAAGGCTTGATGTCCGCGGCCAAGAGGGCCGGTTAGCAATCACGATAAATAATAGAAGGAGACAACATCATGAAACGTAGACAGATACTGCAAACCGCATTGCTTGCGGCCGGGGCCGGCATGTTGCCGCTGCGGGCGCTGGCTCAGGCGGGGGACTATCCGAACCGACCCATCCGGTTCATCGTGCCGTTCGCGCCGGGCGGCGTGACGGACTTCATGACCAGGCTGATGGCCAAGGAGTTCGGTGAAGCGCTGGGCCAGCCTGTGATTGTGGAAAACAAGGGTGGCAGCGGCGGCATGATCGGCAGCGACTTCGTGGCAAAGTCGGCTCCCGATGGCTACACCATTCTGCTGGGCACCAGCGCGACGCATGCGATGAATCCGCACATCTCGAATGTCAATTTCGATCCGATCAAGGATTTTGCGCCTGTCGGGCTGTATGGCGCCAATAATGCGGTGCTGGTGGTGAATCCGGATTTCCCGGTCAAGACCTTCCAGGAGCTGCTGGCGTACGTGAAAGAGCGGCCCGGTCAGTTGAGCTATGCCTCGCAGGGCGTGGGTACCTCCGGGCATCTGGCGGGCGAGTTGCTGAAGCAGCACGCTGGCCTGGATCTGGTGCATGTCCCGTACAAGGGCAGCGGCCCTGCGCTGACGGACGTGCTGGGCGGGCAGGTGCCGATGATGTTCGATAACGTGACGCCGTCGCTGCCGCATATCCGCGCGGGCAAATTGCGGCCTTTGGCCGTGACATCGCTCGATCGCTCGCCTCTGCTGCCCGATGTGCCGACGATGGCGGAATCCGGTTTGTCCGGCTTTGAGGTGGTGGGCTGGATCGCGATCTTTGCTCCTGCGGGAACGCCGCCAGCCGTCATAGAGAAGTTGAACGCTGCCATGAAGACCGCGATCGATCGCCCCGAGATTCTGGAAAAACTGCGTGAGGCGGGAATCAAGCCTACGCTCAGCACGCCGGAAGATCTCGGGGATTATCTGGTGGCGCAACACGAAAAATGGGGCAAGGTCATTCGCCAGGCCGGAATCCGCAACGGCTGATTGCTTTCTTTTCTTTAGGGCAGGCCTTGTTCTGCAATTCCAGGCGCTCCGGACGCAGGTCCGGAGCGCCGATTGTTTATGTGGAGCTTTGTGTTGGTATAAATACCTAAGGAATCCCCGCGTCCTGCCGTTAACGGTTACTGTTACGATTACCCAGATTTACGTCAGCTTGTATTGCAGCGGACAGGATCATATCTTTGAAATCAGCAACAGTACTGCCATCGCTTCTCAGCCGATGCCTGGGCATGCCATTGGCGTTGCTGGCATGCTGCCTGGCGACCGCCGTATTCGCGCTGCAGTTCAATGCTTCCGCCATCCAGCAGCGGGCTCAGGCGTCGTACGGGGCGCGTGGCGTGTCGAATGTGACGGCCTGGCTGGAGATGCTGGCGCAGTCCCGGGATCTGCCTGAAGAGCAAAAGCTGCGCGTGGTCAACGATTTCTGGAACCGCCATGTCTATGGCTCGGAAGACAGCATCGTCTGGCGCCAGACTGATTACTGGGCCACGCCGCTCGAGAGCCTGGGCAAGGGCGCGGGCGATTGCGAGGATTTCGTCATCGGCAAGTATTTTTCGCTGGTGCATATGGGAGTGCCGCCGGAAAAACTGCGCCTGATCTATGTCCGGGCGCGGATCGGCGGCATGGGCAGCGCGGACTCGATTGCGCACATGGTGCTGGGCTATTACCCGACGCCGGACGCCGAGCCGCTGGTGCTGGATAATATCTCCGGGACAATCATGCCGGCCGGCAGGCGCAGCGACCTGACGCCAGTGTTCAGTTTCAATGCGCAGGGCATCTACATGCCGGGCGCAAAACCCGCTTCCGCCGATCGCATCACCCGCTGGACGGGGCTGCTGACGCGTATGCGGGCCGAGGGGTTCGCCCCATGATCGATGTGCAAGCTCAGGCCAGGGTGTGAAATGTCTTTGCTAAAACAACTTCTGCTCAGCGTTACGATAGCGATTGCTGCCATTCTGACGGGCGTGCTGGCATTCAGTATCGATGCCGCGCGAACCTATCTCGACGGACAGCTGCAGTCGGAAAGCGACAATACGGCTTCCGCGCTGGCGCTGCTGCTGTCGCAGCCCGCCAACCAGGACGACACCACGCGCGAGCTGTTGATGATGGCAGTGTACGACAGCGGCCAGTTCAGCCAGATACGCTTGCGCGGGCCCGACGGCAAGCTGCTGTTCGAGCGCTCGCGGTCGGTCGAGCCGGCCGATGCCGGCACGGCGCCCGCCTGGTTTTCGCGCTGGCTGCCGCTGGAGCAGCCCCTGGCCGAGCGCCAGGTGAGCGACGGTTGGCGGCAGGTGGGCGTGGTGTCCGTCTCGGTGGACAACAGCTATGCGCGCGATGCGCTGTGGAAGAGTTCCGTGCGCATGCTGGTCCTGGTGCTTGCGGCCGGCGCCATATGGGCGCTGTTCGTCATCCTGCTGGTGCGCTGGCTCAAGCGCGCCCTGCGCGAAGAGATCGCGGCCCAAGTGCGGTCGATCGGCGACAGCAATGCCCTGATGTCCGGCGCTGGCGCTTCCCCTGGCCCTGCGAAGTCGCGCGTGGCGGAGCTGACGCAGGTCGTGCAGGCGATTGCGGATACGCGCGAGCGCGTGCGGGCGACGGCGCAGGAACAGACGGCGCGCATCGAATCGCTGCAGCTGGAGCTGCACCTCGATCCTGTCACGGGCATGGCCAACCGCAAGTATTTCGTCAATGAGCTGCGACGGACGCTGCAGTCTTCCGCCGATGCCCAGGAAAGCGGCCAGTCGCACAGCGGCAGGGTGCTGATTTTCCGGCAGCGCGATCTGGCGGCCATCAATGCTTCCCTGTCGCGGGCGGCGGTGGACGAGTGGCTGCGTTCCGTCTGCGAGCGTATTTCCCAGGTGATCGAGGACGAGTCTGAGCCCCGGCCTCAGGTGGCGCGCCTGAACGGCTCGGACTTCGTGGTGTTCATGCCGGGCTACAGCGGTCCGCAGGCGACCAGGCTGGCCCAGAGGATACGGCAGGTGTTGCTGCCCGCCCGTGTGCTGACGAGCAGCGGCCACCTGTGCCGCTGGGCGTTCGCGCTGACCGATTTCACGCCGCAGTGCGATGTCAGCAGCGTACTGTCGCGCCTGGACCATGGGCTGATGGCGGCGGAAAGCGCGGGCCATGGCGATGTGGAATATGTGGCGCTGGATGCGGACCGCCGCGCGGGCGCGACGGAGTCCGAATGGCGCACGCTGCTCGACAACGCTCTGCGCCATGGAGACCTGGGGCTGGCCATCGAGCCCGATGGCTATCGCGGCGAGGATGGCGAAGTGGATGCGCAGCGCTATCAGGCTTCGCTGGTGCTGCACGATTGCGGGCAGGAGATGTCGGGCTACCTGTTCATGCCGGCCGCCGCGCGGCTGGGGCTGTCGGCCGATTGCGACCTGCGTGCGATCGAACTGGGCCTGGAGTGGCTGGGCCAGAACGAAGACAGCGAGCTGGTGGTGAAGGTGTCGCTGCCGTCGCTGATACAGCCCCAGTTCCTGCCCGAGATGCAGCGCCATCTGCAGGGCCTGATGGCGCATCCCACCCAGACCCAGCGCCTGCTGCTGGAGATCGATGCGCACGGATTGGTCGCCTACGAGGGCGATGTGTGGACGTTCTGCCGGATGGCTGCCGAGGCCGGCGTGCGCGTCGGCCTGCGCCGCCTGGCGCAGCAGCCGGCGGCCATCATGCGGCTGCATCGCGTGCCGCTCGAGTACGTGAAGCTGGGCGGCGACTTCATCGAGTCCCTGCTGACGAGCCCGGGCTGCCAGCAGATGCTGTCCGCCATCGCGGCGACGGCAGGCGGGCTCGGCATCCGGGTGTATGCGGACGGAGCACAGGACGAGGAGATCGTTGCGCTGCTGTTGAAGCAGGGAGTGCTGGTCCGCTGACCTCGCATCAAAAACAGGGACGCATGCCGCCGGGCATGCGCTTTGTTTTTGCGCAACGCTGATGTGCGGTCAGGCGCCGTCATTGCGCGCAGCATCATCGACAAGTGGAAAAATTCTTCGCTTGGGCGTACTCTAGCCGTTTCCATCCTATGTCAAAGCGCCAGCCTGTTCTCCGGAGCGAGGCCGGCGGAGCGGTTTCATTGTCGTTCAAGACGCCTGGGCATTGCGACGGAGTTGTTTCGGCTTTCGGGCCGGAACGCTTCATGGCATCGGTCGGCCGCCGCTTGTTCGCGAAGCGCGAATCCGAAGATTTTATTTTGGGGACAGACCCCGTTTTTTTTGCCTCAACCCGGAAGACATTATGTCCAACAATAATTTGCCTGAACCCGATACGCCAGCAGCCTCCTTGCGGGGCGCGACGCGCCTGGAGCACGATCTGATCGGCAACCTGGAAATTCCCGATGCGGCCTACTATGGCATCCAGACGTATCGCGCCATCCAGAATTTCCGTCTGTCGGATATCGTGCTGTCGGATTACCCCGCGCTGGTCAAGGCGCTGGCGGTGGTCAAGCACGCCGCCGCCGACGCCAACCATGCCCTGGGCGGGCTGGAGCCCAAGCGGCACGAAGCTATCGTGCATGCTTGTGAGCGCATCGCCGCAGGCGAGTTCATCGACCAGTTTCCCGTGGACATGATCCAGGGCGGCGCGGGCACATCGACCAACATGAACATGAACGAGGTCGTCGCCAATGTCGGCTTGGAGTATCTGGGGCATGCCAAGGGCGAATACGCCTATCTGCACCCGAACAACGACGTGAACATGTCGCAGTCCACCAACGACGCCTATCCCACGGCGATCCGCCTGGGCCTGCTGATGGATCAGCAGACGCTGGTCGATAGTCTGGATCGCCTGATCCAGGCTTTGGCGGCCAAGAGCGCCGAGATGGCGGGCGTGGTCAAGATGGGCCGCACGCAATTGCAGGACGCAGTGCCCATGACACTGGGCCAGGAATTCCAGGCATTCGCCTCCACGCTGAGCGACGATGCCCGATATCTGCGCGAGGATGCGCCCAAGCTGCTGCATGAAGTGAACCTGGGCGGCACGGCGATCGGCACGGGCATCAATGCGCATCCGGACTACCCCCGCGTGGCGGTAGACCGCCTTGCCGCCATCAGCGGCCATCCCATGCGCCTCGCGCCGGACTTGATCGCGGCCACGTCCGACATGGGTTCGTTCGTGATGCTGTCGTCGGCGTTCAAACGCCTGGCCGTGCGCCTGTCGAAGATCTGCAACGACCTGCGCCTGCTGGCCAGCGGCCCGCGCACCGGCATCCAGGAAATCAATCTGCCCGCGCGCCAGCCCGGCAGCTCCATCATGCCCGGCAAGGTGAACCCCGTAATACCCGAGGCCGTGAATCAGGTCGCCTTCACTGTCATGGGCAACGACCTGGCCATCAACATGGCATCCGAAGCCGGCCAACTGCAGCTGAACGTCATGGAGCCGCTGGTTGTGTTCAAGCTGTTCGAGTCGTCGCGCCTGCTGGCCCGCGCCATCGATATGCTGCGCGAGCTGTGCATCGAAGGCATTACCGCCAACGAAGCGCACTGCCGCCATCTGGTCGAGCACTCCATCGGCCTGGTGACTGCGCTGAATCCGCTGATCGGATACGAGAATTCCACGCGCATCGCGGCCCAGGCATTGGCGACGGGGCGCGGCGTGGTCGAGCTGATCCGCGAAGAAAAGCTGCTGGATGACGCTACACTGGAAAAAGTGCTGAGCCCTGAAAGCATGTTACGTCCGGGCGTGGCTGCGGCGTAAGGTTCTGCAGGCCGTCCCCTTCGCCGCCGGTCGCGGCGAAACGAACTTCAGGCCCTTTGCCTTGTCTGGCGAAGGGCCTTGTTGTTCACGTTGTTTGTCGTCGCGTGGTGGAGCGCACGTCTGCACAGCGTGGGGCCTTTCCAGACCGATCCGGGCTGATATGATTGCAGGCAGTCCGGATAGCCCGGGACTCGCGCAGCGGGCGAATGCCGCTTCACACTCCTTTTGACTCCCGTCCTGCCTGGCAACAATGAAAAAACGGATTCTCGTCGTCTATACCGGCGGCACCATCGGCATGGTGATGACCGATGCGGGTTATGCGCCCGATAGCGGCTTCGAACGCAAGATGCGCGAGGCGCAGAATGACTGGCCCGAGGTCGGCGCCGCGCTCGACTGGTCCTGGCTGGCCGTCGAGCCGCCCATCGACAGCGCCGACATGACGCAGCGGCACTGGCTGGAGATGAGGGATCGTATTGTTGCCGCTTTGGCGCAGGAAGCGCATGACGGCGTGGTCGTGCTGCATGGGACGGATACGCTGGCCTACACGGCGTCGGCGCTTGCGTTCCTGCTGCGCGGCCTGCCCGCGCCCGTGGTGCTGACGGGCGCCATGCGGCCGGCGGGGCAGCCGGATACGGATGCCTGGGGCAATCTGTTCGGTTCCATGCTGGCGTATCGCGAAGCCTTGTCGCCGGGCGTGCATGTGTATTTCCATGGCCGCCTGCTGCCCGGCGCCAGGGTGACCAAGCTGCATAGCGACCTGGATGACGCCTTCCATGTCCTGCGGCCTGAAAGCCTGCCCTTGCAGCCTCTGCGGCAGCAGATCCCCTTCGATTATCGAACCAGGGTGCAAGAGGTGAAGCTGGCAGTGGCGCCCTTGTATCCCGGCTTGCGGGCGGAGGTGCTGCGGGCGCTGCTGTCCGGTGGCGTGCAGGGGGCCGTGCTGGAATGTTATGGCACGGGTACGGGGCCGGCAGGCGATGCCACCCTGATGGATGTCCTGCGCCAGGCGGTGGCGCGCGGTGTCGTGATCGTCGGTATCAGCCAGTGCCCGGCCGGGCGCATGGCGCCGGGGCAGTATGCCGCGGGCAGCCTGCTGCGGCAGGCCGGCGTCCTGCCTTCGGGAGGCATGACGCGCGAAGCCGCGCTGGGCAAGCTGTTTTGCCTGCTGGGCGCGGGCGTGTCCGCCGCCGATATGGCGTTCTGGTGGGAGTGCAATCTGTGCGGGGAGCATGGGCAGTAAGATTTCTTTACCTGAATTGACACGGCACTTGTTGGCAAGCCGGGGACAAACTGCTGTAATTCCGGCAGGTTCGGCCCCGCCGCAATTTCTCATTCATAGAAGACCAGCGCCATGAAACGACGTTTCCTGCAATTATTCGCCCCTTTGCTCGCCCTGTTCCTGACAGGCTGCGGGTACAACGAAATCCAGCAGCTCGACGAGCAAGTGAAGGCCACCTGGTCCCAGGTGCTGAACCAGTACGAGCGTCGCGCCGAGCTGGTGCCCAAGCTGGTGAACTCGGTCAATGCGTACATGGTGAACGAGCGCACGGTCCTGACGGAAGTGACCGAGGCGCGCGCCAAGGTTGGCAGCATCCAGATCAGCGTCGATGACCTGGACAATCCCGAGCTGATGCAGCGCTTCGAGCAGGCGCAGAGCCAGCTGTCGTCGGCGTTGTCGCGTCTGCTGGCGGTTTCGGAGAATTATCCGCAACTGAAGGCGGACGGCCTGTTCCGCGACCTGATGACGCAGCTCGAAGGCACGGAAAACCGCATTGCCACCGAACGCGGCCGCTATGTGGAAGCCATCCGGGCGTACAACGTGTTCATCCGCCAGTTCCCGACGCTGATCACCGCCAAGATCTTCGGCTACAGCGTCAAGGAAAACTACGGCGTGTCGCGCCAGGAAGAAATCATGCGCGATCCTGAAGTGCGCTTCGATGTGCCTTCGTCCGCCGCGCAGCCGGCGGGTTGAGGCGGCATGGACAGGCGCTTGCATACAGGGCCGGCAATCGGCAGCGGCGGCTTGCGGGGATGGAGCCGGTGGCTGCTGCCGCTGATGCTGCTGTGCCTGGCGTTGCTCGGAACGGCCGTGCGAGCGCAGCAGGTGGATGTCCCGAAGCTGACGCAGCGCGTCACCGACCAGACCGGCACGCTGGATGCGGCTACCCAGGCGCAATTGACGCAGCAGCTGGAAGCGCTGGAGCAACGCAAGGGCGCGCAAATCGCGGTGCTGATGGTGTCCAGCACGGGCGAGGACACCATTGAGAGCTATGCACGGCGCGTATTCGATCAATGGCGCCTGGGGCGCAAGCAGGTCGATGACGGCATCCTGCTGCTGGTGGCCAAGGACGATCGCCGCTTGCGCATCGAGGTCGGTTATGGCCTGGAAGGCGCAGTGCCCGATCTTCTGGCGGGCCGCATCATCCGCGAGCAGATCACGCCGCAGTTCCGGCAGGGCGATTTTTCGGCCGGTGTGGTGGCTGGCGTGCAAAGCCTGATCAAGCTGGTCGATGGCGAAGAGCTGCCCGCGCCTGCACCTGCTCCGGCGGCGGGCGGCAGCGCCGATTACAGCGACGATACGCCTTACATCATGTTCCCCGCAGTAGCGCTCATGACGTATGTCATGCCTGCCGGCATGGCCATGCTGGTGGGCGGCGTGTTTACCTATCTTTTGACAGGCAGCGTGCTGCTCGGCATCCTGGGCGCGCTGGGAGGTCTTCTGCTCAGTCTCCTGGGCCGCGGATTCCGCCGCAAGAATGCGGAGCAGCTTGCCAGGGCGTCGCGCCGGGGAGGCGCCGTTGGCGGCTTCGGCGGCGGGTTCTCGGGCGGCAGGGGCAGCGGCGGCGGCTTTGGCGGAGGCTTCGGAGGGGGAGGCGGCTTCGGTGGTGGCGGCGGTAGCAGCGGAGGCGGCGGCGCCTCGGGCAGCTGGTAAGATCGCCTTCGGTCCCGCGAGAAGCGCGGGCCGGAATACATGGATGAGCTTGCGCCAGGGCGCGCAGCGATTGTTCAGGAGTGAATGTGGGGCGTAATCGCAGTATCTGGAAGGAATATACCGGCTGGGCCACCCTGGAAGGGCAATGGCTCAGGCGCAGGCATTTCACGCAAGAATGCCTGCAGCATATTGCGGGCCGCATCCAGGCGGCGGAGCAGCAGCATACCGGCGAACTGGTCATCGCCATCGAGGCGGTGTCGCCCGGGCATGAGCGCAACAGCCATCTGCGCGCGCTGGAGGTCTTCGGCCGCCTGCGCGTATGGGATACGCCTTGGAATACGGGCGTCCTGCTCTATCTGGCGCTCGACAGCCATAGTATAGAAATCATTGCGGATCGCGGCATCGCGGCTCCCAACCAGGCGTGGACGGATGTCTGCGAACGCCTGCAGACGCGCTTGCGGGCAGGCGACTATGTCGATGGCGTGCTGTCGGCGATCGACGCGATCGAAACCCTGCTGGGCATGTATAGTCCGCCGGTGCCGCAAGGCGAGGCAAACCGCAACGATCTTCCGAACAAGCCGGTGCTGCTCTAGCGAAGCCGCGCGGCGGGCAAGGTCGCTCCGGGCTTGTAAAGACCTCCTCCATCCCCATATGATCGGGAACAAGGGCGATAACATTCCTGTTCCGTCGCCCGATCCCGGAGCCCTCATGAGCGTCATCGAACTCACCAAAGACACATTCCAGGCCGCCACCAAGGCCGAGCAGCCCCTGATCATCGATTTCTGGGCGCCATGGTGCGGTCCCTGCCGCCAGTTCGGCCCGACCTTCGATGCCGCCTCCGAGCAGCATCCGGACGTCACCTTCGCCAAGATCAACACCGAAGAACAGCAGGAGCTGGCGGCGGCCCTGCGCATCCGCTCCATCCCGACCCTGATGGTCTTTCGCGAGAACGTGCTGCTGTTCCAGCAGGCCGGCGCGTTGTCCGCTTCGCAGCTGGAAGATCTCCTGACACAGGTGAAGGCAGTGGACATGGCCCAGGTCCATGCGGAAATCGCAGCCCAGGAAAAGGGCGGCGCGGCGGCTCACTGACGGGCCAGGGCCCAAGCCCGCATTACAGGGTCAGGCGTCGATGGCGGGCTGCAGCAGGGCAGCCATGGCGCGCACGGCCTGTTCCCGGCGGCTGTCGGGCGAGTGTTCGGCCGACATGCTGCTCCAGCCGGGCTGGACGCGGGCGGCCTGCAGCGGTTCCGGAAGCGCTCCTTTGCGCAGTTCCGCAGGCAGCAGCGCATCCGCCTGCGCATGACCGTTGCAGTCTTCCTTGTCTGCCCGTTCAGTCGTTTGTCCGCCTTCCAGGCGGATGGGCGTTTGCGCGGCATGGCCGCGCTGCTCCAGGGCCTTGACCAGGGCCAACTGCCGCGCCGCCAGCAGGCGGATGACGGCATCGTCTACGCTCAGCTCCCGGTAGCCTTTCAGCTTGCCGCCGATGCGCTTGCCCCAGTGTTCCATGCCTTGCCAGAGACCGCCCGCGGTCGCGCCGATGAGCGTCGCCGCGCCCAGGCTCAGGCCCGCCATGAACAGATCCATGGTCGCGCCCGCCATGGCGCCCGCCGCCATGCCTTTGCCCAGTTGCAGGCCCATGTCCTTCAGGGCCTGGGGATGGAACAGGTCCATGCCCCAGCGCTCACCCTCCAGCGGCAGCTGGGTGTGGGGGAAGTCGCGCAGACTGAACTGGTAGCGGCGCAGCAGGGCGCGCACGCAGCGCTGCTCGCGCTCGCGCATGGCCTGGCGCAGTCTGTCGCCGGCGGCGGCGATGGAGTCGTTGTCGGGCAGGCAACTAACGCGCCATGCGGCGGCGTCGATCAGCAGGTCGGCGATCAACTGGCTGGCGTCGTGGCGGCGCAGCGCGCGCTGGCGCGCGACATCGTCTTTCAGGGCATGAAGCGCGGGCGCATGGTGGTCCAGCATCAGCGCCAGTTTTTCATACAGCTGTGTTTCTCCGTCCAGCGCGGGCGCGACGGTGTCGAATTCGATGCTGGCGTGCAGGCCCAGGCGGGACAGGGCTTCGCGCCATTGCTGCGTGCGGGTCTCGGGACTATGCACGAAATTCAGGACGGGCAGCAGCGGATGGCCGCATAGGGACAGCGCGTGCAGTTCGTCGCGGTGCTTGCCCAGCACCGGATCGCGCACGTCGATGACATAGAGCGCGGCATCGCAGGCCAGCAGCTTGCGCAGCACGCGCGCTTCCTGCTCGAAGCGTCGCTGGCTTTCCGGGCTGTCCAGAAAGCGGCGGATGCGGTCGGGGCCATCAATCCGTTCGCCCGGCTTGGCCAGCGTGTCCAGGTAGTCCATCAGGGCGACGCCGTCTTCCATGCCCGGCGTATCGAACAGTTCCAGGACGACTTCGCCGTCGACAAGCAGGCGCGCGCCCTCCACCTGCCGTGTGGTGCCGGGCTGGTCCTGCACCACGCCGAATTCCGGGTCGCGCAGCAGGGTGCGCAGCAATGAGGTCTTGCCGGTGTTGGTATGTCCCACGACCGCGATGCGCAGGATGGAGGAGGTCTGCCTGGCCGTATCCGGCTGTCGCGGCGCGTTGTTGTCCAGGCGTTCGTCCTGGCCGGCGGACGGATGCGGATCCATGCTCATGCCGGCTCCTTGGCGTCTGCGTTCAGCCAGTCCGCGGCGGCTTGCGGCGCATCATGGATTTGCGCATCGGTAAAGCCGGCGGCGGTGAGCTTCTGGCGCCATTGCCGCTGCCGTGGCGCGGCTTGCGAAGCGGAAGAGGCATTTCCGGCCGGGAGTGCGTCTGTCCGGGGGCCGATGAGCGCGACCGCCGGCTGTTGCGCCAGTCCGGCCAGGTCGGCGATGAGCGCAATGGTGCCGCGATCCGGCGTCTGTCGCGCGTCGCAGACGATAAGCAGTTTTTCCGCCCGGTGTTTCTGCAGATGGTCGAGCACATGATGGCGCTGCGCGCGGGTATCGATGATGCCCAGGTCGGTGCACGAAGCAAGCGGCGCTGGCGGCCAGGGCGTGTCGGGCGCCAGCTCGATGCCGACGATGGCCGATGCGACCGCCATGGAAAGGGCATTGGGCGAGGAAGCGGTGGACGGCAGGAATTCGGGCGCCAGCGGGCTGTCTATGCCGGTGCGTTCGCTGGACGGCATCAGGCGGTAGCGCAGGTCGGCATACGATGGCAGCGCATCGTCCAGCGTCAGGCTGGACAGGTTCAGGCGCGCCAGCAGGATGCTGACGATAAAGGCCAGCAGACGCGGCAGAAGGCCGTAGGTGACGATGCAGCCGATCAGCCAGCTGGTCCATAAAGCGTGGACGTAGGCCGGGGCGGAGCCGGCATTGCGGCTGGCGCGGATCATGCTTTCCGTCGGCATCTGGAAGCCGAGTTGCGAGGGCAGCCATCCCAGGATGCCGGTCAGCGAGACGAAGGCCTCGTCCGGCAGGATGGTCGTTTCCCAGTGGAATGTATGGCTGCGGGTGGCCAGCAGTGCCGTCAGCGCCAGCAGCATGCTGATCAGCAGTACCAGCCACAATAGATGGCTGATGCTGCCCAGCCCCCAGCGCAGGCTGCTGTTGCGGCCAAGCAGGGAGACCAGCGCGGTGGGCGCCAGGGCCGCATCGGGGCCGCGGGCGAGCTTGCGTGTCAGCCACAGCCAGGCTTCGCCCAGCCATGCGCCGCCCTGGCCGCGGCCGATGGCCAGGCTGAAGAGCCACAGCAGCAGTGTGAAGCTATGGATGCCCAGGGTGGTGGCCAGCGCGATGTTCAGGTTGATGGAGCGGGCGCCGTCGCCCAGTGCGGAAAGCGCCGTGCCGATGCCGGCCAGCGCGGCGGCGGCCAGCATGGCCAGCAGCGCGAGGCGGGCGACGCGCTGCCACTGCCGCAGCACCTTGTCCAGGGACTCGCGCCTGGCCAGCAGGCGTGCGCGCAGCAGCAGGCGCTGGACAAAGCCATGGCCTTCGGCGCGCGCCTGGCGCACTTCGGCGCTGTCCTCCAGCGGCCCCCAAAGAGCCTCGCGCAGGCGTATGGTTTCCGCCGTCCAGAGGTCTGTCAAGGAGCCGGCGCCGCCGGTCGGACTGGGGGGCTGCCGCATGCGTCAGGATCGATGGTGTTCCGGCTGGCTGACCGCCGTGGAGCCGGTATCGCCGGCATCCTTGTCGAACCATTGCGCCAGTTTTTCGTGGGCCTGGGCCTTGACGTCGGGTGTAATGTAGAACGCGACGGTCGCCAGCGCGGCGGCCATCACACTGGCGTCATCCGTGTATCCGATGAGGGGCGCCAGGTCGGGGATCATGTCCAGCGGGAAGATGAAGTAGCCAAGCGCGCCATAGATGACGCGCTTGGCCCATTTGGGCGTGTTTTCGTTCTGCACCGCATAGTAGAGGTACAGGGCTTTTTCCAGGACGCCGCGGCCGACAGACTTGCCGCGCACGGCGATTTTCTTCCAGAAGTCGGTACTGGAGAAGAAGCGCTGGTAGCGAGAGGTGTCAGTTTCCATCAGGCCTCCTGGACGATATGCATCAGGGTATTGTACCGGTACGTCGGGCCAGGAGAACGGCAAGGCGGCATGCGACGCCGCCTTGCCGGCTTACTCAGCGTTTCTTCGTGATCAGCCCGTAGATGAACAGCACGATGATGGCGCCCACGATGGAGCCGATGAAGCCTGCTCCCTGGCCTGCCTGGTAAAGCCCCAGCGCGCCGCCGAGAAAGCCCGCGACGACGGAGCCGACGATACCAAGAAGCACTGTCAGGATGAAACCGAGCTTCTGATCTCCCGGCATGATGGCGCGAGCCAGAAGACCAACGATGAAGCCGATGATGATCATGCTGATGATGGCCATGCTGCTGTCCTCCTTCAAGGGCGATAAGAAGCTTCATCATAGGGATGTCCCGTGACAGTGTCCATCGCAGCGACATGCATTTTGTTTCAGGTTGTTATTGCAATGCTACTGACCATGCGCCCATGTACAAGCCCGGACTTCAGTCCCAGGTCAAACGAGGGTAGTTTTGTTGCGGCGGGGTGCGGCGCGCGGCGAAGCCGGAGCGATCAGGCGTGCGGATGATGGCGCCTGTCGCGCACGCGCCGCATGACCAGGGAAGCGCTGAAGGCAATGACGGACGAGAACATGAACGTGGCGATGACGATCAGCCCGATGAAGCCGTCAGTCTGCACGGACTGCGCCAGGAACAGGATGATGGCTGCCAGGACGGCCCCCAGAAGCAGGCAGGCCGTCAGACTGGCGCGTATGGTGGAGGCGCGGCTGGCCGCCCAGCCGCCGGCGATGGCGGTCAGGACGACGAAGGCGAGTGCCATGAAAAAAGAATCGTAGGACATGATGTGAGTCTCCTCCATTGGGAGCGAATGCGCAAGCCGCCAGGCTGCGCGGCGCCTGCTTTTCGTCCGGCCCGTTTTGCGGCTCCCTTGCCGCCTGACGGACGGCGGCGCTCAGGAAAACTCGCTGGTCTGCTTCTGTATGGGCGGTTCCTGGTGCGCGGGTTCGTGGCCATCGGCGGATTCCAGCGCGGTGGCCACGGCTTCCAGTATCTTCAGCCTTGCCATGCGCTTGTCGTCCGCCGGGATGCAATGCCAGGGTGCGTGGTGTGTGCTGGTGCGTTCCAGCATGCTCTGGCTGGCATTGCGATAGGCGTTCCATTTGGTGCGGTTGCGCCAGTCGTCCTGCGTGAGCTTGAAGCTTTTGAAGGGCGAGGTTTCCCTTTCCTTGAAGCGGCGCAATTGCTCGGCTTTCGAGACTTCCAGCCAGAACTTGAGGACTTGCGTGCCGTTGGCGCATAGCTGGGCCTCGAAGTCGTTGATTTCATCGTAGGCGCGCTGCCAGGTCGCGGGCGTGGCCAGCCGTTCTACGCGCTCGACCAGCACGCGTCCGTACCAGGAGCGGTCGAAGATGGCGATCTTTCCGTGCGGCGGCAGCTTGCGCCAGAAGCGCCACAGATAGGGGCGGGAACGTTCATACGCGTTGGGGGCGGAAACCGGATGGATGTCGAAACTGCGCACGTCCAGCGCGGCCGTGATGCGGCGGATGGCGCCGCCCTTGCCGGCGGCATCCTGCCCCTCGAACACCAGTACCAGGGAGCGCTCGGAAAACGCCCTGGATCGCATGGCCTGGGCGATCCGGCCCTGCCAGTGCGCCAGCTGGGCCTCGTAGACGTCCTTGCCGATGCGTTCGGGCGGCGCGGCCCGGCGCTCCGGCGCGGGCAGGCATTGCACCGGCAAGGGCGTGTCGGCAACGATCCGCGTGGCGGGCGGCTGTTCGAGCGCCTGCAGGACGGCGTCCGCGGTGTGGATCGCGCGGGTATCGTCGTTCGCGCTGGGGATGATGTACCAGGGGGCGTGCGGACGCAGCGTCTGCGTGATGGCGATTTCCCCGGCGCGGCGCAGGCGGTGGAAGCGCTTTTGCGCCTTCAGGTCGGCGCGGCTGACGCGCCATGCGGTTTCCGGGTTTTGCAGCAGACGCTCCGTGCGTTCTTTGTGCGCCTCGCGCGACAAGTGGAACCAGAGCTTCACCACCTGCACGCCTTCGGCTGCCAGCATGGCCTCGAACCGGTTGATGATCCGGGCGTACTGCGCCATCTTTTCCGTATCGGGATGCTTGCGCTGCGCTTCGGCCAGCAGGGCGCCATACCAGGATCCGAAGACGATCCCGGTCTGTCCCTTGGGCGGCAGGGAGTTCCAGTAGCGCCACATGGCGGGACGCATGGCTTCGCGTTTGTTCAGCTTTCCAAAGGCCAGCGTGTGGACATGGCGCGGATCCATCCAGGTGTTGAGCAGGTTGATTGCCGAGCCTTTGCCTGCGCCGTCGATGCCTGCCACGACGATCAGCAGCGTCTGTTCCGCCTGCTGCAGCCTGCGGTACTGGTGCTGCAGCAGGCGGATGCGCAAGTCGGCCTCCAGCTCCCTGGCTTCGTCCTTGTCGATGACGGGATCCGTTTCGGCGTGGGAAAACATGTGTCTGCGGGCTGCGTGCAGCCGGGGATGGTGGCTGATGACACGATTATGCATCACGGACGAAAAAGCGCGAAACGCCTCGTCGGCGATGAGCGAGGCGTTTACCAGGATGGAGTAAAGATCCGCTTTCTATTGCGCGGGCTTCTCCACCAGCGCGAAGTGTTCGACAGCCGGGGGCGCCGTGAAGAACGGGCCGACGATGGCGCGCCATTTCGGGAACAGCTCCGACTCGCGGAAGCCGACGGTGTGGTCTTCCAGGGTAGCCCACTGGATCCTCAGCAGGTAGCGCTCCGGCGTTTCGGCGCTGCGGCTGACGCTGTAGCCCTGGAATCCCTTGGCATTGGCGATGACAGTCGTGACGCCCTTGTGGATGGCGGCTTCGAATGCCTGCTGCTGGCCCGGCTGGATGCGCAGGTCGGCGACTTCTTCAATCATGCTTGTCTCCTGGTTTGTGAATGGGACAATGCCCCCACGCTGCGCAGGCTGACGCCCGCTTGCTGCCCCCCAAGGGGGCGCTTTTTACCTTGGGGCGGCCCGGCGGTAAAAAATCAGCGCTCGCTGTAGAGTACACCGCCGCGAGATTTATGGTCGGGATCCGCTTCGACGATCTGCACGATGACACGGTCGCCATCGATGCCGAAGCTTTCGACGACCGCTTGCGTGATTTTCTGCATGAGCATTTTCTTCTGCTCGCGGGAACGGCCTTTGACGGCGTAGACGACGACTTCGGGCATGATGGATTCCTGTGTCAGTTATGGGAAAGAGGGCTTGGTCTTTGTGGCAAAGCGTCAGTTTGCACTGATATCCGCGCTTTTGACAACGGCCGCCCAGCGCTCGGACTCCCTGGAAATGAATTTGCCGAAATCCTCGGGCGTGCCGGGAACGGTGACGGATCCCAGCTGGGTAAAGCGCTCCCTGGTTTCGGGCTCTTCCAGGACGAGATTGACCTGCTCGTTGAGGTAAGCGACGATGGCGGCCGGTGTTCCGCTGGGAGCCATGAGGCCATACCATGCGGGCGCGTCGAATTCGGCATAGCCCGCTTCGGTGAAGGTGGGCACGTCGGGCAGCGCTTCAAGCCTGGCCTTGCCCGTGACGGCCAGCGGTACGACTTTGCCTCCTTTCACCTGGGGAACGGCGGAGGGCGCCGTGTCGAAGATGGCCTGGATCTGCCCGCCGATCAGGTCCATCATGGCGGGACCGCTGCCCTTGTAGGGGACATGGGTCATGTCCAGCTTGGCAATGGAGTTGAACAGGTGGCCCGCCAGATGGACGGAAGTGCCCGAGCCGCCGGAACCGTAGTTCACCATGCCTGGATTCTTTTTGGCGTAATCGACGAGCTCCGCGACGGTCTTGACGCCGGTGTGCTGGCTGGTCAGCAGCACGGTCGGAGAGCTGGCGAGGTGGGCGACGGGCGTGAAGTCCTTTTGCACGTCGTAGCGCAGGTCCTTGTAGATATGCGGATTGATCGCCAGCGTCACCTGGGCGAACAGAAGCGTGTATCCGTCGGGATTCGCCTGCGCGGCAAGGCCGTTGCCGATGTTGGTGCCGGCGCCTGCGCGGTTTTCCACGATGATCGTTCCGTTCGTGCGTTCGTGCAGGCGCGAGGCGATATAGCGCGCGATATTGTCGCTGCCGCCGCCGGGAGCGAAGGGAACGATGATCGTCACCGGGCGGTCCGGATAGTTGTCGGGGCCATTGCCGGCCAGGGCGGGCGTGATGGGCGCGGAAAGTGCGGCGATGAATGCGATCGTGCGGGTAAGGCGGAACATGAGTTGTCTCCTCGATGTGGTGGATGTCGCACTGGCTGGTCCCCGCGGGGCGGCTGCCAGTGCCGGTTGTCCGGGTTTTGCGGGAAATGCGTTATTGCTGTGCTTCGATGTGCGCGATGACGGCTGCGCTGAATGCTTTCGTGCCGATCGCGCCCTTGAGGTCCGGCGTGCGCGTGCCGGGGTTCGCCAGCGTTGCTTCGACGGCGGCATGGATGGCTTGTCCCGCAAGGCTGCAGGCGGCAAGCCGGCGGTGTTCGCCCAGCCATTCCAGCAGCATGGCGGCTGACAGGATCATGGACGTTGGATTCGCCTTGTCCTGGCCCTGGATGTCGGGGGCGGAGCCGTGCTGCGCCTGGGCGCAGCACAGGTCGTCGCCGGCCATGACCGAGCCGGCAAGACCGAGACTGCCGGACAGCTCGCTGGCCAGGTCGGACAGGATGTCGCCATAGAAATTCTCGGCGACCAGCACGTCGAATTGCTCCGGATTGCGGACCAGGTAGGCGGTCGAGGCGTCGACCAGCAGGTCGTTGAACGCGACTTCGGGGAAGTCCGCGGCCACCTTGCGCGCGCACTCCAGGAACAGGCCGTCCGTCATATGGAAGCTGTTGGCCTTGTGGATGGCCGTGACCTTCTTCCCGCGCTTCATGGCGAGCTCGAAGGCGCGCCGGGCGATGCGCTCGCTGCAGTGGCGCGTGATCTTGCGCACGGAAATGGCCATGTCCGGCGACGGCATCATCTCTCCCCAGCCGCGCGACATGTTGCGGTCGGGATAGAAGCCTTCGGTCGCCTCGCGCATGATGACCAGGTCCATGGTCTTGCCCGCGCTCAGGTTGCTGGGCAGGAACGGCCGGGTGCGGGCCGGGCGGACGTTGGCATACAGGTCCAGCCCGACGCGGAATGCGCCGGAGATATTGCGGCCGCCCTGCTCGGGAGCAGGGTAGTCTGCGTGGGACTGCGTTCCCAGCAGGATGCCGTCGAACTGGCGGGCGCCCTGCAGTACGTCTTCGCGCAGCGTGGTGCCGTGTTTTTTGAGGCTGGCGAAGCCGATGTCTTCGTAGGTGAATGCAATGTCCAGGCCGAACCGGCGGTCGGCCGCTTTCAGGACGTCGACCGCCGACGACACGATTTCGGGGCCGATGCCGTCTCCGGGGAGTACGAGAAATTTCATGATGGTTCCAACGGGAAAGAGGTTGCCTGCAAGGGATCAGGTGTTGTGCTCGGCGGCGATGGGGCGTGTTTCTCCCGTTTCCACCAGCGTGCGGTTGGCATCGGGAGAACCGTAGATCCACATGATCTTCATGGGCTCGGTTTCCGACGCGTTGCGGAAGCGATGGGGCACGCCCGCGGGAATGAAGGTGACGTCCTGCGGGTTGACCTCGAACTCTTCGCCGTCGATATCGAAGAGTGCGTTGCCTTCCAGCAGCAGTACGCTTTCCTCGCAGTTGTGATAGTGGAAGGGGATCTTTGCGCCGCCCTTGAATTCCGTATAGCCCGTGATGAATACGGATGCGCCCAGCCCCTTGGTAACGAGCGGCGTCGTGCTGGCGCCGCCGCCGCGATCATGCTTTTTCAAAGTGCCGGGCTTCAGGAGAACCGAGTTGGATTTGGTCTTGATCATCGGAGTGAGTCCTTGAAAGAGGTGCTTAGCGGGCAGGCCCGATCCACAGGGTCTTGATGTTGGTGAATTCGCGAATGCCGAACTCGCCGAGTTCGCGTCCGTAGCCGGATTGCTTGATGCCGCCGAAGGGAAGCCGCGCGTCGGAGGCGACCATGCCGTTGACGAATACCGCGCCGGCCTCGATACGGCGCACGAGCGTTTCGGCGGCCGACAGGTCGCTGGTCCAGAGCGCGGCGCCCAGGCCGAACTCCGTCGCATTGGCGATGCGGATGGCGTCTTCGGTATCGGCTGCGCGGATGATGGCGGCGACCGGGCCGAAGGTTTCCTCGGTGGCGGCGGTCATGTCCGGCGTGACGTGATCCAGGACCGTGGGTTCATAGAAATAGCCGAGGCCCGCGACGGGCTTGCCGCCCAGCAGCAGGCGCGCGCCTTCTTGCAGGGATTTCTCGACCTGGGCGTGGATGTCGTCCCGCAGGTTTGCGCGGGCCATGGGGCCGATGGTCGTGTCGCGGTCCTCCGGATTGCCTGTCTTCAGCGTTGTGGCGGCCTCGCAGAAGGCGGCGACGAACTGGTCGGCCACCGAGGCGTCCACGATGAAGCGCTTGGAGGAGATGCAGCTCTGGCCTGTGTTGGAGAAGCGCGCCTTGACCGCAGCCTTTGCGGCGGCGGGGATGTCGGCATCGGCCAGGACAACGAAAGGATCGGATCCGCCAAGTTCCAGCACCTGTTTCTTCATGAGCTGGCCCGCCTGCGCGGCCACCAGCTTGCCTACGGAGGTGGAGCCGGTCAGCGTGACCGCCGCGATACGTTCGTCCGCCAGTACGGCGGCGACGTCGGAGGCTTCAATCAGCAGCGTGGCGACCAGACCGTCGGGAGTGCCTGCCTCCTGGAATGCCTGCTCCAGGGCCAGGGCGCAACCCGGAACATTGTTGGCATGCTTCAGCAAGGCGCCGTTTCCGGCGGCCAGCGCGGGAGCGGCGAAACGGATGAACTGCCAGAACGGGTAGTTCCAGGGCATGATGGCCAGCACGACGCCCAGCGGATCGAACACGACGCGGCTGTCGCTGGCGTTGCTGGCAACGGGCGTGTCCGCCAGGAACACGGGCGCCGTCCTGGCATAGAACTCGCAGGTGACTGCCGATTTCTCGATCTCGGCTTCGGCTTCCGTGATGGGCTTGCCCATTTCCCGGGTGATCAGCAGGGCATAGGCTGCGCTGTTGCGCCGCAGGACGGTGGCAAGGGACAGCAGCAGCGATGCGCGTTCTTCGACGGGCTTCAGCGCCCAGTTCTTCTGGGCCTTCGCGGCATTTGCCAGCTTTTGCCCAACCTGTGCAGGCGTGTGCAAGTCGTAGCTGGCGATGCGCTGTTCGGTTGCGGGGTTGATGGCGTGGATCATGAGAGGACACCTTTGGAGGAAGCGGTGGATGGCTGGAAGCCGTAGAGCTGCGCGGGGTTGTCGACGAGGATGGCGTGCAGCCGGGCGGAATCACCCGCCCAGCGCGCCAGGCGGGCAAGCGCCTGCAGGGCGTCTTCCCGCCGGAATGGTTCGATGGCCTGGCTGTCCGCGTTTCGTACGCCGTTGCCGCCTGTATGCGGCCAGTCCGATGCCCAAAGCAGTTTTTCGGACGCCAGCGACAGATAACGCTGCGTGGCCCGGGCGAGGTCTGCGTACTCCGGCTGTGTGGATACCCGGTATGGCGCGGACAGCTTGACCCAGGTATTGCCGGCGAGAAGCAGGTCCGACACCAGGTCGACGGCGCTGGCGCCTCCGCCGAAGTGATCCAGCACCAGAGGGACGTTCAGCGCTTCCAGCATCGACGCCAGGCGTGCGAGCAGGGCGGCGTCCAGGTGCAGCTGCAGATGCCAGCCCAGCGGGCGGATGCGGTCGGAGGATTGACGGCACAGGCGGACGATGCGATCCAGGCCGCCGGCGTCTTCGGGCTGCACGCGCAGGTTCAGGCGCAGGCCGCGCACGCCGCTGTCGTGGAGATGGCGCAGGGCCTCATCGGTAATGGATGCTGGATCGATGACGGCGATGCCGCGCGCCGCGCCGGTGCCCAGTGCTGCCAGCGCGGAGAGCATGGCGGCGTTGTCGGTGCCGTAGCAACTGGGCTGGACCAGCACGGTGCGCCCGGTTCCCAGGCGCCTGCGCAGCTCGAGCAGCTCGCCGATGGTCGCGGCCGGAGGGGTATAGCTGCGGCTGGTGGCATACGGAAACTGCTCGGGCAGGAAGACATGGACATGGCAGTCGCATGCGTCCGGCGGAATGGAAAAAGGGCTGGTCGGGCTGTTCATGCGGCTAGTATATGGTACTTTGTTTAATCAAAATACCATAAAGATCAAAAAATAAGGGAAAACACCTAACGGGTTGCCGATGGCAGCACCGCCGTCGATACCATGTCTGGTGGGGTCGGGAGCGGGCGCGTTACCATAGCGGCTCGCCGCGATCGTCGATGAGTTCCGCATGCCAAACACACTGCCGTCACAACTGGTCCGGGATATCCTGCAGCATATCCGCGTGAATGCGCTGGAGGCCGGCACGCGCCTGCCCGAGCGCGGCCTGGCCGAGGCGCTGCGCGTATCGCGCTCGCCCGTCAGGGCGGCCTTGCAGCAGATGGCGCGGCAGACCTTGATCGAGCGCCATCCGGACGGCGGCTTCATGGTGGGAGAGCGTTCGCACGAGCAGCCTGTCCTGCCGGAGGAGACGGAGTCTCCGATGGAGAGCATCTATCTCCAGATCGCGCAGGATAGGCTCGCGGGCCTGCTGCCGGACAGGATCACCGAGAATGAGCTGATGCGGCGCTATGGCGTGACGCGCTCGCAGCTGTCGGATATCTTGCGGCGCATCGTCCAGGAAGGCTGGATCGAACGCTTGCCCGGCCACGGCTGGCTTTTCATCGAGGCGATGACATCGCCGGATGCGTATGCCCAGGGCTATCGCTTCCGTTTGCTGATCGAGCCGGCGGGAATCCTGGAGCCGGGCTTCACGCTGGATGTGCCCCGGCTGCTGCAATGCCGCGAAGAACAGCGGGTCCTGACCGAAGGCATGGTCAACGTGGTGTCGCCCGCGCAGATTTTCGATGCCAATACCCGGCTGCATGAAACCATCGCGGCCTGTTCCGGCAATACCTTTATCCTGGATTCGCTGCGTCGCCTGAACCGCATCCGCCGGCTGATGGAATATCAGAAGGCAGTGGATCGCGAGCAGGCCTTGCGGCGCTGCAAGGAGCACCTGGTGCTGATCGACCTGTTGCTGGAGCGGCGCACCGTGGAAGCGGCGGAATTCATGCGGCAGCATCTGCAGAGTGCGGCGCGCGAGAAGCAGTTGTCGGCGGCGGGATGAAGGAGGCCGTCGGTATTTGTCCTTGCGGCAGCGGGCGGGCCTATGCGTCCTGCTGCGGACGCTGGCATGATGGACCGCAATACCTGCAGGCGCCGGATGCGCCGCACCTGATGCGGTCGCGCTACAGCGCATTCGTGCTGGGCCTGGCGGATTATCTGCTGGAGACCTGGCATCCGAGTACCCGTCCGGCGGCGCTGGAGCCCGACCCGCCGGGTTTGAAGTGGCTTGGCCTGCAGGTGCGAGGCAGCAGGCAGGAGACGGAGGATGCAGCGTTCGTCGAGTTCGTGGCGCGCACGCGCCTGAACGGCAGGGCGCAACGCCTGCATGAGGTGAGCCGTTTCGTCAGGGAGCAGGGCCGCTGGTTTTATGTGGATGGCGAGTTCCGTTGAATCCCGCCGGGATTCGCGGCAGATAGCAGAGAGGAGTGCCGATGGATGAAGAGGTGGCTACCGTTACGGTAGTAGTGACAGGAAAAGTGCAGGGCGTCGGCTACCGCCACGCAACCGTCCGGCAGGCGCACGCGCTTGGTGTCAAGGGATGGGTGCAGAATATGGAAGACGGCAGCGTGCACGCATTGCTGCAGGGAAGCCTGGATAGCATAGACCGCATGCTCGCCTGGATGCGCATCGGCCCGCCTCGTGCCCGCGTGGACGATGTCGCGCACCAGGATTCCGACACGGAAAAACGCTATGCGTTCTTCCAGCAGGTCTGACGTTCCTGAGGCCGCCAGCTTCCCTCCCGTCGTCGGACACGATCCGGGCATCCTGGTGCTGGGTTCGATGCCGGGCGTCAGGTCGCTGGAACGGCAGCAGTATTACGCGCATCCGCGCAATGCGTTCTGGCCGGTGATGGCCGAGGTGTTCGGCTTCGATGCCGCCCTGCCTTACGAAGCGCGGCTGGCGCAACTGGCAGCGCATGGCGTGGCGCTGTGGGACGTGCTGGCTCAGTGCCGCCGTCCGGGCAGCCTGGATGCTGCCATTGAAAGGGACAGCATCGTCTGCAACGATTTTTCCGCTTTTCTTGCACGGCATGGCGGTATCCGTCGCATCTGCTTCAACGGCGCGACGGCCGAGCAGCTGTTCCGGCGCCACGCCTTGCCTGGCCTGGCGGAACGGCAGTTGCCGGAACTGGTGCGCCTGCCGTCGACCAGCCCGGCGCATGCGGGCATGGTGTTCGAGGAGAAGCTGCGGCAGTGGCGCGCAGCGCTGGCGGTGTAGGGTGCATTGCGAGTCGCCTCGCAATGCCTGCGCGCCAGTGCGGCCGGACCTCAGTTGCTGAGCGAAATCCCGGCCTGGGTTGCGACACGCTTCCATTTGGCGATGTCATTGCGCATGACCTCGCGGAATTCTTCGGGGGTGCTGGCGACAACCGTACCGCCGATCGATGCGAATGTTGCCACCATCGCAGGATCCTTGAGCGCCTGGACTGATGCCTCGTGCAGGCGGGCCTGGACGGCTTCGGGAATGCCTTTTGGAGCAAGCAGGCCGTTCCAGGCTTGCGCATCGTAGTTCTCGATGCCCGCTTCCTTGAATGTCGGCACGTCGGGCAGCTCCGTCGAGCGCTCATTCGAGGCGATGGCAATGGGCTTGAGCTGGCCGTTGCGGATGAAAGGCAGCTCCGCCGCGATGGGTTCCCAGATCATGGAAACCTCTCCGCTGATGACGTCGGTGAAGGCCGGGCCCGCACCCTTATAGGGAATATGCAGGATGGAAACGCCGGCGCTGGACTTGAACAATTCCATGGCGAGATTTCCCAGGCCGCCCGCGCCGGACGATGCATAACTATAGGCATCCGGCTTGGACTTGAGCGTCGCGATCAGGCCCGCCATGTCATCGGCGGGAAACGATGCGGTGACGCTCAGCACGCCGGGGATGGTTTCCATCAGTGTGATTGGCGTAAAGTCTTCCACGGGATCGTATGGCAGGTTCGTGTAGACGGCCGGGTTGGAGCCGTGCGTGCTGGAAGAGGCAAGCAGCAGGGTATAGCCGTCGGCGGGGGCGTCCGCGACAAAGCGCGTGCCGATCGAACCGCCCGCGCCGGCCTTGTTTTCCACGATGATGGTTTGCTGCAGCGCCTGGCCCAGCTTGTCGGCGAACAACCTGCCGATGATGTCGGCCGTTCCGCCGGGAGCGAACGGTACGATCAGCCGTATGGGCTTTTCAGGGTAGTCCGCGGCGGCGGGCAACGCGGCAGTGACGCCGAGGGCTCCTGCAAAGGCGATCAGCCATCTGGAAAGGGGGTGTGCAATCATGTCTTTTCTCCGTGGTTCTGGTTTGTTTATGCCAGTTGTGCGTGCAGCCACTGGCACATGAGGTCGGCGATCTGCCGGGTATTACGGTCGAGCATCAAAAAGTGGGAATTGCCGTGGATCTCCTGCCGGGGCAGATCGATCAGCGCCGTATGGGTCGTCTGGCCGAGGCTCTGCCAGAATGCATCCGCCGTCTTGCGGTATGACTGCCACAAGGGGCTGTGTTCGATGTGGTCGCCCCAGATGGCAAGATGGGGAGCTTGCGAGCAGTGGCTGGTATCGGGCATGCCGGTCGGCTCCAGGGCAACCACGGCTTTCACATGGGATGGCAGCCGTTGCGCGACTCTCAGTGCGTAGCCGCCGCCCTGGCTGTGGCCGATGAGAATGCAAGGGCCTATGCGGGACACCAGGGCTTCGTAGGCTTGCTGTTCCAAGGCCATGTGATCCGTCCAGCGCGGCACGAACTGCTTGCTGAAGTCGTCGAATGCGTCGCAAGGAAATTGCTGGCCGGCAAAAGCGTTGCGCTGTGCGGGTTCGGCGGCATAGCCGCCGGCGGGACCAATGCGGAAAAGCGACCAGGCTTCTTCCTTGCTGCGGTAAACCGGCAGGTCGTCCTGCGAGGCCAGCAGCCAGGACGAGCGGCCGCGTTCGGGGCCATCGGCGATCATGACGTCGAAGCCGCTTTGCAGCAGCAGCCATAGCCAGCCATCTTGCTGGTCGGGCGTCGCTTCCCACTGGCTGCCGCACATGCCGCCTCCGTGCCAGAGGAGGACGGGATACGGATGGCGCGGATTTGCCAGTCGGTATTCCTGCACATAGATTTGTCCGACGGTATAGCTGCCGTTCATATCGATGGCGCGTGGTTCCGCGTCCGGCACGACGTGCCGCGTCTCTATGGGGGTATTACGGATCTGGTGCGGAGATCCTCCGACATAGAAGCTGCGGATAGAGCGAAGGGACAAGGGTGCGGTGGACGGCATGGATGGCAAATGCAGGAAGAATGGCCAGTCTTGAATCGTAGGGATATTCTTTGCCGGGATTGGTCTTTTTTTGGCATCACTGTGCCAGAATGGCACAATACGTAAGGTACTGGAGGAGGCGGGATGCAGATCAAATGGCTGGAGGACTTTGTCGTGCTGTCGCGTTCAACGACTTTTCTGCGGGCGGCCCAGGAGCGCAACGTCACGCACCCCGCGTTCGGCAGAAGAATCAAGGCGCTTGAGTCATGGGTTGGCATGCCGCTGCTGGAGCGGGGCATACATCATGTGGAACTGACGCCTGCCGGACGCATATTCCTGGCATCGGCAGTGGAGATACTGGCGGTCCTGAAAGATACGAAGGCGATTCTCCATGAGCCGGAACGGCAGCGCACGCGGCGGATCTCCATTGCTTCGGGGCGCACCTTGTCTCACTCCGTCCTGCCGGCACTGATTTCACGGGTGCGTCGGATATATCCCAGGCTGCACGTGAGCGTGACGACCACCAGCCTGTCGTATGGCATCGATATGCTGGTGGATGGCAAGGTCGATATGCTGCTATGCCATGCGCACGATACGCTGCCGGACAGGATCGATACGCAGGATTACGTTTATCACAGAGTCGGCAGGGACCGGCTGGTGGCGGTCAGCGCCGCAATAACCGGCGGGCATCCCCGCTACCGGGTTCCAAGACAGCCGGGCGATCCCATTGTGCCATTTCTGGACTTCGCTCCCTCCATGTCCATGAGCCGCATTCTGCGCAGCCGTTTGCATAGCGTGTGCATTCAGGACCGCCTGGATCTGGTCTATGAGTCTGATCTGGCCGAGGCGATCCACGCCATGGTCAAGGAGGGCGTGGGGCTGGCATGGTTGCCGTTTTCTCTGGTTGGCCGGGATATCGAAGCCGGAAGCCTGGTGCGGGCGGATGCGGCCAGTTCCGATATAGAGATGGAGATCCGCCTGTATCGCGCCCGGAAAAGTCCGAAAAGCCTTTTGCAGGAAATCTGGGAGCATTGGAGCTGAATGCGGGGCGGAGAGCCACAGCTTGCTGCTGTTGCCGTCAGAACTTGACCTGGCCCAGCGCATCCAGGACGTGCCCGTAGAAAAGCTGGCCCGCCGGGCTGAGGGATCGCCGCGCCAGGGTCAGGATGCCGATGCTGCGTGTGACTATGGGATTCGCCAGGGGAATGTAGCGCAATTCTTCCGTGGCCCCCGACGACAGGACTAGCTGGGGAAGAATGGTGATGCCCATATTGGCCTGCACCACCGCCAGCAGGGATGTCGTGTTGGGAAAATAGAACCGGTCGTGCTGGTCGATCGCTTCGCGCGCGCGGCCCCTGATGATATCCATGGTGCCGTTGCCGATGAGGCGCTCGTTTTTCAGATGCTTCCAGGTGGCCTGCTTCAGGTTCGCCAGGGGATGGCGCTTGCTGCACACGATGCCCATCCGGTCGTGGAAGATTTCCTTGTAGACGAGCCTGTTGTCCGGCTCGCTTTCCCCGCAGAAACCGAAATCTACATCGCCCGACAGCACCGACTTTCTGACGAACGCGGTGTCGCCGTCGCTCATGTGTATGTCCACATCGGGATGCCGCGCCACGAACGGTTCTATTGCGTAAGGCAGCACTGCTCGCGCCAGCGAGGGAACCGATGCGAAGCGGATCGACCCTTTGCGCCCGTCCGCCAGTTCGGCCATCGCCTGCACGGACCGCTGGTATTCATCCAGGAGCTGATGGGCGATCCTGCAGACAGATTCGCCATAGGGAGTCAGCTGGGATCCCGTTCCTTTCTCGAACAGCGCAACCCCCAATGTCTTTTCCAGCTCCTTGACCGCAATGGAAACGGCGGGCTGTGGGCCAGAATATCGGCCAGCCCCTGGTCATCGAAAACAAGGCTGGGGCCAGCGCGGCCATCGGCACCGAATACGTTGCGCGCTCGCCCGCCGATGGCTACACCCTGCTGTTGGCCAATCTTCCCGTCATGGCCATCAACGAGCTGCAGTTTCCCAAGCTGCCCTACAACGCGAAAAAGGATCTCGAGCCCGTCGTCATGCTGGCCGACCAGCCCTACATCATCGCGGTGCATCCGTCGACAGGGGTGAAGACGCTCGGTGAATTCATCGATCTGGCCAAGAAGAGCCCCGACAAGTTCACCTTCGGCTCGGCCTCCAGTTCGACATACCTGGCCGGCGAGCTGTTCAAGATACGCGCAGGCATTCAGATGACGCACGTTCCCTACAAGGGGAGCGCCCCGGCCATCAACGATCTCCTGGGCGGGCACATCACGCTCCTGCAGGATCCCGTCATTACGCTTCTGCCGCACGTGAAGGCGGACAAGGTGGTCGCCCTGGCCGTTACGGCGCCCAAGCGTGTGGATATCGCGCCCGAGATTCCCAGCTATACGGAAGCCGGCCTGGTCGACATGAACATCACGTCCTGGCAGGGCATCGTGGCGCCCGCAGGCACGCCCAAAGAGATCGTGGAAAAGCTGAACGCCGAATTCAACAAGGCGCTGCAGGACTCTTCCGTCATCGAGCAATTGCAGAAGCAGGGCGTGACTCCGGTGGGAGGATCAGCGCAGCAGTTCGCCGATTTCGTGCAGCAGGAGCGCGAGCGCTGGAGCGACATTGCCAGGCAGGCCAATTTCAAGCCGGAGTCGATGTGAGCCTGATCGAGGATGCAGCCGTGCGGCGGCTGCAAGCCCTGGGACATGAGCTGCCTGCTCCCACGGGCACGCAATTCGACTACCTGCCGGCCAGCCGGCATGGGCGGACGGTGTATGTCGCCGGACAGATCCCGAAAGTGGCGGAACGCCGTCTGCTTGCCTACGGCATCCTGGGGAAGGAAGTGGATCAGGACCTGGCGATCCGGTCCACGCAGTTGTGCGTCCTGCATGCGCTGGCCTGGGTGCGCAGCCTTGTCGGCAGCCTGGACGAGAATGTGGAGCGCATCCTGCGGGTCAACTTCTTCTTTCAGGTGCCCGAGGAAACATTCGGCAGCATGTCGGAGATAGCGGACGCGGGTTCCCGCCTGCTGGTGGCGGCGCTGGGAGAGGAGCGCGGCCGCCATCCGCGCAGCGTCATCGGGGTGCGGGAACTGCCGCGCAATGCGCCGGTCCTGGTCGATATGGATGTTGCGGTGCGCTGACGGAATGCAAGCTCGGGCAGTATAAAGTTCCGGTTTTCCGCTGTTGTGCGGCTGGGCAGTAGTAAAATAAAATGAAAATGATTTGCATTTGATAATATGCTTTATCTGATGCATTCTTTCATTGTCATTTTCTCTTCCTGCCTGCTGCTATGCCTGCCAATGAATCCATGGCGCCTGAAGCCGCCAATGCGGATGCCGCGCCAGAATCGCTATTGACGGCGCTGGTGGCGCACTACGATGAGCTGGTGGATCATGTCTATCGCCGATTTGGGCGCAAATCCATG
Source organism: Paracandidimonas soli (assembly GCF_004342005.1). Taxonomy (GTDB): domain Bacteria; phylum Pseudomonadota; class Gammaproteobacteria; order Burkholderiales; family Burkholderiaceae_B; genus Paracandidimonas; species Paracandidimonas soli. Next base: position 79,230 of record NZ_SMBX01000010.1, read on the forward strand.
GCGCATGAAGTCGTGCATGAGGCCTGGATCCAGATCCAGATGCGCAAGACCGCCAGGGCCATTCATTCGCCGTTGGGGTTGCTGCGCCGAATTTTGCATCATCTTGCCGTCGATCACTGCCGTCGTTCCGATACCAGGCAGGCCTTGGCCTGCTGCATGGAGGCGTTGCCCGATGCGCCCTCGGACCAGCCCAGCGTGGAACGGGTGCTGGATGCCAGGCGGGAATTGCTGATGCTGGCCGAGGCCATCCAGAATCTTCCGCCGCGCTGCAGGGAGGTGTTCATCCTGCATAAAATACATGGGCTTTCCCAACGAGAGGTTGCGGAGATTCAGCAGGTTTCCCTGAAGACGGTGGAAAAACACCTGCGTCTTGGCATGCGGGCGTGCCGTTCCTGCCTGCCAGCCTGACCGCGGGCTTGCGCTGCGCAGGGACTTCTCCCGTCAATTTCTATTGATTCCCTCATGACTGATCCATTGTCTCGCCCCGAACATGATGAGCCGGACTGCGGCGCCGCCGATGCACGCCCCGGACGACGTGTCGATGGGCGTCTGGCCAGGCATAGCGAGGAGTTGCAGGAGCTGTTTCCAATGCCCGATCTGGCGCAGTTGCGGGCGCAGGCCCAGGCGCGAGCGGACAAGCGGCGCGGCCGAAAGCGTTTGGCGGGCGGCCTGGGAGCGTTGGCTGTTGCCGCGCTGCTTTGGCAGGATCCCGCGTATCGTACGGAAACCTGGACGACGGCCAGGGGCGAGCAGCAGAGACTGTCGCTGAGGGATGGCTCTGCGTTGATGCTTGATTCCGGCTCGGAAATTCGCGTGTCCTGGCATCTGCGCAGCAGGCGTGCGCAATTGCGGCAGGGGCGCGCTTTTTTCGATGTGGCCAAGGCCGTATACCGCCCTTTTGCCGTGCAGGCCGGATCCGCGCAGGTCGATGTGGTCGGGACGGCGTTCGATATCGGCAGAATGGGAGAGGATGTCAGTGTGCGGCTGTACCGGGGGGCGGTTGATGTGTCGCTGCCGGTGGAAACGCCGGCGAATGTTCGGACCTATCGCCTGGAGCCCGGCATGGCGATTGATGTTGCTTCGGGGAAGATACTGAGACGGCAAGGTCTGGCCGAAGGTATTCCCGACTGGGCCCAGGGGCAATTGGTATTCGAGCGGCAAACCTTGGCGCAGGCGCTGGTTGCCATCCGGAGATACCGTCCGGAAACTATTGTGCTGGAGGATCCGTCGCTGGCCGAATTGCGTGTGTCGGGGGTATTCCAGATAGCGCGGCTGGATCAACTGTTCGATCTGCTGCCGCAGATATGGCCTGTACAGGTCCGCCGGGATGGCGATGCCATTCATATCGGCAAGGCTGGCGGCTGATTTGAAATAAATTGTATCTTCAGGGTGGGGTTTTCGGCTTGCCAAACGGCAGAGGGTGCATGTCATCCGTTTTCACTGTTTCCAGGGGACCCTCTGCCATGAATCTGACGCATCGCCATATCCGCGGTTACCGCCTGCTGCCCGCCATTGCGCTTGGCATCGGCCTGGCCACCTCGGTGCATGGCCAGGCTGCCAGGATGGAGTTCAACCAGCCAGCCATTGCGCTTGACTCCGCCATCAACCAGGTTGCCCGGCAGTCCGGCGTACAGGTGTTGTTCGATAGCGACCATGCCAGCCGCCTGATGGCCCCCGCGCTGCAGGGAAGCTACACGGCAGACGAAGCGCTGCAACGCTTGCTGGCGCGCTCCGGCCTGGTTCTCGAGGCCCGGGGCGCAGGCACATATGTCATTGTCCGCGATACGGCTGTCGGCCAGCCTGTGCAGTCCGCCGGTGCGATATCTGGCGTGGACACTCTGCCAATGGTGACTGTCGTAGCTTCGCGAGCGCCGCGCTCCATCGATGAGACGCCGAACACGGTCTGGGTCATCGAGCGTGAGCAGATCGAGGCCCAGGCAAGGGCGGGGGTGCCCTTGAAGGAAATGCTGGGCCAATTGGTGCCGGGCCTGGACATGGGCGGCCAGATGCGGACCAACTTCGGGCAAAACCTGCGTGGGCGTCCGGCCCAGGTCATGATCGACGGTATTTCCCTGAATGGTTCGCGCCTGCTGAGCCGCCAGTTCGACTCCATCGATCCGTTCAATATCGAGCGTATCGAAGTGCTGTCAGGCGCGACTGCGATCTATGGCGGCAACGCCACGGGCGGCATCATCAATATCATCACCAAGCGGGCCGATGCGTCGGCGCCGACCTTCACCAGCGAGGCCGGCATTCGTACCGGCGGCCGGGGATCGGATGATTTCAGCTGGCACGGCGCGCAATCCATCCAGGGCGGCAATGATGTGGCGCAGGGAAGGCTGGCGATAGCCTATAGCCGCAATGGCGGTTCATACGATGGCAATGGCGATCGAGTATTGCCGGATATTACGCAGACCGACCTGCAATGGAACCAGTCCATCGACGTGCTGGGAACCGCGGACATCGATCTGCAGGAGTGGGGAACGCTGAAGCTGCTGGCCCAGTACTACGACTCCGGATATAAACCAGGCAAGGCGCTGTGGATGCAGCCAGGGCCGGGCAACAACATCCTGAACCCGTCCGACCTGGACGTCCGCGATGGGTTTTCCTCGGACGTTGAGCCCAATACCAGGCGGCATCTGCTGGCGGCCGATTATCACAAGCCCGGCGTGTTGGGAGGACAGGAACTGTACCTGAAGGCTTATCACCGCGACGAGTCTTTGAAGTTCTATCCATTTCCCGGCGCGGATGCGAATCCGCTTGGCGGCGCTCGTGTCCCCTATTGGAGCACGTCGACCCAGGAAACGACGACGTATGGTTTCAAGGCCATGCTGCTGAAGGACTGGTCACGCCTGCGCTTGAGTTATGGCGTGGATTACGACCATGAAAAATTCAAGGCGAACCAGACGATGTTCGACGTGAATCGCGCTATAGGCAGCGGTGGCTTGCAATTCAGGGAAATGTCGAGTCTTGGGCGTTATCCAGGTTTCGAGACGGATATCTGGAGCGCCTATGCGCAGGCGGATGCCAAGCTGACGGATCAGTTGACTTTCAGTGCGGGCATACGCCACCAGAAGGTGGATATCGAAGTGGCGGACTTTGCGCAAGTGGCCCAGCAGCGTCTGGTTGCCGCGGGATATGGTGTTGCGGCGCAGGCCATACCCGGAGGCAAGAACGATTATTCCACGACATTGATCAATGCCGGCCTCGTCTACCGGCTGACTCCCGCCCAGCAAGTCTGGATCAATTATTCCGAAGGCTTCGAACTTGCTGATCCGGCCAAATACTACGGCACTGGCGCGACCTACAAGCCGCTGGCCGGGGCGAATTCCGTCTGGGAGCTGGATCGCTATCTGAGCGTTTCGGGCACGAGCATGGCGGCAATAAAGACCAAGTCCATGGAGGTGGGGTGGCGCTTCAACCAGGGCGGCTGGCATGCGCAGGCGGCGCTGTTCCATTCCCAGTCCGACAAGTCGATAGCGGTGGATCGGTCCACATTGACGATTCAATTGAACGAATCGAAAGTCCGCAATTATGGATTGGAAGGGCAGGTCGACTATCGCTGGGACAGCGGGTGGTTCGTCGGCAGCTCATTCCTGTTGCTGCGCACGGAGCAGCAAGATGACGGCACATGGAACCGGCGAGGCGTCTATTACGCCAGCCCCTCGAAGGCGACGCTGTATGCGGGACGCCAGACGGACCGGTGGGGCGTTCGCCTGCAGGCTGCGCATAGCCTGCGCCTGAACAGCGATGTACCGAGTTTCGGTACCGGCCCGGGCGAGAGCCTGCCCAGCCTGACTCTGTTCGACCTGATGGCAAACTACCGCATGAAGCACGGCAATGGCGCTAGGGGCACGATCAGCCTGGGCGTGCAGAATCTGTTCGATAAAACGTATGCCACGCGTTGGAGCGAACAGGCCAAGCTGGCCTATGCCTCGTCGATTGCGCCTTCCGTCCTGGACTTCAAGGGGCAGGGCCGTACGTTCGCGCTGACATACACCCTGGAGTACTGATATGCGCTCCCTGACGATGCGTATCGGTCGTTCCAGGCGTCTGCTGGCGGCAGCATGTCTGGCATGCTTCCCGCTTGCGCAGGCCATGGCCGCTGCCGCCGCATTGCCTGCAGAACAGGCCGGACATGCGATATGCGGGACCGCCGGCAATACCGTGCGCGATATCGGCGCGGGACTCTACGAGCTTGCATACAGCCCTCGCCAGAATCTGCTGTATGCGGCTGTTTCCGGAGGTTTTGCCGAAGAGGCGCCGCCCAGTCGTATTGCCGTGCTGGATCCGGAAACGCTGGAGGAAAAAGCGGGCATTCTGCTGCCGTACAAGGCCTTTGGTCTGGCGCTGGATGATGAAAGCGGGCGTTTGTATGTCGGGCATTCCCTGCATGGCCGGATCAGCGTCATCGATACTGCGAGGCGTCGCAGCGTCGGAGAAATCGTGCTCAGCCAGCCTCGCCCAGACGGTAAGCGCTATCGGCATGATCTCAGAGGCCTGCTGCTGGACCCGTCGGCGCGACGCTTGTACGCGCCTGGGCTTGCCGCGGGAAACAGCGTGCTGTTTGTGATCGGACTGGATAGCCTTGCGTTGGAGAAGACGGTGCATGGACTGGGCTTCTATCCGACGGGCATGGCGCTGGACGATGTGCGCGGACGCTTGTTTGTGTCGACAATGGCTGGCGAGATCCTGGTCCTGGATACGGCGACGCTGAAGGTCGTCCGGCACTGGAAGCATGCGGGAGTCGAACAGCCGGTCAGCCTGTCTTACGATAGCGGAACGGATCGGCTGTATGTCGCTGATCAAGGGATGGAAACGATCCGGAAATGGCAGCAGCGCCTGCTTCCGGACTTCACGTCCCGCCATCCCGGCAATCGCGTAGCCGTGCTGGACGGCGGTTCTGGCAGCCTGGCGGCTTCCGTCGATGTCGGGGAGAATCCCTTGGCGATGTGGCTGGATCCCGGAGCGCAACGACTGTATCTGACGGAGCGGGGAGGCGGTCATGTCGCCATGCTGGATGCCCGGACGCTGGAGCGCTTGGAGGACTGGTCCGTGGATGGCTTGCCCAACAGCCTGGCTGTCAGTCCCGGGCAGGGCGCCCTGTGGATTTCGGTGAAGAATCCTCCCGGGCAGGACAAGCTGGCAGAGGAAAAACTGGCGAAAATATGCCTGACTGAATTCTGAAATCAAGCTATAATTCCAAGTTCGCCGGCTTAGCTCAGTTGGTAGAGCAGCGCACTTGTAATGCGAAGGTCGTCAGTTCGATTCCGACAGTCGGCACCAAATTTTAGTTATAAATCAAGCTACTAGCGCCTCCTTGTCGGGAGGCGTTTCTTTTTCCGATTCCGGGATTGACCAAAAGTTGACCGTACCGGCATGGGCGGCGATGTGGCTCGGCGCCAGGTGTGCGTACTTCTGCACCATTTCGATCGTCTCCCAGCCGCCGAGGTCCTTGAGTACCATCAGCGGAGTGCTGGTGCCGGTCATGATGCCCTGGACATGCCAGCTCGCCCATGTGTGACGCAGGTCGTGCCAGTGAAAATCCGTGATGCCGACAGCTTCGCATGCTCTTGCGAACACGCGCCGGTCATGCTGGCCGATGCGCCTTCCGTCGCCGTTGTCCCGCGTGAATACCCATTTTGCGGGGCGTTTTAACCGGCGCTCGAACACCGCATAGGCATCATCGTTGAGCGGAACAGCGCGACCGCGCTTGGATTTTGCTGTATCGTGCGTCACCCATGTGTGTCGCTGGGCAAGCATGACTTGGCCAGGAGCTAGGCTGAACTGCTCCGTTTCGCGCATGCCGGTCATTACGGCAACAATCACCGCATCGCGCATCCAGGGAACGGTTATGGCGTCGACCATGGCCATAATTCGATGGGGTGGTTCCCATCGTATGCGGGCAACCGGCTCATCGAACCTGGGCAGCTTCGGTGCTCGATCCAGCCATTCCCACTCGACGCAGAGATTGAGCAGGCGCCGAATCGTGGCGATGTACTTATTTTTCGTGCCGTTGGCCAGCGTGTTGCACGGCTTACCTTTGATCACGCGGTGCGTAGGCAGGCCGTCGAGGATTTCGTTCGCTGTTAAAGAGCAAAGTTCGCGACCGGCGAATAGAGACCGCCAATACGCTACGTGCAGCTGCTTCGTTGCATAGTCACGTTGTCCTGCGCACAGCTTGAGGAAGCGAACGGCAGCCTCCTCGAAAATATAGTTGGGCTTATCGCCCAACATGCCTTGACGCCAGTACTGTGCTCTTAGGCGGTCGTGATATTCCTGGGCCTGGACTTTGTCTTTCGTCCGAGCAGAGCCTCTAACTCTTTCACCGCTTGGCGTGTAGAAGTCGACGTGATAGACGCCGGTTTTTTTATCTTTGCGGATTGGCATTCATCATCTCCACCGACCCGCAGCGATAGCCGGGTCACATTGTTCCTTGGTTTTGTGAGCTCCGCAAGTCGCGACGGCCATACTCGCCAGACCCTTGATCCTGGCAACTGAAATCCGATCTGTTTCCGTTTGGCGAATATGGTGCTGTATGACAGGCCTAGCTGCTCTGCGACCTCGCGTAGGCTGAGGGCTTTTTCGTCCATCGCTGCCTCCTCATCCCCCGGGTAACCGCCGGTTCAGCCAGCGCAGGGCTATCTCGCATGCGTCACGTGCCAGCATCAGCGGCCCCATGATCAGCACACGGGCCGCGATTCCGATGATCCATTTCGCGTTCAGTTTCATCGCTGCTCCTTCGCGGCAGCGCGGACTGCCTCTAGCAGCATGCGTTCAGCCTTTGCCCATTGGTGTTCATCCAGTACTGTCGCTAACCATGCGCCTAGATGGCGTAGTGGCTCTGGCGAACTGCCGATTGCCGCCTGAATTAACTGCTCGCTGGGCAGGGCGGGAGCGGTGTAGGCAAGCTCGATATGGCCGCCATACCATGCTGACCGTTCATTGGGTGCTGGCGCACCATCAATCCAATCGGTCAGCGGCCTCCCGTCACTATCGACAGTGCGCCATGCGGCAATGCGTGCCGGACGCTGCGCCTGGGCGGCGACGTTGTTCCGCTCGATTTTCCGGCCTGCGGTGATGCCGTCGTGCCAGGCATCCTGAATTTCAAGCTCTTTCTGGCTGCGTCCCTCGTCCAGCCCGGCATGCCATGCGGCTTGTTCTGCCGACGTGATTTGTTCGCTTGATTTGCCAGTCATAATGCCCCCGATGCATGTAGGATCCCTGCGATAAGAGCGGGGATGGTGATTACGAAAATGCAGATAAGTGCAGCCCATACCGTTCGTTTTTTGAGCTTCATGCCGCCGCCTCGATCTCGTTGTTTTGTTCTGTGGCCGTGGGTTCGGTCGCTCTGGTGGCGGGAGTGGGTACTAGGAAATCGTCGCGGGATTGGCCGCTTTCTTCTGCGGCTACAATCCAGCGCGGCGGCTTGCCACGGCCCGTCCAGGTATCTCCGGTTTCCGGGTGTTGGTAGCGGACGGCAGGTAGGTTTGTTTTTTTGGCTGCCGGTTTTTTTACAGGTGCTTTCTTGGCGGGTGCGGGCTGCATCTTGCGTTTGATGGCCTTGGGGTCAATCCCGTACCGCTCGCACGCCAGTAGCAGGTCGGTCGGCTTTGAGCCGTCAACCGAGTATTGGCTGACGTAGGTTTCCGGAGCGAGGGCGCAACTGAGCATCAACAGTGCGAGCTCGGCGGGTTCCATGCCGTCGATCTGCTGCTGCGCGGTATCGACTTCTCTGTTCGGCCATCCCCATAAATCGGCAACCGCAGGGCGCCAATCATGAGCGAGGTCGCGGTACATTTTTTGAGCGATCAGGCGCATTTCATCGACGGAAAGTGTCGTGCCGCCTTCGAGTTTGGTGCGTGCTGCCTGGTGTATCTGTGCAAGCAGTTGGCGGCGGTACTCGCGTTCCGCCTTGGCTTTTTTCATCTTCTCCCTCTCGGAAGCGGAAGAGGACGAGCTGGCGCGGCTGATCGTGATGCCTTTCGCTTTGAGCGCTTCCTTTGCCTTGTCTTCCGGGATGGCCTCGATCAGGTCGCCCTTGTGGGGGCATTCAATCAGGACGGTTTCCGGCATGTCTTTGCCCAGGACCTTCTTTAGGCTTTTATCGCTACCCATCCACCAGGGGGAGTCATTGGTTGGGATGTAGCCTTTCATGTCGCCGTATTGGTAGGGGCGGATCTTCTGCGCTTCTTTGCCGGTAATCACTTTTTTTCCGGACTCGACGGCAGCGGCGCGGATCCTGTCTCGATGCAATGTGACCTTTTGGTTGTAGCAAGTCGGGTCCGTGCATACGTCTGCACGGCTCACGTCGCTGAATAGATCCGGGTTCGCCCCGGTACGCTTCGGGCAGCTGGAACATGCGCCAGCTGCGGGGTGCAGTGTTTCGTCTGATGGCTTGAACGGGGCCTGGTCCAGGCGAGTCATGTAGTTGTCCTGGACATGGCGGGCGGCCTCGCGGTAGGACATGGGGCCGCTGTTTCCCCAACGGCCTTGCGTGACTTCTTTTAGTGCTTGCTCCTGCAGTGCCGGCACAGGAATGCGCGCCAGCAGCAGGGCGACGGAAGGACTGATTTTGTCTTCGTAAAATGCGGTGCGGGCTTTCGGCTGCAGGGCGCATAGCTTCAGACGTGCGTAGATAAAGGCGCGGCTTTTGCCAAGCTTTGCCGCTACCTGGTCAACGGAGTAATCGGGATCGTCTTTGTGCTGCGCCAGCAAGCTCTCGTAGCTTTCGGCTTCCTCCAGAGGATGAATGTCTTCACGTTGCAGGTTTTCGATGATCTGCATTTCGAGCATCTGCAGGTCGTCGACTGCGATGATGTTCGCGGGTATGTGCTCTAGTCCTGCGGCCACGCTGGCGCGCCAGCGACGCTCGCCGGCAATGATTTCGTACCATACCGTTCCATCAGGGTCTGTGCGTTCGCGCGCCAGAATAGGCTGCAGCACGCCGTGCGTTTTGATACTTTCCTTTAGCTCGTCCAGGCTCGCCTGATTGAATGTTTTGCGAGGATTGGTTTTTGATGGCCGGGTACTGGCTGTCAGGATCAATGGGTAGTTGCTTTCGCTCATGGTTATCTCCGATGGGTTTTTGATGTGGCGGCCCAGCAGCTGGGGCCGGTGTGCTTGAGTGCAGCCTCGTATGAGGCAAGGGATTCGGAGCGGTCAATGCCTTGCGTCTCGTGTTGACGGAGGCGGTGCAAATATCGGCTGCGCAGATACCGACCGGCGGATATATGTGTTGGCCAGACCACGTAGCCGAGGAAGGGGATGCCGGCGTTGGCCGGCGCCAGGCGTATCTTCTTGGGGTGCACGACAAGGCCCTCGGCGCTCAGGCGCTCGATGATCTTTTCCTTGGCCTCCAGCAGCTCGTCGCGTGACTTGGCGAGGAACACCATGTCGTCGACGTAACGGATATAGCAGCGCGCGCGTAGGTCCTGCTTTACCCAGTGATCTGTGTCGTTCAGGTAGATATTGGCGAACCATTGCGACAGCAGGCCGCCGATGGGCATGCCTTTGGCTTGGGTCAGTCGGTACGGGCTGTCTGGTGCAAACAGTTCGTCGAACAGGCCGTCTGTTTCGAACGACCTGATGAGAGAACTCAGCAGCTGCCTGATGTCGTGGTCGCCGATGTATCGCAGCGCACGTGGCAGTAGCTGTTCATGCTGGACGGAATAAAAATACTTCGATATATCCAGCTGCAGCGCATACTGCGCATGCTCGCGCCTGGCGAACTGGGCCAGGCGGTGGACGGCGGCATGCGTGCCTCGGCCTGGAATGTTGCCGTAGTTATCGTGGATGAATCTCGGCTGCCAGATCGGCAGCATGTACCGATACAACATCCAATGCACGATGCGGTCCTTCATTGGGGCATCGACAACATGCCGGAATTTCTTCTCCTGCACGGTGAATGTCTTGTATGGACCGAAGGTGTACCGTCGTTCCCTCAGCCTCTGCTGGATTGACACCAGGTAGCGGAGCGCGTCGTCATCGAACCGCTGGATTCTCGGATGACTGGCCTTGCCTCTGCGGGCGTAGAGCCAGCACTGGTAGAGGTTTTCCAGGCTGGTGATCCGGATGAAATCAGATTGCTGCCTGACTTCCGTTGCGGCGCCCGTAGGCCCCGCAACGGTTGCCAGATTGGCCGATGGCCGTGCTTTCGGGGATGGTTCCCCGGGAGAACTTCGACCAAGAATAAGCTTCCCGTGGGCATGCCCAGCGTCCAAGCGTGAAATTATTGGGTCAGCGGAACCCGACGTTGTCGTACTCGTTGTCGGGCCAGTCGTTGTCGAGGTTGAAGACGCCGGCGTTCTCGTGCGAGTTGAAGCAGCCCCCGCGTATGAGCGCGTTGCCAGACCTCCAAGAAGTTCCCCCTTGTGGGTCATTGTGCAGCCTCCTGGGCGTTGATGAGACCGCCCACGACTTGCCCAAGCCCCACGGATAAGGTGACTGCGCTTTCGAAGGAAATTTGCAGATTGTTTATCTTTGAGGCCTGCGTCAGGTGGTACTTGATGACATCGACATCGGCAGAGATATCGAGCAGAAGGGTGTACTTGTTGCGAGCCTTGCCGTAGGCAAAGACGTTGCGAATGATGCGGGCCAGGCAGGCGCGCAGGTTTTCGCCATATACGGCGCGGACGTCCCGTGGCATGCGGATGATCTTGTGCATCAGCAGCGTTTCGAGATCCAGCGCTTTGGTTTTCAGATCGAATTCCGACCCGCTTGGATTGGCCAGCAGCTTCTTCGTGGCGGCGACGTTGACGGAGTTGATCTGCTGCAGGTCCAGGATGACCTGGTGCACGATGTCGTCCGTGACTGCGCCCAGCACCGATGCATTGCCTTCATTCTTCTTTGATCCGTAGGTCTGATATCCGTCCTTCTGGTTGCCGAGGGCGACAACGTACGGGATATCGAATTCGTTCATGATCGACCACAGGCGGCGCTCGGCTCGGCCTGCGGGGAACCCTATGCGCAGATGCGGGGCGCTTGTCGTTCCGACCAGCTTGAGCTTGTATTTTTTCAGTACATGCAAGGCGTATGCCGTCTTGTCGAAACCATGCAGAAAGGTGCCGGCCTGGATGAGTACCAGGTGGCCGGGGTGTTGCTGCGCGATCTTGGCCGCGAGCTCGGCTAGCGGTTCGGCCTGGCCCAGGGCGACATCAATGCCGCGATACGCCGAAATGGCGTAGGTGGATTGCTCTTGTCCGGTTGGCTGTTTTGCTTTCATTGGGGTGCCTGCTGTATTAGGAGGGGGAGGGGACGCCGCTGCGCGGCGCCCGGGACCAGTGACCCGTTACCTGGGCTTGGTGCAGCGGAACCCGACGTTGGCGCACTCGAGGTCGGGCCAGACGACGACGAGGCAGAAGACGCCGGCGTACTCGAGCGAGTAGAAGCAGCCCCCGCGTATGAGCGCGCCGCCAGACCCGTCTGCGCCAGCCTTCGGGTACCAGCCCATGCCTTTTTCCAGACGTGGATATGGTGCTGTTGCGATGGATGGGGATCCGGCGATGAATGGCTTGTTGACCAGGCCGGTCTTGGGGTCGCCCTCGATGTCGGCCACGACCCACGAGAACAGGTGGCCGGCAACGTCATAGATCCGCTCGCCGGACGGCAGGACGAACCAGCGGCGCTCGTCGGGATCGCTGGGCTCGTAGTCGTTGGCCTGAGCAGCGAGCACGCTACCTTTGCGCAGGCCCTGGCGCAGGCTGCCTTCGCCTACGGCTCCGCCAGTCCAGTTTTCGGAGGTTTCGGCGATGAGCTGGGCGATGGCCAGGTACTGCAGGTTTGTGATCAGCTCGAAACCGGCCTGGTGGCAAGCTTCGCGGCTGTCGTAGAAATTGATGCGGGTCGTCGGCTTTTCGGTGGCCGAGATATAGGCTGCTCCGGTGTCATCCTTGCAGGCCAAGTACCGCGACACCAGGAAGGGCGCAACAATGACTTCGCTTCCGCGTAAGGTTGTTTCGGGGATCTCGACGAAAAGCGAGGTGTCGGTCGTTGTGGTTTGCATAGTGGTGTCCTATGGATAGTCGGGTGGGGTGGTAAATCGGATGCAGGCCCGGGCCGGGCTAGCCGAATGGGTTGTCATCATCAGGATCAACATGGCTGCCGCCGGCAGTGGCAGCTGCGTATGTGTTCTGAGTGGGTTGCTGGGCTGGCGCAGCGGTCCGCGGCTGCTGGCTGTCATCGCTGTCGCGACCGCCCAGCATTTGCATCTGATCGGCGATGACTTCGGTGATGTAGCGCTCCTGGCCGGTGTTCCTGTCTTGCCATTTGCGCGTCTTGAGGCGCCCCTCGACGTAGACCGAGCGGCCCTTGCGCAGGTACTCGCCAGCGATCTCGGCCAGGCGGTTGTGAAACACCACGCGATGCCATTCGGTATCCTCGCGGCGCTCGCCGGTCTTGCGGTCCTTCCAGGCGCTGGTGGTGGCAATGGAAATAGCGCAGATGGCAGCGCCGTCCGGGCTGTAGCGCACTTCGGGATTGCGGCCCAGGTTGCCGACCAGGATGACCTTGTTAACGGATGCCATATTCGGCCTCCGCCTCTTGCTGGTAGAACTCTTTGGCGAGCTCGTCGGTGGCCTGCTCCAGCTGGCCGAATGCATCCACGATTTGCGTTTCGTCGATCGCTGCATCCTTCGGACTGAGGGCGCGGGTCTGCGCCAGCGTGATCAGGCGACGCGCAGCGGCGAGCTGGCGCTTGATGGTGATGCGTGTGATCACCTGGTAGGCCGGCTTGGCGGCGGGGATTGATGGTTGAGGCATCACGATGTTTCCTTGTCGAGATCCCCGGCGCGTAGCCTCGCAAAGTCTGTCGTGCCGGCCATCGATAGCAGCCGGCGCGCCCATGCCAGCTCCCGCGAATCGGTTGATTGCGGGGCTGTTGTCGCGTCAGGGGTGTGGCGCTGCATGGCCTGGGCTGTGAGCCGCAGACAGCGAGCGATGGTTGGGTTTGCCAGCGCGTCGTCCAGGCTGAGGCGGCAGCCGGACGCAATGAGCGCCTGCTGCAGCTGTTGCCGGTCGATTTGCTGGGCGGCGGGCATGGTCAGAATCCAGCGGCGACGGCGACGTGCGTAAAGGCCACGGCCAGGGCAACGACTGCAATCACCATCAGCCAGGCGCAAGGCCATCCGCAGGACGGCTTATCGCTGCCTGGCGCATAGCCAGAGACGGGTTGCCGATAGCCTGTGATTGTGTGTGCCGGTCGGCTCTTGCGACGATCTTTCCTTCGTGCGAGCCAGCTTGCGGCGGCGATGGCGACGAGGGCTGTCAGGCCGCACGCCAGGATCGTGTTTGCAAACGTATGCACAGTCATAGTCATGGCTGGCCTCCGGGTTCAAGTGCCGCCAGCCTTGGTATGTGCTTGTATTTCATCTCGTCCTCCTGGGCCGCGTAATGCGGGGACGACGAAATATTACCTGTAGGTAAACACAATATCAATACCTGTAGGTAAACTTTTTTTCTTATGAGCAGGCCAAACTGCCGGGCGGCAAGTGGCACGAGATGTCTTTTTGTTGGGGGAATAGGGGTGGAGGGCTGTGTTTAAATCAAATGTAAATCAATTCTTAATTAGATACATTTAATCTAAAAAAACTCCGTCGGACCAAATCAGCTTGAGCTTAGTTGTCTCAGGCGGCTTGCTCTTTGCTTTTGGTCGGCAATGCGCCCGCGATGTATGCCTTAACCATGATGTCTAGCTCGTGTTTCTTGGTGTCATCGAGTCCATCGTATAGCTCATACGGGGCGGAGAATGGCCAGTTTCCAGAGGAGTTCATTCCATCAAACCAATAGTCCGGCTTCTTCAGTGACTCTTCAAACTCGCGGACCAGGTCTTCGCCCAGTTGTTTGGAGCCATTGAGAATGCGCGAAATGTAGTTCGCTGGCCTTCCTACTGCGTTGGCGATGGCAGCCTGTTTCCCGCCAAAGTCTTCATTCATGACTTGGCGAAACCTAACCAGGCGAATTGCGTAGATCCTTTCCATTTTCATTCTTGAATTTTTGCCCGGCTTTATCCTTGGGTAAATGCACTCAAGGTAAACAATTCTCTTGCCTAAAAAATTACCTACAGGTAAAGTACGCGGCATGAAGACCAATTCAATTACTCAACATCGTCGCGTAGAGCCGCTGCTTCGTTGGTTGCGCGAGACTCCAAAGGATGAGGCGAAGCGTAGGTGTGCTGAGCGTGGCACGTCTATCGGTTACTTGCGTCAAATTGCATACGGGTACAAGCAGGCGGGGCTCAATGGTGCGGAGATTGAGGCGATTACAGGTAATGCTGTGACTCGCCGTGACCTCCGGCCTGATGATTGGGAGCGGATCTGGCCGGAACTGGCCGGGAAAGTCGAGCCCCCGAAAGGGCCTGCCGAGGTCGACTATGTGTGATGTCTCAATGCAGTGTTCGAATCGGTTCGTCCAGCGGTGCATCCGATCGCAAGCAAACCTCTCGGAATACCGCCAGCACAGCAGTCTCGCTCGGGCGCTCCAGTGCATCAATCGACACCGCCATAGCTCCGCGCAGCAGGCGCGCGGTCGTAATCATCGCGGCCTTTTCCTCCGCCTCGGCTCCCCAGGTGTCGGCATCCTGCAGCCAGCGCTCCAGGCGTGGGCCGATGAGTTCGGAGTTGCTGTCGTCCATGATTTTCCCCCGATTGTTTTTTCAGATGACGCATTGTCCGCTGCGTGCGGCGTGCGCGCTATGTCAACGAGGACAAATAAATGACATCACATTGCTATCGGATGCGGGGCGTGTCGACTGCATGCTCCAGTCAGGGCGGTTCTTATCTTAGTGCCTTGGACCTTCGGGGGCTTGCTCGGGTGAGTTTTCCAGCCTTTCAAGTGCCGACTGCATTTTCTGTATCAGCTCACGAAGTTGAGCGGGGGTTAATGCGTAGTAGCGCCCCTCGTTTGCCTCTTCCGGCTTCTGGAGTGGGTGAGTAAGGAAATCAAATTTGATGGTTGCTAGGCCAAGTTTAGGTATTGGGCCAACGGCCCATCCTGCAACAGGAAACAAAGAAATATCGCTCATGGTCGGGTCCTTGTGAATGGTTTGAAGATATGGGAATCAGCATTCTGTCACAAGCGAGCCCGACCGCCAATTTGTGTAGGAAGGTGTATGTCGAACTTGAGAAATGTCCGTCAGCCAGCAGTATCTCTCGTATATATCGAGAACGGTTCTCGTTTGATTTTACCTAGCGGCCAGACCGCTAAGTTTGTTCGCTGGCGTGTCCGCCCTGTTAAGCGCGGCGATGCGGCCCAGGGGGAAGAGCGTGTGGCCGTCGTGCGTGTTGATGGCTTGCTTGAGGACACGGAGTTCTCCGTGTCATTTATGCGAGCAGTGACAGTGTTTGCCGGACCGGAGGTGTAAGTATGCCAACAATGACATTCGAACAGGCTGCGCTTGGTACGGCGGCTGACTATCCTGGCGGTGCTCGCGGCCTGGCGGCTGCTATCGGGATGAATGGCTCCGTCCTTGCGCACAAGGTCAGCCTGACTGATCGGGCAAACCAACTGACAGTTCCCCAAGCTCGCACAATCATGCTCGCTACCGGGGACTATCGCATGCTGCATGGGCTGGCGGGTGATCTCGATCATGTCTGCGTGCGCGTGACCGGACTTGGCGATAGTGAGTGTGTGGGGAAGTCGATATCAGAGACCGCCCGGGAGTTCGGCGAGTTTCTGACAGCCGTGACAGTAGCAGTTGCGGACGACGACGTGATCCCGAATGAGATGCGCCGCATCGACCGCGAGCTGACCGAGATGATTGCCGCCGCAAACCATCTGCGGGCATTGTGCGCAGCAATGGGGCGGCGGCGCGGAGGTCGTAAGTGACTGGTTACGCGATTTCCGTGTGTGGAGGGTTGTATGGCTAGACCGTTGGGCGAAATTGCGCGGGCGGCTCTGTCGCTGCTGGAGGAAGAGCAGTTGACGGCGCGGCAAATGGCGGAGCGCCTGCGGGTGCCTGAGCGCACGATTAAAGACACGTTCTACAACCTGAAGGCTACTGGCCGCGTTGGTGTTGTCGATCGGGAGAAAGGCAATGCTCGAAGGCCGGTGGCTGTTTATACCGCTCGGCAAGCGGATGCCTGCAGCTTGGAGGCGATATGGGGTTGACCCCTTTGCGATGTCGCCCTGGGCGTTTCAAGCCGCCCTGATCTGTTTCTGATTTTTCCTTCTGTTTTTCGTTGACCGGCGCGCCTGACTGATTGGCGTGCGGGACTTTTTTTGTCTGCAAAAAGGAGAGCGCATGAACGCGCGGCCACTATTTGCGGATGCCGGCACTGGCTCGCCTGATGCGCGTGAGCTGGTGGGTAAGTGCATCCCTACATTCGATGAGTTTTGGTCGGCCTGGCCCAAAAGGGAGGCTAAGAAAGACGCCCGGCGAGCCTGGGACAAGCTGCGACCGCAGGACAGGATCGCTGCACTGGCGGCAGTGCCGGCGCACATTGCGCGTTGGAAGCGTGAGGGGCGAGCTCGAAACCATATTCCCCATCCTGCGACCTGGCTGAATGGTGAGCGCTGGGAGGACGAGTTGGGCGAGATCTTTGCGCCAACGCAGCCGCAGCGCCCTGCACAATCGGGGCCGGCTTGGTGGACGTCTCACACGCTGATGGAACGCAAGGGCAGAGAGGTGGGCATAGGCCCGGCTCGGCCCGGCGAGTCATCCGACCAATACCGGGCGCGTATCCAGGCAGCGATCGAGGACCAGCAGCGCTACGCAGCAGCGAGCGGCTGACAGCGGGACGAGGGCTCCCGCGCACGTAACAGGGCCTGAATGGGCTGGCAGGAGCGAATACACAGGGTCGACCGTGTGACCCGATCACAACCACGGTACCGGTAAGCGCGTGAGCGCTAGGGGTGCAATTCCCCGAATAGTCCGGCGAGCTGGCCGTATCCACAGGCTCGGGGGCAGGCGGTATGCCTGAAGTGTGGATCCCGCGTAAGCGGGGCGGAAGGCCGGTCCTCCCTGCCTCCTGGCGCGTCATGGCGCTGGGGGGTAGGGGGGGCCTTTGGCGGAAGTAATCAACTGCTTTAAGAGGAGTAAATCAATGTCTCAACCCATTTTCGGCCAAAAACCGGCGAGACCGGCTGTGCAAAACTTTCGGCGGATCCCTGAAATCCAGCGTCGGCTCGACCTGTGGGCAGAGTGGCGGTTAAACCAGGGCGGCGGTGGAGGTGGCGGCGGCTCGGTCCTTGGCTATCTGGTGGATGTGGCTGCGGGGCGTCGGGTTGATGGTGACGCGGATAGCCCAAGGTCAATTGTCCCTGTCGATAGTATCGAGTGCTCGATCACTGATGATGCTGTGATGGCGCTGCCCGATGAACTACGCAAGGCGGTGAAGGCGTGGCATTGTGCATCGAGCGGGACGCTTGATGAGATTGCTCGGGAGCTGGGGGTGGTGCGCGGCACTCTGCATCGACGGTTGTGCCATGCGGATATTCGTATTCGGGAGTGGTTGCGGGCAAGGCGTAAGGCAGTTTCGTAACATTTAGAATTATGCGACATATACTGGATTGGCTAATATCTGGCATATTCCGGAGGTAGTCGCGTCAGGGGACGCGGCGACAAGGCCCGACAGCTCGCGTTGTTGGGCTTTTTTTATGGGTGCTCTATCGGGCTTAGTGCGGCATAATCCCCTTTGCTAATTTTTGGGGTGGAGCATGAAGAACCTGTATGCATTTGGTCTTGGCGCGGTTGCGGTACTGTGTGCTGCGAATGTGTCTGCCATGCAGCTGACGAAGGATCAGCTGGATAAGGGGGTAAAGCAGTACATCAAGGAGATCCCGCAGTGTGTTGCGCTTCAGGTCACGAGGGATCAGCAAGTTGGCAGGGCGTGGTTCTACGAGCTCAAGGGTAATGCCACAATTGAAATTGTGGCTCGGCTTGGTGATAGTTCGGTTGATTCAATTGAGGTTGTGAGCTCCGCTAAAAATGATGGTGCCATGCGAGACATGATGTGCGTGACGGTGGCATTGATGCGTGGCATCCAGCCTGAGTACATCACGGTGGACGAGGCCATCAAGGATGCGGCCCATTTATGGGAGAATGCGGCGCAGAAGCCATTCAAGAAGGCGTTTTTCTTCGATACCTTCACGGCTAAGCTGACGCCGCTGAGCTTGGTTGTTCAGTAAGAAAAGTAATTGATGTAGTGACAGGGCCTGGTAGCTTAGCTTACCGGGCCTTTTCTTTTGGTGCTGATTGTCCTTGGGGGGATTGCCCGCCGCTCTATTGCAGGGTGGCGGGTTTTTTTGTGGGTACGACATGGGGCTATTCGATGACCGGATGAGCGCGGCGCGGCGTGGTTATGACTCGCGCTGGCGGCGGGCGCGGGATCGCTATCTTGCGTTGCATCCGTTTTGCGTGGAATGCCGAAAGCGGGGCCGAGGGGTGTCCGCGACCGTGGTCGATCACATTACGCCGCCACGGATGGCCGAGGCCATTCGGTCAGGGGATGCGGCAAAGCTGAAGCTGGCGCGGGCGCTGTTCTGGGATCAGGGGAACTGGCAGTCGCTATGCAAGACATGCCATGACGGATTCAAGCAGCAGCTGGAGCGCAGCGGCGTGGTGCGTGGTTGTACGGCGGATGGCTTGCCGGTCGATCGGTCGCACCATTGGAACACGTGAGGCGTGTGGAAGCAGAGGCGGCGGGAGGGTCCAGCGGGTAGAGGCTGGCCCTCCCGAAATATAGGGGGGGGGTGGGTAAATCCCTGCAGGGGGTCGTCACTGAGACCGATCGCCTATAGCTCTGTGTTTCACCGGGAAAAATGGAGGGGGGGTATCCCCGATTGGTATGGCAGGCAATCAGAATTCAGGGCGGAAGGCTTTGCCTTCGGTAGTGCATTTGGTGCGTGGAAATCCCAGCAAGAAGGACCTGGGGGCAGACGTCGGCGGTATCGACTGGAGCCAAGTGCATGACGCTCCCGTCTGTCCTGCGCACCTGACGGAGTATGCACGGGAAGAGTGGGACCGGCTCGCGCCAGACCTCTTCATGATTGGCTTAATCAACAAGCTGGACCAGGGCGAGCTGGCCGTGTACTGCCAAGCGTACGGAGACTGGCGGCATGCGCGCGAAATGATGGCTGACCTCCAGCAGCGTCACAGTGATCAGATGCAGCGGCTGCAGATGGATGGTCGGCCCAGCGCTGGATTCGTGGATGTGACGCCCAGCGGATACAAGCAAATCAGTGTCTGGATGCAGATCGCAAATCGGGCGGAAGAGCGCATGCGTTCAGCGGGGTCGGCGTTTGGCCTGAACCCGTCGTCCAGGTCGAGGATTACCCTGCCTGCAGGATCGGGACAGGGTCAGCTGTTCCCGGGAGATGAAAGGGATGTCGCAAACCGATATTTCAGTTGATGAAGATCGCGCGACACTTTACGCCCGGGCTGTTTGCGAGGGGCGGGAGATTGCCGGCCCGCAGGTGCGCGATGCATGTGCGCGTCATCTGCGGGATCTGGAACATGGCGCTGAGCGCGGCTTGGTGTATGACCAGCAAGGCGCAGCCAGGGCAATCGGCTTCTTTGAGGATGTGCTGTGCTTGAACGGCGGGCGCTTTGAGGGAAAGCCGTTCAAGGTGCTGGGCTGGCAGGCGTTCGTCCTGGGCAGCCTGTTCGGCTGGAAGCATGAGGCCGATGGGCTGCGGCGGTTTCGTGTGGCATATATAGAGACAGCGAAGGGCAGCGGTAAGTCTCCCCTGGCGGCCGGAATCGGGTTGTACGGGTTAACGGCGGACGGAGAGCCGCGCGCCGAAATCTACTCTGGCGCCACGAAGAAGGACCAGGCGCAGATCCTGTTCCGGGATGCGGTTGCAATGGTCGACCAGTCGCCCCTACTGCGCCGGATGGTCGAGAAGAGCGGCGCGCCCGGCAAGGAATGGAATCTGGCGTTTCAGCGGACGGCCAGCTTTTTCCGGCCGATCAGTGCTGATGAAGGGCAGTCCGGCCCCAGGCCGCATATCGGGCTGCTGGATGAGATCCACGAGCATCGCAACGCGATGGTGGTAGAAATGATGCGCGCTGGCACGAAATCGCGTGACCAGGCGCTGATCTTCATGATCACGAACAGCGGTAGTGACCGGCGTGGCGTTTGCTACGACTACCACGAGTATTCCGAAAAAGTCGCTGCCGGCCAGCTTGAAGATGACAGCTTCTTCGGCTTTGTGTGCGGACTGGATGAGAGCGACGATCCGCTGAATGATGAGGCATGCTGGGCGAAGGCAAATCCCAGCCTGCAGGAGGCCGGCATACCAGGGTTGCGCTACCTGCGAGAGCAGGTAACGCAGGCTCGGGGGATCCCCGCAAAAGAGGCGCTGGTGAAGCGCCTTAATTTTTGTGTGTGGACGGAATCGTCGTCGCCCTGGATTACTGCCGATGTGTGGCTGGCCGCGCGTGAGGCGACCGAGATCCCGTGGGAGGCCTACTACGGTCGGCGCTGCTACGGTGGGCTGGACTTGTCGAGTACGCAGGATCTGACCTCACTGGTGCTGCTGTTTGAACCAGACGAGTCGGATCCGTACTGGCGGCTGAAGCCCTGGTTCTGGCTGCCGGGCGATGACCTGAAGCGCAAGGAAGACCTGGATCGTGTGCCGTATACGTTGTGGCGGAGTCGCGGTTATCTGGAGGCTCTGCCTGGCCGCGCCATAGATAAGCTGGCGATTCTTCGGCGGCTGTTGGAAATATCGGAAGTGGTCGACTTGGCCGGGCTGGCGTATGACCGTTGGCGGATCCAGGACTTGATCATGTTGGCGCAGGCCCAGGGCATTGAGCTGCCGCCGATGACGCCGTTTGGTCAGGGCTTCAAGGAAATGGCCCCGGCCCTGGATGTGTTTGAGCAGCTGCTGCTCAATGAACAACTGCGGCACGATGGAAATCCGGTCATGACCTGGTGTGCGTCCAACGCGGTAACGATGTCGGATCCGGCGGGAAACCGCAAAGTCAGCAAAGAGCGCGCGCGCGGTCGTGTGGACGGCATCGTGGCATCGATCATGGCGGCGGGCATGTCCGCGCCCATGCATTCGCAGCGGGAGTGGTCCCTACTGGAGTCGCTCAGCGACGATGACATATTGGTGATGTGATGAAAACTATCGTGCGCGATCTGGTGGCGTTGACTGGTGCTGGCTGCTTGGCGGCGGGGCTTTATCTGCAGTATGGCGCTGGTGTGGCGCTGATGACGATGGGCAGCCTGTTGCTTGGGCTGTCTGTGCTATCGGCTTGGCTTGGGGGGCGGTGATGTTGCTTGACTTGATGTTTGAGCGCCGCTCGCTGGAGAACCCCAACGTTCCGCTGACCGGCCAGAACCTGCAGGAGTACTTGCATGGCGATGGCCGTGGTGCGCAGGTGACGCCTACGGCTGGCTGGCGGCTGGCGGCGGTGTATTCGTGCATCTATGTCCTGGCGAGCTCGATTGCGCAGCTGCCCGTGGCGGTGTTGCGAAAGCAGGGAAACCGGATAGAGCCAGGCTCTGACCATCCCGCGCACTACCTGTTGCATGACGCTCCCAACGATTGGCAAACGTCATACAAGTGGCGCGAGACCATGATGGGGCATGTGCTTGGGTGGGGTAACGGGTACTCCCGCCTGTTGCGATCCCGCAGGGGGGAGCTGCTGGCTATCGATCGTCTGCTGCCTCAGGAAACGACGCTGGTAAAGATTGGTGGGCGATGGGTGTATGCATCGCTCAGTGATGGGGGGACGGCAATCGCGATTCCTCCTGAGGACATGCTGCACATCAGGGCGCTGGGCCGAGACGGCCGTATCGGAATCAGCCCGATCATGCAGAACGCCGAGGCGATAGGTCTGGGCCTGGCTGCGCAGCGCTACGGGAAACAGTTTTTCGATGGTGGAGGGCAGCCGACGGGTGTTCTTACCGTCAAGGGTGAGTTGGGTAAGGATGCTTGGGAGCGGCTGAAGGAATTCTGGAAGAAGGCTGTTGCGCGGCTGCGGTCTGAGGACAACAAAACGCTGCTGCTGCCGGCGGATCTGGATTTCAAGAAGCTGACCATCGAGCCAGAGGCGGCGCAGTTCATTGAGTCACGCAAGCTGAGCCGCTCGGAGATCGCCGGCCTGTTCAATGTTCCGGCGCACATGATCAATGACCTGGACAAGGCCACATTCTCGAATATCAGTGAACAAGCCATTCAGTTCGTCCGGCACACGATCATGCCCTGGGTCCAGAACTGGGAACAGGAGCTGAATCGGCGCATCTTTACCCGGTTCGAGCGTGAGGCAGGCTATTACATCAAGTTCAACCTGGGCGGTTTGCTGCGCGGTACAGCGAAAGAGCGTGCTGAGTTCTACCACTATGCGATCACGGATGGCTGGATGACGCGCAACGAGGTGCGTTTGTTCGAGGACATGAACCCGGTTGATGGGCTCGACGAGATGCTGATCAGCGTCAATGCGCGTCCCATCAGCCAACAGCAGGCACTGCCTGGCCCGACTGATCCACAGAACCAATAGGAGTTTCGATGAAAGACATCGAGAAACGCACGCTGGTCAGCCAGCCGTGTGAGCTTCGTGCTGCCAGCGACGGACAGCCCGCGACGATTGTTGGCTACGGCGCCGTCGTCAATGAGCGCAGCGCTCTGCTGTTTGGCAGCTTTTACGAAGAAATCGTACCCGGCGCGTTTGATGACGTGATGGGCGATGACGTGCGCGCCTTGTTCAACCATGACCGCAATTTCGTGCTGGGCCGCACGCGCAGCGGCACGCTGCAGCTATCGCTTGATAGCCGCGGCCTGGCGTACACCATCACGCCGCCCGATACCCAGATGGTGCGAGATCTGGTGCTCACGCCTCTGGCGCGAGGTGATGTGACCGGCAGCAGCTTCGCCTTTCGTGTGGCTGATGACGGTGACGAGTGGCGGCGAGAGGGGGACTTCGTTGTGCGCACCATTCATCGCATAGCGGAGCTGCGCGATGTGTCTCCAGTGACCTATCCAGCGTATGACGGCGCTCATGCCGCTCAGCGCTCGCTTGATGCCTGGCAGCAGGCGGAGGGGCAGCGTATGGCCTCAAAAGCTGTAACTGAGCGTCGCGCCCGCGAACGCTTTCTTGATCTTCTCAACCTGTGAGGAAAAAAACCATGACTTTGGCAGAACTGCAACAAAAGCGTGCGCGGCTTGCAACGGAAATGCGCACTTATCACGACGCCCAGGGCGATGCCGATTGGGGCGATGAACAGCGCTCGAAGTGGGCCGCCATGCGGGCCGATATCAAAAAGCTGGATGACCAGATCGAGCGAGAGCAAGAACTGCGGGACCAGGAGCAGCGTCACGTTGAAGACAACGCCGATGACATTGCTGGTCGTGCTGCTGCAGCTGGCGGCGAGCTGTCCGAGGACGAGCAGCGCGCTCAGGCGTTCGGCGCGTTCCTGAGTGGTGGCATGGCCTCGCTGACATCGGAGCAGCGCGCACTGGCGCGGCAGGACGAGCAACGTGCGCAGGCAGCTGGCGTCAATGACAAGGGGGGCTATACGGTACCGCCATCGTTCATTGCTCAGGTGCATGAGTTGATGGCTGCCTATGGCGGCATTGCGAGCGTGGCCCGTGTCCTGGTAACTGATAAAGGCAATGCTATCGAGTGGCCAACCAGTGATGGGGCCACCGAAGAAGGCGAGCTGGTTGGGGAGAACACTGAGACAGGCGAGGCGGATGTGACCTTCGGCATGGACTCGCTGGGTGCGCATAAGGTCTCGTCCAAGATCATTCGCGTCTCGAATGAGTTGCTGACGGACACTGCGGTCAACATGGAACAGTTCCTGGCGGGCCGCGTTGCCAGTCGCATCGGTCGCACAGAGGCGCGACTGATTGTTCAGGGTACGGGTGCCGGTACGCCTCGTCAGCCTAAGGGGCTGGCGGCCTCGGCTGATATCGGCAAGGTGACGGCGTCGGCGACTGCCTTCACCTGGAAGGAGGTGAATGGACTCATCCATTCGATTGATCCGGCATATCGTATGGCGCCGAAGTTTCGCCTGGCGTTCAACGATGCCACGCTGCAGCTGCTGGAGGAAATGGAAGATGGTCAGGGGCGCCCGCTCTGGTTGCCTGGTGTTGCCAATGGTCCGCCTGCCACGATTCTGAACCGTCAATACGTGATCGATCAGGCGATTGCAGATATCGGTGCAGGCAACAAATTCATGTTTGCTGGCGACTTCGACCAGTTCGTGATTCGTCGTGTCCGCTACATGGTTCTGCGCCGCCTGACCGAGCGTTATGCTGAGTTCGATCAGACTGCCTTCCTGGCGTTCCATCGCTTCGGCTGCGTGCTGCAGGACATGAGCGCGATTCGCGCACTGCAGGGTAAGCCTGCTGGTGGTGGCTGATGATTTCTCTCGATCTGATCCGGGAGCACTGCCGGGCAGATCCGGAGGATGTGAGCGAGGGATTGCTCACATCCTATCGAGACGCGGCGGTCCGGCTATTTGAACGGCGTACAGGTCGTGTGCTTGTTGTGGATGTTTCCTCAGGCGCATCGGCAAACGCCCTGAAAGTCGAAGGAGATGTGCTGGTGGCGCTGCTGATGTTGATTGACCACTGGGTTTCCCATAAGGGCGTGGCGACCGATGTTCAGCTGATGGAAGTGCCAATGGGGGCGAAGCAGGTCATGGATCTGTACCGCTCGTTCTTCGAGTAGGCGGCATATGAAATCAAGAAGCGGTGTTTCGTTTCCGTTCCCTGAGTCGGGTGAGCTGGATCGCAAGGTGTTGATCCGGCTGCGCTCTGACCGTCCGTCGGGATATGCCTCGCTGGTCGCAGAGTACCCGGATAACGTGCGCCGTTGGGCCAGCTTGAGGCCGGTCGGGACGGCGGTTTGGTCGGCATCCGTGCAGACGGATGAGAGGGTGACGCATCGCTGCATCGTTCGCTACATGCAGGGGATTACCACGGATCATGAGGTGGTAAGCCGGGGGCGTTTGTATGCGGTTCGGCGATGCGCCGATCTTCAGGGTGCTGGGGAATTCCTTGTGATGGATGTGGAAGAAATCGGGGATGCGGAGGTTCTGACATGAGCGGACTGGATGCAAGGATGGAGCTTGAGGGCTTCAACAACATCCCTCGTCGGCTATTCAAGCGAGGGCCTTTGCGTCGGGCGTTTCGTCGATCAGGGCAGGTCGTGGCGAAGGAGGCGCGCAAGCGGATTTCGGCGCGTGGCCCAGGGGTTGGTGAATATCCGCTCAAGCGCTCCGGTCGGCTGCAAAAGTCGATCAAGGTGCGCGTCAGCAAGGCTGGCCTGCTGGTCAAGGTGTTCCACGAAAAGCGCCAGGACATGAAGGATTTCTACCCGGCTTTTCTGCACTACGGTACATCCCGAGGCCTTGCGTCAAGGGGGAACTGGATAGCGGACGCTCTGCGTAGTAAAGAGGCTGAAGTGCGTCGGACGTTGACGCAGGGCATGGATGAGGCGCTGTCATGAGGATCTCTGATGTGGTGGCGCATCTGCGCCAGTATTGCCCCTCGTTCGGGGAGCGTGTGGGCGTCGCTTTGAATTTCCAGCCTGAGCGCGGCCAGGTCAAGTTGCAGACGCCGGCGGCGGTGGTCTTCCCGGCAGGGGACGAGGCGGAGCCCAGCACGGCGCAGAACGCGACAGTGCAGCCGGTTGTTGACCAATTTGCGGTTGTGTTGATCCTGAGCACGGCGGATCCTCGGCGTGGAGAGCATACGGCTGATCTGCTGCATTTGTTGCGTGCGGAGGTCTGGCGTGCATTGATTGGCTGGACGCCTGGCGCTGGGTATGAGCCTATCGAATACCTGAGTGGAGAGGTGACGGAGATGGATCGGAGCGTGACGTATTACACGCTCCTGTTTTCTGCGGAACTGACTGTGGGGCATTACCAGGGTACGGGCGATGGGCGAGAGCCGGAAACCTGGCAGGAATACGAGCTGGCCGGCTTGCCTGTGCTGGAAGCCTTGGATGCGGAGGTGGACGTGAT
Organism: Paracandidimonas soli; assembly: GCF_004342005.1. GTDB lineage: Bacteria > Pseudomonadota > Gammaproteobacteria > Burkholderiales > Burkholderiaceae_B > Paracandidimonas > Paracandidimonas soli. The sequence continues at coordinate 105,149 of NZ_SMBX01000010.1, forward strand.
TGATCCGATCGCGGATCCAAATCTGCAAAAGCCCGGCCCGGATGGACGGGTGGAATTTCAACTGGGAGTGAGTGAATGAAAACGATGCGAGTGCGGCCTGTTTCTGGCCGTATGGTGCCGGATCCGGATCGAGGTGATGTATTGCCCGAAGGGGGCCGGGTGGTGCCTAAGAGCCAGTGGTGGATGCGGCGTCTGGGTGATGGCGATGTTGTCGAGGTCCCGGAGCGGGCGATGAGCCAGGCGCCGGTAGCCAATAAAAAGGGGGCTGATTGATGTCAGTGAGCATGAGCCAAATTCCCGCTGATCTGCGGGTTCCACTCTTCTATGCGGAGATGGACAATTCCCAGGCAAACAGCGGCGCAACTCAGTTGCGCCGTTTGCTTATTGGCCTGGTCAATGATGACGTGACAGCGCCTACGGAACTGGTTCTGGCGGCAACGTCCTCGGAGGTTGCGGCGCTGGCCGGTGCGGGATCGGTCCTGCACGATATGCATGTTGCGCATCGGCGCAATGACCCGATGGGCGAAACCTGGGTGCTGCCGGTCAAGATCGAGGCCGGCGCCAAGGCCAGCGGCACGATCTCATTCACGGGTTCGGCTACGGCTTCCGGGGTGGTGTCGGTCTATGTGGGTAACGTGCGCGTGACGGCGGCTGTGTCCTCCGGGCAGGCGGCGGCTGATGTCGGTGAGGCGGTCGCGCAGGCGGTCAATGCGGCTGTGTTGCCGGCGACGGCTGTGTCAGCTGAGGGTGTGGTGACGGTCACGGCCAAATTCAGCGGACTGCTGGGCAACGATCTGCGGCTGGGTATCAACCTGCGCGGATCCGCCGGCGGGGAGCATTTGCCGACAGGGCTGGGGGTGACGGTTACGGCGATGACCGGCGGCGCGGGGACGCCCGATCTGGACGCTGCGCTGGCCGTGGTCGGTGATGAGCCATTCGAGTTCATCACGCATCCCTTCTCGGATTCGGCGTCGCTGGAGTCCCTGCGGTCGGTCATGGATGACACTACGGGCCGCTGGTCCTGGCTGCGTATGCTGTATGGCCACGTCTATAGCGCCCGCAGGGGAACCCTGGGCGAGCTGGTTGCGTTCGGTCGCGGCGGTACCAATGATCAGCACGGTACGGTTGCTGCGCTGGAGCCGCTGTCTCCTACGCCGGTCTGGAAGTTCGCGGCAGAGTACGGTGCTCGAACGGCGGTGTTCATCTCTGCGGATCCTGCGCGACCAACGCAAACCGGGGCGCTGTCTGGCGTTATGCCAGCGCCGGAAGGGCAGCGTTTTGGCATCCTGGAAAGCAATTCGCTGCTCTGGGCTGGCGTGGCGACAAGCTATTACGAAGGCGGCTATGTGCGTATTGGGCGGGCAGTGACGCTTTATCTGCAGAATACGTTCGGCCAGCCAGACGACAGCTATCTGGACAGCGAAACGATGCATCAGTCTGCGGCAATCCTGCGCAGGCTGCAGTCGTTGATCACCAGCAAGTTCGCCAGGCACAAGCTGGCTAATGATGGCACGCGGTTCGGTGCTGGGCAGGCCATCGTTACGCCCAAGACAATTCGCAATGAGCTGATCGCCGAGTACTCGCGCATGGAGCGCGAGGGACTGGTCGAGAACACGGATGTGTTTGCGCGGTACCTGATTGTCGAGCGTGATGAGGGGAATCCGAATCGCGTAAACGTCCTGTTCCCGCCCGACTATGTGAACCAGCTGCGCATCGTCGCGGTACGTAACGAGTTCCGGTTGCAGTATCCGGTAGCGGCGTAAGCCTCTTCAATGTCATGGGCAAGGCTCGTCGTTTGGCGGGCCATTTTTTTTGGAGCTGACTATGGGTCAAAAAGTGGCCGGGACCGTCTATTTCAAGGTGGACGGTCGGCAACTCACGGTAACGGGCGAGGCGGAAGCGCCTGTGGGCGATGTGACGCGGGACACCATCGCGCCGGGCTACTTCTCGGAGGTCGACCGCGTTCCGTATCTCAAGGTGTCCGCAGTGCATACGCCAGATTTCCCGCTGGATGAAATCACGCAAGGCACGGACATGACGGTGCAGTGTGATTTCAAGAACGGCAAGAGCTACGTGCTGTCGGGCGCGTATCTGGTCGGTGAGACGACATCGACGGGGGATGACGGCAAGGTCGCGCTGGAGTTTCACGGTAACGAAGGAAGGTGGGTGCAATGAGCGAAAAACGGACGTTTGTGCTGTCGAGGCCGATCCGGGCCTTCGGTGAGGAGGTGGCGGTGCTGGAGGTGCGCCCGGCGACCACGGCGGATGCTCGGGCTGTTGGGACGCTGCCGTACACCATCAGGCCGGATGAGTCGGTGGCGCTGGATCTGGCCGCGTGTGCAAAGTACGTCAGCCGTCTGGCAGGTGTTCCTGGCTCTTCTGTGGATCAGCTGTCGATCACTGATTTCAATCAATTGTCCTGGGATGTCGCTAAGGATTTTTTGGGGCAGGGTTCAGGCGACTCGACGAACTGATCGATTTTGCCTGTTCAGCCGCTTACTTCTGGCGGCTGGATCCCATCTGCGTGATGGAGCGTAGTGTGGCTGATCTGGTCCTGTTGACGGGCCAGGCGCACCGAATCAATCAACAAGCTAAGCGGGACTGATATGGCGAGGGAATTTCAGCTCAAGGCGCTCATCATGGGCGTGGATAAGCTGTCGCCGGTGCTGGACAAGGCACGAAAGACAGCGATGGGGTTCCGCCGCCAACTGCTCAATAGCGGCTTGGGTAGCCCTATCAGTATTCAGGGCATTCTCAAGGGTGGCGCTCTGGCAGCGCCATTTGTTGCGGGTGCGCGTAGTGCGATGGAGTTCGAGTCCTCGATGGCCGACGTGCGCAAGGTGGTCGATTTCGATACGCCTGAGCAGTTTAAGGAAATGGCCGATGATGTGTTGGCGCTGTCCAAGCGGTTGCCGATGGCAGCGCGCGACATTGCTCAAATCGTGGCGTCTGGCGGCCAGGCCGGTCTGGCGCGTGAGGAACTGTCGCGGTTCGCTGAGGATGCTGTCAAGATGGGGGTCGCGTTTGACCAGACGGCAGAGCAGTCTGGCGACATGATGGCGAAGTGGCGAACCTCGTTTCGGATGGGCCAGGATGAGGTTGTTGCGCTGGCCGACAAGATCAACTACCTGAGTAACACGGGTCCCGCCTCGGCGGCACAGATATCGTCGATCGTGACGAAGATCGGGCCGCTGGGAGAGATCGCCGGTTTGGCTTCCGGCCAGATTGCCGCGATGGGTGCGACGCTCGCTGGTGTGGGTGTGGCGGAGGAAGTGGCCGCCACGGGCATGAAAAATTTCATGCTGACGCTGACTGCAGGATCCGCGGCGACGAAGAAACAGCAGCAGGTATTCAAGGCGCTGCGTTTGGATGCCAAAGAGATCGCAGCTGGTATGCAGACCGATGCTGAGGGGACGATCAAGCGCATCTTGACCGCGATCAGCAAGGTCGACCCAACAAAGCAGGCTGCGGCAATGCAGCAGCTGTTCGGGCGGGAGTCGATAGGCGCGATCGCTCCCATGTTGAACAACATGGAACTGCTGGAGCGGAATTTCCGTAGTGTCGGCGATGCGACTGCCTACGCGGGCTCGATGCAGGCGGAGTACACCGCTCGCGCGGCCACGAGCGAGAACAATCTGCAGCTGCTGCGCAATAAGGTGGTGGCCGCTGGTATTGCCGTTGGCAATATCTTGTTGCCGCCATTCAACGATTTCATGAGCACCATCGGCCCTGTCATCGATATGGTCGCCGAGCTGGCGGCGCAGAACCCGTGGTTGATCAAGGGGGTTCTGGGTGCTGCGGCTGGGTTCTTGGCGTTGCGTCTTGCTGTGGTGGGTGTGTCGACCGCGATCAAGGTGATGACTACTGTTGCGAGCATGTCCCCGGTGGGGATGATCGTGCGGGGCATTGCGCTGGCCGCTGGCTTCGTGATTGCCAACTGGTCGGCAGTGGCGCCGTACTTCTCGGCCCTATGGGAGCGCATACGCGGTCCTGTGCTGGCGATCTGGGATGTGCTGCGTACGGTTTTCTCGTGGTCTCCGCTGGGGATGCTGATCAGCAATTGGGGGGCGATATCGTCGTGGCTCTCCGGGCTGTGGGAATTGATCAAAGGGGACACCCTGGCGTTGTGGGGCTGGCTGAAGGATGTGTTTTTCAGCTGGTCGCCGTTGGGCCTGGTGGCGGCGCAATGGGAGCCGATTGTTGCGTGGTTCAAGGATATGTGGGCGCGTGTGCAGAGGTTTATCGAGCCGATCCTGAACGGAGTTGACGCGGTCAGGTCTGTGACCTCGGGTATCTCGGATGCCGCGTCCAGCGTGGCCGGAACGGTGGCGGATGGCGCGGCCAGTGCGTGGGGCTGGGTTAAAGGCTCCCTTGGGTTTGATGAAGGGACGGCCAGGGCAGCGCCTGCGGCTATTCCTGCCTCGGCGCCTATGCCTGCCCCTGCGTCGGCGTTGCCGGGTCGGGAGGCGCGGCTTGATGGTGAGCTGCGTGTGCGGTTTGACAATGCGCCGCCGGGAATGCGGGTGGAGCCGGCGGAGGTTGATCAGCCAGGCCTGTCCGTGCCGACGAAGGTAGGGTACCGAAGTCTTGGGAGAGAGTGATGTCGTCATGGCGTGATCGAGTTCAACCAGCGTCGTTTCGCGGGGTTGAGTTCTTCGCGGAAACGGGCCGCGAGCCTGTGGGGCGTCAGACGCAGGTGCATGAGTACCCGCAACGTGATGAGCCGATGGTAGAGGATCTGGGGCGCAGGACGCGCCCGATCCGGCTGACGGCATGGATCGCTGGTGATGATGCCTACGCTCGGCGTGATGATCTGCTCAAGGTGCTGGATGAACCGGGGCCTGGGGAGTTGGTGCATCCGTGGCTGGGGAGGATGACCGTTACGGCGACCGACTGCGAAATGATGCACGACCGCCGTGAGGGTGGTGTGGTGCGATTCGACCTGGTGTTTGTCGCTGGTGGAGAACTGGTTTTCCCGGCAGCGCAAACGAATACGTCGGCGCAGACGCTCCTGGCTGCGGGCGGGGTAGGTGATACGGCATTGTCTCGCTTTGAGCGAGCGATGGCCGGCGTGAGTCTGGCGAGGCTGCAGCTGCGCAATGTGCGTTCGATGCTGCAGGGAGTTGCCGGCGAGCTGAGCCGCGTGCCGGTGCTGCGTGATGTATTTGCGCTGGTGCAGGACGCGCAGGCCGTCTTTGTGATGCTGCGCAATGCGCCCGACACTTTCGCGCGTGCGTTGCTCAATGCTGCGGGTGGTGCTGAGCGGTTGTTTACGGGGTTCGGCTCGGTGGCTTCTGGCGAAGCCGTGTCCCTGTCCGGAATTGAAAGTCAGGCCCGGGCGATCCTCGGTGTCGGGCGGGTGGTGCTGCCCGCAGATAGTAATTCTGCGGCGATGGGCTCGGCGTATAGGGGGCTGGTGCAGGACGCGGTGTTGTTGTCGATGCTGTCCGATGTTGCTCAGGTGCCTGTGGGGCGACCGGCGTCGAAGTCTGGCGTGCCTGAGGTTGGTGTGCTGGCGGATGTTGTGCAGACGTCTGCAACGGATGCCTGGGCGTTGGCGGATGCGCTGCTGGCGGGGCCGGAGCGCAAGATTCCTGTAGCGGATGATGTACGGGAGGCTGGTGCGGCTCTGTCGGATGCGGTTTGGAGTATGTCCGCTGGGGTCGATGTGGAGCATTTTGAGGCGCTGGCGCAGGCGCGTATCCGGGCTGGCCAGCATCTTGCGGCGGTGGCGAGATCGGGGACGCGCCTGGTGCGCATCGAGCCGACAGAAGTGATGCCTGCCCTGGTCCTGGCGTATCAGCAGCATGAGGATGCGGGGCGAGCGGGTGAACTGCTGGCGCGTAACCGAATTGAGCATCCGGGTTTTGTGCCAGTTCGTAGCCTGGAGGTGGCGCAATCATGACGGATGAGCAGGATCGCGTAACGCTCACGGTTGATGGCATGGACTATGCCGGCTGGAAGGGTGTTGAGATCAGCGCCGGCATCGAGCGCCAGGCGCGCGATTTCACGCTGGGTGTGACGTGGCGGTGGCCGGGTAGCGAGTCCAGGCCGCTTCGCATCCGGCATGGCGCACGCTGTCAGGTGCGTATTGGTGCTGATTTGGTGTTGACCGGCTATGTGGATGCCACGCCCATCGAATACGGCAAAACGAGCATTACGACATCGATCACGGGACGTTCTCTGACTGAGGATCTGATCGACTGTTCGGTGTCGCAAACGCCGGGGCAGTGGCGAGGGCAGACGGTGCTGCAGATTGTTCGCGGCCTGGCGCAGCCGTATGGGATCTCTGTCATCGATGAGGGTGGCGATGGGGCGACGGTGGCTGATCACACTGTGGAGCCTGGGGAAACGGTTTTCGAGAGCATCGACCGATTGCTCAGCTTGTCTGAGCTGCTGTCGACTGATGATGAGCATGGCCGTCTGGTGCTTGTGCAGCCTGGCAGCAAGGGGCGGGCAAGTGATGCGCTGGAGCTCGGGAAAAACATTCTGACGGGTCGTGCACCGCTGGATTTCTCGGAGGTATTTTCTGACTACCAGTGCGTGGGGCAGCGAGCAGGTACGGACAATGAGTTTGGTGAGGCGGCGTCTGAGGTGACGGCGTCTGTTGCAGACGATCGGGCGACCCGCTACAGGTTGAAAGTGGTTCAGCCGAGCGGCCAGCTGAGCGCCTTGCTGGCGCAGCGCCGTGCGCAGTGGGAACGTGATAGCAGCCTTGGCCGCGCGCTCGCCGTCGAGTATGAGGTCCAGGGCTGGCGTCAGTCGAGTGGAGAGCTCTGGCGGCCTAACTTGATTGTCAGGGTCCGTGATGAGCTGATGGGGTTCGACCGGGACATGCTGATCTCCGAAGTCACGTACAGGTTGGATGATCAAGGCACGGTTGCGCGTCTGGGATTGGCGCCGCCAGAAGCATTCCTGCCTGAGCCAGGCAAGGGCAGGAAAAAGGCGAAGAAGGGCAAGGGTGGGGATGCATTCGAGTACCTGCTGCCCGAGGACTGGGAGAGCCAATGATTGCACGACTGAAAAATATGCTGGTTCGGGGTGTGGTGTCGCTGGTGGACCCGGCTCGCTTGATGCAGGTCCTGCAGCTGCGAATGACTGCCGGTGAAACAAAGGATGGCGTAGAGCATTTCGAGCCCTATGGCTATACCGCCCATCCTCTTCGTGGGGCTGAGCATCTGACGGCCTTCATGAATGGGGATCGATCTCATGCGGTAGTGCTGTGTGTGGCTGATCGTCGTCATCGTGTCCGGGGGCTGAAGCCTGGGGAGGTTTGCCTATACACGGATGAGGGCGACGAAATCCGATTTCAGCGTGGGCGTGTCATTGGCGTGACGGCGGGCTCTCGCCTGGATGTGACTGCGCCTGAGGTCGTTGTCCGGGCGAGCGTCAAGGTCACGCTGGACACTCCGCTGGTACATGCCACGAAAGACATCAAGGCGGACGGGCATATCAGCGATGCGCTCGGATCGATGCAGGGTATGCGGGACCGGTTCAATGGCCACGATCATCCCGGCGATTCGGGTGGGACGACAGGAAAAACCAATCAACGCATGGAGTGATCATGCAGCTGGAAAATTTTGGTGGGGATGATCCGCTGCAGCGCGCAGTGGTGATCAGCCTTTTCACCTGGCGCCGGGCGCTGCCGTCGGATCCTGTGGATGATGATCGTTGCGGCTGGTGGGGGGATAGCTACCCGTCGGTCGCAAATGACCGCATTGGATCTCGGCTATGGCTGTTGCGTCGTCGGTCGCTGACTGCTGAGACGGTGCGGGATGCCCAGGCATACGCCGAAGAGGCGTTGCGCTGGATGGTCGACGATGGGGTGTTGCTGTCTGTCGTGGTGACGGCGCAGCGTCAAGGTGTGGAGCGGCTGGTGTTGTTTGTGCGCGGCGTAAGTGCGGATGGCCAGGCGGATCTCGATCTGCGTTTTAACGATGTGTGGAGGATCATTCAAGATGCCGTTTGATATTCCGAATTTGCCAACGCTGCTGGGCCGTGCTGAGGCTGACTTTGAGGCGCTGGCGGCTGACTCTCTGCGCCGCTCTGACGCCAAGGTGATTGCGCGAGTACATGGTGGTGCCGCCTATGGGCTGTATGGGTTCCTGGGGCATATCGCGCGGCAGATACTGCCCGACTCTTGTGATGAGGATGTGCTGCGCCGTTGGGCGGCCATGCGTGATGTCGACCGCTGGGCGGCAGTGGCGGCGTCCGGGAGCATCTTGGTCAGTGGCGTGCCTGGGGCAATTGTTGGTAAGGACAGGTTGTGGCAGCGGTTCGATGGCCAGCAGTACGCCGTAGTTGCAGATACCATGATTGCGGACGGACCGACGCTGGTGCCGGTGCGAGCCATGATGCCAGGGGCTGCTGGGAATACTGATCCGGGGGTGCGTCTCAGCCTGGTGTCTCCGGTGGCTGGGGTGTTGGAGCAGGCCGAGGTGGATCCGGATGGTCTGGTGTCTGGTCTGGATCTGGAGCCGCTGAATGAATGGCGGACGCGCGTTATCGAGAGTTTCCGGGTCGTGCCTCATGGTGGGAGCGATGAGGATTATGTGATGTGGGCGCGGCAGGTGCCTGGGGTGACGCGCGCGTGGACGAAGCCAAACTATATGGGGCCTGGCACGGTTGGGGTGTTCTTCGTCCGGGACTATGACGCAAATATCCTGCCTGGCCCGGCTCAAATTGCTGAGGTGTATGCGCACATTGAATCTGTGCGTCCGGTCACGGGTGAGCTGTATGTATTGTCGCCAACGCTGTTGCAGGTGCATCACCGGATAGAGCTGAGACCGGATACGGAGCAATTGCGCTTACGTGTGGAAGGGTCGTTGCGGAATATGTATGCGCGGGATGCGGACCTGGGTGAGCGGATCTATTGGTCGCATTTTGGCGAGGCGGTCAGCGGCACGGTCGGCGAGGTGGATCACCGGATACTGGAACCGCTGGATGACGTTGTTCCAGGGCCGCATGAGCTGCCTGTGTTTGGGGGCATTGAATGGGCGTGAAGACCGAGGGCGATTATTACCGTCAATTGCTGCAGCTGCTGCCCCTGGGGCCGGCCTGGGATTCGGATCTGAATCCCGGTGTTCATGGTGTGCTTCGTGCGGCTGCCAGGGAGTTTGCCCGTATTGATGCTCGTGCTGATGACCTGTTGGGTGAGATGGTGCCGACGGGTGTGCGCGAGCTGCTGCCGGACTGGGAGCGGGTTATGGGGCTGCCGGATCGTTGTACGGCAGTGCAGCCGCAGTTCTGGCAGCGTCGCGCTGAGGTGGTGCGTCGGTTTGGTGCTGTTGGCGAGCAGCGGCCAGCCTATTTCATCCAGATCGCGGCATTGATGGGGTACCCAGGGGCGCGGGTCATCGAGCACCGGGCGCCGCGCTTTGGGCGCTCCAGGTTCGGCGCTGCTCGCTGGGGGACTTGGGGGCAGCAATTCATCTGGACATTGCAGCTTGGCATGCGGCAGGCAAGGGGTCTGCGCTGGGGGGCTGCGATGTGGGGTAATCGCTTTGGGGTGATCCCGGGCGATGAGATCGAGTGCGTGATTCGGCGCTACGCGCCTTCGCACACGGTTGTCTTTTTCGAATACGAGACGTGAGGGTTACATGGATTTTCCGAAGAGTGTTCCAGGCGTTGGCCTTGTGGGTGGCCGGTTTGTTAATGAGGACGCGGCTACCGGCCAGCTGGGCTCGCTGATCCCCGCCGAGTGGGGAAACTCGCTGATGGACGAGCTCTTTGCCGTCTTCGTAGCGGCAGGCATTGAGCCGGAAGAGTCGGATACGACACAGCTTCTGCAGGCGATTCGCGGGGTGTCTCTGCCTATTTATCCGTCTGCGCCAGCGATGAACGTGGGGCCTATTGTCTATGCGTTGGATCGGCAGCAGATTTTGCACTGGCAGACGATCGGTTCTTTCACTGGTTATGCCAGCCCCGAGGTCGGGAAGTTCACCTGGGGAACGTCGATTGCTGCCCGCCCGTATGAAGAGAACGCCATAGGGCAGACGATCGACCGCACTTTGCCCAAATATGCAGCGCTGGTGGCATGGGCGGAGGTCAACGGTCATATGCAGACCTCCGGGGCGTGGGTGAAGGGGGCCTTTCATTTCGCGAGCCTTGGGGGAAACAGTGTCCGGATGCCGGATTTGCGAGATCAGTTCATCCGCGCGACCGGGACTGACGTTGACACTGCAAATGCAAGACAGCTCGGATCAGCCCAGAAAGATGCCATGGAGAGAATCTATGGCCAGGTCGGCGGCGTACTGAGATCAAATGCGGCAA
>NZ_SMBX01000011.1 GCF_004342005.1 Paracandidimonas soli
CTCCTCGCATGGGCAAGCGCCTTGCCACCGAAATCGTCCAGGCTTTGCGCGAGCAGACCGTCATCGTGCCTGGAACCCAGGCAGCCACCATCGTCTTGCCTCGCCTGACTCAACAACTGGGCTCGCTGCGCAAACAACGCGAGGACATCGCCTCCGAAGTCGAACAACGGGTGCTCGCGCACCCTCTTTACCCAGTCCTGACCAGCATGCCGGGAGTCGGCGTCAGGACCGCCGCCAGACTCCTGACCGAAGTCGCCCACAAAGCCTTCTGCTCTGCCGCTCACCTGGCCGCCTATGCCGGCCTGGCCCCGGTGACTCGACGATCAGGCTCGTCCATCCGCGGAGAACATCCCTCCCGACGCGGTAACAAAACTCTTAAACGCGCCCTGTTCCTGTCTGCCTTTGCTGCCCTGCGAGACCCCATCTCCCAGGCCTACTACACACGCAAGATCCAGCAGGGAAAACGACACAACCAAGCACTCATCGCATTAGCTCGACGCCGTTGTGATGTCCTGTTCGCCATGCTGCGCGATGGCGCTTTATATCAACCTCAACCTATCCCTAATCCTTGACAAGGAACATAGGGGCACCCCCCTCCCACAGGCCGCCATCGGCGGCACAGAGCAACAGAAGCCGAACTCCTGCGCCCTGCTGCGCTGGGATAATGAAGGCGGATCTATCCAGTCTTCCGAAAACATCCAGCCACAGACGCCGGCCGCATTCAGCGGAGAAATCACGCGACTGCACACCCGTGTCATTGCGCTGGAAAACTTGGTCGTCGCACTACTGGCGCAGACGTCCTCCGCACAGCGCGGGCATGTGCGCGACATGGCAGCCTATATCACCCCACGGGAAGGTTTCACGGCGCACCTGCTGACCACAGAGGCGGCAGCCAGAATGCGCCATCTGATCGAGCGCAGCGATCACTTTTCATCCCCTGCCAGCAGGGCAACGCCCGGAGACGGCGATACATCCTGAGGCTCAATAAGGTATATGGCAAGAAGGCCTCGCGAGCAGGCTGCCCATCAGCCACACCCGCTTTCAGACAGCGCGCTACCAGGTAGCCGCCACGACATTCGGCAAACCGTCATCACCTCGGTCATCCCAGGAAAACGCCAAGCGCATCGCCCTTGAACAGGCCCACTAACCTGCTTGCTGCTACTCGATCACAGTGGTGCACACGCGGTCCCGCCCCGCCTGCTTCGCCTTGTAGAGTTGCGCGTCCGCCTGATCGAAAAGCGTCTGGGCGCCGGGGTCTCCTTCGATGACCGTCGCAATGCCGATGCACAGCGTGAGCAGCGGCGGCGTGGCCAGGGCATTGGGCAGGCCCTGTGCGGCAATGGCGCGCCTGATGCGTTCGGCCACTTTGAGCGCCGCTTCCGGCGTGGTATCGGGCAGCAGGCACGTGAACTCCTCACCGCCATAACGCGCCGCCAGATCGGTCAGGCGGGTCACATTGCTCTCCAGGATGCGGGCGACCGTATGCAGATACTCGTCGCCCGTGGCGTGGCCGTAATAGTCATTGACTTCTTTGAAATGGTCCACGTCGATGACGAACAGGCTGAGAGGCGAACCTGTGCGCTGATAATGCGCATATTCGTAGGCCAGCATCTGATCGAAATGACGGCGATTGGACAAGCCGGTCAGGCTGTCGGTCCGGCTCAGCGCCTCCAGTTTCCGGTAGGCGTCTTGCAGAGCCTGTTGCTGCTGCTGAATGTAGCCGTTCCGCTCCGCCAGCAGGCTGGTCAAGCGCCGGTAGCGCAGGAATGCAAGATAAAACGCCAGGGCGAGCAATGCCGCTCCCACGCTCGCATATTGCAGCAGCACCCGCTGCTGACGCTGCGCCATATAGCGCTCGAGGAACTCGCGCTCGCCATCCTCGTGCATCGTGACCGATTTCGATATGTCGATAGCGGCCAGATACTGGTCGAATGCCGCGGCGAGACGCTGGTGTTCCGGCGTCCGGCTGAAATAGAAGCGGTAAGCGCGCGGGTGCTCACGCAGGGTATGGATCACTTCCAGATCGAAGAATTCCTGGCGGTAGCGTTTTTCTATGAAAATGCTTTTGTTGAATACGGCAACGTCGATTTCGCCGTTTCGCACCGCCAGGAACAGGCCATCGCTGCTCGTCTGGTCGTACGCACGCAGTTGGGAAGCGGGGACGATATCCTGGAGTATGGGTTCGAACACGACACCCTTCACATAACCGACTCTGTATTTCTCCAGATCGGCAAGGCCATGGATTGGGGCACGCAGTCCATGGCGCGCGATGATCGCATAATGGCTTTCGTAATAGGGACTGGTGAATATGCCGTGCTTCTCGCGTTCGACCGAATGGCTCAACGGAATGAATACGTCGGCGAGCCCTTCCCTGATCAACTGGAGCTTGTCCGCTACGGTTTTGTCCTGAGTGGTGGCCACCTCGAAGCGTATGCCCAGTTCCTCGGCGATAAAGCAGAATATGTCCATGCCTATACCGGTATAGACCTTCCGTTTTTCATCGTACCGCGCCATGGGCGGCGCGCTTACCGCCACCACCTTCAAGGGCGGCATGGACCGGAACTCGGCCATCTGTCCGGCGTCGATATTCACCGAGCCCGTCAAGAGGATATTTTGCGCTCCATTGCAGGCCAGCGCCGGACTGGCGAGCAAGGCGCACAAGGCGATGCCCAGCAGGATGCTGTGTCGAACGCCCCCCGCAAAAACCGCGGCAACAATGCCTCGCTTGCCTTCAGTCTCAAGCCCAGGGCTTGCGCCTGGGCGCGCTATCAAATGGGACGGTTCTGCAAGAAGCATATTTATTGAAATTCTGCGGCCGGGATCCGCCGTGCCGATCGGGTTGTGCGACAGCGCGCGGGTACGAAGCGCCTCGCCTTTTTCCCCATGAGGGTAATTTGCTTATTGTAAGCGGAGGAGAGAAAAACGTTATGAAAACAAACTACTGCAAAGAAGAGCTGGTAGTTTAAAAGATGTTGTTTCGACCATACTGGCCCGATATCCAGCCTTGGACGCTATCAAATCAATCACTCAACTCATAGCTGGTGCTGCGTCCTCCCGCCTCCGATTTACGCAAGACGCCGCGAGCCAGCAGATCGTTGATATCCCTCAGCGCGGTGTCTGGCGAGCATTTCGCAATAGCCGCCCACTTGCTGCTGGTCAGTTTGCCATCGAAGCCATCCAGCAGCCGATTCAGCAGCTTCACCTGCCGCTCATTCAAAGGGATGGCTGCCCAGCGCTGCCAGAATATCGCCTTGCCCAGCACGGTATCCAGCGCATGCTGCGCCTGCTCGACTGCGCGAAGCAAAGCGTTTAGGAACCAGGCCAGCCATTCGGTGACGTCCATCGACCCTTTTTGCGTTTTCTCCAGGATATCGTAATAGGCTTTGCGCTCCCGCTGGATCTGCGCAGACAGACTATAGAACCGCTGGGGACTCCCATCGGCGCGCGCCAGCAGCAAATCTCCTATGGCACGGGCGATGCGGCCATTCCCGTCATCGAACGGATGCAGCGTGACGAACCACAAGTGTCCAAGGCCCGCCTTGATCAATGCAGGATCGCCGGAGCCATCATTCAGCCAGGCAATGAACCGCTGCATTTCGTTTGCCAGGCGATCGGCGGGCGGCGCTTCGAAGTGTACGCGTCGCCGGCTCATGGCGCCGGACACTACCCGCATGGGACCAGCGGCATCATCGCGCCAACTTCCCGTCCTGATCCTGGACAGGCCGGAGTAGCCTGTCGGAAAAAGCGCCGCATGCCATCCGCACAGCCGTTCCTGCGCCATGGGGGCCGCCAGTGCAGCCAAGTCATAGCGCCAGTTCGGCCAGTCGGCAGACTGCCTGATGTAGAGATTTTCTCCGCTTTTCATGCGGAGATTATGCGCTGGAATCACCGCAAGGCAAATGCAGCGGTATCGATACGCTCAGCAGCGCGACTGCCGCCATCATCGTGCGCCATGGCCAGCACAGATTCTCGACGTCCTTGTGGATGCGTTCACAAATCCCATGGAACCGACCTGCCCGGCCGCCGCTCTGGTTTACAATAATCCGCTGTGCACCTATCCATTCCGGTCGGCCGGGCAGAAAGCTTCCCGCACTGGTCCGGCTTCCAAGGCACGCCCGGCACCTATCAGGCCCGCCTTCCCGCACACCCCGCGCTGCCAGGCAGCCTCCCGACAGATCATCGTCGCCATTCATGTCCATTCCTGTTGAAATTCCCAAACGCCAGCCTCTGACCGGCTGGCCCCTGCGTCTTGCCCTGCTGGCGCTCGCCATGGGCGGGTTCGGCATCGGCACCGGCGAATTCTCCATCATGGGGATCCTGCCCGAAGTCGCCGCCTTCCACCACGTTTCGGAACCGGTCGCCGGTTACCTGATCAGCGCGTACGCCTTCGGCGTCGTCGTGGGCGCGCCGGTCATCGCCATCACCGCCGCGCGCATGTCCAGGCTGCGGCTGGCCATCCTGCTGATGGTGATGTATGCGGCCGCCAACTTCGCCAGCGCCATGGCGCCGGGATTCTGGTCCCTGATGCTGTTCCGCTTTCTGAGCGGCCTGCCGCACGGCGCCTATTTCGGCGTTGCCGCCCTGATCGCGGCATCGCTGGTCGATCCGGACAGGCGCGGCTTCGCCGTGGGCCGGGTCATGATGGGCCTGACCGTTGCCGCGCTGGCCGGCAACCCGGTCGCCATCTGGCTGGGACAGACGCTGGGCTGGCGCTATCCCTTTGCCATGGTCGGCGCCATTTCCGTCCTGACGATCCTGCTGATCCTGCGCTTCGTACCATTGCCGCGCGAAGGCAGGGGCAGCTCTCCCTCCAGGGAAATGGCCGCCTTGCGCAACGGCCGCGTCTGGATGACGCTGGCGATAGGCGCC
This sequence comes from Paracandidimonas soli, assembly GCF_004342005.1. Lineage (GTDB taxonomy): Bacteria > Pseudomonadota > Gammaproteobacteria > Burkholderiales > Burkholderiaceae_B > Paracandidimonas > Paracandidimonas soli. The sequence goes on from NZ_SMBX01000011.1 coordinate 4,870, forward strand.
ATCGGCTTCGGCGGCATGTTCGCGGTGATGAGCTATGTATCCGCCGTGATGGTGGACGTCACGCACCTGCCGAAAGCCTGGCTGCCGCTGGCCCTGTCTGTCTTCGGCGCAGGCATGATCGCCGGCAACGCGGTCGGCGGCTGGTGGGCGGACCGCGCCCTGATCCCCGGCATCGGCGTCATCCTGACATGGAGCCTGCTGATCCTGATCGTGTTCCCATTCCTGGCGCCGCACGCCGTGGGACTGTTCATCGGCGTGTTCCTGGCTGGCTCATGCGTGGCGCTGGGGCCACCGCTGCAGGTACGCCTGATGGACGTGGCGGCCCAGGCGCAGACCCTGGCCGCCTCGCTGAACCATTCCGCCTTCAACCTGGCAAACGCCATCGGCGCGCTGCTGGGCGGCTGGACGATAGAGCGCGGATTCCCCGCGCACTACACCGGCTGGGCAGGCGCCCTGCTGAGCATTGCCGGACTGCTGGTGTACTGGCTGGCCTGGCGGCAGGAAACGCGGTACCGGCATATTGCGGCAAGGGCTGTGCCGCATCGATGACCACGGCAATCCCGGCGAAACGGTATCATTAGCGGAACTTGCACCGCAGCCTTTCCCGAGCCGGGGTCCACATGCCACGAGACAACAGCCTGCAGGCGCGCATCATCGGGCTATTCAATGTCCGGCGCGAAGAACTGATGCCAGTGCTGCTTTCGGGCGCCTTCTTTTTCTGCGTGCTGACCGCGCTGATGCTGCTGCGCCCGGCGCGGGACGCCCTGGGCATGCAGCGCGGCATCGAGGCCGTGCGCTGGCTGTTCGTCGGCACTGCGCTGGTCACGCTCATCGCCAATCCCGTGTTCGGCTGGCTCGTCAGCCGCTTCCGGCGGCTGCAGTTCATCGGTCTTACCTATCTGTTCTTCGCGGCCAGCCTGGCGGGCTTCTTCCTGCTGCTGACGCTGGCGCCGGAAGCCGTCGGCATCACCAGCGGCCAGGTGTTCTATGTCTGGTTCAGCGTGTTCAATCTTTTCGCCACCATGCTGTTCTGGGCGCTGATGGCGGATCGCTTTTCCCTGGAGCAGAGCAAGCGCTTCTTCGCGCTGATCTCGGTCGGCGGGACGCTGGGCGCGATCTTCGGCCCATGGCTGACCTCCGTGCTGGCGCGGCCGCTGGGCACGCCGGCATTGCTGCTGGTCTCGGCCGGCTTCCTGGTCCTTGCGCTCGTCCTGGCGTGGGCCGTTGCGCGCGGCCAGGGCGGCGCCCGGGCCGCCTCCCGAGAGCACTCGTCCGGCCCGGAGAACCAGTCCATCATCGGCGGCAGCGCGTGGCAGGGAATCAAGGCGGTTTTCCGGTCGCGGTATCTGCTCGGCATCGCCGGCTACGTGATCCTGATGAGCATCATGGCAACCCTGCTGTACTTCACACGCCTGCAGATGGTGGCAGCGCTCGGCCACGACATGGACATGCGCACCGCCATGTTCGCGCGCATCGACCTGTTGACCCAGGTAGCGACGCTGGTGCTGCAGGCCGTCTTCGCAGGAAAGCTGATGAAGCGTTTCGGCGTGCACGTCACGCTGATGCTGCTGCCCCTGACTGTTGCGCTCGGCTTCATCGGACTCGCCATCATCGGCACCTTGGCCATGCTCATCGTGTTCGAGGCGGCGTTCCGCGCCATCCAGCGCGCCATCACCCGGCCCGCGCGCGAAACCCTCTACACCGTCGTCGGCCGCGAAGACAAATACAAGTCCAAGGCCTTCATCGACACCTTCGGCTACCGCGGCGGCGATGTCGCCGGCGCGCAGGTCGAGGGCTTGCTGGGCCGCCTCGGCATGGGCCTGGCCGGACTGGCCAGCGTGGCCGTGCCGATGGCGCTTGCCTGGGCCGCGCTGGGACTCTGGCTGGGTCGCGCCCAGCAGCGCATCGTCCGGGAAACGCCCGCGAGCGCCGGTTCGGCGCCAGACTCGACGCAAGCCTCCGTCCGCGCTTCGGACGCGGATCCATCCTCAACGACAAGGAGCCCATCTTGATTTCACGACGCGACTACCTCAAGCTGTCCGCGATGGCCGGACTCGTACTGTCGGCCGGCCCCAAGGCGCTGCTCGCCGCCGAAGGCGGCCAGCTCCAGCTGATCACACGGGCGATCCCCGGCAAAACCGAGGAGCTCCCGGTCGTCGGCCTGGGCAGTTCCGCGTCTTTCGCGCGCATTGCCGGCGAGGGCAATATCGCGGATATCCAGACACTGCTGGAAACACTGGCCGGCAATCCGAATTCGGTGTTCGATACCGCCCCCAGCTACGGCGCGGCGGAAGAAGTCGCGGCCAGCATTGCCCGCCAGACAGGACTCAACAAAAAGCTGTTCTGGGCCACCAAGGTCAACGTCGCCGGCCGCGGCGGCTCCAATGCCGACCCTATTGCAGCGCGGGAGCAGTTGGATCGCTCGATCGAGCGGCTGGGCAAGTCCCCCATCGACCTGATCCAGGTGCACAATCTGGGCGACGTGCCGACCCAGCTAGGCCTGCTGAGGGAATACCGGGATGCCGGCCGCATCCGCCATATCGGCGTCACGACCACCTTCCCGGACCAGTACGGGCAGTTGGAGCGCATCATGCAGGAAGAGGAGCTCGACTTCATCGGCGTGGACTATGCCATCGACCACCGCGTCATGGAAGACAGGATATTCCCGCTGGCCCAGGAACGCGGCATCGGCGTCCTGGCGTACCAGCCCTTCGGCCGCAGCCGCCTGTGGCAGAAGGTCAAGGGCCATACGGTTCCGGACTGGGCGGCCGAATACGACATCGCGTCGTGGGGCCAGTTTTTCCTGAAGTTCGTCGTCTCTCACCAGGCGGTGACCTCTGCCACGCCGGCCACCAGCAACGTGCGCAACCTGGTCGATAATCTCGGCGCTGCAACGGGCCGCCTGCCCGACGCGGAGGGCCGCCGCCGCATGATTGCGCACATCGAATCGCTGTAGCGCGCCGCCGGCCTCGCGGCGCAAAGGCCCCAAGGCGCTGCGCGGGCGGCGCCCCGCGATCCGATCAGACGAAATGTACCTTGGGCGGCGTGCGCATGAGCGCTTCCCCACCCTTTTCCGTGACGAGCAGCGGAAACTCCAGACGCATCCCGCCGACCTCGGGCACATACAGGTGCGTTCCCAGGGCCACCACCATATTGGCCTGGACCACATCCTCGCTGCGCAGATTGATGAACGGCCGAGTCCTGGCGCAGGTGCCCAGGCCATGGCCAAACGTCGGCAGGCAATAGTCGGACAATCCATGGCGCTCGAACACGGCCAATCCCTTTTTCACCACCTCGGGGATTGGATTGCCGGGCTTCATGTTCTCGATCATGGTGGCGACCACCTCTTCCCAGCAGTCGATCATGCCCTGCTGCTGGCTGGTAGGTTTGCCCAGGAATACCGGAATCGACGAGTCGGCCAGGTAAAGGTCGACCATGGGATGCAGGTCGAGGATCACGAATTCGTTTTCCTGGATGCGCTTTTCCGAGGCTTGCTGCGTAACGCCGTGCAGGTATCCGGTCCGTCGGCCCGATCCCACCTCCGTACCGCCCGTCAACGCCCATGCCCAGGTGCTGCCATTGTCGCGATTGGCCTTTTCGATGGCACCCGCCACCGAGTTCTCGGTAACACCCGGACGCACCGCCCGCCGGCCGGCATCGAAACCGATATCGGCGACGTGAGCGGCGAAACGCAGGCGCTCGATTTCCGCCGCTTCCTTGATCAGCATGACATCGTCCAGCAGCTTCACGCCGTTCTGGATATCGGCGCGAGGGAGCAGTTCCTTCAGTTCCAGAAATTCGCTGGCGCAAATCATGCCGGGCGCCACCTGCGCCGCGCCGGGATGGGACAGATCGATGCCGATGCGCCCGCCGGACAGTCCCATCTCATCGAGCTTCTGCGCAATGGCGCGCGTGAAATCGGAGAAGGTGAAAGTCGTGATATCGACATCGACGCCCTCTTCCTTGATCCGACTGGCATCCCATGCCCAATAGACGAACTTGCAATCGCCATTCGCCGTGACGATCACCGCTCCGCGCCACGGCATGAACGCCCCGCTCAAATAATGCAGGCCGGCCTGCCGCGTGCCGACATAGGCATCGAACCCGGCTGCCCGGACGGATGCCGCGATCTTCCGGCGGCGCGCATGGAAATCTATGGGGGTGAACTCTGACATTTGCATTACCTTATGACTTATGACGATGACAACGACTACCCTGACTACTCTGGCTGAATGCCCGCATCGCGGATGATTTCGGCCGACTTCTTCACTTCCGCCTCGATGAACGCCTGGAACGCCTCGGGCGTGCCCGCGACGACCTGCAAGCCCGCATCCTTGAGCTGCTGCTCTATGGCGGGATCCCTGAGCGCCGTATTGATCGCCTTGCTCAGCGTGGCCAGCCTGTCCTGCGGAATGCCGGCCGGACCGACGAATCCGTACCAGGAACCGGCGCTATATCCCTTGACGCCGGCCTCGTCTATGGTCGGCACATCCGGCAACTCAGGCAGGCGCTCCTTGGAAGCCGTGCCCAGCGCGACCAGTTCGCCGTTGCGCACACGCGGCAGCGCCTGGGGGCTGATGTCCATCAACAGGGAAACACGGCCGGCCAGCAGATCCACATAGGAATTGCCCGAACCCTTGTACGGGACATGCGTCATTTCGATGCCGGCCATCTTGGCGAACTGCGCCATCGCCAGGTGCATCGAGGATCCGGTTCCGCCGGAGGCGTAGACGATCTCATTGGGGGCAGCCTTCGCTTTGGCGATCAGTTCGGCCACGGTCTTCACGCCCAGGCTGGGATGCGCCACCAGGATCATGGGGGAATTCACCGCCTGCGAAACCGCGGTGAAATCCTTGATCGTGTCGTAAGGGACTTCCTTGTACAGGCTGGCATTGGCGGCATGATTGCCGGGTGTGGCGATGCCCAGGGTATAGCCGTCCGGAGCCGCCTTGGCCACCATGGAGGACCCCAGCATGCCGTTGGCACCGGGCTTGTTCTCAACGATGACGCTCTGTCCCAGGCTCTCCGACACATGCTTGCCGACCACGCGGGCGAGCATGTCCGTCGTGCCGCCCGCGGCATAAGGCACTATGATGCGGATCGGCTTGTCGGGAAAAGTCTGCGCCTGCGCCGTCAACGGCAAGGCGCAAGCCGCGGCCAGCGGGAGCATGAGGAATAAGCGACGCTTCATGATGGATTGCCTCCGATGATTTGTTTGTCTGGTTTGCATTCGTTGAAAAACGTGGCATAACCATAAAGCAAGCCCGCCCCGTTTCCTATGACTCCTTCCCTCTAACAGGTATTCAGTGCGCGTATGGCAGACAAAATCGATATCCAGACATTGCGCTTGTTCCTGAAGATCGCCGAGCTGGGCAATATTTCCCGCGCCGCGGACGCCTGCGGGCTGTCGCAGCCCTCCGTCAGCCGCAGTCTGAAGGCCCTGGAGCAATCATTGAACGCGCCCCTGTTCCACCGGACCGGACACGGCGTGCAGCCCACGGCGATCGGCGCCCTGGCGATCGAGCGCGCCAGGATGGTGGTCGATGGATGCGACGGTTTCGTCAGGGACATCCGCGAGCAAGCCAACGGGCCGAGCGGCATCGTATCGGTCGCGCTGCTGACCGCCTATATGCGGGCATTCGCGGCCGACCTGTTCGACGAAGTGCGGCGGAAATACCCGGGCGTCATGCTGCGCATGGTGGAAAGCTTCAGCGTCCAGCATGAGGAGTGGCTGGCCAAGGGGCAGGTGGACATCGCCCTGATCACCCAATACCGGGCGCCTCGCGTCGCCAACGAAGACGTGCTTGCCCAGTCCGATCTGGCGCTGGTGGGACAGAAGCCGCCCACGGCCGACAAGAGCGACATCCTGTTCCGGGACCTGAACGGCCTGCCCCTGGTGCTGCCCGCCACCCCCAACGGCCTGCGGGTCCGGATGGAAGAGGAAGCCCACAGGCAGGGAGTGCAGCTGCGCGTCATTTTCGAGGCCGACTCGCTGGAGGCGCAACTGGCCTTGATACGGCGCTACGACTGCTACGCCATCTGGAGCGAGCACCTGGTGCGGCAGGAAAACTACGACAGCGAATTCCATGCCTGCCGCATAACCCAGCCTTCCCTGCCCCGCTATGTCGTGCTCCGGACGACCACGCACCCCCCCCTGAGCCGGGCGGCCCGCGAGGTAGCGCTCATTCTTCGGCGGCTGATCGGCAATGCGCACCAAATTTGTAACAACAACGGTCCGTGCTCTTGAAGATTCGGACATCATCCCTATAATTAGCACTCGATGGCGGTGAGTGCTAACAGCAACCCTGCCACGCTTACGATTACTGGTATCAACCTTCTTTCTTTATCTACAGGAGTTCCTTCATGGCACTGCGTCCTTTGCATGATCGCGTGATCATCAAACGTCTGGACAACGAGCGCACCACCGCTTCGGGCATCGTCATTCCTGAAAGCGCCGCTGAAAAACCCGACCAGGGCGAAGTCCTGGCTGTCGGCCCGGGCAAGCGCAGCGATGACGGCAAAATCACCCCCGTCGATCTGAAAGTCGGCGACAAAGTTCTGTTCGGCAAGTACGCCGGCCAGGCAGTCAAGGTCGATGGCCAGGAAGTCCTGGTCATCCGCGAAGACGAAATCCTCGCCGTAGTCGAGTAATCCACTCGCAAGACGACTGAACCGAATACGAAATCAAGGAATTTGAAAAATGGCAGCTAAACAAGTTCTCTTTGGCGATGACGCACGCGTGCGCATCGTCCGCGGCGTCAACACCCTGGCCAACGCCGTCAAGACCACACTGGGCCCCAAGGGCCGCAACGTCGTGCTGGACCGTTCGTTCGGCGCCCCCACCGTCACCAAGGACGGCGTCTCCGTCGCCAAGGAAATCGAACTGAAGGACAAGTTCGAGAACATCGGCGCGCAACTGGTCAAGGAAGTCGCTTCCAAGACCTCCGACAACGCTGGTGACGGCACCACGACCGCTACCGTGCTGGCACAGGCCGTCGTCGAAGAAGGCCTGAAGTACGTTGCCGCCGGCATCAACCCGATGGACCTGAAGCGCGGCATCGACAAGGCCGTCGCCGCCATCGTCGAAGAACTGAAGAAGATCTCCAAGCCCTGCACGACTTCCAAGGAAATCGCCCAGGTCGGCTCCATCTCGGCCAACAGCGATTCCTCCATCGGCCAGATCATCGCCGATGCCATGGACAAGGTCGGCAAGGAAGGCGTCATCACCGTCGAAGACGGCAAGTCGCTGGAAAACGAACTGGACGTCGTCGAAGGCATGCAATTCGACCGCGGCTACCTGTCGCCCTACTTCATCAACAACCCCGACAAGCAAGTCGCCGCGCTGGACGATCCCTATGTCCTGATCTTCGACAAGAAGATCAGCAACATCCGCGACCTGCTGCCCGTTCTGGAGCAAGTCGCCAAGTCCAGCCGTCCCCTGCTGATCGTTGCTGAAGACGTCGAAGGCGAAGCCCTGGCAACGCTGGTCGTCAACAACATCCGCGGCATCCTGAAGACCACCGCCGTCAAGGCTCCCGGCTTCGGCGACCGCCGCAAGGCCATGCTGGAAGACATCGCCATCCTGACGGGCGGCACGGTCATCTCCGAAGAAACCGGCCTGTCGCTGGAAAAGGCCACGCTGGAAGAACTCGGCCAGGCCAAGCGCATCGAAGTCGGCAAGGAAAACACCACGATCATCGACGGCGCCGGCGACACCACGTCCATCGAAGCGCGCGTCAAGCAGATCCGCGCCCAGATCGAAGAAGCCACTTCCGACTACGACCGTGAAAAGCTGCAGGAACGCGTTGCCAAGCTGGCAGGCGGCGTTGCCGTGATCCGCGTCGGTGCCGCCACCGAAGTCGAAATGAAGGAAAAGAAGGCGCGTGTCGAAGACGCCCTGCACGCAACGCGCGCAGCCGTCGAAGAAGGCATCGTTCCTGGCGGCGGTGTCGCACTGATCCGTGCCAAGGCTGCCGTGCAAGGCCTGACGGGCGACAATATCGACCAGGACGCCGGCATCAAGCTGGTCCTGCGCGCTATCGAAGCTCCGCTGCGCACGATCGTCGCCAATGCCGGCGATGAGCCCAGCGTCGTGGTCAACAACGTGGCCAACGGCAAGGGCAACTACGGCTACAACGCCGCCTCCGGTGAGTACGGCGACCTGGTCGAGCAAGGCGTTCTGGATCCCACCAAGGTAACGCGCACTGCCCTGCAGAACGCCGCCTCGGTCGCCAGCCTGCTGCTGACCACGGAAGTCGGCATCGCCGAACTGCCGGAAGACAAGCCTGCCGCTCCCGCAATGCCCGACATGGGCGGCATGGGTGGCATGGGCGGCTTCTAAGACGCCTCCATCCCTCGTGGACGACACTCCCGGCCTTGGCGCCGGGAGCGCCGAAAAGCACAAAGCCCTGGTTCAGTTCCGCCAGGGCTTTGTCTTGTCCACCGGTCGAATACCTGTTTATCTACTGCGCGGTATAGCCGCCATCGATGACCAGTTCGGAACCCGTGACGAACTTGGACTCGTCCGAGGCCAGGTACAGAATTCCGTAGGCGATATCGTCCGGCTCACCCAAGTGCCCGATGGGATGCAGGCCGACCAGTTGCCGGTATTTCTCGCTGTCCTTGCCTTCGGACACAGCCTCCACCATGGGCGTCCATATGTAGCCCGGATGCACGGAATTGATGCGGATGCCGTAGCCGGCCTTGGCGCAATGCAGGGCGGCCGACTTGGTAAAGATGCGCACCCCGCCTTTGCTGGCGTTGTAGGCCGCCAGATTGGGGTCCCCGATCAGTCCTTCGATGGACGACAGATTGATGATGGAGCCGCCGCCGCTCTTCTTGAGCGCCTCGATGCCGTAGCGGGTTCCGAGGAACACGGCATCCAGATTGATATCCTGCACCCTGCGCCACTCGGCCAGCGTGGTTTCCTCGACATTCTTGCTCAGCGCTATCCCGGCGTTGTTGACCACGATGTCCAGCTTTCCAAAGGCTTCCAGCGCCGCGGCCATCGTGGCCTTCCACTGGTCCTCCTTCGCAACGTCCTGCTGTACGAAAATGGCTTCGCCGCCCTGTTCCTCGATGAGCCGGACGGTGGCCTGGCCTTCTTCGGCATTGATGTCCGACACCACGACTTTGGCGCCCTCGCGCGCCAGCAGTACCGCCGTCGCCTTGCCGATACCCAGGGCGGCTCCGGTAACCAATGCAACTTTTCCTGATACGCGACCCATGACAACCTCCTGTAAAGAGCGGGTTGAAGAAAGTCCGGCACGGACCAGGGCGCAGCGCGCCGAAGAAAGAACGGCCGGCAAAAAAAGCCCCCACGCTGCGCCTGTCGGCTTGCTGCCCCCCCAAGGGGGTGTTTTCGCCTTGGGGGCGGCCCGGCGGCAAAAAAACTGTGGCCCCGAAGGGCCACAGTTGCAAGGCTTATTTCACCAGCAGCACCGGAATCGATACGCCGTGGATCACCTGGGTCGCCATGGAGCCCAGAAGCAGGTTGCCCAGGCCTCCCATGCCGCGCGTACCCATGACCACGGTATCGCAGTCGTTTTCTTTGATGACGCGCTGCACTTCTTCCAGCACCTCGCCGATGGCGGGATGGCCGACAGCCTTGACGCCGGCGGCTTCCAGCGTGGCCACGGCCTTGTCCGTGAAGGTCTTGGAATGCGCGGTGGCATTTTCCTTCAGCTGCTTGAGCACATCCATCAGGGCGCCGTAGCGGCCGTACAGCTTGGGATCGGATTGCACATTGAGCACATGCACGGTCAACCCTTCGCAGCGCTTGGAAAAGTCGACGAGGTACTGCAGGGCACGTTGGGCGGGTGCGGAATCATCATAGGGAAACAGTACGGTTTTCATCCAGGCTCCTGAGGGTAAGGTAAGGGATAAATCGTTATTTCACTGATATTCTGACAGCAAAATGCACTATGTTTCTTAATTTATATCAAGTCCTACCCTATAAACAGGGGGGTCATCCCTGTGACTGCCGCTCCGGAGCGTCCAGAGCCCTGATTTCCCCTCGCCGCCACCACAATAGCGCCAGCCCTGGGAATGCAATGACTACCGTCGTTGCGAAAAAGGCTGGCCACCCCAGCGTCTCGACCAGCGGCGGCGTCAAGGGACCTGCAAGATAAGTCCGCCCGATGGCGGATAATGCGGACAGCAATGCAAACTGCGTGGCGGAAAACTCCTGGCGGCACAAAGCCATCAGCAATGCCACGAAGGCGGCGGTACCCAGTCCGCCGCACAGGTTTTCCACCGCGACGACCAGCGCCATGAACGGCAGGTTGGGTTCGCCCAGGACCGCCAGCACCCAGTAGCCGAAATTGGACACGGCCTGGAACAGGCCGAAGGCCATCAGGGAGCGGTACAGCCCCATGCGCGCCATCAGCGCCCCTCCGGCCAGCGCGCCGACAATCGTCGCCGCAAGCCCGAAAACCTTGTTGACCGCGCCGACCTCGGACAGTCCGAAGCCCGCTCCCCGCAGCAGGAATGTCGTGGACAGCGCCCCGGCAAAGGCGTCGCCCAGTTTGTAGAGCACAATCAGCAACAACAGCGTGACGGCCCCTTTGCGGCTGAAGAATTCCCTCAGCGGCTCAACGACCGCCAGCGCCAGGGAGCGCGGCGCGCGCGCCACTTCCTCGGGTTCCGGCGCCAGCACGGTCGCAATGGCGCACAGCGCCATCAGGCCGCCCATGAGGAAATAGGTGTTGTGCCATCCCAGCCAACGATCCGCCAGGATGAGCGCCAGGCCGCCGGAGACGATCATGGCCAGCCGGTAGCCCAGCACTTTGATCGCGGCTCCCGCCGCGCGCTCGTCCTTGCGCAATACATCGGTGCTGTAGGCATCGAATGCGATGTCCTGGGTAGCCGACAGGAATCCGACCAGCACTGCCAGCATGGACAGCCAGAACAGGTGCTTGGACGGAGACATCAGGCCCATGCCCGCGATCGTCGCCGCCAGCAGCAGCTGCGTCAGCAGCACCCAGCCCCGCCGCCTGCCCAGCCAGGGAGGCGCATAGCGGTCGACCAGTGGAGCCCAGAGGAATTTCAGCGTGTAGGCGGTGCCGATCAGCGTCAGGAAGCCGATATTCTGCAGGGATACGTTCTCGACGGTGGCCCAGGCCTGCAACGCTCCGCTGGTCAGCGCCAGAGGCAGGCCGCTGGCAAATCCCAGGACCAGCAGCGGCGCTACACGGGGACTGAGATAGACGCGTGAGGCCGAAGCCATGAAACTCCTTTATTCCTAGATATATGCCTGCGCCGCCTCAGCCTTGCCGGCCGGCGGCCATCGGCGATTCAAGCCGGTAGACTGCCAGCGTGCTGCGCCAGCTGCGCAGGAACTTGACCTCGTGGCCATCCTTGAACGCGGCCAGATGGGTCACGCGCAGCGAAAAGTCCGAAGCAAGATCCTCGAAGTCACGCAGTGTACACAGATGGATATTCGGCGTGTCATACCATTGGTAAGGCATTTCGCCCGTGACGGGCATACGGCCGCGCAGGATCGACCAGCCATGCGGCCAATAGCCGAAGTTGGGGAACGACACGATGATATGCTTGGCCACCCGTATCATTTCCCGCAGGATATGCTCGGTGTGATGCATGGACTGAAAGGTCTGCGACAGCACGACGGTGTCGAACTGCTGGTCGTCGAACAGCGCCAGACCTTCCTCCAGGTTCTGCTGGATGACGTGCACATCCTTGCGGATGGAGGCGATGACGCATTCGTCGTTCAGCTCGACGCCGACGCCGACGATTCTCTTGTGCTCCTGCAGATGCGCCAGCAGGCTGCCGTCGCCACAGCCCAGGTCGAGCACGCGGCTGCCCGGCTCGATCCAGCTGGCGATGCGCACCAGGTCGGGGCGGAGTTCGCGGCGGCGGCGAATGGAAAGGTTCATGCGAGCACCCCGGTTACATGGCTGCGCTCGGGCAGGCCGAGCTTGGCCGCAATACGGTCATAGTATCCCTGCACTACCGCGTGGTAGCGCGTATCGCCCAGCAGGAAGGCGTCGTGGCCGTGCGGAGCGTCGATTTCGGCATAGGTGACGGGCGTCTGGTTTTTCAGCAGCGCCTGGACGATTTCACGCGAGCGGGACGGCGGGAAGCGCCAGTCGGTGGTGAAAGATACCAGCAGGAAGTCCGCTACGGCGGGCTTGAGCGCCCGGGCCAGGTCCCCATTGTGGCCGCGCGCCGGATCGAAGTAGTCCAGGGCGCGGGTGATCAGCAGGTAGGTGTTGGCATCGAAGTAGCGGGAGAATTTTTCTCCCTGGTAGCGCAGGTAGGATTCCACTTCGAATTCGGCGTCGTAGCCGTAGTGGAATTCGCCGCCGGCCTCTTTGCCGCGACGCGCACGGCCGAATTTTTCCGCCATGTCGTCGTCGGACAGGTAGGTGATGTGGCCCACCATGCGCGCCACGGACAGGCCGCGCGACGGGACGGTCTGGTGGGCGTAGTAGTCGCCGCCGTGGAAGTCGGGATCCGAGATGATGGCGCGCCGGGCGACCTCGTTGAAGCCGATGTTCTGCGCCGACAGGCGCGGCGTGCTGGCGATGACGATGCAGTGGCCGACCCGTTCGGGACAGGTGATGGACCAGCTGAGCGCCTGCATGCCGCCCAGCGAGCCGCCCATGACGGCGGCGAATTTGCCGATGCCGAAGTAGTCGGCCAGCCTGGCCTGGGCGCGCACCCAATCGTCGACGGTCAGCAGCGGAAATTCCGCGCCCCATGGCTTGCCTGTCTCGGGATTGATGCTGGCGGGGCCGGTGGAGCCGAAGCAGGAGCCGATGTTGTTGACGCCGATGACGAAGAAGCGGGATGTGTCCACCGCCTTGCCGGGACCCACCATGTTGTCCCACCAGCCGATGTCCTTGGGGTTGTCGGCGGAGATGCCCGCGACGTGGTGCGAGGCGTTGAGGGCGTGACAGATCAGCACGGCATTGCTGCGTTCGCTGTTCAGTTCGCCATAGGTTTCCACCGCCAGTTCGTACTGCGGAAGAACGCGTCCGCTGGAGAGCTGCAAGGGCTCGTCGAAGCGAATGAAGGAGGGGGATACGATGCCGACGGATCCGGACGGGATGCCGGGCTGATGAGAAGCGTGTGCAGTGGTCATTCGGACCTCTTTAGCTGGATTTATCAAGCGCCCGCAAGCGGATCAGGCAAATCGGCGCGACGAAATTAATTAGTAAAAGATTCTAGCACCCCTGGGGCGGATTCGCACCTGCGGACCGGGGATGGAGCATGCATGGGGGCGCCGTGGTTTTTCTTGGACGCCGTTCTTCTGGCGCATCTCCTGGGCCGCAAACCTGATTTGCATCAAGCTTTTTTCAATTCGACCAGTAATCCCTAAGCCTGATATTAATATTTTACTAATGTTTGGTAATATTTTGTCATACATGACAGGCATTCATCCTCATCACTCTGCGGCCATGGATCTCCGCATCCGCTCTGTCATTCTTTCCCATAGCTACACGGCAATAACGCTTATGAAAAACCCTCTTTCTTCACGAGAGCAACTGTGCCTGCACTGGGCCGCACAGGGCAAAACCAGTTGGGAAATCGGGGCCATCCTGGGCCTGGCGGAAAGCACTATCAATTTCCATATGGCCAACATATGCCGCAAGCTTGGCGTCACCCGGCGCCAGGCCGCCATCACCATCGCAGCGCAAACCGGATTTCTGGCGCCGCCTGCCAGGACAGGGGCGAGCGGCACGAAACTGCGCTCCAGTGCCGGCTGAAGACCGGCGAGGCTCTTGTCCGGCGGCTACAATACAGCACCAATTCCGTCGGGTAAAATCGCCCGACCATTCTCAATCTTCGCCGTGTTCGCGGCGCCATGCCAATGAATCTACTGAAGCCGCCTCCCGCACCACTTGCATCCGAACCCGAACTGCTGATGCAGATGCTGCGCGGTATCGAAAAGGAAGGCCTGAGAGTCGACCACAGCGGCAAGCTCGCCGATACTCCCCATCCCGCAGCGCTAGGAAGCGCGCTGACGCACGATTCCATTACCACCGACTATTCCGAAGCCCTGCTGGAGCTGATCACGGGCACGCATGGCAGCGCCCAGGACGTCGTGGCCGAGTTGGAGACCATTCACCGCTTCGTCGCCCGCAACCTGCGGGACGAGCTGATATGGAACCAGTCCATGCCCGCCCAGTTGCCGGCGGAGAACGAAATTCCCATTGCCTGGTATGGCACGTCGAATACCGGCATGCTCAAGCACGTCTATCGCAGGGGCCTGGCCATGCGCTACGGGCGCACCATGCAGTGCATCGCCGGCATCCACTACAACCTTTCCCTTCCGGACCGGCTGTGGGAAGTCCTGGACATGCCGTCCGACCCGGTCTCGGGCAGGCGCTCCAGCGGATACATGGCGTTGATCCGCAATTTCACCCGCTATTCCTGGCTGCTGATGTACCTGTTCGGCGCGTCGCCCGCGGCATCGGACAATTTCCTGCGCCATCCGAACCACGGTCTGGAGCTGCTGCATGGCGATACCTGGTATCTGCCGCATGCAACCAGCCTGCGCATGAGCGACCTGGGCTACCGCAGCAGCAAGGCCCAGGCCGAACTGCAACTGTGCTACAACGATCTGCCCACGTTCCTGGCGCGCATGCACCGTGCCGTTTCCACGCCCTGGCCCGACTACGAAGCTATCGGCACGCACCGCGACGGTGAATGGATACAGCTCAATACGAACATCCTGCAGGTCGAGAACGAATACTATTCCAACATCCGCCCCAAGCGCACGGTGGGCCGCGGCGAGCGCCCCGTGAGCGCGCTGGCCAGGCACGGCATCGAATATGTCGAGGTGCGCTGCCTGGACATCGACCCATGGATGCCTACCGGCATTTCCGTGGAAAGCTGCCGCTTCATGGACGCCTTCCTGCTGTTCTGCGCTGCGCAATCCAGCCCTCTGTTCCCGGAAAACGGTTTCTGCAAGCGCAGCAACAACAACTTCGGCACCGTGGTCAAGGAGGGCCGCAAGCCCGGCCTGCTGCTGGACCGCGACGGCCAGTCCATCTCGCTGCAGGACTGGGGCACGGAGCTCCTGGACGCCATCAGGCCTTATGCCGGCCTGCTGGACCAGGCCCACGGAGGCGCGTCGTACGCCGATGCCGTCGCCGTCCAGCAATCGAAGCTGGACGACAGCGACAATACGCCTTCCGCCAGGCTGCTGGCCGCCCTGCGCAAGGACAATATCGGCCTGCAGGAATTCACGCTCCAGCAAAGCCTGCGCCATCACGAGACCCTGAGCGCCGCGCCGCTGCCTGCGGAAACGCAGGAGGAATTCCTGGGCAAGGCGAAATCCTCCATCGAGGCGCAGGCCAGGATCGAGCAGAGCGACAAGATCAATTTCGAGACCTATGTCGCCCAATACCAGGAAGCGTTGAAAACCGCGCTGGACGTGCCGGCCAAAAACTGAAGCCGGTAGCCTACGGCAAAAAATACGCCGGCTCAGTGAACTGAAGCCGGCGTATTCGCACCCCCCATCCAGGCTTGCGGTATCAGGCCGGTAAAGGCCGTTCTTCGGACAGCTGCCCGCCATCCTGGTCCGTCCAGACCAGGCGCACCGCCTCAGCGCCGCCCGGGCGCACATGCAGCCGCACATAGGGGTTGGATGCGGTACCGCTATGAAACCTGGCTTGCAGGACAGGCCGCTCCGCCAGACTGACTTCCAGCGAGCGGACCAGGTTCTGCGGCACCGTCGCGCCGTCCGCCCCCTCCCGCAGCCCTGTTTCCATAGGATGCTGGATCATGGACTTGATTTCGACCGGACGGTTGGCCGCGATCTTGGGCGACACCGCCACGCGCGGGTTGCGCATGCGGGCCTGCGGCTGCTCCTCGTCGGGCATCAGGCAGCCGCTGACCGTGACGCGCACCGGCTGCTCCGCGACCCATGCCTTGCCCGACCGGCTGACGGCGATCGCGATGACGGACTGGCTTTCGCTCAGGCGTATGCGCGTGGAGAGATCCGGCACGACGCTCTCGTCCAGGAAGCGGAAAGCAATGATTTCTGGACGTGGATTGGCCGTCGCCAGAATATGGATGGCGTCCAGCGCATCACCCTCGTCCAGCACACCGTCGAATACGATCCCCAGCGGCACGGCGCCGCCGTTTTCCGACAGGGACGGCAGGTCCAGTTTCAAGCCCTTGTCCTGCAAGGCTTTGCCCTGCACCAGTTCGGCCGCGGGCGCGAAGCGCTGCCACTGCGCCGCCGCCGGGAACGAAACCGCCACTGCGGCGGATACGAGGGCAAGCGCGGACAGGCGGCGCAACCGCTTCATCACTAGTGGTTTCAAGCGCTTTGTCCTTTGAATGAACCGTTCAACATCAGAAGACTGCCCAGCACGATGGCGGGCAGGGATACGAAGCTTGCCAGCGACAGCGTGGAAAACCCGCTCAGGCCCTGACCGATGCTGCATCCCAGCGTCAGTACGCCACCGACTCCCATCAGCAGTCCCCCGATCATGCTGCGCGCCATCTGGCCGACCGACGAGAAACCGCGCCATTCGAAGCTGCGCGTAGCGATGGCCAGCAGGAACGCGCCGGCCAGCACGCCTGCCACGATCATGACGCCAAACCCGGCGGAAATGCCGCTGGACAACTGCAGATACAGTAGGGATTCCGACATCGGGGCAATGAACGAGAGCGATGCCAGCGGCATGGGCTCGAAGTCGTCCGCGCCCAGATGGCCGGTGACGAACCAACCCAGCCCGACCAGCAGACCGATCAGGATGGCGGCCAGGCCGGACCAGGGCGCGCTTCCGTCGTCGTTCTCCGGACGGCGCAGGATGAACAGCAGCAGCAAGACGCTCAGCAAGGCGACGGGAATGCCGCGAGCCGCCGTCTCGCCCAGGCCGGCGCTCGCCAGCCATTGCGGCACGGTGGCGGCCGGAACCGGCAGGTTCACGCCCGCCATCCACATCCGCAATGGCGCCAGCACGCCCGACATGGTGACGCCCGCCGCCACTGCGATGCACATCAGCGTCAGCAACGAGCGCAGGTTGCCGGAGCCGAGCAGCACCAGGCTGCGCGCGCCACAGGCGTTTGCCAGGGTCATGCCCGCGCCGAACATCAGTCCGCCAAACAGCAGCCCCAGCGACAAACCGGGCTGCGCATACACGGAGCGCTGCAATGGGATGCCCCATCCGTAGGCAAGCGCCTGGCTCATGAGCAGCGCCGCCAGCATGGCCAGCGCAAATACGCGCAGCTTGCCGAACCGGCGATGCACCCTGGCGTCCTCCAGGCTGCGCAGCAGGCAGAATCCTTTCCACTGCGCCAATGCGCCGAATGCAATGCCCAGCAGCAGCGCGACGGCCAGCGCCGCCTGGATGCGATGCTCCTGAAACACGACAGCCAAATCCATATTGCCTTCCTGTAATAAGTCCAGACTTGCCTGCGCCGGCCGTCCCTTGAAGACACTTCGCCGCCCCGCACCAAGACGATGCGGGGCGGCCGGGACTACTGCGAACTGGCGTCAGGGCGCGGGCTCAGCGCCGCGTGCCCCACGTATCCTGGCTGATGGCCTTGTACCAGCCGACCGCATAGTCCGCCTCGTTGCGCCGCGTCTGGAGGCTGGCTTCCGCCGGGCTCAGGCCGCCCGAGCCTGGGACCGTGATGATTTTATCGTCTTCCACGCGGTAGACGCCGGCAACCGTGACGCCGTAATCGGGCGCCAGCAGGCTGTAGCAGGTATTGACCCAGTACGGCTCCGCAGGGTCTCGTCCTTCGAGCGAAGCCACGATGGCAGCCGCCGATACCTTGCCCTGCGCGTTGGCCGTAAAGCCCGACTTGGGCATGGGCGAGGCAATGGCCGCATCGCCGATGACGTAGATGTCCTTCTGCTGCGTGGACTCGAACGTATGCGGATTGACGGGCACCCAGCCGGACTCGTTGGCGACGCCGGCGCGGTCGGCGATGAAGCCTGCCTTCTGCGGCGGCACAACGTTCAGCACGGAGGCCTTGTGGACCGTGCCGAACTCGGTCTGCGCTTCGCGGCGCGCGGCGTCGACGCGCACCACCTTGCCGTCGTCCGACAAACCGACCCACTCGATACGGTCGCCATACAGCGCCTTCCAGCCTGCGGTGAACAGCCCCTGCTTGGAAAAGTTGTCCTTGGCGTCCAGGATGAGCACCTTGGAGCGCGGCTTGTGCCTGCTGAAGTAGTGCGCGATCAGGCTGGCGCGCTCGTACGGGCCGGGGGGGCAGCGGAACGGCTCGGGAGGCACGCTGAGCACATAGGTGCCGCCATCCTCCATCTGTTCCAGTTGGCGGCGCAGGAGCAGCGTCTGTTCTCCCGCCTTCCAGGCGTGCGGCGCCAGCCCGGAAGCCGCCTCGTCGTAGCCTTCGATGGCGTTCCAGCGAAAATCGATGCCTGGCGAAAGCAGCAGGCGATCGTAGGACAGCTTGCTGCCATTGGACAGCAGCACGGTGTGGCCTACGGGATCCACGTCCTGGGCCAGCGCATGCACGACGCGCACGCCATAGACGTTCTTGAGTTCGTCGTAGCCGTGCGCGATATCGTCCAGCGTCAGCTCGCCCGCCAGCACCAGATTCGAGAACGGGCAGGTATGAAAGGTCTTGCCGGGCTCGACCAGCACGACGTCGATGGCGGGGTTGCCGCGCTTGATGTACTTGGCGGCTGTGGCGCCGCCGAATCCGCCGCCCACGACCACGACGCGCCCTGCGCTGCCCGTGGACGATGTCGTCGTGCCGCAGGCGCTGAGAGCGGGCAGCACGGCTGCGGCGGCTGCGCCCGTCAGCAGGCTGCGGCGGCGCGGAAGGAAATTGGAGGTATTGTTCTTCATGATCTTGTCTTCCCTCAGCGCTTGCCGATGGCGGCGTAATACTGCGCGATCTGGCGCAGCTCTTCGTCGGTGAATCCCTTGGCGATGCGGCCCATCACCGTATTGGCCGGGCCCGCTTCGCCTTTCTTGAAGGCAAGCAACTGCGCCTCGAGCGCGCCGGCCGGGCGTCCCGCGATAGCGGGAATGGCCCCGGCATAGGCCCCGTCGGTGCCGTGGCAATTGGCGCAGGCGCCGGCCATTACCTTGACCTGATGCGTGAATGCGGAAGTGTCGGATTGCGAAGGCTGCTGCGCTGCCGCCGGCGCCGCCAGGCCCGCAGCAAGCGCCACGCCAGGCAGCACTGCGCGCAAGATACAGGCCATGCGCCTGCTTGCCGGGAACATTGTTTTCATCATGATTGCCCTGGATCAAGAAAAGGAATGGGACAACCGCCCGATGCGGCAGTCCTGATTGGAGAATACGAAATTTAGTATGACTCCCAAATAATAAAAACGATGGATTTTCTATTTGTTTATAACAAATGCAACTAAACAATTCCTTGGGCGCCTGCGCTCGTGGAATATCGCACAGGAACAGCCGCAAACGCCCAGTCCTTGCATCGTCCAGCCATGGAGCGCATGCGTCTGTGCTATGGTGAGGTGAACGACATGACAGGAAGAACGACGATGAGAAATCTGATGCATTATTCAAGGCAGCTGCGCCAGCGGCGGATCAATGTTTTCTACTTTTCCTCGGTTGGCAGCAGTCCCCAGGAGCAATTGTCGCTGTCGCTCAGTCCGAGGCAGCAGGATCACATGAGCACGCTCAGGCGCATGGCCGCCGACCAGGAGTACGACGCGGACGACGATCGCTCCTGACCCGGGCCAAAGCGCAAGCCCGCACATCTGCATGTATCCGCTTTTCGGTAGAATCACGGCATGAGTCCGCACCCGCCTTCGTTTTATCACCCCGCACCCCGAACCCTGTCTTTCTGCAGCCAGTGCGGTACGCGGCTGAACCGCATCATTCCGCCCGACGACAATCGCATGCGCGACGTCTGCGAAAACTGTGGCGCGGTCCACTACCAGAATCCACTGAACGTGGTCGGCGTGGTGCCGGTGTGGGAAAACAAAATACTGCTTTGCCGTCGCGCCATCGAACCGCGCCACGGCAAGTGGACCCTGCCCGCCGGCTTCATGGAGCTCGGCGAAAGCACCGGGCAAGGCGCCATGCGCGAAACGCTGGAAGAATCCGGCGTGAGCATCCGGCTGGGCTCGCTGTTCACCGTGATCAATGTCCCCCACGCGGAGCAGGTGCACTTCTTCTATCTGGCCGATGTGCTGGACCCCGCGCTGGACCCCGGCCCCGAAACACTGGAAGCCGCCTTTTTCTCGCCGGAAGACATTCCCTGGGAAAAGCTGGCCTTCCATACCATCCGCTCGACGCTGGAACATTTCGTCGCCGACAGCAAGACGGGGGCTTTCGGCTTGCATCATTATGAAATTTCCGCCCCCTACCCCGGTTGATTTCACGCCTGGATCGAATGTGCACTTTGTCGGCTGCGCTTGTCTTGCGCATGTCTTGCCTGCGCTTCGCCTTCGCATTCACGTATGAAATAGAGCAGGATTTCCGGCGCCATGGACATGCTGACCTGGATCGACGGCGATACGCCTTTCCCTCCGCCCGAACGCGCATTGCCCGACGGCCTGCTGGCAGTCGGCGGCACGCTGGACTGCGAGCGCCTGCTGGCCGCCTACACGCAGGGCATCTTTCCCTGGTACAGCCCGGGCGATCCCGTGCTCTGGTGGAGCCCTGATCCTCGCATGGTGCTGGAGTGCGGCGGCTTCCATCCCTCGCATTCGCTGCGCAAGCGCCTGCGCCAGCTGGCGCGTGCGGACCGTGATCCCGAAGCCACGCTGCAAGTGCGCGTGGACACGGCCTTCGCCCAGGTCATCGCCGCCTGCGCCGAGCCTGGTCCGGGCAGGCCATCCACCTGGATCACGGCGGAAATCCAGGCAGCCTATACCCGCTGGCACGAGGCCGGCCGCGCGCACAGCATCGAAACCTGGCAGAACGGGATTCTCGTGGGCGGACTGTACGGCGTCTCGCTCGGCCGCATGTTCTTCGGCGAATCGATGTTCAGCCGCGCCACCGATGCCAGCAAGATCGCGCTGGCCTATCTGGTGTGCCGGCTGCGCGCCTGCGGCGTCGAGCTCATCGACTGCCAGCAGCAAACCAGCCACCTGGCCAGCCTGGGCGCCGGCCCGGTGCCGCGCGGCGAATTCCTGCGGCGGCTGGCGCAACTGCGCATCCAGCCGGGCCCCGAATGGCGGCCGGGACGCCTGCTGCAAACCGGAGAACTTGTCCCTTTGCCGCAAGGCAAGCCATAATCGGACAACGCGACGAATTCCGCTGTGCCGCGCGCGCACATTTTCTCCCGCACGCGGCCAGGCGACATGCCATGAGCCTGCCGAACGAACCTACCTTTCAGACGCTGCAGTTCTACGCCACGGCGGCCTATCCCTGCAGCTATCTGCCCGACAAGCTGGCCAGGTCGCAGGTTGCCGCACCCACGCACCTGATCGACACCGCCGCCTACAGCAAGCTGATACGGCGGGGCTTCAGGCGCAGCGGGCTGTTCACCTACCGTCCGCACTGCGACAATTGCCAGGCCTGCCTGCCGATCCGCGTGGATGCCTCCGGCTTCCAGCCGGGACGGACGCAGCAGCGCACCTGGCGGCGGCACCGGGAACTCCAGGCCCGCGTCCTGCCCCTGCTCTGGTCCGAAGAGCATTACGCCATGTATCGCCGCTACCAGCGCAGCCGCCATCCGGGCGCCGGCATGGACGAAGACGATGCGAACCAGTACCGCGAGTTCCTGCTGACCAGCCGGGTGGATTCACGCCTGGTGGAATTCCGCCTTCCCTCGGGAGAGCTGCAGATGGTGTCGCTGATCGACCTGGTGGAGGATGGCATTTCCGCCGTCTACACTTTCTTCGATCCGGACGCCAGGGGCAGTCTGGGCACTTACGGCGTGTTGTGGCAGATCGAGTATTGCCGCCGGCACTCGCTGCCCTGGCTGTATCTGGGCTACTGGATCCGGGAAAGCCGCAAAATGGCGTACAAGAACCAGTACAGGCCGTTCCAGGTCCTGCGCCAGGGAGACTGGGCCGAGGACGGCGGCGACTGACGCATCCGCCGCTCCTGGCTCATACCGAATATCAATTGGCCTTGACACCAGCGGCCTTGAGCACCTCGCCCCAACGCTTGACCTCGGCCTGCAGATGGTCGCGCAAGGCCTGCGGCGCCAGGCGATCACCCTGCGGCGCCACCACGCTCATGTCCAGCAGGCGCTGGGCCAGGGCGGGCTGGGCCAGCACATTGCGGATGGCCTGGTTCAGGCGCTCGACGGCTTGCGGCGGCGTGCCCTTGGGCGCATATATGCCGTGCCACACCGCCAGTTCGAAGTTCGGCAGGCCCGACTCCGCGAACGTCGGCACATCCGGCATGATGGACAGGCGCTCTTTGGTGGCCACCGCATAAGGCTTGAGCGAGCCCGCCTTGAGATGCGGACCTGTGGAGACCGGCTGATCGCATATCAGGTCCACATTGCCAGCAATCAGGTCCTGCAGTGCAGGGCCGGTACCGCGATAAGGAACCAGCGTGGCCTGCGTGCCGGTGACCTGCGTCAGCAGCACCGCGCACAGATGCGACGTGGCGCCCACGCCGGCATGCGAGAAGTTCACCTGGCCTGGCTTGTCCTTCATCGTCTGCAGCAGTTCCGCGACCGTGGAGGGCGGGAAGTCCTTGTTGCGCACCAGAATCATGGGCACGTCTCCGATCAGCGCGATCGGCTCGAGGTCCTTGGTGACGTCAAAGCTCAGGTTGTCGTACAGCGCCGGGGCGGTTGCGATTCCCATGTTATGCAGCAGCAGAGTATGGCCGTCGTTGGCAGCGCGCACGGCCTTGGCCGTGCCGATGGTGCCGCCGCCGCCCCCGGCGTTCTCTACGATGACGGGCTGTCCCAGTTCCTGGCTCAAGGCGTCGCCCATGATCCGGGCCAGCACGTCGGTAGAGCCGCCCGCGGCATAGGGCACGATCACTGTGATGGGACGCGTGGGAAAGGCAAGCACGGCCGCCGAGGCCATCGCCAGCGTCGCGGCAACAAGGGTCTTCAATATATTGCGCATGCGAGTCTCCTTACTCTGTATGAAGAGCAACTTCTGTGGTTGATGATGTTCGGCAGCGGTGGTGCATATGCGCCGCACGGCATCCTGGCGGCAGCGCCGCCAGGATGCCAAGTCCGGCTCGCGATCCGGTACCGCTGCCGCGAAAGGCCTGTGGATCGCGAAACACAGCGCCGCGGCGAATGCGCGGCGGCGTGGGCTTTACTCCTTGGCGACGTACTTGTACAGCTCTGTATGGTCGGCCGCCTTGCCCAGCTTTGCCGACGCATCGTTGGCCATGGCGGAGACCTTCTGGGCCAGGTCCATGGGCAGGCCCAGGGAAGGTCCCAGCTTTGCCGCAATGCCTACGTCCTTGGCCTGCAGCGCCAGCGAGAAGCCCGAGTTGAAAGCGCCATTGAGCATGTACTGGTGCGCCTTGTTCTCGGTGGTGTTGTTCTTGCCAGTGGACGCATTGATGACATTCACCACCGTCTCCGGATCGATGCCGAATGCGGCGCCCGCATGCACGGCTTCGGCGGTGGCGATCAGCGCCGCGGCCGACACGTAGTTGTTCAGCGCCTTGAGAGCGTGGCCGGAGCCTGCCGGGCCTACATGCGTAATATCCTTGCCCATCTTCTCCAGGATGGGCCGGCAACGCTCGAAATCGGCCGGCTCGCCGCCCACCATGATGGACAGCGTGCCATTGACCGCCTTCTTGACCCCGCCCGACACCGGCGCATCGATCAGGCCCGCTCCGCGTTCGCGCAACAGCCCCACCAGGGCGCGCGTGCGGTTGGGATCGGCCGAGCTCATCTCAATGATGCAGGCGCCCCGCTTCAGGTGCGGGGCCAGCTCGTTCACCACCTTGTCGACGATGTCCGAGTTGGGCAGCATCGTCATGACCACATCGCATTCGGCGAACGACTGCGGACCGCTTGCGGATACCGTCCCGGGGTGCACCTGCACGAAGCGCTGCTCGGCCTGCGGATCAGCATCCTTCACGACCAGGGCGTATCCGGCCTCATGCAGCAGGTGCGCCATGGGATTGCCCATCATGCCCAGTCCTACGACTCCAATTCGACTCATTTCGATCTCCGACCGTTAGATGCCCATTTCCTTGAAGACTTCCGAGGCGACGCGGAACGAGTCGATCCCCGCCGGCACGCCGCAGTAGATGGCCGCCTGCAGAAGCACTTCCTTGATCTCGTCCTTGGTCAGGCCGTTGTTGATGGCGCCGCGCACATGCAGCTTGAGTTCGTGCGGGCGATTCAGCGCCGTGATCATGGCCAGGTTGAGGAACGAGCGCGTGCGGCGGTCCAGGCCGGGACGGTTCCATATATCGCCCCAGCAGTACTGGGTGACCAGTTCCTGCATGTCGATGTTGAAATCCGTCGCATTGTTGATCGAGGCGTCGACATATGCCGCACCAAGAACCTCGCGGCGCGTAGCCAGGCCTTGATCGAAGAGTTCGGGATTTTTTGGCGCAAATGCACGAGTCATGTATGGCTCCAGTCGCAGTAAATTAAATAAGTAAAGCGAAGTGTGATGTCAGTGCGCCCGTTACGGGCACGCGCCGCGGTTAGCGGCGAAGCATTTTTATTATAATCAGATTGTCTGACAATATGATTTATGGAATGTAGGTATTGACACAGCCGGCACACTGGGATATTGGCGATCCGCAATGAAATAAATACGGAAAACCTCGGTATCATATGCACTCATGAATTCGATCACCCGTATTTCCCGCGAAGAAACCTCGCTGCGTCAACGCGCCACACAAGCCCTGCGCACCGCCATCCTGGAAGGCGTATTCTCCCCCGGCCAGAAGCTGTCCGAGCGCGAACTATGCGAGCGCCTGGACGTCAGCCGCTCCTGTGTGCGCGAATCGCTGCAGCATCTGCAGGCCGAAGGCCTGATCACCATCGTCCCTCATCGGGGGCCCGAGGTCACCGCCATCACCGCCCAGGAGGTGCGCGACATCTATGCGGTGCGATCCACCCTGGAAAGCCTGGCCGTCCGGGGGTTCGTCACCCACGCCTCGGCGGCGCAACGCCAGGCGCTGCGGGCCAAAGTGACGGAACTTGCCGGCCCCGGCGTGGCCGCTGAACAAAGCCGCATCCTGGCCATCAAGAACCAGTTCTACGACATTCTCATCGAAGGCTGCGGCAATGCTGTGGCCGGCCAGTTGCTGCGCCAGCTCAACAACCGCGTGACGGTACTGCGCCGGGTGTCGCTGGCCCAGCCCCATCGGCTTCCCGACACCATCCGGGAGATGGACGCGATCGTCGCCGCAATCGAGAACAACGACGAGGAATCGGCGGCGCGCCTATGCAGCATGCATGTGCGGAAGGCTGCCGAGAACGTGCTGCGCACGATGGACGAACCGCCGCGACCCGACTGAATCGAAGCAAGGAAGGCGGCGGGCGCAGCCCCGGCATGGCCCGGGGGGCTGCCGGATGCGCGAAAGCCGTAAAATGGCATCCAAGAACCGATACGCGCCGTTCCGGATCCTCCTGCGGGACACGGCTCTCGGCAACTGACCAACGCTACGGAACTCCGCCATACCATGTCACTTCTGTTCAATGCCTATCCCCTGGCGCGCGCCGCCCTGTTTTCCATGGACGCGGAAGCCGCCCACGAGCTGACGCTCTCCATGCTGCACAAGGCGCATGCCTGCAAGGCCACTCGCAAGCTGATGTCGGCCGGAGCGCGGGCCGGCAAGCCGGTGCGGCTCATGGGGCTGACGCTGCCCAACCCGGTCGGGCTGGCGGCGGGACTGGACAAGAACGGGGCGCACATCGACGCGCTGGGCGCCCTGGGATTCGGCTTCGTGGAAGTCGGCACCGTCACACCGCGCCCGCAGCCGGGCAATCCCAAGCCGCGCCTGTTCCGCCTGCCCAAGGCCGACGCGCTGATCAACCGCCTGGGCTTCAACAACCAGGGCCTGGAGACATTCCTGGCAAACGTGCAACGCAGCCAGTGGCGCACGCAGGGCGGGATCCTGGGCCTGAACATCGGCAAGAACGCCGACACGCCCATCGAGCGCGCCACGGACGACTACCTGATCGGCCTGGAAGGCGTCTACCCGCATGCCGACTACGTGACCGTCAATATTTCCTCTCCCAACACGAAAAACCTGCGCGCCCTGCAGGACCACGACGAGCTCTCGAACCTGCTGGCCGCCCTGCAGGAAAAGCGCAAGGCGCTGCAGGACCAGCATGGCCGCCACGTCCCCATTGCCGTCAAGATCGCGCCTGACCTGACCCAGGCGCAGATCGACGCCATCGCGGAAGTGCTGGTGCGCCACGAAATCGACGGCGTCATCGCCACCAACACCACGCTGTCGCGCGATGCCGTACAGGGTCTGCCGCATGCGGACGAGGCCGGCGGCCTGTCGGGCCCTCCCGTGCATACGCTGTCGCTCGCCGTGATAGAGCGGCTGCGCGCCCAGCTGGGCCCCGACTACCCCATCGTCGGCGTCGGCGGTATCGCATCGGGCCGGCAGGCCAGGGAAAAGATCGCGGCGGGCGCCAACGCGGTCCAGGTGTACACGGGCCTGATCTATCGCGGCCCCGCCCTGGTCACGGAATGCGTACAAGCGCTATGTTCGATCTGAACCAACTGCGCTGCTTCGTGGCCGTCGCCACCGAGCTGAACTTCCGGCGCGCCGCGCAGCGCCTGAACATGACGCAGCCGCCGCTGAGCCGGCAGATCCAGCAGCTGGAACACATCCTGGGCGCCGAACTGTTCGACCGCGCGGGCCGCAGCGTCAAGCTGACCACCGTGGGCCGCATGTTCCTTCCCGAGGCGCAGGACCTGCTGCGGCGCGCCGAGGAATCCATGCTGAACGCCAGGCGCCTCTGTATCGGAGAAAAAGGGCAGATCCGCCTGGGCTTCATCACCGCCGCGGCGTTCTCGCTGCTGCCCTCCCTGCTGGCGCACGTCACCCGCCAGTTGCCGGACGCCCAACTGATCCTCAACGAGATCCAGACCAGCGAGCTGGTCGAATCCATCGCCAACCACCAGCTGGAGCTGGGCGTGATCGGGATGCAGCACAACGACCCGCGCCTCGCCGTGAAGCCGATCGTCCGCACGCCGTTCGTCCTGGCCATGCACCGGGAATACGCGCCCAGGCACGGCGACATCCGGTCGCTGAAGGACCTGGACGAAGAAAAGGTGCTCATGTATTCGCCGTCCAGCATCTGGGACCGGTACGGCATCCTGTCGGGCATGTTCCATGTCCGCGGCATCTATCCGAACTATGTGCAGTACGCCAGGCACAGCCACACGCTGCTGTCCATGGTCAACGCCGGCATCGGCGTCGCGCTGGTGCCCGAATTCGCGCAAGCCATGGGATACAGCAACCTGGCATTCGTCCTGCTGGACGACATGCCCGAGGACGTCTATGCGGAACTCTGCCTATGCTGGCGCAACGATATCGATGATCCGATGACGATCACCGTGCGCGACGCCATCCTGGAAAAATTCCCCCTGCCCCAGGGGGCGCCGATATTCACTTACTCGCTTTACGACAAGCGTTCGTCCTGAAACGAACAGGCAGTGCAACGCGGTATGCATTGCACTGCCTGCGATCCCGGTTCAAGCGCGCCAAGCCCAGGCCGGCGCGCATTGCACGGACTACTTCTCGATCTTCAGATCCACGGCCCTCACCACCTTGTCCATGGCTTCCATGCGCTTCAGGCCCTCTTCGCCGCGCAGGAAGAACGGCTGCTGATAGTATTTTTCCTGGATATCCTTGATGTACTTGGGATTCTTCGAAACACGCTCGGCCGCATCGATGAAGCGGTCGACGATTTCCCGCGGCGTACCCTTGGGGAACAGGAAGAAGTAGTCGTACTGGAAGGTGGCGTCGTAGCCGGCCTCCTTCGTGGTCGGCACATCGGGGAACTGCGGCAGGCGCTCATCCGTCAAGGCGGCCAGCGCCTTGATGTCTCCTTTCTCGATGAACGGCTTGATCTGGCCGAGCGGGTTCTGCGACACCTCGATATGCCCGCCCATGATGGCGCGCAGGCGCTCGGACGAGCCGCCCATGTCGATAATGTTGAGCTCGGCGCCCGCCTTGTTCAGCAGCTTGGCGATCAGGTAGGTGGTTGCGCCGATGTTGCCCGTGATGTTGATCTTGCCGGGGTTGGCCTGCGAATCCTTGACCAGCTCCTCCAGGGTATTCCACTTGGCATCCGACTTCACCACGATCAGGTTGCCGGCTTCACGCGCGACGATCGCCCCGAACTCGAAGTCCCGGAACGAAAAGTCGATCAGGCCCGAGGCCTGGTTGACGAACATGGCCGAGTGGAAGAACAGTACCGTATAGCCGTCGGGCTTTGCATTCTTGACCTGCCTTGCCCCGATCGAGCCGCCGGCGCCCGTGGCATTGATGACGGGCAGGCTGACGCCCAGCTCGTCCGCCATGTACTGCGAGTACACGCGCGCATTGAAATCGGTATCGCCGCCCGCAGCGAACGGTACGATCAGCTGGATCGAATGCGCAGGCCATTTGTCCTGGGCAGCGGCTCCCGTTGCCACGGCTCCAAGCACTCCGGCAACCAACATGCCGCGTAGATATTTCTTCATGCTCATGACTCAGTCTCCTGGTTTGTCACTTGTTGATATCGTTATTGAACTGCTGTATTTACTACGTTTTATTGCTACCGCCGGCTCTCGCCGTACACCGCCATGTCTTCAGCCTGCCGCGATGGCGGCGGGCATCTCCACTCCCAATTGCTGCGATGCGGCCAGCAGCGGTTCGACGATGGACTGGCGCAACGGCACGCCATTGCGCAAGGCCTCCTCCCGATTGACGGCGGCCCGGTCGCCGGGAACACGCACCGGTTTTCCTCCCGGCACGGGCGGATTGCTGCGGCAGGCGTCCGCCAGCCAGTCCATCTGCCGCACATAGCCTTCCCGGCCGCCGAACGCCGCTGGATCCAGCACCTGGATGAAGACGGAGGTGTAGGTTCCCGTCGTAGCATCGGCGCGCCCGCGGCCGCCCAGACCTTGCGTCATGGCCTCCACCAGCAAGGCCATGCTGTAGCCCTTGTGTCCATGGTCCATGCCGCCCACCGGCAGCAGGGAGCCGCCCTGGTTCACCAGCACATCGGGATCGTCGCTGGGTTCGCCGCCCGCGCTGAGCGCCCATGGCTGGGGAAAGCGCTCTCCCCTTTTGTGCAGTTGCCTCGCGTAATTGATGGTCGTGATCGACGCGCTGATGTCGAGCACAATGGGATCGCCGCTCGTCGGCATGCCCGCGGCCAGCGGATTGGGCGTGAACAGCGGCTTGGTCCCGCCGTAGGGCGCCACGCCCCTGGAAGAAGAGGTGGAGCTGGAAATGATGGCCATCATGCCCAGGTCGGTCACGCGCTTCATGTAGACGGCCAGAGCGCCGATGTGCTGGCTGTTGTCGATGACGCACGTCGCCGTGCCGTAATTGGCCGCGCGGGAGACGCACAGATCCAGCGCCTTGAGCACGAGCCAGCCGCCGGGCAGCATATTGCCGCGCCACGCCATGCTGGCGCCGCGATCGGAAATCACCTCGGGCTCGCCCGACGGCGACATTATCCCCTTGCGCAGGGCATCCAGGTATACCGGGACCAGGGCGAGACCGTGCGTCGCATGGCCGATCAGGTCGGCCTCGACCAGCACCCAGGCTACGCTGCGCGCCTTGTCCTCCTCCATGCCCGCGGCGCGGAACAGGCGTTGCGCGTAATCCAGCAAAGCGTCATATTCATAGCGGCCTACCGATTCCGACATATTGTTTCCTTCCTTTGTCTTGTCCATTGTCCGGGCGGCGGCACACGCCGCCGTCCTGTCGCTCATGCTAGAGCGGGTCCAGCGCGGGCTTGCCCGAGAGCACCTCGCGCACGTTTTCCAGGGCGCGCAGTCCCAACCCCGTCCGGGTTTCCTCCGTGGCCCCGCCGATATGCGGAGTCAGGAAGGTATTGGGCAGCTCCACCAGCCGCGGATCGGGATCGGGCTCGCGCTGGAAGGTATCCAGTCCCGCCGCGCGCAGTTGGCCGCTGCGCAGCGCTTCGATCAGGTCGTCCTCGTTGACCAGCGTGCCGCGCGCCGCATTGACCAGCACCGCGCCGCGCGGCAGCAGGGCCAGCCGACGGGCGTCGATGACCCCCTTGGTCTCCGGCGTGGCCGGCGCATGCAGCGTCAGGGCATCGCAATGCGGCAGCATCGCCTCCAGCGTTTCATAATATGTAGCGCCCTGCTCCAGCTCTTCGGGCAGGCGCTGCACGTCGTGGTACAGCACGCGCATATTGAAACCGCGCGCGCGCTGGGCCACGGCTCGTCCGATGCGGCCCATGCCATAGATGCCGAGCGTCTTTCCGGAAACGCGCATGCCGGGCATTTCATCGAAGCCCAGGTTGCGCTTCCAGCCGGTGCGCACCAGCGTACTGTATTCGTAGGCGCGGCGGCTGGCGCACAGCAGCAGCATGAATGCCAGGTCGGCGGTACAGTCCGTGATCGCCGACGGCGCATTGGTCACGACAATACCGCGCTTGCGCGCCGCCTCGACGTCGATATGGTCGAAGCCGACGCTGGTCGTCGACAGCACCCGCACGGAATCGGGCAAGCGGGCAATCGCCTCGGCGGGCAGCTTCAGGTGTCCGCCAAACACGATGCCGGAGGGCCGCAGCGCCTGCGCCTTCTCCAGCGCCTGCTCGGTCGCCAGGGTCTGTTCGGAGAAAACCGCATCGAAATGCTGGCTGGCGTAATCAACGACGGCCTTGGGAACCGGCCGCGCAATCAGCACGGAAGGCTTCATGACACCCTCCGGGCATTCACCGGCAAAGCGGTGCATACAACTAACATCATCGCGGACTCCTCCTGTTTTTTTCGCCGGGCCGCCCCCTAGGATGAGCCCAGGCATGCAGCGAACGCCAGATTATCCCGTGCGGGATTAGGCGTCCAATCTCATGAAAGCATCGAATGATTCAAAATAGGTATCACCCGGTGAGCCGGCGCACCCATGCGGAAGCTCCGTCTGGAAACGCCGCCGCAGCCTACAACAAGTATTCCACGCCGCAGCGCCCGCACAGCGCGCGCAATTGCTGTTTCAGCGTATCGCTCAATGGCACGCCCTCCGTCGCCCGGCGCGCGGCCATGACGCTTTCCGGATCGCCCGCCACCTTCACGCTTTCGCCTTCCGTCACATGGGCTAGGCCGCGCATGTGCCCCAGCAAGCCGGACAAATCCTGCTCGAACACTTCCGGCTCGCGGAATACCGCCGGATTCAGCGCCAGCATGAAGTGGCCGACATTGTCCGGATCTCCCGGCTTGCGGGTAAGGCCCAGCGTCCCCGCAAAGGCCGCGCCGGCCAGCGTGCCGCCCAGGATCTGGATCATCATCGCAAGTCCGTAGCCTTTGTGGCTGCCCATCTCCGGGGTTCCGCCCAGAGGCGTCAGCCCGCCCAGCGGCTGGCGATAGATCCACTCCATGCCCTGCGCCGGATCCGTCACGGACTTCCCATCGGCGTCGATGACCCAACCCTGCGGCAAGGTTTTGCCGTGATAGTCGTAGACCTTGACCTTGTTGGCCGCCACCGTCGTCGTGGCCATGTCCAGCACGAAAGAGTCCCCATTGGCCGCCGGCGCGGCAAATGCGATAGGGTTGGTACCCAGCGCGGGCTGCCGCGCGCCCGTCGGCACGAGGATGGGCACGGTCGCGCTGCTCGTGACCAGGCCTATCATGCCCTGCTCCAGCGCCAGGCGGGCGTAGGCTCCCGCCGCGCCGAAATGATGGGAGTTGGAAACCACGGCAACGCCCACCCCATGCTCCCTGGCCAGTTCCATTGCCGTCCTCATGCCCAGTTCGCCGGCCGGATGTCCCAGCCCCGCGCCGCCATCCACCATCGCGGTCGCGCCGAAGCGCTGCGTCACCCTGGGCTGGGCGGCAATGTCCAGCGTTCCCTCGCGCAGCTTGGCCTCGTATGTCGGCAGCATGGAAATGCCATGCGAATCCACGCCCAGCAGATCCGTCTGGCACATCAGGTCGGCCGTCACTCCCGCCAGTTGCGGCGTCATGCCCCATGCCTGGAGCACGCCGCGTGCCTGCGCGTGAAGCCGTTCATAAGGGGTGCATCCATCGCTCATTGTTTCTCCTTCCTTCTTCGACGACTCGTGATTTTTCCCATGCGACCACAGGAAAACCCCGGTAAAAGCACGATTGACATATTAGTGCATAAGCCATAAATTGCCAGACATGTGATGACATACATCATCCATGATGCGCCATAAGCGCAAGAGACAACGACTACTAGAAAAGGGACTCACATCATGCTCATCAGTAAACTCCTGACACGCAAGACCATGACGATCACAGCCTCCTGCCTGCTCGGCGCTGTCGCTGCCACCGGCGCGCAGGCCAACGATTGGCCCAAGCAGAAGCCGATCACCATCATCGTGCCTTTCGTGCCCGGCGGCTCCTCCGACATTACCGCGCGCAGCGTGACCCAGGGGCTGGGCGAACGGCTGGGCCAGACCATCGTGGCGGACAACAAGCCGGGCGCCAACAGCGCCATCGGCGCCCAGGCGCTGGCCCGCTCCGCGCCCGACGGCTACACCATGATGGTCGGTTCCATCGGTACGTTCTCCATCAACGAAGCCCTGTTCAAGAACCTTTCGTACAGCCCCAGCAAGGATTTCCGCTACCTGACGCAGGCCGTGCGCAACCCCAACGTGCTGGTGACCGCGCCCAACTTCCCGGCCAACTCCGTTGCCGAACTGCTGGAATACGCCAAGAAGAATCCCGACAGCGTCTCTTACGCCAACTCCGGCACGGGTTCCTCCGACCAGCTGACCGCCATCCTGTTCCGCCAGAAAACCGGCACCACCGGCGTCGATGTCCCCTATCGCGGCGGCGGCGCGGCCATTGTCGACCTGATGGGCGACCAGGTGAACGTTTCCTTCCAGAACCTGGGCGCCGTGCTGACGCACATCAAGGGCGGCAAGCTCAAGGCCCTGGCCGTGAGCGGCGCGGAACGCGCTCCCGACCTGCCCGACGTGCCTTCGCTCAAGGAGCTGGGCTACGACGATATCGTGGTGTACTCGTGGCAAGGCTTCGCCGTTCCCAAGGACACGCCTGACGACATCGTGAACCGCCTGTCCGGCGCGCTGCGCGATACGCTGAAGCAGCCCGACGTCACCAAGACGCTGAACGGCCTGGGCTTCGAAGTCGTCGCCAATACGCCTGACGAGTTCAGCGCATTCCAGCAGCAGGAAGTCGCCCGCTGGAAAGAAGTCATCAAGACGGCCAATATCCAGGTCGACTGATTCCGATCGTCTCCGGTCCCGGCCAATGCCGGGACATTCATGCCCTGTTCCGCTCGCGGAACAGGGCATTTTCATTGGACGACGCCTTCCAGCCGCAGGATCAGGACAGGCGCTTGGCGGGCGTGATCTGCGCCGGATCGACGCGCAGCTCGAGCAATGCCACGGTGCCGGAAGCTGCCGCGCGCTCGAATGCCGCGGCAAAGTCTTCCGTGCGCTCCACCAGCTCGCCGTAGCCGCCGCAGGATTTCGCCATGGCGACATAGTCCGGCCCTTTCAGGCGAGTGCCGCTGACGCGGCCCGGATGCTCGCGCTCCTGGTGCATGCGGATGGTGCCGTACATGCCGTTGTTGACCACCAGTACGACGAACTTCGCGCCATACTCCACGGCCGTCACGATTTCCTGCGGATACATCAGGAAGCAGCCGTCTCCCGCGAAGCAGACCACGGTGCTCTCGGGTCGGCGCAACGAGGCCGCCACAGCCGCAGGCAAGCCGTAGCCCATGGCGCCGCAGGTAGGCGCAAGCTGGGTGCGCGGATGGCGATATTCATAGAAGCGATGCAGCCATACGGAGTAATTGCCGGCGCCATTGGTCAGAATGGAATCGTCGGGCAGGACGTCGTTCAGATGCCTGACCACGGGCGTCATGTCGACGTAGCCCTCGGCGGGCAGCGGCGCATTGGCCATGGCGCGGAACGCGTCCAGGTCCTGACGCGCCGCCTTGCGCCACTCGCTCCATGCCGGCGCGGCGGCGGGCTTGTGCGCAGCCAGCGAGGCCAGGGCGTCTCCCGCCGATACCGGTACGGCGATGTCCGCCTGGTAGACCCTGCCCAGTTCATTGGCCTCGGCATGGATGTGGATCAGCTTCTGCGGCAGCTTGGGCGGCTGCAGAAGCGTGTAAGCGTCGGTGACGATGTCGCCCAGGCGCGTGCCCAGCGCGATCAGCAGGTCGGCGTCGCGCACGCGCGCGGCCAGCGCGGGATTCATGCCCAGGCTGAGATGGCCGACGAACTGCGGGTCGCGGTTGTCCAGCACGTCCTGGCGGCGGAAAGCGCAGGCGACGGGCAGGTCCCATGCCTTGGCGAAGGCGCTCAGGTCCTGGACGGCTTTGTCGCTCCAGTCAGGGCCGCCGATCAGCAGCATCGGCTTTTTCGCGGCGGACAGCGCCTCGACGATCTGGCGCGTGGTCTCTTCGGCCATCGCCACGGGCTGCATCGGCGTGGCGGCGCAGACGGGAACCGCCGCCTTGTCCACCAGCATATCTTCAGGCAGCGAAACCACGACGGGGCCGGGACGACCCGAAACCGCCGTGTGGAATGCGCGCGCCATGATTTCCGGAACGCGCGCCGCATCGGTGATTTCCACCACCCACTTCGCCAGGCCGCCGAACATGGCCTGGTAGTCGACTTCCTGGAAGGCTTCTCGGCCGACGTGGCTGCGAGCGATCTGGCCCACGAACAGGATCATGGGCGTGGAGTCCTGCTGCGCGATGTGCACGCCGATGCTGGCATGCGTCGCACCGGGACCGCGCGTCACCATGCAGATGCCGGGACGGCCGGTCAGCTTGCCGTCGGCTTCGGCCATATTGGCCGCCCCGCCTTCGTGCTTGGCGACCACCAGCTCGATTTCCGGCACGTCGTGCAGGGCGTCCAGCACCTCGAGGTAGCTTTCGCCCGGCACACAGTAGACGCGATCCACGCCATGCTGGCGCAGCGATTCGACGATAAGCCGCCCTCCCGTCCTTGGTTCGACTGCATCGTTCTGTTTGTCTTGTTGCACGTTATTCTCCACGACTCATAGTGATATTTTCACGGCCCGGG
Organism: Paracandidimonas soli; assembly: GCF_004342005.1. Taxonomy (GTDB): domain Bacteria; phylum Pseudomonadota; class Gammaproteobacteria; order Burkholderiales; family Burkholderiaceae_B; genus Paracandidimonas; species Paracandidimonas soli. The sequence continues at coordinate 39,937 of NZ_SMBX01000011.1, forward strand.
CGCGCCGCTATCCGGCGGCCTGGAAATTCCCGGACAGCATAAACAACTCCCCACCCGCACGCACCCATATTCGCGCATTTCTGATATGAACAAAATCCATGGCTGAATTTCAGGAGCGCACTGTACATTGTCTTTACTACGTGCCGAGATCGTAACAGTCCCTGGATTTGTAGTGCTGAAATAAGCAAGTGGAATAACAATCGTATACCCCCCTTGCCAAACAGCTGTATAGAAACAGCGTAGAAAACTATACCGTCAATCTTTCCTTGACTGGAGGAGTCACCATGATGTTCATTCGTTCCCGCCGCCATTTACTGCAGGCCGGTGCCTGCGGTATCGCAACGCTCGCCGTACCCGCCTGGGCTCAGTTGGCCGAAGGCCGTCCAATCACACTCGTCGTACCTTACTCGCCGGGTGGAACCGGAGACATTCTTGGCCGGGCACTCGCCCACGAGCTGGCCGCGGTGACCGGCAATGCCTGCGTGGTCGAGAACAGAGGCGGCGCCGGAGGCAATGTAGGCGCGGAGCGGGTGGTACACGCCCGGCCCGACGGGCTCACGTTACTGTTCACGGCGACTAGCCTGGCCAGCAACCCCAGCCTCATGAAGACGATGAACTTCGATCCTCAAAAGGATCTGACAGCCATAGCCGGTCCGATCACGCTGCAAAACATCGTCATGGTGAACAATAGTCTTCCCATACACAGCATCCAGGAGCTAGTGGACTATGCCAAGGCGAATCCCGGCGCGCTCAGCTTTGGCTCGAGCGGCATCGGATCCTCCAACCACCTGGCGGCAGAGCTGTTCAAGATCGAGGCCGGCGTAGACATGCTGCATATCCCCTACAAGAGCGCTGGGGAAGTCATTCCCAGCCTGATATCAGGCACCACGCAAGTGATGTTTGATCTCATGCCATCCTCATTGCCACATGTCCAGAATAATACAGTGCGGGCACTGGCGGTAACGGGCGCTACGAGGTCGCCGCTTTTCCCCGATCTGCCGACAGTCGCCGAAGCAGGTGTTCCAAACTATCAGTTCAGCGCCTGGTTCGGCGTATTTGCGCCATCCGCCACTCCGCCCGCGATGGTCGAACAACTCAACGCCGCCATCAACAAGGCTATGGCTGCGCCGGCCCTGAGCGAAAGATTGATGCAATTGGGCGCCGAAGCACAGATCAACCCTCCCGATGGATTCGCCCGCTATTTCAAGGGCGAGATCGATCGCTGGGAACAAGTCATTCGCGACAGCGGCATCTCTTTGGAGAAATAAGATGGTGGTCGAGGAACGCATCTACACGCTGCACCACGGAAAAGTACCAGAATACCTCGCTCTGTACGAACAGGATGGCCGTGATATCCAGCTCCGAATATTGGGATGCAATGTCGGCTACTACAGCGTCGACATCGGCCCACAAAATACAGTGGTTCATCTTTGGGCATACGACAGCCTCGCGGAACGTGAGCGCCGCCGCGCAGCGCTCACGCAGAATCCCGAATGGCAGGCCTACATTCTCAAGATTAGGCCCTTGATTCTGGTACAGGAAACACGGATCCTGCGACCCGCTGGTTTCTTTGCCGATTGGGTATCAACACAACTGGAGCAAGCAGATGTCATATGAACTGAAACTATATCTTGATGTTTTCGAGGCGAAGTCGTCCTGCATCCAACCCGAAGCGGTACCTGCGCGCGCAATATACGTCATCGAGGGGGCGCTTGCACTACGCCCTAGCGGAGGTGAAGCCACCACGATAGTGCTGTCTTCCAATAGCGGCGCGGCTCTGAGTTCCGAGTGGAGCATCGCCGGCGCAAGCCAGCCGGCGCGTGTTTTACGTTGGGATCTGGTGCGAGCCGGCGCGCCACAACACCTGCTTGTGCCGGCCGCCAGCGAAAGCCGACTGCTTCTTTCTGCGCCACTCACACTGAAACCAAACGAGGAGTATTTGCTGCGTTGCGATCGTGTCGATTTCCCTCCCTCTGGAGAAGCACTCACGCATACGCACCAGGGCGGCGGCATCCGCTGTCTCCTGACGGGCTCCATCCGCGTCGACACCCAAGGGCACTCCACTATCCATGCCCCAATGGGGGCGTGGTTTGAAGCCGGCCCCGATCCGGTATACGCAGCGGCGGATGCTACGAAACCGACCGCGTTTGCCCGATGCATGGTGCTGCCGCGCGCATTACTCGGAGGCCATTCCTCCATTCACTATGTGAACCCAGCAGACCTCAACAAACCCAAGAGTCAGCGTTATCAGTTGTTCGTGGACACACCAATCGAAACGTAGGCGACAAACCGGACGCCGCTGCCCGCCGGGGCTGCGCGGGGTCTCGACACAATATCGAGCCATCGAAAACGCCGGTTCAAAAGAGCCGGCGTTTCTACATTTAATCAGGCGCACCCATATTCGCGCATTTCTGATATGAACAAAATCCATGGCCCGATCGGCGAGACGAACGTACAGTGTCCTCCCTTCATGGTGCAGTGCGCAAAACCGCCCCGCCGCCATGAGAAACCATCCAGTCAAGGAAAGGAATGCCGCCCTATCCTCAGGCGCATTCAGAAGGAGCACAAATGAATATCAAAAGTCAATTTTCCGCCCTGGGCAGCGCTCTGCTGCTGACCGGCGGCCTGCTGGCCTCCCCCGCTCACGCGCAGGACGACTGGCCCAAGCGCCCCGTCACCTATGTCGTACCGTTCGCCCCCGGTGGCGCAACCGACATGATCGGCCGCATCTACAGCCAGAGCATCGGCAACGAGCTGGGCCAGCCCATCGTGGTGGAAAACCGCCCCGGCACCGGCGGCAGCCTGGGCTCGGCCTATGTATCGCGCCAGAAGGCCGACGGCTACACGCTGGTCGGCGGAACGATCAGTTCGCACTCGATCAACGTCAGCATCTACCCCGATATCGGCTATGACCCGGTCGAATCCTTCACGCCCATCATCCTGACGGGCACGCTGCCCAATGTTCTCGTCGTGCGCAAGGACAGTCCCTACAACTCGGTCGAGCAACTCATCGCCGCCGCGCGCGAGAAAAAGGAAAACCTGACGTTCGGCTCTTCGGGCGTGGGCTCTTCCCAGCACCTGGCGGGCGAGCTGTTCGCATCGATGGTCGGCGCGGAACTGCTGCACGTGCCCTACAAGGGCAGCGCACCGTCGCTGCAGGCACTGCTGGCCGGCGAGATCGACCTGCTGTTCGACAACCTGACCTCCGCAATGCCCTTCATCCAGTCGGGCAACCTGAAGGCCCTGGCCGTCACGTCGAAGCAGCCCGATTCCGCGCTGCCCGACGTCAAGCCGCTGGACCAGTCCGGTCTGCCCGGCTACGAAGTCGTGTCCTGGCAGGCCACGTTCGCGCCTGCGGGAACACCCAAGCCGGTCATCGACAAACTCTACAAGGCCATGCATGCGGCACTACAAAAGCCCGATGTGCAGGAACGTCTGAAGTCCGTCGGCCTGACGATCTCCGGCGCAGGCCCCGATGAACTGCTGGCATTCCAGAAGGCCGAAGTCGAGAAGTGGGCCAAGGTCGCCAAAGACGCCAACATCACGATGGACTGAGCGCCGCTTCGACAGGTGCGGTCCGCAAGGCCGCGCCACGGCATCCCGGCACACGCCCGGGCCAGGAAAAACGCCAGTACAGCATAAAGACTGTACTGGCGTTTTTTTTGTCGCCGGGCCGCCCCTAGACAAAAAGCGCACCCTTGGGGATGAGCCCGGACCCAGGACAGTCCACTGCGGACTGTCCTGGGCCTGGCGAATCCAAGCGGCTTGCAAGCCGCGCGGTGGAGCGCAAGCCGAAGGCGCAGCGTGGGAGGCATTTTTTGCCGCCGGGCCGCCCCAAGGCAAAAAGCGCCCTCCTCGGGAGGGCAGCAAGCCGAAGGCGCAGCGTGGGAGGCATTTTTCGCAGGCCGATGCGGGCGGCCATGATTGTGAGTCACTCCCGCCTCAAGTCGGGAGCTTCCTCGCCACAATACGGGGGCGCCTGCGGCGCCGTATAACTACTGCCTCGCTTGACCTCGTCGTGAACGACGAGGCTTGCGCTTGGGCCCGTGGTCAAGCGCGCCGCTGCATGCCTTGCACGCCCGGCCATGCGCCCGCCTGCACCAGTTCAGCGCCGACCTGCCGTATCATCTGGCCGATTTCCCAGTTGGCATCCATCAGGGGACGATTCCTGGCGGTGGCGATCGCCACGGTCCGCAGCAGGCGCGCGTCATTCACCGGCACAGCCTTCAACAGCCCGGCCTCATGCTCGCGCGCGATGGCGGCCAGCGGCAAGATGGTGCAGCCGTGGCCGGCCTCTACCAGGCGCTTGGTGACGGCGATCGAACCATCGCACTCGATCGCCGTATGCAGCGACAGGCCCTCCTGGTGCGCAAGGGACTGCATCAGGCCGCGCAAGCCGTGCTGCGTGCTGGGCAGCACCATGGGCAGCGACAGCAGCGCCCGCATGTCCAGCGGACCGGCCGGCAGCGGAAAATCCTGCGCGGCAACGCAATACAGGGGCTCTTTCAGGAGTTCGTCGAAATCGACGACATTGGCCTGGGTCGGCACATACAGCAATGCCATGTCGATCTGCCCCTCGACCAGCCAGTTCATCAACTGGCTGCCGAGCCCTTCCATGAAGCGCAGCTTCGCGTCGGGAAACCGGGCGGACAGGACATGCGCCAGCCTGCCGAACATCTGCCACGCGATCGTGGGCTGCGCCGCGATGACGATCTGCGCCGGGCCTGAGCCCGCCAGGTGCGCGGCCGTCTGCCTGGCCTGCTCCAGCGCCTGCACGACCTCCTGCGCCCTGGCGAGGAAGACGCGCCCGGCATCCGTCAGCATGACGCCTCTGCCGCTGCGGTGGAACAGGCGCACGCCGATATCGGACTCCAGCTTGCCGATATGCCTGGTGATGGTGGACTGCTCGATGCCGAGCTCGAGAGCGGCGCGGGAAATACTGCCCAGTCGGGCAACCATGACGAAGAACTCTATCGTGGATGGATTCATGGGCAGCCCTGTTTATGCGTAAAGGAGCCTCGCGCCGTCCGATCGGCGAGCGGCGGGCCGGGAACAAAGGCCGCCGCGCGGTCGCTGCCGGCGGAAAGAAAGCGTATGGGCAGGCTGAAGTCGACCACCTCCATCAGCAGTTCCTTCAGAAGGAGCATGCCCGCGCGGGAGTCGTCCCGGCGCATCTGCATGGAGTATGACATCGACGGCAGCGATTGCCACTGCTCCAGCTTCACCAAAAGGCCGCGCTCGGCCAGCGGCCGGGCCCAGGCATTGGGCATGAAGCCTATGCCGACGCCTTCCAGGACCAGCGAGGTCACCCCGCCCCAGGTATTGCAGGTCAGGCAACTGCGCCAGAAGATGCCGTGCGAACGTATCCACTCCTCCAGCATGCGGTACGTGCCAGCCCCCTGCGGCATGGTGATCAGGGAGATATGCCTGGCGGCGGCATCGGCCACGGTCCGGCAGGAAGGATAAAGCGCCGGCGACACGAACCAGTCGAAGTCCGCTTCCCCGACAGGAAAGGACACGATGCGCTGGCGCGACGAAGTCCCGGAGATGACCGCGAAATCCAGCTCGCCGCTCTCCACTCCCGCCTCCATCGCGGGGCCGACATCGATGTGCGGCTCCAGATGCAGGTTCGGATAGCGCTGCGCCGCCTGCGCAATGAACCTGGGCAGCCACGTCAGGGAGGACAGCTCGCCCACGGCAAAGCGGAAATTGCCCTGCACGCCCGCATCGTCCCGCACCACCTGGCGCAGGGCGTCGGCCTGGTCGAGCAACTGGCGGACATGGGGCAGCAGCGCATGGCCGGCGGTCGTCAGGCTGGCGCGGTACTGATCGCGGTCGAACAGGGTCTGCCCCAGCGAGGCTTCCAGGTCGGTGATGCGCTTGGACAAGGTGGAAACGGAGACATGCAGCCGTTCGGCGGCAATGGCGAAGCTGTCGCAGATGGCCGCCCTGTAGAACGCCTCCAGTTGCTTGAGTGTCATGAGCTTTCAGGAAATTCGAATTTTCCGAACATTATAAGATATATATATTCAATATATATAAACAACAGACTCTCGTAAGATAGAGTCCTTGCACGCATCGGCCTCGCAATATCAGGGCGCTTCCGCCCGCCGGCACCATCCGCAACCCTGCAACCTGATCATGAAACGCATTTTTTCCCTGAACGACTTCGAACAGCCCGCAAGACGCAAACTGCCGCGGCAACTGTTCAGCTATATCTACAACGGCGCCGACGAAGAGCGCACGATGAAAGACAACCGCAAGGCCTTCGATCGCTATGCCTTCGTCCCCAGGCTGCTGACCGGCGTGTCCGAACGCGAGCAGAAGATCACGCTGTTCGGCCAGGAGTACGCCTCGCCGTTCGGCATATCACCGGTCGGCCTGAGCGCCATGTGGTGCTATCGGGGCGATGTCGTCCTGGCCGAGGCTGCCCAGGAGAACAATATCCCCGCCGTGATGAGCGGCGCCTCGCTCATCCCCATGGAAACCGTCGCCAAGGCGGCGCCCAATACCTGGTTCCAGGCCTACATGCCCGGCGATCCCGCCCGCGTGGAAGCCCTGATCACGCGCATCGCCAATGCCGGTTTCAAGACGCTGGTCATCACCGCCGACCTGCCCGTGCAGGTGAACCCGGAAAACTACCTGCGCAACGGGTTCAGCACGCCGCTGCGCCCCAGCCTGCGGCTGGCCTGGGACGGCATCAGCCATCCGCGCTGGCTGTTCGGCACCTTTTTCCGCACGCTGGCCAGGCACGGCATGCCCCATTTCGAGAACTGGCGGGCGGAGCGCGGCGCGCCGATTCTTTCCGCCACGGTGGAGCGCGACTTCCAGGCCCGGGATCACCTGGACTGGTCGCACCTGCAGCGCGTGCGCGAGCTCTGGAAGGGGCCGCTGCTGCTCAAGGGCATTCTGTCGGCCGGCGACGCAGCCATCGCCACGGGCATGGGCGTCGACGGGCTGATCGTGTCCAATCACGGCGGCCGCCAGGTGGACAGCGCCATTTCGCCGATGGAGGTCCTGCCCGAGATCGTGCGCGCCGCCGGCGGCGCCACCATCATCATGGACAGCGGCATCCGCCGGGGCTCCGATGTGCTCAAGGCTCTCGCCCTGGGCGCCCGGTGCGTATTCCTCGGCCGTCCCTTCAACTATGCCGCCACGGTCGGCGGCAAGGAAGGCGTCAACCACGCCATCAATATCCTGCGCACGGAGATCCATCGCAACATGGCGCTGCTGGGCATCAACCGCCTGAGCGAGCTGGATTCCTCCATCGTGCGCGACCTGGGGCGCTGAGCTTCTACGGACAAGTCCGGGGCCGGCCGCGCCGGCTCCGCTTCCCTGCTTTCATACGGAGAGACACCATGAGTTCCCAACAACCCCGCTACGTGAAGATGCACGACAACGACAATGTCGTCATCATCGCCAACAATGGCGGCCTGCCCGCCGGCACTGTGCTGGACAACGGCATCGAGCTGCGCGAAGCCATCCCCCAGGGCCACAAGGTCGCCCTGACGGATCTGGCCGCTGGCGATATCGTGCGCCGCTACAACGTAGTCATCGGCTACGCCAAGACCGACCTGCCCAAGGGCAGCTGGCTGAACGAGCACAGGCTGGACATGCCCGCGCCGCCGGAACTGGACAATCTGCCGATCGCCACGGAGAAAACGACGCTGGATCCGCTCGAAGGCTATACGTTCGAGGGCTTCCGCAATCCGGACGGCAGCGTCGGCACGCGCAACATCCTGGCCATTTCCACTTCGGTGCAATGCGTGTCCGGCGTCGTCGCCCATGCGGTGGAGCGCATCCGCGCCGAGCTGCTGCCCAAGTACCCCAATGTCGACAATGTGATTTCGCTGGAGCACATCTACGGCTGTGGCGTCGCCATCCAGGCGCCGGACGCGGTGATCCCGATCCGCACGCTGCGCAATATCGCCCGCAATCCCAACTTCGGCGGCCGCACGCTGGTCGTCAGCCTGGGCTGCGAGAAGCTGCAGGCGGACGTGTTCTTCCCGGACAGGTTCATTCCGATCAAGAATGGGGGGTTCCAGCGCCAGGACGAGAATATCGCGCTGGTGACGCTGCAGGATGAGGAGAACATTGGTTTCGAAGGAATGATCCAGTCCATCATGCGCGCGGCGGAGGAGCATCTCATTGTCCTGAACAAGCGTGTGCGCACCACCTGTCCCATCTCCGATCTGGTAATCGGCGTGCAGTGCGGCGGCAGCGATGCGTTCTCGGGCGTTTCCGCCAACCCGGTGGTGGGCTACGCCACGGATCTGTTCGTACGTGCGGGCGCTTCGGTGATGTTCTCGGAGGTAACGGAAGTGCGCGATGGCATCGCCCAGTTGACGGCGCGGGCGGCCAGTCCGGAGGTCGCACAGCAGTTGATCGATCAGATGCGCTGGTACGATCAGTATCTGGGCCGCGGCAGCGCGGACCGCAGTGCGAATACGTCACCGGGCAACAAGCGCGGCGGCCTGTCGAACATTGTGGAAAAGGCCATGGGTTCGATCGTGAAATCGGGCAGCACGCCGATCCAGGGCGTGGTGCCTCCAGGCGAGCGCTGCACGACGCGCGGGCTGAATTTCTCGGCCACGCCGGCCAGCGATTTTGTCTGCGGCACGCTGCAGCTGGCTGCAGGGATGACGATGCATGTGTTCACGACGGGACGCGGCACGCCCTACAGTCTGAAGGAAGCGCCGGTGGTGAAGGTGGCCACGCGCAGCGATCTGGCACGGCGCTGGCACGATCTGATGGACATCAACGCGGGCCGCGTGGTGGACGGCGATGCGACGATCGAGGAAATGGGCTGGGAGATGTTCCGCTACATGATCGACGTGGCCAGCGGGCGCAAGCAAACGTGCGCCGAAAGCCTGAAGATTTATAACTCTCTGGCTTTGTTCAATCCGGCGCCGATTACCTGATACCCGATATCTGATAGCGCTTTCTTCTTTCTTGCTTGGGCGGCCTTTTCATCTTGGCCGCCCTTTTTATTCGAATTGTTTTTTCGTCATTCTTCTGCCGCAATTCTCCATGACGTCGAGCCTGGAGGCTGACCAAGGACTGCCGGGCAGTCCCGGAACGCAGCGCAGGGACCCGGCAACGCTAGCCCGGCAGTCTTCGCTCAGCCTCCAGGCGGGTTACTGCGAATCAACAGTCAATAAGAACGCATCAATGCAGACTACAGATCACGAATCCTGCGTCACCGCCTATCAATCAGCGAAACGCATCCCTCAACCCAAACACCGCCTGCTTGAACACCCCAAGATCCGTACCCACGGCCACGAAGTTGAAACCCCATTCCAGGTAGCGCTTCGCATCCGCCTGGATGGGAGCCAGGATGCCGGTGGCCTTGCCTGCGGCCTGGGCGCGGTCGTGCAGATCGCGGATCACGCGCTGCACATCGGGATGATTGGGGTTGCCCAGATGGCCCAGCGCAGCCGACAGATCGGACGGGCCGATGAAAATGCCGTCCACGCCTTCGACCGCGAGAATGTCATCGAACGCCTCGATACCCTTCACGCTTTCGATCTGCAGCAGCACGCAGATACTGTCGTTGATGACCTGGTTGTAGTTGGCGATGCTGCCATAGCGATTGCTGCGATGCGCACCGGCCACACCGCGAATGCCGTGCGGCGGATAACGTGTGGCGGACACGGCCTTGCGGGCATCGTCGGCCGATTCGATGAAGGGGATCAGCAGATTGTAGAAGCCAATGTCCAGCAACTGCTTGATCATGACGGGATTGTTCTCGGCCGGCCTGCCGACGGTTGCCGCTGTGCTGCCGTTGAGCGTCTGCAACTGCGCCATCAGCAGCGGCAGCGACGTGGGGGAATGCTCGCTGTCCAGCAGCAGCCAATCGTAGCCCGCCAGCCCGGCTATTTCCATCGTAACGCTGCCGGTCAGGCAGTTCCAGAAACCGATCAATTGCTCACGGTCGAGGATCCGCTGGCGGAATCCGTTGAGTACATCGCTTGCAGCCATACTGCTCTCCTTCGAAGATGCTTCAGTTCATGTTGTATCCGATGTTCGTCGAGCCTCGCACCCGAGCAAAGACGGGCGCGAAACGTCTCATGCGCGATTGCCCGTATCCTGCATGGCATCGGCCGACTGGCCGACCAGCCTGCCGCGCGCCTGTCCCAGGTGATACTTCATGGCGATGCGCGCCTGCTCGCTGTCCTGCTTGGCGATGGCCTGTACGATCGCTTCGTGCTCGGCCATCACCATGATCGAACGCTGCTGCGTTCCCGTGCGCGTGAGGTTCAGCGCGAGCCGCATGAACCCCTGCACCGGCTCCAGCACGGACTCCAGCACAGAAGCGTACAGCTCGTTGCCGCTGGCGTGCGCGATGCTCATGTGAAAGGCCAGGTCGGCTTCCGCCGTGGCTCCTTTTTTTTGCACGAGGGCATTGAACTTCCGGTGCGCAGTCTCGATCGCCTTGAGCTGGGCACGGCTGCGCCGCAAGGCGGCGAGCCTGGCGGCATCGCCTTCGATAGTCTGGCGCAGCTCCTGCGCGCGCAAGTAGAACGCGACATTGCCGGCGTCGTCGAACGTCTTCAGTCGCACCTCGGGCTGGTGCGTGACGAATGTACCCATTCCCTGGTGAGCGGTGATCAGGCCGTCCGCCCGCAGCCGCAACAAGGCCTCGCGCACGACGGGGCGCGAGATGTCGTGCTGGCGGCTGATTTCGTGTTCGGAAGCCAGACGGTCTCCCACCTTCAGTTCGCCCGACATGATCTGTTCCAGGATCAGGCCGTACAGCTTGTCGCCCAGCCTCTGGCGCTGGTCGGGACGCGCCACGCCAACTGCCGCAAGCTCCGTCCTGGATCCGGATTCCGTAGTTTTCTTTTTCATCGATGATCAGGCTCCGCGCCTGCGCGTGAAAGCGTTCAATGCCGCATCATAACCTCGCAGCGCCTGCCTTTGGCCGCACGCCCGCATGTCGGCGCCATAACCACAGTACCTGCCTTGAGCTTTCGCCGCCCCCGCAACTTGGTTGACAACTAAATACAGTAAAAATATACTTGTTTGACAATAGACACGCAACCCAAACCTTCACTTTCAGGAGCCACACATGGCTGAAATTTCCGCCGGCCTGCGCAAGGCGCTTACCGGCATCTCCGGTATTCTGGTGACGCCGTTCGACGCCAACGACAATATCGAGCCCGGCAAGCTTGACCCCATCATCGAGCGCGCTATCGCAGCCAAGGTCGACATCCTGGTCGCCAACGGAAACACCAGCGAGTTCTACTCTCTCCAGGCGCACGAAGCCGAGCGGATGATGCAGGCCGTCGTCGAGAAAGTGGCCGGGCGCGCTCCCGTGCTCAACGGCGTGGGCCGCAGCGTCGGCGAAGCCTGCGCGCTGGCGCGCGCTTCCAGGAAGGCCGGCGTCGACGCCATCATGGTGCATCAGCCGCCCGATCCTTTCGCCGCGCCGCGCGGCGTGCTGGAATACATCCGCCGCGTGGCCGACGCTGCCGACGGCCTGCCGCTGATGCTGTACCTGCGCAATGACGCCATCGGCATCGACAACATCGTCAAGCTCACAGAGATTCCCGGCGTCGCCGGCGTGAAATGGGCGACCCCCGCCCCGCTGAAGCTGGCGCAGGCCATCCGTTCCGCCGCGCCGGAGATCGTCTGGGTCTGCGGACTGGCCGAAGTCTGGGCGCCGTCCATGTACGCTGTCGGCGCACAGGGCTTCACGTCAGGCCTCATCAATGTCTGGCCCGCCCGCTCCGTCGCCATCCTCGAAGCGCTGCGCGCCGGCCAGTACCAGGAAGCCATGCGCCTGATCGGAGAAATCGAAGAGTTCGAAGCCATCCGGGCCGAAGAGTTGAACGGCACCAACGTAACCGGAGTCAAGGCCGCGCTGCAATTGCTCGGCAACGATTGCGGCCCCACGCGCGCGCCCGCCGCCTGGCCGCTGACAACCTCGCAGCAGGAACGCATGAAGACCATGCTGAAAAGCGTCGGCGTCATCTGAAACCGCTTGCGGCGGTTCCGGGGCCAGCGTCATTCTTGCCCGCCCGGAGAACGCGGAACCCCGGCCCGGAGGCCGGGGCCTGGACGCAACGCTCGCCGGTCATGCTTCATGCATCCGCAAGAATCTTCGGCGGCGATCGCCCTCAATCCATCTTGGCGCCGGATTTCTTGACGGTATCACCCCATTTCCGGATCTCGGCCGTCATGAAATCGGAAACCTCCTTGGGCGAATTTGCGACCACGACAAAACCGACCTCTTCCAGCTTTTCGCGAATGGCGGGATCGTTCATGGCAGCCACGGTTTCGCGATGCAGCTTCTCCATGATGTGCTCGGGCGTTCCCGCCGGCGCGCTCAGGCCGAAGAAGGATTCGGCCGAATAGCCGGGATAGAATTCCGCGATCGCGGGTACGTCGGGATAGGCCGGGTTGCGCTCAAGACTGGTGACCGCGAGCGCGCGCAACTTGCCCCCCTCCACATGAGGCAGCAGGTTATCCTGATTCAACAGCAACGCATTGACCTGGTCGCCCATGACGGCGGTGATCGCGGCCGCGCCGCCCTTGTACGGCGCGTGAACGATGTCCAGTCCGGCGACCTGCTTGAGCATTTCCATCGACAGATGGCCCGAAGATCCGCTGCCGGAACTGGCCGCCACATACTTGCCCGGATTGGCCTTGACGATATCGATGAACTCCTTGAAGGTCTTGGCTTCGAACGAGGGGTTTACCACCAATACGTTAGGCCCCGTGGCCAGCAGGGACACATGCGCGAATTCGCTGTCCTGATAGGCGATCTGCGGATACAGCGCATAACCGATGGCATTGGAACCCACGCCGGAAAGCAACAGCGTATAGCCGTCCGGCTCCGCCTTTGCCACGACGTTGGAACCGATCGTGCCGCTGGCTCCGCCCCGGTTCTCGATGATCACGCTTTGTCCAAGCCGTTCTGCCAGCAGGTTGCCCAGCATGCGCCCTACCGCATCGGTACTGCCTCCAGGCGGAAACGGCACGACCAGCCGGATCGGCTTGGTGGGCCAGTCCGTTTCCTGCGCCTGGGACGCGGCCGGCGCGCCCAGCGCTAACGCCGCGGTCAGGCCTGCCATGCCGCCCAGCAATGCGCGGCGACGCAGCGAGGAGCCTTGTTTGATGATTTTCGTGATTTCCATGCTCATATCGGATAGTCTCCCATGATGCTGATGATTGAATAGATAATTCGGACAATATATGATGTCAGACATCTTAAGAGACGCACGATAGCGGATCTTTCATTCCCGGCAAACCCGTATAACCCCGAACAGGATCCCCGACCATGGCACAACCCGACTCCGCAAAGCCCCAACTGCTGGTTCTCTACAACCTGAGGCCCGCACAGATGGAGCAACTGGAACAGTCCTTCACTCTGCACCGGCTGAACCAGGCCGACGACAAGGCGTCGCTCCTTGCCGCCGTCGGCCCGAACATCCGCGGCGTCGTCACCAGCGGCGGACTGGGCTTCAAGGCCGAGATGCTGTCGTCTCTACCCCTGCTGGAGATCGTGGCCTCTTCGGGCGTCGGCACCGACAGCATCGACATCGCCGCCTGCCATGCCAGGGGCATCGCCGTCACCAACACGCCCGACGTCCTGAACGACGATGTCGCCGATCTCGGCATCGGCCTCATCATGAACGCATTGCGCCGCCTCGGCGACGGCCACGCCTATACACGCAGCGGCGACTGGGGCCGCCTCGGCATGATGACGCTGACCACGTCGCTGAAAGGCAAGCGCCTGGGCATCGTCGGCCTGGGCCGCATCGGGCACGAGCTGGCCGACCGCGCCTCCGCGCTGAAAATGCAGATTGCCTACACCGGCCGCAACAAGCAGGATGTCGGCTACACCTACTACGCCAGCCTGGCCGAACTGGCCAGCAACAGCGACGTGCTGGCGCTGACCTGCCCCGGCGGCAAGCAGACTTACCACATCATCGATGCGGCCGTCCTCGAAGCCCTGGGCCCCAAGGGCTGGCTCGTCAACCTGGCGCGCGGCTCGGTGGTGGACGAAGCCGCGCTCATCGACGCGCTGGAGCAGCGCCGCATCGCCGGGGCCGCGCTGGACGTGTTCGAGAACGAGCCCAATATCGATCCTCGCTTCTCGACGCTGGACAACGTGGTGCTCTACCCGCACCACGCCAGCGGCACGACGGAAACGCGCGACGCCATGTCGCAACTGGTGGTCGACAATCTCATCGCGCACTTCCAGCAGAGGCCGCTGGTCACGCCCGTCTGAGCCACGCGGCACAACACCCGGGCGGCTTCTCTCCGCCCGCGGTCATTCATACGAACAACAGGCACCCCAAATGACACAACCCTACGAACGCATTCGCCGCAAGTCGCCGGAAGACCTGCGCTCCGCGCGCTGGTTCGCTCCCGACGACCTGCGCAGCTTCGGCCACCGCTCGCGCATCATGCAGATGGGCTATGCGCCCGAGGACTGGGCCGGCAAGCCCATCATCGGCATCCTGAACACCTGGTCCGACCTGAATCCCTGTCATGCGCACTTCAAGCACCGCGTCGAGGACGTCAAGCGCGGCGTCCTGCAGGCGGGCGGCTTCCCCGTGGAAATGCCTGCGATCACGCTGTCGGAAAACTTCATGAAGCCGACGACCATGCTGTACCGCAACCTGCTGGCCATGGAAGTCGAGGAGCAGATCCGCGCCCATCCGGTCGACGGCGTCGTGCTGCTGGGCGGCTGCGACAAGACCACCCCGGGCCTGACCATGGGCGCGCTGACCGCGGGCCTGCCCATGATCTATCTGCCGGCCGGCCCCATGCTGCGCGGCAACTACGCGGGCCAGCAGCTGGGCTCGGGATCGGACGCCTGGAAGTACTGGGACGAGCGCCGCGCCGGCACGATCACCGCCCAGCAATGGCTGGGCGTGGAAGGCGGCATCGCGCGCTCGTACGGCCACTGCATGACCATGGGCACGGCTTCCACCATGACGGCCATCGCGGACGCCATGGGCCTGAGCATTCCGGGCGCTTCTTCGATTCCCGCGCCGGATGCCAACCACATCCGCATGGCGTCCGCCTGTGGCCGGCGCATCGTGGAAATGGTCTGGGAAAACCTGACGCCCGACCTGATCGTCACGCCGCAGGCCGTGCGCAACGCCACCGTGGTCGCCATGGCGATGGGCTGTTCCACCAACGCGGTCATCCACCTGCTGGCCATGGCGCGCCGCGCGGGCGTGCACTGGTCACTGGACGACCTGGATGCGCTGGGCCGCACCACGCCGGTCATCGCCAATGTCCGGCCATCGGGTTCGACTTACCTGATGGAGGATTTCTTCTATGCCGGCGGCCTGCTGGGGATGATGGGCCAGTTGAAGGAAAAGCTGGACCTGGACTGCCTCACCGTCATGGGCGAAACCCTGGGCCAGGCCATCGCCGATGCGCCGGTCTACAACGAGGACGTCATCCGCCCGCTGTCCAACCCCGTCTACCACGAAGGCTCGCTGGCCGTGCTGCGCGGCAATCTGTGCCCGGACGGCGCCGTCATCAAGCCGGCTGCCTGCGACGCCCGTTTCCAGAGGCACACGGGTCCCGCGCTGGTGTTCGACAGCTACCCCGAAATGAAGGCCGCCATCGACGACGAAAACCTGGATGTCACGCCCGACCATATCCTGGTGCTGCGCAACGCTGGTCCGCTGGGCGGCCCCGGCATGCCGGAATGGGGCATGCTGCCCATGCCCAAGGCCCTGCTCAAGCAGGGACACCGAGACATGCTGCGCATTTCCGACGCGCGCATGAGCGGCACCAGCTACGGCGCCTGCGTGCTGCATGTCGCGCCCGAAGCCCATATCGGCGGTCCGCTGGCGCTGCTGCGCACCGGAGACCTGATCAGCATCGACATCCCCGCGCGCACGCTGAACATGCTGGTCAGCGATGAGGAGCTGGAGAAGCGCCGCGCCGAATGGAAGCAGCCGGAGCCGAAGTTCGAACGCGGCTACGGCTGGATGTTCTCCAAGCACATCAGCCAGGCCAACGAGGGCTGCGACTTCGACTACCTGACCCGCGACTTCGGCAAGGCCGCCGGAGAACCAGATATTTTCTGACGGCCGACGGGCCTGCCGCCGACAGGGCGCAGGCCCCATCCGGCAGCCGGGCCATCTATAATCCTGTGGATAACCGATCACCACACCACCAGCCCCGGACATGACAACCACCTCTCCTCGCCTGACCTCACTGATTCGACGCTCTTCGCGCACGCTCGCGGAGGAAGCCGTCGAAGCCCTGTCCGCCCCCATCCACAGCGGCCAGCTCGGCCCGGGCGACAAGCTGCCCACTGAATCGGAAATCATGCGCCAGCTGGGAGTCAGCCGCACCGTCGTGCGTGAGGCCATTTCGCGCCTGCAGGCCAGCGGCCTGGTCGAAACGCGCCATGGCATCGGCACATTCGTGGCGCAGCCGGCGGAAAATCCGATGCACATCCCGCTGAGTTCCGTCAGCACAGCCATCGATGCCGTTGCGCTGCTGGAGGTCCGCATCGCCATCGAAGTCGAGGCGGCCACACTGGCGGCGGAACGCCGCACGCCGGAGCAGCTCGACGCCATCAGACAGGCGCTCGACCATCTGACCGCGCTGGAAAGCGCCGACGTGCTGGATCCACAGCACGCCATCGATGCCGATTTTGCATTCCACCAGGCCATCGCCATGGCAACGGGCAATACCTATTTCCACGAATATCTCACCCATCTGGGCAAAGGCTCGATTCCCCGCAGCCGGCTGCAGATGGACAACGACTCTCACCAGCGCTATCTGCAAAAGCTGAACAAAGAGCACCAGTTCATCTATTCCGCCATCCAGGCGCAGGACCCCGCAACGGCCGGCGAAGCCGCGCGCAGCCATCTGCGCAACAGTCAGACCCGCCTGAAGCGCGCGCTGGAAGCCCAGGACAGCGCGGCCGAATCCATCCGCTAGGCCGCAATATTTCCCCCGCCTTGTCGCTTGCGCGTTCTCCTCCGTAGTTGTATGATGTCGTATCAATGATCCAGTCATTCTCCAACATCCACTCGAAACTGAGGTGATTCATGTCCGGCATTACTCCGCAGGAACTCAAGAGCATCATCGGCGAAGGCCTGCTCTCCTTTCCCCTGACCGACTTTGACGCCAATGGCGATTTCAATGCCAAGGGCTATATCGATCGCCTGGAATGGCTGGCTCCCTACGGCGCAAGCGCGCTGTTCGCCGCCGGCGGCACGGGCGAATTCTTCTCGCTGGAGCCCAACGAATACAGCGACATCATCCGCACGGCAGTCACAACCTGCAAAGGCAAGGTGCCCATCATCGCCGGCGCAGGCGGCTCCACGCGCCAGGCCATCGCCTACGCGCAAGAGGCCGAGCGCCAGGGCGCGCACGGCATCCTGCTGATGCCCCACTACCTGACCGAAGCCAACCAGAACGGCGTCGTTGCCCACGTCGAAGCCGTCTGCAAATCCGTGGACTTCGGCGTCATCGTCTACAACCGCTCCCTGTGCCGCCTGGAAGCCGATCACCTGGAAGTCCTGGCCGAGCGCTGCCCCAACCTCATCGGCTACAAGGACGGCATCGGCGAGATCGAGCGCATGGTCACCATCCGCCGCCGCCTGGGCGACCGCTTCTCGTATCTGGGCGGCCTGCCCACCGCCGAAGTCTTTGCGTCGGCCTACCGCGCCCTGGGCGTGCCCGTCTACTCGTCGGCCGCATTCAACTTCGTGCCCGCCACCGCCATGCGCTTCTACAAGGCCATCAGCACCGGCGACCAGGACACGGTCAATGAGTTGCTGGACAAGTTCTTCCTGCCCTACATCAAGCTGCGCAACCGTTCCGCGGGCTACGCCGTCAGCATCGTCAAGGCCGGCGCCACCCTGGTCGGCCACAGCGCGGGCCCGGTCCGTCCCCCGCTGACGGAACTGACCGCCGAAGAGCGCGACATCCTGGCCGGCATCATCAAGGCAGTCGAGTAAGTCCGGCATCGCCGGCAAGACAGCGCCCCGGCAGCATGGCGGAAGCTTTCCGCCATGCTGCCGGGGCGTTTTCATGTCCCTGCGAAATCCCGGGGGGGTCCGGAATGAGCCGGAGAGGAAGCACAGCCTGCATCTTCTCCATCGGCTGCCTGGCAACAAAAAGGGAGGATTTCTCCTCCCTTTTTGTTCAAGCGCCGCGATGTTGCCGGCTTAGTTGACTTGCAGATTGCGCTTCTTGATGACCTGGCCGAATTTCTCGCGGTCGCGCGCCATCATGTCGGCCAGCCCCTGGGGCGTGGAAGGCATGGCTCCCGCGCCTTGCGCCGTCAGGGTTTCCTTGACCTCTGGGATTTCCGTTACCTGGCGGATCAGGTCTCCGAGACGCTCCACCACCGGCTGCGGCGTTCCCTTGGGCGCAAGCACCGCTGTCCACGAACCGACTTCGGCATCCACGCCCTGCTCTTTCAGCGTGGGCACATTGGGCAGCGAGCTGGATCGCGAGCTGCCCGTGACGGCCAGCGCCTTGAGCTGCCCCGCGTTGATGAAGGACACCGATTCAAGCACCGAGGCGATCAGCATGTCCACGTGGCCGGCCACCAGGTCCGTCATGGCCGGACCGCCCCCCTTGTACGGCACGTGCAGCAGCTCCGTGCCCGACGCTTCCTGGAAGATCTCGCCCGACAGGTGCGGCCCGCCGCCCGTGCCGGAGCTGGCGAACGTATGCTTGCCCGGTTCCTTCTTGGCCAGGTCGATCAGGTCCTGCAGGGTATCCACCTGCAGTTTGGGGCTGGTCACCAGGATGAACGGCAGGTCGGAGAATGTGGAGACAGGCTCGAACGCTTCGGCGGGATCGTTCTGCAGCTTATAGAGCAAAGGGTTGATGGACAGCAGGCCGGAGTTGCCGAACAATAGGGTGTAGCCATCCGCAGGCGCCCTGGCCACGGCGTCCGCTGCGATCTGTCCCGCGGCGCCCGGGCGGTTGTCCACCACGAAGGTCTGCCCCGTCAGCTGGCCCAGGTGCGTGGCAAGCAGGCGTGCGGAAATATCGGTGCCGCCCCCGGGGGAGAACGGCACAATGACGGTCACGGGCTTGGACGGATAGGATGCGGCATCCTCCGCCGCCAGGGCCGTGCCGGAAAACGCAGCGCACACCGACAGGGCAACGCCATAACGCAACAGATTGGGAAAGCGCATGATTGACTACCTCCTTCGTTCTCATACTTTTTGTTCCGGTGGCGTCTTCCACCGGAGCTTTATGGATAATGCACTGAACGGCACACTTCCGCCAGCGCCTGCTCTCAGGCTGACATACTAATATACGACATATCAGTCATCACATGACATTGTGGATGACACAAGCCTCAACCATCGCTTGAATACACAAATAACATCGTTTGATTCAAGACTTGCATCGATAAGCCTATGGAAATCCGCCAACTGGAATGCTTTATCGCCGCCGCCGAAGAGCTGCATTTCGGCCGTGCCGCCAAACGGCTGCACATGACGCAGCCGCCGCTGAGCCGGCAGATCCAGCGCCTGGAGGACAGTCTGGGCACCGCCCTGTTCGACCGCAGCAGCCGGCATGTGCAGCTGACCGTTTCAGGAAGGGCTTTTCTGCGCGAGGCGCGCCATCTGCTGGAAGCCTTCAAGCGCGCCAAGGAGTCCGCCCGCCAGGCCTCGCAGGGAGAAACGGGACACCTGGCGCTGGGCTTTACCGCCGTGGCAGCCTACCGTCTGGTGCCGGACCTGCTCAAGCGCATGCAGGCATTGTTGCCCCACATCAAGGTGCATCTGCATGAAATGGTGACCACCGACCTGGGCAAGGCCCTGACGGCGAACGATCTCGATCTGGTCATCGCCCGCGACATTCCCCAGGAACCCGACCTGGTATCGTCGCCGCTGACACGCGAACCCATGGTGCTCGCCATGCCGGACGGCTCCGCCCTGGCACGCCACAGCTGTGTTCCGCTATCGGCCCTGCACCGCCAGGCATTCATCCAGTATCACCCGAAAGGCGGGAGGTATTTTCACAACCGCATCGTCGGCCTGTTCAACATCGTGGGCATACAGCCCAACATTGTGCAGCTGGCCAGCCAGACCCACACCCTGCTGTTCATGATCCGGGCCGGCATAGGCATCGGCATCGTGCCGAGCTCGGCGCAGGAACTGCACCTGCCCGGCGTCGCGTTCCGGCCACTGGCGCCCCCCAATATTTTCGCGGAATTCCATCTGGGCTGGCATGAGAATCACGCGAACCCGGCGCTCTCCGCCTTCCTGGACAAGATCATCGTCCCGGACCAGATGGATGCGCCATGAAAACACGCCACGCGGCGCCTTCGGCTTGCGGCACCGCTCCGCTTCCCTGCGGCAGAAAACGACATGCCCGCCGTGAACGGCGGTAACGCCGTCCATGGCGGGCATGGCCTGTATCCGCTCCGGACGGCATGCAGGCCGCCGGATGCGGGAAGATTTGCGCTTCAGGCTGCGATCAGCGGCCCTTGGCGGCGCGCCATGCCTTGAAATCGTCCAGCGTCTTGGGATCCGTCGCCGGATACAGGCCGCGGATCGAGCGGCCCTTGGCCACTTCTTCGGCCACGAAGTCTTCGAACGCCGTCATCTCGAAAGCCTCGTCGGCGATTTCCGCCGCCAGATGCGCGGGAATAACGACGACGCCGTCGCAATCGCCCACGATGATGTCGCCCGGGAACACCGGCGCATCGCCGCAACTGATGGGCTCATTGATGCCGATAGCCTGGTGCAGCGTCAGGTTGGTCGGCGCCGAGGGGCGCTGGTGGAAGGCGGGCATGTCCATGCGGGCGATGTCGCCGGCATCGCGGAAACCGCCGTCCGACACCACGCCCGCCACGCCGCGCGCTTGCAGGCGGCCGATCAGGATGGAGCCGGCCGACGCGGCCCTGGGGTTCTTGCGGCTGTCCATGACCAGCACGGCGCCGGGAGGGCAGGTTTCCACGGCCTTGCGCTGCGGATGCTCGGGATCGCGGAACACCTGGAGCTCGTTCAGGTCTTCGCGGGCGGGGATGTAGCGCAGCGTGAATGCCGGGCCCACCATGCTGCGCGACTTCGGCGCGCCGACAGGCAGGACGTCCTGGATGTACTGGCTGCGCATGCCGCGCTTGTACAGGCAGGTGCTGATGGTGGCGGTGCTGACGCCTTTCAGTTTTTCAATAACAGCAGCCGAAACTTCAGCCATGGCGATTCTCCATTCCAATAAGTAGGAGGATGCTGCGGCGGACACCGGAATCCGGTCGTCGTCCTCACACCCAAGTTAGCATTATTTATGACATCTGATCTGCTATATATGTCATATTAATTTACCACTTTAGACCATGTCAACGACTAATTCGTCCAACGAAGAAGATTGCGCGGCGAAGCGGCCTGCGCGCCACATCGTTCTTTCGGAATGGATACGGGCGAAGCGGCCCTATTGATCCAGTTGCCGGTCGAGCAGGCGGTTGCGCGCCTGATCCAGGTGGAAAGCCATGGCGATCCCGGCGCTCTCCGGGTCGGACAGGCGGATGGCGCGCAGGATGCGCTGGTGCTCGTCCAGCACTTGCCGCTGCCGCTGCTGCGTGCCGGAACGCGTCAGCGCCAGCGTGACATCAATGCCGGCCTTCAATTGCTGCGACAGCCCCTCCAGCGTTTCCAGCAGCAGGGTATTGCCGGACGCCGCCGCGATCGCATGATGGAAAGCGAGATCTTCGTGGGTGGAAACCTCCTCCCGCTCCATGGCGCCGCGCATGCGCGCATCGGCCTCTTCCATCAACCGCAGTTGCTCCACGCTGCGATGCCGGGCGGCCAGCCTGGCGGCCAGCGGTTCCAGCACGAGTCGCAATTCGAACCCCTGCAGCACCCGGCTGAGCTTGGCGGTATCGATATGCCTGCCCAGATCGCTGGACGGCATGCGCTGGACATAGGTGCCAGAGCCCTGGCGCGACACGACGATTCCGTCCTGCTGCAAACGCTGCAGTGCTGCCCGCACGACGGGCCGCGACACCTCCAGCCGGCTTGCCAGGGCAGTCTCGGCAGGCAGGCGCTCGCCCACCTCGTAGCGCCCCGCCATCAATTCATCCAGCAGGTGCTGGTAAGTCGCATCCGAGAGCCGTTGCCGCTCGATAGGCCTCATGGCATTCATCCAGGCAGAAAACTTCATGATAGCAAAAGTTGTCTACCGAATTAACCAATTTCAGCCGCCGTTGCTCCAGGAAGCGCAATAGGTCCGCACCTCGCTTGGAAACGCGCCAATCCTTGGCAAATTATCAGGGAAGACCCTTAGCCCTATCGGTTGTAGGTCATCGTATGAGAAGGCTAGAATTTTCAAACTGTCCGATTACTCACATTTTTCAGCATTCGGTGGATACACATCCGCAAAGCCGGCAAGAAGCAAGGGAACATAGTGACCATCCAGTCCATCCATCTGCATCGCATCTGTGTGCCATATGGCACATCGCGCCGTAAACAGCTCGAGCAACACGACCCCTACAACATGGCGACGGCCAAGGATGAAGGCATGGAAAGCCTTCTGGTCTGCATCACCACGGCCGACGGCCTGACGGGCTGGGGCGAAGCCTTCGGACACAAATGCAACCCATCGACCTGGGCAGCGCTTGCCGAAGTCATCGGTCCCTATCTGCTGGGGCGCCCGTCGCAGGATCCTGCCGCCCTTCAGGAACAGGTACTCAGGACTTTCCACGGCTTCGGGCAAACCGGTCCGATACTGTACGCCCTGTCGGGCATCGATATCGCTCTCTGGGACATTGCCGCGCAACGCGCTGGCAAACCACTGCACGCGCTGCTGGGAAGCAATCGATCAACCGTCGATACCTATCCCAGCCTACCCTGCTACGGCGATCCGGAAGAAATCGCCAGCCAGATCCAGCGTGTGCTGGCCCTGGGTTATCGGCGCATCAAGCTGCACGAAACCGCTTTGCCCGTCATGGATGCGGCCCTGGACGCCATGCCGCAGGGCACGGAACTGATGGTCGACGTCAACTGCCCCTGGAGCCGGGAAGAGGCGGCAACTGTCGCACGACATCTGAAAGCGCGCGGCATGGGCTGGCTGGAAGAACCCATCTGGCCGCCGGACGACCTGCCCGGTCTGGCCGCTCTGCGCAAGGAAACCGGCATGACGATCTCTGCCGGAGAAAACGCCAGCGGTGTCCAGGGTCTGTTGCAACATTTCGCGCTGAACGCCATCGACGTTGCCCAGCCCAGCGTAGCCAAGATCGGCGGCGTCACCGGCATGCTGCAGGTAGTCGCAGCAGCGCGCCAGCACGGCGTGCGTGTCGTGCCGCATTGTTTTTATTATGGTCCCGGCCTGCTGGCCACTGCGCATCTGGTCGCCTGTCTCCCACAAGAGACTCCACTGGAGATTCCTTTCCTGGCCTTCCAGGAAAAAGCCCACGCCTGGCTCAACTACCAGCCAAGCATGGCATTGCCCGCGCAGCCCGGCCTGGGATTCCGGCCCGATGCCGATGTCATGGCCCGCCACGAGCTCTGCAACCTGGCACTGAACGCCTGATACTGCTATTTCCGATCCGGCGCGATACCGGCAATCACCGCGGCCATGTCCACTACACCCGTCCGTTGGACATGCTTCGATCAGCCCACCCGTCAATAAATATGGAGACAAACCCATGACTACAGCATTTCGCACACTGACCGCATCCTTCCTGACTGCCGCCGGCATCGCCCTGGCCGCCCCCGCCGCCACGGCGGCCACCACAATCAAGATCGCCAACTTTTTCCCCGATGCGCACCCCGTCAATGTCGCGCTGCGCGAAGTCTTCAAGCCTGCCGTCGAAGAACAGTCCAAGGGCGAGCTGCGCGTGCGCATCTATGCCAACGGCGCCCTGGGCGGAGACGAGCGTCTGTACAACTCGGTTCGCGGCGGTACGCTGGAAATCGCCATTATCGGCACCATTATGGAAAAAGAAGTGGACTATGTCGGCATCGCCCAGCAGCCATTTCTCTTTACCAACTATGACCACGCCCGCAACGTCTTGCGGGGCCCCATCGGAGACAGCCTGGTCGCCGACTTCAAGGACAAGCTCGGCCTCGAGTTCCTGGGCTGGGGCGTTCAAGGCTTTCGCGTCATCGCCAGCAGCAAACCCATCAAGCAGTTCTCCGATTTCCAGGGGCTGCGCCTGCGCTTCCCCGGCATAGAAAACATGGTGGCCATCGGACAGGCCCTGGGAGCGAACGTCACTCCGCTGCCCATCAATGAAGTCTTCGGCGCCCTGGAACAACGCGTGGTCGACGGCGTGGAAAATCCCTACCCGAACCTCTATACCGCCAAATGGTACGAACTCACCAAGTATGTACTGGAATCGAACCATGTCTTCAGTCCCAACCTGTACGTGGCCAATGAGCGCTTCTGGAACAAGCTCAGCGCCGAGCAACAGGCCGTCGTGCGCAATGCCGTACAGGCATCCACCGCACGCGAATGGGAGTTGCTGATTTCCGAAGAGGCAGGGGTCAAAGAAACCCTGCAAAAAGAAGGCGTGGAGATCACGGTGCCTTCAGAGGAGTTCCGCGGGCAGCTGCAGCAGGCCGTCCAGGATTCCTATGCCAAGCTTTACGCGCGCACACCCGGCGCAGAAGCCATCGTCAAGCAGATCAGGGAAGCCAAATAAGCAATGAACTCGCCTCAACCACAAGAAAAAGGCGCAAGCGGCAAGCACCGCCTCAACACGGTGCTGGGCATCTGCATGGCCATATGTCTGACGGCAATGGCCGTGCTGGTGTTCGGCAATGTCATCCTGCGCTATCTGTTCAACTCCGGCATCACTTGGTCGGAAGAAATGTCACGTTACTTTTTCGTGTTCATGATCTTCTTCGGTTCCGCCAGCGCCGCCATTATGGGCAAACATATTTCCGTCGACCTGCTCGTGCGACGCCTGGCTCCCGGCAACCGCCGCATCGTCCTGGTCATTGCGAATCTGCTGTCCATTGTCGTGCTGGCCATGCTTGCCATCGGCTCATGGGAGCTTGCCGAGATCAACCGTAATTCGCATGGCCCCGTCACCGGCTTTCCGCTCTGGCTGCTGTTTGCCGGATGCCTGGGCATGGCTGTCTGCATGGCTGTCGTGGCATGCCGTGACCTGCTGCGCGCATTGACCGGCGCATCTTCGGAGCAAGGCGGAAATCCATGACCGAACTCCTCATTTTCGTAGCTGCGCTACTGGTGCCGATCGCATTCGGTATCTCCATCGCCATTGCCCTCATCATCGCCAGTGTCGCGTTGATGCTCCACCTCGATATGTTCAGCACCCAGGTCATTGCTGAAAATCTGGTCAGCGGCGCGAACAATTTCTCGCTCATGGCCATTCCGTTCTTCATCCTTGCCGGAGAACTGATGAACGCGGGCGGCATCACCCGTCGCATCATCGACCTGGGCCTGGCGCTGGTGGGACACAAACGGGGAGGCATGGGCTATGTTTCCATCATTGCCGCCATCCTGTTCGCATCGCTGTCCGGCTCGGCCGTGGCCGACACCGTCGCGCTTGGCGCCGTGCTGATTCCGCTCATGATCAAGGCGGGCTACGACCGTAACCGCGCCACTGGCCTGATCGCCTCGGGCGGCATCATCGCGGGCGTCATTCCTCCCAGCATCCCCCTGATCCTGTTCGGCGTCACCAGCGGCGTCTCCATATCGAAACTGTTTCTGGCGGGCATCGTCCCAGGCATGCTGATGGGCCTTGCCCTGATCCTTACCTGGTGGATCGTATCGCACAGGGACGAGCAGACTCCTCTGCCCAAGCAAAATACCTCAGAAGTCCTGCGCGCACTGCGCTCTTCCGTCTGGGCCCTGCTGCTGCCGGTCATCATCGTCGGCGGCCTACGCTTCGGTATCTTCACTCCGACGGAAGCCGGTGTGGTGGCCGCCTTCTATGCTTTGCTGGTCAGCGTCGTCATCTACCGTGAGTTGACCTTTGCCCAGCTGTTCGAGGTATTCAAATCCTCGGCAAGGCTGACCAGCGTCATCATGCTACTGGTGGCGGCTTCTTCGATCAGTGCATGGATGATGACCATGGCCGACATTCCCATGATGGTATCCGATATGCTCAGCGGATTCGCCGATAGCCCATTGCTGCTGCTCCTGCTGATCAACGCCATCGTACTGATCATCGGAATGACCATGGACCTTGCTCCCGTCATCCTCATCCTGACGCCTGTTCTGATGCCCGTCATTACAGAGGCAGGTATCGATCCAGTGTATTTCGGCATCATCTTCATCATCAACCTGGGAATCGGCTTGCTGACACCGCCAGTCGGCACTGTGCTGGCTGCAGCCACCAGCGTGGGCCAGACAACGATGGGAGGAGTCGTGCGCGGCATGTCGCCATTCCTCATCGCGCAATTGCTGCTGCTGTTCCTGTTGCTGCTGTTCCCGCAAATCGTGCTTGTACCTTTGCACTGGATGAGCTGACGGGATGCAGGATCCCCTGCGCCAATCCGATCTGGCTCAGGAGGCATCACAGATGCTTTACTCTTTACGGCATCCTGGCAAAAAATCGGCAACCCCTTTGCAGCGGTTGCCGATTTTTGTCTGGGTAGCTTCGTTGTCAGCCCGTCGTTCAGAGGAACTTCCGGGCTGAACCTTCTGACCGCCGGATCAGCTTTCGCGGCGGTTGATGCCCCACGGGTTTTCCTGCTGCAGCGCGGGCGGCAGGACTGCGTTGGGGACGTCCTGGTAGCAGACCGGGCGCAGGAAGCGGTAGATGGCGGCAGTGCCGACGGATGTCGTGCGACTGTCGGACGTGGCCGGGAACGGGCCGCCATGGACCATGGCGTCGCAGACTTCGACGCCTGTCGGGTAGCCGTTGACCAGAATGCGGCCAACCTTCAGTTCCAGGCGTTCGATCAGGCGGCCGGCCAGATCGACGTCCTTGTCATCCATCTGCAGCGTGGCGGTCAGTTGGCCTTCAAGGCTGTCGATGACCTGCAGCGCCTGCGCTTCGTTGTCGCAGACGATGACCAGCGACGCGGAACCGAAGATCTCGATGCCCAGGTCGTGCGGCTTGGCGATGAACGAAGCGGCATCCGTCGTGAACAGGCGGGCCTGGCACTGGTTGGACAGCGCGGTGTTGTTCTTGCCTTCGGCCAGCGTCTTGACCTCGCCGTACTTCTGCAGCTGCTCCACGCCCTGCTGGTAGGCCGAGAAGATGCCCGGGGTCAGCATGGTCGCGCTGTCCGCATTGCTCACGCCTTCGCTGGCTGCCTTGATGAAGGCGTCCAGCTCGGGGGACTTCAGGCCGATCACCAGGCCGGGGTTCGTGCAGAACTGGCCGGCGCCCATGGTCAGCGACTGGACGAAGCCCTTCGCCATGGCTTCGGCGCGGCCGGCCAGCGCGTTGGGCAGCAGGAACACGGGGTTGATGCTGCTCATCTCGGCGAACACAGGGATGGGTTCGGGCCTTGCGGCAGCCGTCTTCATCAGCGCTACGCCGCCGGCGCGCGAGCCGGTGAAGGCCACAGCCTTGATGACGGGATGCTTGACCAGGCTCTGGCCGATTTCCGCGCCCGAGCCGAACAACAGCGAGAACACGCCTTCATGCAGGCCGCATTCCTTGACGGCTTCACGCACGGCGCGGCCGACCAGCTCGGACGTGCCGGGGTGGGCGGAGTGGCCCTTGACGATGACGGGAGCGCCGGCAGCCAGCGCAGCAGCGGTATCGCCGCCCGCGACCGAGAAAGCCAGGGGGAAGTTGCTGGCGCCGAATACGGCCACCGGGCCGACCGGGATGTACTGCAGGCGCAGGTCGCTGCGCGGCAGCGGCTGGCGCTCCGGCAGCGCCTTGTCGACGCGCGCATCGATCCAGTCGCCGCGCAGGACTTCGCGCGCGAACAGGCGGAGCTGGCCCACGGTGCGGCCGCGCTCGCCCTGCAGGCGGGCGACCGGCAAACCCGTTTCCTGGTGCGCGCGCTCGATCAGCGTATCGCCCAGCGCCTCGATGTGCTTGGCGACGCTTTCCAGGAAGGCGGCGCGCTGCTCCAGCGAAGTCTTGCGGTACGACGCGAAGGCTTGCGCCGCCAGTTCGCAGGCGCGCTCCACTTCGGCAGGCGTGCCGCCGTTGTAGGGGGGATCCAGCGACTCGTTGGTGGCGGGATTGATGCCACGGATGGCAGCCTGGGTGCCAGTAACGTCCTGGGACCCGATCAGCATTTGACCTGTAATTTTCATGGCGTCTTGATCAGCGGAAAAGTTGGAGAATCTTCCATTCTATCCAGCATGCGGCCCTGCAGTATCGCTTCTTGTTATAGGGGGATATCGAATCGTCATAGGCGAGCCGCGATTCCGGTATCGGGCTGATGGTGCGCCCACTCCGGCAGCACGAACTTGAAGGCATAGCCCGGAAACGCCTGGGCGGAAACCCGTTGCGCCTCGGCCAGCGCGCGCTCGGCCTGGGCAACGACCCGGTCGCAGATGGCATATAACTGATCCGTATAACCCTGCAGCATTTCCGAATCCGCCGCGCCGCACAGGAAGCGGACCTGCTGCGCGCGTTCTTCGGTGAAGTCGGTGACTCCCGCCTCTTCCAGCCTGGGGCGTATGCGCAGGTCATGGAACTTGCGCCGCGTCTCGACCGCATCGTGCAGGGATTCGATGCCGTCGTCCACCATTACGATCAGGAACGCCAGCGCCGCGCTTTCCTCGTGGTCGCGCAGCATGTGCGATATCCATTCGAAATCGACGCGGACGTCGACCAGATGCCGTCCCGAGACCGGCGGCACACAGATGTCGCGGTTGCGATCTTCGCGGAAAGGGTCCAGCACTTCGGCCTGCATCCTGGCCGCCAGCGTCAATTGCCTGCACAGGACGAAAATGGCCGATTGCAGGCCGTCGGCGTCGCGATCCCTCTGCAGCTCCTGGTCGCGTCGGCGTTCCAGGCCGAACGCGAATTTCGCCCCCATGAAGGCAGCAACCACGGTACCCAGTATACCGACGGCCAGTTCGGCCATGCGGATCCAGATGCCATCCATGTTTCCCCCTATTCCGCCGGGCCATCCCGCGGTCTGCCGCTAACAGGGCGCAGCGTAACTCAAAACAGGGGGAAAAGGATATCCGGAAGGATCAGACTCCGTCGAAGAAATGGACTTCGCCGGTTTCCAGGGAGTATTCCGCCCCGACGACCTGCAGCCCGCCATTGCGAATGAGCTGCTCCAGCACCGGAGAACCATAGCGCAAGTGGCTGACGGACACGCTGACATTGCAGCGCACCGCATGCGCCGTCAGCGTCTTCAGATCATGGCGCAGTTCCGTTTGCAACAAGCCTTCCACCGACGGACGCACGCGGTCGACGATCGAGCGCAGGTTGCGCGACTGGTCTTCCGCCGGCTGCTGCAGTTCTTCGATGGTGGCCTGGATGGCGCCGCACTGGGTATGCCCCAACACCACCACCAGCGGCGTACCGTAGCGGGACGCCGCGAATTCGACGCTGCCGACCTGCGAGGGCGCAACGATGTTGCCTGCCACCCGGATGACGAACAGGTCGCCCAGCCCCTGGTCGAACACGAGCTCCGCCGGTACACGGGAATCCGAACAGCCCAGGATGATGGCGAACGGCTCCTGTTCCGAGACCAGATTGGCTTTGCGGACGGGCAATTGCTCGCTGTTGCGCAGCGTAGAGACGAACCGACGGTTGCCTTCGGTCAACCGCTGTAAGGCTTCTTGAGCAGATATCATGATGAATGATGGTGTATTTGGTTTGACATCGGCACGCCAGGCATGCCGACAAGGAAGATCGCAATCTTGCGAGAAATTTATTATGCCATAGCCAAATCATACACCCGCGGACGTCTTCACCACGCGTCGACCTGCTGCATCAAGACCTCGTGCAACTGCTGCGCCGGCATGCTCATGCTCCTGTCCCTGGACCACACCAGCGCCAGCACCGGGTCCTCCAGCGCCATCAAATGCATGGCCGCCAGGCCCTGGCGCTGGGCGTAACGCGCCCCCAGGCTTTCGACAATGGCCACGCCCAGGCCTTCCGCCGCCAGCGCGCATGCGCTGGAAGACTGCATCGCCTCCATCATGGGGCGATACGGCAGGCCCTCGGCCTCCATGACCTGGCGCGTCGCCCTGCCCGCCGGCAAGGCCGTCGCCAGCACGATGGGGCCCGCCATGGCGACTTCGGCCAGGGAAAGATCCCGGCGCGCGGCCCAGGGATGATCCTTCCGGCAAATGGCGTACAGGGACAAGGGCGCCAGTTGCACGCTCGACACCCGCTCGTTGTCGGCCACCGTCCCTACGATCACGCCCAGGTCGATCCGATGGTCCACCGCCATTTCAATGATTTCCAGCGCGGTCCCCGCCCGCAGCGTCACAGCCAGTTCCGAATGCGCCTTGCGAATGCGCATCAGCGCCGGCGGCAGGAGGCTGGACGCCGCGATGGCCACGGCGCCGACGACCAGGCGCGCCATCGTGCCCTGCCGGATGTCGCCCGCCAGCCGCTCCACCGACTCGATGCCCGCCAGCGCATTCAGCACCTCCGGGATCAAGGTCCGCGCCTGGCTCGTCAGTTGCAGGCGGCGCTTCTCGCGGCTGAACAGAAGAAAGCCCAGGCGGATTTCCATATCGCGCAGCAATGCGCTGGCCGCCGGCTGCGTCATGTTGATCGAAGCCGCCGCGGCCGTCACGGTCCGGTGCTGGTACATCGCCCGCAGCAACAATAGTTCCCGTCTGCTGAACATATGAAATTCATATGGAAATAGTCAATTTATCTATTTGACCATATCATCCATCGCTACGCACAATAAGCCGTTCCGTCACGACTACCGCGAAAAAAAATCGCGCCATCCCATGCCTGCCAACGATATCGCTGCTCTTACCTGCATTCCCATGCGGCTTCCATTCCATCATTGGGCTCCGCCTCCGCTGTTCGCCGGCCGGCCGCGCGACAAGATCGACAGCGCCCTGGTGCGGCTGGAAACCGTGGACGGAACGGTCGCCTGGGGGGAATCGTCCTGCGTCGAGCCGCGCGCGCTGACGGCGATCTTCGAGACGCTGATTGCTCCGCTCGCCCGCGGCCGCGACGCCGGCGACGAAACCTTGCTTCCCGACATGCAGCGGACGCTGCACAACCTGGGCAGGTCAGGCCCCGTGGTGCATGCGCTGGCCGGCCTGGACATTGCGTTGTGGGACCTGCGCGCCAAGCGCGAGGGCGTGCCGCTGTATCGCTTGCTGGGCGGCAAGAAACGCGACCGGGTGCGCGCCTACGCATCGCTGCTGCAATACTACGGCGACGGCGCCCGCCTGGATCAGGTCGTATCCCAGGCCCTGCGGGAAGGCTATACAGAGATCAAGCTGCATGAACGCACGGCCGGGGCCTTGTCGGCCGCCCGCCACGCGGCCGGACCCGGCGTCCCCATCATGGTGGACACGAATTGCGCCTGGACGCCCGACACGGCTCCCGCCGCCATCGCTGAAATGGCGCCATACGAGCCCTTCTGGATCGAAGAGCCGCTCTGGCCGCCGGAAGACGACCGCGCGCTCGCGCAACTGAGCCGGAGCTGCGGAATACCGCTGGCCGTCGGAGAGAACGCCGGCAGCCGCTACGACCTGGAGCGCATCATCGACGGCAATGCGGCGCGGTACGTACAGCCCAGCGTCATCAAAATGGGGCTGACCGCGGCTCTCCATCTGTCGCGCCGCAGCGCGGAAAGCCAGGTCGTCTGCGCTCCGCAAGTCGCGTTCTTCGGTCCGGGCTTCCTGGCCTGCCTGCACCTGATCGCCGCGCAGCAGACCGAGGTGTCCATCGAACGCCTCTACCTCGAGCTGGCGCACACTCCCTATGCCGACACGGTTCCCGTCGACGCGGGCTGGGTCCATGTGCCGGAGACCCCGGGCCTGGGCGCGGATCCCGAGCCCGGGCTTGCCGAAGGACGCTTCAGCCATTAAGCCGCCCCAACCCGCACGCCACCCATAGAAACATAGATCAATATCAGGAGACCGTCATGTCCACATCCCGCAGATCCTTTCTCGCCCGCAGCTCTGCCCTGGCCCTTGGCTCCGCCGCACTGCCATGGAGCCTGCCGGCCCGCGCCGCCGGGCAGTATCCCGACAAGGCGGTACGCCTGTTCGTGCCTTATCCTCCCGGAGCCGCCACTGACAACCTGGGCCGGCTGGCCGCGCAGACATACAGCGAGGCCTACGGGCAGCCATTCGTCGTCGAAAACCGGGGAGGCGGAGGCACTACCATCGGCACGCGCGCCCTGGCCGCATCCGATCCCGACGGCTACAGCATCGGCATGGTCGACTCCGCATTCACGATCAATCCCGGACTGCTCGGCGACAAGCTGCCGTACGACACGCTGAAAGACTTCAAGCCCATCTCGCTGATGGTCACGGCGCCCTTCGTCATGGTGACACATCCTTCCGTGAAGGCAAAGGATCTGGCGGCTTTCATCGCGCTGGCAAAGGCGGAGCCCGGCAGATTCACATTCGGCTCCGCCGGCATCGGCAGCGCGCCTCACCTGGCCGGAGAACAACTGCGCCAGCACGCCGGCATCGATATCCTGCACATCCCTTATCGCGGCGGCGGCACGGTCTTCACCGACCTGCTGGGCGGCCAGTTGCACTTCGCCTTCGGTACTGTTCCCACGCTGCTGGAGCACATCAAGAGCGGCGCGCTGAACGCCATCGCCGTCACCAGCGCAGAACGCGTCGGCCAACTGCCCGATGTCCCCACCTTCCGCGAAGCCGGCCTGCCCGGCGTGGATACGTCTCCCCTGTTCGGCCTGATCGCGCCAGCGGGCACACCCGACGAAATCGTCGCGAAACTGTCCTCCACCATCGCCGAAGCCATACTGCACGGCAGCCTGAACGCGCGTCTTGCGGGTATGGGCTTCCAGCCCGTGGGCAGCACGCCGGAAGCCTTCGCCAAGCGCATCGCCGACGATGTGGCGAAATGGACCCAGGTCATCAAGCAGGGAGGCATCACGCCCGAATAGGCCGGCCCGCTTTGGCGCGCAGCCTGCAGCGCGCATGCGGACACGGTACGATAGCGGCCTGAATTTTCCCATCATTCAGGGCATCAGCAATGAAGGCAGTCATCCAGCGCGTCAGTCAGGCCAGCGTCGCGATCGGCGGCGATATCGCGGGCAGCATCGGCCAGGGCCTGCTGGTGCTGCTGTGCGCGGAAAGGGACGATACGCCCTCCCAAGCCGACAAGCTCCTGGCCAAGCTGTTGAAGCTGCGCATTTTCAGCGACGATGCCAGCGGCAAAATGAACCTCAGTCTCCAGGACATCGGCGGCGGGCTGCTGATCGTCAGCCAGTTCACGCTGGCGGCCGATGTCTGGAGCGGCAACCGCCCCAGCTTCAGCGCGGCGGCCGATCCCGACACGGGCCGCAGGCTGTACGACTATTTCGTCGCCGCCGCGCGCCGGCTGCACCCCATCGTGGCAACAGGCGTCTTCGCCGCGGACATGCAGGTCAGCCTGGTCAACGACGGGCCCGTCACGATCCTGGTCCAGGTCTGAAAAACCTGAAATCCCTCCCGTGCATCACTACGCCGCCGCACTGCCGGCCGGAGACATGCGCCCTCCGGACCCAACCTTCCAAGGCCTCCAGCTTCTATCTAATACACTAACTTGTACGATGACTGATAAGTAGAGTATATTCTCTTCGCTGCCACCAAAGTCCATCCTTTCATCGATAAAAGCAAAATACACAGGAGACATTCATGAAGCACCTAGCCAAAAGCGCCATTGCCGCATGCTGCGCACTCGCATTCGCCATGCCGGCCGCCGCACAAACCGATGCGGCCAATTATCCCGACAAGCCCATCAAGCTGGTCGTTCCCTTTCCCGCCGGCGGCACTTCCGACGTGCTGGGCCGGATGGTCGGCGAGAAGCTGAGCCAGGCATTCGGGCAAACCATCATCGTGGAAAACCGCGCCGGGGCCAACGGCAACATCGGCGCCGACTATGTGGCGCGCTCGGCGCCCGACGGCTACACCCTGCTGCTGGTCGACCTGGGCAATCTCACGATCAGCCCCAGCGTCTACCTCAACATGCCGTTCCATCCCCTGAAGGACCTGACGGGCGTTTCCATCCTGGCCTACTCTCCCCATCTGCTGGTGACGTCCGAAAAACTGCCCGTCAAGACCCAGGAGGAACTGGTGGCCTATGCCAAGGCCAATCCCGGCAAGGTGAACTTCGCCGCGGCCGCCGGCATCGGCAGCGCGCCGCACATGGCCGGCGTGCTGTTCGCGCAGAAGACCGGCGTCGACTGGAACTACATCCCCTACAAAGGCGGCGCGCAGGCCCTGACCGACCTCGTCGGCGGACAGGTCGACGCTACGACCAACGGCATGGTGGCCACCTATCCGCACGTCAAGAACGGCAAGATCCGGCTGCTGGCCGTCACCAGCGAAAAACGCCTGGCGCAGTTGCCCGACGTGCCGACCGTCAGCGAACTCATCCCCGGCTTCGTCACCGGCAGCTGGCAGGGCATCCTGGCTCCGGCGGGCACGCCGGACACCATCGTCGAAAAACTCAATGCCGAGCTGAACAAGATCATCCAGATGCCCGAGATCCAGGAAAAAATGGTCACCCTGGGCGCCGAGCCCATGCAGATGACGCCGGCGGAATTCAACGGCTGGATGCGCACCCAGGTCGAGAACTGGGCTGTCGTCGTGAAAGAAGCGGGCATCAAGATCGACTGATCCGCAACATCTGCACGAGCCCGGCCCCATCATCGCCCGGGCCTTAATCATATCCGCCCCCGCAGACTGGCCGACGCGCCGGTCTGCGGTTTTTTTTTCATGGGCTGGCCCGGAAAATCCAAGCTGAAGACGCACCAACAGGAATGCGCGATAAACACGCATAAATGCGTGTAAAACACACAAAAATACAGATTATTTACTATCCATTTCCGCCACACTCACGCCGAATATACACAAGCCCTTGAAATTCCAGGACTAAGTCCAACTGGCACGCATATTGCTATGGAAAAGGCAGGCGGGTGCGCAATCGACTCACCCGTCCACTGCCTCCCGGCCAGTCGCCCGGGATCATTCTTGCTTGGTATTGGTAGATACATGGACTCACTAAAAATCATCTGCCCCAATGGGCATTTGGGCTTTGCGCCATTGCGCACCGAAAGTTTCAAGCTGGGCGTGGCTGCCGGGCCGGACGTGATTGCCGCGGACTCCGGCAGCGATGACGTCGGCCCCGTTCCATTGGGCACGGATACCTCGACCAGCCCGCAAGGCTGGCAGCGGCACGACCTGGAGCAAATGCTGCTGGCGGCGCGCGAACTGGACGTGCCGATGATCATCGGATCGGCCGGAGACACCGGTGCAAACAGCCGGGTGGACCTGTATGTGCGGATGATTCAGGAGATAGCCGCCCAGCACAAGCTGCCTCCCTTCAAGCTGGGATATTTTTATTCCGAAGTCGATCCCGGACGCGTCCGGGCGGCGCTGCGCCGCGGCGAAACCGTAGCCGGACTGGATGGCTACGCGGACCTGACCGAGGCCGAGCTGGACGCCACCGACCGCATCGTTGCCGTTGCCGGTGTCCACCCCTACCTCGAGCTGCTGCGCTCGGGAGCGCAAGTGATCATCGGCGGCCGCAGCTCCGATGCGGCGGTATTCGCCGCGCCCGCACTGCACCGCGGCTTTCCGGCGGACCTGTCCTATTACCTTGGCAAGGTGCTGGAATGCGCTTCCTTCTGCGCCGAGCCCTATGGCGGCAAGGAAACCGTGATGGGAGAAATCTCCATGGAGGACGTGCGCGTTACCGCCATGCATCCGGCCCAGCGCTGCACCATCGCATCCGTCGCCGGCCATGCCATGTACGAGCGCACCAACCCCTATGACGAATTCTTCCTCGGCGGCCGCCTGGACATGCGCGATTGCAGCTACGAGCAGTTCAGCGAAAAAACCACGCGCATCACGGGGTCGCGATTCCATGCCGCCGACACCCTGCAGGTCAAGCTGGAAGGCGCGGGCAAGGTGGGAGAGCGCTACATCGGTTTCTGCGGCGTGCGCGATCCCTATACCATCGCCAACATCGACAAGGTCATCGGCTGGGCTCGCGAGCAGGCCAGGGACAGATTCGGCGACCAGGGCTACCAACTGCACTACAACGTCTTCGGCCGCGACGGCGTCATGGGCGAGCTGGAACCCCTGCGCCACCAGCCAGGCCACGAGCTGGGCATCATGGTGCAGGGCGTGGCTCCCACCGCAGAGATGGCCGAAGAACTGACTCTCATCGGCTTGCGCCAGCTGTTCTACGCGCGCCTGCCGGACGTGAAAGGCACCGCCGGCTCCGTCTCGTTCCCGCTGGACGAGGTCGTCCAGGCCAGCGCGGCCTACCGCTGGACGCTGAACCATACGCTGCCCGTCCAGGATGCCCTGGAACTATTCCCGACACATCTGATCAACGTCAATGCCTGAAACACAGGAGCCGAACAATATGACTACCCAGCGCCTGGACCAACTGGCCAAAACCATACGCAGCAAGAACGCGGGTGTGAACAAAATCACATTCGATGTCATCTTCCGCGACCGTGAAACCTACGACCATGTACGCCGCACCCAGGTCCTGACACGCAACAGCGTCGCCAGCCTGTTCCGCATTCCGCCCGAGCGCGTGGCCGACTTCGTGGAATACGATCCCGGACTGGCGATCAAGTTCACGTTCTACCGCCTGCGCCCCAGCGGCTCCGCCGGCGACGGCGATATCTTCGGAGCGCAACAGTACGCTCCCTTGCTGGACCTGCCCGTGCCGGTCGACTGACCGGGCGCCCCATCCGCGACGCCGCCTGGCCGCAAGGCCAGGCGCAAACCAGAGACATTCATTCAAGAAGAAACACAGCCATGCGACCGCAGAACGGCATGGCATCGTGAAGGAGATCACACATGAAGACACGCTTCAGCCGCTTCCTCGGCGCCCTGGCCCTGGCTGTTTCGGGCGCAGCATCCGCCGCCACTCCCGTGCCCTCGCAGATCACGCTCCTCGTACCCTTCGGCGCGGGCGCAAGCAATGACTCCATCGCCCGTATCCTGGCCCCGGAGCTGGGCCGCCTGCTCGGCACGCAAGTCATCGTCGAAAACAAGGCCGGCGCGGCAGGCACCATCGGCGCCGCCCATGTCGCCAAATCCGCGCCCGACGGCGCTACGCTGCTGCTGAGCTCATCCACATTCGTCACCGCGGCCGCCACCCAGCCCAGCATGCCGTACGATGCGCTGAAAGCCTTCACCCCGGTCGCCATGGTGGGATCGGGCCCGCTGGTGCTGGGCGTTCCCGGCGCGTCTCCCTACCGCTCGCTGGAAGACTTCCTGTCCGCCGCGCGGCAATCGCCCGGTGCGCTGAACTATGGCAGTTCCGGCATCGGATCGCTGGCCCACCTGGCGACGACGGTACTGGCCGACTCCGCCAAGGTCGACATCACGCACGTGCCGTACAAAGGCGCCGCGGCGGCCGGCAACGATCTGGCCGGCGGCCGCATCGAACTCATGATCGCCAACTACAGTTCGCTGATTCCTTTGCTGGAGGGAGGCAAGGTGCGACTGATCGCCGCCACGTCGCCCGGCCGCGACCCCGCCTTTCCGGATCTGCCGCCGGCCGCCGAAGCCGTGCCGGGATACGAAGCCGATATCTGGGTGGGCATCTTCGCGCCGGCGGGGCTGCCGGCCGACCTGCTGGAAAAATACAACCAGGCCGTCAACCAGGCGAATCAATCGC
Organism: Paracandidimonas soli; assembly: GCF_004342005.1. Lineage (GTDB taxonomy): Bacteria > Pseudomonadota > Gammaproteobacteria > Burkholderiales > Burkholderiaceae_B > Paracandidimonas > Paracandidimonas soli. Next base: position 77,609 of record NZ_SMBX01000011.1, read on the forward strand.
CGCGCCTGAAAGAGCTGCTGCAACTGGACGGCACCGTGCCCGCCAGCCTGGACAGCGCCGCCTTCGCCCAGCGCGTGGCAGCCGATCTGCAGCGCTGGAAAGCCGTCGCGGACAAGCACAACATTACGGCCAACTGACGCGTTCAAGCGCAAGCCTCGGCCTTCAGACCGAGTCAGGCGAGGCAGTGTTCAATGGTGCCGCAGGCGCCCGGCTTCCTCGCGCCGAGTCTAGGTCCCGTCGCCGCGCCCGGCCGCTTCGGGCGTATCGACGGCGCCCAGCTTGCGCATCTGGTGCCGCAAGGCATGCCGGCTGAGCTTCAGGCGCTCGGCCGCCTTGCCGATACTGCCCTGGCAATCCGCCAGCGCCTGGGCGATCAGACTGCGCTGGAAATGCTCGGTCTGCTCGGCATAGCCGCCAGTCCGCCCGGGACTGCCGGACGGCTGCGCCATGCCCGATAAATCCTGCGCGAGCCCCGCCTGCCGGGCCATCGGCAAAGACGCCATGTCGGAGGGAAGGCTCGCGCCCTGGCCCGTGGAAATCGCCTTTGCCTTCTCGACCTCGCGCACGATGCGCAGCGGCAGATGCGCCTCGCGGATGCAATCGCCTTCTTCGAGAATGCAGATGCGCTCCAGCAGATTGCTCAGCTCCCGCACATTGCCCGGCCATTGATAGCGGCGGAATAGCTCGCGCACTTCCGGCGTCATGGAATGGAAGCGGCTGCCGTGCAGCGCATTGAAGCGGCGCAGGAACTGCTCCGCCAGGACAAAGACATCGTCCCCGCGATCGCGCAGCGGCGGTATGTTGATGGACACCACCTGCAGGCGGTAATAGAGATCGTCCCGGAAGCGCCCCTCCTGGACCTCGCGCAACAGAATCTTGTTGGTGGCGGCAATGAAGCGCGCGGATGTGCCGGATTCCTTTACCGCCCCCAGACGCCGGAAGCGGCGCGTATCGAGCAAGGTCAGGATCTTGGCCTGCATGACGGGATCGAGTTCGCGCACTTCATCCAGGAACACGGTTCCCGCGCTGGCGACCTCCAGCAATCCCGTCTTGCGTTCCACCGCGCCGGTAAAGGCGCCGCGCTCGTGGCCGAACAGCTCCGACTCCAGCAGGCTTCCGGGAATGGCGGCACAGTTGATTTCCGTGAACTCATGCTGCGCGCGGTCGGACAAGGCATGCAAGGCCCTGGCCACCACCCCCTTGCCGGTACCCGTCTCTCCGTAGACGAGAATGATGCCCACCTTGCTGCGCGCCACCTTCGCCACCTGCGCGCGCAACTGCGCCATGGAAGGATGCATTCCTATGATGGCCGGAGCGCCGGCCGGCCAATCCTCCGGCTGTGCGGAAGAATCCCGCGGGGCGCGGGAGTCGGAGCTGGATATCATTACCCTAAGGCCTCGCAATCGTGAGTCGGGGCGGGACCGCCTATCGTATAACATTTCCGCGCCGGCAAGCGTGCGCCGCCAGCGCCGTATAATCGGCTCGGGAGATACGCAATGAAAAAATCCATCATCACAGGGCTATCCTTTGCGGCCCTCGGGCTGCTCAGCATGGGCTTTCTGGGTGTCGCTCTGTATTACCTGGCCTACCCAGTGCTGTATCCCATGTTCGGGGATTTCAATGATTGGACGGGGCCGGATGTCTGGCCCGCCATCGTCTGGGCCAGCCTCCTCTGGCCCATCAGCTTCCCTGTCGCAGCCTGGTTCGACCGCAAGCGGCAGCAGAAATCCGCCGGGCGCGCCAAACGCATCTTCCTATATGCCCTGACCTTGTGGCTGGGCGCGGCAGTCACCTGGATATTCGTCGTATCGATGCAGGATATCCAGTACACGTCCTTCCTGAGCCCTGAGCTTCCGACACACAGCAAACCCGCCCCGGCCTCCAGCGCTCCACAATGAAGGACGCCTTCCCTCTCACACACATGTTGCGAGATCAATGATCCGTCTAAGGATGGTTGGGGCGAGCGAAGATTTCCTCGATCGGCGCCTCCTCTACGGTGCGCCCCAGATACATGATGACGCCCTGATCCGAAATATGCTCTACGACGCCAATATCGTGGCTGATGAACAGGTAAGTGGGATCGAACTGATCGCGCAGGTCCATGAACAGATTGATGATCTGAGCCTGGATCGATACATCGAGCGCTGCAGCGCTTTCATCGCATACCAGGAATTCCGGCTGCTCCGCCAAGACTCGCGTATTGCGGGCCTTCTTGCCCCTGCCAACCCAGCTGGCCCTGATTCCGGACAAGCTGAATGCCTTCACCGACCGCACGATCATCAATAGAGATCAGTTGCTGCGCGAACTCGGCAACATCAGGCAAAACGGCTATTGCGTCAGCCTCGGCGAAGTCGGCGAGCGCCCAGCTGACGTCGGAACTGGCGTAGCGCCGCACCCGTGGCGTCGTCGTTTGGCCGCCCGCACAGAGAGGCAGGCGGTCACATGAATTAATCGGCATAAAGTAATGAGCATAAATTCGTTAGGCTGCGCCTATTCTTCCCTAACAATAATGGGCTGTATCGTAATTTGCCCAGGAACAGTATGCGCGCCGCCAGTTTTTTCTCGGATGATCAGCAGCAGCAGATCACCACCCTGACCGAGCATCTAGATACCCAGGCCCTCTTGTGGCTGTCTGGCTATCTGGCCGGCCTGGCCCGCAACCGGACCCTTCCGGGCCAGGCCTCCGCCACAGGCGCCCGGATCCAGGCGCCCGCGCAACCGGTCTCGGCGCCACAGGACGGCTCAGGCCACCGGATCACAGTCATTTATGGAAGCCAGACCGGCAATGCCAAGCGCCAGGCCGAAGCGCTGTGGGAAGCCTGCCAGGAAGCGGGAGCGCCCGTACGCCTGGTGCGCGCCGACCAGTACCCGACACGGGAACTGAAGGATGAAACCCTGCTGTACGTGGTGATCAGCACCCAGGGCGAGGGAGATCCGCCGGATGATGCCATCGGTTTTGTGGAATTCCTCAAGGGCCGCCGCGCGCCGCGCTTGCAGCAACTCAAATTCGCCGTGCTGGGGCTTGGCGACTCCAGCTATCCCGAGTTCTGCGGGATAGCCCAGCAGCTCGATGCCCGCCTGGCCGAGTTGGGCGCCGAGCGCCTGCAGGCGGCGGGCATGGCCGATGTGGACATCGAGACCGTGGCGGCGCCCTGGCGGCAGGCGGCCCTGGCATGGATACGCCAGCACGCCCTGGCGGATACGGGAGGCGCAGGTGCCCCGGCGCCAACAGGCGGCGCTCAGGCTCCCAGTCCCGGCCAGGCGCGCGCCGTCACGCGCGAGCAACCCATCCCGGCCGAGTTGCTGGCCAATCAGCGCATCACTGGCCGAGGCAGCGAAAAAGCCATCCATCACCTGGAACTCTCGCTCGCAGAAAACGGCCTGAGCTACCAGGCGGGCGATGCCTTGGGCGTCTGGCCTGTGCAGGACGACGCGCTGGTCGAGCGCATTCTGGAGGCCACCGGCCTGGACCCCGCGCAAACAGTTCCTTGCCAGGGTGAAGAGCGCCCCTTGGGAGAGTGGCTGAAGATGCGGCGCGAACTCACCGTACTGACACGGCCTTTCATTGCGGCACATGCAGAGCGGGCCGGGCACGCCGGCCTGGCCGGCTTGCTGCAAGCCGAGTCCCGTCACGAACTGGCCGCCTTGATGTCGGAAAACCAGGTGCTGGATATCCTGCAGCGCTATCCGGCTCCCTGGAGCGCCTGCGATCTGGTGTCTTCGCTGCGCGTCCTGGCGCCTCGCCTGTATTCCATTGCATCCAGCCCATCGCTGTACGAAGACGAAGTGCATCTTGCCGTCGCTAGTGTGGCCTACGAGCGGGACGGGCAGCCTCGCTGGGGCGTTGCTTCCCGTCATCTGTGCTCACTGGCCGAAGGCGACACCCTGCCTGTCTATATCGAGGCCAATGAACGCTTCCGCCTGCCAGACGATGGGCGCTGCGACATCCTCATGATCGGCGCCGGCACAGGCGTGGCTCCGTTTCGCGCCTTCGTGCAGGAACGCCAGGCCCGGGGCGATGCGGGGCGGAACTGGCTGTTCTTCGGCAATCCGCATTTCCAAACGGATTTTCTCTACCAGACGGAATGGCAGCAGGCGCTCAAGCAGGGCAGCCTGCATCGCATCGACCTGGCCTTCTCGCGCGATCAGGCCGACAAGATCTATGTGCAGCATCGACTGCTGGAGCAAGGGGCCGAGGTCTATAAGTGGATCGAGTCCGGCGGCCGCGTCTATGTGTGCGGCGATGCGGCCCGCATGGCGCCGGACGTGCAACAGGCCCTCCTGCAGATCGCGCAGCGCCACGGAGGCCTGGGCGAAGAAGCGGCGCGCAGTTGGCTGGAAACACTGGCCAGCCAGGGGCGCTATGTGCGCGATGTCTATTAAAGAAAAGGCGACAAATGAGCAAGACGGTTTTATCGGAACTGGAGCAGATCAAGCTCGACAGCCGGTTCCTGCGAGGCACTATCGAACAAGGGCTGGCGGATCCGGTCACGGGTTCGATCAGCGAAGACGACAACAAGCTGCTGAAATTCCATGGCAGCTACCAGCAGGACGACCGCGACCTGCGCGACGAGCGCCGGCGGCAGAAGCTGGAGCCGGCCTATTCCTTCATGATCCGCGCCCGCCTGCCGGGCGGCGTAATTTCACCCGCGCAGTGGCTGTCCATGGACACCCTGGCGCAGCGCTATGCCTCGCGCGGCCTGCGCATCACTACGCGCCAGACTCTGCAATGGCATGGCGTGGTCAAGCGGGATCTGAAGGCCACGATGCGCGGCATCAATGAAGCCCTGATCACGACCATCGCCGCTTGCGGTGATGTCAACCGGCAAGTGGTCGGCAGCGTTAATCCGCTGCTGTCGCATGCGCACCAGGTGGTGCAGGAATGGACGAACCGGCTGTCGGACCACTTCATACCGCGCACGCGGGCCTACCATGAGATCTGGCTCGATGGCGAGAAGATCACCGACGAACCCGAAGAAGAGCCCATTTACGGGCCCGCCTACCTGCCGCGTAAATTCAAGATGGGCGTGGCCATCCCTCCCATCAATGACTGCGATGTGTTCGCCCAGGACCTGGGCCTGATCGCCATTATCGAGGATGGCGTCCTGCAGGGATTTAACGTAGCAATCGGCGGCGGCATGGGGGTAACGCACGGCGACCCCGGCACTTACCCCAGATTGGGCTCCGTCATCGGTTTCGCGAGGCCGGAACAGTTGCTGGCCGTGGCCGAGGCCATCGTGACCTTGCAGCGGGATCACGGCAACCGGGACGAGCGCAAGCATGCCCGGCTCAAATACACCGTCGATCGCCTGGGCCCGGCCTGGTTCCAGGAACAGATCGCATTGCGAAGCGGCCATGCCCTGGCCGAAGCCCGGCCCTATCATTTCAAGCACAACGGCGATCAATTCGGCTGGACGCAGGGAGAAGACGGCCAGTGGCATCTGGGCCTGTACATCCCTGCCGGCCGGGTGATCGACGATGCCGAGCGGCGCCTGCAGACCGGCCTGCGAGAGATTGCGGCGATCCACAAGGGCGAATTCCGCCTGACCTGTAATCAGAACATCATCGTGGCCGGTGTCGCGTCCCGCGCCCGCGCACGCATCGACCGCCTGGCGGCCCGGCATGGGCTGGATGTCTACCTGCGCAGCAGCCCCGTGCAGCGCCATCACATCGCCTGCGTGGCATTGCCCACCTGCGGCCTGGCCATGGCCGAGAGCGAGCGCTATGCGCCGCATTTCCTGGCGCACGTGGATACGCTGCTGGCCAAGCACGGGCTGGCCGATACGCCTTTGCTTGTGCGGCTGTCGGGCTGCCCCAATGGCTGCTCGCGCCCCTACCTGGGCGAGATCGCCCTGGTGGGCCGCGCACCCGGGCGTTATGACCTGCGCCTGGGCGCCGATTTTTCAGGCGAGCGCCTGAACCGGATCTACCGGGAAAACATCGACGAAGCCGCCATCCTGGGTGAACTGGACGGCCTGTTCGCCGGCTATGCGACCGACCGCAGGCCGCAGGAGGGCTTCGGAGACTTCCTGGTACGCACGGGAGTGGTGCATGCCTGACACGCGCTCGCCGGCCCTGTTTCCGCTGTTCGCGGATCTTGACGGCCGCCCTGTCCTGGTGGTGGGAGCGGGCAGCGTGGCCGAGCGCAAGGTGCGGCGCCTGCTGGCCTGCGGCGCGCAAGTGCGGGTGGGAGCCGAGCAGATCGGCGAGGCCCTGGCGCAGTTGGCCCGGCAGGGAGCGATCGCATGCACCCAAGCCTCATTCGATCCTTCGTGGCTGGACGATGTCTGGCTTGTGGTGGCGGCCACCGACGATCCGGCCCTCAACCGGCAGGTATCAGCTGCCGCCCGGTCCCGCCGGCTATGGTGCAACGTGGTGGATGATGCGGCCTTGTCCAGCTACCACTCGCCGGCGGTCATTGATCGGGCGCCCTTGGTGGTGGCTGTATCTTCCGGCGGCAGCGCGCCCGCGCTGGCGCGCCGTGTGCGCGCCCAGATCGAAACCGTGCTGCCCCCTTTCCTGGGCCGTTTGTTCTCGCTGGCCGAAAGCCGGCGAACGGCCATTCGCCGCGCTTTCCCCGATCTGAGTCGCCGTCGCGCCTTCTACGATTGGCTGCTGGATGGCCCCGTGTGGCAAGCGTTGCGTCGCGCCCGCGGCCAGGAAGCCTGCGATGGACTGGCGCGCGCCCTGAACGATGCCGAGTCGCAAACCGAAAGGCCGGGCACGGGACGCGTCACCCTGGTGGGCGGCGGTCCGGGCGACCCCGACCTGCTGACGCTGGCCGGGCTGCGCGCCCTGCAAACCGCCGATGTCATTCTGTACGACCACCTCGTCGGCGAAGCCGTGCTGGATCTGGCACGGCGGGATGCCGAGCGTATTCCGGTCGGCAAGCGGCCGGGCGAGGACCACGACGCCACCCAGGCGCGCATCCATGCGCTGATGCTGATGCATGCATCGGCCGGACGCCACGTCGTGCGTCTCAAAGGCGGCGATTCTTTCATCTTCGGGCGCGGGGGCGAAGAACTGGAATACCTGGCGGATCACGGAGTGGCCTATGCCGTCGTCCCGGGAGTGACCGCCGCACTGGCCTGCGCCGCTTATGCGGGTGTCCCGCTGACGCATCGCGATCATGCGCAATCCGTACGATTGATCACGGCGCATCGACGCGACGCCTGGACGGAGCGCGAATGGCAGGACCTGGCCCGTCCCGGCCAGACACTGGCTTTCTACATGGGAGTGGCGCATATGGAGCAACTGGCGCATCAATTGCAGAAGCATGGCTGTTCGCCCGACACGCCATTCGCTCTGGTGGAGCACGGCACGCGCGAGCAGCAACGAGTGCTGTATGGCGAACTGGGCAATCTCCCCGCACAGATGCAAGCTCATGCACTGTCCTCTCCCGCCTTGCTGCTGGTGGGCTCCGTAGCCAGCCTGGGGCCCCGGCTGGCCTGGTTCGGCCGCGTGCTGACCGATGCGCGCGCGCCCGCGACGGCCCAGTCTGCTTATGAAACGATGACATAAGCAATCAAAAAACGATTGGTTCCTTTGCACCTGACTGAACCGTAGGATACATGCTGGTCAGTTCCATGAACAGCATTGAAAGGTGAACGATATGTTGAAGAAAGCTGGATTTTTCTTAGCGGCGCTGTGGGCTGCATTGGTATTTTCCGTACCGGCAGCACAGGCCCAAAGCGGTCCGCGGGAACTGCTGAATGCTTCCTACGATCCCACGCGCGAGCTGTACCGCGAGATCAATGAAAGCTTTATCGGAAAGTACAGGCAGCAGCACGGCGTCGACCTCACGATCCGGCAATCGCACGGCGGCGCCGCCCGCCAGGCGCGGGCGGTCATCGATGGCCTGGAGGCCGATGTCGTAACGCTGGCGCTGGCGTATGACATCGATGCCATCGCCGATTCCGGCCTGTTGCCCCAGGACTGGCAGGCGCGCCTGCCGCTGAACAGCGCTCCCTATACTTCGACCATCGTGTTCCTGGTGCGCAAGGGCAATCCCAAGAACCTGAAGGACTGGGATGACCTGGCCAAGGACGGGGTGCAGGTGATTACGCCCAACCCCAAGACTTCGGGCGGTGCGCGCTGGAACTACCTGGCTGCCTGGGCTTTCGAACTGGAGCGCACCGGAGGCGATCAAGCCAAAGCCCAGGAGTTCGTACGGCGGATCTACCGCAATGTGCCAGTGCTGGACACCGGCGCGCGCGGCTCGACCACCACCTTCGTGGAGCGAGGTCTGGGCGACGTGCTGCTGGCCTGGGAGAACGAAGCCTTCCTGGCGCTCAATGAGCTCGGGCCCGATCAATTCGACATCGTGGTGCCTTCGCTCTCAATCCTGGCGGAGCCTCCAGTAGCGATCGTGGACAAGAATGTGGATCGCCGGGGCACGCGCGCCGTGGCGCAGGCTTACCTGGAGTATCTGTATACGCCGCAGGCCCAGGAAATCATCGCCAGGAATTACTACCGTCCGTCGGACAAAGATGTGGCCGAAAAATACCGGGATCAATTTCCGGTGGCCAAGCTGGTGACCATCGACGGCGCATTCGGCGGCTGGCGCCAGGCCCAGAAGGCGCACTTCGCCGATGGCGGCACCTTCGATCAGATCTACCAGCCGGGCAAGTAGTTCCAGACATGACGAGATCCTTCCCTGCCGCCATGGAGCATCCATGAGCTCGCCATCTCTTCCGGCCCAGGCGCCCGCCTTGGCGCATCGGACTTCGCGGCATCGCCGCGCCGGCGTGCTGCCCGGCTTCGGCCTGACCATGGGCTACTCCGTGCTCTACCTGAGCTTGCTGGTGCTGATCCCCCTGACCACCCTGCCGATCAAATCGGCCGAGCTCGGCTGGACGGACTTCTGGCGCATCATCACCGAGCCCCGGGTGGTAGCGTCCTACCAGCTCACTTTTGGCGCTGCTCTGGCGGCCGCCCTGGTCAATGCCGTCTTTGGCCTGATCGTGGCCTGGGTTCTGGTACGCTATTCCTTCCCCGGCAAGAAACTGGTCGATGCCCTGGTCGATCTGCCTTTCGCCCTGCCCACCGCGGTGGCCGGCATTGCGCTCACCGCGCTGTACGCCACGAATGGCTGGATCGGCGCCCCCCTGCACCAGTGGTTCGGCTGGAAGATCGCCTATACGCCCGCCGGCATCGTCGTGGCGTTGGTCTTCATCGGCCTGCCCTTCGTAGTGCGCACGGTTCAGCCCGTGCTGCAGGATGTGGAGCGGGAACTGGAAGAGGCGGCTGCCAGCCTGGGCGCCGGCCGCTGGTCGACATTCTGGAAAGTCCTGTTGCCCACGCTGCTTCCCGCCTTGCTGACCGGGTTCGCCCTGGCCTTTGCCCGCGCGGTGGGCGAGTACGGCTCCGTGGTTTTCATCGCCGGCAACATGCCCATGGTCTCCGAAATCACGCCGCTGTTGATCATCGCAAAGCTTGAGCAGTACGACTATGCGGGCGCGGCAGCCATCGCCACGGTCATGCTGGTGTTTTCCTTCCTGCTGCTGTTGCTGATTAATGTCCTGCAATGGTGGCAGGATCGGCAGAATGGCCGGAGGGTATGATGGCGCGCGTTCATGACCATCTGAGCGAGCCTGCCTGGATCCGGGGCTGCTTGCAGGTTCTCGCTCTGGGCTTCCTGGCCTTGTTCCTGCTCGTGCCTCTGGCCGCCGTCTTCGTGGAAGCCTTCCGGCGTGGAATCGACCTGTACATACAGTCGATCACCGATCCTGATGCCTGGTCTGCCATCCGCCTGACGCTATGGATCGCCGCCATCTCCCTGCCGGCGAACCTGCTGGCGGGCATCGCCGCCGCCTGGGCCATCACTCGCTTCCAGTTCCGCGGCAAGCAGTTTCTTGTCACCCTGATCGATCTTCCTTTCACAGTATCGCCCGTGGTGGCCGGCCTGATTTTCATCCTGCTGTTCGGCCGGCATGGCTGGTTCGGGCCGTTCCTGCTGGAGCACGACGTAAAGATCGTCTATGCCGTCCCGGGTGTCGTGCTGGCCACCCTGTTCGTCACCTTTCCTTTCGTAGCGCGCTCCCTGATTCCCTTGATGCAGGCGCAAGGCAGCGAAGAAGAGCAGGCGGCGCTCACGCTGGGCGCCGGCGGGTGGACGATTTTCCGGCGAGTGACTTTGCCCAATGTGAAGTGGGGACTGCTGTACGGAGCGATCCTGAGCAATGCGCGCGCCATGGGCGAATTCGGCGCCGTCTCGGTGGTATCGGGACATGTGCGGGGTGTGACCAATACCATGACGCTGCACATCGAGATCCTCTACAACGAATACATGTTTTCGGCGGCATTCGCCGTGGCCTCGCTGCTGGCGCTGCTGGCCATGGTGACCTTGGCCCTCAAAAGCTGGATCGAACATACCACCGGAGGAAAGCATGGGTATTGAAGCCGGGAGCCTGCCTCCTGAACTGGAGCGGCGCTGGGCGGACTTGCTTGAACGGCTGCAGCGGATCGCGCAGCGCTACCCGCAGGCGGCCTGCGCTTCATCGCTGGCCGCAGAGGACATGGTGCTGACGCATGCCATCCTGGGCTCTGGCCTGAACCTGGCCGTATTCTCGCTGGATACGGGCCGCCTGCATGCCGAGACCCTGGCCTTGCTGGATCGCATCCATCAGCGCTATGGCCGCCCCGTGGAAGTCTGGCATCCCGACCCTCAGGCCGTGCAGGAACATGTGCAGGAGCATGGCGCCTATGCCTTCTACGAAAGCCTGGCGCTGCGCAAGGCCTGCTGCCACATCCGCAAGGTGGAACCCCTGCGAAGGGCGCTGCGTGGGCGGGGCGCCTGGATTACCGGCCAGCGCCGTGAGCAGGCCGCCACGCGCCATGAACTGCCGCTTGAAGAGGATGATGCCGTATTCGGCCTGCGCAAGTTCAACCCCTTGGCGGACTGGTCGCACGAAGACATCTGGCAGACCATCCGCTGGTTCGACATTCCCTACAACCCCCTGCATGATCAGGGCTACCCGTCGATCGGCTGCGAGCCCTGTACGCGCGCCATCAAGCCGGGCGAAGACCTGCGCGCCGGGCGCTGGTGGTGGGAATCCGCCGACTCCAAGGAGTGCGGCCTGCATGCCGGCAATCTGCGCACGGCCGCGCCGCCGCCCGCCCAACCCGGGCGAGGCTCCGCCCCAACCCAAGAATAGGAACTCTCATGGTCGCATTGAAGATCGACAGCCATCTGGACTGGCTCGAAGCCGAATCCATCCATATCCTGCGCGAGGTAGCCGCGGAATGCGAACGTCCGGTACTGCTGTTTTCCGGCGGCAAGGACTCCTGCGTCCTGCTGCGCCTGGCCGAGAAGGCATTTCGTCCAGGACCTTTCCCGTTCCCATTGATGCACATCGACACCGGCCACAATTTCGATGAGGTCATCCAGTTTCGCGACCTGCGCGTCCAGGAACTGGGCGAGACGCTGATCGTTCGCAGTGTCGAGGACTCCATGGCGCGCGGCTCGGTCGTGCTGCGCCAGGCTACGGACTCACGCAATGCCGCCCAGGCCGTCACCCTGCTGGAGGCCATCGAGGAATTCGGCTTCACCGCCTGCATCGGCGGCGCCCGGCGCGACGAGGAAAAGGCGCGCGCCAAGGAGCGCATCTTCTCGTTCCGCGATGGCTTCGGACAATGGGATCCCAAGGCGCAGCGACCGGAACTCTGGAATCTGTACAACACCCAGGTCCATGCCGGCGAGAATATCCGGGTCTTCCCGATCTCCAACTGGACGGAGCTGGATGTCTGGCAGTACATCCGCCAGGAGGATATCAGCCTGCCCAGCATCTATTACGCGCATGAGCGGCCCGTGGTGCGTCGCCGCGGGCTGCTCGTGCCCATCACCCCGTTGACCCCGCCCCAGGACGGAGAAACCGTGGAGACGCTGTCCGTCCGGTTCCGCACGGTGGGCGACATCTCCTGCACTTGCCCGGTGGCCTCGGAAGCCGCCCGGGTGGAAGACATCATTACCGAAACCGCACTCACCACCATTACCGAACGGGGCGCCACGCGGATGGATGACCAGACATCCGAAGCGTCGATGGAGCGCCGCAAGCGCGAAGGATACTTCTGATATGAACGCACCCTACGAATCCCTGCAGGTGGAACGCGATCACAACGTGCTGCGTTTCATCACAGCCGGCTCGGTGGACGATGGCAAATCCACGCTGATCGGCCGCCTGCTCTACGACAGCAAAGGCGTTTATGCCGACCAGCTGCAGGCAGTGGCCGCCTCGCGCTATCGGCGCGGCCCGGCCGATGACCTGAACCTGGCTCTGCTCACCGATGGCCTGGAAGCCGAGCGGGAGCAGGGCATTACCATCGACGTGGCCTACCGCTATTTCACGACGCCCCGGCGCAAGTTCATTGTGGCCGATGCGCCCGGGCACGAGCAATACACGCGCAATATGGTGACCGGAGCTTCTACCGCGCATGCCGCCGTGATCCTCATCGATGCCACCAAGGTCCACGACGGGCAACTGCTGGTGCAGACACGCCGGCACAGTACCATCGCCCGGTTGCTGGGAGTACGGCACATCATCCTGGCCGTGAACAAGCTGGACCTGCTCGACTGGGACCCGGCCGTGTTTTCACGCATCACCCAATCCTATGCCGAACTCGCCGGACGCCTGGGCATCGCCCAGTTCCGGGCAATTCCCGTCTCCGCCCTGCTGGGCGACAATGTCGTGCATTCCTCCGGGAATACGCCCTGGTACCAGGGGCCCACATTGCTGGAGCACCTGGAATCACTGGAGGCCGGCGTCAGCCAGGAGCACGGCCCATTGCGTTTTTCCGTGCAGTGGGTAATGCGCCACAACGGCCACCAGGCCGATGATCTGCGCGCTTATGCCGGACAGGTCGTGAGCGGCGCCTTGCGCGTCGGGGAGTCGATCGTGGTGCAGCCATCGGGCGTCCAGGCCACGATCCAGCAATTGCTCAACCATGATGGTCCCGTACCGGAAGCGCGCGCCGGATCGCCCGTGACCGTAGTACTGAGTGAAAATGTCGATGTATCGCGCGGCGATTGGTTCAGCCATGCCGTGGATGCGCCCCTGGTCGGCAACGCCTTCGAGGCCGACCTCGCCTGGCTCGATGCCCGGCCGCTCAGCACTCAGCGGCGCTACCTGGTCAAGCATGGCGCCAGGATCAGCAGCGCGCGGGTGCGCCAGGTGCATACCCGGCGCGATCTCCAGAAACTGGAAGAACTGCCTGCCGGAGAAGCCGTGCTGGCCATGAACGATATCGGCCGCGTATCGATCCAGGTCCGGGACGCTCTTGCGGTGGACAGCTATACCCGGCTGCCCGCCACCGGCGCATTCATCCTGATCGACGAAGCCACGCACCAGACAGTCGCGGGAGGGATGATCCGCGGCGAAGCCCAGTAAGGTCCCAGCACAGCGGCTGTCCATGGCCGCACAGCGCTCCCGCCCCGGCAAGCGCCAAACACAGAGGAGAGTCCGCGCAGTCCAGCAAATTGCCTCTTGCATAAATGCTAAATTCGTATTCGACGATGACGGAGGCAATATGCTTGAACCAGGCACTGTCCGAAGCGGGGATCGGCCATCGCGCGAGGCGGCCATGGGCGGGGATGCCGCCGCCGAACCGCCGGAAGCTTTCACGATCGCCGCCCCGATCGACCTGCAAGACCGGATCGCGGCTGCGCTCTTCACTTATTCCGACCTGTTTGCGGCAGCGCGGCGGCGCCTGCTGTACATTCTCGGATGGGTGGTGCCGGTGTTGCTGGCGATGACGGGTTTCTCGTCCTGGCAGGAGGGCGATCGCCAGGATATCAGCGCTTTTGTCTCCCGCTTCGCCGCCGACCTGCTCGGCCTGGGCGGTCTGCCCATTCTGGTCGTCGTCGTGCCGGTGCTGCTCTATTACGCCATCCAGCCCACTCTCGTTCGCAGTCGCCTGAAACGCTGGTACCGGGACGAGCGACTCGACCAACCCATCTCCGCAACCTATCGCTTTGAACCGGGCGGCATCACCGTGTTTCTGCCCGGACGCCGGACTGTGCTCGCCTGCTCGCGCATTAGCGGTGTAGCCGAAACAACCACGCATCTCTTCATCCAGCTCAAGGATATCGAGGACGTCCTCACCCTGCCGCTGCGCCTGCTATCCGGCGAACAGATCGCGCATATCAAGGCATGGGCCGCATCCTGCCATGCCGGCGCCGTCGGAGCAGCTCACAGCCTGCCGGAACAGGAAGCGCCTCCCGATCGGCCGCCGCTGCTGTCCACGCGGTTTCAACTGACCGAGGAAGACCGCGCCGTCGCGCTGGGCTGGCAGATGGAGCGCCCCGGTATGTGGCGCCGTCGCCGTCGCGGCTTCATCCTCGCCTTTCTGGCCACCGCCCTCATCGTGCCGCTGATCTTCGGCTTTCTCTGGCTGCTGGACCCTGTACGGGTTCCCCTCCGTTATGCCTTGCCACTCTTCGTCGAGATGTTCGCGACCACCTTCTGGCAATATGTGCTCGGTTTCTGGGCGCTCATCGCCGTCATCATCGTCCTGCACCCCTGGGCGCGGCGCCGGCATGCACGTCAGCTCGCGCGGCAGATACAGAAACGGGTGCAGGCTTATGAGTACGAAGTGCGGCTTTACGACGACAGGCTCGAAGTCTGGCAGGATGGCTGGCGCAACAGCTTCGAGACGGCCAGCCTCGAAGGCATCGAGCGCCGGGACGAGCATTTCATCCTGCTCCGGAAGGAAGACGAACCTCTGATCCTGCCGCTGCGCGCGCTCGATGGCGACAAGCTGTCCATCTTCGAGCGCGCCATCGCTCGCCGCATCGGCGGGGAAAACCATCGGCCGGAGGCAAGAACATGAGAAAGCCACGCGCAATCGACGTCGCTGCGCTGTTCGCGGCGCTGGTGCTTTCAGCAGCGATGAAGATCTCCTGGGCCGAGACCATCGCCATGCCTCACGGACTCTCGGTCGAAATACCCGAGGGCTGGGTAGTGGAGGGCTCGCCTGAGGGTACGCTTTCCAAGACCGGACTCCGCCGGGTGCGGTTCGTTTGCCAAAGCGAAGCCTGCGAGCAAACACAGGAAACCTGCACCATCCTCATGCGCGAGCAAAAGATAGAAGGCGAGGACGACACAGCCAAGCTGCACGCGCTCTATGCGTCGCCTTTCAAGCGCTACTTTCGTCTGCGCGCCGTACTGCGCGCGACCGGCCGCGACGCCGAGATCCGCAAGCCGCTCGAGCTGGTGCGCATCGGCGATCGAGAATGGCATCGGGTCGAGACCGATGCGCGGCACAACTACAAATCAGGCTTGTTTGCCGAGACGGTCGTCGACGGCCTCTATGTCGGCGGGATCTGCAAGTCCTGCGAAACGGGCGAGGAGCGCCACCTGAGCGGCCTGCAGATACTGGCCAGCCTGAAATCGAACAGGGACGCCATCGCAAATTGATATCATTGAACAAATGGCGGCCATGGCGGGATTCGAGCTGGCGTTATGGGGTATGATCCCCACCAAAATCGTATCAAGTAGTACCCTGGAAGTACCCAAAATGTTTGATTGGTTCCCTATAGTCTTCATTGCATTCAAGCTGATCGTGTTCGGCACAGGCATGTTTTTCGCCATTAAGTGGCATTACGATCAAGGGAAGAAGAAGAAATAACGCAACCGGTTGTTGATGGTCATGATTTCGTAAGCGCCCCCTATAGACCCCATAGCCAGTAGAATTTCGGACCATCCCCCACCTGGAGACTCTCTTGCAGCGCTTGCGCGAGCCGGAGACGCAGAATGCCCGACTCAAACGCATGCATACCGATCCGGTGCTGTCTCGCTGAGGGGGCCTCCCCACCGCCACAAAAAATAAAAGCCCCGAAAGGGGCTTAATATTTACACGTAAGTGCTTGAATCAATGGCGGACAGGGTGGGATTCGAACCCACGGTACGCTTATCACGTACGCCTGATTTCGAGTCACGCGCCCCATAAGCTATTATAAATAAATCCCTTTAAAATCAAGACCAACTGATGCTATCCGTTCCCTGAATTACCGTTTATTTATACAGCTTAATGCCTACTCGGGGCGTATTTTGGTCACACAATAAAGAGCCAGCCAAGCACCACTACCTGCCACACAACCTGCCCCACGTCTCCGCCTCGATTTCCACGTAGCGCAGCACACGTATGGGGGTGGCGGCGTCTATCTCGGCGTCAGGGCGTCGTAGCTCGCCTCACACGTCAGTCCCGCCCCTCGGGCAGCGTCTCCGTACTCTGCAAGCTCTCCAGCAGCTTGGCTAAGCCTGCCGAGCATGTAGGCAAGCAGATCGACGGCCTGGGCGGCTGTCGGGCCTCCCTCGGCAAGGGCGGGATACCTGGCGCGGGCGTCGGCAGCCAGCGCGTTGACTCGGTTGCGCAGCCGGTCAGCAGCAGCACGGGCAGAAGCAGCATCAGCAGCCGATGTTGCGGACATTTTTTCGGCATTATCACGGGCATTCTCCAGCGCGGCGTATCTGCGCCGCTCTTCGTCGAGCGTTGATTTCATGGCATCAGATGATGCTGTGGCGATGGACTCCAGCACCCACGCATGCTCGGCCTGTATGCGTGCCATGCTGGCATCGTGTCGCCAGCCCAGCACTATCCACGTCAGTGCCACGGATAGCGCCGCCACGGCCGCGTATCCGCGCCATCCTGCCAGCCTCCCGAGTAGCCATGTCATCGCTGCAACCTCCTGATACCCTGCACATACCCGGCAACCCGTGACCAGGACATGACCTGGCGGCGCATGCGCGTTCCGATGCCCAGATGCACCCAATCTGTGCTGCCCTGCTCGTAGATGAGCTGATCGAACTGGATGCCGCTGTCGCGGATGGCCTCGCAGATATGCATGACATGTCCGTAGCCTGGACACACGAAATCCGCAGCTAAGCCATTGCTGTGGTCGCTCGTCTGGCTCCCGCCAATCGCGCGATTCAGCGCCGGGGATCTATATCCGCTAGTGATAATCATCGGCTTGCCGCCCAGCAGTTCCCTAACCTCCTCCAGCGTTGCAGCCAGGGTTCGGAGATTGTCAATCTGCGCGGCCGACGGCGTGTTATCAATGCCTCTGGACTGCGCAACGATGGATCTCGTCAGTTCCGCAAGCGTGAAATGATCCGATAACCTCATAGCCGCCTCCCCAGCATGCAGGCAACATTCCCTCGCGCCCGCCACGTCAGCGCTGCCAGCGCCAGGGCCACAGCAGCCTCGGACCAGTGTGCGGGCTGGTGCTCGATGCCAATTGCCACCGCCCGCGCAAACGCTCCTACCATCAACGCATACGCAGACACCGATACCCAGCGTCGAAACCTCGCACCATTGCGCTGGTAGCACAGCAATCTGCACGTCACGTACAGCCATGCGGATACGACGATGATCTCCATGTCAGCCTCCCTTGCGAAACACTGATACGAGCGCATCCCAGACGGCACGCACGCTCATCGTGCGGATGCGGTCAATGAGCGTAATCGTGGTCTGCACAACAACGGCAGACGCAACGAACGCAATAACAAGCGGCTCTTTGATGGGCGACAGCCCCGCCAGATCTGGAACCGCCGCGTAGCCCACGACCAGCGAGATCAGCGCGTAGACCAGGCGCGGCACCAGGCTGGTGTCCTTTGATGTGATCGCGAACGTCACCGCCCCTGCGAACGCCCCAAATACGGCGCCGGGGTCAAGACCCGTTATCCAGGCCGTCGCCCCGACCGTAGTTGCGACTACACCGGCGGTAGCCGCACTTGCTGCTGGCTCTGTCATTACCACTCCAGAAAACAAAAAGCCCCATGAAGGGGCGCGTTTGGTACAAGGGCGATTTGCCCATGAACCGTAGAAAACAAAGACTTGCGCTCGCCTGTCCGACGTTGAGCGAGGCATTGACCAGAT
>NZ_SMBX01000012.1 GCF_004342005.1 Paracandidimonas soli
AGGCGGAGGAACTCTATCACCGTACTCACCCCGCCGCCGTGCCGATGAACGCTGTACTTTAACCAAACAGCCTCCGCGATTCCCGGGGCGATTCACACTGCCCATCCTGTATTCATTCCGCCGCTGCCCCTATGCCATGCGGGCGCGTCTTGCGATCTTTTCATCGGGCGTCCCGTGCGAGTTGCGCGAGGTCGTCCTGCGCAGCAAGCCGGCGGCCATGCTGGAGGCTTCGCCCAAAGGCACGGTTCCCGTTCTGGTGCTGCCTGGCGGGCGGGTGATAGACGAAAGCCTGGACATCATGCGCTGGGCGCTGGGCTGCGCGGATCCGGAAGGCTGGCTGGCGCCGCAGGGCGTACCGCTGGAGGAAATGCAGCGCCTGACCGCGCAGAACGACGGCGAATTCAAACGGCGTCTGGACCGCTATAAATACCCGCAACGCTTCGGTCTTGAGGCGGGAGAAACGGACAGGGACGCGGCCGTCCGATGGCTGGGGCAGCTGGATCGCGCATTGAGGGAAAGCGCCTTCCTGTCCGGCGGTAGGCCGGTATTGGCGGACATGGCCATCCTGCCGTTCATCCGCCAGTTCGCGCATGTCGACCTGGAATGGTTCCGGCAACAGTCATGGCCGGGCCTGCAACGGTGGCTGGACTGGTTCCTGGACAGCCGGATATTCGCCGGATGCATGGAGAAATACGCGGCATGGCAGCCTGGTTCGGAGCCGGTGGTGTTTCCCGCGCAGCAGGCCTGAGGCTCTGGACTGCACGAATGATGTTGAACGAGAGGTTTTCTGCCAGACGGCGGCGTCCGCGCCATCAGGCTTCCATACGCTGTTCGCCATGGCGAATACCTGCCCCGGCGGTCCTGTGTCCTACATGAGTATCGAGTCCTCCGTGAAGGACATGTTTTCCTCCCGGCGCGTACGCGGCGCCGCCAGGGACGTATTCGGCTATAGCCTGCTGCCGTGCAGCCACATGCATCGCGGTGTATGGGAAATAAGCCCGCAGCAGACCCTCGTGGCTCACTATGTGGCGGACAAGGTGGAGCTGCGGGTATATGACGGGCCCGCCGGCGTCGTGGAGCACTGCCGGCGCTGAGCGCATCCCTTCTCAGGCAGGCGCGGCCTCTTCGCTCGATGCCGTCAGCGGAAAGAGACAGGCGCTGACATGATCCGGCGTAGCTCCCGCCTCGAGAGCGGGCTTCCTGACCGCGCATTCGGGCCGCGCGACGGGGCAGCGGGGATGGAAGGTGCAGCCCGACGGCATGTTCATGGCATTGGGGAAATTGCCGCGCAGGCCGAGGTCCGGCACGCCATGGTCATCGTCGGGAGTGAATACCGCATCGCGCAGGACCGCCGTATAGGGATGCCGGGCATGCGTGAAGACATCGTGCGTTTTGCCGGCCTCGACGACATGACCCAGGTACATCACCATCATGCGGTCCGCCATGTGCTGGATGACGGACAGATTGTGCGAGATGAACAGCATGGCGATGCCGTGTTCCGCCCGCAGGTCCAGCAGCAGGTTCAGGATCTGCGCCTGGACTGAGACGTCGAGGGCGGAAGTGGGTTCGTCGCAGATGACGAGCTTGGGATCGGAGATCAGCGCCCGGGCGATGGCCACGCGCTGCCGCTGTCCGCCGGACAACTGGCCGGGGTTGGCGGCCAGCGCCCGGCGCGGCAGCCCAACTTGGTCCGCCATGGTGGCGACGCGCTTCTGGCGTTCCTGGCGCGTTCCGATATTGTGGATATGCAGCGGCAGGGCGATCAGGTCCTGCACCGACATTGAGGGATTGAGCGAGCCGAAGGGATCCTGGAATACCGGCTGGATGGCCAGGGAGCGCTCCTTGCGGGCGTAGTGCGAAATGGGCTTGCCGTCCAGATGGACTTCGCCCGATGTGGGGGTTTCCAGCCCCAGCAGAATACGGGCGAGCGTGCTCTTGCCGCAGCCCGATTCGCCGACCACGCCCAGGATTTCTCCCGGATTGATGGACAGGGAAACATCGTTGAGCGCGTTCAGCGGCGTGCTGCGCCCCAGGAGTCCTCGCCGGATCTGATACACGTGGCGGAGATTGCGTGCTTCGAGAATCGGTGTCATTGGCTTTGCGCCTCCTGCGCCGGAAGCGGAAGATGGCAGGATACCTGCTGTCCCGAGGGCAACTGGCGGATGGGCGGGGGCTCGGTGAAACAGGCCTCCATGCGCAGGGCGCAGCGCGACAGGAACGGACAGCGCGCGTCCGCCTGGTGGAAGGCGGGCACGTTGCCGGGTATGCTTGCCAGCCTCGCCGTCCCGGGCTTGTCGCCCTGCGGCTTGGGAACCGAGGCGATCAGCCCCTTGGTATAGGGATGGATGGGAGTGCGCAGGACGGATTGCCGCGGTCCGCGCTCGACGATGCGGCCCGCGTACATGACCGCGACCTGGTCCGCGATGCGCGCGACTACGCCCAGATCGTGCGTGATGAAGATCATGCCCATGTTGCGGGATACCTGCGCCTCCTTGAGGATGTGCAGTATCTGCGCCTGCGTGGTGACATCCAGCGCGGTGGTGGGCTCGTCGCAGATGATCATTTCGGGTTCGCACATCAGCGCCATGGCGATGAGGACGCGCTGGCGCAGTCCGCCGGACAGCTGGTGCGGATATTGCCGCATGCGCAGCGCGGCGTTCGTCAGCCCGACGCTTTCCAGCATCTCTATGGCGCGCGCCTGCGCGGCGCCTGCGCTTGCGCCGGTGTGCCGCCGATATACCGCGCGCAACTGGTCGCCGATGGTGAAAACCGGGTTGAGCGCGGTCATGGGCTCCTGGAAGATCATGGAAATTCGGCGGCCGCGTATGCCGGAGAGCTTTTTCTCGGACAGACTGGCCAGATCCAGGTCGCCCAGCCGCAGTTCGGACGCTGCCAGCTTCGCGCCGCGCGGCAGTAACTGCATCAGCGCAAGCGCGGTCATCGATTTGCCGCAGCCTGATTCTCCCACGAGACAGAGCGTTTCTCCGGCGGCCACGTCCAGGTCGATGCCGCGCACGGCGTGAAGGCGCTGGCCCTGGTCGGGCAGCGTGACATTGAGATCGCGTACCTGTAACAGCATCAGCCGCGCCCTCCGGATGTCAGGTCGCGCATGGCATCCCCCATGAGATTGATGGCCAGCGCCAGGACGAAGAGACAGGCGCCCGGCAGCACGATGAGCCAGGGGCTGAAGAACATGGAGGTCTTCGCTTCCGACAGCATGAGCCCCCAGGACGGCAGCGGCGCCTGCACGCCGAGCCCGAGGAAGGACAGGGCAGCCTCGAGCAGTACCGCCTGCGCCATTTCCACTGTCGCCACCACCATCAGCGGAGCACGGATATTGGGCAGGATTTCGCGAAACAGGATATGAGGCAGGGAAGCGCCCATCACCTGTGCGGCGGTGACGTAGTCGCGCGCACAGGCCTGCTGGGTGGCGACCCGGGTCACCACGGCGAACTGGTCCCACAGCAGCAGGCCCAGCACGATGATGACCACCGTGAGCGACGGGCCCACGATCGCGACGACGGCCAGCGCGATCAGGATGATGGGCATGGAAAGGCGCGTGGTGATGATGGTGGAGATAGCCGTATCGATCCAGCCTCCGTAGTAGCCGGCCAGCAGTCCGAGGGTGACGCCGATGATCGCCGACATGAGCGTCGCCCCGATGGCGATCATCATGGAGATGCGCGCTCCATAGATCAGACGGCTGAGATAGTCGCGGCCCAGCTGGTCTGTGCCCAGCAGGTGCTGCGCCACGGTATTGTCGTGCCAGAAGGGCGGCTTGAGCCGCATGGCGACATTCTGGAGATAAGGATCGTGGGACGCGAGCAGGGGGGCGAAAATGGCGATCAGCAGCAGCGCGACCAGGATGGCGGCGGAGAACAGGAACGTGCGGTGCCTGGCTGCCTTGCGCCAGAAGCCCAGGCGACGGACCAGCGTTTCTTCTTCGAGGCGCCCGGCGATGGGAGGAGTGGCCTGGCGTGTCATGAGCGGCTGCCTCGCAGTCTTGGATCCATCAGGCCGTTAAGAAGGTCGGCGAGCAGCGTCAGTACGATATACACCATGGAAATCAGTAGGACGATGGCCTGGATGACCGGCATGTCGGATCGCGACATGGATTGCCAGGCGAGATAGCCCACGCCGTTCAGCGCGAAAATGGATTCGACGACGATGGAGCCGCCCAGCATGAAGCCGAGCTGCACGGCGGCCAGCGAGATGACCGGCAGCACGGCGTTCTTCAATGCGTACTTGAACGTCAGTTGCAGCGGGCGTATGCCCATGGCGCGCGCGGTGCGGATATAGTCGGATGACAGCACGTCCATCATCCCCGCGCGGATCAGGCGCATCAGCGGCGGCATGGCGAACGTTCCCAGCGTGATGGCGGGAAGGACGAAGTGCGCGAGCGTGCTGGAGCCGGAAATGGGCAGCCAGCGCAGCTGCACGCCGAAGACGATGATCAGCAGCAGGCCGGCCCAGAAGTTCGGAATGGCCTGGCCGGCCACCGCGAGAGTCTGGGCGAAGCGATCGATGATCGTGTTGGGGCGCAGGGCGGCGGCGCAGCCGAGCGGCAGGGCGATGGCCAGCGCGAGCAGCATCGATAGTACTGCGAGCAGGGCGGTTACGGGCAGGCGCTCCACGATCATTTCCAGCGCCGGTCTCCGGGCAAGGTAGGAGGTGCCGAAATCGCCCTGCAGGAGATTGCCGATGTATTCGACGTAGCGCACCGGCAGCGGACGGTCGAAGCCATAGGTCTTGCGGATGAGCTCCAGGTCGGCATCCGTCGCCTGCGGGCCGGCAATGCCCACGGCTGGGTCGGAGGCGACGTTGCTCAATATGAAGCAAATGATCGAAACGACGATCATTACCACGATGGCCATCGTCGCCCGTCTCAGTAGATAGGTCAGCATGTATCTTGCCGTTTATGAAAAGCAAAAGCCCGCGATGCAGGCGACGCCGGCCAGCCCGCGCGCCGGAGCGGCGGGCTGGCCCTGGCTGGGCCTATTTCCAGCTGGCGTCGTAGAAGCGCGGCAGTTCGTCCAGCGTGGGCTTGAAGTCCAGGGTGTTGGTGTAGGCGTATCCCATCACGATCGTGTGCATGGGCACCCAGTAGGCCTGCTTGGTGATGAGACCGATCGCTTCGGAATACTTTTTCTTGCGTTCGTCGGGATCCATCACCGACGAGGCCGCCTTGACCAGCTCGATCACCTTCTCGTCCCGAGCGCCGTCGTTGTTCGAGCCGTCGAACATATTGCCCATGGAAGCTGAGCTGTCGGCCAGCGAGAACGAGCCCCAGTCGCCGTACCAGAGCGGCATCTTGCCTTCGCGCCAGCTGGAGAAGGAAGGGCTTGCCTGGCGCATTTCCAGCTCGGCCTTGATGCCGACGGCGGCCAGGTAGGACTGCACCGCTTCGGCGCGGGCGCGGTCCCGGTAGCTGCCCAGGGTGGTCGAGAACCCGTTCGCGTAGCCGGCTTCCGCCAGCAGTGCCTTGGCCTTCTCGGGGTTGTAGTCGTAGACCACGGCGGCGGACTGGTCGCAGCCGAACTGTACCGGGTGGCACGGCGCGTTGATGATTTCGCCGTCGCCGCCGACCAGGTTCTCCACGATGGTCTTGCGGTCGATGGCGTGATTGATGGCCTGGCGCACGCGGACGTCCTTGAGAGGCGTATCGCCAGTGCGGCCCGCCGCGTCCAGCGCGACCATAGAGATGCGCATGGTCGATGCCAGCGCGACATCCAGCGTCGGCACGGCTTTGAGCTGCTCTACCTGATCGGAGGGAACGTTCCACACCCAGTCCACGCCGCCGCCGATGACTTCGGCGATGCGAGTGGCGGTATCTGGGATGATGCGCCAGTTGACGGTGGTGATGGAAGGCGTGCGCTTGGCTCCGCCCTTGTAATAGCCTTCGTAGGCGACCAGCTTCACGATGCCGTCGCTGTTGGATTCCACCTTGTAGGGGCCGGCGCCGATGGGCTTCTGGCCGAATGCCTTCGCGCCGACCGACTGGAAGTAGTCGGACGGGTAGATCGGCAGTGAGCCGGCGACGAATTCGAGCGCCGCGGGGGCGGCCGCCTTTGCGATGACGCGCACCGTATGGTCGTCCACGACTTCGGCGTGGTCTATCCACGAGACGGTGACCTGCGAGCGTGCGCCGTTCTCCGGCTTGGCCCAGTAGTTGTAGGTGAAGGCTACGTCTTCGGCGGTCAGAGGCGAGCCGTCATGGAAGGTGACGCCTTCGCGCAGCTTGAATTCCAGCGTCTTGTCGTCGATGCGCTTCCATGAGGTTGCCAGCAGCGGCTCGTACTCGAAGGTCTTGGGATTGCGGTAGATCAGCATGTCGTAGATGTGCATGGTGATCACGACGCCGTCGCGGGAAGTGTTGATGTAGCCGTCCAGCGTGGGGAAGTCTTCCCCCATGCCTATGGTGATGGACTTGTCCGCCGGGCCGGCGACGGCAGCCGGAACGGACAGTAGCGAGGCGGCTGACAGGGCGGCGCAAAGGCCGAGCATGCGGGGGATATGATGGAGTTTCATAAGCTATGTGACCTCTAGGCTTGAAGTGAATCAGTGCGCGCGGGCTTGCGCAACGCGCGGCGGTACGGAAGGCGGAGCAGGTCGGCTTCGACGGCGCCGGGCGCGATGGCCGGCAGGATGGCGCGTGCCATCTGCTGGTAGGCGCCGCGGAAATGCACCGAGCTTTTGACGACCAGTATCGGTAATGCTTCGGGAGCGAGTCCCAGGTGCAGCAGGAGGCCCGGCTCGGATGCCTGCATTTTGCGAGGAGCCACGATGACTTTTACTCCATCGCGCTCGAGAAGGGCGACGGGGCCCAGAGCGATAGGGTTGCCTTTGTACATGGGGCCGATGCCGGTAAAGCTGCCGCTGCCGAGCTTCAGTATGCGCCATGGCCCTTCGACGGGAGCGCCGTATTGCGCCGACTGTCCCGCGCCGATAGCCAGGTCCAGCAACGCGCCTTCGCCGGCCGCGTGCGCGGCCTCCGAGGCCTGGGCGTCGGCGATATGGACCAGTACCGCGCCTTTCGCGCCGCCGTCGAGCAGGGCGCGCAGCATGCCGGTGGTATCGCCGGTTCCGCCTCCGCCAGGGTTGTCCTGCGTATCGGCGATCACGACGGGGCCAGCGCCGCCGGCGGCGCAAAGCCGCATGGCTTGCGCCACCGCTTCGTGGGCCGAAAGAAGGCGGGTGGCGAATTGCGGTTCGGCGGCGATCCATTGCGCGAGCATGGCGTCGGCGGCGGCTTCCACGGCGGCTCCGTCATGGCCCTGCACGATGATGGAGGGTCCGGAATCCGGGACGTCCGCCAGCGGAAAGCCGAAGAACTGGCTGACGCATTCGACTTTTTCTCCGTCCTCCATCTGCCGGGCGAATGCCAGCAGGCCGCGAGTCGGCTCGGAGAACGTGCATTGGTCATTGATCGATGCGAGATAAGGCACGGCCCGATAGGCCAGGACTGGCGCGGGTGTTCCGCTCAGCAGCGAGATCAGCCGGCGCATGACGCGTGCGCCTGTGTCCTTCAGGTCGATATGAGGGTAGGTGCGATAGCAATCGAGCAAAGTGCAGTCGCGCACCATGGATTCGGAAATATTGCCGTGCAGATCGAAGGACGCGGCAATGGGAAACGGCGCGGGCGCGATCCGGCGCAGCCGGGCGAGCAGCTCGCCTTCGGCATCCGGCAGGGAGGGCGTGGCCATCGCGCCATGCAGATCGAGATAGAGCGCATCGATGCCGGCATCGAGCGCGGCGCGAAAACGAGCGCAGATGTCGTCCGCAATGTCTTCGAACGCCGCATCTTCGACCGGGCCGGACGGCAGGCCGATGCACCACAGCAGAGGTTCGATTTCGACCGATGCGGCGCTGGCCTCGGCCATGGCGCCGGCGGCGGGCGTGCCCGAGGCGGAAATGATGCGGGCCATCTCCGCGCCGGTACAGAAGGGCGGCCAGCCGCCTGGTCGGTCGAAGTCGCGGCGGGCGGCTACCGAGTCGGCGAAGCTGTTGGTTTCATGCTGGAAACCCGCTATTGCAATTTTCAAGGGGGCGTCTCCTGGTTTCGTCTACGGTTGCCGTGTTTCAGGCCGCGAGTTCCGTCTGCGCGATGGTCACCCAGTAGCGCACACCATCGGCGATGATCCTGTCGTTGAAGTCGTAGCGATCGGAGTGCAGCGCCGGCCCGTTGCCGGCGCCGAGGAAGAAGAAACAGCCATCGGACTTTTCAAGCATGTAGGCGAAGTCCTCGGCGCCGCCCACGGGCTGCATTTTGTCATTGACGCGAGCATCGCCGAAGCGCTCGCGCAGAGCGGCAAGAACCTTGTTGGTGCTTTTTTCCGGATTGTGCAGAGAAGGGAACAGGCGCTCGTACTTGACTTCCAGCGTGGTGCCGAATGCGTCGGCGGCCGCGCGCGCCACTTCGTTGAGCCTGCGTTCCAGCAGGTCGCGCGTTGCCGGCGCGAAGCTGCGCACCGTACCGCGTATGGTAACGCTGGAGGGAATCACATTAGGCGCATCGTAGTTGCCGCCGCCGATGTGGCCGACGCTGATGACTCCCTGGTCGAACGGGGAAATATTGCGGCCGATGATGGCCTGCAGGTTCGTGACGAATTGCGCTGCCGCCATCGTCGGATCGATCGACATGTAGGCGCCGGATCCGCCATGGCCGCCTTGGCCGCCGAAGACGACGGTGAACGTATCTGCGGCGGCGAGCATGGCGCCTATGGTGACGTTGAATGAGCCTTCCGGCAGGTTGGGCTTGTTGTGCAGGCCGTAGACGGCGTCCATGGGAAAGCGCTCGAACAGGCCGTCGCGCATCATGGCGGGTGCGCCGCCGAGTCCTTCTTCCGCAGGCTGGAAGATGAAATGAATGGTGCCCGAAAACACCGGGTTCTTCGCCAGCACTTCCGCCGCGCCGAGCAGCATGGCCGTGTGGCCGTCGTGGCCGCAGCCGTGCATCATACAGGGGGTGCCGGAAGCGTAGGGCAGCCCGGTCGCCTCGTTCATGGCCAACGCGTCCATGTCGGCGCGAAAGCCGATGGCCCGTGTGCCGGAGCCGGAGCGCAGCGTGCCGACGACGCCGGTCGTGCCGATGTTTTCCGTGACTTCGAGGCCCAGTTCGCGCAGCCGCTTGGCGACGATGCCGGCGGTACGCACTTCCTTGAAGCCGATTTCCGGGTGGCGGTGTATATCGTGGCGCGTTTCCGTCAACGTGGGAAGAATTTCGGACAGGTGCGTTTCGATTGCTTCGGGAAAAGGACGTAGTGACATCGGAAAACCTCGGATAACCCAACTCGGACTGCACGCATGCCGAGGATGGTCCGACGGTAGCGCGATGTATCGCCCGGTAACTCGGGCGATGAAGCCATAGAGAATATATTCCTGCCGTCCGGAAGTAAAGTGCGGTTCTGCCCGGATAGCCGGTTTCCGCTCTGGATCGGTGCGCGGCCGAATGCGGCGCCCCTGCTGGTGGCGAAGGGGACATCCCGGGCGGGGATACATAAGCTCAGCGTTTATATGTATATGGATATAGCGAGTTTCCGAGGGCCGGCGATATCCGGATACCGCTGGCGATCAGACGTAGCATGGGCCTTCGATCAGAGGGTGCGTCGCAATGAACGCTTCGTCGACTTTCAGGCCGATGCCGACGCCGTCCAGCGCCTGCACGCAGCCGTTGGTATCGACTCGATAAGGCGGCATATCGGTCATATTGTCGCGAAAAGGATTGTAAAGTGTCAGATCCGCCTCGAAATAGCCGGGATTGTCGATGCCGCACAAGAAGCTGATGGATGTCGCCATATTGATGGCGGTGGCGGATGTATGGGGGTTGACGCTCAATCTTCTCGCGCCGGCAAGCGCGGCGATTTTCAGGGATTCGGTGATGCCGCCCGTCTTGGAGAGATCGGGCTGGACGAAGCCGACGGACTCGGAGGCGATCAGGGGTTCGAATTCGTAGCGCGTGTAGTGGTTTTCCCCAGCGGCGAGGGGAGTGCGTCCCAGCCGGGCGGCGCGGACGTACAGGCCCAGGTCGTGCGCGGGAAAGGGCTCTTCCAGCCAGCCTATGCCCAGTTCGTCGTATGCGGGCATGATGCGGCGCACGTCATCCAGGGTGTAGCGGGTATTGGCGTCCACCAGGATGTCGATGCTGTCGCCGAGCGCCCGGCGAACGGCGGATGCGCGGGCGATATCGTTCGCAACCGTATCGCCCATGCGCAGCTTCACCGCGCGATAGCCTTGCTCGACATGGCCTTTGGCCTCTTCCGCCAGGGAGTCGGGCGCCTGCCAGCCCAGGGAAATGCCGCCCGCGTATGCCTTGACCGGCTTGTTTCTGCCGCCGAGCATGACATGCAGGGGCATGCTGGCCGCCTGGCAGCGGATGTCCCACAGGGCGAGATCGAGCCCGCTCAGGGCCAGGGCCGCCGCAGCTCCCATCCCGTGGCTGCCGATCTGCATCTGGTACACATGGGAGCCGATGCCGTTGACGTCCAGCGCATCGCGCCCGAGCACCAGCTCGCGCAAGGTCGTGTCGATGAGCTTGGCGATTGCGCCGGGGCAGCGGCCGTGATGGGCTTCTCCCCATCCGGTCAGGCCGCCGTCGGTTTCCACGCGCACCAGGACGGCATCGCGCTTGACGCTTCGGCCGATTCCCAGCGTGACCGACTTGTCCGCGGGAACGGGGAACGAAATGGGAAATGCCTTGATTTGCGTGATTTTCATGCGGCCTCCACAGATTTATGGCTGGTAGATTTCAGGATTGACCAGGTTGAGGAAGCGCTGGCCGTCGAGCAGGCGAAGAGCTTCGTCGACCGCGCCGCGGCTCATCCGCTGCATGCTGGATTGCGTAATGGCGGCGACATGGGGCGTCAGAAACAGGTGTTCCAGTCCCTTGGGATAAAGCCCTTCCGGAATGGGCTGCTGGTCGTGCACGTCCAGCATGGCGCCTCTAAGGCGCTTTTCCCGCAATGCGGTCAGCAGGGCGTTGGTGTCGACGACGGGGCCCCGAGCCACGTTGATCAGCAATGCATCCGGTTTCATGCACGCCAGCGCGGATGCATCCACGAGCCCCCGGGTCTCGTCGGTCAGGGGGCATGAGAGCACCACGATGTCCGATTGGCGAAAGAGCTGCGTCTTGTCGGCGGCCGCTACTCCCTCGGGCAGGGTTTCGGGCCTGCGCGTCAGCCCCAGTACGTGCATGCCGAGCGCCTGGGCGACGGAGGCCAGCGCGCGGCCGATGGTCCCCACGCCTACGATTCCCAGCGTCAGCCCGTTGATTTCCCGCGCCTGATCCGCGCATCGGCGCGCCTCGGCCCAGTCGCGGGAGGGGTCGTCCAGCAGCATCCGGGGCAGGCGGCGATTGAAATGCAGCATGGCGGCCACGCAGTATTCGACGACGGATGCGGTGTTGGAGCCGGGAATGTTCGCAACGGGAATGCGGTGCGCGCAAGCCTGCGCCATGGGGATCATGTCCAGCCCGACGCCATGCCGGATGACGCCACGCAACTGCTGCTGGTGCTGGAAGATGTCGTCGGGCAATTTCGAGCGCACGATCAGCACTTGGGCGTCCCGGATCAGCCGACGCAGCGTATCCGGCTGCGTATCCGGCGCGACCGTGACGTCTGCTGCTTGCGCCAGCCGCAGGTGCTCTTGTTCGTGGATGGGATTGGTCAGTAGAACCTGGGGACGGGAGTTGTTCATGCGCCTATCCTGGTGACGGGATTGCCGAGCTTGCCGAAGCCGGGGATGCTCAGTATGACAGTTTGTCCTGGCTGCAGCCAGGCGGGCGGCGAGTGGTTGGAGGCGACGCCCGCTGGCGTGCCCGTGGCGATGATATCGCCCGTATCCAGCGGCATCCGGGTGGAAATGAACGCGATCAGTTCGTCGATGCGAAACAGCATCTCGTTGGTCGAGGAGGACTGCAGCTGCCTGCCGTCCACGGACAGGGAAATGGCCAGGCCGTGAGGATCGTCCACATCGTCGGAAGATACGATCCATGGACCCAGCGGTCCGCTGGCAGGCTGGTTCTTTCCCCTGACGAAGTTGCCGTCACGGCGCACCATGTCCGCATAGCTGACGTCGTTGAACAGGGTGTAGCCGCAAACGTGCGGCATGGCCTGTTCGCGGGAACAGTTCAGCGCAGGCCTGCCGATGACGGCGGCCAGCTCGGCCTCGTAGGTGATTTCGTGCCCTTCGTGGATCGTGATGGGTTCGTCCGGCCCGATGATGGTGGTCCGCGACCTGACGAACGTAACGGGAGCCTCCGGAGCTGCGCGGCCGGAGGCGGCCAGGCCGTCGCGGTAATTGAAGGCCGCTCCCACGATCTTGCCCGCATCGGGCAGCGGAGCAAGCAGGCGCACGTCCTGCTGGCGCAGCAGGCATGCCGGCGATATTTCCGCGTTCCGGATGGCTTGGGAAAGCGGCGCCAGACCATGGGATATCCAGTCCATCATGGTCGGCGCCAGGGCCTGCAATGGCGCGGGCCGGGAAGGGTGGGACCCGTCGATCAGCATCGCCGGCCCCGGATCATCGCCGTCGAGCAGGATGCCGGCGGAAATCCTTCCCTGATGCGCGAAGGTAACGAAACGCATGGCGTCAGGACCTCATGTCGTGTATTTTTCCAGTACCTTGCGGTTGATGTCTATGCCAAGACCGGGACCCGTGGGGATGGCGACGATGCCGCGTTCCTGCACGATGGGCTCCATGCCCAGATCGTCCCTGAACGGATTTTCGCATTGTTCGAATTCGAACAGGGGAGGCATGGGACGGAAGCTGGGAGGCTGGTCGGGCAGGGCGGCGATGAAGTGCAGGGTGGCGGCGACGCCGATGATCGATCCCCAGGCGTGCGGCACGCACTCGACGCCGTGGGCGATGGCGAGGGTGGCGATCTTCCTGCATTCGCTCAGGCCGCCTGCGGCGCAGACGTCAGGCTGGACGATGTCCATGGCCTTGCGCGCCACGATATCCCTGAACCCCCAGCGCGTGTACTCGTTCTCTCCCCCGGCGACCGCCATGTCCAGCGCGCGGCTCACTTCCACGTAGCCGTCGAGGTCCTCCGGCGATATGGGCTCCTCGAACCATTCCACGTTCAGTTGCTCGAGCTCTCTCCCCAGGCGTATGGCGGCGGGCACGGAGAAGCAATGGTTGGCGTCTACCATGAGCCGGATATCGTCGCCGATGGCCTTGCGCACGGCTGCGACGCGGGCGATGTCCAGCTTCGGCGAGCCCAGGCCGATTTTCATCTTGACCGCGGTGAAGCCGTCTTCGACATAGCCTTGCGCCTCCTCCACTGCCTCTTCGATCAGCCGGTCCATGTCGATGAAGTACAGGCCGGTCGCATAGGCCTGCACCGTATCCCGGTAGGCGCCGCCGATCAGCTTGTGCACCGGCTTGCCGCAGGACTTGCCGATGATGTCCCACAGGGCGATGTCGATGCCGCTGATGGCGGCGATCGCCATGCCGCTGGAGCCGTAGTCCTTGATGCGGTTGTACAGGTCCTCCCATATCACTTCGACATCGAAGGCGTCGCGGCCGATGATCCGGGGACCGAACTGCGTATCGATGAAGGCCTTGGCGACATGGGCGGGCCCGTAGCATTCGCCCCAGCCCACGATGCCGTCCTGCGTCTCGATCTCGACGATGCATGAGCCGCGCGTCTTGTAGAGCCATCCCCTGGACGAGGTGAATGGCCGCGCGATCGGGGCGGAGACGGCATGGCAGGTGACTTTGCGAATGATGCTCATGGTTTCTTTCCTTCTGCCTTTTCAAAGATGCGTGTGGCGACGCTGTTGAGCGTGTTCTGCACGCCGTCGATCTCCTTCGTCAGCTCGTCGCCCTTCAGGGGGCTGATCACGACGCCGTTCTTGTCGGCGAAGTCCTTGAATTCGGGGCTTTCGATGGCATTGGAGAACAGCGTGATCAGGCGGTCGCGCTCCATCTGGGGCAGGCCTGCCGGGGCGACCACGTAGGCCATCTGCACCAGCGGCCCGTAGGGGAATACGTCATGCCCCAGCTCTTTGAAGGTCGGAATGTCGGGCATGATCTCCAGTCTTTCGTTGGCGAAGACGCCGAGCGGACGTACGTTGCCTGCGTCGATCTGTCCCTTGCTCTCGGAGGGCTTGAGAACGGCGGCCTGGATCTGGTTGCCGGCGAGGTCCGTGATGACTTTGGCGCCGCCTGTGTACGGGACATGGATGTAGGAGGTGCCGGCGGCCTGCGCGGTCATCTCGGCAAAGATATGGTTCAGGTTATTGGTGCCCGGCGTGCCGATGGACACGGGTTTCTGCTTCATGTTCGCCAGGAATTCCTGTAGGTTCCTGGCCGGATTCTGCTGGTGGACGACGAGAATCAGGGGATCGACGGATACCCGCGCAATGGGCGTGAACTGGCTGTTCTGGAGGTCCGTCAGCTTCTGGGCGATCTGCGCGAGGGTGGAGCTGGTTCCCATCCCCACCGTATAGCCGTCCGGGGCGGAACGCGCGACGCGCGTCATGCCGATAGAGCCCGTGGCGCCGGGCAGGTTCTCCACGATGAGGCTGACGCCGGCCTGCTTCTGCATGATGTTCTGCAGCTGCCGGGCGGCGATGTCGTTCGAGCCGCCGGCATTCCAGGGAATGATGAACTGTATGTCTCGCTGGGGGAAGTCCTTGCCGCTGGCGGGAGCCGCAAACGGCAGCAGGGCTGCCAGGGCTAGTGCTGCAAAATGCCTTTGTCGCATGTCATGTCTCCTGAGAGTGGTTTTGTGTGACGCGTTTGCTGGACATCTTGGTGCTGCGAAAAAATTCTATCCTAGTTTGTTATAACAAACAACAAATAATGAAGATTGAATGAAGAGAGGCCGTCCGGTAAGATGCGTCAATCCCCTTGATTTCGTGTTTCCCCATGCCGCGCTTCCTGTTGCCTGTAGAAAAGAACAATCTGTCCGACCTGGCCTACCAGTCGTTGAAGCAGGCGTTGCTGTCGGGAAGATTCCAGCCGGGAGAGCGGCTTGTCCTGCGGGATGTCGCGGCTGACCTGCAGATCAGCCTGACGCCGGTGCGCGACGCCATCAATCACCTGATCGCGGAGCGTGTGCTGGATCGCGGACCGGGGGGGCAGAAGGGAGGGGCGACCGTGCCCCGGCTGGATGCGGAGCAGTTCCGCCAGTTGATGCTGCTGCGCGCGGACCTGGAGTCACGTCTTGCGGAAGCGGCCGCGCGTCATATCGATCCGGACGAGATCGGCTTGTTGCAGCAGATCGTGGAAAAAATGCGCGAAGCCATCGACCGCCCCAACAAGAACACGTATCTCGACATGCATCGGCGCTTTCATTTTTCCCTCTACGCTCACGCCCGCATGGATGTCGTCCTGGACATCACGGAAACGCTGTGGCTGCGCTGCGGCCCCGCGCTCAATGCCGTGCTCAGCGACTATGTGCCCAACCTGAAGCGCCGCGACTATCACGGCGAAGCGGTGGAATGGCTGCGTAAGGGGGATCCCGCCAAAGTGGCGGAAAGCATCCGCCGGGACGTGACGGAGGCCAGCGCGTATATTTCCCGGCAGTTGGAGAAGGAAGGGCGGGACACGCCCGGTTCGCCTGTGAAGTGAGTGATGCAGCAAGGTCGCCAGCAGCAGGAATCCGCCGAAGCGACTCAGGGGCGGCTCAATGCCGCGCCTGGGCGCCGTAGTAATCCCCTTCCTTTGCGCGCAAGCGGCAGCCGCAGGTTGAGGAAGGGGAGGATGTCAAAGCATCACGATCCGATCAGTTGATGCGGATGTCCAGCTTGCGCACTACGGTATCCCAGCGCTTGATTTCTCCCTTCACGAAGGTCCAGAGTTCTTCCGGCGTGCTGCTTTGCGGGATTGCGCCTTCCTGGCGGAAGCGCTGCTGGAGTTTTTCCGCATTCATGACTTTGACCACGGCGGCGTTCAGCTTGGCGATGATCTCAGGCGGGGTGCCCTTGGGCGCAAGCAGCGCATTCCAGGTATTGATTTCGTAGCCCGGGAAGGACGCGTTCTCGCTGACTGCGGGAACGTCCGGAAGTTCGGGGGAACGTTCCTTGGTCGTCACTGCGAGCGCGGTCAGCTTGCCGCCCTTGACCTGGGGAAGCGCCGCCGGCAGCGTGGCGAAGCTGAACTGCACGTCTCCTGCGATGACGGCGGTGTTGGCCAGCGCGCCGCCGCGATAGGGGACATGCTCCAGCTTCAGGTCCGCCATGTCGGCGAAAATGGCGGCGGCGATATGGGGCGGCGAGCCGTTGCCGCTCGATGAGTAGTTGTAGGCTCCAGGGTTGGCCTTGATCTTGGCGACCAGATCATCGACGGTTTTGAGTTCCAGCTTAGGGTCGGTAATCAGCACCAGGGGAATGGACGCCAGCATGGAGATAGGTTCGAAGCCTCCGATAGGGTCGTAGTTGAGCGTGCTGTACAGCGCCGGGTTCATGCCGTGGCTGGATACCGTGGTGACGAATACCGTATAGCCGTCCGGCTTGCTTTTTTCCACGTCGGCGGCGGCGATACTGCCTGCCGCTCCCGCCTTGTTTTCGATGACGACGGGCACATTCAGCTCGGTCGACAACTGTTCGCCCAGCGCGCGAGCCAGCAAATCTGTGGTGCCGCCGGCGGCGTAGCCGACCACGATCTTGATGGGCTGCTCGGGATATGCGGCGTAAGCTTGAGCGCTGGCGGCGACCAGAAGGCCGGCCAGTATGGCTTTGGTTTTCATGGGGTTTGTCTCCTTGTTGGGTTGAATCTTTTGCCGCCGGACGGCTCTCCGCAAAAAGCGCGGCGTGGGGGCATTGTTTTCTATTTGCCTGTGAATACGGGTTGCCGTTTTTCGGCGAACGCCAGCTTGCCTTCCTTGTAGTCGGCGCTTTCGAAGCACTGGATGACCAGTCGCTTCATCTCTTGCATGTCGATGTCCGCAGTGCGGTCGGTCAGCAGCTTGATCATGTTCTTGCCCGCCGCCATGGTCAGCGGGGCGTTGGCATTGATCTTTTCCAGGTAGCCGGCAAGCGCCTGGTCCAGCTCTTCCTTCGGCACGACGTACTGGACCAGGCCCAGCTCTTTCGCGCGCGCCGCGCTGTAGCGTTCCGCGCTGAGGAAGATGTCCAGGGCATTGGCGGCGCCGACGGCGCGTACCAGGTTCTGTATTGCGGAAAACCGATAGCCCAGTCCCAGGCGGGCGGCCGGGATCGACATGGACGAGGGCTCACTGGCGAAGCGGATGTCGCAGCACAGCGCGATGTTCATTCCTCCGCCGATGCAATAGCCGTCGATACGCGCGATCAGCGGTTTGGGAAAGTTCTGCAGCGCAAGCTGGGCGCCTTCGGCCGCCTGTTCGTAGTGCTCGACGGCGTCGCGGCCGGTGCGCAGCTTGTCGAATTGGGAGATGTTGGCCCCGCTGACGAAGGCCTTGCCGCCGGCTCCGGTGACGACGACGCTGCGGATGTCGTCATCGCTCTCGAACCGCGCCAGCGCGGGGGGAATGCCTTCCCACATGGCCAGCGATACGGCGTTGTGCCTTGCGGGGTCGTTGAATGTGATCCATCCGGTATGGCCGGATTGTTCTATGGTCAGGTGTTCGGTCGTCAGTTCCTGGATGAGTGTCTTACTCATTGTCTCTCCGTTGATTCAGCAGTCCATATCTGGCAAAGCCATTGTTCAGGTGTTCCCGCATGGCGAGCCTTGCCACCATGGCGTCCTTGTCCCGGATCGCCCGGAATATCCGGATGTGCTCCTGGTGCACTTGTCCTATGCGCTCGGTTCCCGTCGATTTCTTGCGCAAGGTCCGGACCGCCTTGCTCAGCACGGAGCTCAGGTGCCGGTACAACTGGTCGAAATAAGGGTTCTGCGCGCATGCCACGACGCATTGGTGGAAGTGGTAGGCGGCTTTCGCGCCCTGTTCCCAGTCCTGGTCGGTCCCGGTCGTGTCCTCCAGCGCCTGCTTCAATGCCTGCAATTGCTCTTCCGTGCGGTTTTCCGCGGCAAGCGCGGCGGCGCCGGCTTCGATCTCGATGCGCAACTGGAAAATATGCTTCAGCTGATCGAAGTCCAGCAGATCGTCGACATGAACCTGGAAGTTGGCGGCGTTCAGATCCGTGGATATGAAGGTTCCGATCCCCCGGCGGGTTTCCAGCAGCCCGCTGAGCTTCAGCCTGGCGACCGCCTCGCGCACGACATTTCTGCTGACGCCGAACATCTGCGAGAACTCATGCTCTGACGGCAGCTTGCTGCCCTCGGCAAATTCGTGTGCCAGGATTTTCTGGCGAATCTGCTGGGCGATGGCGTCGGGCATATTGACGGGCTTGAGGAACGGTTCGAACATGGCATTGATCGCTCGGTTATATGATTCCCTCTGATTTTAGCTGGGCGATTTTCTCGGCCGACAGGCCCAGCGAGCCATAGACCTCGTCGTTGTGCTCGCCGCGTTCCGGCGCATGGATCGGCTTTTCGAACCTGGATCGGCTGAACTTGATGGCCTGGCCCACGACCTGGATTTCCCCGAGCTTGGGATGATCCAGCGGCGTCGCCATTTCCAGGTGCCTGACCTGCTCGTTGGCGAATGTCTCGTCCATGGCGAGGATGGGGCCACAGGGCACGCCGCTCTCGTTCAGCAGGTCGATCCATTCCTGGGTAGGACGGGTACGGGTCCTTTCCGCGATGCGCTGATTGAGCGCAGGGCGGTTCTTCCCGCGAAGAGGGACGGTCAGGAAGCGCGGATCGTCGATCAGGTCTTCCGCCTCTATCACCTTGCACAGGCGGGCAAAAATGTCGTTGCCCATGGCGGCGATGTTCATGTGGCCGTCCGCGGTGGGGAATACGCCCGTCGGGCTGCTGGTGGGGTGGTCGTTGCCGCTTTGTCCCGGCACTTCCTTGTTCATCAACCATCGCATGGCCTGGAAGTCCATCATCCAGACCTGGGACTGCAGCAGGGAGGTATGCACCCACTGGCCCTGGCCGGATTGCTCGCGCTCCAGCAGGGCGATCAGGATGCCGATGGCGCAGAACAGCCCGGCGGACAGGTCGGCAACCGGTATCCCGGCGCGCATCGGCCCGCGCCCGGGCTCTCCCGTGACCGACATGAGGCCGCCGATCCCCTGGGCGATCTGGTCCAGGCCCGGTCGGGTGCTGTAGGGACCGTCCTGCCCGAATCCGGAAATACTGGCGCAGACGATGCGCGGATTGATTTCCTTGAGCGTGTCGTAGTCGATCTTCAGCTTCTTCTTGACGTTGGGGCGATAGTTTTCCACGACCACATCGGCTGTCTTGACCAGTTCGTAGAACAGGGCGAGGCCGTGCTCCGACTTCAGGTTCAGGGTGATGCTTTTCTTGTTCCGGTGCGTGTTCTGGTAATCGGCGAACTGGGCCGATCCGCCGGGCTTGTCGTCCGCGCCCTCTTTGGGCTGTTCGATCTTGATGACGTTTGCGCCCCAATCCGCGAATTGCCTGACGGCGGCGGGGCCGGAGCGGACCTGGGTCAGGTCCAGAACGGTGAAACGCTCCAATGGCTGCATTATGATTTGTCTCCTCTTTACTTGTTGGACATGCTACATGTTGGATTGAATCCATGTCAAGCGGGAACGCGGATTCGATCTGGTGCCGACAGAAAGGAGCCGTTGATTTTATATTTCTTTTTGGTATATAAAGAAAACGATATATTCGTTACCCGCATAAGTATCCGGTGAGATACTAAGCCGCTATACTTTCCGGCCCATCGATAGCTTCCCGGAATGGCGCGCGCCATTTCGTTCTACATCATGCATTCACCAACCATGCCTGGCCTGCCGCCACTGATTCGGCTGGAGGCGGTCAGCAAGACGTTCCCATTGCCTGGCGGCGGCAGCTTCAATGCGGTCTGCCCTTTGTCGCTGGATGTCGCGCAAGGGCAGATCTTCGGCCTGATCGGCAAAAGCGGCGCGGGCAAGTCCACCTTGCTGCGCATGATCAATCTGCTAGAGCGGCCGGACTCGGGCCGGGTCATGCTCGATGGCCAGGACCTGACGCGCCTTTCCAAGCGCCAGTTGCGCATGGCGCGCCAGGACATCGGCATGATTTTCCAGCAGTTCAACCTGCTGCAGAACGCCACGGTGTTCGATAACGTGGCGTTTCCGCTGACATTGCATGGCAGGTTCGGCAAGGTGGAGCTGGATGCGCGCGTGCACGAGTGCCTGGCGCTGGTGGGGCTGACCGACAAGACACACCACTACCCCGCGCAATTGTCCGGAGGGCAGAAACAGCGCGTGGCCATCGCCAGGGCGCTTGCGCCGCGTCCCAAAGTGCTGCTGTGCGACGAACCCACGTCCGCGCTGGATGCGGAAACGACGCGCTCCGTTCTGGAGACGCTGCTCGACATCAACCGGCAGCTCGGCGTGACCATCGTCATCGTGACGCATGAGCTGTCCGTGGTGCATGCGCTGTGCACGCGGGTGGCTGTCCTGGAGCAGGGGCAACTGGTCGAACAGTTCGATGTCGACGACCATGCGGGCCGCCGCATCAGCGTGCTCGGCAGGGAACTCGAGCAGGAGCGCCGGCGCGCGGAACTGCTGAAGGCCTACGATGCGAATATCGAAGAGCGCGCCGCGTCCTCAAGGGAAGCTGTCTGATCATGTCTGAAAATCTTATTGCTATTCTGCCCGAACTCTGGCTTGCCATTGGCCAGACTTTCCTCATGCTGGGAATCGGTCTGGCCGCCGCTATCTCGCTGGGCGGCCCGCTGGGGGTGCTGCTGTTCCAGATGGGACCGGGTCAGACGCTGGAAAACCGGACGGCCTATCTGATCATCAGCTGGCTGGTCAATACTGTGCGCTCATTCCCGTTCATCATCCTGCTGGTGGCGCTGGTGCCTGTCACGCGCATCCTGGTGGGCACGTCCATCGGGCCGCTGGCGGCGTCCGTGCCGCTGTCGGTCGCCGCCATTCCGTATCTCGCAAGGCTGGTCGAGCAAAGCCTGCGCGAGGTGCCCAAGGGCGTCATCGAAGCCGCCCAAGCCATGGGAGCGTCGGAATTGCAGATCGTCCGGCGCGTGCTGATCAGAGAGGCGCGATCGGGCCTGGTTCTTGCGCTGACCGTGCTGGCCGTCAGCTTCCTGTCCTATTCCGCCGTCGCCGGCGTGGTTGGCGGCGGAGGTATTGGCGATCTCGCCATCCGCTACGGCTATTACCGTTTCCAGACCGATGTGATGCTGCTGACCGTGGCGCTGCTGATCGTGCTGGTCCAGATCATCCAGTTTGGCGGCAATGCCTTGGCGCACAAGCTGGACAAGCGCTGAACGCATCCCCGATTTTCTCCCAATCCCATAGTCATCGAAGGAACATCATCATGCTGACACTACGCCGCCGTCTCCTGCTTGGTTCGCTTGCCGCCGCCCTGGCCATAGGCAGCGTTGCCGCGCAGGCCGCCGATCCGGGCAAGAAGAACCTGGTATTCGGCGCCACCGCCGGCTATAACTACGACGTGCTCAAGCTGGCCATTGTTCCGCAGCTGGAACAGGCCGGCTACAAGGTCCGCCTGGTCGAGTTCAACGATTATGTGCAGCCCAACCTGGCCCTGGCGCAGGGATCCCTGGACGCCAATCTGTTCCAGCACATCGCCTACCTGAACCGCTTCAAGGCTGACCAGAAGCTGGACCTGGTCGACCTGGTGCAGAGCACGACGGCTCCCATGGGCATCTATTCCAAGTCGCGCGCCAGCCTGGGCGACGTCAAGGAAGGCGACCGCTTTACCCTGCCCAATGATCCCAGCAATCTGGCGCGCGCCCTGCAACTGCTGCAGCAGCACCAGGTCGTCAAGATGAAGCAGGATGTCGATCCTCTCCGGGTCGCGGAGCGGGACATCGCGGAAAATCCCAAGAACATCAAGCTGCAGCCGGTGGAGGCGGCGCAACTGCCACGCACGGTCGGCGATGTGGAGTTCTCCATCGTGCCGGGCAACTTCGCCATCGCCTCCGGCCTGGATTTGACCAGCGCGATCGTGCTGGAAGAGCCGCCAGTGCAGTACCAGCAGGTCGTCGCCGTGCGCGCGGAGGACGCGGAAAAGCCGTGGGCCAAGGATCTGGCCGCGGCATTCAAGTCGCCCTTCTTCAAGGAAGTGCTGGACAAGTCCTTCCCCGGCTACGTCCGCCCAGCAGGGCTGTAACCGGCGGGCGGGGCCGGGCGCTCCGCACTGAATGAAGAACCCCGGGCCGACGACGCATAGTCGGCCCGGGGTTCGTTTTTGGCGATGCGTTCGCCTTATTGTTTCTTCAGGCCCAGTTTTTCCAGCAGATCGGAGTACAGCGCCACCTCGCGCTCGACCACGGCCTGGAATTCGGCATTGCTCATCGGACTCACGCTCAGGCCCAGGTTCTGGTACTTGGCTTTGGCCTCGGGTGTTTCCAGGTAATCGCGCGCCGCTTTTTCCAGCACCGCCATGTCCTGCTCCGATGCTCCTTTCGGCGCCATCAGGCCGATCCAGGAGGCTATATCGAAGTCCTTGAGCTCAGTCACTTCGGCGATTGCCGGGATGTCGGGTACCGAAGCGCTGCGCTCTTTCGAGGAAATGGCGTAGGCGGTCACTTTCCCGGCGGCGAGCTGGCTGGACACGGATGCGACGGTATCGAACATATAGGCCACCCGGCCGGCCAGCACGTCGGTCAGCGCCGCGGCGCTGCCTTTATACGGGACATGGGTCGCCTGGATGCCATGGCCGAGATTGAATGCCTCCGCCATCAGATGGGTGGCGGAGCCGCTGCCGGACGAGGCGAAAGCGTATTTTCCCGGATTGTCCTTCAGCAGCCGGATTAGGTCGTCGATGTTCTTCGCCGGAAAATCCGCCGCGGTGATCAGGATGGACGGGCTTTTTGCGATCATGGCGGCGGGTGCGAAATCCCCTGCCGTATAGGAGGTTTCCGTTAGCAGCGGTGCGACGACGACGGAGCCGGTGGAGGCCGCCAGCAAGGTATAGCCGTCGTTCTTCGACCTGGCGACTTGCATGCTGCCGACGGCGCCGCCCGCACCCGCCTTGTTGGAAACGAAGAATGCCTGGCCGAGCTTGCCGGACAGATGCTCGGCCATGACGCGCGCGGCAATGTCGGTCGCCTGCCCCGCCGTCCATGGGACGACGATTTCCACTTTTTGCGCGGGATAGCTCCCCTGCGCCCATGCCGCGCAACTGCACGCCATTGCCAATGCGGCCAGGCAGCGCCCGATCCGTTTTCCCGTGCTTGTCCTGTCTTGTGCCATACCTGTCTCCTTTGTGTGGTTCTTCGGTTTGTTGCGGATGCGTGCCCGGGCTCGGCGCCCGTGTTATTCGTGTCCGAAGCGCGCGCGCAGCAGCAGCGCCATTTCCCGTATGGCGTCCAGCGCCTCCGGGATGATGCGGCCTCGCGTGACGAAACCGTGGACTTGTCCGGGGAAGCGCCGCAGCGTGGTGCGCACGCCAGCCTGCGCCAGCCGCAGCGCGTAGGCCTCGCCTTCGTCGACCAGTGGATCGAAGCCGGCTGTGATGACCAGGGCTTCCGGCAGGCCGGAAAGGTCCCCGTGCAGCAGCGGGGATGCGCGCCAGTCGCTCCGGTCCTGTCCTGGCGCGAAGTACTGTTCGGC
Source organism: Paracandidimonas soli (assembly GCF_004342005.1). Taxonomy (GTDB): domain Bacteria; phylum Pseudomonadota; class Gammaproteobacteria; order Burkholderiales; family Burkholderiaceae_B; genus Paracandidimonas; species Paracandidimonas soli. The sequence continues at coordinate 23,550 of NZ_SMBX01000012.1, forward strand.
ATAGAAATCGATGGCCGCCCGCGTCAAGAGGAAACCTTCGCCGTAGCGTTGTTTGCTCTCGTATTCATTGTGCTGGTCGGTGACCGGGTACAGCAGCAGTTGCAGGGCGAACGGCGGCAGGCCTTCCTCCTTCCGGTCCAGGCAGACGACCGTCGCCAGATTGGCTCCGGCGCTGTCGCCCGCCAGCGCCATGCGGCGGGGGTCGATGCCAAGCAGGGCAGCGTGGCTGTATATCCATTCCGCGGCATACGATGCGTCGGCGACGGCCACTGGAAACTTGTGTTCCGGCGCCCTGCGGTAGTGGAGGGAGACCACGGCGCATCCGGATGCCTGGCAAAGCAGGCGGCAGACAGCGTCGTGGCTGTCCAGGTCGCCAAGCACGAAGCCGCCGCCGTGCAAGAACACGATGGCGGGCAGCGGCTCATCCGGGGCATCATCGGGCCAGTAGCGCCGACAGGGAACGGCGTCCGGGCCATCGCCGATCGTTCCATCCTCCACGCGGGCCAGCGCGGGGGCGTCCGGCTGCAGCTGGGCGCGCAGCCGGTTCGACAGCTCCCGCGAGATTTCGACAGGAACCTGGCCCAGCGGTGGGCCGTTCTGCTGCCGCATCAGTTCGATGAGTTTCCGTGCGCTTTTGTCCAGTGGCATATCGGCTCCGGCGGATTGAGGAAACAGCGTCAGGCCGACAGCTTCTGCATTTCCCGGTACAGGTCGGCCTTGCCTTCGAAGCCGATGCCGACCAGGTCCGGCATGGTGATGTAGCTGTTTTCCACCTTGACGCCATCGGGGAAGCCGCCGAAGGGCTGGAACAGGTCGGGATAGGATTCGTTGCCGCCCAGGCCCAGGCCCGCGGCTATGTTCAGCGACATCTGGTGGCCGCCGTGCGGAACGCAGCGCGAAGGCGACCAGCCGTGCTCGCGCAGCATGTCCATGGTGCGCAGGTATTCCACCAGGCCGTAGCTCAGCGCGCAGTCGAACTGCAGCCAGTCGCGGTCGGGGCGCATGCCGCCGTAGCGGATCAAGTTGCGCGCATCCTGCATGGAGAACAGGTTTTCCCCGGTCGCCATCGGATTCTTGTAGTAGCTGCGCAGCGCAGCCTGCAGCTCGAAGTCCAGCGGATCGCCGGGCTCTTCATACCAGAACAGATCGTATTGCGACAGCGCCTTGGCGTAGGCGATGGCGGTATCCAGGTCGAAGCGGCCGTTGGCGTCCACGCACAGGCGCTGTCCGTCCTGGAGCACGCTCAGGATCGAGTCGATGCGGCGCAGGTCCTCGTCCAGCGATGCGCCGCCGATTTTCTTCTTGACCACGGTATAGCCGCGATCAAGATAGCTGCGCATCTCGTCCTTGAGCTTCTCATGGTCCTGGCCGGGGTAGTAGTAGCCGCCGGCGGCGTAGACGAATACCTTGCGGTTGGGCTGCCCGTTGCCGTATTCATCGGCCAGGTGCTGGAACAGCGGCTTGTCGGCGATCTTGGCGACGGCGTCCCAGATGGCCATGTCGATCGTGCCGATGGCGACGGAGCGCTCGCCGTGGCCGCCCGGCTTCTCGTTGGTGTACATGCAGTCCCAGATCCTGTGGGGACACAGATTGTCTCCCGCATCATTGACCAGGCTGCCGGGGTCCGCCTCCAGGATGCGGGGAATGAAGCGCTCGCGCATCAGGCTGCCCTGGCCGTAGCGGCCGTTCGAATTGAAACCATAGCCGACGACGGGCTTGCCGTTGCGGATGACATCGGTTATGACGGCCACCAGGCTGAGCGTCATCTTGCTGAAATCAATATAGGCATTGCGGATGGAGGAACTGATGGGAAGCGTGGCTTCGCGTATTTCGAGGATTTTCATTTAGCGGTCCGAATGGTGATGGCATGTCGATGGCGACAGCATAGCCATGGCGACGGTTTTATTTATTTATTTATAATCAATTCACTATTCAGAAAAAATGAATGATTGATGGATTCCGACCTTTCCTTCTTCGTGCTGCTGGCGCGGCACAAGAATCTTTCGGCCGTCGCGCGCGAGCTGGACCTTACGCCGCCGGCCGCCACGCGCCGGCTGCAGCTGATGGAGGAGCGCCTGGGGGTGCGCCTGGCCAACCGCACCACACGCAGCATCAGCCTGACCAGCGAGGGAGAGCTGTTCCTGGCGCATGCGGCGCGGATCCTCGCCGATATCAAGGAAATGGAAGACTCCGTCTCCAATCAGCGGCATCAGCCGCGCGGTCTGTTGCGCATCAACGCCAGCCTGGGGTTCGGACGCAGGCGCATTTCCTCATTGGCCTCGGCGTTTGCGCAGAAGTATCCCGATATCGAACTGGATCTGCAGGTCAGCGACAAGCCGGTGGACCTGATCGCGAACCATATCGACCTGGCCATACGCTTCGGCGCGCTGCCGGACCGCCGCCTGGTGGCGCGGCGCCTGCTGAGCAACCGGCGATTCCTGTGCGCGTCGCCGAAGTACCTGAAGCGGCATGGCGAGCCTGCGACCGTGGCGGAGCTGGCGAATCACCGCTGCATCATTCATAACCAGAACGACGAGGCGCACGGCATCTGGCGGTTCACGCGCAACCACCATACGGAAGTGTTCAAGGTCAGGGGGGCGATGACCAGCAACGACGGCGATATCGCGCTGGGCTGGGCCCTGGACGGACACGGCATCATGATCCGCTCGGAATGGGACCTGAACCGCTATGTCGAGACCCGGCGCCTGAAAATACTGTTGCCGGAATTCATGCTGGAGCCGGCTGATCTGTTCCTGTACTATCCCAGCCGACAGAATCTGCCTGCCAGGGTGCGGGTATTCATCGATTTCGTGGCCGAGCGGTTCGCGCAGGAGGCTCCCGCCACCAAGCGGGAATGACGCGCCGCGAGCCAAAGCGCAAGCTTGAAGACCAGCGCTTGCGCCGGGTCGCGCTGGAGATCAGTGCGCGCCATGAAATATGTTCAGGCCGGCCGTCTCCAGGCTGGCGCGCAGGATGTTGCCGTTCGTGGAGTCTGTCACAAACAGGTCTTTGCGCTGTGGCCCGCCGAATGCGAGGTTGGTGGTGGAGGCTCCCGTTGGGCCGCGCAGCACCAGTTCCGGCTCGGCACGGTGATTGAGCACCCATACGTATCCCAGGCCTGGATTGGCGATCAGCAGGCGGCCGCCTGCATCGACGGCGAGCCCATCGGGGCCGCTGGGGCCGTAGGAGGTAAAGAATTGCCCCACCTTGGCAACACTGCCGTCGGGCAGCAAAGGCACCCGCCATACGCAGTTGCCGCGCGTCACGGCCAGATAGAGCACTTTGCCGTCCGGTGAAAGCGCGACGCCATTGGGGCTGGGTACGTTGCTCAGCAGCATGTCGAGCTGGCCGCCGGGCCGCAGGCGATACAGTCTGCCGGTGGGGTCGTGCATGCCGCTTTGTCCCTGGTCCGTGAAATACAGATTGCCTTCGCTATCGAACACCAGATCGTTCACGCCTTTGAAGCGTTCACTGTTGCGCCGCTCCAGAAAAGGCGACACCCGGCCGCTGGAGATGTCCAGTTGCATCAGGCCGTTCTTGTAGTCCGTGATCAGCATCGTGCCGGCGTCCAGGAACTTCATGCCGTTCGGCTCGCCGTCGTATTCCGTTATCAGCGTCCAATGTCCCTTGGGATCGATACGGAAGATGCGTCCCCATGGAATATCGGATACGTACAGATTGCCGTCGTCATCGAAAACCGGCCCTTCCAGGAAGGAATCGGCAATGGCGCCTGCGCGGTTGGCATCCGCCCAGGCGCTGCGCTCATGGCGGCGGAACGATTCCGGCATGCTGGAGAAGAGCTCCAGCTCGTGAATTTGGGGCGCGTGAAGAAAATACACGGTGACTTCCTTGAATGAAGGTTCAGGCGGCGAGATCGGAGAAGCGATAAAGGCCGGCCGGGTTGTCGACCAGGATTCTGCGTGCTGTGTCTTCGGTTCCGCACCACGCGTAAAGCAGGTCGAGCAGATTCGCGTCGTTGACGCTCAGGGTCGGCTGGGTGGTGTGAGGCCAGTCGCTTCCCCAGACGAGCCGCTCCGGCGCATGCCTGACCAGAGCGCGTCCCAGCGCCAGCATGTCCGTGTAGCCGGGCTCGCCGACCGTGGAACGCATATAGGCCCCGGACAGCTTGACCCAGGTATTGCCTTGATCCAGCAGGCGGCGCATGGCGTCAAACGCCGCGCCGCATTCGCCTTCGGCGGGATCGATGCGTCCCATGTGGTCTATCACCAGGGGAACCGGCAGGGAGCACAGCACCGGCGACAGCGCAAGCAGTTGCTCTGGATGCGCGAATATCTGAATGTGCCACCCCAGCCGCTCCACTTTGCCCGCCAGCGTCGTCAGCATGCCGCTGGTGGTTTCTCCCCAGGATTGCGGAGTGACGAAATTCACGCGCAGGCCGCAAATGCCGCCCGCGGCCAGTTCATCCAGTTCCTGGGGGCTGACGCCGGCATCCACGACGGCCACGCCGCGCGCCTGCCGTCCCAGTTGCGCGATGGCATCCAGCGTGCAGGCATTGTCCGTGCCGTAGGTCGATGGCGTGACTACGACAGTACGGGAGGTGCCCAGGCGCCGCTGCAGCCGCCGGTAGGTCTCGACATCCGCGACGGGCGGTGTGCGGTGCCAGTGCGCGGAGGGAGAAAAACGCGGATCGAAAATATGCATGTGGCTGTCGCATGCGCCGGCCGGCAGCGCATATTTCGGCCGGTTCGTTCCCAGGGAGTGCGCGACGGCCTGGGAGTGTTCCGTAGGTTCCATTGCGGGATTCCTTTTTGCTGCCGACAAACCTGTTATGTGCGTCTATTCTAGGAGCGTGTTCCGTACCATACAATTATGTTTCACTGGGTGAAACGATGTGCGGCTGAGCAGATTTTATTGCCCTGGAAGCCGCAGCATCGGATCCTGACGGTAGAAGGCGCAGAGCAGCGCATACCATTCCGGAAGCTGCGCGGCCAGAGGCTCGGGGTCGATGAAAAAGGTTTCCGAACTTACGGCGAAGAACTCGGCGGGATCCGTCGCGGCGTAGGGATCCATGGGCAGCGCGTCGTACCATGGCGCTGCTTTGGGCGACTCCGGATCCACGTCATGCGGAATGGCGTCTTCCACGGCGGTCAGCGCCTGTTCGAATGCGTCGAACGAGGCTTCCAGCACGCGCCGCCAATGGCCGTACCTGATATTGGTTCCCCCCAGGTGCGGCATGCCGTCGGCTTCGCCGCTGCGGCAGTCCAGCTTGTGGGCGAACTCGTGGATGACGACATTGATGCCGGCTGCTTCGCCGGACAGGGAAGCGGCTTCCCATGAAAGAATGACGGGGCCGCCGTCCCAGGCTTCGCCGGAGGCTTCCTGCATGTATTCGTGGACGACGCCGCTTTCTTCGACTTCCGTGCGGGGGATCAGGAAGTCTCCCGGATACAGGATGATTTCCGTCCAGCCTTCGTACCAGGCCGTGTCCAGGGCAAGGATGGGCAGGCTGGCCTGCGCGGCGATGGACAGCATCATGTCGTCCGTGACTTCCATGCCGTGCGCGCCGCTGAAGGTCTTGCTGGCCAGCAGCCATGCGGCTTTCCGGCGCAACTCCGCATTCTCCGCCTCGGTCAGGCCTTGCAGGAACGGGAGGGCGGCAACAGTCCTGCGCCAGTCGGCGTCGTCGATGGCAGCCAACTGGCGTTCTACCTGGCGCTTTGATGCGCCTCGTCCCGAAAGCCATCGAAACATGCTCTTGTCGTCTCCATTTGCTGCGGGTGTCCGGCAGGCAAAAAGACGCCCATTCCTGCCGGGACAGGAATGGGCGCCGCTTGCCGCATCTTATTGGTCGATCTTGATGTCGGCCGCCGTGATAATGGTCTGGTAGCGCTTCATCTCGCTGTCGATGAACTCGGCAAAGCCCTTCGGGCCGCGGTAGTCGGCCACGAAACCGAGGCTGGAAAGCTTGTCCTGCATTTCGGGCAGGGCCATGATGCGCTCCGCGGCCTTGTTGAGGGCTTCGGTGACGTCGGCGGGCAGGTTGGCCGGCGCCCACAGGCCGTACCAGGTCGAGAACTCGAAGTCCTTGAAGCCGGCTTCCTGCATGGTGGGGACGTCGGGCAACAGCGGGCTGCGCTTCGCGCTGGTCACGGCAAGCGCCCGGACCTTGTCCGCCTTGACCAGGGGCAGCGCCGTCAGGATGGCATCCATCTTGGCCGATACCGATCCGCCGATCAGGTCCTGCAACGCGGGAGCGCCACCTTTGTAGAGAGCGATGGGGATGCTCTTCTGGCCGCTTTCATGCAGGAAATAGGCGGATGCCAGGTGGTCGGCGGCGCCGAAGCCGCCGGTGGCGAAGCTGTATTTGCCGGGGTTCGCCTTCAGCTCGTCGGCGAATTCCTTGGCCGTGGTTGCCTTGACGGAGGGGTTGACCAGGAACAGCAGCGGGCCTTGGGCCAGCAGGCTGATGGCGGTGAAGTCCTTGACGGCGTCGAACTGGATCTTGTCCTTGTACAACAGAGGATTGATCGAGTGGATCGACGCATTGATGTAGAGCGTGTAGCCGTCGGGGTTGGCGCGCGCCACATGGGCTGCGCCGATCATGCTCGATGCGCCGGCGCGGTTTTCCACGACGACGGATTGGTTCAACTGGTCTTTCAGCTTGTCGGCGAACAAGCGGGCGACGCTGTCCACGGGGCCGCCCGGCGCATGCGGCACGACGACAGTGATGGTTTGCGACGGATACGAAGACGCCGAGGTCTGGGCGGCTAGCGGCGCGCTGCTGATCAGCGCTGCCACGGCGGCGGTCGTCAGAAAAGTTCGACGAAGAGTGGGCATGGTGTGGAGTCCTTGTTTATGTTGTGGTTGGGTGGACTGCGGGTGCAAATCCGGAATGAACATCAGGCGCGCTCTGCTGGTTAGTCGATCTTGATGTCGGCCGCCTTGATGATGCCATCATAGCGAGTGGTTTCCGCATTGATGAATCCGGAAAAGTCCTTAGCGTTGCGATAGTAGGGCTCGAATCCCAGGGTGGTCAGCCTTTCCTTGAAATCGGCCTGTTCGACCGCGTGCCGCGCGGCGGCATCGAGCTTGTCGCGGATGTCGGCGGGCAGCTTGGCGGGCGCCCAGAGGCCGTACCAGGAGTAAAGCTCGAAGTCCTTGAACCCGGCCTCCTGCATGGTGGGGACGTCGGGCAGCAGGGGATTGCGCTTTGCGCCGGTCACGGCGAGCGCGTGCAGCTTGCCGGCCTTGACGAAGGGCAGGGAGGACAGCATGGGATCCATGATGGCCGTGACGTTGCCGCCGACCAGGTCCTGCAGCGCGGGCGCCGCGCCTTTGTACAAGGCGATGGGGACTTCCTTGCCCACGCCTACTTCGTGCAGGAACTTGGCCGCGCCCAGGTGTCCGGCGGAGCCGAAGCCGCTGGTGACGAATGTATAGTTCTGGGGCTTGTCCTTCAGGCGTTGCACCAGTTCGGCGACGCTATCGACCGGCAATTGCGGATTGACGCTGAAAATCAGCTCGCCCTGGGCCACCATGCTGATGGGCGTGAAATCGTTGATGGCATCGAACTGGATGCTCTTTGCATAGAGCAGCGGGTTGATGACATGAATGGAGGCGTTGAAATAAAGCGTATAGCCGTCAGCCTCGGAACGGGCGACGTGTGCCGCTCCGATCATGCCGGATGCGCCGGCGCGGTTTTCGACGACGACGGTCTGCTTCAGGTCTTCTTGAAGCTTGTTGGCCAGCAAGCGGGCCACGCCGTCGACCGCGCCGCCCGGGGCGTGCGGGACGACGATGGTGACGGGCTTGGAGGGATAGGAAGGTTGGGCCGCTGCCGGCATGGCCGCGCCAAGGAACAGTGTCATGGCGGCCAGGCGGAGGGTGGAGCGTCGTGCAGGTTGCATAAGAAATCCTATATGTTCAATGCTGCATTTTCACTCTTTCTATATGACTTTCTCGAATATATAAATAGAGAGGTATTCGTTGCGTCCGGATCAGTAGGTGCCCGGATAGGCGCCGCCATCGATGAGAATGTTCTGCCCCGTGATATAGCCCGCATGCGCCGAGCACAGGAAGGCGCACAGGGCGCCGGCCTCTTCGGGCCTGCCGTAGCGGCCGGCTGGATTGTTGCGGCCGCGTTCTTCCCAGAGCTGGTCGAAGGTTGCGCCGCCTTCCTGTTCTTCCAGCATGCCGCGGATATGGCGGCGCTGGGCGTCGGTGGCGAATACGCCCGGCAGGATGTTGTTGACCGTAACGCCGTGGCGCACCGTCTGGCGAGCCAGCCCCGCGGTGAAACCCACCAGGCCCGAACGCGCGCCATTGGACAGGCAAAGCTCGCCCTGGGGCGTCTTCACGCTGCGCGACACAATGCTGACGATGCGTCCGAAGCCGCGCTCGATCATGCCATCGACCGTGCGGCGTATCATTTCGATGGGACCCAGCATCATGGCGTCCAGGGCGCGATGCCAGTCTTCGATGGTCAGGTCGCGGAAGTCCGCGGGCGTAGGACCGTCGGCGTTGTTCAGGATGATATCCGGCGCGGGGCAGGCGGCGAGCGCCGCGTCGCGCCCCGCTTCCGTCGTGATGTCGGCCACCACGTACCTTACGGGAGACCCGGTCAGGCTGCTGATTTCGCTGGCGGCCTGGGCCAGCGTGGCTTCGGTGCGGGCGGCGATGACGACCTGCACGCCCTCTTGCGACAACTGCTGCGCGCAGGCGCGGCCCATGCCGCGGCTGCCGCCGAAGATCAGCGCCTGCTTTCCGGAAATACCGAGATCCATGGAGGCTCCTTCCCGCTTAGACGGACTTCAGCTCGGGCGAGCTCCAGCCGTACTTCTTGTCGAGTTCCAGCTCGCGGACGGCGCGCAGGCCTTTCTTCAGCGCTTCTCCTTCCAGGCCGGTCAGCGGCTTGCGCAGATCGCCGGCGGGCAGGCCGACTGCGCGCATCAGCGACTTGATGGCGACCGGGTTGATGGCCGAATAGGCGTAGTGCAGGATGGGCAGCATGCGCAGATAGGTTTCGCGGAAGCTGACCGAGACGTCGGGCGTGTGCCACGGACGCGACAGCGTGGCGATTTCAGCCGGTGCGATGTTGCCGCTCATGTTGGCGGTGCCGTGGCCGCCCAGGCTCATGGTCGGAACGACCAGGCCCAGGTTGGGCGAGTCGCAGCACATCACGGCCACGTCGGGGCGTGCGGCCAGCACCTGCGCCACTTGGCCGACGCGAGTGGTGGATTCCTTGTGCACCACGTAGTTGGGGTGCTTGAAGATGCGCAGCAGGTGATCCCAGTGCAGGTCGGACTTGACGCGCGGCGGGTTGTTGTAGATGCCCAGCGGCAGGTCGGTGGCGTCTGCGACTTCCAGGAAGTAGGCTTCGATGTCGTCTTCCGGAGCGCAGATGTAGGACGGCGCTGCCAGGATGGCGCCGTCGGCGCCGTTGGCGCGGGCGAACTTCAGGTAGTCGATCGTGGTGTCGGTGTTGTTGCCCGTGCAGCCGTAGAAGAACTTCATGTTGCCGGTCTTCATCTTGGCGGTTTCCACGATGATCTGCTGGCGTTCCTGCTGCGACAGCATCGAGACTTCGCCCGTCGAGCCCATGATCAGCACGGCGCTGGTGCCGTTCTGCTCGTGGAATTGCAACAGGGTGCGGAAGCCTTCGAAGTCGACGCTGCCATCTTTGTTGAACGGTGTGATGAGGGCGACGAATGAGCCCTCAATTTTCATTTTGCTCATGCTGTATCCGGAGTCAGGTTGAGATAAGACAAGAATGGTAAATGATACCCCTGCTATGTCGCGATGAGTGTATCAGGCCGCGGATTCCTTCGCCTGCGTCTGGGACAGCGCGGCGAATCCGCGTTCCAGATCGGCGATCAGGTCTTCGGGATCCTCCAGGCCGATATGCAGCCGCAATGCCGGGGCGCCGGCCCAGGGGGACGCAGTGCGTTCCGGCGTGAAGGGGATCACCAGGCTTTCATAGCCACCCCACGATACGCCGATGCCGAACAGAGCCAGTTCGTCGACCATGGCTTCCAGGGCTGCGCGACTGCAAGGCTTGAGGATGACGGCGAACAGGCCGCAGGCGCCGGTGAAATCGCGTTTCCAGAGCGTATGTCCCGGATGGCTGGGCAATGCGGGGTGCAGTACGGATTCCACTTCGGGGCGCTGTTGCAGCCATTGCGCCACCTGCAGGCCCGCCGCCTGGTGCTGCTTCAGGCGCACCGCCATGGTGCGCAGACCGCGCAGGGCCAGGTACACATCGTCGGGTCCGGCAGTCTGGCCCAGGTCCTGCGACGTGGCCTTGATTTGCGGCCAGACTTCCTCGTTGCAGGTGACGACGCCCAGCATTGCGTCGGAGTGGCCGACGATGTATTTGGTGGCGGCCTGGATGGAGACATCCACGCCGTGGGCGAACGGCTTGAAGAACAGCGGCGTGCCCCAGGTGTTGTCCATGACGACGCGCGCGCCGTGCTTGTGGGCAACGGCGGCGATGGCCGGCACATCCTGGATCTCGAAGGTTTCCGAACCGGGCGACTCGACATAGACGACGCGGGTGTTGGGCTGCATCAGGGCTTCGATGCCGGCGCCTATCGTCGGATCGTAGATGGTGGTTTCGACGCCGAAGCGGCCGAGCACGCGGAGCAGGAAGGTGCGCGTGGGGGAATAGGCGCTGTCTGTCATCAGGACATGGTCTCCGGCCTTCAGCAGCGCGGTCAGCGCCGTGATGCCGGCGGCCAGCCCGGAAGGAAACAGCAGGGAGCGGTGGCCGCCTTCGAGTTCGGCCAGCGCCTCCTGCAGGGCGTGGTGCGTAGGCGTGCCGAAGCGGCCATAGGTGGTTGCGCCGTGCTCGTCGCGGGAACGCCGCTTTTTGCGATCCTCCCATTCCGCCATGGTCCGGGAAAGAATGGTGGATCCCCGGAAGACGGGAGTGTTGACGACACCGGCAAACTGTTCAGGGTGGCGGCCGGCAAGGACGAGACGGGTGTTTTCTTTCATGTTGGCTTGCGTTGTTCTGAGGCAAAGGAGGTAATTGCCCAGTATAGGTTTTGAGTAGAAAAAATTTATTCCTTTCCATCCGCTTGTTTTTGTTTTTTTAGTAAAAAATTCCAATATTCATATATATGAATATATAAATTTCTATTTAATTGTTTTTTTGTGGTTTGGTGATCTGCTGGGGCATCTTGTGGCCTCTGGCGGATCGACATGGGTATTGTGCTCGGTGCTCGGGTTTGCCGTGCTTAGCGCAACAGCTTGGCGGCGATTGCCTTCACGTCGGCTGCGGTCGTGTTGCACATGACCACCACACCCCGGTCTTGCCCGGGAATATAAGCCATGAAGCTCCGATAGCCGGCCCAGCCGCCGCTATGCGCCCATGCATCAAACTGGCCGACTGGCATGGCTTCCAGCCCGTATTGGTAGTTGATTCCATCCTGGTGGACAGAAGAGTGTTTGTTGGTCAGAAGCGAGAGAATGCTGTCCGTCCGTTTGCCAGAGGGAGAGTTGAGCGGCGTATCTTGCTGTAGATGCTGAAGCCAGGTCAACATGTCGTTGGCATTGCTGTGCACCTGACCGTCGCCTGTTTGTTCCCAAGTGGATTCATCCAGACGGACGTTCCCGTCATCAGTCCGGTAGCCGCGGGCGAGCGCGTTGATTCCGCTGGGATAACGATCGACGATAGTGGTTTCCGACATGTCGAGCGGTTCGAAAATATATTGCCGCGAGAAGTCAGCCAGTGTTTTTCCGCTGACGTGCTCGATGATCTGCGAAAGCAGGAAGTACCCGGTGTTGCTGTATTCGAACTGTTCGCCAGGAGGAAAGCGCAGGCCTGGCTGCTTATTGATGACATTCAGAGTTTCCTTGGAGGATACGGTCACGCTTTCCTTGCCCATGGAGACCAAGGGGGCAATATAGTCGGGCAGCCCTCCAGTATGATGCAGGACTTGACGCAGTGTTGGAGATCCCAGAGGCGTCTTCAGCTCTGGCAGATAGCGGGACAGCGTTTGATCCAGATCGACTGCGCCGTCCTGAGCCAGCAACAGGACGGCAAGCGCTGTGAATTGTTTTGAGACGGATGCAATGTTGAAAACGGTATGCGAATCAATCAGGCGTTCTTGCGCAATGTCAGATACGCCCCATGCTCCGGTATCGGGGCCGGTTGCCGGATGCAGTCGGGCCCAGGCGCAGCCGGGCAGCAAATCCTGTTCGGCCTGATGGCCTGCGCTTGCCGCCGTGGTTGACAGGCCGAGCAGCACGTATGCCAGAATACGCCGCATCAGAAGCGCCCCGAGAAGGTGAGACTTGCCTGGCGACCCAGGCCATAGCCGCATGTCCACAGGGACCCGCAGCCGTTTACGTACTTTCTGTCAGCAATATTGGTGATGCTGAGCGAAAGTTCGCTGTTCTTCAGCCGTGGCGATGCTTCGGGGTGCTGGGCCAAGGCTGCAAGATAAGCCTGCTCGATCTGCTGGCGTCGGTAGCGGTCTATGACCAGGCCTTTCGCAATTTGCATCAAATGAGGGCGCGCCTGTTCGGGAGATGGCGTCTGTCCTGATACGAGGATGCGCAGATAAGTGTCCTGCAGCAGATCCGCTGCGTGGTGCGGACAACCCAGGCGTTTTCGCAGCCAGTGATAAAGCCAGGCGCGATGGTTGCTGTAAAGCAGCTGTACATCCTGCCGCAGACCGGTACCGGTCTGCGGTATATCCTGCGAAGAAGGTTGGAGCACCGGGCCTGCCTGAAATGAAAATAAGAATGTGTCTTATTATAGACATATGCTTTTGCAAGGTATGTTGGAAAGCCGGCTGTACTACACTGCCATATTCCCGATTTGTTGAATCATGGAGCGTCACCTTGCGTAAGGCTGCCGATCGCATCCGCCATGCGATCAGTTTTGAAATCATTGGCCTGCTGCTGGCCGTCCCCCTGGGCGCCTGGGCGTTCGACAAGCCGCTGTCAGATATCGGCGTGATCGGCGTAGTCGGCGCAACGATCGCCACCGCCTGGAACTACGTCTACAACCTGTTGTTCGACCACGCCATGCAGCGGCTGCGCGGCGGAACGCGCAAGACGACCATGATCCGCTTCCTGCACGCCTTCCTGTTCGAGGCCGGCCTGCTGGGCATGCTGCTGCCGCTTTTCGCCTGGTATCTGAAGATCGGACTATGGGAGGCCTTCCTGATGGATATTTCCTTCTCCGTCTTCTACTTGTGCTATGCGTTCGTCTTCAACTGGGTCTACGACTGGCTGTTCCCCTTGCCAGAATGGAAACAGGCGAGCCTCGGGGAAGCCAAGCGATAGAATAGGCGGTTTGGAAAGCCGTCGTGCCGCGCCCTGGCGCGGCCCTACACACCAGTTTACGGATGATGCTCATGGACAATCCCATTCGCCTCACGCAATACAGCCATGGCGCCGGCTGCGGCTGCAAGATTTCGCCCAAAGTGCTCGATGTGATCCTGGCCGGTAGCGGCGCGCAGAACCTGGATCCCAGGCTGTGGGTCGGCAATGCGTCGCGCGACGATGCGGCTGTGTATGCGCTGGACGAGGAGCGCGGCGTCGTTTCGACGACGGACTTCTTCATGCCCATCGTCGACGATCCGTTCGATTTCGGCCGCATCGCGGCCACGAATGCCATCAGCGATATCTATGCCATGGGCGGCGATCCGCTGATGGCCATCGCCATTCTGGGCTGGCCGATCAACGTGCTGTCGCCCGAGGTCGCCCGCGAAGTCGTGCGTGGCGGCAGGGCGGCCTGCGACGAGGCGGGCATTCCGCTGGCGGGCGGCCACTCCATCGATGCGCCCGAGCCCATCTTCGGGCTGGCCGTGACCGGATCGGTGGAAAAGCGCTATATGAAGCGCAACGATACGGCCACGGCCGGGTGCAAGCTGTACCTGACCAAGCCCCTGGGCATCGGCATCCTGACCACGGCGGAAAAGAAGGCCTGCCTGCGGCCCGAGGACGCTGGCCTGGCGCGCGACTGGATGTGCAAGCTGAACAAGCCGGGCAGCCGCTTCGGTCGCCTGGATGCCGTCAAGGCCATGACGGATGTGACTGGTTTCGGATTGCTGGGGCATCTGGTCGAAATGGCCGATGGCAGCGGCGTCAGCGCGCGCATCAACTTCGATAGCGTGCCGCGTTTGCCCGGCGTCGACCACTATTTGGCCCAGGGTTGCGTGCCGGGCGGCACGGGGCGCAATTTCGAAAGCTACGGGCACCGCATCGCGCCCGTCGACCAGGAAAGGTTGGATCTGCTGTGCGATCCCCAGACCAGCGGCGGCCTGCTGGTGGCGGTGGATCCGGACGGCGAGGCTGTGTTCCTGAGTGCCGCCGCGGCGCTCGGCCTGGCGCTGGAGCCCATCGGAGAGATGGTGCCGAAACAGGAATACGCCGTCGAAGTCGGATGATGACACCGCATACCCCAGATACCAGTGATTACCGGGCGCTGTTTCTCAGCGGCGTCGAGCTGCTGGACGTGCGCGCGCCGGTCGAGTTCGAGAAAGGCGCATTTCCGGGAGCGGTGAATCTGCCCCTGATGGACGACGAGGAACGCAGCAAGGTAGGCATCTGCTACAAGCAGCAGGGCCAGGAGGCGGCCATCGCCCTGGGGCATCGCCTGGTCAGCGGCGGCGTCAAGGAAGCGAGGGTGGCCGCGTGGGCCGAGTTTGCACGCTCCTGCCCCGATGGGTTCATGTATTGCTTCCGCGGCGGGCTGCGTTCGAAGATCGCGCAGGCCTGGCTGAGCGAGGCCGGCATTGCGTACCCGCGCGTTGCGGGCGGCTACAAGGCCATGCGCGGGTTCCTGATGGAGGTCATTGCGCAGGCAGCGGCGGAATGCCGCTTCATCGTGCTGGGCGGCATGACCGGTACCGGCAAGACCGACGTCATCCTGCCGCTGCCCAACGGCCTGGACCTGGAGGGGCATGCGCATCATCGTGGCTCCAGCTTCGGCAGGCATGCCACCGAGCAGCCTCCGCAGATCGATTTCGAAAACAGCCTGGCCATTGATGTGCTGAAAAAGCGGCATGCGGGAGCGTCCAGCTTCGTCGTCGAGGACGAAGGACAGTTTATTGGCCGCTGCAATCTGCCGCTGGAGCTATATCAGGCCATGAAGGAATCTCCCATCGTCTGGCTGGAGGACAGCCAGGGGAGCCGGGTGCAGCGCATCCTGCGGGATTACGTCATCGACCTGGGCCAGGAGTTTGTCGCGCTGCACGGACGGGAGCAGGGCATGCGGCTGTTCGCCGAGCGCCTGCGGACGAGCCTGGACAATATCCGCAGGCGGTTGGGGGACCAGCGCCATCGCCAACTGAGACAGGTCATGGATGCCGCGCTGGAGGAGCAGATGCGCAGCGGCGACATCGAGCCGCATCGGGAATGGATTCTCGGTCTGCTGGAGCAATACTACGATCCCATGTATGTCTACCAGCGCCAGCAGAAGGCGTCGCGGATCATATTCTCCGGCGACAGGGATGCGGTCAGCGCATATCTTGTACAGAGACGCTACCTCCCGTAACGACATCCATCGCCGGGCGGAGACGCGCCGGTCGCGGGGTATAGTAGGCGGTATTCTCATCCCCGCACAGAGCCCGCGCTATGCGAACTTTCATCAAGGCCGGCATGCTCGCACTGCTTGCCGCGTTGCTGATTACCGGCCTGTACCGGCCCAAGCCGCTGGAAGAGCAGCTCATGCATCTGCAGGTCGAACAGGCGATGCCGGAGTACGCCGATACCTTGTCCGATGAGCCGGCGGATCTGCAGGCGCTGTTCCTGGCGTATGCCTATGATCCTGTACTGCTGGCGAAGGCAAGGCTGGCGCTGCTGCGTTATCCGGAACTGGCCAGGCCCATTTTTCTGACGTTCGGGGACAGCACGGATTTTCAGGATGTGCTGCGCAAGTACGGAGAGGATATCGTTCTGCCCATCCATTATTTCCTGGCGAACGAAGTCCTCACGCTGGAATGGATGCGCAGCATGAACGAGGCCGCCCGCGCCGCCTTGAATGTCTTTCGCAGCCAGCAGGAGCAAGAGCAAAATGCATCGGCCGGCAATGCCGCCGGCGGTTCGCTGACCGCGGAGCAACGCGGCTGGTACGCCATCCAGTTTCTGGCTGCCGAAGGCTACGACTTTCTCGGCCAGTTCGTCATGGCGCCGGGCGGCGTGGTGCGCTGGGTGCAGACCGAGCGCGTGCTGGAAGGCATCAACAGTTTCTTCGCGGGAGGGCTGCGGGGGCTGGAGACCAAGGTCCGCCGGGAAGAGGCGATCGCAATGGGCGACATAGGCTGGGCCGCGGTGGACGTGGCGGTCGGCGTAAGCGCCTTCAAGCTGCTGCGCATGGGAAGGGCGGGCGCCGCAGGCGGCCAGGCCATGACGTTTTCCCAGCGATCCGCTGCGCTTGGATCGGGATTATGGCGGGGCAGCGCGATCGGCGCGCGCCTGGTCAAGTATGGCGCTCCCGCCGTGCTGGCCTATGTCGCCATCCAGCATCCCAGCGTCATTCATTCCTTGCTGGCCGATGCGGCGGAAAAACTGGGACTGCCTGTGGCGCTGGTACAGGTCGCGGGCTGGACTTTGCTGCTGACGCCGGTCCTGCTGGTGCTGCGGCTGCTGCTCGGACCGCTTGCCTGGGTGATGGCGGGCGTTGCCAGCCTGCTGCGCTGGGGAGTGCGGTCGGGCAGGTCGGAGTTGAGCGGTTGAGCATATGCTTGCTTTGGCTATGGGCTCAAACCTGCGCAGCGGTACGGCTGTTCTGGGCTATGCTCAGTTCTGTGTCTCGAATATGTCTTCCAGGGAATCGGCAAACAGAATGCGCTCGGACCATAGCGCCAGGGTGTCGGGGTCGGCCTGCGCCAGGCGGGCATCAGCCCATTCAGGGAGTGGACCGAATTTGCGAGTGAGCATGTGCCGCAGGATGGAGAGCATGCCTTCGGTTTTGCCTTCGGCAATACCCTCGGCTTTTCCACGAGCCAGAAAATGGCGTTCGATACTTGTGACGAATGGCATGTTTCTCTCCTCGCTCATGGACTGCATGGCCTGTATGAAGGCTTGTTCCTGCTCGGGCGGCAGTATCAGCATCCAGTCGATCAGACGGAATGTGGATAGTATAGCGTCGTGAGAATAGTGAATCAGGCCGTCGGCCTGACTGGGGCGACGGTCGTACACAGCTTGCTCAAGCGCATCCAGAACGAAGTCCGTCGTCATGCTGCTGGAGGCGCGCCAGCCGACAATCCGTTTGGTATAAGCGTCGATAACAAAGGCCACATACAGCCATCCTTGCCAAGTGGAAACGTAGGTGAAATCCGCTACCCAGAGCCGGTTTGGACGATCCGCCTCGAAGTGGCGCCGTACCAGATCTTGCGGACAGGCCGCTGCGCTATCGGGCACCGTGGTGCGCACGCGCTTGCCACGACGCACCCCTTCAATGCCCAAGTCGCCCATCAGACGTTCGACCGTACAGCGCGCCACGTGAATGCTCTCGCGATTCATCTGCTTCCAGACTTTGCGGGCTCCGTAGACACAAAAGCTCTGCTCCCAGACTCGATAGATCTGGGGGCGCAGTTGTTCGTCCTTCTGGGCTCGCTGACTACGCAGTTGTGGTTGCCGACACCGGGCGGCGTAGCGCCTGTAGGCTGACGGGGCGACCTGCAAAACCTTGCAGATCGGCTCGACCCCGTACAGTTCCATTCGGTAATGAAATTATTGATCATGGTCAATAATTGAAAATTTCTAATTATTGGTTTGCTATTGCTGGCTGGATGCAGTAAAGGGAATTTAAACGCAAGATGTTTTTTCCGGCGTGTGTATGAATGGTATATAAATAATTGGATGGATCCCGTTCTGGAGAATAGGTGTGCCGCCGCCCGGCAAGCCTGCGGGGCGGGGTCAGGCGATCATCGCTTCACGCGGCAATCACGAAAACGCATCGATACCGGTCAGGTGGCGTCCGATGATGAGCTGGTTGATCTGCGTCGTGCCGTCCGGGATGGTCAGCATGCGCGCGTTGCGGAAGTGGCGCTCGGCGGGGAACTCCTTGGTCAGGCCGAAGGCTCCCATGACCTGTATGGCCTTGGAAGTGACGCGCTGGGCCGCTTCCGTCGTGAAGGACTTGGCGATGGACGCCTCGACGTCGCAGCGCTTGCCGCTGTCCAGCATCGAGAGCGCGCGATACACCAGGAGCTGGGAAGCGGAGATGTCGGTTGCCATTTCGGCCAGCATGGCCTGCACCAGTTGATGGCCGGCGATGGGCTTGCCAAACTGCACGCGGTCCTTGGCGTAGGTGATTGCGTCCTGGAGGGCCGCCTGCGCGATGCCCAGCGCCAGGCACGACACGAAGCACCGGGAGCGGGCGAAGCCTTTCATGGCTTCGCGCATGCCGGCGCCCACGCCGCCCAGGAGGTTCTCTTCCGGCACCACGACGTCGTCGAACAGCACCTGGCACATGGGCCAGCCGTTCAGGCCGAGCTTGCCGATGTCCGTTGCCTTGAAACCGTGCTCCTCGCGATCGACCAGGAACATGGAGAATTCGTTTTCGCCGGTGCGTGCGACCACGGTCACGACATCGGCCACAGTAGCGTTGGACGTCCACATTTTCTCGCCGGAGATCCGGAAGTACTTGCCGTCCCTGACCGCCAGCGTGCGCATCTCCCGCACGCTGGAGCCCATGCCGGGTTCGCTGATGGCCGAGCAGCCTATCATTTCTCCGGTCGTCAGCTTGGGGAGATAACGCTCCTTGATCGCGTCCGAGCCGTTCTGGAATATCTTCAAGGCGGCGCCTTCCGCGACCCATGCCAGGCCGGCCACGTCGGGCGAGACCTTGGCCAGTTCTTCGAACAGCAGTCCGCTGGTCAGGAAATCGAGCCCGACTCCGCCGCCTTCTTCGGGCACCCAGCCTGAGCCGACGCCATATGGCGCCATGATTTGCATGACTTCAAGCGCGGCATCCCGCGAGAACGGTTGATCCTTGAAATCCTTGGCTAGGGGGGCGATGTCGCGCTGCACCAGGCGCGACCAGCCATCCAGCGCCATCCGCTGTTCTTCTTCCAGTTCAAAGTTCATGAGCTGCTTGTCTCCAAAGTGAATGAGGATGGATGCCGGTCCTAGCGTACCGGCACGGACTCGTGCACGAGCCTGCCGTCCTCCGATTTCCTGAAACCGATGTGCCGCAGCCAGTTGGCGTCGTCCTGCCGCGGGTGATCCGTGCGCTGATGGGCGCCGCGGCTTTCCGTGCGCAGCAGGGCGGCGGTCATGATGGCGCGCGCCGTTACCGCCATGTGCCGGGCTTCGATGAGGCTGGCGATGTCCGCGGGATTGGCCGCGCCTGCCTGTTCGAGCCGCTCTTCGATGGGGCCGAGCTTTTCCAGGCCGCTCGCCAGCGCTTCTCCGGTGCGCCATATGCCGGCCGCGCCGGCGATGAGCGTCTGGATCGAGGCCTTGGCTTCCTGCGCGGCTCCGCCGTCCTTTGCGGCTGAACGGGACAAGGCGTCGACCGCGGCTTTGGCGGCTTCCGCGATGGCCCTGGCATTGCGTTCCGGCCTGTGCTTCGCGGCGTTGCGTCCGGCGACGGCACCGAACACCAGCGTGTCGGTACAGCCGTTGCCGGCGATGCGGCTCGCGCCGTGCACGCCCCCGCCGGATTCGCCGCCGACATACAGGCCGTGTATGCCCGTCCATCCATCCTGGTCGATGAGGGCGCCTCCCATGGTGCTGTGGGCGGCCGGCGCAACGATGGGGCTGCGTTCGGCGGGATCGACGCCGGCGGCCCGCAGGCGCTTGCAATGGGATACGTAGCTCTCGAGCACGTCCGGCGGCAGCACGGTCGTATCGAAGGCGACTCCGCCTTCCGGCAGGCCGCGGCCTTCGTCCAGTTCCCGCTGTATGAACAGCGACATCTTCGCTTTTTCGATGCCGCGTTCTCCGTGCGGCGGGTTGTAGCGCAGCATGAACCGTTCGCCCTGCGCGTTCCACAGAAGGGCGCCATCGCCGAGCATGGCCGTGGGCATTTCCATGCCTGCGCATTCGGGCGGCCAGACGGTGACGACGGGTTCGAACTGTATGAACTCCATGTCGATCAGCTGGGCGCCGGCATCGAGCAGCAGGCCATAGGCGCCCGCCGCGACATCGACGGGATAGGTGCTGCCTGCATAGAGCTGGCCGATGCCGCCCATGGCAACGACGACCGAGCGCGCGTCGATAACGAGCAGCGAGTCTGTCTGCGGCTTCCACAGCACGGCGCCCCTTACGCAGCCGTCGTCCTGGAGCAGGCGCAGGACTTTGTGGCCGGCGATGGTGCGGATGCCGTCCTGCTGGGCCTTGCGGACCAGGGAGTCGAGTATGACGCGTCCGGTTCCTTCGGGCACGAACACGGAGCGCGCATAGGTGTTGCCGGACAGGTGGCGCTGCCGCACCTTGCCGCCTGGCGATACGCCGTTCCCGACCTCGCGGGCGAAGGGCACGCCCAGCGCATCCAGGCTGTGGAAGGCGTCCACCGATTCGTAGGCGAGAACGCGGGCCAGGCGCGTGTCGTTCAAATGGTATCCGCCCTGCAGCATGTCGGACAGGAAGACTTCGGGCGTGTCCCTGACGTCGACATGGCCCAGCGGGGCATTGAAGCCGATGATGAAGGGCGATGCGCCCCTTGCCCTGTAGGCCATCGTCACGTCCGCGCCGAGCGCGCGGGCGGCCAGCGCGGCGCGATATCCCGCAAGACCCCCGCCAAGAACCAGCACGTCTGTTTGCATGTATTCCACTTCGAACATTCATCCAGCTCCTGCACTGGCCGGCGGCATTGCGATGCCGCTTTTCCGTTGATGCGATGGCCGGTGTAAGGGCCGCGATACAGGGAGATGATCCGTCATGGAATCCGCACGGCGCAAGCGATATGAAATTGTTCACCCATGAGTATTTGGAATATACTGCCGCGCATGCATTGGCACCTTCCTTCCCTCTCGGCTTTGCGCACATTCGAAGCGGCTGAACGCCACATGAGCTTCACCAAAGCCGCAGTAGAGCTCAACCTGACGCAAAGCGCGGTCAGCCGCCAGATACGGCTGATGGAAGACTACCTGGGCGTCGAGCTGTTCCAGCGCGTCAACCAAAGGCTGGCTGTCACGGAGGCGGGCCGGGCCTATGCGGAAGAAGTGCGGCGTGTGCTGCACTCCTTGCAGGAAGCGACGCTGAGACTGATGTCCTACCAGGAGCAGGGCGGTATTCTGCATATCGCCACACCGTCCGTGTTCGGCGTCAAGTGGCTGATTCCGCGCCTGCATTCCTTCTACAGCAAGCATCCCGACATACTCCTGAATATAGTCACGCGCAGCAAGCCTTTCGACCTGGAGTCGGAGAAGCTGGATGTGGCCATTCACTGGGGGAACAACGACTGGCCGAACGTGGTGGCGCATCCGCTGGTCGGGCGCGAACTGGTGCCGGTGTGCTCTCCCGCATACCTTCAGTCCATCGGGACGGTAAAGGCTCCCGGAGACCTGGCCAAGGCCGCCTTGCTGCAGCATGCCCGCAGGCCCAACCGGTGGCAGGAATGGTTCGATGCGCATGGCGCGGGCAATGTCAATGCCTGGGCCGGCGCGCGCTTCGAGCATTTCTATCTCATCACGCAGGCTGCCGTGGCCGGACTGGGCGTCGGCCTGCTGCCCCGCATGTTCGTCGAGGACGAGGTAAAGTCGGGCCGCCTGGTCATGCTGTTCGACGATGGCTTCGAAGGCAGCGACATCTACCATCTGGTCTACCCGGAACACAAAAGCAACGATGCCAAGGTCGGCAAGTTCCGGGAATGGATACTCAAGCAGGCGCAAGAGGACGGAACCAAAGGTTCCGCCGCGTAGCCCGGCGGGCGGTAATTCCCGTGCTCTCTATTTGCCGGTCCAGATCGGCCTGCGTTTTTCGAAGTGGGCGCGGATGCCTTCTTCGTAGTCGCTGGTGCCTTCCAGCGGGCGGCGCAATGCCTGGTCCAGGGCGACGGCTTCATCCCAGGGCAGGTCGGCGCCCCGATTCACGGACTCCTTGACGGCGGCCAGTCCCAGCGGGCTGGTGCTTTCTATGTCGTGGGCGCATTGCAGCGCGACGGCCATCAGCTCATCCTGGGGGACGGCGTCCTGCAGCAGGCCGTAGGCCAGCGCCTTGTCGCAGCCGATCCGGTTCCTGGCGGTGAAGAACAGTTCCTTCGCCCGGGCGGAGCCGATCAGGCGCGGGAGCATGATGGCCGCGCCGCCGCCGGGGTAGGCGCCCAATGTCATCTCCGGCCAGCCGAACTGCGCGCCTTCGGCCGCGTAGCGCAGGTCGCAGGCAAGCGCCAGTTCGAATCCTCCGCCCAGCGTCCAGCCGTTGATGGCGGCGATCACAGCCTTGGGCGACGCAATGATGGTCTCGCAAAGACGCCATAGCGCCCGGCTCTGCTCCCATTTCCCTTCGGGCGGCAGCTGACGGCGCTCTTTGAGATCGATGCCCGCGCAAAAAGCCTTGCCCTGGCCGGTGATGATGATCGAGCGCACGTCGGCGCGGCTTGCCAGTGAGCGAATGGTTTCGCTCATGGTTTCGGCAAGCTCGCGCGACAGGGCGTTCAATGCATCCGGCCGGTTCAGGGTCAGGACGATGGCGCTTTGCTTTTGTTCAAGCAAAAGTGATGTCATGTGGTTTTCCTGAAACGCTTGAGATGCGGGGGCCTCAATTGGCCTTGATGCCGGTTCCCTTGATCACCTCGAGCCACTTGCTGGACTCGTTGCGCAGGTCCCGATCCAGTTCTTCCGGCGTGGAAGACTGGGCCTCGGCGCCGGACTGACGGATCTGCGCGATGATTTCCGGATCCGCCATGGTCTTCACCAGTGCGCTGTTCAGCTTGGCGATGACTTCCTTGGGCGTGCCCGCCGGCACCAGATAGCCGAAGTCGCCCGTCACGACGAAGTCCTCGGTTCCCAGTTCGGCCACGGTCGGCACGTCGGGAAGCTGCGGCGAGCGCGTCTTGCTCGTGACTGCCAGGGCCTTGAGCTTGCCGGACTGGATATGCGGAAGCATGGCGGCCAGGTTCTCGAACGCGACCTGGACTTCTTCTCCGCCCAGCAGCGCAACCAGGCCGGGACCGCCGCCCTTGTAGGGTACGTGGGTGATATCGACCTTGAATGTGTTCTTGAACAACTCGCCGATCAGGTGGGTCGAACTGCCGATGCCCGCCGACTCGAAGCGCAGGGAGCCGGGCTTGGACTTGGCCATCTCGATGAGTTCGTTCAGGTTGTTCACCGGCAGGCTGGAATTTGCGACGATGACGTAGGGCAGCGTCACCGCTCGGCTGACCCCGGAGAAATCGCTGATGGGATCGTAGTTGAGCGATGCGTACAGGCCCTGGACGGCCGTGTGCGGGATCAGGCTCATGAACAGCATGGTGTAGCCGTCCTTCGGGGAGCGCGCCGCTGCCGAGGAGCCGATGCTGCCGCCCGCGCCGCCGCGATTTTCGATGACGACGGGCTGGCCCAGGTTCTTTGCCAGAGCCGGTCCGATGATGCGGGCCAGCACATCGGTGCCGCCGCCGGGCGGGTAGGTCACGATCACTTTGACGGGCGCCTTGGGAAAGTCGTCCGCGGCCAGGCTGGCCGGAGCGCTCGAGGCCATGGCCGCGAGCATGATTCCCGAGAATGCCGCGCGGCGCATGAAGTTCCTGCGGAACGCCGTCGGTTGCTGAATATTGCGTTTCATATGCTTATGTCCCCTGTTGTTATACCGCAAGTGCATTTTGCGGCAGCCCCCAGCCCGCCTCAAGCGATGATTCGTCGTCAGGTCATGAGTAAAGCGTATGAAGTCGCAGCCGGCAGGCTGGGCGTCCTAAAACTCATCACTGCATGATTTATCGTCGCTTGTTCCCCACCGGCCAAATACTGATAATCGGATTCGGTATGGATAATGACTCAACAGTATGGCAGGGCAGGAGTATATGAATACAAAGAATGAAACCGCGGCCAAGCCGCTGGCAGGCATCAAGGTGGTCGACTTTACCCGCGTATTTTCGGGTCCGTATTGCGCGATGCTGCTGGCGGACCTGGGGGCCGAAGTCGTCAAGGTCGAAATGCCGGGCTCGGGCGATCCTCTGCGCAGGCAGGGGCCGCCGTTTCATCATGAGATCGGCCTGACGTTTCTTGCGACGAACCGCAACAAACGCTCATTGACCTTGGACCTGAAGGCGGAAAAGGGCAGGGAGCTGGCTTTCAAGCTCTGTTGCGAAGCGGACGTCGTCCTGGAGAATTTCCGGCCCGATGTCATGGGACGCCTTGGCCTGGGGTACGAAGCGCTGAGCGCGGCCAATCCGAAGCTGATCTTCGCTTCCATTTCCGGGCTGGGGGCGGATGGCCCCGACATGAAGGAGGGAGCGTTCGACCTGACGATCCAGGCGCTGGGCGGCTACATGAGCATCACGGGGGAGCGCGACGGCAAGCCGATCAAGCTGGGGACATCGGCATTCGACATCATTTCCGGAATGAACTGTTACGCCGGCGTGCTGGCCGCGCTGCTGCAGCGCGGCGTGACAGGCAAAGGCCAGAAGGTGGAGACCAGCCTGCTGGAAGGCGAAGTCGCCTTCCTGACGAATGCCGCGATCGAATACCTGATTACCGGGAGCAACCCCGGCAAATGGGGGTCCGAGCATTCCCAGCAGGCGCCCTACAAGGCCTTCGAGACCGCCGACGGATGGACCGTCATCGGGGCGGGTTACCAGAATCTCTGGGAAGAATTCGTCAAGGTGCTGGACCGGGAGGACCTGCTGCAGGACGACAGGTTCAAGGACCTGGCGGGCCGCGTCGAGAACCGGGATGCCTTGTACGCCATACTCGATCCGGAGGTCAGGAAGCACACGACCGGCGAACTGAATGCCAGGCTGAATGCGGCCAAAGTGCCTTGCGCGCCTGTGAACAACATGGAGCAGGTTTTCAATCACCGGCAGGTCAGGCATCGCAACATGCTTTGCTCGGTGCGGCATCCTGTCTATGGAGACCTGCCCCAGGTGGGGCCGGCCACCAAGTTCTCGGGTTTCGACATTGCATCGGGATGGAGCGCTCCGCCATTGCTGGGGGAGCATAACGAAACAGTACTCTCCGGATGGCTGGGGATTTCAGAAGAGGAGATACAGCGCCTGAAAGACGAGCAAGTCATCTAGGACTTCGGGGCGGCGGCAAGCCCGCGCTTGCCGCCGATGAGGCGCGCCATATCATCCCGCCGTCAATACCTGCGCAGCCAATACGCGTAGGAGGGTGGCAGCCACTGCGAGGCGTCGGGCTCTTCCAGCGCGCGTGCGGCGGCATAGGTCCAGTGGGGATCCGCCAGGTGCCCCTTGCCGATCTGCACCAGGTCGGCCTGTGCATTTTCGATGATCTTGCTTGCGACTTCCGGCCGGCCCATGTTCCATGCGACGGAGACCGGAAGCCCGGCTTCGCGGCCGACGCGCTGCGAGATGGGGCCGAGGAACCCGGCTTCCGTCCATGGCACGTTCGCCTGGGGCGTGGAAAAGCCGACGCTGACGCTCATGAGGTCCAGTCCGCCTCGCTTGAACCGGCGCGCCAGCTCGATGGATTCCGCCAGCGTTTCTTCGTCGCGCCCGTCATATTCCAGCACGCCGAAACGCACTGTCAGCGGCAGGTTCTCGGGCCAGACTTCGCGCACCGCAGCCAGGGTTTCGCGCAGGAAGCGCGTGCGGTTTTCGAAGCTGCCGCCGTAGTCGTCGGTCCTCTGGTTGGAGTGCGTCGAGAAGAAGCTTTGCCCCAGGTAGCCGTGCGCGAAGTGCAGTTCCAGCCAGCGGAATCCGGCGTCGCGGGCGCGCCGCGCCGCGGCGGCGAAATCGGTCTTGACCCTGGCGATATCGTCGATCGTCATTTCGCGGGGGACGCGGTTCAGGCCGCCGCCGAAGGCGACGGCTGACGGGGCGATGGTTTCCCAGGCGCGTGGATCATCTGCCGGGATGTGGTCGTCACCTTCCCAGGGGACGTTTGCGCTGGCCTTGCGGCCGGCATGCGCGATCTGTATGCCCGGCACTGCGCCGGCGGCTTCGATGGATCGGGCGATGGGGGCGAGCGCTTCGGCCTGCGCGTCGTTCCAGAGCCCCAGGCAGGCGGGCGTGATCCGGCCTTCGGGAGAGACGGCGGTGGCTTCCACGATCACCAGGCTCGCGCCGCCGCGCGCCAGGCTTGCGTAATGCACGCTATGCCAATCGTTGACGAGACCGTCAGTGGCCTGGTACTGGCACATGGGAGGAACCACGATACGGTTGCGCAGCGCAACGTCTTTCAATGCATATGGCTGAAACAGGGACGGCATGGATGAAACTCCTTGGATAGTCTGGCGGCGGACACCGAAGATCCCGCTTGCCTTGCGGCCGGCTTCGGCATTCTCTTTGATACTATAGTTCGATTATATTCGAATATATAAACAAAAAGGAAATTTGCCGGTATGATTCGCTTATGCGTCCATTCAAACACCCAGCGGCGGAAGACCTGACCCTGGAGCGCCTGTTCCATGCGCTCAGCGATCCCGTGCGCCTGGATATCGTGCGCACGCTGGCAAGCGTGGAAGAGGCATCCTGCAGCGAGCTGGACGGCGGTCGCCCCAAGTCCAGCATGTCGCATCATTTCCGGGTGCTGCGCGAGGCCGGACTGGTGCATACGCGGCATGCCGGCACGACGCATATCAATACGCTGCGCCGCGCCGATCTCGATGCGCGCTGGCCGGGCCTGCTGGCCTCGATACTCGAAGCCTCGGGCTGAGCCGCCGCGATTCTTTCTTTTTATATGCTTGCCGAGCGCGGCGCCAGGATGCGCCGCTCATGGCGTTCAGGCGCTTCCGGCCAGCCAGGCCACGCCCAGGTTGACGAGCAATCCGCCCGCGAGCAGCCAGACCGCCAGCAGCGAGGCCAGCGCCAGCGGCTTCAGTCCGGCCTGGCGTATGGCGGACATGTGCGTGGTCAGGCCAAGCGCGAACATGGCCATGGCCAGCAGCAGTTCATCCAGTACCAGCAGCAATCCGGTGGCGGCGGCTGGCACGATGCCGGTGGAGTTGATGCCCACCACGACCAGGAACCAGACGGCGAACCAGGGAATCACCATGCCGCCGCGGGCGCCGGAACCGGATGCCCTCGCGCCGCGCATCAGCACATACGACAAAGCCAGCAGGAACGGGGCCAGCATCATCACGCGCACCATCTTGGCGATGACGGCGGTATTGGCGGCTTCCGGACTGACGGCGCCGCCTGCCACGACGACCTGCGCCACTTCGTGCACGGTCGATCCGACATAGACGCCATAGGCGTCGGGAGACAGCTGGATCCAGCCATGCTGCAGGTTCCACTGATACAGCAGCGGATACAGGAACATGGCCAGCGTGCCGAAAACGACGACGGTGGCGACGGAGACGGCGACCTGCTCCGGCTTCGCCTTGACGACAGGTTCGGCGGCCATGACGGCGGCGGCGCCGCAGATGGAGCCCCCCGCGCCGATCAGCATGGTCGTTGCACGATCCAGGCCGAACAGTTTCCGGCCGGCCAGGCAGGCCAGCAGAAAGGTGCTGCACAGCATGACGGCATCGATCGCCACGCCCGCCAGGCCCACGCCCGCGACGTCCTGGAACGTCAGGCGCAGGCCGAACAGCACGATGCCCAGGCGCAGCAGCCGCTGCTTCGAAAAGGCGACGCCCGGCAATGTCGGCGCGGCGAAACGGGGATAGAGCGTATTGCCCA
The DNA here is from genome assembly GCF_004342005.1 of Paracandidimonas soli. Classification (GTDB taxonomy): domain Bacteria; phylum Pseudomonadota; class Gammaproteobacteria; order Burkholderiales; family Burkholderiaceae_B; genus Paracandidimonas; species Paracandidimonas soli. Next base: position 51,220 of record NZ_SMBX01000012.1, read on the forward strand.
GCAGCATGCCCAGCACGATGGCGACCGTCAGCGTGCTCAAGCCGTGCGACTGAAACCAGGGAAAGCGGCTGAGCAACATGGAGACGAGCGCGAAAGCGCCGGCCAGCAGCAGGCCGGGGACCAGGCGCCATTGCCTTGCGTGGGTGGCCGCGCCTTGTTTGTTGTTTTTGCCGTGGCTGGCGGGGGCGCCGGTTTGCGATAGTGAGGTGGACATTGGCCGGATGGATGAAGGTTGTTCCCGAGCCGGCACTTTGCGCCATAATCGATTATTAGTAAAACAGGTTATATGGATATAATAAATCGGTATTTCAGGTTATTAGCTAGTGGGGACCGGCATGCACCTTACCTTGCGGCAGCTGGAAATTTTCGTCGCCGTGGCCGAATGTGGCAGCACATTGTCCGCCGGCAGGCAGATCGCCCTGTCGCAGTCGGCGACCAGCGGCGCCTTGAAAGAGCTGGAGCATCTGCTGGATGTGGCGCTGTTCGATCGCGTCGGCCGGCGTCTGGTTCTGAATGAAAGCGGCCGGGCCTTGTTGCCGCAGGCGCGCATGACGCTGGATGCCGCGCGTGAAATCGAACGGCAGTTCGGCCTTGGGGATGGCTCGGGGCCTGCTTGCATCAGGCTCGGGGCAAGTACGACCATCGGCAATTACCTGGTTCCCGGACTGGTGGCCCGCTATATACAGAAGCGGCCGAATACGGGGGTGGACGTCCGTATCGGCAACACCCAGGAAATCGCCGAGGCGGTCGCGCGCTTCGAGGTCGACATGGGGCTGGTGGAAGGCCCCTGCAATGTGCCGGACCTGCGGGTCGAGCCCTGGATGGACGATGCCCTGGGGATCGTTTGCTCACCTAGTCATCCGCTGGCGCTTTCGGGCAAGCCGTGCAATGTACGTGCGCTGCGCGGCGCGACCTGGCTGCTGCGCGAGGCGGGATCGGGCACGCGTACTGCGGCCGAGCATGAGCTGTTGCCGTACCTGGATCACTTTGAAAGCGTCCTGCAACTGGGCAGCACCGAGGCGATCAAGCAGGCGGCGGCCTGCGGCCTGGGCCTGACCTGTCTGTCGCTGCACGCAGTGCAGGACATGCTCAGGCTGGGAAAACTGGTGGTGCTTCCCACGACGCTGCCCAGCCTCAGCCGCCGGTTCTATGTAATCCGCCACCGGTCCAAGATCGAGTCAGACCGGATGCGCGAATTCCTGTCTTGCGCGGAGCAGGCGCCGGCCGGGTGAGGCGGACGCAGGCCGGTCACTCGACTTTGGCCCCCGATGCCTCGACCAGTTTGCCGGCGACATCGTAGTCGGCTTTCAGCATGGCGCCGAGCTCGTCGATCGACATCGTGCCGAGTTCCATTCCCTGGTTTTTCAACCGTTCCTGGACTTTCGGGTTCGCCAGTACCTTTTCCATGGCCGCATGGACTTTCTCCACTTCCGCCTTGGGCATGGAGGCGGGGGCGAGCAGCGCATACCATGTGTCGTATGCAAATCCGGGCAGGCCGGCCTCGGCGACGGTGGGCAGGTCCGGCAGCATGGACGAGCGCTTCGCTCCTGTGTAGGCCAGCAGCTTGATGCGGGGTTCGTTGACCATCCCTGTCAGGGCGACCGTGGCCGACATGGTTCCCTGAACACGGCCGGCCAGCACTTCGTTGATGGCTTCTCCCGTGGCTTTCATTGGTATGTGCTGCATTGTTGCGCCGACTTTCGACAGCAGGGAGGCCATCGCCAGATGCGTCGCGCCGCCGCTGCCCGCGGACGAGTAGTTGAGCTCGCCGGGCTTGCTTTTCAGCAGGCGGATGTAGTCCTGCAGCGTGTTCACGCCCAGATTGCCGGGAATGGCGAGGACGAAGCCGGAATTGCCGATGTAGGAGATTCCGGTGAAATCCTTGACGGGATCGTAGCCGGTGTTCTTGTACAGATGGCTGGCGATGTTGAAAGTGGCCGCGGTCAATAGCAGCGTATTGTTGTCCGTTGCCTTTGCCACCATGGCGGTACCCAGGGTGCCGCCGGCGCCGGCCCTGTTTTCCACGATGACGGTGGCGTTCATCGCTTCGCCCAGCTCGGCGTTGAAGCTGCGCGCCACGATGTCCAGCGTCGATCCGGGGCCGTAGGGCACCACCATCTTGACGACCCGCTGCGCGAAGGCGGGCTGGCTTGCGCCGATGGCCAGCAGCGCCGCCAGCGCGGCCTGGCCTAAAACGGAAAGCTTCGATCGTTTGCCTTGCCCGGATGCTGCAGGCAGCAATCCGGCTGTCGTGTCGATTGTCTCCATCCTTGCTGTTTTCATTTTGGTTCCTTTCTAGGTGTCTGGGAATACAGTAGGCGGGACGCGGACGCGTCCCGCCTGATGCCTGGGATTTGCTATGCGGTCAGAATGTTGTCGATGGCTTCCTCCAGGCTGTCTGCCGCATGGGAAAGCCGCTTGCCCATGGCGTCAAGGCTGGCCTCGTCGTCCGTGCAGCGGGCCTTGGCCCTGGCGATATCGTCTTCCACGCGCTCGGGCGCGGGGCCTCCGGTGAGCGTGCGGGCCTTGATGCATTCCGACGGGTTCAGGGCCTTGCGGATGAGTTCGTCGCCCAGGCCCAGCGGCTGCCCCATGTATTCGACCGCGGCTTCATCCACCAGAGCGCTGGTGACGCCGGTCTGGGTGAGCCCCCGGCTGATGCCGATCCTGACGAGGATCGCCACGATCTGATGCGCCGTCCTGAAAGGCAGGCCTTTTTCCATCACGATGATATCGGCGATGTCGGTTGCGCAGATCCAGTTCAGGTTCGTCGCATTTTCCAGCATGCGGTCCTTCTTGATCGTCAGAGTGTCCAGCACGCCCGTCATGATCTCGGTGGCTTCCAGCACATCGTCCAGCGTGGGGGCCAGCTGGCGGGTGTATCCCATGCAGACGTCGTGCATTTCATACAGGTACGACGCCAGATGGCCATAGGTGCGCGCGGCGGCTCCCCGGATCCACATCAGGGTATAGGGGTTTTTCTTCTGGGGCATGATGCTGCTGGTGCCGCAATACCTGTCCGCCAGCTCCACATAGGAAAACTCGGTGGTCGACCAGAGATACAGTTCCGACGCGATGCCGGATACGTTCATCATCAGCAGCGCGGGCACGGTATAGGCTTCGGCGGGCACGCCCAGCCAGCCGTCGAAGCCGAGCACGGCATATCGCGTATTGGAGATGACGCCGTCGAAGCCAAGCAGTTCCGCCGTCCTTTCCCGCTTGATGGGATAGCGCGAACCGGTCATGATGGCCGCCCCGGCGGGGCTCATGTTGACGCGTTCGTACAGTTGCTTCAGTCTGGAGAAATCATTTTCCAGCGACAGCTCCCAGGACATGACGTAATGGGCGAAAGAGGTCGGCTGCGCATGCTGGGACCAGGTGGATGCGGGCATCACGGTGTCGATGTGCTCGCCCGCCATGGCAAGCAGGCGCTTTCTCAGCGCGATGGATGCCGCCATCAGCTTGAGAATGAATTCCCGGATGAAAATGCGACTGGTGACAGCCATGAAGTCGCCCGAGCTGCGGCCCGCGTGGATCCGTCCGCCGATGTCTTCGCCAAGCTCGGTGATCAGCCACGCCTCTCCCGAATGCTCGCCCGCTTCCGTCTGCGCGCGCACCGTCTCGACGCCTTGCTGTTCCATTTCTCTCAGCGCCTTGAGCATTTTCCTGGCGTCTTCGCGCTTCAGGAAGCCTTGCTCGGTCAGCATGACCAGGTGAGCTTTGTCGAACTGGTGATAGATCTTGAACTCGCGCATTTGCTGGACGGGGTCGCCGAGCTTGGTGCGGTACTGGACCTCTTCCGCGTCTTCCGTCAGGCGCGCGCCTGCCTTGCGATAGGGTTCCCCTTTTGCGACTTTCCCATAGATGCTGCCTTTGCTCATTTCCTATGACCCTCCTTGTGTGGTGATGTGCGAAATGGTTGTGGTGTCGTGAAATCGATCGGACGCCGGATGTTTTTCATCGCCGGGCCGGACCGCAGTGCCGCATGAGATCCGGCAGCGTCCAGTCATGGGTATTCGAGGCAATGCGGCGCAGTATGTCGCCGCACTGCCGCGCGCCGATCACCGGCGCGGCGATCGCCGAGAACTTGTCGGCCACTCGCCGGGATTGGGCGGCCTTGTCCCCGGCCGGAACATTGCAGTCGATGGTCTGCTCAAGGGAGCGTCTGTCCGCGGCGGCTACGAATACGGTCGATTTGCTCAGTCCCATACCGGGCTGCAGCTCGACCCGGATATTCCGGGCGATGGCCTGCACATCCTCCTTTGCCGCTTCGTCCCAGGTCTCCAGCCGGCTCGTGTCCCTGCCGAGCAATGCCAGCGCGGCGGCGGTTTTCAGGCTGAACTTGGTTTCCAGCGGCGTGGAGGGGGACTGGATATTGCAGATGGTGCATTCGGCGCCTGCCAGAATGCGGATCCCGGAGATCGACCCCGGCGTGAGCCTGTGCTCGCGGCGCAATCGCGTCATGGCCTCGATCGCCGAGTGCGTGCTGAAACACGAGGCATGGAACTTGAACAGGTTGCCCAGGATGTAATAGCCGCCGTCGGGCTCCGCCAATGCCCGGTCCGGGTGGAAGTCGTCGCCATGGGCGCGGGCGAATCCCTGGAAGCATTCCAGCGCGTCGCCGCGGCTGACAAAGCCTTTTTGCGCGAGCAGGGCGGAGCGCAGTCCGGCTTGCGCCGCCATCCCCGCATGCAGCGGCTTGGCCATGCTGCCGAACATGGCTTTCAGGCCCGCGGCTTGCGTGGCGGCCAGGCCGAGCGCGAAACAGCTTTGCTCCAGAGGCAGCGACAGCAGATGCGCGCATGCCATGGCGGAGCCCAGGCTGCCAATGGTGGCCGTGGCATGAAAGCCGCTGGCGTAGTGTGCGGGCGAGACCAGCTTGCCGATCCTGCACGCGGTTTCATAACCGGCGACAAAGGCGGCGATGAAGTCGGAGATGGGCGCTTCGCGGTGCTCGGCCAGCGCCAGCAGGCCGGGAACGATGGCAACGCTCGCATGCCCCGGCAGGGCAAGATTCACGTCGTCGTAGTCGAGCACGTGGGAAGCCGTGCCGTTGACCAATGCCGCTTGCGGCATGCTGGCCTTGATGCCCTGGCCGACCAGGCTCGCCTGGGGAGCGCCGCCTTCGTCCAGCATGCAGTCAGTGACGATCCTGCTGGCGGGCTCCCGCGTTCCCGCGATGGCGCAGCCCAGCCAGTCCGTCAGGCAGTCCAGGGCAAGCCTGCGCGCATCGGATGGCAGCCCGTCATGCCGGACTTCCAGCGCCCGCCCGGCCAGCTCGACGGTCAGGCCGCAGCCGGCGTTTGCCGTCGGGATGTCCGCATCGCCCGGGCCGGTCTCCCGGTGCTGTTCCCGGCCCTCAGGCCTGTGGTCATGTTGTGTTGAGCTGTCCAGCACGCGAAGCCTCCATTTGCCGATGCGGGGAATGTCCCGTTTCCGCCGGGGGAGCATCGGAACGCTTCCCGACAGCCGACTGCATGGAGTGAATCTTGGATCTTTTTTGTATTTCTATCCAATGAATATTCTTTGCTACATTATCATTTTTAATGATGCTTATGGCGTCCGGAGAGACTTATGAATCTGCGTCACCTGGAGGTTTTCCATGCGGTCATGCAGGCCGGATCGGTGACCGGAGCCGCCCATTTGCTCAATGTCACCCAGCCCGCGATCAGCAATGTGCTGCGCCATGCCGAGCAGCAGCTGAAATTCAAGCTCTTCGAGCGTATCGGAGGACGGTTGCAGCCTACGCCGGAGGCCTGCGATCTGTTTCCCGATGTGCAGGAAATCTTCGGCCGCATCGACACGCTGAACCGGTCCGTGGACGACATCCGCGGAGGGAGGGCGGGGCGCCTGGTCATCGCGGCGTCCCCGACGTTCGTCAACGTCTATCTGCCCAAGGTGGTCGCCAGCCTGCATCAGCCGGATTCCGGGGTGCAGGTGACGATACATTCGCTGCCGACGGCCACGGCCATCGAAGAGCGGGTGGCCCGCCGGGAAGTCGATATCGGACTGGTATATGCGCCGGTCATGGATCCGAGCGTCGTCGTCGAGGAAGTGGCAAGGTCGAGAGTCGTGTGCGCGGTTTCCGGCAAATCGCCGCTTGCCAGGCGGAAGGAGTTCGGTCCGCAGGATCTGGCGGGGCATACGGTCGTCGCCACAGGGCCGACGACCCGGATAGGGAAGGCGATCAAGGAGACCTATGGCGCGCACGGATTGTCGATGCCCGCCATAGCGGTGGAGGTCAATTCTTCGCAGACGGCCTGCCTGATGGTGGCCGAAGGCATAGGAATAGGCCTGGTGGACCTGGCGACGGTGCACCAGTATCCATTGGACGATGTCGAGTTCCGGCCCTTCAAACCGCATATCGAGCTGCGCTTGTGCCTGATCTTTCCCAAGGACCGCCCGCGTTCCCGGCTGGCGCGGCGCCTTGCCGCGGGGCTGCAGGCTCAGTTCAACTCTTCCGCCAGCAAGGCGTCCCGTTTGCTGGCTTCCGGGAGGTAGGCGGGGCGGTATCGCAACCCCCGCCGCGCCGATTCCGGTTTCCTTTTCCTGCCTGTTTGAATATTCGTATTTTTGGTATACCATAATATGGAATTCCAAAATGCTGAATCTTGATCGGACAAGGAAAGGAGACATCATGTTCAATGGCTTGGGAAAACATTTGCGGTCCTGGTGCGGTAAGGCGTCGGGCCGTGGGCGCGGCATCGGTATGGCGATCTTGCTGGGCGGAAGCTTCATGCTTCCCGCGGCGGCGCAGGCGAGCTATCCGGAGCGGCCCGTGACGCTGATCGTTCCGTTCGCTCCCGGAGGCAGCTCCGACATCATCGGACGCGTGCTGGCAAACCCGCTGGCGGAAAAACTGGGGCAGAGCGTCATCGTGGAGAACGTTTCGGGCGTCGGCGGCGTACTGGGAACCCAGAAGGCGGTGCGCTCGACGGCCGATGGCTATACGGTCCTGCTGGGATCCGGATCCGAAATCCTGATCAACAAGCTGATCAACCCCAGCGGGGTTTCCTATGACGGCTTGCAGGACCTGGTGCCCGTGGCGTTCGTCGGCACCGGGCCCATGGTGCTGGTGGGGCGTCCGGGGCTGCCTGCCAGGACGATCTCGGAGGTGCTGGATCTGGCTCGCAAGGATGCGCTGAGCTATGCGTCGGCAGGCAATGGCACGCCGATGCATGTGGCCGGAGAGCTGCTGCAGATCCGTTCGAAGACGCAGATGACCCATGTGCCGTACAGGGGAGCTTCTCCCGCACTGGTCGATATCATGGGGGATCAGGTCGATCTGGGCGTGTCGACCCTGGCCGCGGCCCAGTCCCATATCCAGGCTGGCCGGGTGCAGGCCTATGCCGTGACCAGCGCCGAGAAATCGGATCTGGCGCCCAGCCTGCCGGCGCTGGGCCAGGAGCCGGGGCTGGAAGGGTTCGACCTGAATGTCTGGTTTGGACTTTTCGTGCCGCGCGATACGCCTGCCGCGGTTGTCGAGCACCTTCAATCGGTTGCGCAGGAAGTGCTGGCCAGCGAAAAAATCAAGGCGGATCTCGCCGCCCAGGGCATCAGCGTATCCGGCGCCTCGGGACAGGAGCTGCGGAAATATATGGAAGAGCAGGTGGAGATCTACCGCGAGGTGGTCAAGACGGCAAACATGCGCGCGGAATGAAGGCAGCTCTCGGCCGTGAGAGTGGCCGGGGGTATCGGAAACCGTGCATAGACTAGACGAAGGATTGGAACCGAATATGAAAGCGCAAATACGGAAGATCGTAAGTTACGTGGAAGACACCCTGATTGAAGGCGGACGCATCGCGCCGACGCCATTACGCCTGATCGGCGTTGCCGCGGTCGTGCGCAATCCGTGGGCCGGCTGCGGCTTCGTGGAGGACCTCAAGCCAGCGATCCATGCGGTGGCTCCGGAGCTTGGGCGTGTGCTGACGGAGCGAGTTCTCGATCTGGCGCAGGGCGCCGAGCACATCGAAGCCTATGGCAAAGCCGCCGTCGTGGGAACCGAAGGCGAAGTGGAGCATGCATCGGCATTGATCCATACATTGAGATTCGGCAATCACTACCGCAAGGCCCTGAATGCGAAAAGCTACCTGAGCTTCACGAATGTGCGCGGCGGGCCCGACTGCGCAATCTCCATTCCCATGATGGACAAGGACGACGAGGGGCGGCGGTCGCACTATCTGACATTGCAGTTTTCCATCAACGACGCACCCGCGCCGGATGAGATCGTCGTGGCCTTGGGGGCTTCCATCGGGGGGCGTCCGCACCATCGCATAGGGGACCGCTATCAGGACCTGAAGGAGCTCGGCGGCAATGACGTGGCTTGATGCGGTACGGGAGTGGCCGTTGCGCAGGACCCGTGACGGCCGCACATGCTATGCCCTGCATGGAGAATCCCGGAGCGGCGCCGTGGTCCTGATCCATGGTGTCGGCATGCGCCAGCAAATATGGGCGCCGCAAGTGGAAGCCCTGGTATCCGAAGGGCATGACGTACTGACCTACGATTTCCTGGGACATGGGGGTAGCGCCATGCCGCCGGCCGGGGCCTCGTTGCACGACTACGCCGTCCAGTTGCGGGAGCTGCTGGACGAACTGGGGCAGACCGAGGTTGCACTCGTGGGGCATTCCATGGGGGCGCTGATCACGCTGGAATTTGGCCTGGCTTATCCCGGGCGGGTGAAAAAAATGGTCGGACTCAATGCCGTGCATCGCCGCAGTGCGGAACAGCGTGCCGCCGTCGCCAGGCGCGCCGTTCAACTGAAGACAGAGGGCAGCGGCATGTTGCTGGAGCCGACTCTGGCGCGCTGGTTCGGGGATCCCGTGCCTGACGATTATCGGGATGTGGCGCTTTTTACCCGCGCCCTGCTGGAAAATGTCGATTCGCAGGGCTATGCGATCAGTTATGATGTATTCGCTCGCGGCGACGACCTGCATTCCGGCCGGCTGGGTCAGATAGCAGTTCCGGCCCTGTTCGCTACAGGCGAGGGGGATGCCAATTCCTCGCCGGAAATGTCTCGATCCCTGGCGGAATGCGTGGCTGACGGACGCAGCGTCATCTTGCCGTCGGCGCGCCATATGATGCCATTGACTCATGCGAAGGAGGTCAATGCGTTATTGAATACATTCCTCTAGGAGAAGGAGTTGCAGGAAAATCCGTTGCGCGTGCAGCGCAATCTCAAGACGTTGCGGGAGATGGCTCTGGAAACCATGCGCGGCGCCATACTGGGCGGTCATTTCCTGCCTGGAGAGCGGCTGGTGGAGAGGCAGTTGTGTGAACAGCTCGATGTCAGCCGCAGTATCGTACGCGAAGTCCTGCGCCATCTGGAAGCGGAAGGCCTGGTCGATACGCAGGGGCAAGGCCCTGTAGTGGCCACGGTGGATGCGGATCAGGCCATGCAGATATACCAGGTGCGCGCCCTGCTCGAAGGACATGCGGCGCGCACCTGTGCCGTGATGGCCAGCGATGCCGAGCTGAAGACGCTGCATGCCTTGAACAAGCAAACGCAAGAGGCATTCGCGAAAGGCGATTTCGACCTGGTCCGGCAGAGAACAGCCGCCTTTTACGAGACCTTGTTCAAGGCGAGCGGGATGACGGTCGCCTGGGATGTCGTCCGGTCCCTCAATGCGAGGATCAATCGCTTGCGGGCACTCACCATCAGTGCGCCGGGGCGGGCCGCGGAAGCGGAACAGGAAATGGCGGACATTCTGGTTGCCCTGGAAAGACGGGATCCGGATGCCGCCGAACAGGCTTCGAGGCGGCATGTCATGCGCGCGGCCGAAATCGCCAGCGCGCGGCTGCCGGCGGATGAGGCGCAAGGCGACCCATCCAGGAAAACACATTGACGCGTCATCAGCCCGGTTTCAGACAAGGGGATGCTGTGCGAAAAAATGGAGTAATCATCTTGCTGGCGGGACTATTGTCCGCATGCAGCCTTCCTTCGCTGGAGGGACGCAGCGCATCCCATGCCCTGCTGTCGCAGGATAGCGGCGATACCCGCCTGGGACGCGGGCTTGCGCCCATGGTACGGGAGCATCCGGGGATGTCGGGTGTAGCGCCGCTGTTCAATCCGCTGGATGCGTTTGCCACGCGCATGCTGCTGATTGCGGCCGCGCAGCGCACGCTGGACATCCAGTACTACATCTGGCGCGACGACATCACCGGCAATCTGCTGCTGCACGCGCTGCATGAAGCGGCAAAGCGCCAGGTCCGCGTCAGGCTGCTGCTGGACGACAATGGCATTTCCGGGCTGGACGGCAAGCTGGCGCTGCTGAATGCCGTGCCGAACGTCGAGGTCAGGCTGTTCAACCCGTTTCCGTTCCGGACCTTCAAGCCGCTTGGATTCCTGACGGATTTCAATCGGGTGAACCGGCGCATGCACAACAAGTCTTTCACGGTCGACGGTCAGGTGACGATCGTCGGCGGACGCAATATCGGCGACGAGTACTTTGGCGCGACCCAGGACATGGAATTCGCCGATCTCGACGTGCTCGTCGCGGGCGCCGTCGTCGACGACATGTCGCGCGACTTCGACCGCTACTGGAACAGCGAATCCGCCTATCCCGTGGACAAGCTGGTATCGATGCCCAATGACCGCAAGGCAAGAGAGCTGTTGATGGGAGAGGCAAGCACCGAACTACTGCCGAAGGCGCATGCCTATATGACGGCCGTGCGCCAGTCCGGTTTCCTGGAAAACCTGCTGGCGGGCAAGCAGCAGCTTCAGTGGGTACGCGTGCGCATGGTCAGCGATGATCCTGCGAAAGTGCTGGACAAGGCCCCGCAGGGGACGCTGCTTGTAGAGCGGCTGACACAGGTACTGGACAAGCCGGAAAAATCCGTGGATCTGGTTTCGCCTTATTTCGTCCCGACAGACCAGGGCGTGGCGGAGCTTGGCGCGTTGGCGAAGCAGGGCGTCAGGCTGCGGGTGTTGACCAACGCAATGGAAGCGACAGACGTCGTCGCGGTCCATGCCGGCTATATGAAATACCGTGTGCCTCTGTTGAAGCAAGGCATCGAGCTGTTCGAAATGCGGCGGCATAGCGATCAGGAAAAGATCAGGGGCAGGGCAGGCCCATTCGGCAGCTCGGGCTCCAGCCTGCATGCCAAGACCTTTGCCGTGGATGGAAAGCGGGTCTTCGTCGGTTCGTTCAATTTCGACCCCCGCTCCGCCAGCCTGAATACCGAGCTTGGCTTCGTCATCGAAAGCCGGGATATGGCGCAGTCTGTTGTCAAGGCATTCGATGTCGATGTTCCCGGCTATGCCTACAAGCTCGGGCTGGATGAAAACGACGAGGTGTACTGGCTCAAGACGAATGCCGACGGAGAGGTGGAAAAACTGCTGACCGAGCCGTCGGTATCGTTGCCGAAACGGCTCTATGTCCAGTTCCTGTCCCTATTGCCGATCGAGTCCTTGCTTTAAGGTGAAGGACGGATGCGTCGGCTTCAATAGCCGCGCCCCGTGTCCACGACGCCCGTGACGGGCAGCCCGGCCTCGATGCGCCGGATCTTTTCCACCACCTGGCGTACGGAGTCGCTGTACAGCGATATCGCCGCAATATGCGGCGTGACGCGAACGCGGGGGTGACGCCAGAATGGGTGGCTCCGAGGCAGCGGCTCTTCACGGAATACGTCCAGCGTCGCGCCGGCGATCTGGCCTTCGTCGATGGCGGCGATCAGATCATCGTCCACGACATGGGCGCCGCGCGCCACATTGATCACATAGGCGCCTCGGCGCAGCCGGCCCAGGTTTTCCCTGTTCAGGATGTTTTCCGTTTCCGGAGTCAGCGGCAGCAGACATGCCAGGATCCGGGTGGCGGCCAGGAACTCGCCAAGCGCATGTTCGCCGTGGAAGAGCCGGATCCCGTCGATCGTATCGCGGTCGGAGCGGGCCCAGGCATGGACGGCAAATCCGTGCGCGCTCAGATCCCGCGCGACCCGTTGCCCGAGCACGCCAAACCCCAGCACGCCGACCGGAAAATCGGCCTTGTCGCTGGGCGCCCGCTGCCGCCACAGCGCCGCCTGTTGCTGTTCCTGGAATCGATCGAACCCGCGGAAATGATGCAGGGCCGCTTGCACGACGTAATCGGACATCTGCTCTCCCATGCCGGCATCTTCCAGGCGGATCAGGGGGCAGGACACCGGCAGTCCCAGTTTCAGGAAGGCATCCACGCCCGCGCCGGCGTTGAACATCGCCTTCAGGCGCGTCTGCTCTGTGATGAATTGCCGGCTCGGATTCCAGATGAACGCATAATCCGCGGGAGCGTCGCCCGGTTGCCAGCGCGTGACCTCCGCATCGGGCAGTAATTGCGAGAAGTGTCGAATCCACCGATCGACTTCGGAGGAATCGGGCTGGAAATGGCAGGTGATCTTCATAAGCGAAACGATAATGTTGCAGTGTGATGTGTATTGGTGCGCCTCTATACGCGGCAGCGTCGAAGGCATCACTGTACCGCATGGCGTTTTCGCATATGGATCGGGCATCCTGTATTAGAATGATTGGCGTCGGGGCTGCGACCCTGCAGGCCTCTCTGAGATAGGAGGAACGCATGAACCGCCTTACCGCCAAGGATTTCCCCGCAGAACTGCTGGCTCTCTACGATGGTTATGTGCACGGTCGTATCAGCCGCCGCGACTTCCTCGACCGCGCGGCGAAGTTCGCCGTGGGCGGGCTGACCGCCACCGGCCTGCTGGCTGCGCTGAGCCCGGACTACGCGCTGGCCCAGCAGATCGCATTCACCGATCCCGACATCCGTCCCGAATACATCAGCTATCCGTCCCCGAATGGTCATGGCGAGGTGCGCGGCTATCTGGTGCGCCCGGCCAAGGCGTCGGGCCCGGTGCCCGGCATCGTCGTCGTGCACGAAAACCGAGGGCTGAACCCCTATATCGAAGACGTGGCCAGGCGTGTGGCCAAGGCTGGCTTCATTGCGCTGGCGCCGGACGGCCTGAGTCCGGTCGGCGGCTATCCCGGCAACGACGACCGTGGCCGGGAATTGCAGCAGCAGGTCGATCCGGAGAAGCTCATGAATGACTTCTTCGCAGCCATCGAGTACCTGCGCGACAGTGACCTGACTACCGACAAGATCGGCATCACCGGCTTCTGCTATGGCGGCGGCGTGTCCAATGCGGCGGCCGTCGCCTACCCGGAGCTGGCGGCTGCCGTGCCGTTCTATGGCCGCCAGGCCAGGCCGGAGGACGTGCCGCGTATCCAGGCGCCGCTGCTGCTGCACTTCGCCGAGACCGACCCCAACGTCAATGCCACCTGGCCGGCCTACGAAGAGGCGCTCAAGGCCGCCGGCAAGACCTTTGAGGCGCATATCTATCCGGGCACCAACCACGGTTTCCACAACGACTCCACGCCGCGCTACGACGAAGCGGCCGCCAAGCTCGCCTGGGAGCGGACGATTGCTTGGTTTGAGCGGTATCTGGCTTGAACGTCGATGGGATGTAATGCGGGCCGCAGGGCCTGAGAAACGGAGCTGTTCAAGCGCGTGACGGGAACGGACTTCGTCCATGTGCCTTATCCGGATCTCCCCACGGTAGTGGAGGAAGGCTATCCGGACCTTGTCACCGACATGTGGTTTGGCCTCGCGGTGCCCAAGGGAACGCCCAAGGACGTGATCCAGAAGCTGCAGGCCGACATTTCCGAGGCGCTGAACGAGCCGGCGTTCAAGGAAAAATATGCGAAGCTGGGCATGAATATGGTCGGCAGCACGCCTGAAGACATGCAAACCGTCGTGGACAAGGCGGCCGCCCGGTGGAAGCAGGTGATCGAGGAAGGCAATATCTCGATCGAGTGACGCGTTGCAGTGCCGGGGGAGTCCTGGATTCGTTCCCCCGGCCGGCATTGCTGCCGCCGTCCGGCGGATTACGTTCGGAGGAAGGGAAATTCGCTCTGGCTCATATCTTATATATAATAGAAGAGTACTGCCGTCCTACAGGGCGGCTGTGTCGCGCCCTTTGTCAGCCGGTAGCGGGTCGCCGGCCATTCTTCCGTATTAGAGCGAGCTAACCAATATGTCCACGACGTCGAAGATCATCTACACCCTTACTGACGAGGCGCCCGCACTGGCGACCTACTCCCTGCTGCCCATTATCGAGGCATACACCCGCTCGGCGGATGTGGCCGTCGAAACCCGGGATATCTCCCTGGCGGGCCGCATCCTGGCGGTATTCCCGGACTTCCTGTCCGACGAGCAGAAGATCTCCAACGCGCTGGCCGAACTGGGCGAGCTGGCCACGAAGCCGGAAGCCAACATCATCAAGCTGCCCAACATCAGCGCTTCCATGCCCCAGCTGAAGGCAGCCATCAAGGAACTGCAGCAGCAGGGCTACAAGCTGCCGGATTATCCGGACGAGCCCAAGAACGATGCCGAGAAGGACATCAAGGCGCGTTACGACAAGGTCAAGGGCAGCGCCGTCAATCCGGTGCTGCGCGAAGGCAACTCCGATCGCCGCGCGCCCTTGTCTGTCAAGAACTATGCCCGCAAGCACCCGCACAAGATGGGCGCCTGGAAGAAGGACTCCAAGTCGCATGTCGCCAACATGAGCGGCGGCGATTTCTACGGCAGCGAAAAATCCGCGCTGATCGCCAACGAAGGCTCGGTGCGTATCGAACTGACCGCCGCCGACGGCGCCAAGACCGTCCTCAAGGAAAAGACCGCCGTCAAGGCCGGCGAATTGATCGACGCTTCGGTCATGAGCTGCCAGGCGCTGCGCCGCTTCCTGGAAGAGCAGGTGGAAGACGCCAGGCAGCAGGGCGTGCTGTTCTCGGTGCACCTGAAGGCCACTATGATGAAGGTTTCCGACCCCATCCTGTTCGGCCACGTCGTGTCGGTGTATTACAAGGATGTCCTGGCCAAGCACGCGCAAGTGCTGGAGCAGGCTGGCTTCAATCCCAACAACGGCATCGGCGACCTGTACGCCCGCATCCAGTCTCTGCCGGCAGAGCAGCGCGCCGCCATCGAAGCCGACATCCAGGCCGAATACGCCAAGCGTCCGCAACTGGCGATGGTCAACTCCGACAAGGGCATCACCAACCTGCACGTGCCCAGCGACGTGATCGTCGACGCCTCCATGCCCGCGATGATCCGTGACTCCGGCTGCATGTGGGGTCCGGACGGCGAACTGCACGATACCAAGGCCGTGATCCCGGACCGCTGTTATGCCGGCATCTACCAGGCCGTCATCGACGACTGCAAGCAGAACGGCGCCTTCGATCCGGTGACGATGGGCAGCGTGCCCAACGTCGGCCTGATGGCCCAGGCCGCCGAGGAATACGGCTCGCACGACAAGACCTTCCAGATTCCCGCCGATGGCGTGGTGCGCGTGACCGACGAAGCCGGCAACGTGCTGCTCGAGCACTCCGTCCAGGCCGGCGACATCTGGCGCATGTGCCAGACCAAGGACGCGCCGGTGCGCGACTGGGTCAAGCTGGCCGTCACTCGCGCCCGCCTGAGCAACACTCCCGCCGTGTTCTGGCTGGACAGCGCCCGCGCCCATGACGCTCAACTGATCGCCAAGGTCGAGGAGTACCTCAAGGAACACGACACCAGCGGCCTGGATATCCGCATCCTGCCGCCGGTCGAGGCCACCAGGTTCTCGCTGGAGCGCATCCGCGCCGGTCAGGACACGATCTCGGTCACCGGCAACGTGCTGCGCGACTACCTGACCGATCTGTTCCCGATCATGGAACTGGGCACCAGCGCCAAGATGCTGTCCATCGTGCCGCTGATGGCCGGCGGCGGCCTGTTCGAAACGGGCGCCGGCGGTTCGGCTCCCAAGCACGTGCAGCAGTTCGTCGAAGAAGGCTTCCTGCGCTGGGATTCGCTGGGAGAATTCCTGGCCCTGGCCGCGTCGCTGGACCACCTCGGCCAGACCTACAACAATCCCAAGGCCAAGCTGCTGGGCAAGACTCTGGACCAGGCCACCGGCAAGTTCCTGGACGAGAACAGGTCGCCCGCCCGCAAGGTCGGCGGCCTGGACAACCGCGGCAGCCACTTCTACCTGGCCCTGTACTGGGCGCAGGCGCTGGCTGCCCAAACCGAGGACGCCGCCCTGGCCGCCCAGTTCACAGGCCTGGCCAAGACTTTGTCCGAGAACGAAGCCAAGATCGTGGCCGAGCTGGCCGCGGCCCAGGGCAAGCCCGTGGATATCGGCGGCTACTATCGTCCCGACACCGGGCTGACCGCCAAGGCGATGCGCCCCAGCGCCACGCTGAACGCGGCGCTGGCTGCGCTATGATGATGTGAGGGAGGAGGAGCCGCGCAACACGCGGCTCCTGCCTTCGCTCTAGATAGCGATGCTGATTCCGGCCCTTTTCTGGGCCGAAATTTTTTTGCCGCCGGGCCGCCCCTAGGATGAGCCCGGACATGCAACAGTCCCCTGCGGACTGTTGCATGCCTGGCGAATCCGAGCGGCATGCAGGCCGCGAGGTGGGGCCACAAGCCAAGATGTCGCGCCAGGCAGCAAGCCAAAGGCGCAGCGTGGGGGCATTTTTTGGGGGAAGGATGTCGCTCTACAAGAAAGCATGGATCTTCGCGATCTGGACTTTCGTGGTTCTTCTCACGTTTCCCTACTGGCTGCCGCTTTTTCAAAAGTTGCTCGGGCCATTCGGAACCGTGGCAGGCATCTTCTTCTGGCTGGGCCATGGAGTTGCCTCCATGGTCTTTTTCAGTTGCCCTGATTGCGGCCTTTCCGCCTTTCAGGGAAGCCAGGGCTTTTTCACCACGTATGCGCCATGGCCCCGCAGGAAATGCGGCCATTGCGGGCATGATCACGTGCGGATGGAGTCTTCTTCGCAGCGATAGCTTCTCCACAGGGAAAATGAAAATGCCTCCGCGGAGGCATTTTCATACTCTCAGCGCTTCTCGAGCGTTGACAGCTCTTGCCGCAGATGCTCCAGCTCTGCCCGCTCGCGCTCCAGCTTGCGTTCGAGGCTTTTCACCTTGTCGTATCGGCCTTCGGATTCTTTTTCCCGGATATCTTCAAGGATTTCGTCGATGTCGTCTTCCTGCTCGGCGATGTCATGTTTCTTTTCCCGGATGAGCCCGGCATCGGTGCAGTTCTTGCGGACCGCGGAGAGCGCCTTCTCGAGGCCGGCTACGCGATGGTTGTTGCCTGCCTCTCTGGCATATTGGATCTGCCGTTCCAGCTCGGATGCCTTTTGGTCGCATGCCGGATTGGACGCCATGACAGGAGTAACCAGGCCGCACATCAGCAAAAGGGCGGCCAGATGCTTGGTTGCCATTATTTCATCTCTGGAAAATACGGAATGCTGAAGATGTTACCTGAAACCGGGCCGGAACCACATGAGGCGGGCAAAGCCGATGTTTTAGGGGGGAATCTGCTGTTTCCCCTGCAGAAGTTCCGGCCTTGCTTTCGAGTTGGCGCTGGTTATTGTCGTGCCGCGATGTTCTGGTCGTTGCGTGGCAATTGATAGGTGCTGCGTACCCATGACTCCGACGGGCCGACAGGCTGATGGCAGTTCTCCGGACCCCTGCAGTAGCGGTAATCGACCCAGGCGTAGCGGCGGAATACTTCTGTCTTTCGCGTGATCTGGGCCTGCGACAGGTTGGAGGCGTATTCCTGGGTCGGATAGGCGACATAGCCGATGCCGTCATAGACTCCTGGCGCAATCATCATGGCTTCGCGCGTCAGCCGCGCGCTGGCAATGTGATCCGGGTGGTCGTGGCCAGGGCAGCGCCAGCATAGCTCGGTGTAGGCAATGGCAATGGTGTCGTCCATACGGCGCACGGTAGTTGGGTCATAGTCCCTGATGATGCTTGCCAGTGTATCGATCAGCGACGCGCGCGTGTAGCTTTGAGGCTGCTCCTCCAGCGTCTCCACAGTGTGCCCGGGAATGGATTCCGCCCGGCTCAGTGGCGTCAGGCTGCCCCAGCCCTTGCCCAGCCAGGGGTCGGTCAGCCGCATGTGCCACAGCTGGATGCGAGGGTTGGCACGCAGCGTGAAACCGGCCAGCCGGTAGGCGCCAACTTGCACCGTATCGGCAATCCAGTCGTCAGGCAGTCCCGCCATGAAGGCGTAGGCGGCGCGCACCGCGCTTTCGCGGTTGCGCATGTAGTCTGCGCCTTCGTTGCGTTCGCTGGCAGTCAGGTAGACCGTGCGCACGCAGCCGCCCGCCTGGATGGCCTCGTCGATGTCCGGATTCATGAACAGCAGGTCGTCGTCCATATGGGCGACGAATGCCAGGTCCCGGATGCCGTTGCAGTCGGGCTGGGGGGACGTGGGGACTGTGGGAGAGGCCTGGGCGGCAGCGTGGAGAATGCCGACTGCCAGCAGCGCTGGCAGGGAAATGGTGCGCAACAGGCGATAAGCCGAAAGGGGGGGCATGATGGAGCAGTGTGCCGTAGCAGGTTGGCGGCCTCGAATGAGGTCGCCGCGCAGCAGTATATCGCAACGCCGCCGTTAAGCCCGCTAATCGCGGCATCAGGTTTAACAGGGCGATGCCGAAGACAACAATACCATTGAGTGCTGCTACGTGAGTCGATGGTGCTGGCTATTGACCTGATCAGACTGTCATGCTCCCTTGCGCCTGGTGCCGGATCAGCCGGGCATAGGCGCCGCCGCTCGCCAGCAACTCGTCGTGCGTCCCCTGCCCGGCCAGTTTCCCTTGATCCAGTACCAATATCTGGTCGGCCTCGCGAATGGTCGAGAGCCGGTGAGCAATCACCAGGGTAGTACGCTCGCGCATCAATGTGTCGAGGGCGCTGCGTACCTGGATCTCGCTCAGCGTGTCCAGGTGCGAAGTGGCTTCGTCCAGGATCAGGATGGGCGCGTTCTTCAGGAAGGCGCGGGCGATGGAAATGCGCTGGCGCTGGCCTCCCGACAACTGCATGCCGCGCTCGCCGACCCGCGTTTCCAGGCCTTGCGGCAGCGCCGCCACGAAATCCGATAGTGCCGCTCGCTGCAGCGCGGCGTGGACTTCCTCTTCGCTGGCTTCGGGGCGGGCCAGCCGGATGTTGGCCGCCAGCGTGTCATTGAACAGGTAGGTATCCTGCGTCACAAGAGCCACATGATCGCGCAGGTCGTCCAGTTCGAGCTCGCGCACATCGATGCCGCCGATGCGGATCGCGCCGGCGTCCACATCCCAGAAACGCAGCATCAGGCTGGCGACCGTGCTCTTGCCCGCGCCGGAAGATCCCACCAGCGCCGTCGTGGCGCCGGGCCGGAGCTGGAAGGAGAGGGAGTCCAGCGTGGGCCGGGATGCCCGCGCATAGCGGAAGCCGACCTGGTCGAATTCGACCGGCAGCCCGCCTTGCGTGCGCGTCAGCCGGAGAGGGCCGTCAGTGACGGGCACGGGTTCGTTGCTTACCACGTGCAGCCGCCGGCTCGCGGCTATGGTGTCGGCCAGTTGCCGGCTCACCTGGGAAATCTCGGAAACGGGCAGGAAGGTTGCCAGCGCCACGAGCACCAGCAGCGGCACCATGACCGGATCGATCCCGCCCGTGCCGGCCATCAGCGCGCCCGCAACCGCCACTGCCAGGCCGCCCAGGCCCATGGCGACCTCGAACCAGGCGCTTTGCGCCGACAGGTCGTTCAGGATGGCCCGGCGCCGGATGCCGTAATGCTCGGCGATCTTCAGGAACTGCTCGCGCCGCTGAGTCGTGGCCTGGAAAGCGGTGAGATCCGCCAGGCCCTGGATGGTGTCCGTCATGTGCGCGCTCATCTCCCCGAGCGCGCCGCGGGCCTGTTCGCCCAGCGCATCGACGCGCCGCCTGCCGCGTACCGGAGACAGCAGGGCATAGGCCAGGAACGGCAGCAGCGCCAAGGCCACCGGCCAGCTGTAGACGGCCAGGAAGCCCAGCACGGTGGCGGGCACCACGACCGATACGATCGCCGGCGCGATGGTGTGCGCGTAGAAGTACTCGATCATTTCCACGTCCTGCGTGGCCAGGGCGACCAGGTCGCCCGAACGGCGCTCCAGCAGGTAGGCGGGCGCAAGCTGCTCGAGCTTGTCGAACAGATCGATGCGCATCTTCGCCAGCAGCTTGTAGGCCATCGCGTGCGCCAGCCAGGACTCCAGCCAGTGGAACAGCGCGGCTAGCGGGGCCACGATCAGCAGCGCAGCGATCAGTCCTCCGGTCGGCTCGCCGTTGCGCAGCGCCGCCACGACCAGCGCGCTCAGGGCGCCCACGCCGATGAAAGCCGCCACACGCGCCACGCCGAGCGCGATGGTGGCGGCCAGCGTGCCGCGCCAGGGCCGCACCACGGACAGCAACGTGGCAAGGACATCGCGCCAGCCGATCTGCGCGGCGTCTTCGTCGAGCGCTCGCGCCGCTGGCTCGGCGGAGGCGCTGGTCGTTGCGGAGGGCGATTGCTTTGCTTCGGCCATGGCCGGCGCCTGCCGGCTTGAGGCCTGCTCATGCATCAGTTGGTGGTACAGGCCGTCGTTGCGCATCAACTGTTCGTGAGTGCCGGACTCGACGATGCGACCCTGGTCCAGCACCAGCGTGCGGTCGGTATCGATCACGCTGGCCAGGCGGTGCGCGAGGATCAGCGTCGTGCGTCCGGCCATGAGGCGATCCAGTGCCTGCTGGATCAAGGCCTCGTTCTCGGAATCGACCGAGGACAGGGCTTCGTCGAGGATCAGGATGGGCGCGTCGCGCAGCAGCGCGCGGGCGATGGCGACGCGCTGGCGCTGCCCGCCCGACAGCTGCAGGCCGCGCTCGCCCAGCTGTGTCTCGTAGCCGTCGGGCAGAGACATGATGAAGTCATCGATGTTGGCGGAACGGGCTGCCGCGCGCACCTGTTCGCGGGTCGCGTCGGGGCGGCCAAGGCGAATGTTCTCGTCCAGTGTGCCATGGAACAAGGTGATGTCCTGGCTGACCAGGGCGATGTGCGAGAGCAGGGTGTCCGGGGACAGCTCGCGCACGTCGTATCCACCCACGGATATGCTTCCGCCCTGCGGCGTAGCCTCGCGCAGGAGCAGGCGGACGATGGTGGATTTGCCGGCGCCGCTGGGGCCGACCACGCCGACGCGCTCGCCTGCCGCGATCTCGAAGCTAAGGCCGCGATGCGCAGGGCGCTCGGGCTGGTACGAGAACATGACATCGTCGAAGCGGATGGCGGGATCCAGCCGCGCCGGCGCCAATCCGCTCTCGGTTTGCTCGTCGGCCCGGCGGGCATCGTTGAGCGCATGGATGCTGGCCGCCGCGGACTGTCCGAGCATGCCCTGGTGCAGCACCGCGCGCAGGTCGCGCAAGGGCCGGAAAATTTCCGTGCCGGCCATCAGTACGATGAGCAGAGCCTCCAGGCTCATCTCGCCGCTCATCACCCGTGCTGCGCCCAGCGTGATGGCAAGCGCGGCGCCCAGCGCCACGCCCAGGTCGCTGATGCCGCGCGTGAGCACGCTGACCGACAGAACCCAGAATGTCTGGTCCGACAGATGGCGGGCGCGCTCGGCCAGGCGGCGGCCGAAACTCTTGCCCTGGCCGAAGGCCTTGAGCGTGGGCAAGCCCTGCACAGCATCGAGAAAATCCTCGCCGAACTGGTTGAGGGCCTTTGAGCGCGCCTGGCTGGCGCGCCGGTCAAGCGCGTGCACAGTCGCCGGACCGAACAGGGAAAACAGCGCCGCGACCAGCAGTACCGCAGCAGTGGGCACGTCCCAGAACGCGATCACGGCGAAAATGGCCAGCGGCGCGATCAGCGAGATCGCGACCTGGGGCAGGTAGCGGCCGAAGAAAGTCTGCAACTGCTCCACGCCATCGATCACGGTCAGCATCACGCCTCCGGTGCGCTGGTTGGCGAACCAGGCCGGGCCCAGCGCGACGATGCGATCGTACAGGCCGGCGCGTAGGGTCTGCTGGATCGTGGCGGCGCAGCGGTTGGCCTCCACGGTGCGCAGATGATCCAGCCAGGCGCGCAACAGGATCATCGCGGCTGCCAGCAGGGCAGGCGTCAGCCATTGTTGCCAAGGCTGCTGGTCGAACACGCGGGCCAGCAACTGGCCCAGGAATACATAGCGGGCGATACCGGCCAGCAAGGCAAGCAGGCCGAGAAGCACGCCGCCGGCCATCCGTGAGCGCAGCCCGGCAGTCATGCGCCACAGGCGGAAATCAAAATACATGGCAACTCCTTTCGACCTGGGTATCTTACTTGAGGCGTAGGGGAGTGTCTTTGGCAAAGGGCGTGTGTTGATTGCCGGGGCGAACTGCCTTTCTGACGGGAAAGGCCCTCGCCATCGGGTTTGCGATGGCGAGGGCCTTTTGTTCCTGGAGGCTTATGTCGATTGCCCTTCGGACGAGGCAGGGTGGTCTATTCAGGTCAGTTTCTGGATCAGTGTAGAGAATTTGTTCAGCATCGCGGAGAGGAATTCGCGCGTCGATGCGTTGGTGACCTGGTAGTCGTCGTCGATCAGCCCCGGCTTGAACGATATGTAGGTTTCGCCGCCCATGACGGTCGCGCCCAGGATGCCCAGGATCTGTCGCAGATGCTGCTGGCCCACGGCGGTGCCGATGGCGCCGGGGGAAGCGCCGCAGATGGCCGTAGGCTTGTCGCGCCAGACATTGGCGTCAGCGGGCTTCGAGCCCCAGTCGATCGCGTTCTTGAGCAGGGCGGGGAGGGAGCGATTGTGCTCCGGCATGACGATCAGGACGGCATCGCAAGCGGCCACTTCCGACGTGAAGCGGTTGACGGTTTCAGGACGGTTGTCCTCGAGATCGCCGTTGTAGATAGGCAGATCGTCGATGCGGATGTCCTGGAATTGCAGGGAGGGGTCGGCCAGTTTTACCAGCGCCTTGGCAAGGATGCGGTTGATGGATGCCTTGCGGGCGCTGCCTACGATCAGGGCGATTTTCTTGGGTGTCATTGGAACCTCGGTCTTTTCATGCAAGCGGTTGAACGATTGTATGTTCGGTTTACCGGTAAAGCATGGCATATATGCACGGCCAGGGGAAGTGCCGAACGGCTGCCGGTCTTCCGGTACGGATGGAAGATGCCAAAGTATTTGCTGTGGTTATTTATCTGATTTTCTTATTAATTGATTTGATCTTTCTATTTTACTGATGATTCAGCAGGGACTATAGTGGCTTTCGTCAAAGCCATGCCAGTGCGGTTTTGATGTATGAAAAGATTAATAGAAAGAGGAGACGCATGAGCAATACGATCTGTCGGGTCGGTTGTGCGACGGGGTTTTCCGGCGACAGGGCTGATGGTGCCATCCCGCTGGTGCAGACGCTGATTGCGAAGGGCGGCGGCGTTCTGGTGTTTGAAACGCTGGCGGAACGGACCCTGGCATTGGCGCAATTGGAATTGGACCGCAATCCTGAAGCGGGGTACGAGAGCCAGCTCCATGACCTGATCTCTCCGATACTGGCAGACTGCCTGCGTCATCATATTCCCATCGTCGGCAACTTCGGGGCTGCGAATCCCCGCGCCGCGGCCATGTGCATTCTTGAGATCGCCCGCCAGCAGGGGCTGTCCGAGCCCCGCGTGGCGGTGGTGTTCGGAGACAAGCTGGAAACGCCAGAGCAGCGTCAGGCGCTGCGCGAGCGTCTGGGGGCTGCACTGGATGAGGTGGATGTCGTGAGCGCCAACGCGTACATCGGCGCCCACGAAATTGCCGAGGCATTGTCCGAGGGGGCCCAGGTGGTGGTGACGGGGCGGGTGGCCGATCCTTCCCTGGTGCTGGGGCCCGCCCTGGCGCAGCACGGATGGCGGGCCGACGACTGGGCGCAGCTGGGCTGCGCAACGATTGCCGGCCATTTGCTGGAGTGCGGCGCCCAGGTCACGGGCGGCTATTTCGCCGTTCCGGGCCTGAAGGACGTGCCGGACCTGCATGCGGTCGGCATGCCCATCGTGGAAATCCTGCAGGACGGCAGCTTCACTGTGAGCAAGGCTCAGAATACCGGCGGGTATGTCAATGCGCGCACGGTCAAGGAACAGTTGCTGTACGAAGTCCATGATCCCGCGCGCTATCTCACGCCCGACGTCGTGGCGGATTTCAGCCAGGCCTATGTGGAGGAAGTCGGCCAGGACGAGGTGGCGGTCCATGGCGTGACCGGACATGCCCGGCCGGATGAACTGAAGGTGAATGTCTGCTATCGGGGCGGGTGGCTGGCCGAGGCTGAGATTTCCTATGCGGGACTGCAGGCGGAAGCCAGGGCCAGGCTTGCCGCGGAGATCGTTCGCTGCCGCATCGCGGATCTGCTGCCTTTGCGTATCGACCTGATTGGCGCGCTGAGCATTCTTGGAGACGACGCCGGACGAATGCTGGCCAGGGAGCCCGATCTGCAGCGTCGCGATGTGCGCCTGCGCGTTGCCGCCATCCATGAGGAAAAATCCGTCGCGCAACGGGTTCCCAAGGAAGTGACGGCGTTGTATACCTGCGGGCCTGCGGGCGGGGGCGGAGTACGGACCAGCCTGCAGCCGCGCCTGCACATGATGTCGTGCACCATTCCGCGCGCCTTGGTGCGGGCAGGCTGGTACTGGATGAGGGGGCGGGAATGAGTGGTTCCATGGTGGAGGTTCCCCTGTACAGGCTGGCCCATAGCCGCACAGGAGACAAAGGAGATATATCCAGCATCAGCGTCATCGCGTGGGATGCGGCATGCTACGCGGTTTTGCTGGAAGAGGTGACTGTAAAGCGCGTGACGGAATGGTTCGCCGATCGCCATCCCGTCCGTGTGCTGCGCTATGAGCTGCCTGGACTGCAAGCGCTCAACCTGGTGCTGGAGGGAGTGCTGGACGGCGGGGTGAACCATGCGTTGAACCTGGATGCGCATGGCAAAGGCCTGTCATTCCATTTGCTGGATATGCCTGTCGGCATTCCCGAAAAAATGCGTGCTGCTTTGCCGGACATTGCAAAGACAGCAAATGACGCGATGAAGTAATCATCCTGTTTTCGAAGAGGAAAGAATATGCAGTTGACCCAATATGGTTGTTTTATCGATGGCGTCTGGGCGCCCGCCAGCTCCGGCGGCTATGTGGAGGTTCTTGATCCGGCAACAGGCTCTCTTATTGCCGAGATCGCGCGGGGGAGGGAAGCCGACGTCGATGCCGCCGTGGCAAGCGCCAGGCAGGCATTGCCGGCCTGGGCGGATAGCCTGCCGGCGCAGCGCGCCCGCCTATTGGCGGCAATAGCCAGGCGCATCCTGAACGAGCAGGAGGAGCTGGCAAGACTGGAATCGCTGGATACCGGCAAGCCCTTGCAGCAGGCGCAGGCGGATGCCGTGGCTGCGGCCCGCTTTTTCGAGTATTACGCCGGCATTGCCGACAAGGTCCAGGGGGCGTCCATCCCCATCGGGACGGAGTTTTTCGATTTCACCGTGCGCGAGCCCATGGGAGTGACGGCGCAGATCGTTCCCTGGAACTACCCCCTGCAGATTGCATGCCGCGGCATTGCTCCGGCGCTGGCCACAGGAAACACCGTCGTCGTCAAGCCGGCCGAACTGGCATGCCTGAGCGTCCTGGCCCTGACGCGCATTTGTCATGAAGAAGGCTTGCCCGCAGGTGTGCTGAATGTGGTGACTGGCTTGGGCCACGAGGCCGGGGCGGCGCTGGCGGCGCATTCGGACATCAACCTGCTCGTGTTCACGGGCTCTGTGCAGACAGGTCGCAATGTCATGCGCGCCGCGGCGGAAAACATTGTCCCCGTCCTGCTGGAGCTGGGAGGGAAATCTCCCAATATCGTCCTGCCGGACGCCGACGTGGATGCCATCGCGCCCCTGCTGCTGAAAGCCGCGTTTCCTCACGCCGGACAGACCTGCTCGGCCGGGACGCGGGTGCTGGTGCATCGCAGCCAGCACAAAAAGCTGGTCGAGCGCTTGAGCGCATTGCTCAAGACACTGAAAGTCGGTCCAGGGCTGCAGAAGCCGGATATCGGGGCCCTGGTCAGCCGCGCCCAGCAGCAAAAGGTGGAAGGATATATCGACCTCGCCCGGCAGGAAGGCGCAACGGTGATACAGGGCGGCGTATGGCAGGGCGATACCGATATGGCGGCAGGCAGTTTCGTCATGCCGACCATACTGGACGACGTCGGGGCCGGCATGCGCGTGCACCAGGAGGAAATCTTCGGTCCCGTGCTGAGCATCGTGGCGTTCGACGATGAGGACGAAGCGGTCAGGATCGCCAATGCCACGGAATACGGGCTCGTTGCGGGGGTATGGGGTAAGGATGTCGGCGCCACCCATCGGATCGCGCGGCGTGTCCAGGCCGGGCAGGTATTCATCAACTGCTATGGCGCCGGAGGAGGGGTCGAGCTGCCTTTCGGCGGTTACCGCAAATCGGGCTTCGGGCGTGAAAAGGGGCTGGATGCGCTGCTGTCCTACACGCAGGTAAAGAATATCTGCATCCGTATCGAGTCCTGAACATATCAAGGCATGCAAAGCAAAGGCGAATGACAATGGCCAAGACCGGTTTTTCTTTTTCGTGCCCCACCAAGGTGGTTTTCGGTGTGGACACGCATCGGCAGCTTCCCTCCCTGGTCAAGGAAAGAGGCGCAGCCCGTGTGTTTCTCGTTGTGGACCCTGCGCTGGTGCAAAGCCAGATCGTGCAGGCTATCTCATCGGGACTGAGCGATGACGGCATCTCCTTCGAGGTTTTTGCCGAGGGCACGCCGGATCCCGAGGATGTTGCGGTCCGGTTGGCGTTTGCTCGCTGCCAGGCGCACGGGGCCGAGGCCATGGTCGCCATCGGCGGAGGCAGCACCATCGACCTCGCCAAGGCCGTCGCCATCCTGATGACCAACGGCGGGGAAATCGCCGACTATGAGGGCATCGACAAGTTCGGGATTCCGCCCCTGCCGCTGATTGCCGTGCCGACGACGGCCGGCACAGGCTCGGAGGTTTCCGGCGCCTGCGTCATTACCGACACCTCCCGCGACGTGAAGATGGCGATCCGCCACGCGACGTATTGCCCGGCGCAGGTCGCCATCCTCGACCCCCTGGCGGTCGCGTCCATGCCCGCGCACGTGGCCGCCTATGCCGGGATCGATGCCTTCGTACACGCATTCGAATCCTATCTGTCCAAATTGGCGAACCCTTTTTCGGATGCCGTCAACATCCATGCCATGAAGCTGATTTCCGGCAGCATCAGGGAGTTTGTCGCGGACCGGAAGAACACGCAGGCGGCGCTGGACATGCTGTCGGGCTCGTCGATGGCGGCGCTATCCTTCGGCGTCACCGGATTGGGCAATGTGCATTGCATGGCCCTGCCGCTGGGCGGCCTGTTCCATGTCCCCCATGGCCTGGCGAATGCGGTTTGCCTGCCTGTCGTCGCCGAGTTCAACCTGAGCGCTCGGCAGGAGCGTTATGCGCATGTGGCTGAAATCCTGAACGCCGGCGGCACGGGGCAATCGGAGCAGGCCCGGGCGCAGGGCGCCGTAGAGGCCATCGGGGGAATATGCCGCGACCTGGGCATACCCGAGCGCCTGCGCGACGTCGGCGTAACGGAAGACGCCCTGGATGAGCTGGCCAGAAGAAGCT
This sequence comes from Paracandidimonas soli, assembly GCF_004342005.1. GTDB lineage: Bacteria > Pseudomonadota > Gammaproteobacteria > Burkholderiales > Burkholderiaceae_B > Paracandidimonas > Paracandidimonas soli. Next base: position 78,661 of record NZ_SMBX01000012.1, read on the forward strand.
ATGCCGCCGACTACAACCGCTGGAATCCTCGCTACACCACGGAAGAGGAGTTCAGGGAGCTGTTCCGCAGGATTTACTGAAGCTTGTTTTTGTGAAGATACAAAGAACATAACGTGCCTGGCACTATTTTTGCAATCCACCCTGGATAGGAGATGAAGATGAAAAAAATGATATTGGCGACCACCGTCATCGCAAGCCTTGCCTTGTCCGGCCCCGTGGCAATGGCGAAGTCGCTGGAAATCGCCAGTACCTACCCCAAGGACATGCCGTTTCTTGGCGAGGGGCTCAAGTACTTTGCCGCCACATTGAAAGACATCAGCGACGGCGATCTGACCGTCAACATCCACGGCGCCGGCGAGCTGGTGCCGGCGCTGGAGGTGCTGTCCGCGGTGAGCAGCGGCGCGGTCGAGGCCGGCTACGATTGGGTCGGTTACTGGGGAGGCAGCATTCCTGTCGCCAATCTGGCCGGCGCCTTGCCGTTTGGTCCCACGCCCGATATCCTCGCCGAGTGGATGTGGGAAGGCGGCGGCATGGAAATCATCCAGAAAGCCTACGATGCCCATAACCTGAAGTTCCTGCCTTGCTCCTTCACGCCGACGGAACCGGCCGGCTGGTTCCGCAAGGATATCGAATCCATGAAAGACCTGGACGGGCTCAGGATGCGTATCGGCGGACTGGCCGGCCGGGCGCTCAGCAAGGTCGGGGTGACGCCCCAGATGATTCCCGGCGGCGAAGTGTTCGTCTCCCTGGATCGTGGGCGAATAGATGCCGCGGAATTCTCGCTTCCCTCCATCGATGAAACCATCCAGTTGCAGAAGGCAGCCAAGAATTATTACTTCCCTGGCTGGCATCAGCCTTCCAGCATCAACTCGGTGATCATCAACAAGAAGACATGGGATGGCCTGAGCGGGAAGCAGCAGGTGCAAGTCGTCGCGGCATGCCGTTCGACGGTCTTCTGGTCCTTGTCCAATGGCGTCCAGGACCAGATTGCCGCCTTGCAGCGCCTGGAGGAGCAGGGCGTGCAGATCAAGCGCCTGCCTGATGATGTGCTGGAGGGCCTGCGCAAGGCATCGGACGAGGTCGTGGCGGAAGAATCCGCCAAGGACGCCATCTTCAAGGAAGCACATGAATCCCTGCAGGCGCACATGGATCGTTCCGGGCGCTGGCAGACGCTGCAGCAGATCAACTAAGGAGTTGCCGCAATGCGTCAGCGATCGACTGCTCGCGCTCTGGCGGCTTTCGGCGAGGCGTTGATGAGAATCAGCGCCTTGCCGGGCCGATACGGCGCCTGGATCATTCTGGTTCTTACCATCGTGGTCATCTTTTCCATTGTGGGCGCCCAGCTTGGCTGGAGCCACCTGTTCAAGTGGGGTTTCATGATTCCCCTGTTTGGCGACCATCTCAACATGACGGGGGTTTCCGAACTTCAGTGGCATCTGTTCGCCTTGCTGATCATGCTGGCGGGGGCTTACACGATGTCCATGGATCAGCATATTCGCGTTGACGTGGCGGCATCCCGGTTTTCCGCGCGCACCAAGGCCGTGATCGACATATGCGGCGATCTGCTGCTGTTGATGCCGTTCTTTGGGCTGCTGCTCTGGTTTTCCATAGACTTTGTTGGCATGTCGTACGGTTTTGCCGAACAGTCCAACAGCGGAGGGCTGGTCGATCGCTATCTGGTGAAAGCCGTATTGCCCCTGGGCAGCGCGCTGATTCTGGTCTGCGCGGCGGGACGCGTGCTGCGCAACGTGGCATGGCTGATCGAGCCCGGCATCCGGGCCGAAAACCTCTCCGGGCATGAAGCCAACCAGCAGAAGGAGCAGGCATGACCTACTTTTTACCCTCGCTCATGCTCCTGACATTGATCGCCGGAATTTTCTCCGGCTATCCGGTCGCCTTCTTGCTGGGCGGACTTTCCGTATTGTTCATGTTCCTGGGGGATGTGCCTCTGGCATCGTTTTCCCTGGTCACGAACAGGGTGTTCGGCTCCGTGCTGGAAAACTGGATATTGGCGGCGATTCCCCTGTTTGTCTTCATGGGGGTCATGCTGGACAAATCCAAGATAGCGGACAGCCTGCTGCTCGAGCTGGAGAAACTGTTCAGAGGCAGGGCCGGCGGGCTGGGGCTTGCCGTGATCATCATCGGCCTGGTCATGGCCGCCAGCACGGGAATCATCGGCGCATCCGTCGTCCTGATGGGAACGCTGGCATTGCCCCTGATGCTCAAGCGCAATTACGACAAAACGGTCGCGATAGGCACGATCCTGGGGTCGGGAACCCTGGGGATCCTGCTGCCGCCGAGCATCATGCTGGTGGTATTCGGCGATGTCATGCAGGTGCCTGTAGGCGACCTGTTTGCCGCCACCCTGATCCCCGGCGTGATGCTGGCGGGGTTCTATGTGCTCTATATCATCTACAACGCGTTGTTCCAGCCGCACAAGGTTCCCGCGAACAAAGTGACCGAGGCCTTGCCTGTGAAGGGCATTGTGCTGCGGGTGTTGCGGGATCTGATCGTACCCGCCCTGCTGATATCCAGTGTGCTGGTATCGATCGTGCTGGGCATCGCGACCCCGACGGAGGGTGCGGCAATTGGCGCGGGCTGCGCCTTGCTGCTGGCGCTGGCCAAGCGCAAGCTGCCCATGCCGGCGTTGGTCGACAGCCTGCGCTCCACAGCCTGCACGACCGGGATGATCCTGTTCCTCGCAATAGGAGCCACCGCCTACAGCCTGGTCTTCAAAAGGCTGGGCGGGCAGTCGATGATCGAGGACATCGTCGGCTCGTTCGGCGTCAGCCCATACATGGTGGTGCTGGGCATCATGGTGCTGATCTTCGTGCTGGGATTCTTCCTGGAGTGGATCGAGATATCCTTTCTGGTGCTGCCGCTGTTCACCCCTGTCGTGGCGGGGCTGGACTTTGGCGACAGCTTCCATAGCCAGGCCGATGTGCTGATCTGGTTCGCCGTGCTGGTGGCGGTGAATCTGCAGACTTCGTTCCTGACGCCGCCGTTCGGGTATGCGGTGTTCTACCTGAAGGGGATCGCGCCGGCGAATATCAGCACGGTGGATATTTACAAGGGTGTGATTCCGATCGTGGGGATGCAGTTGTTCGGGGTGCTGATGATTGCGCTGTTTCCTGCGATTGTTTTGTGGTTGCCCAAGGCGTTATAGGAGGATGAGGACTGTGTTGTGATAGCAGTCGGCACTGGCGCGCGGCGTGTGCTTCGGGCTAAGCTATGCGGACCAAATCGGTGATCCGGTGCAAGATCATGGCGTATATGCAAACCTGCGGATTCGGGTTTGAGTGCAGGTGTTTCAAGCTCGCCCACCGAAGCCTTTGAAAAACAAGAAACACATGAAAGAAAAGAGGAGTGATTGCGCATGTCCACAGCAACAGCGCGGGGCGTATCGGTGGCGGTCGGCTTGTTGGTCGGAGTGATAATGACGGCGCATGCCGCGCCTGACGCTATCTTCATTAATGCCCAAGTGTTTACTGCCGATGAGGCCAGGCCCGCGGCCCAGGCGTTTGCAGTGGAGGGAGGCCGCATCCTGGCCATAGGCGAGCAGGATGAAGTCCTGGCTCACAAGAGGCCGCATACGCAGGTAGTGGATCTGCAAGGCAGGGCGCGTGCTGCCGGGCCTGATTGATGCGCACACCCATGCGGTGATAGGCGGCCTGGCTGCCTTGTCGCCCAATCTGCAAGACGAGGAGCTGGATATTGCCAGCGTCAGGCAGAGAGTGCAGGCCTGGCGCGATGAGACGCGCAGTGACGCGGACCGGCCCCTGGTGGTCTTCGGTGTGAACCCCGCCACCTGGAAGAACCCGCAGGCTTTGGCCGAGGTCTTCGACGTCGGCAGTTGGATGTCCCAGCCTTTACTGCTGATGGGCTCGGACTTGCACACTGCCTGGGTCAATCGCGCCATGCGCGCCAAAGCCGGCATCGATGCAGCGTATGCGCGCGGCCTGACGGCGTCGCAGCGTCATACCGTGGGCGTGGCTACCGACGGCGAGCCGAACGGCGTCCTGGTTGATGCCGGAGTTGATCTGGTGACCTTGCAACTGCCCAAGCCCGACGAGGACCTGCTGCTGGAGGCAGGCAAGTTTGCAGTGCGCGCCAACAACCGCTATGGCATTACGGCCTGGATGGATCCGGCAGCTAACGCAGGTCCGGGCGAGGCGCTGTTTGCACGCGCGCCCGGCAGTACGGGGACAGGTATTTTGCCAGCCTATCGCGCCTTGGCCGAGGCGGGCGGCTTGAGTGCGCATGTGGCGGCCCTGCTGGTGGCGAGCCCGCTCAGCGATGCAGCGGATCTCGAACGTTTGAATGCCGTTCGCGAGCAATTTCAGGGCACGCCGAACCTGACCATGCCGGGCATCAAGATATTCGCCGATGGCGTGCTGGAGTACCCGGCGCAAAGCGCAGCCCTGCTGGGTGAGTACAGTAATTCAGGCAAGCGGGGCGAGATGCTGCTGACCCGCAAGGGCTTGCAGGCCCTGGTCGATGCGGCCGATGCGCGAGGCTGGCTGGTACACATCCATGCACTGGGCGACCGTGCCGTGCGCGAGTCCCTGGATGCCTTCGAGGCTGTGCGCGAGCATCGCGACAGCGGTGTGCGTCACTCCATCACGCATCTGCAACTGGTGGATGCCAATGACTATCCGCGCTTTGCGCGCCTGGGCGTCATCGCCGTTATGCAATTGCACTGGGCGGAGATGGACAATTACCTGCTTGATCTGGTCAAGCCCTATCTGAGCGAGACGGAATTCATGGGGCAGTATCCGGCGCGATCGCTGCAAAGGCAGGGCGCGGTGATCGCTGGCGCCAGCGACTGGCCGATTTCGACGGCCAACCCCTGGGAGGCCATGCATCATGCGATGACGCGCCACGGGCCGGGCGGCGGCCTGAACCCCGCCGAGCGCTTGGACAAGACCAGCATGCTGCTGGCCTATACCCGCCACGCTGCGCAGGCCATAGGCCTGGCGGACAAGATAGGCTCGCTGGAGCCAGGCAAGCAGGCGGACTTCATTGTCGTTGACCGTGATGTGCTGGAGGTTGACGCCGAGTCGTTGAAGCAGACGCAGGTGCTGGAGACTTACTTTGCCGGCGTCAAGGTGTACGCGGCGCAGTAGGCGCTGCCTGGCTTTCCCTCGGAAACGCCCCGGTCAACCCGCTGGATCGGGGGGGCTGCCGCATTGCTTTGGCGCCTCACGGCCATTGGAAGGTAATATCCTCATTGCGGGCAGTTCCGAATCAATTTATTACATACCCGCGGAGATCTTTGCGCTAGGGTAATGATTATAAGGATGGGAGACCGATCATTTAGTCCAGTCTTTATGCGCGGTCTTGAGCATGTGAGGTATTGAACCAGAATAAGGGGAAGCGCCATGATGCAGGCAGACGGGCTTTACAGGATTGCAAGAATCGTAGGGTGGGTTGTGCTGGCATCGATGGTCGCCGCCATCTTGTATGCCTGTATAACCGGAATTCGCTACTGGTCCGGCATCGGCGTATAAGGGGCACGCCATGAACAAGCGCCAGACGCGAATATTCGCGATCGCCTCCACGGCCATCGCCTCCGTCATTTTCCTCGGCCTGACGGTGGACAGCCACCGGCAGTTTCCCACCCTCACCAATTCCGACAACATCGATGACAGCGTAGTGCGCGGCCAGAACGTCTGGCACAACTACAACTGTATCAACTGCCATACGATTTTCGGCGAAGGGGCCTACTACGCGCCCGATCTCACCAAGATCACCCAGCACCGCGGCACGCCTTACCTGACGGCCTTCCTGAAGGATCCGGCGCAGTTCTACAACGAACAGACGCACCGGCGCATCATGCCCAACCTGAATATGACCGACGGCGAAATCGCCGATGTGATCGCCTTCATGGACTGGGTCAGCAAGGTCGACAACCAGGGCTGGCCGCCGCGGCCCATCCTGGTGGCGGGCGGCTCCATCCCCGGCACCGACCTGAGCCTGACGCAGCAAAGCAGCGAGGGCCAGGCCGAAGCCAGCGGGCTGCCGCCGGGCGCCCGCCCCGTCAGCAGCGACAACAACCCCATCGCGCTGGGCGAAGCCCTGTTCAAGACCGCAGTGCCGACCTGTGCGGCCTGTCACAGCATGGCGCCCGGCGTCAACCTGGCGGGGCCGTCGCTGGCCAACATCGCTACCATGGCCGAAGACACCCTGAAGTCCGGCGACTACAAGGGCAAGGCCACCACGGTGGAGGAATTCATACGCGAATCCATTGTCGAGCCCAGCGCCTACCTGCATCCGGGTGCAATGTACTCGGCCGGCGGCACGTCCTTCATGCCGACGACCTATGGCCAGGACCTCAGCGATGAGCAGATAGACCAACTGGTCGCCTACCTTAAATCGTTCAAGTAAATCGTCGGGGAGCCACCATGCGTTACAGATCTCAATCCGTCGCCTATTGGTATTTTGCCCTGGCGCTCATCCTGTTCGGTCTGCAACTGGTATTCGGCCTGCTGTCGGCGGCCAAGTACCTGGGGCCGGACCCGCTGCTGAACATCATGCCCTTCGACGTCACCAAGACGGTGCACACCAACCTGCTCATCGTCTGGGTCCTGACCGGCTTCATGGGCGCCACCTACTGGATCGTGGCCGACGAGTCGCGCACCGAGCTGTACAGCGTCAAGCTGGCCTATATCCAGCTGGCCTTGTGGGCCATTATGGGCGTGACCGCCATCATCAGCTACTTCTTCGGCCTGGGCACCGGCAACAAGCTGCTGGAGCAGCCCCTGCCCAACAAGCTGCTCATTGTCGTCTGTATGCTGATCTTCCTTTACAACATCGGCATGACGATCAAGCGCTCGGGCCGCTTTACCACCACCGAAGGCGTGCTGCTGCTGGGCCTGGCCAGTTCGGCCGTGCTGTACGTGCCGGCACTGCTGCACTACTCCAATTACGTCGTGTCCATTTTCTACCGCTGGTGGACCATACACCTGTGGGTGGAGGGCGTATGGGAAATGATCCAGGGGTCCTTCCTTGCTTACTTGCTGATCCGCCTTTCGGGCGCCGACCGCGAAGTGCTGGAAAAATGGCTGTACGTGATCGTCGGACTGGTATTCATCGCCGGCATCCTGGGTACCGCGCACCACTATTACTGGGTCGGCGTGCCGTCCTACTGGCTGCCGCTGGGGGGCTTCTTCAGCGCGCTCGAGCCGGTCGCCCTGGTCGGCATGGCCATGTACGCCTACTTCGCCATCCGCCGGACCGGCGTGCGCCATCCCAATATCCTGGCTCTGCACTGGGCCATCGGCAGCGCCGTCTTCACCCTGTTCGGCGCGGGACTGCTGGGCCTGGCCCATACCTTCCCGCAAATCAACAAGTGGACGCACGGCACACTGATCACCGCCATGCACGGACATGCCGCCTTCTATGGCGCATATGTCATGATCGTGCTTGCCGTCATCAGCTACGCCGCGCCCACGATGACGAAGGGCCGGCCCGAAGAGGGCACCTCGCTGGGCATGTGGGCCTTCTGGCTGCAGATCGCCGGCATGTTCGGCATGACGCTGTCTTTCGCCACGGCCGGCATCGGCCAGGTCTACCTGGAGCGCGTGATGGGCATAGGCTATCTGGACGTGCAGCTGAAGATACAGGTGCATTTCCTGATGCTGGTTGCCACGGCCTCGGTGTTCGTGATTGGCGCCATGCTGTTCATCTACGACTTTTTCCGTTATCCGCCGCGCCAGGTGCCGCTGGAAGACGGCGCGCCCGTGACGGCGACGCCGGGACGCGGCGTCGCCCAGGCTTCGGGCGCAGCGAAGGGTTCGTTGGCCAATGAACAGATTGGTTGAAGAGGGTGCCGCGATGCAGAATGCGCAGGGCGGAGCCTTGGCTCCGCCGCTCGCTGTCGAGCCTTTCTATCTGCCCGCCGGCGACGAGGTCGAGTTGTTCGAGCAGTGCCATCACAACAAGCTGGCCGTCATGCTCAAAGGCCCGACCGGCTGCGGCAAGACGCGCTTCGTGGAGCACATGGCCTGGAAGCTGGGTCGCCCGCTGGTCACCATATCGTGCCACGACGACCTGACCGCCAGTGACCTGATCGGACGCTATCTGATCAGGCACGACCGCACGATATGGCAGGACGGCCCGCTGACCGCCGCCGTGCGCGCGGGCGCTCTCTGCTATCTGGACGAAGTCGTCGAAGCCAGACAGGACACCGTCGTAGTCCTGCATTCGCTTACCGACTACCGGCGTACGCTGAGCATAGACAAGACCGGCGAGATGCTGGAGGCCGCGCCCGGCTTTCAACTGGTCGTGTCGTACAACCCCGGCTACCAGCGCATGCTGAAAGACCTGAAGCCCAGCACCCGCCAGCGCTTCGTGACCCTGGATTTCGAATTCCCGCCTCCCGACCGGGAAGCCGAAATCGTCGTTCGGGAGAGCGGAATCGAACCCTCCCAGGCGCGCGCCCTGGTGGAGCTGGCCCACAAGCTGCGCGGCCTGCAGGACCGGGGCCTGGCCGAAGTGCCCAGCACTCGCCTGCTGGTGGCCACGGCCCAATTGATCGGGCGCGGCATTCCTGTGCGGCGCGCCTGCCGGGTGGCGCTCATTGCTCCATTGTCCGACGACGCCGCGCTGGTGGGCGCCATGACGGACTTGGTTGAACTCACTTTTCCCTGATGTCTGCCGATACGATTCGACTGGAGGGCATCCTGAACCGTACCGGCAGGCTTGACCACGCGCCTAAGCGCAAGCCTCGGCCTTCAGGCCGAGGTCGAGCGAGGCAGTACCCATGCGGCGCCGAAGGCGCCCCCCGTATTGTGGTGGATGAGCCAGGACAGCAGACAGTCCCAATGGACTGTCTGCTGCCTGCGAATCCGAGCGGCATGCAGGCCGCGAGGCGGGCCACGAAGTGGTACTCTGGCCCTTGGGTCGGAGTTCTTCACCGGTAAACGCGGAGCGATATATGGCGGAAGCGGAAGACGTCATCACCGATGCGGCCCGGCACGCCACCATCTACGCTCGCGAACTGTGGCTGCGCCGGCGCGGCAAGGCCGATGCGCCTCGCCCCATCATCCTGGCGCAGGCCGCCGCTCGGCTGGACTTGCTGATCAGTGCCGTCTTCGAGCGCAGCTATCCTATTAGAGTGGCGCAAGTCCCGGCCGCGCCCACATTTCTGAAGAGCCTGTTTCACCGGTACGACGTAGCGCAGTCCGCATCGGCCTTGCCCGCCACCGACGGACGCGCCATCTGGCTGCCCAACAGCCTGGGCAGCACTGACTGGACCGAAGCCTTGCGGCAGTTTCGCACCCTGGCGCTGCTGCAGGCCATGCGCGCCTTGCGCGGCAGCGCCGACGTCCTGGCCGCCCCAGGCGAACCATTGTGTCCGCGCACCCAGGCGCTCTATCTGCTCCTGGAGGCGCAGGCTTGCGACCATGAACTGCTGCTGCGGCTGCCCGGCATGGCGCCGGCGGTGACGGCCCTGCGCCGGCAGGTGCTGGCCGGGCGCCCGGCTGTGGAGCGGCTGCCCGCGGCCTGCCGCGAAATCGAAATCCGCCTGCGCGCCGCCTTGGCGGCGGACCCGGCCCCGGATCAGGCGCAGGGCGACACGCCCGGATTGCCCCTGTGCGCATCGCCCGCCGACTCCTTGCGGCAGGCACGCCTGTTCGTCCAGGCCATGGACCGCGACCCGGCGCAGGCCGGCGCCAGATTCCGGCCTGCAAGCGACAAGACTCCGCATACCCACGCCGTCTTCAAAGACCTCTGGACCGGCGATCTCATTCCCCCCGCCGACCCGGGCGCGGACTCCCTTGAGGACGTGGCCTTGGCCGACCTGCGCAGCGACGCCGCACGCAGCGCCCGCCTGCCGCGCAGCCCCAAAGAGCGCAAGGCGAATGAAGACGAAGACGACGACAAGCAGGGCGTATGGATGGTGCAGACCGCCGACCCGCTGGAAAAGGCCGAAGACCCCATGGGGATGCAGCGCCCGGCCGACCGCGACCAGGACACCGCCGCCGAGGAATACGCCGACGCCCTGTCGGAACTGGAGCAGGCCAGGCTGGTCAGCAGCCCCACGCCCGCCAAGGAAATACTGCTGTCGGACGACCCGCCCGACAAGCGCGCCTCTGCCCGAAGCACGCCGGCGTCGGCGACCGAGCGCCTGTTGCGCTACCCCGAATGGGACTATCGCCTGGGCGGCTATCGCCACCCCGGCGCCGCCGTACACCTGCTTCCCGCCGAACCCGGCTCCCAAGCCTGGGTGGACAGCACCCTGGCCAGGCACCGCGGCATGCTCCACACCATACGCCGCCACTTCGACGTCCTGCGTCCCGAACGCCAATGGTTGCAGCGCCAGGCCGACGGCGACGACATTGATCTGGACGCCTGGATAGAAGCCGGCGCCGACGCCAGGGCCGGACTGCCCGTACCCCAGAACCTGTACCGGCAGCAGCGTCCCCAGGCGCGCAACCTGGCCATCATGCTGCTGGTCGACATCAGCGGGTCCACCGACTCCTGGCTGTCCGGCAACCGCCGCATCATCGATGTTGAGCGCGAAGCGCTGCTGCTGGTCGCCATCGCCCTGGAACATATGGGCGAGCCCTGCGCCATCCAGGCTTTCTCGGGCGAGGGGTCCCAGGGCGTCACAGTGCGGCACATCAAGGATTTTTCCGAAGCGCACGGGCCAGATATTGCTTTGCGTATTGCCGCGCTGGAGCCGCAATACTACACGCGCAGCGGAGCGGCCTTGCGCCATGCTACGGCGCAGTTGATGAAGCAGCCCGCGCAGCACAGGCTGCTATTGTTGTTGTCGGATGGTAAGCCCAACGATGTGGACGAATACGAAGGCCGCTATGGTGTCGAAGACACCCGGCGTGCTGTTATTGAAGCTCGCATGCAGGGAGTGTTTCCCTTCTGCCTGACTATAGACCGCCAGGCTGCAAAGTACCTGCCGGGCATGTTTGGAGTCGGGCAGTATGCTTTGTTGCAGGATCCGGTTGAGTTGCCTAAGGCTTTGCTGGCGTGGTTGCGGAAATTGGTGGGGGGAGGGTGACGGATTAATGGATACTGCCGCCGTAGATAAACTTGGGCATGCTCCAGCCGTAACGCAAGGCCAGTAGACGCAACGCTAGGCCGCTGCACATGGCGATTGCCATCACGCCATCGTGGTTCCAGTCCAATGACAAGCCGCCGATATATAGCAGGCCCGTAAAAATGGAAACGGTAGCGTAGAGTTCGGCTCGGAATAGCAAAGGAATACTGTTGCATAAGAGATCGCGCAGGACGCCGCCTGCGCAGCCGGTAATCATGCCGGATGCGACGACGACTACCACGGGAAGCTCCAGACTGATCGCGACATTGCATCCGATGACGGTAAACACAACCAATCCTACAGCGTCCAGGAACAAGAAAATGTTCCTCAGTTTGTGCATATAACGGGCAATGGCAATCGTGAATAGCGCGGCGCCCCCCGTGAGGAGCAGGTAGGAAGGATGCGCGACCCAGGTCAGTGGATGGTGGTCGAGCAGTACATCGCGCATGGAGCCACCGCCTAGGGCCGTGACGCACCCCAGCAGGCAGACGCCTATCCAGTCCATCTCCCGCTTGCCCGCCGCCAGCGCAGCGGTCATGGCTTCAGCGATGATGGCAATCACGAAAAGCGTGTGCAGCAGGGATGTGGCTTCGAAGGTCGCGTTCATGCTTGGGATGATAGATCAGGCGAGCAGCGGGAGGGGAGTGGAGGCGGTACGCCTCTTGCAGTGGGGGATTTTGAGTTTGCGTTCAAAGGTGTTTGTCTAGGGAAATGAGGTGAAGCTGAGCGTAGGTTGAGATAGACAAAAGTAATTGTTAATCAGTGGGTTAGCGTAGTTTATCGAAAACAAACGGGACTGGGGAGTGTACCTGTACTGTACCGAATTTCGGTACAGTACACATGGGCTTTAGTCTCTTACGTTTGAAGCTGATGGTTTGTTTGTGGACGAGGCATCAATTAAGACTATATCTGGGCTGCCTAATAGGCCCAGCTCGTTCAAGATGTCTTGAGTTCTTATCAATTCAGAATCGGAGAAGTACAGGATCACCTTGATAGAGCTTGACGTATTGTTCGCTGCTTCGTATACGCCCACCTGGTGCTTTAGATTTTGTTTGAGTTTGGAATTCGAGGCTAGCTTAAATTCGACTAGCGTTTTATCTGAGCTGCCTCTGGAGATCTTGTAGTCCACGGGGCCTCGTCCGTTATTTACTTCTCTATTGACGTCGAAGCCGCTATCAGCATACCAAGTTAACCGATACATTAATTGAAGATCCGCTTCTCTTTTTATGGGTTCTCCCTTTACATAGAAGAAGCGATAGCCGTCTTGGTTTTCTATGACATCTTTTAGGTAGCTTATGCGTTTCAATGCTTCTTGGAAGCTATTTCCTTGGCTGTAGAATGAGCTCCCTGCTAAATAGTTTGAATCGCCCCGGGAATCGCGGAGGCTGTTTGGTTAAAGTACAGCGTTCATCGGCACGGCGGCGGGGTGAGTACGGTGATAGAGTTCCTCCGCCT
>NZ_SMBX01000013.1 GCF_004342005.1 Paracandidimonas soli
CTCCTCGCATGGGCAAGCGCCTTGCCACCGAAATCGTCCAGGCTTTGCGCGAGCAGACCGTCATCGTGCCTGGAACCCAGGCAGCCACCATCGTCATACGCTTTGGTGGGAGTCAGCGCGGGCTACCTGGTGAACAAGAATTTGCGGATTCGGGCAGGCATCAACAACGTGTTCGACAAGAAGCTGTATCGGACCGGCCTGAACTACGGGACCAGCAACAGCCTGATCCTTGGCGCAGGCGCCAGCACATACAATGAACATGGCCGTTCATTCTTTGTGAGTGTCACCAGCTCGTTCTAAATTGTCATCCGGCCGGCGACCGTATGATGCGGCACCGGCGTCTTTCAGTTCGGTGAACAACAATGAATCCGGAAGATAGTCACTCGCAGTCCGCCACAGCGCTGCTCGCTGCGAACGTCCGCATCACGCTGCCAAGGCTGGTTATTTTTTCTATACTGAACGACAGCGAATCTCCGCTCGAAGCTATCGAGATAGCCCAGCTCCTCGAGCGGCGGCGCACCGCCATATCGTTGTCGTCGATCTATGCGGTTCTCTCGCGGCTGGAATCCGCGGGCTTGATCGAGAGCCGCGTGTTTGGCGGAAGCAAAACCATCTATGCTTGCACGGGACGCCACCAATCCATCCGGATCACCTGCGCTGCCGGCAAGGGACAGGTACGGTTAGAGGACGCACGCATCGAGCATGCCATCCGCGCTGTTTGCCAGGATCGCGGCCTCGTGCTGCGCAATTTCACAGTGTCCATCAACGCCGATGCGGCCTGACGTTTTGACATCCTCCCCGTCCTCGACCTGTGGTTGCCGCTTGCGTTCCACATCAGCTTGTACTCCAGTTGGTACCGGAACTCGTACCAGCCCTGGTCGAGGATGGCTTTGTTCAGGCCCGGTTTGGCCCGAACATGCAACGCTGTCCGGGGGTGTCACGGCCGTCAAGGGAAATCGATTATGAAATTGTGGTCGTAATTGCCCACTTGTACAGCCGTACCGTGTGCATATAATGTATTGAAACTGATGCGCATTTTTGCGCCACACGATTTAGGGGAATGCCATGCTGACTGCAAGCCGCCCACGCGCCGCCAATAAGCGAGCGACGAATGTTTCACTACCTGAAGACCTGCTGGCCGAAGCCAAGGCGCTGCAAATCAACGTCTCACAGGCGGCCGAAGCCGGAGTGGCTCAAGCTATCACACGAGCACGCAGCGAACTCTGGCTTGCCGAGAACCAGGAAGCCATCGAGAGTTCCAATGCGTATGCTGAAAAATACGGTCTTCCGCTGGCGAAGTACCGGCTGTTCTGATGAGTCGCTACGACGTCTACCCGAATCCGTCGGGGTTTGGCTATCTTCTGGATGTTCAGGCAGACATTCTGCAACAGATGAGCACGCGTGCAGTAGTGCCCTTGCTTCCGGTGAGCAAGGCACCCAAACCCGCGAAAACGCTTAATCCGGTGTTTGACATCGCCGGTGAACCGCACGTGATGGTGACGCAGTATCTCGCGGCGGTTCCGGAACGAGAGCTACAGACCCCGGCATGCGGTCTTCAGCATCGGAATGACGATATCGTAGCTGCTGTGGACTTTCTGTTCCATGGATTCTAGCCGTTTTCGGTTCAAAAGGGCCGCGCATCGCCGCTGTGCGCTGAGACTTCACAGTTAACGCACCTGCTGTGCTGCATCATGACGTAGGCCATTACGTTGTCAATATTTCGCAAGACTTTCGTGCAGGGACATCACTCAGAACGGCTGAGGCATCATAGATGTTTGGGCTTCTGTATTTAAAGCATTGCAGAAGCTGCGTCGGTAATTCGACGGCGAGGTACCCAATTGGGAGGCAAATTGCTGACGTAGCGCCAAGGGCGTGCCAAAGCCGACTTCCGAGGTGATGTGCTCAATTGACAACGCTGTCGTTTCCAGCAACTGTTGTGCTCTGGCGACCCGCTCGGCATTCAGCCACTTGGTGACGGTTGTACCGGTTACCTCGCGAAAGCGCCGCGTGAAGGTGCGTCGACTCATTTTGGCGATATCGGCGAGCGCATCCAGTGATAGCGGTTCAGACAGGTTTGCTCGCGCCCAGTCAAGGACGACAGGCAAGCGGTCATCGCCAGGCAGCTTGGGGATAGGCCGTTCTATGTATTGGGCCTGGCCGCCGGGCCGGTGCGGTGGCGTGACCAGCAATCTGGCGACGTGGTTCGCCGCTTCGCTGCCGTGGCGCTGGCGCAGCAAATGCAGACAGCAATCAATGGCAGCGACCGTTCCGGCTGAAGTGACGATGTTGTCGTCCGCCACGTACAGCACATCGGGGCGGAAGATGCTTTGAGGAAAACGACGCGCAAAGACGTCGCGCACCGCCCAGTGGGTGGTGGCTGCTCGTCCGTCGAGCAAACCCGCATCACCCAGCACGAACGCGCCCAAGCACAGGCCAACGATCAGCGTGCCTTGCCGATGGGCCTGCGCCAGCGCGGCGGTGAGTTCGACCGACGCAGAAGCTTCAGGATCGCCCCAGGCGGGAATGATGACGATATCGGCCTCGTCCATGGCTTCGAGCCCATGGGTTACGCCTATCACGATGCCTTGGTCGCTACGCAGCTGACCTGGCGCTTGCGCGAAAACCTGGAGTTCGTAGTGGGGCGACCCCGATTCACCACTAGCTCCCAGAACCATGCCGGGAACGGAAAGGTGAAAAAGACTGATGCCCTCGAAGGCGAAAACGGCGACGCGAATAGTTGCCATAGGATAGGGAAGAATAAAAATTGATGATTGGCCCGATTTTATCGAATATTGTCATTCGGGCCACTGTTTCGTCTGCAGCCGACAAACCACAATGGAGACCATTCATTCATCAGCACTACATCGGAGTCGTCGCATGACTATCAAAGCCCTCGCCAGTTCTTTGGCATTAGCCTTGAGCCTTACCACCAGTGCCGCCTTGGCTCAAACACCAACAGCCTCAACACAGCAATCGGCCACGGAAAAAGTGCAGCTGCAGCAGATTCGCAATGCGACCGTAAAAATCACTTACGCCGATACCACTTTCCTCATCGACCCGATGCTGGCCAAGAAAGGAACCTACCCCGGCTTCGAGGGAACCTATCGCAGCGAGTTGCGCAACCCTCTGGTGGAATTGCCGATGCCAGAGCAGGATGTGCTGGCAGGAGTCGATGCCGTTATCGTCACCCATACCCATCTTGATCACTGGGATGATGCGGCTCAGGCGCTGGTGCCGAAAGAGATTCCGCTTTATACGCAGAACGATGCCGATGCCGGCCTTATCCGCTCACAGGGTTTCACCAATGTCCGTGTCCTGTCCGATAAAGCCGAGTTCGGTGGCGTGACGCTTAACAAGACTGGGGGTCAGCATGGCACCGACGAAATGTATGCCTTGGACGAAGTGGCGAAATTTCTTGGCGATGCCATGGGCGTCGTTTTCCAGGCGCCGGGTCACAAGACGCTTTACCTGGTAGGCGACACCGTATGGCGCGATGAGGTCGATCAGGCGCTGGCTCAATACGAGCCGCAAATCATTGTGCTGAATGCGGGGTACGCGATGCTGAGCGATTTCGATGGTTCCATCATCATGGGCAAGGAAGATGTATTGCGTGCCGCCCAAACCGCGCCGAACGCGCAAATCGTGACCACGCACATGGATGCCATCAATCACATGGCACAAACCAGGCAGGAGCTGAGGGAATACGTCCAGGAAAAGAACATCCAGGATCGTGTGGAAATTCCAGAGGACGGCGCAACAGTCGAGTTCTAATTCCGGCGTAGGCCGCTTGGACATGACAAGCATGACTCGTGACTGAAGCCCGGCGCATGTGGCGGTTCACCAAATCCAATGGGATCACGAAAATTCGCCGCATAAGGGTTGACACTCGGTTGTTGGTGCCATTAAAGATGCCATAAAAGGGCCGAATTTTAATGGCTGCCCAGAAACGAAAAATGCCGTAAACCCTTGATCTTATTGGGTTTACGGCATTCGCATCTGGTGGCGCATCCCTGATTCGAACAGGGGACCTGCGGATTATGATTCCGTCGCTCTAACCGGCTGAGCTAATGCGCCAAGCCCTGTAATATAGCAAATTATTATTTTTCGTGTCAAGCGTCATTCCGACAGCCCTAGTCTTTCCCCTCCCTAGCCCTCCCTGAAAATTTCTTGGTCAAAATGAGCCGGAACACTGGCGCGCACTTGCCCGCCTATCCCCGGACCGCTACCCTAGGCCGACTATCCCTTCCATCGAACGACAGCACGGCATCCCCACCTCCAGCATCGCCCCCGAGCATCGAAGTTTCATGAGCACTACAGCATCACAGCAAAGCAATATCCGGACAGGCATCCTCTGCATTCTGGTTGGCATATTCTGCCTGACCCTCAGCGACAGCCTGGCCAAATGGCTGGGCCCGTTCTACTCCCCCATCCAGATTCTTTTCCTGCGCGCGGCCATCGCCCTTCCCCTCGTCACCATGCTTGTGCTGAGCCTGGGCGGGCGCAGGGCACTGCGCACCCAGCATATCGGCGTGCACCTGCTGCGCGGCGCCATCAACGTAGCCTCCGCTTCCTGTTTCTACCTGGGCCTGACTCTGCTTCCGCTGGCGGAAAACACCGCCATTGCATTTTGCGCTCCCTTGTTCGTGACCGCCATTTCCGTCGCATTCCTTGGCGAAAAAGTATCGAGAGGCGGCTGGCTGGCCATACTTGTCGGGTTTGCCGGCGTCGTGGTGATCGTCCGCCCCAGCCCCGGCAATATCCAGTGGGCCGCTTTGCTGCCGCTGGCCACGGCATTCGGCTACGCCGTGATGATGGTCAGCGCAAAACGCATCAGCGCTCGCGAAAGCATGCTCACGACGATGTTCTACATCGTCTTGGGGCAACTGGTATTCGCCAGCCTGCCGCTGGCCGCCGTCTGGAAACCGATCGACTGGTCGCATTTGCCTGGTTTCATCGGGATCGCCGTCTGCAGCACCATGGGACTCGGCCTCATCACCCAGGCATTCCGCATGGCGCCCGCATCGATCGTCGCCCCCTTCGACTACTTCGGCCTGATATCGGCCGGGTTGCTGGGCTGGTTCTTCTGGAATGAGCTGCCGGACGCCTGGTTCTATGTCGGCGCGCTGATGATCGCCGCCAGCGGCGTGTACGTGGCGCTATCCAATGGACGCCGCAGATAGTCCGGCACGGACAGGCTGATGCTTGCGGCTTGCAGCGCTCGCCGCCTGCCTGTCGCCCGGACCCGCCTGGCATAGGACTTCACGACTCCGCGCTCGGGGACTGTCCTATACCCGGATTCATCTCTTATGATGTCTTCCAGGACAATAGGATCAGAACCCGCCATGCCACAGCTCAAACTCCTGGAAGACCTGCTCGCCCTGGCGCAAACCGGCAGTTTCGTACGCGCGGCCGAACTGCGTCATGTCACGCATCCGGCGTTTGGCAGGCGCATACGCAGCCTGGAAGCCTGGGCAGGTACGGCGCTTGTCGACCGCTCCAGTACACCCGTCATCCTGACGCCGCAAGGCAAGATGCTGCTGAATACGGCCGGCCAGGTCATCGATCAGTTGGAGCGCGTTCGGCAGGCCATGCGGCAGGGCGAGGAAGAGAGCCAGAAGCGGGTTCGCATCGCCACGGGCCGCAGCCTTGCCCGCACCCTGGTCGCCGATTGGCTGGCCAAGCTCAGCAAGGGCCGGTCGCCCGTGCTCGACGGCAGCGCCCAGATCGAGATCGCAACCGGCGCTCTTGCCGATATGGCCAAACTGCTGGAGCAGGGCAAGACGGACCTGCTGTGCTGCTACGAGCACCCCTCGCTGTCGCATCTGTTGCGTCCCAGCCTGTTCGAATACATGACGCTTGCCACTGACAAACTTGTTCCCGTCTGCCAGACGGACTTCCATGGCAAACCGCGCTATCCCCTGGAAAGCGACGACGGCAAGTCGATACCTCTCATTTCCTATTCAGGCGGGCTGTCCATGGCCCGTATTCTCGGCGACCGCCTGCAGGCATTCCCCTACCCGCTGGTGCCTGTCGTGCACTGCGATTCACTGGACGCGGCGCTGGGCACGACGCGCAACGGCATGGGCGTCGCCTGGCTGCCCTGGTCAATGGTGGTGGGAGATTGCAGGCGCGGAACCCTGGCCGCATTGGGCGGCCGAAGCGAGCAGATATCCTTCGAAGTCCGCCTTTACCGGGCGAAAACCTCGACAGCAAATCTCGCCGGCGCGATCTGGAACGCCACCCAGTCCATGCGCTGAGCACGGGTTTCGTCCCGCCCCTATCTTATCCATACCCTGCCACTCTGCACCGGGCGCGCACTCTCCAATATTCCTGGACAGTCCATGACCCGATGAACAGAAAAAGCACGGCAATATGCCAAAACAGCACATAACACCTGGCTCCCGATACCACAATGAATCCCAGCAGTATCAAGACCGCCGTGGAGAACCGGCATCCCGAACGACACAAAGCGGCAGCGTCCGCCGCACTATTTTTATAAGGGAAACGATCATGACTTCATCCTGCCTGCTTCGCCGTACATTGGCAGCCCTTGCCGTCACCGCCAGTTTCTGCGCCGTATCCACCTCCGCGGCCCAGTCCTATCCGGAACGCCCCATTACCGTCGTCGTCGGCTATCCCGCCGGCGGCAGCGTCGACCTGACCGCGCGCCTGCTGAGCGAAGAGCTGGCGACACAGCTCGGCCAGAGCATCGTCGTCGAGAATGCGGGAGGCGCAGGCGGCACCATCGGCGCGCAGCGCGTCGCGCGGGCCAATCCCGATGGCTATACGCTGCTTGTCGGCTCCACCAACGAAATGGTCATCGCCGGCATGATCAACAGCGCCGTCCGCTACGACAGCGCCAAGGACTTCACGCCTATCGGCATGATCGCCTCGCAGCCCATGCTGCTGGCGGCTTCCAAGACATCTGGCGTCACCAGCGCCCAGGAATACCTGGACAAGCTCAAGTCCGGCGAGCCGGGCCAATACAACTTCGGCTCCTCGGGCATCGGCACCACGCTGCACCTTGCCGGCGAGATGATCAACGAATCCACCGGCACCAAGGCCGAGCACGTTCCCTATCGCGGCGTGGCTCCACTGGTCACGGACCTGATCAGCGGCCAGCTCAATTACGGCGTGCTGGTGCTCTCCTCCGGGCTGCCGCAGGTCAAGGGCGACAAGATCGTCGCTCTGGGCGTGACGGAGAAAAAGCGTTCGGCCGTCGCGCCCGATATTCCCTCATTGTCGGAAACTCCAGGATTCGAGCAGGTAGACATCAACGTGTGGTTCGGTCTCTATGGTCCGGCCAAGCTGCCGGAGCCTGTGGTGACGCGCCTGAACGAAGCGCTGACCGCCGTACTGAAGTCCGATGCCTTCCGCACCAAGATGTCGGAAAGCGGCGCCACCCTGTATGAGCCGGGCATCGACGGCGCCAGGTTCCTGGCATCCGAAACGGAAAAATACGGTCGCCTGGTCAAGCTGGCCAACATCGAGCCCAACTGATCGTTCACCTAACCACTACCGCAGGATTTACTATGTTCACCCTGGCGACTCCCGATCTGCAAGCCGAACGCATTGGCAACACCGACACACCTGGCGTCTGGCATTTCTCATCGGGGCAGCCTGGGCGGACGCTCATGGTTTCCGCCCTGGTGCACGGCAACGAGCTATGCGGCGCCTGGGCCTTGAAGGATCTCCTGGCATCCGGCATACGCCCGCGCCGCGGCAGCCTGATCCTGGCGTTCTGCAATCTCGCCGCATTCGATACCTTCGATCCGGCCAATCACGATGCCTCGCGTTTTCTGGACGAAGACATGAACCGGGCATGGACGGCGGAACGGCTGGACAACCCCACTACCCGCGACCGCCGGCGCGCAGTCGAGCTGCTTCCCTGGCTGAAGCGCAGCGACTGGCTGCTGGACCTGCACTCCATGCACGAACCTTCGGAGCCGCTGCAACTGACGGGCCTGCTCCCGCGCAATATCGCGCTGGCGCTGAAACTCAAGACGCCACGACATATCATCGTCGATGCCGGCCACAAGGACGGCACGCGCATGCGCGACTACGGACGCTATAGCGATGCCAACGACGCAGAGGCATGCTCCCTGCTGGTCGAGTGCGGATACCATGGCGATCCGTCCTCCCATGCCGTCGCCCGCGACCAAGTGGCGCGTATGCTGATGGCGGCCGATATCGTCGATGCGGCGGATATCCCCTCTGACTGGCTGCTGCCGGAGCCCGAAGCGCAGCACGTGCTCGAAGTCACCCATGCCATCGTCGCGCCCTCGATGAATGTGCGCTTCTCGCAAGACTGGAAAGGCCTGGAACGCCTGCCGGAAGCCGGCTCGATCATCGGCTGGGCGGACGACCAGCCCATCGTCACGCCCTACGACAACTGCACGCTGATCATGCCTTCGCTGCGCCAGTTGCTGCCGGGCGTCACCGTAGTCCGCCTCGCGCGCGATTACAGGCGCTAGCCAATAAAGAAAGAACCGGATAATGGAAAACGTGGTTTTCCATTATCCGGCAAAGCGCACCATGCACTGACAATCATACGGCACCGCAGCCCGGCAAGCGATCCTTCGTTTCCGGGCGCTCTTGCATCAAAGATCGATTTTCTGGATGCGGTCTCCCTGCAGTGAAATGCCCGCCGCAAGACCCACATTGTTCAGCACGAAGCCGATGACAGGTTCCTTGGCCGTATTCGTGTCGATCCGGCCATTGGCGCCAATATCGGCCACGGCAACCTTGGCATCCACCCCCAAAGTCCAGCCTTGGCTGTTGCGGAAATCATCCAGCGCCTGCTGCGTCATGAACAGCAGAATCGTCGCACGCGACTGCGCTCCTCCCTGGAAGCCGATGGACCCGCCGCCGGTGCTGTAATAACCGGCATGCTGGCCATTGACGCGTAGCTCTCCTTTGCCGTACTCGCCGCCTACAATGAAGCTGGCGCCGATGACCGACGGGAAAATCAGCACGCCCTTCGCTTTCTGCACCAGTTCGCGGGACTCGGGCGCCGCCGCATACAAACGGCTCAAGGCCCTGTCGTAGCCGTTGCGAATAACCTCCCTCTGCTCGGCGGCCGTTTCCTGATTGGCGGTATGCGGCGTAGTCGTACAGCCCGTGAAAGCCAGCGCGGCACCGGCAACCATCAGACTGGCAAGAATGGGCCGCAAGGAATTTTTTGTCTCGTATCGCATTGTTCTTCCCTCCTGGTCTCTGGAGAATAGATACGCCCTTAACAGCAGGCACGGAAACAGTATGCCTCGCTGGATTCCAAATGAAAGACAAAACAATTCAACAAATTACGATTCATGCCAGCCGGCTGACGAATACGATGAACGGGTGACCGACAGTTACGCATTTCTCCATGCTTTTCCGCAGACGGAAATCCCAGCCAACCTTACAGGCCGATAAAACCATGTTGATAGAGTGGAATTAGCAGAAATAAAACGCATTTAAACCAAATTAACAGATATATTTTGCATTTCCTCTTCTACTGCGATACAGCGGAACCGGAAGAAAAACGATGAGCGATGCTGGCACCGCCACCAGCCCTTACTTCCAGGGTTTGCCGCACAGGAGCCTGGCTGGCGTTCCGCAATTCAATGCGATATGTGCCTGGCGCAAGCTGCAAGGACTTCATCGGCGGGCTGACTCCCCGGCTGACGCCATCCACGTAAATCTCGGCCCAGGGAGCAATATCCAGGCTCACCCTGACAGGAGCGGCGGACGACGGCTCTTGCTCCCGTCCTGCCGTGCTCTTCGCCTCGTCCACGGAGCCGGCCTCCTCACCCTCGCTGTGTCCGACGTCCTCCTGCGTCGACTCCTGCTGTATCGGCAAGACATCCGCCTCACCGGGATTCTCCGGCAATACCCCTCGACTTGCCGTATCTTCCATTCCGGCAAGCGCAGGCCCCTGTCCTATGCCATCGCTGCTTCCCCGCTCCTCCTGCCGCTGATCGAGCGAATATCCTGCCAACGATCCGGGCTCTTCCATTGCCGTACCTGGCAAAGCCTGTGGCTGCGGCTGGGCGGGCGGCATGTCCGTTTTCTCGTCGCCATCGCGCCTGGACTCTTGCGCAACAGAATCCGGCGATGCCTGCATGCCCTGTGCCGGAATTGCATCCGCAGGATCCTTTTCGCCCTGTCCCAGCCACCACCAGCCACCCAGCCCCAGGACCAGTGCCAGCAGGACCAGAGCAACCATCCCGACAGGCGCCGGTTCCGGCCTCTTTACTGCCTGGTTTTCCACGTATTTCGGCAACTCCCGCGCCTGTTCCGTTCCTTCGCAGACGGCGGGCGGCTCGCAAGCTGGCGACTCCCGCATTCCATCCTTCGGGCCGGCCGGCATGGCAGACGCCTGCGTCTCTTCTTCCAGCAACACTTCGGGCACGATGTCATCCACGGACATCCCGGACGTAACGGGCAAGATATCCTCTGCCGGCGCGGTCAGGCTGTCCGGAACCCGACCCAGCAAGACGCGCAAGGATGCGATATCCGAAGGGCGGCCCTCCGGGAAAAACGCCATGCCGCGGCGCACCGCCTCGCCTAGCCCATGATCGCTCCATGCGGCCGTCGTCTGCTCCACCAACGCTTCCGCCGCCTCTCCTTCGATGGCCCGCTGCAAGGCGCACGGCGGACGCCTGCCTTCCATCAGGGTCCACGCAATCGCACATGCAGCATGGATGTCCGCCCTTGCCCCGTCGGCGGCATCGTTCACGCCTGCGCCATGGCGCTCGAATGCCGCATAGCCCCTCATGCGCGCATCCATGTCCGTGCCGCCAAGCTCCATCCGGGGCGGCAAGACCTGCACGCTCCCATCGGCATCCTGCCAGACATCGTCCAGGCTCAGCATGCCATGCCAGCGACCATGGCGATGCCAGGCATCCAGCGTCTGCAGTATCGAGTCCAGGACACTGCGCACATCGGCATCCGCCATGGATCCGGCTTTTTCCCGCCATGCCTGCGCAACCGGATGGCTCTCGAAGACGTGTCTGATCTCTATGGCCTTCATGCGATCCCCCCCATTCCAGCCGAAGCGAACAGACGCTGGAACAGCATGACATTCAGCCGGCCTCCATGCATACATGTCCGCATTGGCACGCCATCTCCCGCGCTGGCCCACCATAGACTGGTATGCGCATGCGGATTGAATCCGGACGACAGCGCGGGATGCAGGCTGGCAGCCATCGATGGCACCGGGACATCGACCTCAGGCGTTGTCATTCCCGCATTCAATATGTCCAGAATATCCTGGCTGGGCGACGAAATCCGTCTTGCATCCGTCAGGGTATTCGACCAGCGCGCGGCCAATGTTTCGCGCAATTGCAGCAGCAGGCGATCCAGGTGATCCGCACCGCTGCCGCGCTGGATGACATCGCGCAGGCCTGAGCGCATCTGTAGATAGGCGGTTTCCAGCAGCGGCGCCCATTCCGTCCGCCAGCTTCCCGGATCCAGCAGCATCATTGCGACCACGGCATAGCGGCGGCCGACCCTGTCGCGGCTCGGCGCAATGCAGCCGGCCTGCAGCCAGCCCTGCCCCACGCCTCCGGGCAGCAGGAACTGCCACACCTGGCCCGAAGACAGGCTGCTGTCCTCTCCGGCGATCTGCTGCGCGCGCCGATGCTGCGCAAAACACTGCTGCAGCCACATGTCCCATTCGGTGATGACCGGCCGCGGCAGGCGTCTATAGACAAAATCTCCGGCCGCCGGAATCTTGCCGTACCAGCCGATCTCGGCCACGGGATCTACTGTGCGCCCGGACATGAGAACCCCTCCATTTCGGCAAGACGCAACGGATTCTTAACGCTGTTGGCAACGACCTCCAGCACGACCTCGCGTTCATCGAACTGGAAAGTCGCCAGCATGGAATCAGGCGTGCGGCCCTGTGTCACTTTGGCGCCATCCATCCAGCGGTGCAGTGCCCACGGCCCTGCAATCGCCGAAGATGCACCGCGCCCCGCCGGCAGCACTTCCATGCGCACCCGCCCCGATCCCTGCGTACCCGGCCAGCGGACCTGTGTGTCGACGATGGGCCCATGCGCATAGCGCACCACCTGCCCATCAACATCCAGCGTGAACTGCGTGATTTCCGGCGACATGCGCACCGGCCGGATCGTCACGCTGAACGAAGGCTCGGCGCCCGCGCCAGTGAAATAGACATGGCCGATGACGCTGGCGCGCTGGAACGCGTCCAGGAAACCGGATGGACGGCTTTCCTGGCCTTGCACGCCGGACTTGAAACGCCAGCGCTTCTGCGACATGTCCACCCGACCGACCAGGTGCTGCTGAAAAAACTGGCCCATCATGCCGCCAGGTGCGAACATGCGCGCCATATCATTAGGCGCCACATCGCGCTGCGATGCGCGTGAAAAAGGATAGCGCCCGGCAATCGCCTGGCGGCAGAAGAGCCCGATGGTCGCCTCCACGTTCTCGCCCAGGCCTTCCTGCACCTGCGCGGAGATTTCTCCCATTGCGGTATCCGACATATCCGTCAGGACTTCGCGCAAAGGGTTGGGCAGCCGCGTGGCCTCGGCCTGCAGCTTGGTCACAACCCCGTCGCTTGGCGGGGCATTGGCGCTTCGCAGCGCGGCATCCGTCGCCGTCAGATAGGTGTAGAACTCATCCAGCAGTCCGGTCGTCGCCTGCATGGCCGACACGCCTCCCCCCTCCGCCGACAACAGCTGCCGGAAGGGCTGAAAATGCTCATCCACGATGCGCTCCATGCGTTCATCCGACGCATCGTCGCGCGGCAGGCCATCGGGCCGCACCGAGCCGAACATCTGCTCGAGCGTATTGCGCGTGCTCGACACCCTGCCCTGCGCCCGCTCCACCAGGGCACGCGCATCCTCATTGGACTCCCGCAGCAGATGCGTTTCCCTTGCCACTGCCTGGACCATGCGCACCAGGGGCGAATCCGGCGCGGACAGCACCCTGGCGATCTGTATATTCTGCAGCATGGACTCTCCCTTGCGGACCTTGATATCCGAAAGATACTCGTCCCACAGCCGGACATAATCGTTCAGGTACAACTGGCGCACATTGCGCTCCAGCTGTGCGCGCTGGCCGAGATCGAGCCGCTGCGCTTCGGCCGTCCCCAGTATCCACACATCGTCGCGCAGCAGCTCGCCAACTATCGCGCCGATGCGTGTATTGAATACCTTCCAGTAGCCCTGGTAGCTGAACAGGTCTGGAATGCCGTGTGTCAGAGGCTTCCCGCTGGCCCGGTAGAAGACGGAGGTCGCCTGAGGCCCGCCCATGCTGACGACCGAATGCGACTCGGCAGGCGCATCCCGCAACAGCCGCTGGATCCGGCTGTAGGCGCGCTGCGACAGCGTAAAGGCCGCCAGTTCCTCCCGCCGCTGCGAGACCAGCGCCTCATCCATGGGAAAAGGCGATGCCAGTATCCGAGATCTCGTCAGCGACGCCACGTGCCGGTCCAGCTCGTCGAACTGGGTGCGCGTATAGCCTTCCGGCAGCAGCTTCACCATGTCGCCCAGCAGCCAGGTATGCATGAAATCGGCATCATAGCGCTCAGCGTCATGCAGCATCAGGTAGGCGCGCAGTGTTTCATAGGCATACTCCATGTCGTCCCGGGGATGACTGTTGCGCAGTGCCTGCTCCACCCTGCGCGCGGCCTGGGGCAGCATCACCGTTTCCAGCGTATGCTGGTAGACCCCGTCCGAGGCAGCGCGCATCTTGTCTCCCTGGTACAGGCCGAAGCCGTAGCGCATCGACGGATCCTCGAGCGAAAAATGCTGGCTGTGAGGCAGATACCAGAGCGTGTTCAGATACGACAGCAGGCCGTGCACCTCCCCACTGTCCGACACCTTCACATCCCGGCTGGCCTTTTCCACGACAGGGACACGCTCGGCGATTTCCTCGAGATAGGCCTTGTTGTTTCGATAGCTGCCGATCCAGCCCGTCAGCAGCACCACTGCCGCCGAGGCAAGCAGACCATAGCCCAGCCAGTGCAGCTGGCGGTAGCGGCGCTCCCAGCGATGGTTTCTTCCCGCCAGGCCCGCCTCGCGAAAGATCAGCTGCTGCAGCAGGTTCTTCAGGAAGTAGCTTCGGCCCTCGCTGCGGCCCGCATCGCCGTCCGTCACGCCATCGATGCGCAGGTAGCGTTTCAGCTGTCCCGTCACCTGGTCGAACGGCTCTCCCTCCTGCGTTCCGCTGGTGAAGTAGACGCCGCGTGGAAGTAGCCTGGCTTCGTATCTCGACGTGGAAAACACATCGCTGAGGAATTGGCCGAGCATGGCCCTGAGGGTGGCGAACTGCTGCGGCAGCATATAGGCCAGCGCTCTTCGGTCAGCGTCGGGCTCCACCGAGACAACATGCGGCAAGGCTGCATTCAAGCGCTCCTCCAGCAAGCCGAACTCTTCCTGGAAGGATTCATACAGATTGAATCCAGGCTGCTGCGCCTTGTCGAACGGAAATGTAAAGCCCCACACCTGCGCCAGTTCCTCCCGCGAGAACGAAGAGAAATAAGCCTCGAAGCCGCTGAGCAGGTCCGTTTTGGTCACCAGCACGTAGATGGGGAACTGGATGCCCAACTGCTCGCGCAGCTCGTGCAGCCTGCGCCGTAGCGTGGCGGCATGCTGGACCCGTTCCGCATCCGTAGCCGACAGCAGATCGGCTACGCTGACCGTGAGGATCGCGCCGTTGATCGGCTGCCTGCCGCGATAGCGGGACAGCAATCCGAGAAAGCCCAGCCACTCCTTTTCGTCTCCGACCTGATCGCTTTCATGCGTCGTGTAGCGCCCCGCGGTATCCAGCAGCACGGCCTCGTCCGTGAACCACCAGTCGCAATTGCGTGTTCCGCCCACGCCACGGACCGCGGTCTTGCCGAAACGTTCCGACAAAGGAAAATTCAGGCCGGAGTTGACCAGCGCCGTCGTCTTGCCCGAGCCCGGCGCGCCGATGAACACATACCACGGCAGCTGATAGATGTACTGCCGGGAAAAACGCTGCATCCATGCGGGCCTCCTGGCGTCGGAGAAACGAGCCTTCTTCAGCAGATCCAGCGCTTCACCGAAGCGATGCGACAGCTCGCGCAGATCATCGTCCTGCTCGTTCTTGTCGCTCCTGGCGGGCTGCGATCGGGATTGCCTTCTCAACTGTCCCAGCAGCCTGGCGTTCAACCGGCCCTCGCGCCATTTGCGCCAGAGCCAGCGCAGGATCCACACCAGGAAGATCAGCCCGATCACCCAGGCCCGCACCGCGGCGGACTCCAGCGGCCGGCTCGCGCCGATCGCAAGCAGCGGACCCGCCACCCAGATCAGCAGCGCCAGCGCAACGAGCCCAAGGAAATTCCACAGTCCTCTGCTCAGGAAAAAAGACAGTATCCGATTCATTGGGCACCTCGCGACTGTGCCTGCGCCGGCATGATCAAAGCAATCTCCACTCGTCGGTTTCTCGCACGGTTCTCAGGCGTCGTATTCGGCACCAACGGATCGGCCTCGCCCCGTCCCCGCGCCTCCACCCTGCCGGGATCCGACAGCCGCTGAATCAATATCTCGCGCACGGCTTCGGCCCTCGCCTGCGACAAATGCCAGTTGGAAGGAAAGCGCGCGCTGCGGATCGGGACATTGTCCGTGTAGCCGTTGACGACCACCTGCCCTTGCAACGGCTCGAGCGCATCCGCCACCCGCCGCAGTACAGCGCGATAGCGCTCATCGACTTCGGTCGCCCCGGAGCCGAACAGGCCATCGCCGCGCAGTACAACGACACTGCGGTCCACCGCATCGTTGACAACGACCCAGCCGTCCCTGATGTCCGGCTCCAGCAGCACTGCCAGCCGGGGAGCCGCAGGCTGTACCGGGGCTGGGGGCCTTTCAGGCAGCACCTGGATGGTGGGCGTGCGTATCTGGCTGATGGCGGCAAACACAGGATCCGATTTAGCTCCCAGCATCCACCCCAGCAACAGATACCCCAGCAGCAGCAATGCCCCCACCAGCGCGAAGGCGGCCCACAAAGGCACGGGCAGACGCCTGCCCTGTTCCTGAGCGGGCGCGTCGCGCCAGTGGGGAGACAAGGCATCATCGTAAGATTGCCGATACTTGCGCAGCATCAACAGCAGGCGCTGCCGCAGCGTCGCGAGCTGCCCCTGGCCATTGTCGGCGACGCGATATCGGCCTTCGAACCCGAGCGCAAGGCAGTAGTACAGCAGCTCCAGCAACTCCAGGTGATCTTCCGGATGCTGCGACAGGCGCCCCAGCAACTGGAAGAATTTCTCCCCGCCCCAGGTTTCGTTGTGGAACGTCACCAGCAGGCTGTGCCCCGACCAGACGCCGTTTCCTCCCCAGGGCGTCAGCGCCGCGGCCTCATCGATCGCTGTGCAAAGGCAATAACGCGCGCCCAGGATGGTTTCATTGCTCACGCCGGCCCGCTGCGCACGCAGCTCGAAGTTCCGTATTTCATCCACCAGGTGTTCGCGCAGCATGGCCGGCGAAGGATGACTGGCTGTCGCCCGTATCTGCGGAATCAGGTCCAGCAATGGATTGGCCGCCGCCACCAGCGGATTGCCCTGCGACAGACCGGACGCCTCCTCCCAGCCGGAAGCATCCGGCATGCCGGTGACATAGTCTCTGTCAAGTGTAGTCATGACGCTCCAGGAAAAGCATTGTGAGTCACTCCCGCCTGAGATCGGGGGCTTTCTTGCCACGATACGAAGGCGCCTTTGGCACCGTATAGAACACTGCCTCGCCCGACCGCGTCGTAAACAACGAGGCTCGCGCTTTGGCGCGTGGTAAATGCATCATCAGGCGCGAATGGCCCAGAACTCCAGCCTCAGGTCGGGAAACTCCCCGGCCAGGTGCAACGCCATGGCGCCCGTTCTTTCCAGTTGCCGCCAGAGATCGCCATTCTTGCCGAGCGCGTAATAGGCGTAGCCCGCGTTGTAGGGCAGTTCCCGGGGCGCCACGGGCAGCGCCTGCAACTCGATGCCTGGCAGTTGCAGATGCACCAGGTCCCGTATGCGATCCACGGGACCTATCTTTACCTGGGCGGGGAAGCGCCGACGCAGGACATCGGCGGGCAAGTCCGCATGTACGGCCAGGACGAAGTCTGCGCTCTGCAGCAGCTCCGCATCGTGAATCTCTGCCACACTGACGCCTTGCCCGCGATCCGCCAGGACGATGGGAATGGCGTGCTGCTCCAGCACGGTGGACAGGAGGCGGCGCAACTCGCGCATCAAGACCTCGAAGCCCGGCGCCATGTCGTCGTGGACATAAGGCGTCATTTCCGCCAGGCGCCGCTGCGCGGCTCCATAGGTCGCCAGGGCTCCGGCCAGTTCCGTCCAGTTGCGGAACCATTGCCCGGGATGCGCATCGGGGAACTGGAGGTCGGCCCAGGTCTGTCCCGCATAGCGATTGATCAGCTCCAGCATCATGAAGTCGGCCACCTCGGCCACGCCTCCGCGACCGCTCTGCAGCACGCGATGAGCCAGGACTTCGCTGCGCGACGCCAGCAGGCCGTGCAGTTCCTGCAGGAAGCGCAGCAGGCGCGGCTGCCTGCCCGCAGCAAGCGTCGGAGGAATGTAATCCATGTCGATCCGCAGGCGGTTGTCGGTACCGCGCTCCAGCACACGCAGCAGTGGGATGGCGACCCATTCCGGTCCCATATCGCGCTCCAGCTTCAGGCGCCAGCACGGAACGCCCAGTTGCACCAGCGCGCTTTCGCCGCCTTCCATGCTGCGATCGGGCAGCGATCGCTCCACCACGGCATACCGCGCAAGCGACTCTCCCTCGCCATCGAAACTTACATCCTGCCCTCCGCTGCGGCGCATGGGCAGCGCCAGCATGACCCGGCACTGGCGCACGTCCGCCGGCACGTCCAGTACCAGCTCCGGCTGCGTCTGCGTATCGATGGAAAACGGCGTGCCGTCCGGCATTACGCCAACCGCCTGCCTGAGAACGATCTTTCCTATCTGCAGTGCCTCTTCATCAAGCGTCAGCGAGTGGACTCCCCAATAGAAACCCTGCTGCACCTGTGTGCGCACATTCAGTTGATGATCGAAATACCGTTCCAGTTGCTGGAAATGCTGCGGCCGAAGAAACATGCCTTCGGTCCATACCACTTTGGGTTGAAATGACATAGATAGGATTTCTGCTTTTGACTAGAAAATCTTCGGAAAGAACGGCTTTTCCCTGTCCTTCAGGGAAACCTCCTTGCGATCGACCATGAAGCGTATCGTTTCCTCTCTGGGGCTGAATTGCCAGATCTTGTAGATATTGGTGCTGACAGGCTCCGGAAGCGCTACGACTTCGCGCCAGCCCGCATTGTCGATATCGCGGAAAGCGACGACGACTCCCAGCCACTTCGCCTCCAGCTTTCCCGGACGTTCGATGGATCGGCTTTCTCCCGGCTGGAGCACGAACTGCTCGAGATGCAGCAGATCCTGCGCCAGCGCTTCGCGCGGCCTTTCGAACAATGCGAAGAAGTCGGCGTGATCGAACGCCTGCCGCGAGCTCAATTCATACACCGTAACCTGCACCGGCGCAGCCCTGCCGTCCTCCGTCGGATTGACCGCTTTGCCCGCCTCGACCTCGACGACATAGGGGCTTGCCAGCTTGCTGGATGTCGAGGCGCATGCCGCCAGGACGAATGCCAGCAGCACGATCCATGGAAACCTGGATAAACGCATACGCAGCTTCATGCCTTCCTTATGATTCGAATCCACCCAATCCGCATGCCGGGCGGATCCGGGAAAAGGCACATTTCAGCGTCGCAATGCGACAGATTTGTTAAAGCGCCGCATCCGTTACCATCGTTACGAATCGGAAGACATGCATCGGCAAGCGTTACAACGGTGTCATCAAGCTGTCGTCATTCCTCTCTACATTGACGACCATCTTTTCATCACCCCAGATTATCTGACGCCACCGATATCCAATATGCATAAACCGACGACATTGTTTCGCCATGCCAGATGGCTCGCCGCAGCTAGTCTTTTCATGCTGGGAGCCTGCACGCAAACAACATCCCAGCAGCGGTACTCGAACGAGCAAATACAGCACTCCCGAACGGCGCTTCAATCCGTGCGCGAATCCTACGACAGCGGGAACTACGGCGATGTGATCACCAGGGTCGCACGCGACGACAGGCTGCACGAAGCGCCTTCGGACATTCGTGTCGAAGCCCTCAAGCTGCAGGCCTTCAGTCTTTGCATGCGCAACTATGCCGCCATGTGCAAGGAACGCTTCCAGACCATCCTCTCCCTGCAGCCCGATTTCGACCTGAGCGATGGCGAGCGCGGGCATCCCCAATGGGGCCCCGTCTTCGAACAGGCGAAGCAGGTGCAATGATGCAGGACAACCCACTCTCCACAGTATTGGGCCATCGCCTCGCGCTTCAATGCACAGGCTCCGACGGCATACGGCAATACGACGTGTTTCCCCCGGGAGCGACCATCGGCGCCTGGCATGGCGCCGATATCCAGCTGCAG
This sequence comes from Paracandidimonas soli, assembly GCF_004342005.1. GTDB lineage: Bacteria > Pseudomonadota > Gammaproteobacteria > Burkholderiales > Burkholderiaceae_B > Paracandidimonas > Paracandidimonas soli. Next base: position 19,448 of record NZ_SMBX01000013.1, read on the forward strand.
GATGGCTCCGATGCCATCGCTCCTTTGCAGGCCGCAATCCGTTTCGACTCCGTGCGGTCTCGCTGGGCGGTCATCCGGCTGTCGCAAAACGGCGAACTCCGCGTCGACGGTATCCCGCTGGACTGTGGTCAGGCTCATCCTATATCCGGACAGGCCAGCCTGTGCTTTTCCTCCCTATTCCAGATCGCCATCTGCGAGGACCACAACACTCCGCTGCCAGTTGCCGGCACGATGCCTGACGCCGACGCCGAGGCACATTCTGATTCCGTCCCCGCAGCCGCAGGCGCTGATTCGAACGATGACGGGACAGAGGATCTTTTTTCCGATCTGCTGGGATCCGGAACCGTTCCCGTCGGCGCCATTCCCAGCCTGGACACGCGACACCCGTTTTCCATGGAAAGCGCAGCCGAGCGCAACAGCCATGATCCTCTGCGGCAACTCAAGCCCGCGCGCGCTCTGGACGCGCTGGAGAGCAGCGACCCCCTGGAGCGGCTGGACGGCAAGTCCTGGCAATCCTCCGGCAATCCTTCGCTGACCGACGGCAGCATTTCCCTTCTTGGCTCCGCCACTGGGATGACCGGCGCGACGACAACGCCATCCATCCTGGACAGCATCGGCGAAGCCTACGCTTCGAACGTCGCCGACAAGACGCCGGCCGCCGTCAGGACACGCGCGGATCACAGGCCCGCCCTCAATCTTCCCGTCCGCCTGCATACGCCCCCCCAAACTCCGGCGTCGAGCACCACTCCGACAGCAGCTGGTACGGACAAGAATCGCGATTCCGCGCCGGACCGATAAGGCCCGTTCGTCAGAAAGCCAAGGGCATCGCGGCGACGGCCATTGTTCCCGCGCGATGCCGGGAGCAATGGCCTCGCCCGGCGCCTGCCCGGGATCCAGGCGAGGCGCCGCGACTATGCCGACGGCGTGTTCAGCCCATGTGGATCTGGTCGCCATCCACCTTGACCAGATCCTTCGCGGTGAGCACAGCCTGGCGGCCGTGCATCCTGGCCGACTGCTCGGCCTGGTAATCAATATGGCCGGCCCTCACCTGCTCGGTGTCCCGCGCCAGCCTGAAAATGCTATGCGCCAGCTGCGAAATGCGATCCATGACTACCTCGCACACGCGCCCCACCAGCTGCAACGAGCCTATCGAAGCACGCGCCTGGACTCCCAGATACTCCATCTTGCCCACGGTGCAGTTCGCCTCGTCGGCGCGCATTTCCAGCAGCGGCGTATCCAGGCTCGCATTGACGCGCCCTTGCAGGCGCAATGCCTGGCCCGCCTCCAGAGAAATACCGCCATCCTTGGCCGCGATCACCAGATCGCCTGGCACTTCCAGCCTGGACGCATCAGGCTCGGCCTGGCGGATGACGGCAATCAGGTAGACCTGCGACGGCACTGGGCCGCTGATCAGCACAGTATCGCCATTCTGCGGCGCCAGCAGGCAGCTGGCCGCCCGCTCGACATGCCAGTCACGCATATCGCAGCGAACCGTACAAATGCCTCGGGAATCCACCCGCGTGACTTCTCCTATCAGCTGGACCGGATCGTATTCAAGTATGGCGCGCGCGCCTAGAGCTGCTCCCATTGCTTTCTCTCTAGTGTTTGGGACCAAGCCGTCCCGACAGAATCCCACTGTAGAAAAACAGTGTCTCCGCTTGATGACACGAATATTTATTTACGATTTTTTCAGAGCTCGTCCACCAGGCCTTTGTTCTGCAGCAGCGCCAGCGCATCGGGGCCCTCCTCCTCATCCGCGTCGAAGATATCCACGCCATCCAGCATATAGGCGCGCAGCAGGTGATCGACTGCGCCCTCTTCGTCGTCCAGGCGCAGCAGGGTCTTGCCCAGCATATAGTGGACGAAGGGATTGACCTGGGCATCCGGGCAGTTCAACGCATCGAAAAATGCCGCCTTCGCATCCTGCCATTCATCTTCCTGGTAATACGCATCGCCGATGGAAGCGTGCAGCCACACAGAGGCCTCCCATTGCTGGCGCGGCGGTGGCAACAGCGCCAGCGCAGACTGCCACACGGCGATCGCGCCGGTGAAGTCGCCCTCTTCGCACAGGTCGTTGCCCTGCTCGGAAAGCTGCTCTACCTGTTCATAGATTTCGTCTGGGAGTTCCATAGCTCTATCGTCCTGGATCAGTGGGCTGTAAAAGAGTGGACCGGACCTTCATGCAACAGGCCGGCTCTTGCGACGGGCGGCCCGGACCAGGTAGAAATCCAGGTATCGAGGGTCTTCCTCCTGGAAGGGCCGCTTGCGGTACTGCCGGTACAAGGCGTCGAATATGTCGAAAGCCTCGTCTTCTTCGCCAGCCGCGAAATGCACGGTCGCCGCCAGGAACTCGGTATCGGGATCAGGATCGGGGCCGTAGGCCTCTCGGGCGATGGCAAGCCACTTCCCGGCCTGATCAATCCGGCCGGCGTCACGGTAGAAGCCCGTCAAGGCCACGGCCATGGAGGCCGCGTGATCATGCCCAAGCTTGGGATCGGGGATGCAGGCCCATGCATCGAGAAAATGGGCTTCGGCTGCGGCGATATCGCCAGCCTCCATGGCCTCCCGGCCCAGCGCGCCATGCGCGTACAGTTTTTCCTCGATGTCGGGCGGCAGAGATATTACGTCACTCATTGTGGTTCCTGGACTGCGTATTACTTCAATGGCGGCAGGTAGCGCTCGCCTAGTTTAGCGCCAGCCGAACGGTTCAAGCTGAAATGATCCAATACATAGTTGTCAGGGTTGCGCATCCACTCGCGCACCTTGGGCGACCTTGCGCCGTGGTGCCGCCCGACCTTGTTCCACCACGACACGGCATCCTTGGGCGAGTGCGCCATATCGGCGTTCTTCAGGTCGTACCACTTGTTATTGGATGCCTTGAATTCGGTCTTTCCTGTCAGGGGATTCTCGCGCAGCTTGCCTTCTCCGCGCATGCGGGCCTGCACCTTGCGGCCGGTAGCGGATTTCTTGCCCGGAGTGCGGCCCAGGTATTGCTCGCGCAGGCTCTTCTTGCGCGGCTTGCCCGCCTTGCCACTGGATGTCTTGGCGGATTTCCCCTGTCTGGCCAGCTTGCCGGCGCTGCCGCTATTCCCTCCGCCTCCACCTTTGCTCGCGCTTCCTCCCTGGCTGCCTCCCTTGCCCGCGCCGCCGCCGCTGCCCGCCCCCAGCAGCAACACTTTGATCTGGCTGGGGATGACACGTCCGCCCAGCGCATTGGTGCGATTCTGCAGGCTCAGGCTGGTCAGGCGCGTGGCGGGAATGCATTTGAACAGGACATTGGGCACGCAAGTGATATGGCGCGACGGTCCCATGACCGACGGAGATATCAGACCCAGCGCCAGGCCGGGATTGTCCCCATTGGTCATGACGATGGTGGTCGCCAAATTGTGCGCCGGCATGCCCATCAGCAGAATATTCCAGGCGTTGGGAATGCCCATGGGTCCCAGCGCAAAGTTGGGATATGGAATAGGGATCAATGCCGGCGGCGTCTTGCAGATATCCGGAAAGGCCAGATCCATTCCCATCAATTGGCAGTTGGCGAACATGCAATGTGCTCCTGGATTCAGCGGCTGTCGCGCCGGGTGGTAACCCTGCGCGCCGACCACAATTCGGCTTCGAACAGCAATGGATCGCGTTCGAGCATTCCCTCTTTGGCGTCCCAGCGTGCTTCGTCGGTCAGTGCGCGGTGATATTGCGTGCGCATCATGCGGCTGCCCCGAAAATCGGCGCGCGTCAGATCGGCATAGGAAAAGTCGGTATAGTCGAGCGTGGCTCCGGCAAACGACGCGTCGGCGCAGCGCGCGCGGTGCAGCACGGCCTGGGTCAGATCCGTATGCGCCAGGCTCGCCCCATCCAGCGTCGCATCCGGCCACAGGCTCTGCGCCAGGCGTGCGCCATCGGCCACACAGCGCGACAGATCCGCCTGCACGAAGATGGCGCGCGACGCCTGCGCCCCCGTCAGCCGCGCCTCGCGCAGGCTGGCCCCCTTGAAGCTGGTCTGCGACAGCTGCGCTCCGCTGAAATCGCAGCCATCCAGACGGCAGTCGGTCAACTGGCAGCGTTCCAGGCGGCGATCCGCGAAGTCCTGCCTCGACAGATCGGTTTCCACGCAGACAACGCTCTGCCAGTCGATATTTGCAAGCCGGGCCTGGCGCAGATCCATGCGGAAGTAAACGACGCCGTCCTGAACCGTATCGTCAAGGCGCAGGCCTCGCGCCTCGCATTCGCTCAACGGGCACTGGTACATGGCCGCACTGGAAAAATCCGCATCGTTCAGCGTGGTGCGCAGGAAATTGCAACGATCCAGGCGAGACTCGCGCAGATCCAGGCCGTTCGCCCTGCTCTGCGACCAGTTCATGCCGGCAGCCGACGCGCCTCGCATCGACACGCCTTGCGCTTCGCACTCGTGAAAAATGCAATCGTTCAGGCAGGCGCCGTCCCAGCGCGACTGCTCCAATCGGCAGGAAATGAACTTGCTGTCGCGCAAGTCTACGCCGCGCAGGTCGCAGCCGCGCAGGTCGCAACGCTGAAAGACGGCGCCCGCATAGTCTCCCGCCGTCCACGCAACTTCTCGCAAGTCGGCATCGATCAGGACTTCGCCCTTCTTGATCAGTCGCCGCACATCATCCGCGCGCATCGCCATCACGCGGCCCTCCCGCCGGCAGGCGCAGCCGGCAGCGTCTTGACCAGCTTCACATAAGCGCCCGCAGCGCATGTGCTGTCGTCCCGCAGGCTTTGCGAGATATCCGCCCGGAACAGGTTCGCTCCGCTCAGGTCCGCGAAGCGCAGATCGCTTTTCTGCATCAATGCGTCGATCAGGTCGGCATCGCGAAATTCCGCGCCCGTCAGATCGGCTTCCATGAACAGGCTGTTGCCAGCGTCCGCCAGCACGAAACTGCTGTCGCGCAGGCTCGCGCCGGAAAGATCGCAGGTATCCAGGCGCGCCCCGTCGAACCTCGCACGGTCCAGAGGCGTTTCGCGCAGGCAGCACTCCTTCAAGACGGCCTGGCTGAAATCGCTGCCGGAGAAATCCGCCGCCACCGCGCAGCAGGTGGTCAGTCTCGCACCAACGAACGTGGAAGGCGCCCAGGCGGCTCCCTGCATCCAGACGCAGCTGGTCATCGACGCCTGGCCATAATCCACGGCTTCCAGAGCGCAATCCAGAAACGTCACCTTTTCCATGGCGGCCTGGCGGAAACGGGTGCGCACCAGTCGTGTCTCCTGCCAGAACATCGCGTTGCACAGCCGAGCGCCATCGAAGCTGCAATCGCTGAAATCCGTACCCGCCAACTGACAGTCCTCGAACACCGCAGCGTCGAATGCGCACTCTGCGAACACAGCCTGATCCAGCACTGTTTCGGCGAATGCGGCATTGTCGAAACGGCTTCTGGCGGCAAGCATTCCACCCAGGTTGGCCTTGCGCAAGCTGGCTCCACGCAGATCCGTTTCACTCAATATTGCGCGCGTCAGCACCGCCTCGCCCAGATCCGCGCCGGCGAGACTCGTCCCGGAAAGATCGGAGCCTTCCAGCCACGTGCCGCGGCACTGCGCTCCAGACAAGTCCAGGCTGGACAGGTCGATGCCGGTCAGATCCAGGCCCGAAAGATTGCGACTGCCTTGCATCAGCGCCAGCACCCTGCGCCGCATCCGCACGCTGCGTCCGCCCGGCGCCTGCTCCGCCGGCCCCTGGCGATGGGCCGTCAGGCGATACACGTCCCGTGCCTGCCGCTGTGCGCCTTCCATGAGATCCAGCACCTCCTGGGACAATAGGCTGCCGCCGCGCTCCGCCTGGGCCTGGCGCGCCATGCCCAGCAAAGCCGCCACGCCCGGCTGATCCGTCTTCGGCGGCCCGCCCGGCGGAGCAGCAAGTCCATCCAGCAAGCCTTGCGCCTTGCGCTGACCGTCCTGATCCTTGGCAAACGCTTTCTCCACCGTTTCGCGTGCCTGCCGTTTTTCCCGCAGCAGCCGCGCCTTGCCCAGCCTCGACTCGCGCCTCGCCATGCGGACCATCTCCGGCAGGTCGTCGAGGGAAAATCCGATTTCCGGTGTGCTCCAGTCCAGGCCGTAGTCCTCGGCGTTGTGGCCGGCCTGTCTTATCTTTTCCAGCATTTCCTGCCGCATGTCCTCGGCGCGCTGCTTCTGGTTGACGACACTGGGCCGCGACAACACGCTTCCTTCCTCGTCCAGTCCGGGGATGGAACGCAGGCTTGCCGGAGGCGCAAGATCCCGATCACGAATCGCATACAGGGCGCCGGTTTCCCTGGGCAGGCGCTGGCGCAACACCTTGGCGTAGTGCTCGAGGCCACGATCCGACTCATCCGGCGACTCCAGCGCCGGCATGATCAGCGCCAGGTCCGAGCCATCATCTGTTTCAACCGGCACTGCGCCATGGTAGACCAGCAGCATGCGCTCCTTGTCCGGAAAGAACCAGACCGTCGTACAGCGCATATCGATTTCTTCCAGCGTCTGCGGCGACACCTCTCCGCCGGCCGTCTTGCGCACGATGAAGCAGCGCGCTCGCCACGGCGGCAGCGTACCGCTCAGACAAGGCCGCTCCGGATGCCAGTTCCACAAGTCATAGTCCAGGCCTTGCGGCAATTCGGACTCGCCATCGAACCACTGGTCAGGAGACGCAGTATTGAAAAAATGCGGATCCAGCGTATCGGGCAGCCCCGGAAACCCGTCTTCCAGCCAGGCGGGATCGAACCCCCCGACCCTGGAAAAACGGCGCGGACGTATGGGCGAAACCGGCCCGAAACTGACGGGAGTCCCTTCTTGGCCAGGACGTTCGATACGGTCTTCCAGCGGCTCCACGTTGGGCAGAGGATGGCGCCCGTCATCGCCTCGCGCCAGGCCCATGCCTACCGGATTTTCCTCGTAACCCTGGCCGCCATAGGTGTGATGCCAGTCCAGCGGCGTGCCGGCGACAGGCTCCGGATCGCTGGGCCTGCCATCGCTCCAATAGCGCTTTCCCGTCACGATCAGGGCTTTGTCCAGGTCACCCACGCGCGCCCGGACGGCGCAGCGACCTGGGGTCGCCGGATCGTGCGGAAACGCCTTGCCGCTGACCAGGAACTCGGCGCAGGGCTTGGGAATACCCAGATCGACGGTCTCGTCCTCGTCCAGCACGTCTCCCGCAAGCTTCCACAACCCGGCATCCATCAGCAAGGCCGGTGCATCGTCCATGGTCGCGAATGCCATCACGGCAACGCCGACCTGATGCCGGCGCATGTGCAGATATGGCCGGGTCAGGAGTCCCAGCCGCATGGGCTTGATGATACGCATGATTCCCTTACTTGATGTGCGTCGGCGATTTGCGCCGATCTATCGCCAAACGCTCCGGCTGCCGGGGATCCTGCAGGAAATGCAGTATGCTGCCGGTGGAAAAATCCGGCAGCCGAGTATCTTCCACCAGGATCTGCAGCGTGACGGACTGCTCGATGCCATCCAGAGCTATGTCCAATGACAGGCGAATCTCTCTCAATGTGTGGGTTTCCCGTTCTCCCAGCCGCTTTACGCCCAGCACCTTGCCCTGCACCAGAGCGACATCGCTCATGGCAGCCAGCTCTCGCGCAAGCAGCGCCTCTGGGCTTGGCCTGGGCGCCGCCACCCAGACCAGCAGAGCAAAAACCAGCACCATGGACACGCTCATGGCGACAGCCCAAGGCGGCATTCCGCTGCCCCAGTACAGAATCCAGGCGATCAGCAAGGCGCTGACGACGACGAGGATGGTTGCAAGCTTGGCCATGTTCATCAAGGGAAAATACTGGCGATTGCGTTGATCAGATTCAGGCCCGCCGTCTTCGTGGCCACGGCAGCCGCCTTTACCTCGCTGCCGGAGAATTCGCTCTTGAGCCCGAACGTCTTGTTGCTGAGCGCGAAAAAGTCCAGCTTCACCGCCCCGAACTGGGCGTTGAGCCCATATCCCTGCAGGCGGGCTCCCCAGGCGTCTGCGGACAGCCCCACCACGGAAGCGCGCATGGGTGTTCCTTTAGCGAAACTGTCCTGCCAGAACGAGGTCGGGCCTGAATTGACTGTCCACGAAGGCGTATTGATCGTCACGCTGGCCGTGGCATTCACGGTTACCGCGCCGGTAATGGTTTTGTCCAGCGTACCGTTCAAAGTGCTGACCGTGGCGCCCGTCACCGTTTCGGTAACGTCGCCGGTAATCGTATCCACGATGGGCCCGGTGATGGTGCGCGTGACATCCCCCGTGATGGTCTGTGTCAGATTGCCGGTAATGGTTTCATCGACTGTGCCCGTAGTCGTGTCCACAACGGGACCGGTAATGGTGCGCGTTACGTCGCCTGTAGTGGTCTGCGCCAGGTTGCCGGTGATGGTTTCATCGACATTGCCGGTAATGGTTTCGATGATGTTGCCGGTGAAGGTGCGCGTCTCGTCGCCATTCACGGTTTCGTTGACCGCGCCCGTCACGGTGCGGTTTGCTCCCTCCAGGAAGGTTTCGCTTTCCAACTGGTGCACTGTCGTCGTGCGCTTGCCATGCACGGTCAAGGTATCATCACCGCCGATCACCGTCGTCCGGTTGCCATCCACATTGTGGTTTTCGTCCGCCTCGACTTCGGTCTGCAAGTCTTTCTCCGCATGCAGCCAGATGCGCTCCTGTCCAGGACGGTCTTCGAACATCAGCGCATTGGCCGTGCTCGGATCTCCATCGCGGGAACGGCTCAGGAAGCCGCTCTGCGTCGCGTTGGCGGGCAGCTCCCATGGCGGCATGTTGCTGCCGTTGTAGACGCGTCCGATGACGATAGGCCGGTCGGGATGGCCGCCGATGAAGTCCACGATGACTTCGTCGTTGACGCGCGGCAACTGCACGCCGCCAAAGCCGCTGCCGGCCCACGGGCTGGAAACCCGCACCCAGCAGGAACTGTTTTCGTTCTTCTGGCCGTAGCGATCCCAGTGGAACTGCACCTTGACCCGTCCGAACTGGTCCGTCCAGATCTGCTCGCCCGACTTGCCCACGACACGCGCCGTCTGCGGGCCGTGCGTACGCGGCACCGGCGTCGTGCGCAGCGGCCGGAAGGGAACCGACGACGGCATGACGAAAAAATTCAGCTCGAAGCGGCTCTCCGCCTCGGGATTGCTGGCATAGCCGTTTTCCTCTATCCGGTACGCCACACCCAGCACCAGATACTCCTGGTTTTCCGACATGCGGGGATGATTGCGCAACGTGAAAAGATAGCCAGGCGCCAGGCCGCGCACATTGCTGTGCCCTTCCACCTGGACATGCTGCGCCTGCAGGGATTCCAGCCGAATGCGAGAATAGAACTCGCCCTGGTCCGGATCGGTATATCCGCCCAGCCACTCGTAGACCTCCAGGTCGCCATAGGCATGCTGGCCGGGATTGCTGCGGCGCGCATCCAGGCTCGCAGCAGGCTTCTTGAAGTCGTAATCCACCGTCGCGAACGAGCCCGGCGTGATCTGTTCAGCCGGCTCCCAGCGCGATATGTGCTGCTCTTGCGGCAGCACGGCCCGGTCCGGCCCGTAGTAAGGAATGAGGGGCATGAAGGGGCTGTCGGCATGCGCACCGATGCCATCGCTGATGACCAGCGTATGCTGTCCATCCTGATGATCGAACCAGTAGTAGATGCCCTCGTGCTCCATCAGACGGCTCACGAAGGAAAAATCGCTTTCCTGGTACTGCACGCAATATTCCCACTTGCGATAGTCGCCGCTCAGGCGGACTTCGAAAGGAAAGCCATACTCCGACAGGACCTCGCGCAATACCTCGGGCACTGATTTCTGCTGGAATATCTTGCTGTCCGTCGTCTGCGTCAGGTACCAAAGCCAGGGGCGCACCGTTGCGCGATACACATAGAAGCGCGATGTCGCCGTTTCCCGCCCCACGAGAGAGCAGCGCGTCACCTGCCCGTTCAAATAGCGAGCCTGCAGATTCTCCTGTGCAATCTCCAGGGTCAGTTGCTGCCCAAGCACCTGCTTGAGATCCAGAGAATGCGTGGGCAGCAGCAGCTCCACCTGGAACTCGAACAGGGAAGACAGCGCCTCCTCTCCCGTCATGCTGCGGAAATGCACTTCCGGATACTGGATGGCGGACTTGACGGTAACGATGCGATTCATGGCCTACTCTCTTCCTGTATTCAAGCTGTGCGGATCCGCGTGCACGATTACCAGCCTTTCTGCCGCTCGTGCCTCTTCCCGCAAGCGCCTATCGCGCTGATGTTAGAAATGCCGCATGACGCGGACATGACAAAACCATTTCCTTACTGCCGTTACCTTATTGGCATCCCGGAAAAACATGGAAACACTTCCGTATTCCATCCTTCATCAGGCAAACTCGGCCAATGCCGCCTCGTTCAGGACGTCATGGGCAAAATGCCCGTCCCTGGCCTCCACCCGGATGACGGCGGGCCTGGCAGTCTCGTCCTGCGCATCAGCACCCCGCTCCGTCACATGCATATCGCTTTCCAGCAGATGCCGGCTGATGGACGGCAGGACTTCCGCATTCAGGATGGCATCGATCATGCGCGCGCCCGATTCCCACTGCGCACAACGCGCCAGCAGCAGATCGTAGGCGGAGTCCTCGAACCGCAGTGTCATGCCGTGATGCTCGCGCAGGCGTTGCGCCACTTTGCCTATCCTGAGCTTCGCGATGTCCACGACCAGGGATTGCGTCAGCGGGTAGTAGGGAACCACGCTGAGCCTGCCAAGCAAAGCGGCGGGAAACGCCTGCAGCAGCGGGCGACGCAGCACATCCCCCAGCGTTTCCGGGTCAGGCCTGGCGCTTTCGTCATGGCAGGCCCGGGCCACCGCTTCGCTGCCGACATTGGAAGTCAGCAGGATCAAGGTATTGCGAAAATCGATGTGCCTGCCTTCGCCATCCTCCATCCAGCCTTTGTCGAACACCTGGAAAAACATTTCGTGCACGTCCGGGTGCGCCTTTTCGATCTCGTCCAGCAGCACCACGCTATGCGGCCGGCGCCTGACCGCCTCGGTCAGCACGCCGCCCTCGCCATAGCCGATATAGCCGGGCGGCGCCCCCTTAAGCGTCGAGACGGTATGCGACTCCTGGAACTCGCTCATGTTGATCGTGATGAGATTCTGCTCGCCGCCATACAGCGCTTCGGCCAATGCCAGCGCCGTCTCCGTCTTGCCTGTACCGCTCGGTCCACACAGCAGGAAAACGCCGACGGGTTTGCCCGGGTCCTCCAGCCTGGCCCTGGAAATCTGGACGCGGTGCGCAATCGCCTCCAGCGCATGCCGCTGCCCGAGCACGCGCTGCGACAGCATGTCCGCCAGATCCAGCACAGTCCTGGCCTGGTCTTTCATCACACGTCCCACAGGGATGCCGGTCCAGTCGGACACGACTTCCGCGACAACCTGCCCGGTCACTGCCGGATGGATCAGCGGCCGTTCTTTCTGCAAGACATCGAGCTCGGCCGTCAACGCATCCAGGCGCGACCTGGAAGTCCCATCCGCGTCGTTCCCGGTTCCCATCAAGACCTGGCGCAATTCGCACAACTCCTGCGCCAGCGCCATCTCGCGGCTCCAGCGTTCGCGCAGCGCATCGCGCTCCTCGCACAACCGACCCAGCTCCTGCTCCAGGGCCTGCAGGCTGCCTTCCCGCGCCAGGCCTATCCTGACCTCGCGGCCGCGCGACCGCAACACATTTTCCTGCAGGGCGATGCGCCGGCAGACATCCTCCAATACCGGAGGCTGCGCGTGCTGGCTGACCGCCGTACGCGCGCATGCCGTATCCAGCAGCGCTATCGCCTTGTCCGGCAGCTGTCGCGAAGGAATGTAGCGATGCGACAGGCGAACCGCCGACTCGATCGCCTCTTCCAGCAGCAGGATGCCATGATGGCCAGACAACTTCAGCGCGACGCCGCGCAGCATGGCAATCGCTTTTTCTTCATCCGGTTCTTCGACCTGTATCGCCTGGAAGCGCCGCGTCAGCGCCGGGTCGCGCTCGATATGCCGCTTGTATTCCGACCACGTGGTCGCCCCTATGGTCCGCAACTGCCCGCGCGCCAGCGCCGGCTTGAGCAGGTTGGCGGCATCGCTGGTTCCCTGCGCGCCTCCCGCCCCTACAAGAGTATGGATCTCATCGATGAACAGGACGATGGGCACGGGACTGTCCTGGACATCCTCGATCACTTCGCGCAGGCGCGACTCGAACTCCCCTTTCACGCCGGCGCCCGCCTGCAAGGCTCCCATGTCCAGCAGCCAAAGGCGCACGCCCTGCAGCGCCGGCGGCACGTCCCCGGCCGCGAGCCGTATGGCCAGTCCTTCGACCACGGCCGTCTTGCCGACACCCGCGTCGCCCACCATCAGCGGATTGTTCTGGCGGCGGCGCAGCAGGACATCCACCATCTGACGGATTTCCGCTTCGCGTCCCGTCACCGGGTCCAGTTCGTCAGCCTCGGCCTTGGCCGTCAGATCCTGCCCGTATTTGCGCAGTCCGCGCTCCTCCGACAAGGGCGCGCCTGGAGCGGGCGAGCCGGCGAATGCGGCATCGTCCTCGGTCGAGCCCGCGACGATATCGGGCAGGCTGCGTACCAGCACGTCCGGCACGATGCGATTCCATTCGTTCGACATGGAGGCCAGCATGCGCTGGTGCGCAGGCGTTTTCATCAAGCCTGCCAGGAGATGCCCGCCGCGTATGCGCTGCGCTCCATACTTGACCGAGGCGTACAGCCATGCCCGCTCGACGGCATCATCGATATGCGCGGAAAAATCCGATACGCTGGCAGCCCCGCGCGGCAGGCTTTCCAATGCGCGCAGCAAGTCCGCGGCCAGCGCCGCGTCGTCCATCCCGAAATGGCGCACGATCCTCCAGAGGTCGTTCTCCTGGCGCTGCAGCAACTGATGCAGCCAGTGCGCCAGCTCCACATAAGGATTCCCCCTGATCTTGCAAAAAGACACCGCGCTTTGCAGGCTTTCCATGAGCACGGGATTGAGCCGCTCGAAGAGCTCGGCGCGATTGATGTCAGACATAGTCACCATCCGGTTCTGAATAGGTTTTGATGAAATCGGCGGCATCGCCCTTTTCCCGGCGCCACGACCCCAGCCAGGAAGAACGTCCCAGCGCTCCGCTCGCGATCGCGCCAAGGCGCACGCCCGGCACCTGGTCCGCGGCCAGCACAAGCAGCACGTCCCACGCATATTCCAGTCCAGCGTAAAGCCGCACCCACTCCTGGATGTCGCGCATCCTCCGCTTCCCCGGCAATAGATCCAGGTAGTCCTCCAGGGACAAGGGGCCTATGCACAGGCGGAAGCGATGCTGTACATCCCTGACCTTCTTGCCCAGCACAGTGTCCTGGCCAAGCCTGCCCGATACGCCCAGCCGGGTGCACGCATCCGGCTCCAGCCGCAGCCACCCGGGCATGTATAGAAACAGCCGCACCCGCGCCCCCAGATAGCTGGACAGGATATGCTCCAGGCCTTCGGCATTGCGCGTCTGCCGCGCCAGATGCGGCGTCATGTAGAGGCGGGAATGCAGCCCCGGCCCCTTGCGGGCGGCCGAGGGAGCTTCCGCACCCATATTGATCATGCTGGCGACGTAGCGCGTGAAGTGCTGCTGCATCCTGTCCAGGTCCACGACCGGCTGGGCATCCGCCCACGCCCGGTAGAACAACAGGATCAGACGCTGGTGGAACAGGTCCGCAAAAGCGGAAAACGCGTTGTCGCGATGATGATGTACACGCTGGTGCACATATTCCGTCATATGCAGCGGAAGCGGCCCATTGGGGCCGAACAAGCCGAAGCTGTAGATGGAAACCTGGGCAGCCCTGCCTTCTTCCGGCTTGCGCACGCCTGCAATCGTCGCCGGTGCGAACGCCATGGATGGCGCCTGCCTCACACGTACCGGCTCCTCGCGTGCCCTTCTTGCCTTGCCCAACTGGCCCTGCATGCCGCTGCGCGCTTCCACCCAGCGCAGTAAATGGAATAGGTCGTACCGATACGGCTGCGCCTGCGCATCGCTCCAGAACAGATCATCCACGATGCGGCACCATTACAGGATCGTCCGTCCGCCTACCCTGGCCGGCCAGCCGGACAGGTAGCCGCCCTGCAGGCTGGACAGATGCATTTCGGTAAAGGCGTTGATGGAAACATGCCGCGCGAGAAAGCGCTCCAGCACCGCACCGAACAGAAAAGGCGACTGCCCGGAAAAAGCCGTCTCGTCGATTTCGACTTCGACACGCACGCCCCGTCCGTAGACGATGGGCCCGGGCACAGGCATGCGCCGATGCGCGCGCCTGGCCTTGACGGAGCGCACTCCCTGGATCTGCTTGCGCACGGCCGCATCCCCCATCTCGCCGAATGTCGCCAGGATTTCCCGCAACGCGGCAGCCCCCTGGGCCTCATCCAGGTCGACCAGTTGCAGGTAATTCAGCCCCATATGGCTGACCAGTCGCCATGCCGCCTGTCCATCCGCCAGAGGGGCGCGCGGCCGCGACGGCCCGCGCAGCACCTTGACCGCCTGGACCGGCGCCGAGACCCTCAGTGTGAAATCCGTGTGCAGGCCGCGCGAAAACAGCAATGGCAGATCCCGGTTGGTGCAAAGGACGTCCACGCTAAGCTGTCGCAAGTCCGAAGCGTGCGGCGCCTCGTGGCGATCCACCAGGGAAACGAAGGTCTCGCTTCCCAGATAGACCGAGCGCGGCCCCTGCCGGTGCGCACGGTCCGACACCAGCCTGGGTTCGCGCCGCACATTGAAATAGACGCCATAGTCTCCGTCGTCCGCAGAGAAAGACTGATAGAAAGGACGGAACTGGCGATCCTCCCGTGCGGACGCATGCCCGAGCACCTGCTGCACCTCATACACCTCGTAGTCGAGCGGACGGCTGCGGTCCACAACGACATGGTGTTCATGCGAGCGCTCCGTCAACGTCAGGCGATCCGCCCTGCGCGGAAACAGGTTGATGGCCGGCGTGCAATGCAACGCCAGGTCCTGCGCATCGATCACACCCTCCAGCTCCGTCATGTTCTTCGTCAGCAAAATCGTGACGGCAAACCGCTTGGTGCCTCCCGCAGGCGCATGCCCGGCGGCCGCCGTCCTTGCCTGCGACAGGCCTTTCAGGCGGACGAATTGGTAGCGGCAGGGAAAAGCGAAGTACTCCTGCAGCAGGCGGTACCCCTGGAAACCTCTGCCGTCGCCCGGCAGTAATGCTTGCTCGTCGCCAAAGCCATCATGGCTGATCACGTCCCGCCCCAATCGCTTGAACCAACTCGGCCGCGCCGAGGCCTCATGCACGACGACGCCGGCGCAATGGCTGATCATGGCCTCCAGCAGACGCTGCATGGCTCCGTCCTGGCCCGCGAGGAACAGGCTGAGCTCGTCCAGCGACAATTCCTCGAACTGCGTGCCGCCACACAGCTCGAATTCCATGCGCAAAGCGTGGCGGACAGGGTCCTGCAACTGCGTCATCCCCCAGCGCGCCAGCGGAAGATCGACGGGGATGCCGCCCAGCGCCGCATGCGACAGGCGTATCGGCCAGAGCGTCAACTCGTGCGCAGTGCGGTATTCGCATGCCGTCTGCTCGCCCCTGGGGATCTGGCCGCGCAAGGCCGTGCCGCGCGCCAGCGTAAAACCTCGCGCGAGACTGCCCTCGTTCATGCTGGGATCGAATCTTGCGATGATCATCGATGGCAGCGGCGCAAGATAATTGGGGTGCAGCACTTCCAGCATGCGCTGCGACAAGCGCGGAAACTCGGCATCCATCTTCATCTGGATGCGCGCCGTCAGGAAGCTGAATCCCTCCAGCAGACGCTCGACATAGGGATCCGCAACCTCCATCCCGTCCATGCCCAGCCTGCCGGCCACCTTGGGGTACTCCCGTGCGAACTCCGCCCCAAGATCCCTCAGGTATCCAAGCTCTCTGTTGTAATAATCCAGCAACCTTGCATCCATTACCACCGCTCGCCTTCCTTGATGTCGGTCGTGCCGCTTTCCAGATCGATATCGGTGCGGAACAGGAATTCCTGGGGATAAGGCACGCACCACAGCAAGCCGCGTATATCGAAGCTCAGCACATTGTTGTTCATCATTGCCGCCTCATCGTGTACGCAGCGAACCTCCAGCCGGTCCGGCAGTATCCGGGGCTCGAACGTCACTATGGCCTGGCGCAGCGACATCTCCATGTCGGACCAATCGATTTCCGACATGCATTTCCCCGCCAGGGCCCGTACGCCGAAATTGAGCGTGGACGACGCCACATGCCGGAATCCCTCCAGCGCATGGCTGCTCTCCATGTTCGCCGTATTCAACAGCCATCTCAGATCACGCAGTACGGCCTTGCGCAGTTCCGCATATGACATGACCTGCAACGTCGCACTCTCGCGTCGCTGCTCCGGAGCCGCATCGGTCAATCTGTCCAGCAGCGCGGGCTGCAACCTGTCTTTGACTTTGCGTGCGCCGCGATGCGCTTGAGCGGCAGGAGCGCCTACAGTCTCATCATGAGCATCCAGAACTTGCATGAAACTCCATCGAATTAGGTCGCGCGGCATTCATGCTCCCGAGGAGATGCATGCCGCATTACGACAGGGGCCGCTGACACGGCCCCCGCCTGTCATCAAGCTTCGCGGTTCTGCTTGATATCCCAGGCAACCAGGCTTTCCGCGCCCTTGTTGCCGGATTCGGTCTGTTCCCAGTACTGCTGCTTCACGCGCGCGGCCTGGAAGGAATAATTGACCAGAACGACTTCATCGTCGACACCGGCCGACAGTTGCACCGATGTCGCCAGAACCTCTTCCAGCGTGATCTTCGTGTACTCGACTTGCTCGCCGCCGGCCTTGCATACCGACACTTCGACCTTGCCCAGGTGCTTGCCGCTGGCGCAGTGCTTCATGACGGCAGGCGCAGCCTTGTCGATACGAGCCACGACATGCAGGTCATTGAAGGAGGCCTTGCCCGTACCGCCGCCGCCGCCCGATGCCATGCTTCCGGGCTGGTTTGCGCCCCAAGCGAAAGAAACGATATCGATCCAGTCCTTATGATTGGAATCCCTGGACTCGCCATTGGCGCCTTCGATCTTCATGAACATATCAACAGACACTGTTTTCTCCCTGTATGAAAAGAAACCCCCACGCCGCGCCTTCGGCTTGCTGCCCCCCAAGGGGCGCTTTTTGCCTTGGGAGCGGCCCGGCGGCAAAAACCGGCGTGCTCGCCGCCAACATCACCACTCAGCCTTCGTTCTGTTTCAACGAAGGCAGCTTGGATACCAAACGCAGAGACACCGTCAGCCCTTCGAGCTGGTAGTGGGGTCTCAAAAAGAACTTCGCCGCGTAATATCCTGGGTTGTCCTCGATTTCCTCGACCTGCACCTCGGCAGCCGCCAGCGGCTTTCTCGACTTGGTGTCCTGGGAGGAGTTGGCGGGGTCCCCGTCCACGTAATTCATGATCCAGCTGTTGAGCCAGCGCTCCATCTCGTCGCGCTCGCGGAATGAGCCGATCTTGTCCCTGACGATGCACTTCAGGTAATGGGCGAAGCGGCAGCAGGCAAACAGATACGGCAGGCGCGCCGCCAGCTTGGCATTGGCCGTGGCGTCGGCGTCGTAGTATTCCTGCGGTTTCTGCAATGACTGCGCGCCGATGAATGCCGCAAAGTCGGAATTCTTGCGGTGTACCAGCGGCATGAAGCCGTTCTTGGCCAGCTCGGCTTCGCGGCGATCGCTGATGGCGATTTCGGTAGGGCATTTCATGTCCACGCCGCCATCGTCCGTAGGGAAGGTATGGCAAGGAAGGTTCTCCACCGCGCCTCCCGACTCCACTCCCCGGATCGACGTGCACCAGCCATAGTCCTTGAACGAACGGTTCACATTGACGGCCATGGCGTAGGCGGAGTTCGCCCATGCATAGCGGTCGTGATTCGCGCCATCCGTGTCTTCCTCGAAATCGAACTCATCGACCGGATTGGTGCGCGCGCCATAAGGCAGGCGCGCCAGGAAGCGGGGCATGGCCAGGCCGATATAGCGCGCATCCTCGGACTCGCGCAGGCTGCGCCAGGCGGCGTATTCCGTATTGGTGAAGATCTTGGTCAGGTCGCGCGGATTGGCCAGCTCCTGCCAGGAATCCATCTGCATCACCGCAGGCGACACGCCCGAAATGAAGGGGCTGTGCGCTGCGGCGCAAATGCGTGCAAGCTCGCCCAGCATCTCCACATCCTGCGGGCTGTGATCGAAGTGGTAATCCCCAACCAGGCAGCCCAGAGGCTCGCCGCCGAACTGGCCGTACTCTTCTTCATAGACCTTCTTGAAAATGGGGCTCTGGTCCCAGCCTATGCCCTTGTGGCGACGCAGAGTGCGTGACAGTTCCTTCTTGGAAATGCACATGACGCGGATCTTCAGAAGCTCGTCGGTCTCGGTGTTGTTGACCAGATAGTGCAGGCCGCGCCATGCGCCTTCCAGTTGCTGGAAATCCTCGTGATGCAGGATCAGATTGGTCTGCTCCGACAATTTGGCGTCGATCTGCGCGATGACCGCCTGTATCGTCTGGTAAGCATCAGATGAGATCGTCACCGACTGCTCCAGCGCCTGGCGCGCCAGCGTGCGCACGGCATGCTGCACCGCGGCTTCGGCCTGCGTCGTCTTAGGCTTGAATTCCTTCTTCAGCAGCGAGGCGAAATCGTCGGCTACGACTGCCTCGTTTTCCTGGACCAGGCTTGCGTCCTGCAAAGCGGATGTCTGCATCTGTTCTCTCCTTAAGCGTCGCGCGTCGTATCGTTGCTTTCCTGAACCTGCTCTGCAGATTCGTCTTGCGGCGCTGGCGTGTTGGGCGTGCTCGCCAGCGCATCCAGCAAGGCGGGATCCTGCAGCACCTTGGCGATCAGTTCCTCGGCGCCTGTCTTGCCATCCATGTAGGTCAGCAGATTCGCCAGCTGCGTCCTGGCCTCCAGCAGCTTGCGCAGCGGCTCGACTTTTCTCGCCAGCGTCGCCGGCGAGAAATCGTCCATGCTCTCGAACGTGACATCCACATTCAGCTTGCCTTCGTTGGTCAGCGTGTTGTCCACCTGGAAGGCCACACGCGGCTTGATCGACTTCAGGCGGTCATCGAAGTTGTCGATATCGACCTCCATGAACTTGCGCTCGGCGACCTCGGGCAACTCATCCGCCGACTTTCCTGCTAGGTCCGCCAGCACGCCCATGACGAAAGGCAGTTGTACCTTGCGCTCCGCGCCGTACAGTTCGACGTCGTATTCGATCTGGACGCGCGGTGCGCGGTTACGTGCGATGAATTTCTGGCCACTATTGCCACGTTTATCAATGGACATCCTGTTCTCCGGGAACTGACTGCATGTTGTAGAAATGAACTGCCATGAACCTGCCGCTTGGCTATGTCTCTTGCGGGCTTGCGTCCGCCTTCGGCAGGAATACGTCCAACTCCCTTGCTCCTTGCGGAGCCAGGTTGCTGACGAGCTGATAGAAATCCAGCGGCAGCAGTTGCTCGATGCGCTGGATCAGGAGCGCCGCCGGATGGCTGGGTTCGTGGTTCTCGAAATACTGGCGCGCCTTCTCCAGCATCAGTGCCGCATCGCCGCGCGTGCGCGCGCTGGCTTCCCGCCAGGAAAGCGCCTGCACCTGCGCTGCAGCGTTCTGGGGTGCCGGGGGCGGAACTGGACCGGACGGCTCCTGTGCGGCCTGGCCGCCCTCCTCCTTGGCCGGCGCGCCAGCCGACTCCAACAGATCCGTCACCAGCCGCAACGGCCGCAGCAGAGGCGAGAAATCCGGCACCCAGTCCTCGCCCAGATGCGCTGCGGTCGTGATTCGGATCTGCTCAAGCAGGGCCGCGCTGTGCAGCACGGCCTGCAGGGTTTCATCTCCCGTGGCGTGCAGACGCAACAGCATTTCCACGACACGCTGCTTGCCGCCGGGAAGCGCGGCCACTTCCGTGCGCGAACCATCCAGCAGGCTTTCGGCATCGCGCAAGGTCATGACAGCCCCGCCATCGCGCAACAAGGTGCCGTTGCGCACCGAGCGCACCAGGCCATTGAGATCGGCCAGCTCCGCCAATGCATTGATGCGCAGCAGGGGATCCTGCTCTCCATCCACTTCGAGGTGCGGATGCACTGTCTGCCAGTGCGACTCGAGCGCCAGCGCCAGCCGTCCAAGGTGATGCGCCAACGCAGGCAGTCCCTTGAGTTCCGTACCCGCCCTCGCCAGCAAAGTCATGACACGAATATCCAGGCTGCGCCGGAGCAGCGCCATGCCCAGCTTGCTTACCTGATTCCAGTCCGGGGATTCCGCCGGAATGATGGTCTCGCCGAACTGCTGCTCGCTTTTGCCCGTCGCGCATTGCTGCAATTCCAGGAATGCCGCGTCATACTCGATGAACTCCCCGCCATCAGCAGGGAACTCGCCTTCATATGCATTGGAAAATACTTGGAAAACCATATTCCTTCGCTTTAAAACCGGGGCAAAGAAAATCCATTCGATTTGCACCCTTTTCAAAGCTGGGAATTCTAAAGATCGTTTTTTTCAATTATCAACCTTATGAGCAAACAATATCTTTATTTACAAAATAAAGCATTCCTCCGATACACTTGTTCCATAAATGAATTGAAATAATAATGAAATAACCTAAATTCTAACTAAAAATCAAATAGATAGAAAAAATTCAAAATAAGCCACGATCATGGCTGATATATATTGAAAATCAGCATTTCATTAAATAAAAATGAAACATTAGACGCTACAGAAATAAATCAAACAGAAAATGACAGAGAGCCCGGTTTCATTAAAATGACATGAATACGTGGCAATCGAAAAGTATTCAAAGAGTGCCATTTTTCCGCAGCATCGGTGCGATGCAATATGGCAGCGGCCACGATCGCTGCCCTGCATCCCGACGGGAATGCCTGGTGGACAAACCTGTTGGCGGCACCTGGAAGCATGGAGAAAGACAGCGGCTTCTCCGCAACCTTTCTTGCACAGGAAAGGCTCAGTGGAAATGTAACAATTTGAATTCTTGCGTATATAAAGCGTAAAAACAAATAGGTTGCATTACTCGAGCCTTCCAGAACGGTTATAGTTGCGCGCGAGCGATATTTCGCTGCCGACGGCGTCCAGCCTCGCTGCGGAGTCCGCCATTGCAAAAGCACTTTCACATTACCGTCAACTTATCGGCGTCTTTCCCTTTGAAAGCGCCCAGGGAAGAATCATGCGAATTTTTCTTATCCTCGTGGGAGCGGCCGTCGTGGCCTACCTACTGACGCTCGGTATTCGCACTTTTCTGTCGGACCGCCGTAACAATCCAAATCGGAGAATCAAATAAATGTCACGCGACACCAAGACCGGAACCATCAAGCGGGCAACCGGTTTCGTGGCGATTGCCGCCGCACTGTTCTTCCTGATCCTGATCATCGCATTCGGATCTTTCTATCAGGTGGATCAGGGCGAGCGCGGCGTCGTCCTGCGCAACGGCCAGCTCTCCAGCGTGGCCGAGCCCGGCCTGGGATTCAAGACTCCCATCCTGGATTCGGTCCGCTTCATTTCCGTGCGCGACCATAACGTTTCCATGCCGCTGGAGGCCTACTCCTTCGACCAGCAGCCCGCCAATATGCAGGTCTCCGTTACATACCGCGTGCCGGTGGATCGGGTAGCGGACCTGTACAGTGAATATGGCACCCTGGAAGCCCTGCAATCGCGGGTCATCGAGCGCCGCACGCCGGACGCAGTGAAAAACGTCTTCGGCAAGTTCACTGCCGTGCGCGCCATCCAGGAACGTGAAAAACTGGGCGTCGATGCCATGCAAGCCGTGACGAACGCCATGCGCGATGCTCCGGTGCAGATCGTCGGCCTTCAGATCGAAGAAGTCGGATTCAGCGCGGCATACGAGCAAAGTATCGAGCAGCGGATGCTGGCCCAGGTCCAGATCGAAACGACGCGCCAGCAAAAGCAGACGGCGGAGATCCAGGCCGAAATCAAGGTGCTGCAGGCCAAGGCGGATGCCGACGCCCTGCGCGAACAATACCAGGCGGAAGCCGACGGTATCCGCCTGCGCGGCGAAGCCGAGGCCGAAGCCATCGAAGCACGCGGCCAGGCGCTTGCGGCCAACGCCAGGCTGGTCGATCTGATTGCCGCCGAGAAATGGGATGGCGCCCTACCCTCCACCCAGGTACCCGGATCAGCGCTGCCGTTCATCGGCGTGAAGTAAGAAAAATCCCCGCAGGATCTGCATCCTGCGGGGATCGATATGCGTTTGCTTGCCTGCCGCAACCACAAGGCTGCGGCGACAGATAGGCGCTATCAGGCGGCGGGCGTCGCTGCTGCCTTCTTGTTGCCGCGCACCAGCTTTTCCTTGATGCGGGCGGCCTTGCCGGAACGGCTGCGCAGGTAGTACAGCTTGGCGCGGCGAACGTCGCCACGGCGCTTGACTTCGATGCTGGCGATCTGGGGCGAGTACAGCTGGAACGTACGCTCGACGGCTTCGCCGGACGAGATCTTGCGAACGATGAAAGCCGAGTTCAGGCCGCGATTGCGCTTGGCGATAACCACGCCTTCGTACGCCTGGACGCGCTTGCGCGTGCCTTCGACGACGTTGACGTTGACGACGACCGTGTCGCCGGGGGCGAACTCGGGCCGGGCTGCGCCCTGGGTCAGGCGGGTGATTTCTTCCTGTTCGATTTGCTCGATGAGATTCAAGGTAAAGCTCCTGGTTTCATCTTGTACCGGTTACTGAGGCCCGCGTAACGACACGCGTGCCCTATTACTGCTTTTTGTTGATCATCGCCGACAATCGGACGATTGCCGCCGGGATCAGGTTATGACCGGCCAGAGGATGGTTAAGTAAACCAGTAATTATATCTTGTGAAACCGGAAATGGAAACCGGAGTTGCATCCTTTTGCCTACGCCCGATCGGCGACCTGCTGCCGGACCTGAGTACAAATAGCAGGCTCCCGCCCAGGCGCATGATCAGAACCCCGCGGCTGCGCCGATCCACATGACTGCCGGAATTGCCGCCGCCCATACGGCGACCAGGCAAACATCCGCCAGCATGGCCATGCGGGACATACCGGCAGGCTTTTCCAGCGAGGCAGGCGTGCGTGTACGGGCGCGCGACCGGCGGGTCGTGGCAGGGGCGCGCGCATCTCGCGGCGAAACCGGCTTGCGTGGAGGAAACGGCCAGCGGACAGGTTGTTTTACCGGGCAATTTGCGGGGATGTTGGCGCTAAGCTGCAGCATGGATATCTCCTATTCTTGTATCTGCGCTTACCGGAGACAAATATCGGCTCCCGGCAAGTACTGTATAAATAAACAGCATATATGTACTGTATATAAACACAGCAATAATGGCAAGCGATTTTTTCATGGCATGCACGATCGATGCGCCACCGCAACATCCCTCTGCTCCGGCCTGCGCCCGTTTCAATCTCCCCCGGCTGGCATCTCCCTGGCAGCCGCGCCCGAAACCCTGCTAAACCCCCTATCCAGCCCCTAGCTCCGCAAATTGCCCTGCCCCGCCAACTGCTATAAACAGCGCATGCTGAAACAAATTCCAGTCTCCAAGCTCCGGCCGGGCATGTACATCCATCGCATCGACGCGCCATGGCTGGACCACCCTTTCTGGAAAAAACGCTTCCTGCTGGAGAAATACACGGATCTCCAGACGATACGGGCCAACGACATCGAAACGGTCTGGATCAATACCGAAAAAGGGTTGGATGTGCTGCCCGACCAGGATGAATCGGAGCAGGACTCCTTCTGGCCTGCCGCCAGTATCGCCCAGTCGCACAGACGCGCCTCCCGGGAACAGGAGCCGGCGCCTTCGACCCTGGAGGCCGAATATCGCCACGCACTCGAGTTGTGCGAAGAGGCGCAAACGACGATCAAGGACATATTTCTCGACGCTCGGGAAGGACTGCCCATCGATCCCGACGACGCCAGGAGCCTGGTCAGCCACATCAGCCAATCGGTCGAGCGCAACCCCTCGGTGCTCATCAGCCTCACGCGCATGCGCACGGCCGACGAATACACCTATATGCACTCCGTGGCTGTCTGCGCCCTGATGGCGGCGCTGGCGCGCACGCTAGGCCTGAACGAAGCGGAACAGAGGGAGGCGGCAACCGCTGGCCTGCTGCACGACGTCGGGAAGATGGCGATCCCCATCGAAATCCTGAACAAGCCGGGCAGGCTGACGGACGACGAGTTCCGGCTGATCATGACACACCCCGATGCGGGCTATGTCATGCTGATGCGCGGAGGCCTCGTGCCAAACGTCGCGCTGGACGTTTGCCTGCATCATCACGAAAAATTCGACGGCAGCGGCTACCCGCACGGCCTGCAAGGCGACGGCATCAGCCTGCAGGCCCGCATGGGAGCCTTGTGCGACGTCTATGATGCCGTCACATCGGACCGGCCCTACAAAAAGGGGTGGAATCCCGCCGAAGCCATTCACCGCATGGCGCAATGGACAGGCCATTTCGATCCCATGCTGCTGAGGGCATTCGTGCGCACGGTCGGCCTGTACCCTGTCGGATCCCTGGTGCTGCTGCAGGACGGCGAGCTGGCCGTCGTCACCGAGCAGCATCCGCATGAATTGCTTCTTCCCAAGGTCAGGCTGCTGGAAGCTCCGGGCAACCAGACACGCAAGGGACGCTTGATCGATCTCTCGACCCAGCGCGGCCACAATCGCATCCGCAGCTTCGCCCCGCAACCCGACTGGGAAGCATACGGCGCTCTCGGCCTCTGGCTGCCGGAAGGTGTCGAGCGCCGGAATGCCGGCGCCGCAACGGCCCAGGAATCTCCTGGGCCAGGAACCCTCTAGCTCATTTATTCGGCTGCGGTGTGATCCTGAGGTAAGGCTTCACCGCCTTGTAACCCTTGGGGAATTTCTGCTTGATGACGTCTTCGTCCTTCAGCGAAGGCACGATGATGACGTCATCGCCATCCTCCCAGTTGACGGGCGTGGCCACGCTATGGCTGTCCGTCAGTTGCAGGGAATCGATCACCCGCAGGATTTCATTGAAATTGCGCCCCGTGCTTGCCGGATAGGTGAGCGTCAGGCGGATCTTCCGGGCGGGATCGATGACGAACACCGAGCGCACCGTCGCCGTCGTGCTGGCATTCGGATGGATCATGTCGTAGAGCGTCGAGACCTTGCGATCGGCATCCGCCAGGATGGGGAATTCGACCTTGGTATTCTGCGTTTCGTTGATGTCGTTGATCCACTCCTTGTGCGACTCGGCATCATCGACGGACACAGCCAGGACCTTGACGTTGCGCTTGGCGAATTCGCCGGACACGATGGCCGTATAGCCAAGCTCCGTCGTGCAGACCGGGGTGAAATCCGCCGGATGCGAAAACAGTACGCCCCAGGAATCTCCCAGGTAATCGTACAGGCGGATTTTCCCGATGGAGGATTCCTGTTCGAAATCCGGTGCGGTATCGCCCAACCGCAATGCTGTACTCGTCATGGCATATCTCCAAGGTAAAAAAAGGCCCCCACGCTGCGCCTTCGGTTGGCTCCTCAGCCAGAGGTCTCGGCTTGCAGCACCACCTCGCGGCTTGCATGCCGCTCGGATTCGCCAGGCATGCAACAGTCCGCAGGGGACTGTTGCATGTCCGGGCTCATCCTTGGGGCGGCCCGGCGGTAAAAAATATCGATAGCCCTAGTTGTACCGCCATTGGCGAGAAAAATGAAATACCCCCGGCTCATATGCTTATGCATGGCGTCGCCGACTACTGCGGCAATACGACATCCCGCGCATAGGACTGCGCGACATTGCCCTCGATAATCGAGGCGGCCAGGGCCTGCGCGCGAGGCAGCACATGGGCGGCATAGAACACGGCCGTGCCGAGCTTGCGGCGATGGAAGGCGTCGGCCCCGTCACCGGAAAGATACGCCAGGCTGGCCTGGGCCGCCCTGGCAAGCTGCCAGCCGGAAAGCACCACGCCAGCCAGCTGCAGATATGGCACGCTACCCAGGAAAACGGCGGATATGCGTTCCCTGGCATTGTCCAGCACGTAGCGGCTGGCCTGCTCGAAAGCGTCGACCGCCATGGCCAACTGCCGTCCGATCAGCGCCATGCCGTCGGCATGGGCATCGCCAGCCGGCGCCTGCTGCAATCCGCTTATCGTTTCCCGCATCTGCGCCGCCAGGGCGGCAACGACCGCCCCGCCATCGCGCAGCACCTTGCGCCCGATGAAATCATTGGCCTGGATGGCGGTAGTGCCCTCGTAGATGGGAAGGATGCGCGCATCGCGATAATACTGCGCCGCTCCGGTTTCTTCGATATAGCCCATGCCGCCGTGCACCTGCAGCCCCAGCGAGGCGACCTCAACCGACATCTCCGTGGAAAACCCCTTGACGACCGGCACGAGATATTCATACAACGCCTTGTCCCGCACGCGCTGGGCCTCGTCCGGATGCCAGAGCGCCCGGTCCCTCGCGGCCGCGGCAATAGCCGCCAAGGCGCGGGCGCCTTCGGTCAGTCCGCGCATGGTCAGCAGCATGCGCTGCACATCGGGATGATGCGCGATGGACACCGGCCCGTCCGCTCCTTCCAGCGCGCGCCCCTGTATGCGCTCCCGCGCATAGGACTCGGCCTGCTGCAAGGCCCGTTCCGCAATGGCCACGCCCTGGACACCGACCGCGTACCGGGCCGCATTCATCATGATGAACATGTACTCCAGGCCCCTGTTCTCTTCTCCCACCAGGCAGCCGACCGCCCCCTCGCCGACTTCGCCCTTGCCCGAGCCATACAGCAGCACCGCGGTGGGACTGCCGTGTATGCCCAGCTTGTGCTCCAGAGAGGCGCACCAGACGTCGTTGCGCGGGCCGAGGACGCCGTTTTCATCGACGACGAACTTGGGCACGATGAACAGCGAAATGCCCTTGACGCCCTCCGGCGCGTTCGGCGTGCGCGCCAGCACCAGGTGCACGATATTCTCGGCCATGTCGTGCTCGCCGTAGGTAATGAATATCTTCTGGCCTGAAATGCGGTAGCTGCCGTCCTCCTGGGGAACCGCCCTCGTCGAGATCAGCGCCAGATCCGACCCGGCCTGCGGCTCCGTCAGGTTCATGGTGCCCGTCCATCGGCCCTCCAGCATGGGCGGGATGAAACGCTGCTGCTGTTCCCTGGAGCCGACGGTCGACAAGGCCTCGATAACGCCGTCCGTCAGCAAGGGACACAATGAAAACGCCAGGTTGGCCGCATTCATGTTTTCGCCGACGGCGGCCGACACCAGTTTGGGAAAGCCCTGTCCGCCCAGTTCCGTGGGATGCGGCAGGCCTTGCCACCCGCCCTGGGCGAAGGTCGAGAAAGCCTCGCGGAAGCCCGGGGAGGTCGTCACCCGTCCATCTTCCCATTGCGCCGGCGACTCGTCCGCCTTGCGGTTCAGGGGCGCAAGCACGTCCTGGACGAACCTGGCATTTTCCTCGAGGACGGCGTCCACGATATCTTCCGTGACTTCCTCCAGCCCGGGCAGCGCCAGCACGCCCTCCAGATCGGCCAGTTCCCTCATGACGAAACGCATATCCTGTATCGGGGCGACGAAGCTCATGACTCTACCTCCAGGGAAAAAACTGGTAAAACCCCCACGCTGCGCCTTCGGCGTGCAGTCCGGCGACAAAACAACAAGGCCCGCAAGCATCATGGATGCCGGCGGGCCGCTTGTATACATCACGTCGGCCAAAGGCCCATGGCATCAAAGCGCGGCGGTCAGCTCCGGCACGATTTCGAACAGATCGCCGACCAGGCCGTAATCGGCCACGCCGAATATCGGGGCTTCCGGATCCTTGTTGATGGCAACGATGACCTTGGAATCCTTCATGCCGGCCAGATGCTGGATGGCGCCGGAGATCCCTACCGCGACGTAAAGCTGGGGAGCCACGATCTTGCCGGTCTGCCCGACCTGCCAGTCGTTGGGCGCGTAGCCCGCGTCGACAGCCGCGCGCGATGCGCCGAGCGCCGCGCCCAGCTTGTCCGCCAGCGCTTCCAGGAGACCGAAGTTCTCCGAGCTGCCCAGCGCGCGGCCGCCCGAGACGACCACGCTTGCGCCTGCCAGTTCGGGGCGATCGCTCTTGGCGACTTCGCGGCTCACGAACTTCGACTTGCCCGCGTCAGCGACGGCGGCCAGGGATTCCACCGGGGCGCTGCCGCCCTCGGCAGCCGCGGCGTCGAAAGCCGTCGTGCGCACCGTGATGACCTTCACCGCATCGGACGACTGTACCGTGGCGATGGCGTTGCCGGCATAGATGGGACGCTGGAACGTATCCGCGGACTCGACGGCGATGATGTCGGAAATCTGGGCGACATCGAGCTTGGCGGCCACGCGCGGCGCGACGTTCTTGCCCGAGGCCGTGGCCGGGAAAAGAATATGGCTGTAGTTCTGCGCAACGGCCAGCACCTGCGCCGCCACGTTCTCGGCCAGGCCTTCCGCCAGGGCCGCGCCGTCGGCCAGAAGCACCTTCGCAACGCCGTCAGCCTTGGCGGCCTGGTCCGCCACCGCCTGCGCGCCGCTGCCGGCCACCAGGACATGAACGTCGCCGCCAATCTTTGCGGCAGCCGCAACGGCATTCAGCGTAGCGACCTTCAGTTGCGTATTATCGTGTTCCGCAATTACCAGAATCGTCATTTACACCACCTTCGCTTCGTTCTTCAGTTTGTCGACAAGGCTTGCCACGTCCGGCAGGATGACGCCTGCCGAGCGGGCCGCGGGCTCGGCCACTTTCAGGGTCTTCAGCCTCGGGGCGACATCCACGCCAAGCGCATCGGGCGTCAGCACGTCGAGCGGCTTCTTCTTGGCCTTCATGATGTTGGGCAGCGTGACATAGCGAGGCTCGTTCAGGCGCAAGTCGGTCGTGATGACCGCGGGCAGCGACAGCTGCAGCGTTTCGAGACCGCCATCCACTTCGCGCGTGACGGTAACCGAATCGCCCGCGACCTCGACCTTGCTGGCGAACGTGGCCTGCGGCCAGTCAAGCAGAGCGGCCAGCATCTGGCCCGTCTGGTTGGCGTCGTCGTCGATGGCCTGCTTTCCCAGAATGACCAGTTGCGGCTGTTCGCGGTCCACGACCGCCTTGATCAGCTTGGCCACGGCCAGCGGCTGAAGCTCGGCATCCGTCTCGACGAGCACGCTGCGGTCCGCGCCGATCGCCATGGCCGTGCGCAGCGTTTCCTGCGCCTGCGTCACGCCGCATGAAACCGCGATCACTTCCGTTGCCGCGCCCTTTTCCTTGAGCCGGGTGGCTTCTTCAATGGCGATTTCATCGAACGGGTTCATGGACATCTTGACATTGGCGACATCGACGCCGCTTTGATCGGACTTCACGCGTACCTTGACGTTGTAATCAACGACGCGCTTGACCGGAACCAGCACTTTCATTGAGTTATCTCCAGACGGTTGGATGAAAAAAGGAAAAAGGCCCCCACGCTGCGCCTTCGGCACACCGTAACGCATTTCGCAGTGCAACAGAACCTATGCATTCTACATCTTTGACAGCGCCCTGATATGCGCCACCACGCTCCTTCCAAGAGCCGACAGGTTGTAGCCGCCTTCCAGCATGCTGACGACCCTGCCTTGGGCGCTCTCGGCGGCCAGCTGGACGAGTTGCCGCGTGATCCACGCATAGTCGGCTTCCGTCAGGCCTAGCTGTCCCATGTCATCTTCCAGGTGCGCATCGAATCCGGCGGAAATGAACAGCATCTCCGGCGCGAAGGCCTTCAGCCTGGGCATCCACTGCTCGGCCACGATGGCGCGCAGGGCTTCGGGCGGCGTATTGGCCGGCACCGGCACATTCACCATATTGGACGCCCCGGTATCGCGCAGCGTCGAGGGAAACAGCGGATGCTGGAAGAAGCTGCACATCAGCACCCTGTCGTCATGCTCGAACATTTCCTCTGTGCCATTGCCATGATGCACATCGAAATCGATGATGGCCACACGCCGGAGGCCATGCTTTTCCAGCGCATACGCCGCTGCGATGGCAATGTTGTTGAAAAAGCAGAATCCCATGGCCTGCGACGGCCGGGCGTGATGCCCGGGCGGGCGCACTGCGCAGAATGCGGTTTCGGCCTTGCCCCGCATGATGGCATCCACGGCCGTGATGCCCGCGCCCGCCGCCGCCCATGCCGCGGGCAATGTGCACGGATTCATGGCGGTATCGTCATCAAGGCTGCGGTAGCCGTGCCTCGGTGCCTGGTTCTGCAGAAAAGCCAGGTACTCCGGCGCATGGACCCTCAGTATGTCATTCATGCCCGCGACATCCGCCTCGCACTCGGCCAGATGCGGCATCATCCCGCTGGACAGCAACTGGTCGCCAATGGCATCGAGCCGCTGCGGGCTCTCCGGATGCCAGCTGCCCATGTCGTGCAACCGGCATTCCGGATGGGTAATATAGAGTGTCTCCATGAGGAATCTTATGTCCGTTTTGCGTATTGTACCGTCCGCCATCCTGTCGATCGCCCTTGCCGGATGCGCCGCCAGGGCCGACAGGATAGAAACCGCCGACACGGTTTCGACGCCGGAATCAGGCGCTCCCGCCATCATGCCAGCAAGTCATGCTGCACCGCAACCTCCCGCGCGGGAAAATCCGCCCGCCCCGGCATCCTCCATCCAGTTGCAGGACTTTGCCGAAACCATCGCGAAAGAGCGCGGCATACCGCTCAAGCATGCTCAGCAGCTCCTGTCCGAAGCCAGTTTCAACAGCCGTATCGCCCAATTGATGGCGCCATCGAAAACCAAGGCCGCCAAGAAAAGCTGGGCCGCCTACCGGAAGCGCTTCGTCGAACCCATCCGCATACGCCAGGGCCTGGCTTTCTGGCAACGCAAGCAGGAAACGCTGGACAGCGTTTCCACGCAATACGGCATTCCCGCATCGATACTGGTCTCCATCATCGGCGTGGAGACCCTGTACGGGCAGCACATGGGCAATTTCCGCGTGCTGGACGCGCTGTACACGCTGGGCTTTCATTTTCCCGACTCCAAGCGACCAGAGCGAGCCGCCTTTTTCCGCGAACAGCTGGCCGACCTGATCCAGCTGGATCATGAGGGCCGCCTGGACGCACGCCGGACTCAAGGCTCCTATGCCGGCGCGCTGGGCATACCTCAATTCATGCCCGGCAGCCTGATGCGCTACGCTGCCGACGGCGATAACGACGGAAAAATCGATCTGTTCGGCAACGAGGACGACGCCATCGCGTCGGTGGCGAGCTTTCTGCGCAAGCACGACTGGCAGCCGGGACTGCCAGTCTTTGCGCCGGTCCGCCTGCCGGCCGACCCCGCGCCTCTGGTGCACGGCGGCCTGAAGCCTTCGCTGCAGTGGTCTCAATTGCAGGACAAGGGCGCCTCGCTTGGCGAGACGACAGGCAGCCTCTCGTGGCAAGCCCATCCGCTGGGCGTCATCGACCTGCCGGAAGAATCGCAAGGCACGGCGGACTACCGCACCGCCACGCCGAATTTCTTTGCGATCACCGAGTACAACCGCAGCTACTTCTACGCTACGGCCGTCACGGATCTTGCCGAGGAACTGGCGGCCCGGATGGGCTACGGCAGCCCCAATTATTCCGCTATTGATTAAAGACGCCGGTGGAAAGGTAGCGGTCACCGCGGTCGCAGACGATGAACACGATGGTGGCCTGCTCCGTCCTGGCTGAAACCCGCAATGCGGCGACCAGAGCGCCGGCGGAAGAAATGCCGCCGAAAATGCCTTCTTCCGCGGCCAGGCGGCGCGCCATCTGCTCGGCCTCGGATTGCTCGATGGTTTCGAACTGGTTCACCCATTCCGGCTTATAGATGCGCGGCTGGTATTCCTCGGGCCATTTGCGGATGCCGGGAATCTGCGAACCTTCCGCCGGCTGGGCGCCCACCACGACGATGTCGGGATTCATGGAGCGCAGGTAGCTGCCCGTGCCCATGATGGTGCCGGTGGTGCCCATGGCGCTGACGAAGTGCGTGATCCGGCCCTGGGTCTGCGTCCAGAGCTCGGGGCCCGTGGATTCGATATGCGCTTGCGGATTATCCTCGTTGGCGAACTGGTCCAGCACCCTGCCCTTGCCTTCGGCCTGCATTTTCATGGCCAGGTCGCGCGCATATTCCATGCCGCCGTCCTTGGCGGGAGTCAGGATCAACTGCGCGCCGTAGGCCGTCATGGAGGCCCGGCGCTCCAGCGACAGGTTGTCGGGCATGATCAGGATCATCTTGTAGCCGCGTATGGCGGCGACCATTGCCAGAGCAATGCCGGTGTTGCCGCTGGTGGCCTCGATCAGGGTATCGCCCGGGCGGATGTCCCCGCGCTCTTCGGCGCGGCGGATCATGGACATGGCGGCGCGGTCCTTGACCGAGCCCGCAGGATTGTTGCCTTCCAGCTTGGCCAGGATGACGTTGCCGCGATCGGTCGCCTCCTGCCCCGGAATGCGCTGCAGGCGCACCAGAGGGGTGCCGCCGATAGTATCTTCGATGGTCTGGTATGTGCTCATGCTTCAAATAATACACTGTCCGGTGTGCGCAGACACCTCGATTCCATAGGAATTTGAACGTTCGAATTTAATACTATTTGTCTATCCGGCACATACCGCTCCCTATAATTCAAAGAAAAATCCGAACCTTACAGGGGACTGATATGAAAAGGCTTTCTCTTCCCGCCCGCGTCTTGCCGACACTCTCGCACACCGTATTTCCATGAGACGGCGCCTCGACGATTGCCTGTGCCTGCAGGACTTTGAAAACGTGGCCAGGCGGACGCTGCCCCGCCCCCTGTACGGCTATATTTCGGCTGCAGCGGAAGACGGCGTCTCTTACCGAAACAACCTGAGTGCGTTCCGGCATTACGCGTTCGTCCAGAAAGCACTGGTGGATGTATCAGTCCGCGACACCGGCATCACGCTGTTCGGCCAGAAATACGCCTACCCATTCGGCATGGCCCCGATGGGGCTGAGCGCGCTATACACCTACCGGGGCGACATGGTGCTGGCCGATACCGCCGCCAGCTGCGGCATACCCATGATCATGAGCTCCTCGTCGCTCATTCCCCTCGAAGCCGTCGCCAGACAAAATCCCGACAGCTGGTTCCAGGCCTACGTACCCGGCGCCCCCGAAAAACTGGAAGCGCTCATCGAACGGATCACGAAAGCCGGCTTCCGCAGACTGGTCATTACGGTCGATACGCAGGTCAACCCGAACAAGCAGAACTACCTGCGCCACGGCTTCACTTCGCCGTTGAAACTGAGTCCGAAGCTCGTCTGGCAAGGCCTGACGCATCCGCGCTGGTTGGCCGGCACTTTCCTGAAGACTTGCCTTCGGCACGGCATTCCCCACTTCGAGAATAACTATGCCTCGCGTGGCGTACCCATCATTTCCCGCAATGTAGAGCGGGATTTTTCCGATCGTGGCCGGTTGAGCTGGAGCCATATCCGACACATACGGACACTCTGGCCCCATACCCTGATCATCAAAGGACTGCAGAATCCCGATGACGCCATCATGGCGGCCGACCATGGCGTGGACGGCATCATCCTGTCCAACCACGGCGGGCGGCAACTGGACAGCGCCGTCTCCCCCCTGCAGATGCTGCCGGAAGTCGCGCGGCGGTGCCCGTCCATCCCGATCATGATGGATGGCGGCATACGGCGCGGCTCCGATGTCCTCAAATGCCTGGCGCTCGGCGCCAGCTTCGTCTTCGTTGGACGGCCATTCGCCTATGCCGCGGCGGCTGGCGGCCGGCAGGGAGTGGAACGAGCCGTCAGCCTGCTCGCGGCGGAGGTCGACCGGAACCTGGCGATGCTGGGCATACCGCAAATCGCCGACCTGGGTCCGGATTGCCTCACAACCATCGCCTCGCATTGAAGCTGTCCGGGCGCACGCGCGGGCCTTGGCGGCGCCACGCCAGGGCATCCTGCCGGACTGCAGGAGGGCCTAGAAGATACTTCCGGCCTCCTCCAGGATCATGGATATGATGCCCGCATGCGTGCCGCGCGTATCCCAGAAAATGCCCATATTGCGCGCCGGCGCGTCATTGGGCAGGGCCAGGCGGCTGATCCCCAGGCTCTCGACCCATTCCGGAGCCCAATCGGGTACCAGGGCGACGCCGATGCCATCGCTCACCAGATGGGCAATGGTAATCAACGTATCGATCTCCAGCCGCTCATTGGGGACAATGCGGTGCTTGCGCAAATACTGCTCAGCGATCTGGCCGCCGCGCAGAGACCGGTCGAACCTCAGAAACGGCTGCTCAGCCAGGAGCTTGAAAGGATCCTCATTGCCGAGCCGGCCAGGGGCCAGCACGACCAGGGTTTCCTTCTTGATCAGTTGCCACTCGAATCCCTTGGCCGTCGCATAGACAGGCTCGACCATGATCGCCGCATCCAGATGCCGCGATACCGTGCGCTCCTCCAGGGAACTGGAGGCGCCGGATTCGATGAAGACCGACATCCTGGGATAGCGCGCATAGATTTTTCGGAGCAGCATGGGAGTCAACGCCGCGAGCGTGGAGGTCGCCACGCCAAGCCGCAGTTCGCCCAATGGCTCGTCGTTGTTGGCAATGGCGCGTATGTCACGCGTATCGCGCAGTATGGAGCGTGCCCGATCAACGATTTTCATTCCCGCATCGGTAGGCTTGACGTTCCTGCCCGCGCGCATGATCAATGTCGTGCCAATATCCTCTTCAAGTGCCTTGATGCGCGCGGCCAGCGCCGCGGACGTCAGGTTGAGACGGCGGGCGGCCTCTGCGAACGAACCGCAATCGACAACCGAAATGAAGCTGTGAAGATATTTGGTATCCATGGCTGATACGGCAAGCGCTCTCCTGATCCGGGGCAAGAACCCCGCCAAAGATAGCATGTCCGCCCCAGTGGCTCCAGGGAACAACGCTTCGCGGTTTCCCGGAGCGCCCGAATACGGACCGCATACGAAAACACCCCGACAGCAAGGCTATCGGGGTGTCGGCGAGGCATCGCGCGGCCTCCAGGGCCACGTCGGCGTCGGCGCTTTCGCCGCTGACTACTGCCCTTCCAGGAAGCTCTTGAGCTTGTCCGCGCGGCTGGGGTGGCGCAGCTTGCGCAGCGCCTTGGCCTCGATCTGGCGGATGCGCTCGCGCGTGACGTCGAACTGCTTGCCGACCTCTTCCAGGGTCTGGTCGGTGCTCATTTCGATACCGAAGCGCATGCGCAGAACCTTGGCCTCGCGCGGCGTGAGGGAGTCCAGGACTTCCTTGACCACATCGCGCATGGAGCCATGCAGCGCCGACTCCGAGGGCGACAGCGTGGCGCCGTCCTCGATGAAGTCGCCCAGGTGGGAATCGTCATCGTCGCCGATGGGCGTTTCCATGGAGATCGGCTCCTTGGCGATCTTGAGGATCTTGCGCACCTTGTCTTCCGGCATGTCCATCTTCTGCGCCAGGGTCGCGGGATCGGGCTCGGCGCCGGTTTCCTGCAGGATCTGGCGATTGATGCGGTTCATCTTGTTGATCGTTTCGATCATGTGAACCGGGATGCGGATGGTGCGCGCCTGGTCGGCGATGGAACGCGTGATGGCCTGGCGGATCCACCACGTGGCGTACGTGGAGAACTTGTAGCCGCGGCGGTATTCGAACTTGTCCACCGCCTTCATCAGACCAATATTGCCCTCCTGGATCAGGTCCAGGAACTGCAGGCCGCGGTTGGTGTACTTCTTGGCGATGGAGATCACCAGGCGCAGGTTGGCCTCGGTCATTTCGCGCTTGGCCTTGCGCGCCTTGGCCTCGCCGGTCGCCATGCGCTTGTTGACGTCCTTGAGGTCTTTCAGCGGCAGCACCACCCGGTTCTGCAGGTCGATGAGCTTCTGCTGGATTTCCTGGACGTCGGGCACGAAGCGTTCGAGCGTTTCCGAGTACGGATGGCCCGCGGCGACTTCCTGCAGCACCCATTCCAGGTTGGTTTCGTTGCCCGGGAACACTTTGATGAAGTGCGAACGCGGCATGTCGGCGCGATCGACGCATGCCTGCATGATGGCGCGTTCGTGCTGTCGCACCTCGGCGACCTGCGCGCGCAGCGTATCGGCAAGCTTTTCGACCATCTTGGCCGTGAAGCGGATGCCCATGAGCTCAGACAGGATGACTTCCTGCGCCTGGGTATAGACCTCGGACTGGTAGCCCTCCTTCTCGAAAGCCTTGCGCATACTGTTGAACGCGCTTTCGATCTGGTCGAACTTCTTCATGGCCTTGGCGCGCAGGTGCTCGAGCTGCTTGCTGCTCATGCCGCCCGCGGGGCCGTCGTCGCTCTCGTCGTCGTCGACGGATACGCCGGCGCCGGCGTAGTCTTCGCCTTCTTCATCGATGAGGCCGTCGACGACCTCGTCGATCTGCGCCGTGCCTTCACGCACGCGGCGCACATGCTCGAGAATTTCATTGACCGTGGTCGGGCATGCGGCAATTGCCATGACCATGTGCTTCAGGCCGTCTTCGATACGCTTGGCAATTTCGATTTCGCCTTCGCGTGTCAGCAGCTCGACGGAGCCCATTTCGCGCATGTACATACGCACCGGATCGGTCGTGCGGCCGAAATCGGAATCCACGGTGGTCAGCGCCGCCTCGGCTTCGTCCTCGACGTCGTCGTCGCTGGACGCCACGGGCGCGTTGTCGCTCATCAGCAGCGTTTCCGCATCGGGCGCCTGGTCGTAGACCGAGATGCCCATGTCGCTGAACGTGCTGATGATGCCGTCGATGGCTTCCGCATCGACCAGGTCGTCGGGCAGGTGGTCGTTGATCTCGCCGTACGTGAGGTAGCCGCGTTCCTTGCCCAGCTTGATCAGGATCTTCAGGCGATTGCGGCGGGCCTCCTGCTCTTCGGGCGTCATCTGGTTGCGCACGGGAGCGTCTTTTTCGCCCTTGCCTCGCTTGCCGCCACGCTTGGGCAGCGGCTTGAGATCGGGGATGACTTCCGTCTCGATGAGGTCGTCATCGTGGAAGTTGGCGGCATCGTTGTTGGCGTTTTTGGCGGGACGGCCGGGACGGCGGCCCGAAGGCGCCGCGGCCTTGCGAGGCGCGGCCGCCTTCTTGGCGGGCGCTTCGGCCTTGGGCGCGGCTGCCTTGGCCGCAGCCTTCTTGGCCGGCGTCTTCGCAGCCGCTGCCTTTGCAGTCTTGGCGGCCGTCTTCTTGGCGCTGGCCGCACGCACAGAAACAGTCGCGTTGTCGGCACCCTTGGCCGTCGCTGCAACCGATTTTTTGGTTTTTGCAGCAGTCTTTTCTGCCGGGGAGGGTTTACCTGTCACTTGGGTCATAAATCACTTCCGTGGGCGCCAATGCCCGAACTCCCGGAAACCCTCCAGGGCGTCCAGTTTTCGGGCCAAAAATAATAGACTTCGCGTAAACTTCCCATTTTACAATAAATAGTTAGTGCGAAGATGCACGACCCAGCAGAGTTATCCGCCGGGTCAACTCCTGGTATCGCGTACGCTCATCCTCCGTCTTCAGACCGGCAGCCACCAGGGTTGACTGCTCGGCCTTTGCCGCTTCCAGCTCAATGCGCCTCAGCGCATCATTCCATTCTGCCTGCGGATCAGGCAATTCGTCTTCACTGAGCAGCTCGGCACTGAGAGATCGGAGCACTTGCACCAGATCGGCATCCGGATCCTGGGCCTCCAGGGCCTGTAACAGGGGGCCGGCATGCCGTGCCCCGGACGCATTGATCAAGGCGATCAGTTCGCGCACCATTACCAGATGGGGGCCATGGTCCAGTATTTCAAGCTGCTGGTCCCCCAAGCCCGCCGCCAGTTCGGGGTGCGTCAGCAGCAAACGCAGCAGGCGCTTCGCCATAGGCGTGACCGCCCTGCTCGAGGGCCTCGCCTGCCGCGGTTTTTCCTTGCCTCCGCCCGGCTTGCGCCAGCCCCGCTGCGATGCATCCTGCGCCCTCGCCGGCCCGCCGCCCTCCCAGACTGGAAGATCGTGGTCGGGGACGCCATAGTCCGGCACCATGCCATCATCGCCATAGACAGGCACGTCGTCATGATAGCTTCCGCCGGCAAAGCCTGGCGGCTCGTCGGAAGCGGCGCCATAGGATCCGCTCCTCCGCGCATTCTGCCTGCCCGGGCCCGGCTGAGGACCGGCGGAGCCCTGCGCGGGAGCGGCAGCCGGGGTCGACGGCGCCATGGCCGCCATCGCCTGCATCATCTGCGCCAGTTCCTCCGGCGTCAACTGCACCAGCTTTGCGAATTCATGCTCGATCTGCAGCCGCAACGCGCCCTCGGGCAGTTGCGCCAGCAGCGGGCGAGCCTCGTGTACGCATGCGGCCCGCCCTTCGGCCTCTCCCATGGGATGGCGCGAAGCCAGTTCCTCCAGCATGAAACGTGACAGCGGCAGCGCCTCGGCAACCGTGGCCCGGAAGGCCTCCTCGCCAAACTCCTGGATATACGAATCCGGATCCTGGCCTTCCGGCAGGAACAGGAAACGAATGGCGACATCGTCGCGCAGCAGCGGCAGGCAGGCATTCAGGGCGCGCCAGGCGGCGCGCCTTCCCGCCTTGTCGCCATCAAAGCTGAAAATGATGCGGTCGCTTGCCCGCATCAGCTTGCGTACATGATCCGGCGTCGTGGCGGTGCCCAATGTCGCGACGGCATTGGCCAGGCCGTGCTGCGCCAGGCTGACCACATCCATATAGCCTTCCACGACCAGCACGAAGCCTTCCTTGCGGATGGCGGCGCGGCCCTCCCACAGCCCGTATAGCTCCTGGCCCTTGGAAAACAGCGGCGTTTCGGGGGAGTTCAGGTACTTGGGCTCTCCCTTGCCGATGATGCGGCCGCCAAAACCGATCAGGCTCCCCTTGGCATTGCGGATGGGAAACATGACACGTTCGCGGAAGCGATCGTAGCGGCGCCCGTCTTCCGATTCAATGACCAGGCCGGATTCGAGCAGCAAGGGATCGTCGTAGCGCGGAAACACCTGCGACAGCCCGTGCCGGTCGGTACCCGACCAGCCCAGGCCGAAGTGGGCGATCATGGCCTCGCTCAGCCCGCGCCTCTTCAGGTACTGCGCGGCTTGCGGAGAAGACGACAGCAGGCGCACATAATGCGCCTGGGCTGAATCGAGAATTTGCTGGTGGCGGGAGACTTCGGCTTTGCGCTGTTGTGCGGCGGCCCTTTGCCTTGGCGTTTGTTCCTGCTCGGGAACTGTCATCCCCACGCTGCCCGCCAGCGACCTGACCGCCTCGGGGAAACTGGCCCCCGTATGCTCGATCAGGAAGGTAATGGCCGTGCCATGCGCGCCGCAGCCAAAGCAGTGATAGAACTGCTTTGTCGGGCTGACGGTGAAGGATGGGGATTTTTCGTTATGAAAAGGACAAAGGCCAAGTAAGTTGGCCCCACCTTTCCTCAGCTGCACGTATTTGCCGACGACATCGGCAATATCCACACGCGCAAGCAGATCCTGAATGAAGGATTCAGGTATCAATACAGGCGCGGAGGCAGTTGCTGGCTACGGATGCGTTTGTAGTGGCGCTTGACTGCGGCGGCGGCTTTACGCTTGCGCTCTGCAGTAGGCTTTTCATAGAATTCGCGCGAACGCAGTTCCGTCAGCAGACCTGTTTTTTCAATAGTGCGCTTGAAGCGGCGCAGAGCGGCTTCGAAGGGCTCGTTTTCTTTCAGACGAACGGTAGGCATGTATCCTGAACCTAAAATATGTAAAAGGTGAAAGGTTAAGCTAGTGATTCTAGCACGAAAAGATCAGCTACGCACACCCTTTCGCACCCAGGCTTCGAGCTGGTGCGGGCGCAGGCTGTCGTAGTCCTCGAAAGGCTGGTGGATCCAGGGGTTGGTCGGCAGCTTGTCCACGTAGTAGTCGGGCGTTGCCTTGGAGTGCCCCTTCCACCACAGTACGGCGCTGCGCAGCTCGGTGATGTCCGGGAACTGATTGCGCAAGTGCTCGCCGACGCGCTGGAAGGTCATGCCGGTATCCACCATGTCGTCGACCAGCAGCACGCGACCCGACAAGGTGCCGCGCGTAATGGTGATGAACTGGGCGATGTCCAGCTGGCCCTGCTGCGTGCCGGCCGCTTCGCGATAGCTGCTGGTCGCCAGGATGCCCAACGGAACGTCGTAAATACGCGACAGGACATCGCCGACACGCACCCCGCCCCTGGCCAGGCAGACGATTTTGTCGAACTTCCAGCCCGATTCGTGAATGACGAGCGC
This sequence comes from Paracandidimonas soli, assembly GCF_004342005.1. Lineage (GTDB taxonomy): Bacteria > Pseudomonadota > Gammaproteobacteria > Burkholderiales > Burkholderiaceae_B > Paracandidimonas > Paracandidimonas soli. The sequence continues at coordinate 59,520 of NZ_SMBX01000013.1, forward strand.
AAGGCGCTCGACCAGCTTGTTGTAGTCATCCCAGCTGACCCAATGATCCCGGTCGGTGCTTGGAGGCAGTGTCATGATGTGGTTTCCGCTTGAGCAATTTTGAAACGATTATTTTAACGCCGTCGAAGCGGCGCCGGTAGCCTTGCATTGCGCAGCCGCCCCGGCGATCTGGCCGCCGGAGCCGTCCGGTCAGCGCGCCAGCAGCCAGGTCATCACGACCAGCCCCAGGGCGATGCGGTACCAGGCGAACGGACGGTAGGTATGGCGCGACACGAAACGCAGCACAGCCCGCACCACCACCAGCGCGCTGAGAAAGGCCATGGCGAAACCTACGACGATAGCGCCGGCCTGCGTGCTGGAAAGCTCGCTTCCGTGTCTGTAGAGGTCGTATACCGTCGCCGCCAGCATGGTCGGCATGGCGAGAAAGAACGAGAACTCGGTAGCCGTCTTGCGCTGGATGCCCGCGATCATGCCGCTGATGATAGTGGCGCCGGACCTGGACGTGCCGGGAATCATGGCGATGCATTGCGCGAACCCCACGACCAGCGCCTGTTTCCAGGTAATCTCCTCCAGGCTGTGCGCCGTGGCATTGCGCGAGGCCATGCTGTCGTCCTCCGGCGCGGCCTGCCCCGGCAGTTCCTTGGCGTACTGCGGCTTGCGCTCCACCCACAGCATGATCAGGCCGCCCAGGATCAGCGTCACCACGAAGATGGCGGGGCTGCCGAAAATCATCTTGATGTAGGAGATCATGATGGCGCCGATGACGGCGGCCGGCAGGAACGCAATGATCAGATTGCGCGCGAACAGCATTTCCGTGCGATCGCCCGTCAGCGTACCCCGTATCAGCTTCCACAGGCGTTCGCGGAAAATCCACATGACGGCAAGGATGGAACCGAACTGGATGACCACCTCGAACACCTTGGCGCTTCCGGAAGAGAAGTCGATCCATTCGCCGATCAGCAGCAAGTGCGCCGTGCTGGATACCGGGATGAACTCCGTCAGGCCTTCGATCAGCCCCAGAAAGCCTGCCTTCAGCAGGTAAAGAAAGTGTTCAGTCATGCAAACTCACAAACGACTACTGGAAAATGCCCCACGCTGCGCCTGCCTGCTGCATGGCGAACGGAGTCGCCAGGCATGGCCATTGCAGCGCGGCTGAAACGGATCAATCTTCGGCGGGGTTCACGTGCGCCAGCATCTGCGGGAAAATCCGCGGCGTAGCCGCAATGACGCTGCCGGACTCCATCCAGCCCTGCTCGCCGTCGAAGTCGCCGATCAGGCCGCCGGCCTCGAGCACCAGCAGGCCGCCGGCCGCCAGGTCCCAGGGCTTGAGATTGATGCCGCAGAAGCCGTCGAGCCGGCCGCTGGCCACGTAGGCCAGATCCAGGACCGTCGAACCCATGCGGCGCGCGCTGGCGCAATTACCCAGCAGTTCGGCGAAACGCTCGCCCTGCTTGCCTTCCGCGCGCCAGGGCACATGCGCCCCGAGCAGCGCGTCATGGTAGCGCGTCTGGCCCGACACGCGGATGCGGCGGTCGTTCAGGAACGCGCCGCCGCCTCGGCTGGCCGTGAAGATATCGTTGCTGGAAGGATCGTGCACGACGGCCTGCACCGCCTGGCCGCGATGCAGCAGCGCAATGGAAACCGCGTAGACCGGAAATCCATGGATGAAGTTGGTCGTGCCGTCGAGCGGATCGATGACCCACTGGTATTCCGGCTCGTCGTTGCCGCCCTGCGCCGGATGCAGACCGGTTTCCTCGCCATGGAAGCCATGGTCGGGGTAAGCAGTGCGCAGGATATCGATGATGGCATCCTCTGCCGCGCGATCGACTTCCGTGACATAATTCTTGGGGCCTTTGCGCGCCACCTGCAAGCGATCCAGGTCCAGGCTGGCTCGATTGATGATCGCGCCAGCGCGACGTGCCGCCTTGACGGCGGTATTAAGCATGGGATGCATAGAATTCCGTAATCCACAAAAATAAGCCTGCAACAACAAGCTGCCGGCGGCTGAAACCAGGTGTCAGCGAATCCGCTATTGTAAAAGAGACTGCCGCACCGGTTTTCAATCTTTCCATTATTTTAGATGACACTAACTTTTCAACGCGTAAGATTTGTTATGGTGCGTCCCAGCCACCCCGGAAACGTGGGCGCGGCAGCCCGCGCCATCAAGACCATGGGATTTTCCGACCTGCGCCTGGTGGCCCCGAAACAGGCCGATGTCGCCGGCCACCCGGAGGCCCACGCCCTGGCCAGCGGCGCCACCGACGTCCTTGCGCAAGCGCGCATCGTCCCCACCCTGACCGATGCGCTGGAATCCGCCACGCTGTCGTTCGCCATGACGGCGCGCCCCCGCGTCATCGGCCCGCCCGCCTGCGACATACGCGAAGCCGCCCGGTTGTCCGTGGAGCACCTGCGGCAGCATCCCGATCATGGCGGCGTCGCCATCGTCCTGGGCACCGAGCGCGCCGGGTTGGAAAACGACGATGTCACCGCCTGCCAGTACACCTGCCACATCCCCGCCAATCCGGAATACAGTTCGCTGAACGTGGCCCAGGCCCTGCAACTGTCCGCCTGGGAGCTGCGCTATGCCTTGCTGGATGCCGCCCAGGCCCCGCTGATCCCAACGACCGACGGCAAAGTCCTGGCCGGCGACCTGCCCGCCGCCATCGACAGCGTGCACGCCCTGCTGCGCCACCTGGAACAGGCCCTGGTCGCGATCCGCTTCCTGGATCCCGCACATCCGAAAAAACTGGTGCAGCGCATGCACCGGCTGCTGAACCGCGCCATGCTCAGCATGGACGAGGTCGACATGCTGCGCGGCATGTGTACCGCCATGATCAAGACTGCCGAACAGGCGGAGCCCGGTGCGCTCCAGCGCGCGCTGGAGCAGATGCAGGCGGCGTTGCGCAGCAGGGGCGGCTAAGCTGCCTGGAAGCAGCACATCGACATACAAGGCCAGCCGGACGGTACCGCCCTGCCGGGAGGCGGGAAACTAACGCTATGCGCTACTCCTGTTGCGCATCGTCCTCGCCGTTCTGCGCAGCCGCCAGCGCCGCCGACTGGACCTGCTCCCTGACGGGGATCGGCAAGCTCAGGCCCGCCTGCCGCAACACCTCCGGCGCCCTGCGCTGCAGGTCGAAGCGCAACTCCCAGAAGTTGCTGGCCGCCGCCCATACCCTGAGATTGATGACGATCACGCTTTCCTGGTTGCCTGTCACCATGACCTGCGGCTTGGGATCGCGCAACGCCAGCGGATGCGTCTCCACCAGCTTGCGCAGCGTCGACAGCGCCAGATCCAGGTCGTCGCCATAGCGCACCCTGGCCTCCACATCCATGCGCCGTACCGCATTGCGGCTGAAGTTGATGATTGGATTGCCCCAGACCAGGCTGTTGGGCAGCGTAATGTACGTGCCGTCGCTTTGCACCAGGCGCGTCAGGAACAGGCCGATTTCCTCGACCGTGCCATCGGCCTTGCCCACGATGCTCACCGACTCCCCCGCCCTCAGCGGCCTCAACGCCAGCAGCATGATGCCCGCCGCGACATTCTGCAGCGTTCCCTGCAAGGCCAGGCCGACTGCCAGGCCGGCGGCGCCCAGCACCGCGATCAGGCTGGTCGTCTGCACGCCGAACCGGGCCAGCACCGCCACCACCACGCAAATGCGGATAACCCATACGACCGTCGTCTGCACGATAGGCACGACCGTGGGATCGATGCGGCGCGAACGCAGGAACAGCTTGCGCACCCACTTGCCCACCAGGATGGAAACACCCCAGCCCAGGATCAGGATGACGATGGCGACCAGCAGGTTGAATGCCAGGTATTCGAAGGCCGGAAGAATGGCGATCAGATTGCTCTTGAAATCTTGCATGGCTCAGGTCTCTTGTGGATGCGGTGCACCATCATCGGGCGCGAACGCTACGATCGCGATGATACCGTGAAGCGCGGCATTACTGTACCCGGGCGGAACCGCTACAATCCCGTGCATCGCCCTTCCGACCGGGGCCGCACGCACATCGACCGCCATGTCCATCACCATTACCCAGTTGCGCACCTATCCCATCAAATCCTGCGCAGGCCTGTCGCACGATGCCGCCGCTTTCAGTCACGCCGGCCTGCAATGGGATCGCCACTGGGTCATGGTGGACGGCGACGGCCTGTTCATGACCCAGCGCCAGTATCCGCGCATGGCGCTGATACAGCCATCGCTGACGGAAAACCACCTGGAAATCCGCGCCCCCAGCATGCCGGACATATCCGTGCCCCTGGAGGCCGCTCCCTCGCAAGCCATCCCTGTGCGCATCTGGAAATCCGACACGCTGGGGCAGGACGAGGGCGATGCCGCCGCGGCAGCGCTGTCGCAATTCATGGGACTGCCCTGCCGCCTGCTGCGCACGCATCGCAGCGCGGAACGCCTGGCGAATCCCGAGCTTGTCGAGGCCTGGTCCGGCCGCAACGCCGAATGGGCCGCAGGCTTTCCGCAGCGGCATGCCTTCTGTTTCGCCGACGGCTTTCCTTTCCTGATCTGCAACCAGGCCTCTCTGGACGAGCTGAACCGGCAGGTCAGCGCAAGCGGCGAAGCCCCCATCGGCATCGAGCGCTTCCGCCCCAATATCGTGCTGGACGGCCTGGACGCCTACGACGAAGACCATCTGGCCGGCCTGCAGTCCGGCGATATGATCCTGGCCGTCGTCAAGCACTGCACCCGCTGCAACCTTCCCAACGTGGATCCGGCCACGGCGCAAGTCGGCATCGAGCCCGGCCGCACCCTGGCGGTGCAACGCAGCTTCGAGACCGGCATCCTGTTCGGCGTCAACGCCGTAGTGTCGGCAGCCGAAGGCGTGCTGCGCGTCGGCGATACATTTACGCCGGAATACGCGATCTGAGCCTGGCCGCCGCGGCCTTGCGCCCTGGCGGCTATTTCTTGCCTTGAGGCTTTGAACTACTGCCGGTTTGCTTCCGCGCGACTCTCGGGTTTATTCGCCGCCAGCCATTCCAGCACGCCCCGCCCCGCTGCAACACCGCTGGCAAAGCAGGCCGTCAGCAGATAACCGCCTGTCGGCGCCTCCCAATCCAGCATCTCGCCCGCGCAAAATACGCCGGGCATGGCGGACAGCATTTGCCGCTCATCCAGCGCATCGAAACCCACGCCTCCCGCCGTACTGATGGCCTCTTCGATGGGCCGCATCGCAAGCAACACGATGGGAAGACGCTTGATGGCCCGGGCCAATGCATCCGGATTGCGGAAATCGTCGGCGGACACGCACTCGCGCAACAACCCGGCCTTCACGCCCTTGATCCCCAGGCGGCTTTGCAGATGGGAAGACATCGAACGGCTGCCCCTGGGCCACTCCACCTGCTCGCGCACGAAGTCCAGGCTGCGGTCCGGCAGCAAATCCACCAGCAACGTTGCCCGGCCTGTCGCCAGGATGGCGTCGCGCAGCCCCGCTGACAAGGCATATACCGCGCCGCCCTCCAGACCTTGCTCCGTGAGCATGCACTCGCCGCGACGGAATACCGGTTCCGCATCGTTGCCTTCCAGCTCTTGCGCCAGAGCCACGGATTTCAAGGGCTGCCCGGCATAACGCTCGATGAAATGCTCGCTCCAACCGCATTCGAATCCGCAATTGGAAGGCAGGAGCTGCGCGGTCTGTACGCCCTTCTGAGCCAGCAGCGGCTTCCAGGCCCCATCCGACCCCAGCCTGGGCCAGCTTGCGCCCCCCATGGCCAGCACTGTCGCATCCGGCCTGGCCGTCACCTGCCCCTGGGGCGAATCGAACAGCAGATCGCCCTGCTCCGACCAGCCGCGCCAGACATGCCGCACATGCACCCGCAGACCCATCTCGCGCAGGCGGTGCAGCCACGCTCTCAGCAAAGGCGCGGCCTTCATCTCCTTGGGAAACACGCGGCCCGATGAACCGACGAAGGTTTCGATCCCAAGATCGTGTGCCCATTGCCGCAAGGCGTTGGCATCGAATTGGTTCAGCCACTTCGCCACCTGAGCCTGACGGCTGCCGTAGCGCGAGAGGAACCGGTCGGAAGCTTCGCTATGCGTCAGATTCAGGCCGCCCCGCCCCGCCAGCAGGAACTTGCGTCCCACAGAAGGCATGGCATCGTAGATATCGACCCGGCACCCGGCCGCCAGCAGCGTCTGCGCCGCCATCAGGCCCGACGGCCCCGCGCCGACGATGGCGACCGTAGTTTCCGACATGATTGAATCCCGCAATTATGAACAGGCGCAAGTCTACCGCAGCGGATGGGGGTGCGGATTCTGTGAGGCTAGGACAATCCGATCACACTCCGCATCACTTCGTTCTTTTCAAAAAGCTACCATGCATCGGCAGCATCCATACAGTTTGCATTATCAAAAAAACATTGCACTCGCGATCAAACCTCTTGCAATGATCCCATATTGGGACTACCATTTATCAAACCATATGAAAGTCATCGCTGTCAGCACCTTACGTGAGTTCTGGGACAAACATCCTGACGCGGAACAGCCCATCAAGTCCTGGTTTGATGAAACCAGCAAGGCATCGTGGAACCAGCCTGCAGACGTCAAGGCTTTGTATGGCAGCGCCAGCATATTGAGAAACCGACGTGTTGTTTTCAATATCAAAGGCAATGATTATCGACTGGTTGCCGCCATCGCATATAAGCTTGGAATCGTTTATATCAAGTTCATCGGTACGCATGCCGAATATGACCGTATCGATGTCGAAACGGTGGAAATGGAGTGAAATATGGAAATTCGTCCTGTCCGCACCGAAGCCGACTACAAAGCTGCCTTGAAAGAAATCTCCCGCTTGGTGGAGCACGACCCAGACATCGGCACTCCAGATGGAGATCGCCTGGACGTACTCAGTACGCTGGTACAGGCTTACGAGGCCAAGAACTTCCCCATCGACCCTCCTGATCCCATTGAAGCGATCAAGTTCCGCATGGAACAAGCGGGACTTTCCCCAAAGGATCTGGAGCCGATGATCGGCAAGCGCAACCGTGTCTACGAAATTCTGAATCGCAAGCGCGCTCTTACGTTACCGATGATCTGGCGCCTGCATAAAGGACTGGGCATACCGGCTGAAAATCTGATTAAGCCTCCCGCCTAAACGGTTTGACGGCGTGAGCTAATACGCCCCCAGGCACGTAGGCCTCTTCACGTTCGCCATGGACTGCGGAAGCGTGCTGATCTACACCACACCATCCGCCACAGCCTGCCTCAAGACTTCATTGATCCTGGTCTGCCAGCCAGGCCCGCCTGACTTGAAAGCGTCTATCACATCTTTGTGAATCGCCCCGGGTTTTGCGGAGGCTCCAACCTTTGAGAGAATGGAGCCACTATGAGCAAGCAGAACAAGTTTTCCCCCGAAGTCCGTGAACG
>NZ_SMBX01000014.1 GCF_004342005.1 Paracandidimonas soli
GCGTTCACGGACTTCGGGGGAAAACTTGTTCTGCTTGCTCATAGTGGCTCCATTCTCTCAAAGGTTGGAGCCTCCGCAAAACCCGGGGCGATTCATTTATGAATTTAGCGCCCGCGCTGAGAACGTATCATAGCGATCATAAATATCCGCCCACCCAGGCGGCTTTTTCATGCCCCGCCCTGCCGGGGCTTTTATGTGTCCGCCACGATTCCTGATGCTGGCTTCCGGGACATCATGGGAAACTATTACAAAGTAACGATGTACATCGCAGAGTGGATGCATGATGCTTAGTACTCCATTGCTTCACCAACGCCAGAATGCTTCCATCAAGAGCTTTCACCATTATGGGCCCGTCAAGTTGACTCACAATCCATGATCTCATGTTGAATAATCTTGGAGCCTTCGCCCAAATATTACCTGGAGAACACAATGATCGTACTCACAAAGCCCGACTCGTTGCTACCGGTACCGCCGATAGAGGATTTCAAGAAACTCGTAGCTCGAAAGAGCTTTTACGGCAGCCCAACACAAGCCGAAATAACTACAACCCGCAAAAAACTAATTGCAGCCCTTAACGCCCGCTATCCGGGCCTACCATTCTAAGACCGACTACATTCGTTTAGCCCCAGTTTCAGTAACATAAAATACAAAGTAAAGCTGTCAATCTGACCTGATAAGGTCCACACTGAATACCCTGAGGCAACAAACACTCACTCCGGCCCAAACGCCAATTTGCCTCGTTCAGAATCATATGTCTGACACATATGGCCCATCGCTCGTTAGCTTCGTCGAAGCTACACTTTCCCGCGAAGGGTGACTCACCTGCCTTGATGCTTAGCTCAATCATAGGCAGCACACATAGAGGAGCCATCATGCTCCAGCAAAAATATCATTTAGGGTTCGTGCTGCGAAAGCTTCTCGCCACGGATATGAATTCCCCTCCACACCCACCTTCTCAAATTGATGAAATAGGCCATGGAAAGCGCCGCGTGCACTTGCGCCAGCGTATCCTGCGGCTGATGAAAGATCCAATCCCCGGCCTGCGCACTTAAGCCGCAGGATGGCCCGGCAGACATTTGCCCTACCCTCACCGTATTACGCCTCAAGCCAGTTCGCACTGAACGACACAGGCGGTAAGTTACCAGGAGTTCATCATGGAACAGAAACCCACCCAACAAACGAATCAAAACAAACCAGGTCAGCCAGGTCCCGATCACGCCAATCAAAACCCGGCACAACGCGACCCAGATCATGCAGACCAGAATCCTGGTCAGCAAGCTCAAGAACAGCAGAATCAAGATCAGAACGATCTTCAACGAGCTGAGAACGAAGGTCAGAAACCCAAGGAACAGCCTGGGCAAGACAAAAAAGACCTAGATCAGAACAAGAAAAATCCTCAGTAAGCTTTATACGGGGGCATCAGTTCCCCGTTCTACCGAAGCTCACTGCTACGCAAGGAGTAAAGCCATGAACAAAGATCAAGCAAAAGGCACCATTAAAGAAGTAAAAGGCGGCGCAAAAGAGGCCTTTGGCAAAGCTACAGAGAAGCCGTCGACCACAGTGAAAGGAAAGGCTGAAAAAGACATCGGCACAATGCAACGCAAGTTCGGCGATGCTAAGGATGCTGCTCAAAAGAACAAGTTGTGAGAACCTGACAACTCACCGACACCACTAAGTAGCGCTCAGGAAATATCGGATTGTCTGCGATAGACGTATCGCACCTAAACTCCAGACTCCTATCGCAAGCCCCTTTTCCGAGGGGCTTTTTTGCGTCCTGCTCCTGCACCAAGTCCTCTGGGCGCCCTCTCCCCTCGCTCCGACACCCGATGATCATCCGATCATCCTGGGATCGACTTCGCCATCCTACATGCCTCTCTGACCTGATATGGCCCGCCCTGCTGATGGTGGGGTTTTCCTTGATTCAACAAAATAACTAGCGCCACTATTGACAACCCCAATAACTAGTGGCACTATTACACCCATCGACTCACAGAACGCCTAGCCCCAAGGGCAGCAAGTAATGAGTCAGCAGTACCCCGCCAACGGCGGAATGCTCTTTAACAAAATGCCGACAACAGCACCCGGCCCCTTTAGGGGAAATGCGACCGGGAAGGCGCGCAACGGATCCACTCCGCGCCAACAAGCAATAGAGTGAAAACCGGCAATCAGTGCCTGCGGTGTGAGACCGCACAAGGGCGCTGCGATCCGGTGACTGGCGACATACAGCCAGCGCGTGGATTCCACCGAGCGCGAGGTATTTGGAGGATGACAGACCGGGAAAGACCGGCACACTGCGAGCCGCCAATAGAGGCGGGAGTTGCGCAGGAGAAGTAACCACGGCCTGGAAACAGGCCGAATCCGAGGCGGCTTTCAGTGAGAGCCGCGCCGGATGATCAAGGAGAAAGATATGTTCAACGCAAAAGAGACGATCACCAGCACCGCTTGGGTGCTTTGGTTTGCGACCTGCATCGCGGGGCTTATCGGGTGGATTTTGAACATCGTCAAGATATTTCAAATCCCGATGTCTCTTGGTGATTGGGGCGCTTTCGAAATCGCCCGCGTCATCGGGGTGTTTTTGGCCCCGCTAGGGGCTGTGCTTGGGTGGCTCTAGCAGGCTTACCTTCCTCTCCCCGAGCCCCTGCTGATCGGTTTATGGTCATGACCGGCACTCGCTCTTTTTATTCCTTCATTTGGGGCCTGAGCAGGCCAGCCCTGTTTATTAAGGGCTGGATCAGCCTTCGTTGTCTTTGCCTTTTTAGGCGGTTTACCTTGCTTGTCCATTTTTGACCTCCATTGGCCAATGGCGGCCACATCGGATTTGTTGTGGCCTAGCCCTTCAGCATAGGCCATATACCGAAATAAAGCCCGATATATCGATCAATCAACGCCTGCATAGCTGGGATAAGAGCATCACCCAGGCTCAGGCCCGCCCGGTTCGGTTAGCCGGGGTCATCAAGAATCCATACTGCGCCGCCCGCTTGGCCGTTCCGGGAGGTAATAGACGAAGGCCGAACCACGGAAGCCGTGGGGAAAATTTCGCAGCTAGTATGGATCCTTGATGGTGGCCGCATGACTGAAACTGACCTGCTGCGGAGTGGGTCCCGAGGGATCTACTGCTCACTTGTGGGCAAACAATACTCGGAGCCGGGGAAGGTAGCCCGGCCACCATCAAATCGAAGCGGATGCCGTCGCGTCCTGTCCTAGGCGGGAGGAACTACGCCAGCGCAGCTGTGCAGCTTCGCGTATGGGGTCCACGATACGGCCCCGCCGAATTCAAGAATGTCTACCACCGGCCAGCGAACGCTTCGGTTAGTACCTGGCGCTAGATGCCAGCCTAGGGTGGGAACGGCTGGACCGAAACCGGACAGGTATTGCGGGCGTGGGATTCGCTCAAGAGCCGGAAACTCTACCCCGACTGGCCGACCGTAAGCGGCCACGAATGCACCCCGAGAGGGCCGCGCCACAGAACACCGTGGCAATCCGAATGCAGGTCGAGCGCTGATCTGCAGGACGTAGGCCCGCCATAGAACGATCAGCATCGAGCCTCCGGTGCTGGTCTGGCCGGTCATCCGCATGACCGCACCCGCTGCACACATGGCCCACCGCGGGGCTGACGCAGCGCCGGACGAGGGTAACCGGCACCAATCAAAACCCGTAGCCAGGACGGGCCGCATTGCGGATAGACCTGGATCCGTAGGCCGGTCGAGCGGATTTACGTTATCACCGGCATCCAGAGCGCCACGCATGTCCTCTGATCTGATCCTCTAAGCCCGTCGGGTCGGGCAGGTTTGCGAAAAGCAGCGCGAGAGCGCAGGACAGATACGGACAAGACACGCGCTCCTTCCCTGTCATCCGGGATGGCGTGATCTGGACGAGTGGCTCACGAAACGAGCCAATTCACCCATCGCGGCAATGAAGCCGCAGCACTCCCCTACTCCTACCAACCCAAACCTAGCACGTGAAGGCCAGGCATTTGTCGGCAGGAGTGTTGCGCCTTGATTGCCGCCCATCAAACAGGAGAACACCATGCAAACACTCAAAACGCTCCCGCCTGATGAGCGCACGGGCGGCTTTGGCTGGGTACAAAGAGACTGGCTCGGCGCGGACAGCATCGTCCCGAACAGCGACAAATATGTCATAGCCGAGCAAGTCCGCACCCAAATGACGGCAGTGCTACGAGGCAGCCAGTCCAGCGTTCGAATCGCCCTGCGCGGATACGTCGTGCCGGTCGGTCGCTCTGATCTTGCTGATGTCATTCATGAGCAGATGCTGCAGCAGTCCGGCGTCATTGCAGACATGGTTGCCGCACTGGATGGCTGTCAGTCTGCCGCTCACCGGGCGAGTGTCGCATTCGACGCCGCCGTCGTCACTCTTGCCCACGAAACCGCACGGAGGCTTAGGTATGAATAACCAAAACTGGCCCAACGGCATCGACTATGGACATTCGAACTGGACGGGAAGCATCCCGCGCAGCCATCGCAGTTACTACGGCTCATGGGCGGAATGCGATGGGAAAGGCGGCTATGCAAAGAACAGTGGACGGATTCCGAAGAAAGCATGGGCTGTCGCTGTGCTAGTTATTGTTGGCGCAATCGGCTTTATGCATGTTGCCGTGGCGGCGGGGTTTTAAGGAAAGGAAATGAGCGAAGTCATCGAAAAAGAATCGACCGAATTGGTCACTTTGCCGCCGAAAGAAACGGCGCTGCAGGTGTTTACTGATACCGAAAAACTGGACGAGATTCTGGGCACGGTTCGCGCCAAGGTCGTTGGCACCGTCTACGACATGGACAAGCGCAAAGACCGTGAAGCCTGCGCCAGCGACGCGTACAAAGTGGCGCGAAGCAAGACGGCAATGGAAAAGCTGGGCGCTGCGGTGTCGGCGGAACTGAAGGAACTGCCGAAAAAGGTAGATGCTGGTCGGCGTTACCTGAAGGAAGGGCTGGAAGCGATTCAAGCCGAAGTCCGCGCCCCGCTGGATGAATGGGAGGCCGCTGAGAATGCCCGGATCGCCAAGCACAAGGCAGGCATCGAATGGTTCCACCTGCGTGCCGATGAGGACCGCGACCTGGACAGCGCCGAGTTGCGGGCCAGCATTGAGGAAGTCGGCGCCCGCGTCGTGGACGAGACGTGGGAGGAATTCGAGGCTGAAGCCCATCGAATGAAAGCCCGCGCCCTGGACTCACTGACTGCCGCTCTGGCTGCCCGCGAGAAGTACGAAGCCGAACAGGCGGAACTTGCCGAACTGCGCCGCAAGCAGGCCGAGCAGGAGCAGAAAGACCGTGAGGCCGAGATTGCCCGCCAAGCCGCCGAAAAGGCCAAGGCAGATGCTGAAGCCAAGGCCCAGGCCGAACGTGAAGCAGCTGCGAAGCGCGAAGCCGAGGCAAAGGCCGCAGCCGAGAAGGCCGAGCGTGACCGCCAGGAAGCCATCGAGCGCCAGAAGCAAGCCGAAGCCCGCGCCGAAGCCGAGAAACTGGCGGCTGAGCAACGCGCCAAGGATGCTGCTGAAGCTGCGAGGTTGGCTGAAATCAGGCGGCAGGCTGACGAAAAAGCAGCGGCAGAGGCCGAGCAGCGCAAGCGCGAAGCCGACCAGCAGCACCGAATCAAGATCATGGGCGAGGCAAAGCAAGCGTTCATGGGCATGAACATCACCGAAGAACTGGCTCGCTCCATCGTGCTGAAGATCGCGCGCGGTGAAGTTCCTCACGTCACTATCAATTTCTGAGGGAATCATGACAACAGAAATTATCGAAGCGCCGCAATCGTCAGTCGCCGCGCCCGCCCCTGCTGGTTCGCCCATGGCACTGGCAATCGCCGCGTTGCAATCCGGCATGACGCCCGAGCAAATCGGGCAAATGATGGATTTGCAGGATCGGTACAACGCTGCCCAAGCAAAGAAAGCCTACGACGAAGCGTTTGCTGCGTTCAAGGCAGAGGGCGTGAAGATTATCAAGGGCCGTCAGGTAACGGATGGCCCGCTCAAGGGCAAGAGCTACGCGGAATTGCACGATGTGGTTAATGCAGTCACCGAAGCGCTTTCCAAGCATGGGCTGTCAACATGGTGGCGGCTGACGAAGGATGAAAAGGACTGGATGGAGGTCACTTGCTACCTTCGCCACATCAACGGCCACGAGGAAAAAGTCAGCATGGGCGGCCCGCCGGATGCTGGCGGAGCAAAGAATCCGATCCAGGCACGCGCCAGCACCAAGACTTATCTGGAACGATACACACTCAAGGCCATTCTCGGGCTGTCCGAAGAATCCGACGACACTGACGGCAACGTGTATCGGCAGGCCACAGTTGACGAATGGATCGAGAAAGCACGCACCGCACATGACGCCAAGGTACTGATCAGCATCAAAAAGGAAGGCGCCCAGATCTTCACCAAGGCCCGCGACCGCGACGGATATAAGACATTCATGCAGGCGGTTTCCGGGCGCATGGACGAAATCCAAGGAGGCCAAGATGCTTGATTACAAGTTTCGGTGCAGCAGTATCGGGAAGCTCATGGCGTCGCCCACCGCTGCCGCGATCAAGGCCGGAGAAATCCTCTCGGTGGGCGCAAAGACCTATATCCGGGAACTTGCCAAGCAGGAGATTTTCGGTGTCGATTTTGAGTTCTCGAACAAATACACCGAGAAAGGGATCGAGGTCGAAAGCGAATCGATTGCCCTGCTGAACCGCGTTCGCGGCTTGGCCTTGGAGAAGAACCAGGAGCGCAAGGCCAACGACTACATCACCGGCGAGTGTGACCTGTTCGATGTCGGGAACCGCCGAGGGCATGACCTGAAATCATCATGGTCGCTCGAAACGTTCCCAGCCTGGACGGTAGATGCCATCAACGGCACGTATGAATGGCAAATGCGCGGGTACATGTGGCTGTGGGATGCGGATGAGTGGGAGGTCAATTACGCGCTGGTAGACACGCCAGAGCGCCTCATCCGAGATGAGCCACTAGACCTGCATCTGGTATCCCATATCCCAGAGCGCATGCGTCTGACATCAGTCGTCATCAAGCGCGACTTCGACAAAGAGCGGGAAATGATGGCGAAGGTTAAGGCCGCGCGCGAGTACATGGGCGAGATCATTGAGGAATTCGAACAATCACATGCCGCGATGGAGGCGGCTTAAATATGGCACAACTCACAGGGCTTTTTCGAATCGGACGCGATGCAGAACTGCGATACACGCAGCAGAACGACGCTGTGGCAAGCATCTCTCTAGCCTACAACTACGGGAAGAAAGACCCGAACACGAACAACAAGCCTACCCAGTGGGTAGAGGGCGTTGTGTGGGGGCAAAGAGCCGAATCGCTGGCACCATATCTGCTCAAAGGAACCTTGCTGCACGTCACTATTGATGATCCTCATATCGAAACATTCCAAAAACAGGACGGCTCGCAAGGCATCAAGCTGACTGGCCGAATCAGCAACCTCGAATTCGCATCGCGCCCCGATAACGGAGCGCAGCCTCAGGCCCGCGCCCCACAACAGGCCCAGCAGCGCGCACAGGCAGCGCAGCGCCCTGCCCCGAATCCACCGCAGGGTGGCGGCGGAATGGCTGACTATGACGATGAGCCGCCTTTCTGATCGGGGATCGCCAATGTCTCAAATCAAAGTCGCCGTCTCCCTATGGATGAAAATCCCGCCATGGGGGACGGCCAAACAGCACCCTGACGCCACGTTTTACACAGTAGACGTAATCGCCCCACCAGGCTCCACGGCCGAGGACATCGCCGCTGCAATCAAGAGTCAGATCAGCGATTTTGAGGACAGAAAATGAGCGGAATACAGGCAATGGTCAACCAGTTGCAGACGGCGCAGCATTTGCGCCTCCCGGAAAAACATCAGCGCATCCTTGAAATGCATGATCGCGGCACAACACAGCGCGAGATTGCGCATCGCGTGTCCGCATCGCTGTCAACGGTGAATGCGGTCATCAACCGCTATCGGGTGAGGGGTGAGGCATGACTATCAATACACAGAAGCTGCGCCAACGCGCAATCGAGTCCGGTGACGGCCTCCTTCGCGGGCCTGCGCTAGCAGCAGCAGACCACATCGACGCACAGGCAGCGGAGATAGAACGGCTGCGGGAGGCTCTGGAATGGTACGCCAGCATGTCAAAGCAGATGGGAAAAGCAGCACTGAACCAAGACAGCCAATCCATTCTCGCGCTGATGAAGGATTTTGCGGTGGACTACGGTGGCCGCGCCCGCGCCGCCCTATCGGGAGAATCCAATGGCTGACAAGTACGAAACACTGCGGGCTGCGCTACCCGAACTGGTCGATGAGGCCCGACGCCAAGGCGGCATCAATCCACGGGCACAGTTGATCATCGACCTGCTGGCAGAGCGGGATGCGCTGCGGGAAACTATGCATACGGTTGCCGATCTTGCGTCCCAAGAGTGGCAGGACCAGCACGGAAAGCGCATGGCAGCGACCGGCAATGACGGTAAGCGCTTCTGGTTTATCACCGATGATGTAATGCAGGAAGTTCGCGCCGCCCTGGCCCAACACCAAGGAGAAAAGCATGGCGATCAATGACGGTGGGCCAGCGTATCCGCTGCCGGTAAATGACGAGCAGTGCCGCGCCCGATTCGATAGCGGCTATGGCGGCATGAGCCTGCGCGATGCAATGGCAATGTCCGTCCGCCTGCCGGATGACTACAGCGCGAAATGGGGCGAGGCGTTGATCGGTGAGCAGGCGCCCAACAGCGTTGAGCCAGCGTCCGTGCATATCGACTGGTGGATGCGCGTCGAGGCGGCATATCGCTACCGTATGGCCGACGCCATGCTCCGCGCCCGCACCCAGGACGCCAGCCATGAACAGGAGCAACCATGAAAATCAAACTCCGCACCCTGATCCTCTGCCTGATCGTCGTCTACGGGGTCATTTTCCCCGCAGTTATCGCTGCCCTTGTATGGGCGTCTGGGGGTTGATATGGGAATCACACAGAAAGAACAGGACGCCTGGCACGCTGGCATCGCTGCTGGCCGGGAGATTGAGCGGCAGAATGCGGCGGCGCGGGAGCATGCAACCAAAGCATGCAACCCAAGCTTGCAACCTGTTGCGACCGCGTTCTTCACCGAGAAAGGCGAAGTTGCATACACGGGACTATTCGACCGCACAATAAAGGCGCTTGAAGCAGTCAAGACAACTCGCATGGGCATCTCGGCTGGTTCGATAAACCTCTACGCCGCCCCCGTTGCCGCCCAGCCCCAACCATCCGGGAATGCCGGAGAGTTGCCGCCATTGCCAGAGCCAGGAATGACGAGCTTCGATTACGGGTCGGCAATCAATTGGTTCACGGAGTCCCAAATGCAAGCCTATGCCCGCGCCGCCATCGAAGCCGACCGCAAGCGCAGGGGTGAGCCGGTGGCGTACCGTCTACTGCGCAAGAACGCTGACGGCGAGTGGGTGACGGACGGCCGACCCTGGTGCGATGGCGTCCCGGACGCGGACCTGGTGAAAGACTCGGAAAAGAGCGGACAGTATCGGATTGAGTACGCATTTGCTGCCCCACAACCCGCCGAGCCGGTGAAGGTGCCGAGTGATGCGGATATTGATGCGGTTTTCAACGACATGCCTGATGGCGCAAATAGCTGGTTGAAATCTTGGGGGTACAGGCAGTTTGCACGCGCCCTACTCGCCCGCTACGCCACCACAAAGGAGCAACCATGACCCGATACGCCCTAGTAAACGGCAAATGGGTGCGCTGCATCATCCTCAAGAGCGGATCTCGGCTGATCTCAGCCAGGACGGATGATGACTGAGCGAATCGAGGCCGTCCTGAGAGTGACGGCCCATCACTGGAAGCTGAGCGCCCCATTGGGGCGTTCGTGATTTAAGGGAGTAGGATATGTTTCTCACGCCCGATGAGGTGGCGCCAATGGGCCGGCTTGCCAGGCTATTTGCGGGCGAAACCGCCGACGCATTCCTCGATAAAAGCAACGTACTAGAACGTGCCGAACCATGTAGGAGGTTGTGCGGCGTCTATTTCCTGCTGGACGGCGACGACATTGTTTACATAGGGCAGTCGACCAACATAATCAATCGAATCGCGCAGCACGTCGATAAGGCGTTTGAACGATTCGCCTACATCGAATGCGAGCAGTCAGCGCTCAACATGGTTGAGTCGATATTCATTCATCGGTATCGCCCAAAGTTGAACTTCGTGCGAGTCGCTGGATATCTTGTTGCGCCGGTGTCCCTGTCCGATATAAGGCGCACCGCCCCGGTGTATCACCAGGCGATGGCAGATCAAGAAACGGGTGTTACGAAGGAGTCCACATGCTCTCAGTAATAGAGGCCTCCAAGCGCCTGGGCGTCTCGCCGCGCACCGTATACGATCTGGCTGCGCCCGCCGGGCCGATCCCCTGCCATCGGATCGGGCGCAGAATCATCTTTGCAGAAGAAGACATACAGGAGTATCTGCGGTCATGCCGATATACAGAGATAAAACGCGAGGTTGCTTCGTTTTTGAATTCGACCGTGTCGTTGAGGGCCAGCGGGTCAGGGCTCGAAAGCTACTTCCGAAAACGTGGACGAGAGCCCAAGCTGACGCCTACGACCGACAAGAAGCGGCCAGACTCTACGCCGTTGCAACTCGTGTCGAACGGCACCAGCACACGATAGAGGACGCTGTTGCTATATATCTCAAGGAACGTGTGCCAGGACTGAAATCCGGCGACAACATTATGGGTGAGCTCGCGCAGATGTACTGGGCATATCAGGGCAGGCCAATGTCCGCCCTGGCGGATGCTTGCAAGGAGTACACGGCGAAAGCAAGAAAGGCGAACGGCTCAAAACTGGCTGCCGCCACCCTGCGCAACCGCATTCGCTACCTGACAAGCGCCTGCCGATACGCCTGGAAGCATCACGGCATGAGCGAGCACGACCCAGCTGACAGGGTGATATCGCCCACCGTGCGCAATGAGCGACGGTTCTTCATCGACCGCCGCCAGATGCTGCAACTCTGCCGGGCCAGCAAACACCGTGCGACTCGCGCTGCAATCCGCATTGCTTTCTATAGCGGCATGCGAATATCAGAGATCAAGCGCGCTGAACGAGTCAATGGCATGTTCGTACTGCACGACACAAAAAACGGCGAGCCGCGCCATGTGCCGATCCACCCACGTATACGCTGCTGCGTGGGTATCGCCCTGCCCGACCAGAGCCGGATATCCAAGCATTTCCGAGATGCCAGGAAGGCTGTCGGAATGGACTGGTTGCACTTCCATGACCTACGCCACAGCGCCGCCAGCGAGATGATCAATGCCGGCGTCGACCTGTACACTGTGGGCGCGGTGCTGGGACACAAGTCAGCGGTCAGCACAAAGCGCTACGCTCACCTTGCCACCGACTCCATAAAAGACGCCCTCACTCAGATTGGTCGCAAGAAAGTAGCCTGATTCTGATGGGGGAAATCTTGACAGAGCCAGGGCAAAACATGGGTTTTGGGGCGGTCAGCGCAAAACGAGAACGCAGTATCCATGCGGGTTTGCAGGGATCGCATACTTCCCGGCACTTACTCATAATCCGTTGGTGCCGAGTTCGACTCTCGGGGGGCCCACCAGATTATGCGCAGATCGGCAAAATGCCAGCCTTCCCAGGCTGGCATTTTGCTTTTGAAGGGGGCTGCCGCGGCCGAGCCTTCAGCCCTCCGCGGCGAGATTCTCGCCGGCATCCGCCCAGCGCCAGCAGCCCCTGCCCTTGAGCTTGCACAGATACAGTGCCTCATCCGCCGCCTTGAATATCTCGTCGAATGTATCGCCATGGTCCGGCACGCGGCTGGCTCCGATGCTCGTGCTGATGCAGACTTCGCTTCCCCCGATGAGCATGGGCGCTTTCACGACCTCCAGCACACGATCGCATATATGCCCGACCTGCGCATCATCGACGGATTCCGCCAGCAGAATGCCGAACTCATCGCCGCCGAACCGGCACACCAGATCGCTCTCCCTCACGCAGGACAGCAGGCGCTTGGCCACGACGCGCAGCACTTCGTCTCCCGCATCGTGGCCGAGCTGGTCATTGACATGCTTGAACCTGTCCAGATCCAGCATCAGGAACGCGACCTTCGCCTCCCGAGTCGAGCCCCGCGCCTGATCCCAATGCATCATCAGCTTGCGCCGATTCGCCAGCCCTGTCAGAAAATCCTCGTAGGCGTGGCGCAGAATGCTCTTCTGCATCTGGTCGCGTGCCGGCATATCGTCGAAGAACGCGATGGAAAGGTCCTTGGCATGAAGAATCATCCCGCCAAGCGCTACCGTAATCACCGTATCGTTGACCGACTTGATATCGATCTCCGTCTCTGCAATGATTTCAACGCCGCTTTCGACGGGTGCATCGTTCCACAGGGAAGACCACAGCCTTTCGATCTCTCCGCGCTGCATTTCCTGGGTATACGACCTGATGAAATCGTCGATCGTCGTAATATTGTCGGCGATATGGCCGAACCTGCGCGTAAAAGCCTTGTTATGGAAGCGGATCCTGCGATCGCTAAGGGTGGCGCAACTGATGGGAATGGGCAGCATGTCCAGTATCAGCAGGAGCTCTTCCAGCGAAGGGGTATGTTCAATACCGTTTTTCGCAATCATTTGCATATCGGCTCCTCGGATCCATCGAGTGGCGATGGCGACATCTGCCATCGTCCAGGCATCGGTTGCCATTATGCTTGCAGTTGAAAGTCCGTACCAGACATGAAATCAAAAGAACTGTCATTTTTTGAAATGTCCGGGCCGGCTTGCCGCATGATTGCCCAACCATTTCGCCGAAGCCGCCCGAATGCGGCCTGGATCATCCCCAGCGCAGCATTCCGCCGGCCGAGGAGGTCAGCTTCTCCAGCGGAGCCGTTTTCCTGAAGGTGGTTGGCGCCATTCTGAGCTGTTTGCGGAAAATGCTGGTGAAGGCGGACGTGCTGGGGTATCCCACGGCCCGCGCGATCGCAGCAATGCTGGCCGAGGATTCGAGCAGCATGCGTTGCGCGGCGCGCATGCGCTCCTGAAGAATATACGCCTCCAGCGTCTGCCCGAAGGTTTGCTCGATCAGCAGCGAAAGGCCGTCGCGATCCATGTTCACTTCCGATGCGATGCGCTGCTCCAGGCCGGCATCCGACATGTGCCGCTCGATGCATTGCAGAATCAGACGGATCGTGTCCTGCCCCGATCCGGATACAACCGTATCGGCATCATCGCTATTCTTGTCTCCGCGTTTTGCCATCAGTCTCCGCCTTTTCGCCGGCATGAAGCAATCCACGAAGGCTGCTTCATATCCGGGCCTATCCGAATGAAGGACAAGACGATTATTGAATAAGGGACATGGAAAGGCGGAAATAAAGCGTGTAATGCCTTGACAAAATGTTCGCTGGCATCCGGGCGATGCCTGCCCGGATGCCAGCGATGCTGCGTATATATCGAGGACGATCCCGGCCTGAAGGCCGGGGCTTGCGCCAGAGCGCGTGTTCAGGAAAGGCGGAACTCCTCGCGCAGCGAGCTCGCCTGCCCCGCCGCCGCGCCCACGTCGGGCGAGGATTCCTGGACTGCCTTGGCCAGCAGTTCGCGCACATGCGAAAGATCGGAGCGCAGCGCCGACAGTTCCTGACCGCTGAGACGGACAGCAGCGTCCTGGTCGAACGGCACATCGTTCGCATCGCCCAGCCTGTTGCGCGCGCCGCTGATGGTAAACCCCTGCTCGTACAGCAGGTCGCGGATACGGCGGATCAGCAGGACTTCATGATGCTGGTAGTAGCGGCGATTTCCACGGCGCTTTACCGGCTTGAGCTGAGTGAACTCCTGCTCCCAGTAGCGCAGCACGTGCGGCTTGACGCAGCACAGGTCGCTGACCTCGCCAATGGTGAAGTACCGCTTGGCCGGGATGGGAGGCAGGACGACGGATTTTTCGTTTGAACTCATGATGGGAAAATCATATGCCTGTTAGTTAGCTGGTACCCTAACACAATGCGGCCGGGCGCGTCACTCCTGCGTCGCAGGCACTGTATTTTCCACCGAAGCCTTGAGCTTCTGGCTGGCATGGAAGGTTACCACCCTGCGCGCGGCAATGGGGATGACCTCGCCCGTCTTGGGATTGCGCCCAGGACGCGGCGGCTTGTCGCGAACCTGGAAGTTGCCGAATCCCGACAGCTTCACCGCGTCGCCCTGGGCGAGCGTATCGCGGATTTCCTCGAAAAAGCTGTCGACGATGTCCTTGGCTTCGCGCTTGTTCAAGCCTACGCGCTCGAACAGCAGTTCCGCCAGTTCGGCCTTGGTGAGTGTACGCGGCTCCTGCAGCATGGTCAGACTCCCTCAAGCGCGCTGGCGCACGCCGTGCGTGCGCACAAGCGCATCCAGAAGACGGTGGATGCACTGCTCCACCCGTTGATCGTCCAGCGTGGCCTCCGCATCCTGCAGCCAGAAACGCAGGGCCAGGCTCTTTTCAGTCGCCTGCTGCCCGGCGGAGGTATCGCGCCACACATCGAACAGCCGGATTTCGCGCACGATGGCCAAGGATGCTTCCGCAGCGATCGTCTTGTGCAATGTATCCAGCAAAGATTGATACTCTACATCCACCCCGGCCCATACCGCAAGGTCGCGCACAACGACAGGCTGGCGCGAGAGATCGCCGGCCTGGGCCAGCCTTGCCTGGGACACGGCCTGGGCGTCCAGCTCGAACACAACCGGCGCATGGGCCAGCCCGCTTTCCTGCACCCAGCGCGGATGCAGCTCGCCCAGCCAGCCGATCGGCCTGCCCTCGAACACCAGGCGGGCGCCGCGCCCCGGATGCAGCAGGGGATGCTGGTCGGCCTTGCACACCAGCGCATCGGTCTTGGCCCCCATCAGGACCTCCACATCTTTCTTCACATCGAAGAAATCGACCTGGCGCACAGGCACGCCCCACTGCTCCTGGAAGGCGGGCCCCCAGGCAGCGCCGGCCAGGTACTGCGGCTGGCGAATGCCCGCGACATGCAGATCCGCATCCTTGACCTCGGCATCGCGAGCGAATACGCGGCCCAGCTCGAACACGCGCACACGGCTCTGGCGGTGCTTGGCGTTATGCACGATATTGGCCACCAGCCCCGGAATCAGGCTGGAGCGCATCACGGAAAGATGGCTTGCGATGGGATTGAGCAGCTGGATGGGGTCGGCGTTGCCCACCCATTCCTTCTCCCAGGCCTCCTCGACGAACGAGAAATTGATGACCTCCTGGTACTCGCGCGACGCAATGGCCTGCCTCAGCTCGTGCGGGCTACGTTGCACTTCCAGCGGCACATTCATGCGCGCCTCGGCGACAGGAGGCACGTCGGGAATGTTCTCGAAACCATGAACGCGCGCCACTTCCTCGATCAGGTCTTCTTCGATGGACAGGTCGAAGCGATAGGCCGGTGGCGTCACGACGAAGGTTTCGCCCTCGACCGTGAACGGCAGTTGCAGCCGCGTGAAGATAGAGGCCGCCTCGTCGTGCGTGACATCCACGCCCAGTACGCGCTGGCAGCGCGACAGACGCATGCCGACGGGATTGCGCGGAGGCAACGCCACGCACAGGTCGTCCACCGGACCGACGCTGCCGCCGCAGATGTCCACGATCAGGCGGGTGATGCGTTCGATGTGCTCGGGGATCGAGGAAAAATCGACGCCGCGCTCGAAGCGATGGCTGGCCTCGGAACCAAAACGATAGCGCCGGGCCTTGCCCATGATGGCCTCGGGATGCCAATAGGCGGTCTCGAGGTAGATGTTCGTGGTGTCCAGCGTAACGGAAGTGGCTTCTCCACCCATGATGCCCGCCAGGCTTTCCGGCACATCGCCGGCAACGATGACGCCGACGTCCGGCTCCAGCGCCAGCGTCTGTCCATTCAGCAGCGTAATCTGCTCGCCCTTGCGGGCCCAGCGCACTTCCAGGCTGCCCTGGATCTTGTCCAGGTCGAACACATGCGACGGGCGCCCCAGTTCGAGCATGACGTAGTTGGAAATGTCGACCAGCACGGACAGCGAGCGCTGTCCCGCCCGTTCCAGCCGCGCTTTCATCCAGGCGGGTGTCTGGGCGCGCGCATTGACGCCGCGGATGACGCGGCCCGCGAAGCGGCCGCACAGGTCCTTGTCCTTGACTTCGACCGGCAGGCGCTCGTCCAGCGTGACCGGCACCGGCGTGTATTCCGGCAGCGTCAGCGCCGCGCCAGTCAGGGCGGAGACTTCGCGCGCCACGCCCAGGATGGAAAGGCAGTCGGCGCGGTTCGGCGTCAGCTTGAGCGTGAAGACCGTATCGTCCAGGTCCAGCGCTTCGCGAATGTCCTGTCCCTCAGGCAAGGCATCGTCCAGCACCAGCAGGCCGTCGTGCTCCTGTGAAAGACCGAGCTCCCGCGACGAGCACAGCATGCCGAAGGATTCGATGCCGCGCATCTTGGCCTTGCCGATGGCGAATCCGCCCGGCAGCCTGGCGCCCAGGCGAGCCAGCGGCACCTTCAGGCCTTCGGCCGCATTCGGCGCACCGCAGACGATCTGCAGCAGTTCGCCGGAGCCGTCGTCCACGCGGCAGACGCGCAGCTTGTCCGCATTCGGATGGGGCTCGACGCCGGCGATGCGCGCCACCACCACGCCGCTGAAGGGAGGCGCGGCCGACTCGGCTTCCTCGACCTCCAGGCCAGCCATCGTCAGGCAATCGGCCAATGCCTGCGACTCCATATCGGGATCTGCAAATGCGCGTAACCAGGACTCAGGGAATTGCATAATGTTCTTTACGGATTCAGGTTGGCGGCATGCAAGCCGCGGAGACTATCGGCGACGGGCCGGCATCAACGGTTGAACTGCCGCAGGAAGCGCAGGTCGCCCTCGTAGAACTGGCGCAGGTCGTTCACTCCGTAGCGCAGCATGGTCAGGCGCTCCAGTCCGGAGCCGAAGGCGAAACCGATGTAGCGCTCGGGATCCAGGCCGAAATTGCGCACGACCGTGGGATGCACCTGCCCCGCGCCGGAGATTTCCAGCCAGCGGCCGCGATTGGGGCCGGACGTGAACATCATGTCGATCTCCGCCGACGGTTCCGTGAACGGGAAGAAGGACGGACGGAAGCGCACCGACAGGTCGTCGCTTTCGAAGAAGGCGCGCAGGAAGTTGGTGTAGACACCCTTGAGATCGGCGAAGGAAATATCCTCGGCGATCCAGAGTCCTTCCACCTGGTGGAACATGGGGGAATGCGTGGCATCGCTGTCGACGCGATAGGTGCGTCCCGGTGCAATGACCTTGATCGGCGGCTGGTGCATGCGCGCATAGCGCACCTGCATCGGACTGGTGTGCGTACGCAGCAGCAGCGGCAGCCCGCCTTCGTCGTTCATGTCGACGTAGAAGGTGTCCTGCATGGAGCGCGCGGGATGGTTCTCCGGATTGTTCAGCGCAGTGAAATTGGTCCAGTCGTTCTCGATCTCGGGACCGTCGGCCACATCGAAACCGATGGAACGGAAAATGGCCTCGACGCGCTGCCAGCTCTGGATGACGGGATGGATGCCGCCCGAGCCCAGTCCGCGCCCAGGCAGAGTGACATCGATGGTTTCCAGCGCCAGGCGCCTGTCCAGTTCGGCCTGCGCAAGCTGCCCGCGCCGCTCGTCCAGCAGCGCTTCGATCTGCTGCTTGATGCGGTTGATATGCGCGCCCTGGGTGCGTTTCTGCTCGGGATCGAGCTTTGCCAGGCCCTTCAGCAGTTCCGTCAGCGCCCCCTGTTTTCCAAGGAAGCGGGCCTTGGCGTTTTCAAGAGCCGCCGCGTCGGCAGCCTGTGCAAACTGTTCTTGCGCCTGGACGACCAGGTCATCAGCCGTTGATGTCATGAATACGGGTTCCCAAAATGCGAACGGAGCCCTCTAGAGCCCCGTTCGCAATAATACCGGATTTTAAGGAGACCCTGATTCAGGACCTCCCCAGACAGCTTAGGCTGTCAGTGCCGCCTGCGCCTTGGCGACGACGGCGGCGAAGCCGGCCTTGTCGTTGACCGCCATATCGGCCAGCACCTTGCGATCCAGTTCGATGGCCGCCTTCTTGGTACCAGCGATGAAGACGCTGTACGTAACGCCCAGTTCGCGGCAGGCTGCGTTGATACGCGCAATCCACAGGGAACGGAAGGTACGCTTCTTGTTGCGACGGTCGCGGTAGGCATACTGCCCGGCCTTCATGACCGCCTGTTTTGCAACCCGGAATACATTACCGCGGCGACCGCGATAGCCCTTGGCTGCTTTGATGACTTTCTTGTGGCGTGCGTGTGCGGTGACGCCGCGTTTTACGCGTGGCATAGAATCCTCCTATCAAGCAAAAGGCAACATGGCTTTGACCGAAGCGACGTCCGCCTCGTGCACAGCCGTAGAACCGCGCAGCTGGCGCTTGTTCTTTGTGGTTTTCTTGGTGAGGATGTGGCGCTTGAAGGCCTGACCCCGCTTGATGGATCCGCTGCCGCGAACCTTGAAGCGCTTCGCAGCGCCCTTCTTGGTTTTCATCTTAGGCATGATTCAAACTCTGTTAATGCATGACGGCGGGTGGCAGCTATACGAAAAGCGGCTCTTGACGACCCAGCAATCACTTAGTGTTTTCCCTGCCCAAAAGCAGGAAAGCCTCTGATTATAGAATGTTGCGCTCGTGTTTGTCCAGCAGCGGCCCGTCTTTGTGCACACTCTCACCACGGCTGCCGATACTGGATGGCCTCGGCCACGTGCGCGACGTCGATCACGGGCTCGGCCGCCATGTCGGCAATCGTCCTGGAAACGCGCATCACCCTGTGCACCACCCTGCCGGACCAGTCCCAACGCTCCATCGCCTGCGTCAGCAGGCCACGCGCGGCACTCGACAGCCTGCAGGCCGACTTCATCGCCTCCAGCCCCAGCCGGGCGTTCAGGCCGCCCTGCCGGCGCAACTGCAATTCGCGGCAGGCCAGCACCCTGGCGCGGACGTCCCTCGAGGCTTCCCCTGCAGGCAGTTCCAGCCAGCCGGCATCGGGCGCCGGCAGGCCGATCTGGAGATCGATGCGGTCCAGCAGCGGCCCCGAAAGCCTGTCGCGATAACGCTGCACCTTGTCCGGAGTGCAGGTGCAGGGCCGCCGCTTGTGTCCGAACCAGCCGCAAGGACAAGGGTTCATTGCCGCCACCAGTTGGAAATCCGCCGGGAAGGACACCGATCCTCTTGCCCGCGCAATGGAGACATGCCCGGTTTCCATGGGTTCCCGCAGGGACTCCAGCACCCGCCGGTCGAACTCCGGCAACTCGTCCAAAAACAGCACGCCATGGTTGGCCATGCTGATTTCTCCCGGCCTGGGGATCGCTCCGCCTCCGACCAGCGCAGGCACCGAGGCGCTGTGATGCGGGGTGCGAAACGGCGCCCGCAGGCTGATTCCCGTCTCGCGTCCCGTGAGACCATGCAATGCGGCGACATCCAGGGCCTGCGCTATCGACAGATCGGGCAGCAGCCCCGGCAGCCGCTGGGCCAGCATGCTTTTCCCCACGCCGGGAGATCCCGACATCAGCAGGCTGTGGCCGCCCGCCGCCGCCAGTTCCAGTACTCGGCGCGCCATGCCCTGGCCCTGGACGTCGGACAGGCACAGCGGAGCCTCGCCCGGTGCATCGCAAGCCTCTTGCGGCGCGGCCCGGGCAAGCGGCATGGCCTGCGAGAAATGCGCCACGACTTCGGCCAGACACGATGCGGACAGCACCTTCAGCCCGGGAACCATCGCCGCCTGCCCCGCACAACCTTCCGGCAGCACCAGCCTGGCATCCGGCATCAGACGCCGCACTCCCAGGGCAATCGCCAGCGGAGCCGACACGGGAACCACGGCCCCCGTCAGGGACAACTCCCCGGCAAATACGTATCCCTGCACGTCCGGCGGCGCTGGTTCGCCCTGCCCGTCCGATACGGCAATCTGGCCGGATGCCAGCATGACTCCCAGTGCAATCGGAAGATCGAAGCGCCCGGACTCCTTGGGCAGGTCCGCGGGAGCCAGATTGACGGTGACGCGCCCCGATGGAAAGGAAAAACCGCTGCTGACGATGGCGGCACGGACACGTTCGCGGCTTTCCCGGACCTCGGCGTCGGGCAGCCCGACCACCTGGAAGGACGGCAGCCCCGTCCCCACATGCACTTCGACGCGCACGCAAAGCGCCTGCAATCCACGCAGCGCGCAACTCGACAATACGGCAAGCGACATGCCATCCTCTTGGGCTATGGATGACCTGCATGGCGACATGGAATCGATGGCATACAGGCCGGCAAAAGCCCAGTATGCGGGCATGGCCGCGCGGCATCACGCAAGATGCACGCTTTCGTCCATGCGTAGAACTACGCCTGTTCAGTCGGCGGACGGCTCCGAACCGGCTTCGCCGGCAGTGCCGGACTGCGGCTCCAGCTCGCGCATCCTGGCCTCCAGGGCCACGATCCTGGCCAGCGCCCGCTCGAGCAGTTGGGCCTGCACATCGAACTCCTCGCGGGTAATCAGATCCAGCCTGGAGAATGTCTGCGTCATCATGGCCCTGACATTGCGCTCGATGTCGGCCGCCGGACTCTTGGCGATCAGGTCGGATACATTCTTCTGGAATTCCTCGAACCATTCGTTGCGTGTGTTCATATACACATTCTCCTGTGACGTAAGTGTCGTGGCATCGTACGCACAACGATAAGGCGTAGTGTAACGCCTGATATCAAACCACAAGAACCGCCAAAAAAATCCCCCACGCTGCGCAGGCTGACGCCTGCTTGCCGCCTCCCCCCAAGGGGACACCTTTTGCCTTGGGGCGGCCCGGCGGCAAAAGAACAAGCGTCAGCATTTTTGCGCTGACGCTTGCCAGGAAGCGCTGCCTGAATATTTTCGGGCTTACGGCGCCGCCCCCAAAGCCTTCAGTCGCGCATCGACCCAGCTTGCATCGTAGGCGCCGGCATCGATATCGGCCAATGTCTGTTCTTCGATTGCATGTTTTTTGGCGGTTTCCCGATAGATATGCTCGACATCATCGAAAGATACGCACAGCAAGCCATCAGCGTCGCCAATCATGAGATCGCCCGGCTCGATGACCATGCCGCCAAGAGATATCGGAACATTGATTTCTCCCGGGCCATCCTTGTAAGGGCCTCGATGCGTGACACCGGCGGCAAACACCGGAAAGTCGCCACGGCGGATTACGGCGGAATCGCGAATGGCGCCATGGATGACAATACCCGCCAAACCTCGCTTCTTCGCGTAAGCGACCATGATCTCGCCAATGATGGCATTGGTAAGATCTCCGCCTGCATCCACGACGATTACATCGCCTGCCTGGGCCACTTCCAAAGCCTTGTGCACCATAAGATTATCGCCGGGGCGGCAGCGCACAGTAACGGCAGGTCCCCCCATTACCGTGCCATCATGCATGGGACGCAATTGGGCGCCTCCGGCAAACATACGCGACATCACATCGCTGACATTGGCCACCGGTAGCTGGCGGTAGCGCTCGACGACAGCGGCGTCGACGGCACGCGCACGCTGTCTAATCTGAAATCCAATCATGATTTTTCCAAATTGACGTGTTACGAGCCATTATTGAGGCTCAATTCCCGACTCTTTGACCAGGCCACCGAACAGATCGGTATCCTCTTTCTGGCGCTCCGCCATATCCGCCGCGCTGCTTCCGATAGGCGCATATCCGGCTTGCTTGAGCCTCTCTGTCATCTCAGCGCTGGCAACCGCATCCCGCATCGCTTTGTTCAGCTCGGCGACCACATCCTCAGGAATGCCCGCCGGCCCGGCCAGCCCCCACCAGATAGCCTGCTTGACATCCGCATACCCCGATTCGGCAAACGTCGGAATATCAGGCAAAGCAGGCGAACGAGCCTCGCCGATCACGGCAATAGGCTTGACATCCTTGGAAAGAATGTGAGGCAGCAGCGAGGCCACTGATCCCGTATAGATATCGATCCGGCCACTGCTGAGATCAGGGAACGCCTGCGACCAGCCGCGATACGGCACATGACTCAACTCAATGCCCGCGGCTTTCCCGAATAAATGCCCCAGCAGATCTCCCGTACCGCCCACGCCCGGTATGCCCAGGGTGATGACTCCTGGCTTCTCTTTCGCCGCCATCACGATATCGGCCAGCGTATTGAAGGGGGAACTCGGCGCAACCACATAGACGCTGGGAGAACTGGCCACTAGGCCAATCGGAGTGAAGTCCTTGAAAGTATCGTATGAAAGCTTGCGATACAGCCAAGGGTTAAGGGCAATATTGTCAGTCTGCGCCATTACCAGAGTATGCCCATCCGGCTTCGCACGCGCAGTCGTATCCAAAGCTAGATTCCCTCCCGCCCCCGGCTTATTTTCCACAACGATATTCCATCCCGTTTGACTGGTAATGGTGTTCGCCAGCATGCGGGTCAGCGTATCCGTACCGCCCCCGGGCGGATAAGGCGCGATGAAAGTAACAGCCCCTTGCCCAAGAGAAGACGCCGCGGACGCTCCTCCCAACAGCAATGCGGCGGCAAGAAACGCCCCTTTCGCATAACGGTATGCCATGTATATCTCCTAATTATGAGTACAGCAAGCCATCAAGAATTGTTTTTTTGCTGTTCGAACAACCAGTCGAGACTGTTCTGGATCGTCGGCTCTTCCAGCAGAGGATCCGCAGCTATCGACCCCGATGTTCTTTCGAACAATGCCATCACGCCGTCCAGCGCAAGCGGTTGAATTCCATCTTGCCGCAACTGCGCGCGCGCCTCCTGCACCTCTTTCAATCTCCTGCCCGCATGTCTTACATGCGTAGTGACAACCGTTTCCATGAAACTACGGATAGGAGATTGGTCGATATCGGACAAGACTTCATACAGCTCCTGTCTCAACCCTCGCTGTTCCGCCGCCATCAGACACTCAACCGCCAATGCCTCGAGGCCTTTGGTGAATACACTGCGAAGCAACTTGAGCGCGACCGCATCGCCAGCGGCAGCGCCAACCTTTCTCGAGGGTGCGCCGACGGCACGCATGATTTCTATCAGTTCATCAGCAGCGTCTCCTGCGCATAGCAAAGGAGTACGAGCGCCGCCCAAGCCGATCGCACCTGTGATTGCCACATCCGCATATTTCACGCCGGCGGCGGCGGCCAGCTCTCCCGAAGCTCGCAGATCCCCGGGATTTCCCGTGGTGAAGTCCGCGTAAATCGCGCCTTTTCGCATATCTGGCAAAGATTGGCGCGCGACATCCAGAGCCACACCGCCAAATACCGCGGAGATGACCAAATCCACCTGCGCCAGCCAAGGCCCTGATGAAGAGTGGAGCAGCGCACCAATCTCATTGGCATATGCCTCAAGCCCACGTCCTGGGTTGCTGTCACATACGCCGGTAATTTGGTGTCCCGCCTGGCTCAACGCCGCCGCATAACAGCGGCCGACATCCCCGCACCCGATGATCGCTATATTCATAAAAATACAATAAAAAAAACAATATTGCTATGATAAGCGATATTATCCCAATCAACCCTAGTGATTACCCTTGTTTTGTATAATAATTGTATTTAAATACTAGATAAGGACCGTCGAACGCATTGCGACAGCCTATTGAAGCCTCATAGCCGTCCGGATCCTGCCCGCTTGCTTGTCCACGCCGCTGAATCGGATGGGAGCGGGAAATTGAACGAAAACCTGTCACGCAGAAGGCGAACCATCCAGGCGCTGGCTCATGAATATCTGATTGGATGTCAGTAAATGGCAGGACATGATCTGCTCGGCAAGGTCCCCGTGCCGAAGCTCCACCGCCATGACAATATCTTTGTGGTGCTGAAGGCTGCGCCGAAAATCCTCAATGTCATACAGGAAGAACGAGCGTGTAATTACTGGCATATCGATCATCGTCGCCAGCATGACCTTCAAGCGTTGGGAACCTGCCGCCTCAAGAAGCAGATGATGAAAAGCACTGTTAGCCGCCTGTATCTCAGCAATTGATTCCGCCCCGTTAAGACTGGCATCGATCGCCTGTTCCATCTGAGCATTGCATCGCTTCAGTTTTTCAATGATATCCATCCCTGCTCTTTCCGCTGCAAGACGTGCAGCAAAAGGCTCAAGGCGGATACGCAGCCGGAACATATCCTCGATGTCCCACCGTGTCCAGCCTGCCACAAACACTCCTCGCCCTTCCTCGGCTACGGCAAGACCGTCTTCCACCAATCGTTTCAGCGCAGCTCGTACCGGAGTGCGGCTTATCTCCATATCCGCAGCGATATGGCTTTCCTTGAGCTGTGTTCCCGCCTGATAGTGACCGGCGACGACCCGCTTTTTAAGGATCTCGTAGATTTTCTGGCTGTTCATCTTCATGTTGCGACCCGGATATAGCGTTTGTACGCGTACCTGCAGGATACCCTGCTCCTTCTTCGGCTTCTTGAAAACAATGAATGTAGCAGTGTCGGACCGTGTGCTCAACGCTGATAAGCCCATCCCTAATATGTATTTTTTTTGTTCTTTTATCTATATAAAAACATATCGTTTTCCCTAGAAATCCAGAATCAAACACAATAAATTGTCTTTTTTTTGTATTATTCAGTCCGCAAGAGATTCACCAAGCAAGTTGACGCGATAATTCCAAGGGAGACCAGCAATGAAACTTATCCGCAGCATCCTATCCGTATCAGCCGGCCTGCTGCTATCGACATCGGTCGCCGCCTCAGGCGCCTTCGACTTTCGCGGACCGATCAGAGTAGTCGTGCCATTTGCGGCCGGAGGAGCCACCGACAACATTGCGCGCGTACTCGCTCCGGGATTGGAAAAAGAACTCGGCAAGACCGTTGTGGTTGAAAACCGCCCGGGAGCAAGCGGACAGATCGGAGTCTCATATGTAAAGAAAGCGCCCGCGGACGGATCAGTCCTTTTGCTTGCACTCGATCACTCCGTCGTTATTGTGCCGCTGATCACTCCCAGCGCAGACTATGATGCCATCCGAGACCTTACAGCATTGGGCACCATCGCCAGATTCGAATGGACATTCGCGGTTCCCAACAGCAGCCCCGCAAAAACCCTGCAGGAGTTTGCGCAACACATCAAAGACAATCCTGCCAGCCGGCACTACGGCGTTCCCCTGATTGGAGGCATGCCCAATTTCATGGGGAAAAGCGTGGGAGATATGGCAAACGTATCGATGGAGCCAATTCCCTTTGGAGGTTCTGGACAGTTGATGCCTCAATTAATGGGTGGCCAACTGGCATCAGGAGTAACTGGCTCCCCCGAAGGGGTCATCATGCACGATGCGGGAAAAGTACGCATCCTGGCTATCACCGGAGAAAAGCGCTCCGCTCTCTTGCCGGACGTCCCCACATTTTCCGAACTTGGCATGACAGATCTTTCCTTGAGCAGTTTCAATGCTTTTTTTGCTCCCAAAGGCATACCTGAAAAAACAGCGCAAGCTTTCAACAACGCACTGCGCAAAGTACTGACGGATCCAAATGTCCGAACCAAAGTGGAAGAGATGTCGATGGAGCTTGTACCCAGCTCCACCTTGGAATCGGCGAAAACCGAACTGGAGTCTACCTATAAATTCTGGAACTCCATAGATAGAGGCCTGCAATAAGTGTCTGCCAACCAGTACCGTGCCGGCCTCTCAGAGGCCGGCGTACATCATTCAGCGGGAATTCATGCCCCCTCATTCGTTCTTCCTGAGGGAGCTTGCGACTGTCATATGCATATATTCGACAATCGCTATCCCTTTGCTCCCGTCGCCCCCCTGAAGCATGGCGATGCCAGCCCCAGCCAGTATCGTAAATTGCAGCAGCGGCTGGGCTTGCAGCGCATGGTGGTCGTGCAGCCATCATCTTACGGCACCGACCACCGCGTGCTTCTGAATGCTTTGTCTTGTTTCGGTCCAGCGGCAAAAGGCATTGGAGTCATCACCCCCGAAACAGACGCGGCAACATTGCGGCAATTGACTGATGCAAATGTAGTTGGCGCACGTCTCAATCTCGTCCAGAAAAGCGTTACCGATACTGGCATGCTGGACAAGCTGGCTCCTGTACTACGCATGCTCGGCTGGCATCTGCAGGTTCATTTGCCGCCACAGTTTTTTATTCGGGTGATCAATCAGTTGATTGAACTGAAAATTGATGTCGTCATGGACCACTTTGCCGGTATCTGCCATGACGAATCGCTCAAAGACAGGGTCGATCAAGGAGTTCTGAGACTGATGGACAGCGGGCACGGCTGGCTCAAGCTCTCGGGTGCATACATGATGCACCCAAGCCCTCCTCATACCAGCGCCATGCTCGACTCTTTCGTATCAAAGTTGGTAGCACGCTACCCCGACAGGCTGGTATGGGGATCGGACTGGCCACACGTTACAGAACGAGAAAAGCCAGATGACGCAAAGCTGCTGGATCTGTTCGCCCGATGGGTGCCTGACCCCGGTATACGGCATGCGATACTCGTTGAAAACCCACGGCAACTCTATCGCTACCACGATTCGATGAGCACAAGGCAGTAAAGCCGCAGACAAACGCCTGATATAAAAAAACAGGGGCGCGTCACCAGCGTGACCACGCCCCTGTCTCTCAGGTTATGCCGGGCTCTACGCGCCCTGGCCCATTACGAGGCCGGCTCTGCTTCCTTGGGAGGCTTGCCGTCGCCGCCGACGGCATCCTGAATGGACTTGTCAGCCTTGGCTGCGCCTTCCTTGATGGCATCACCCATATCGCTCATCTTCTCCGAAGCGGAATCCTTCAGATCTCCCGCCTTTTCGGCGATGGTCGAGCCGGCTTCCTTGGCGTCTTCCTTCAGTTGCGCGCCAGACTGCTTGAGCGAATCCGTTGCGCTGCTGGTGGAAGACTCGGGCGCCGGCGTGGGTTCCGGGGCTGGTGCGGGCTCGGGAGCTGGCGCCGGTCCAGGCACCGGAGCGGGAGCAGGCGACTCAACTGCCGGCGCACTTCCTGCCGGCGCCTCGGAATCATTGCTGTCCGAGCAGGCTGCCAGCAGGCCCAGGGAAATGACAGCCGCCATTGCGAAGTAAGTACGGTTCTGTTTCATACAATTTCCTTCCTGATCCTAAGTCGCCTTTGATGCTGTGCCGCGACGGTGCGACGAACGCCCGGCTGTGCTGACTACAGGCTCGCTCCAGTTACTGGGGAGATGCCCCGGGAGCCGGAGCAGACTCGGGTGCCGGTGCGGGCTCGGGAGCGGGCGCTGGAGCCGGGGCTGGGGCCGGAGCAGGCGATTCAACTGCCGGCGCATTTCCTGCCGGCGCCTCGGAATCGTTGCTGTCCGAGCAGGCCGCCAGCAGACCCATGGAGATGACAGCCGCCATTGCGAAGTAAGTACGATTCGTTTTCATGCAATTCCCTTCCTGTTCCTAAGTCGCTTTTGATGCTTTGCCGGGACGGTGCGACGAGCGCCCCTGCAGCAACTACAAGGTCATTCTAGTCACTGCTCACCAGGGAGAAAGGGACCCTGTGTAAATCCTGATGACAGAAATCACATTAAGATCGCCAAAAAAATCAATGAAAAACAATCACCTATATTGAGCTAGGGTAAATCCCAAGCCTTGCCGGCAACACACCTCGACACAAAAGCCTCGCTGTTACAATTAATTGTTACATCAAAGATGCACCAGCATGCCCTCTTTCCGCGCGCATGTCCCGTTTTGGTGCAAATCAGCAATGATTGCGCACCAAACCGACGCCTTTTTGTCCGCCAGAAAGGCAAAACGCAGGGAACGGCAGGCGAATCGCACCCTGGCACGCCAATTGCTTCATGAAAACCGAACCTCCCAACAAGGAACTGCCATGAAGCTCATTACAGCCATCATCAAACCCTTCAAGCTGGAAGACATACGCGAAGCCTTGTCTCAATTAGGCGTCCAGGGCATGACGGTTACCGAGGCCCGGGGCTTCGGCCGCCAGAAAGGCCATACGGAACTCTATCGCGGCGCCGAATACGCCGTCGACTTCATTCCCAAGCTCCGGGTGGAAATCGCCGTGCGCGACGCTGACCTTGACCTGGTCCTGGAAAGCCTTTGCGCGTCGGCCCAGACCGGACGCATCGGCGACGGCAAGATTTTCGTGACCCCTCTGGAACAGGCGATCCGCATCCGTACGGACGAACGCGGCGAAAGCGCGCTCTGAGCCGACCGGCAGAGAAGCCGAAGCCTTAGTCCCGCCCAACCGAACCGCAGCGCTGCGCCAACCCATCAGGGGTATGAACGCAGCTCCATGCTCTCAAAGGAATATTGATATGAACGCAACCGATCTGGCCTGGGTCAGCCTCTCGACCCTCCTGGTACTGATGATGGTGGTGCCCGGACTCGCTCTCTTCTACGGCGGCCTGGTGCGCAGCAAGAATGTCCTGTCCGTCTCCATCCAGGTGGTCACCGCATTCGCCCTGGCAATCGTATTGTGGTTTTTCTATGGCTATTCGCTGGCCTTCACGGAAGGCAATGCCATTATCGGCGGCCTCTCCCGGCTCGGATTCTCGGGCATGTTCGATCTGTCCGCCGACTCCTACGCCCTGTCGGGCAGCATCCCCGAACTGAGCTTTGCCGCCTTCCAGGCTACGTTCGCGGGCATCACCTGCGCCCTGATCGTGGGCGGCTTTGCCGAGCGCGTGCGCTATAGCGCCGTTATCGTGTTCCTGACCATATGGATGACGCTTTCCTACTTGCCCATCGCGCATATGGTATGGGCTCCGGGCGGCTGGCTGTTCGAGCGCGGCGCGCTGGATTTCGCAGGCGGTACTGTCGTGCACATCAACTCCGGCATCGCCGCGCTGGTTGGCGCATGGTATGCGGGCAAGCGCCTGGGCCACGGCCGCGAGCCGATGCAGCCGCACAACCTGCCCATGACGCTCACCGGCGCAGCTTTGCTGTGGGTGGGCTGGTTCGGATTCAACGCTGGCTCGGCCCTGGGCGCCAATACGCAATCCGCCCTCGCCTTCTTCAACACGCTGCTGGCGACCGCGGGCGCGATCCTGGCATGGCTAGTCGTGGAGCGCATCGTCAAGGGCAAGCCTTCGCTGCTGGGCGCGGCTTCCGGCGCGGTCGCGGGCCTGGTCGGCATCACACCGGGCGCAGGCCTGGTCGGCCCTGTCGGCGCCCTGATCATCGGCATTGCCGCCGGCGCGATCTGCGTCTGGGGCGTCAACGGGCTGAAGCGCATGCTCAAGGCCGACGATGCGCTGGACGTGTTCGGCATCCATGGCCTCGGCGGCATCATCGGCGCGCTGCTGACCGGCCTGTTCAATGCCCAGGCGCTGGGCGGACCCGGCCTGGACAGCCTGTCCGCCGTACCCTACCAGCTCTGGCTGCAACTGGAAGGCGTGCTGATCACGCTGCTCTGGTCCGGCCTGGTTGCATGGTTCGCTTGCATCGTCGCCAACGCGGTCTGCGGCTGGCGCGTCAGCCAGGAGGAAGAAAGCATCGGCCTGGACATCGTCTCGCACGGCGAATCGGCCTACCACAACTGATTCCGGCCGCTTCAACGGTCGAAAGGCGCTGTTTCCTCGAAGGGCAGCGCCTTTTTCCGTGCCGGGGTTCCCGCTACAGATCGTTCAGATCGATGCGCTGCGCCCTGTTCAGGGCGGAAGCGACCTTGTTGCGCAGTGCATTCGTGTGGGACTCACGAACTTCCTTCTTGACGTCCAGCAGTTGCTGGGGATGCATGGAAAACGCCTTCAGGCCCAATCCCAGCAGCATGCGCGTCATGGCGGCATCGCCCGCCATTTCCCCGCAAATGGCGACATGCTTGCCCGTGCGTTCGCCTGCATTGATCGTATTGGAAATCAGGCGCAGCACGGCGGGATGCATGGGATCGTACAGATCGACGACCTCGCTGTCGCCGCGATCGACCGCCAGCGTGTACTGGATGAGATCGTTCGTGCCGATGGACAGGAAATCCAGCGCCTCGACGAAGGGCTCGATGGCGATCGCAATGGCGGGGATTTCCACCATCGCGCCCACCTGCACATTCGTTGCGATGGCCTGTCCACGCGCGATCAACTGTTCTTTGGCGATCGCAATGGCGCGGTATGCCGCCTTGACCTCGTGCATATGCGCAATCATGGGCAGCAGGATGCGCACGGGGCCATGCGCGGAAGCGCGCAGCAGCGCCCGCAGCTGGGTCAGGAACAGTTCGGGATTGGCCAGGCAATAGCGTATGGCCCGCAAGCCCAGCGCCGGGTTGGTGGCCACCGTAGTCTCGCCATCCAGCGTCTTGTCCGCCCCGATATCGAGCGTGCGAATGGTCACGGGCCTGCCATTCATGGTCTTCACCACAGACGTATATGCCTGGTATTGTTCTTCTTCGCTGGGCAGATCGCTGCGTCCCATGAACAGGAACTCGCTGCGGAACAGGCCGATGGCATCCGCGCCCGCAGCCAGGGCGTCAGCCGCCTCTTCCGGCAATTCGATATTGGCTTCCAGGCTGATGTTGACCCCGTCGAGAGTAATCGCGGGGGCATCACGCAGCAGTTCCAGCGCCGCGCGCTCGTCCGCGTACGCCGCCTGTCTGCGGCGGTATTCCAGCAGCACTTGCGGCGATGGGTTGACGACCACCGCACCGCTGGTGCCATCGGCGATCAGAGTGTCGCCATCCCGTACCAGCGAACGGATATTGCCCAGGCCAAGGACGGCGGGCACATTCATGCTGCGGGCCACGATGGCGGTATGCGACGTCGGTCCGCCAAGATCGGTCAGGAAGCCGCCGAACCTGCCGCCGCGCAGCTTCAGCATGTCGGCGGGAGAGATATCGCGCGCGACCACGATCAGCGTATCGTCCCCCGCATCCCATCCGTCGGCGGGCAAGGCGGAGTGGGCGCCGGTCATGACGCGCAGCACGCGCTCGATGACCTGGCGCACATCGGCGCCCCGCTCGCGCAGGTACTCATCCTCCATCAGCGCAAACTGCTCGCCCAGCAACTGGCCCTGCGTGGTCAGCGCCCATTCGGCATTGTAGAAGCGCTCCGCGATCAGGACCGCCGCAGCTTCTTCCAGCATGGGATCGTTCAGCAGCATGCTATGGACGGACAGCAGCGCTGCCATTTCCTTGGGCGCATCTTCCGGCAGATTCTCCGCCAGCGTATCCAGGTCTGCGCTGGCCGCGCGCAGCGCAGACCTCAGGCGTTCCGTTTCCGCAGCCACCTCATCCGAGGAAATGCGATAGTGCGGCACTTCCAGAGCCGCCGCCCCCATGACGACCGCCCGTCCGATCACGAATCCCTTGACCACGCCAAGCCCCTGCAGGCAAAGCATGGCCCCCATGCGCGACGATGTATCTGAAACTGCGGCAGTCTGTATCATGAAAAAAATGTCCCCGCGCTACGCCTTCTGCTTGCCGCCCCGAAAGAGGACGTTTTTAACCTTGAAACGGCCCGGCGGCAAAAGCGCCGGAAAAACCTGCATTCGATATCAATCGGGTTCGCCGAAGCGGTTGGCGAACAGTTCCTGGATTTCCTGCAGGGCCTGGTCTTCGTCCAGGCCTTCGGCATCCACGGTCACCGTCACGCCCATCCCCGCGGCCAGCATCATGACTCCCATGATGCTTTTGGCGTTGACGCGCTGGCTGCCCCTGGCGATATGGATTTCGCTGACGAACTTCGCGGCAAGCTGCGTCAACTTTGCCGCCGCCCTGGCATGCAGGCCCAACTTGTTACTGACGACGATATCGATGCTTTGCATAGGGTGTTCTTGTCAAAATATATGGGTAATGCGATGGTGGCACAGGGCCAGCCATCTTGTCGATGCGGGAAAGCGTGAAAGGACGGATCAGGGATTGCAGCAGGCTTCGTCGGCGGAAACGATGCCGCGCAGCGCTCCCTGCCGCACGCGTTCCGCCAGTTTTTCCGGCTCGCGCGACTGGTCCGTGAGCGCCTTGAGCACCATGCAGACATTGGTGCCGGTGATCAGATGGGCGACCAGCCCCCGGGCCATGCCCTGCTTCAGGGCCTGCACCGCGATATTGAAGGGAGTAGCGCCATACAGATCGCAAAGCACCAGGGTTTCGTCGGCCGAGTGCTCCATCAGCAATTGCTCCAGCCTGGGAACGAGATCCTCTGGCCTGCCGTCGGGGGGCACGTCGAACACGGTCATGTCTGGCCGCCTGCCCAGCACGTGCTCGGCGCAGGCGGAGAACGCGGCCCCCATGGGCTCATGCATGACCAGTACGATGCGCACCATGTCGATCAGCCCCCTGCCGCCCGCTCCAGGGCATCGGCGAAATGTCCCGCCACGTCGAAGCCGGTCTGTTCGGTGATTTCCACGAAGCACGTCGGGCTGGTCACGTTGATTTCCGTGACGTTGCGTCCGATGATATCCAGCCCGATCAGCAACAGCCCTCGTCCGGCCAGTTTCGCGCCGATGGCTTCGGCCACCTGCCGGTCGTGCTCGTCGATGGGCTGCGCGACGCCGCGGCCGCCCGCGGCCAGGTTGCCGCGCGTCTCGCCGGCCAGCGGGATGCGCGCCAGCACATAGGGCAGCGGCTTGCCGTCGATGATCAGCACGCGCTTGTCGCCGTCGACGATTTCCGGAATGTAGCGCTGCGCCATGATGGTCTGCGTGCCATTGGCGGTCAGGCTTTCCAGGATGGAACCCAGGTTGTGCTCCCCGGGGCGCAGCCGGAAAATCCCCGAGCCGCCCATGCCGTCCAGCGGCTTGACGACTACGTCGCCGTACTGGGCGTGGAATGCCCGCAGGCGCGCCATATCGCGGCTGACCAGGGTGGGAGCGGTGTATTCCGGGAATTCGGTGATGGCGAGCTTTTCGGGATGGTTGCGGATCGCCGAGCCCGTATTGAAGACTCGCGCGCCCTGCGCCTGCGCATGATCGAACAGGTGCGTTGCGTACAGGTATTCCATGTCGAACGGCGGATCCTTGCGCATGAGTACCGTATCGAACGCGGCCAGCGCCTGGTCCGAAGGCTCGCCTTCGTCCCGCCACCAGCCTGTTTCGTGCAGGTCCGCATCAGGCATCAGTCTGATGGCCTGTGTCCGTGCCTTGACCTGCCCCAGCTCGATATAAAGATCGCCCATCAGCGCCACGCTGAGCGTATGGCCGCGCGCGGCCAGCGCCCGCATCATGGCGACGGAGGAATCCTTGTATGCCTTCAGCTGAGGCAAGGGATCGATGACGAACAGAACATGCATAGTGCGCACCTGGTTATTCGCGAGCCCTGGGCTCCGAAAGGAAAAGCGCCCCGCGATCCCGCGATGGGCGCGCGAGGCATTGCGTGCCGACGCATCCCGACGGATGCGCCTTGGCCTGCTTCAAACCGCTTTTTTGCGTGGCGCCAGCACCATGATCATCTGGCGGCCTTCCATCTTGGGCATGGATTCGACCTGGCAGATCTCGACGAGGTCGTCGCGCACGCGTTCGAGAACACGCATGCCGAGTTCCTGGTGAGCCATTTCGCGTCCGCGGAAGCGCAGCGTTACCTTGGCCTTGTCGCCGTCCTCGAGGAAGCGGCGCAGGTTGCGCAGCTTGACCTGATAGTCGCCTTCGTCGGTGCCGGGGCGGAACTTGACTTCCTTGACCTGGATGACTTTCTGCTTGGCGCGGGCTTCGTGCTGGCGCTTCTGTTCCTGATACTTGAACTTACCATAATCCATCAGACGTGCGACGGGGGGCTGTGCGTTCGGCGCGATCTCGACGAGATCGACGTCGTGCTGTTCTGCCAGGTCGAGCGCTTCGGAGGTTCTTACGACCCCCAGCTGTTCTCCATCAATACCAATGAGACGTACCTCGGGGATACGGATTTCACCATTGATGCGATTCGACTTTTCGGTTGCGATGTCTAAAACTCCCAGAATTGTTCAATATGACGCGTGCCGTGCATTGGACGGCTGTTACGCGCGCGTTTCGATTTCATGCTTCAGGCGAGCGATGAACTGGTCCAGCGGCATGACGCCATGGTCCGCATTTCCCCGGCCCCGCACGGCCACCGTACCGGCCTCGCGCTCTTTGTCGCCAACCACCAGTATATACGGGACCTTCTGCATGCTGTGCTCCCGGATTTTACGAGTGATTTTTTCGCCACGCAAATCCGGAGACGCCCTGAATCCTTGCTTCACGAGGCTTGCCGCGACCTCGGCCGCGTAATCCGCGGAAGGATCGGAGATGCAGCACACCACGACCTGCTCCGGCGCCAGCCATGCGGGCATGGCGCCCGCGTGGTTTTCTATCAACATGCCGATGAAGCGCTCGAGCGACCCCAGAATGGCGCGATGCAGCATCACGGGCGTGCGGCGCTGGTCATTGGCGTCGACATACTCGGCTCCCAGGCGCTGCGGCATGGAAAAATCGACCTGGATCGTGCCGCACTGCCAGTGGCGGCCGATGGCGTCCTTGAGCGTGTATTCGATCTTGGGGCCATAGAAGGCGCCCTCGCCCGGCGTGACCTCGTATTCGCAGCCCGTGCGTTCCAGACTATGCATCAGCGCCTGCTCGGCCTTGTCCCAGACTTCGTCGGAACCGATGCGCTTTTCCGGGCGCGTCGCCACCTTGTACAGGATCTCGCCGAAGCCGAAATCCGCATATACCTTCTTGAGCAGCGCCGTGAACGCCGCGCACTCGTCCTGCAACTGGTCTTCAGTACAGAAGATATGGCCGTCGTCCTGCGTGAAGCCGCGCACGCGCATCATGCCGTGCAGCGATCCCGAGGGCTCGTTGCGGTGGCACTGGCCGAATTCGCCGTAGCGGATGGGCAACTCGCGATAGGAATGCAGGCCGGCGTTGTAGATCTGCACATGACCCGGGCAGTTCATGGGCTTGAGGCCGTAGACGCGATTCTCGGATTCGGTCGTGAACATGTTCTCGGCATAGTTGTCCCAGTGGCCGGTCTTCTTCCAGAGGGACAGGTCCAGGATCTGCGGCGCCTTGACCTCCTGGTAGCCGTTGTCGCGATAGACCGCGCGCATGTACTGCTCGACCTGCTGCCACAGAATCCAGCCCTTGGGATGCCAGAAGATCAGGCCCGGGGCCTCTTCCTGGAAGTGGAACAGGTCCAGTTCACGGCCGATGCGGCGGTGGTCGCGGCGCTCGGCCTCTTCCAGCATGGTCAGGTAGGCCGCCTGGTCTTCCTTGGTCGCCCAGGCCGTGCCGTAGATACGCTGCAGCATCTCATTGTTGCTGTCGCCGCGCCAGTAGGCGCCGGCCACTTTCATCA
Source organism: Paracandidimonas soli (assembly GCF_004342005.1). Taxonomy (GTDB): domain Bacteria; phylum Pseudomonadota; class Gammaproteobacteria; order Burkholderiales; family Burkholderiaceae_B; genus Paracandidimonas; species Paracandidimonas soli. The sequence continues at coordinate 35,093 of NZ_SMBX01000014.1, forward strand.
GCTTGAACACCTTCAGGTGGCCCGTGGAGGGCACGTGGGGGCCGCGGCACAGGTCGATGAAATCGCCTTCGCGGTACAGGCTGATGGTTTCGTTCGACGGGATGGAGGCGATGATCTCCGCCTTGTAGTCTTCGCCGATGCCCTTGAAGAACTTGACTGCATCGTCGCGCAGCCATTCTTCGCGCGTGACCGTTTCGTTCTTGCGCGCAAGCTCGGTCATCTTCTTCTCGATAGCCTGCAGGTCTTCCGGCGTGAACGGGCGCTTGTAGGAGAAGTCGTAATAGAAGCCGTTGTCGATGACGGGGCCGATGGTGACCTGGGCGTCGGGGAACAGTTCCTTCACCGCATAGGCCAACAGGTGCGCGGTCGAATGGCGGATCAGATCCAGGCCGTCCTTGTCCTTGGCCGTGACGATGGCAAGCTGCGCGTCCTGGCCGATGGTGTAGCTGGTGTCGACCAGTTTAGGCTCAGCGTCGCCGATGGTGACACGGCCCCCCAGCGCTGCGCGCCCAAGTCCTGTTCCGATGGAATGCGCGACTTCGGCAACCGTGACGGGACCGGGAAACTCTCGCTTGGAGCCATCCGGCAAGGTGATCTGAACCATTCGTGTGTCCTGACAAAGCAAAAACGCGGCCAATCGCCGCGTTGTAAGGTGAATTATCTTGCTGCTGGAGCAAAGGAAAATCGACGCGGCAACACTCAGTTGAGCCGTGTGGTGGTAGTTCGCGTCGTCTTCAAATGCATGGTTTCTTCAAGAAATCAGAAATATTGCTGTAGTTTTCTATTCTAACATTATTCGCTGGTTTCGATGAAAACTTCCCTACCCCGGGAGCTAGGCCAATCCAGCAGCATCGGCATGCCCTCGATGCTTCAAAAAAAGCCAAGCGCCCCAGTCTAAACAGCTGCCAGCGTCAGCGTGGCAATATCGGATAGCGGAGTCCTTGAGGACGCCGCGGGCTTCCGAAGGGAAGGCGGGGGTTGTCGGCGGGCGTGTTTGAGCGCCGGCGCAGCCGGCGCGAATTCGCCCGCCGCCCGCCTGGACGAGGAAGGCGCGGGAAGCCTGGCCGAAGGCCAGGCCGTCCGATGGCGCAGCTATCCGATATTGCCACACTGACGCGACAGAAGAAAGATTTCCACCGCCGCAAAAAAATCAACCGAGCCAGCGCCGCGCATTGCGGAACATGCGCATCCACGGAGTGTACTGGCCTCCGGAATCCTTTTCTCCCCAGGACTCGGGCGCCCAGGACATCATCACATTGCGCGTCACTCGCTCGGGATGCGGCATCATGATCGTGAAGCGGCCATCCGCCGTCGTCACGCCGGCCAGGCCTTGCGGGCTGCCGTTCGGATTGAACGGATAGCGTTCCGTCACCTGGCCGTAATTGTCCACATAGCGCAAGGCGGCATGTACGTTGGCGGCATCGCCTTGGTGCGTGAAATTCGCAAAGCCCTCGCCGTGCGCGACGGCGATCGGCACCCGGGCCCCAGCCATATCCTTCAGGAAAATGGACGGGGATTCGGGGATTTCCACCAGCGACAGGCGCGCCTCGTATTTCTCGGACTGGTTGCGCGTAAAGCGCGGCCAATGCTCCGCGCCCGGAATCATGCCGGCCAGCGCCGCCATCATCTGGCAACCATTGCACACGCCCAGCGCGAACACATCCGGCCGTGCAAAATAGGCCGAGAACTGGTCCTGCAGATCCGCATTGAAGCGGATCGTGCGCGCCCAGCCTTCGCCCGCGCCCAGCACGTCTCCATAGCTGAAGCCGCCGACGGCCACCAGGCCCTGCACACCGTCCAGGCGCACGCGGCCGGACAGCAGGTCCGTCATGTGCACGTCCCAGGCTTCGAAGCCCGCCGTATCGAACGCCCAGGCCATCTCGACCTGGCTGTTGCAGCCCTGCTCCCGCAAGATGGCGACCCGGGGGCGCGCGCCCTTGGCGATGTACGGCGCGGTGATGTCTTCCTGGGGATCGAAGGCCACGACCGGGCTCAGGCCTGGATCCTTCGCATCGGCCCACACATCGAATTCGGCCTGTGCGCATTCCGGATTGTCGCGCAGCGCCATGATGCGGCGGCTGACTTCGCTCCACTGCTGCGCCAGCTCGACGCGCGGCGCCTGGTAGATGCACTGACCGTCGCGGTAGAACTGGATCTCGTCCAGGGCGTTCAGCCCGCCGATCACATGCGAATGGCGCGACAGGCCGGCTTCGCGCAGGCGCTGCATGACCGCATCGCGCTGCTCGCGCGGCACCTGGATCACGGCGCCCGCCTCTTCGGCGAACAAGGCCTTGAGCGTCAGCTCATTGCGCTGCAACGCCACCTGTTCGGGACGGATCTTGTAGTCGCCGCAATCCTCCGTCAGCGGATCGATCGTCAGCATATCCACATTGATGGACACACCCACACGTCCGGCGAATGCCATTTCCGCTACCGTCGCCAGCAAACCGCCGTCGGAGCGGTCGTGGTAGGCCAGGATGGCGCCGGAGTCCGTGAGCTCGCGCACGACGGTAAAGAAAGAGCGCAGCAGCGCAGGATCTTCGATATCCGGCGCCTGATCGCCCACCTGCGAGTATGCCTGCGCGAATACCGATGCGCCCAGGCGGTTCCGGCCCTGCCCCAGGTCGATCAGGATCAACGAAGTATCGCCCGCATCTGTACGCAATTGCGGCGTCAGCGTGTTGCGCACATCTCCCACCGGCGCGAACGCGGTAATGATGAGGGAGACGGGAGCCAGCACTTCCTTGGCTTCGCCATTGTCATCCCACTTGGTACGCATGGACAGGGAGTCCTTGCCCACGGGAATGGACAGCCCCAGCGACTGGCACCAGGCGCTGACGGCGGCAACCGTGTCGAACAGCGCGGCATCCTGGCCCGGCGCGCCGCAGGCGGCCATCCAGTTGGCCGACAGTTTGATGTCTTCGAGCGCCTTGACATCGGCAGCCGCCAGATTGGTCAGCGCCTCGGCGATCGCCATGCGGCCCGAAGCCGGCGCATCCAGGATCGCCAGCGGCGTACGCTCACCCATGGCCATGGCTTCGCCGCGTGTGCCTTCGTGATCGGCCAGCGTTACCGCGCAATCGGCCACAGGCACCTGCCACGGGCCGACCATCTGGTCGCGGCTGCAGAGCCCGCCCACCGTGCGGTCGCCGATCGTGACAAGAAAGGTCTTGTTGGCCACCGTGGGATGGCGCAGCACGCGGGAAATAGCCTCGCCCAGCTCGATGGAAATAATGTCCAGCTGCTCGGATACTGGCTCCTGGCGCTGCACATCGCGTGTCATGCGCGGCGGCTTGCCCAGGATGACGTCGATGGGCACGTCGACCGGCCTGCCTTCGTCGGCCGCCGCCTCGGCGTGCGCGGCCGACGTTGCCGACAGGCTTTCCTGCGGCAGGTACTTCGCCAGATCCACCGGCAGGCCTTCGCCATAAGTCACGCGCAGCTGGCGCTCTTCTGTCGCCACGCCGACCACGGCGTACGGGCAGCGTTCACGGCGCGCAATGGCATCGAAACGCGCCAGGTCCTCGGGCAACAGCGCCAGCACATAGCGCTCCTGCGACTCGTTGCTCCAGATTTCGGCGGCGGACAGGCCCGACTCTTCCAGCAGCACCTGCTGCAATTCGAAGATGGCGCCGCGGCCCGCGTCGTTGACCAGTTCGGGGAAGGCGTTGGACAAGCCGCCCGCGCCCACGTCGTGGATGGCCAGGATGGGATTGGCCTGGCCTTGCTGCCAGCAGCGGTCGATGACCTCCTGCGCCCGGCGCTCCAGCTCGGGATTGCCGCGCTGCACGGAATCGAAATCCAGTTGCGCGCTGTTGGCGCCGGCGCTCATGCTGGATGCCGCGCCGCCGCCCATGCCGATACGCATGCCCGGACCGCCCAACTGCACCAGCAGCGCGCCCGGCGGCAGAGGATCTTTTCTGGTCTGCGTGTGTTCGATGCTGCCCAGGCCGCCCGCGATCATGATGGGCTTGTGATAGCCCCAGTTGCGCCCGCCCGCCGGCTGTTCGTAGGTACGGAAATAGCCCAGCAGATTGGGGCGTCCGAATTCGTTGTTGAACGCCGCGCCCCCGATGGGGCCTTCGATCATGATGTCCAGCGCGCTGGCGATGCGATCGGGCGCGCCGACAGGATTCTGCTCCCAGGGTTCGAGGGCATCGGAGAAGCGCAGATCCGAAACAGTGAAGCCGGTCAGGCCGGCCTTGGGCTTGGAGCCGCGACCGGTCGCGCCTTCGTCGCGGATCTCGCCGCCCGCGCCGGTGGCCGCGCCGGGGAACGGCGCAATCGCCGTCGGGTGGTTGTGGGTTTCCACCTTCATCAAGGTGTGCAGCACGGTTTGCTCGCGGCGATAGACCGAGCCCGAGGGCGCCGCGCCCGCCGGCCGGCTGGCCCAGTCGGGATCGGCGCGGAATACCGAGGCCTCGCCGCCTTCCATGATGGCCGCGTTGTCGGAATAGGCCACGACCGTGCCCTTGGGCTGGGCCGCATGCGTTTCGCGGATCATGCCGAACAGCGTGCGATCCTGGGCGACGCCGTCGATGACCCATTGCGCATTGAAGATCTTGTGGCGGCAGTGCTCGCTATTGGCCTGCGCGAACATCATCAGTTCGACATCGTTGGGATTGCGGCCAAGCTGGCGGAACGATTGCTCGAGATAGGCGATTTCGTCGTCCGACAGCGCCAGCCCCAATTCCTGGTTGGCTTTCCACAAGGCATCGACGCCCTGGCCCAGCACGTCGACCACCTGCTTGGGCTTGCCCGGCAGCGAGGCGAACAGTGCCTGGCCGTCGAACGAAGCGTCCACGACGCTTTCCGTCATGCGGTCGTGCAGGCAGGCTGCGATCCGCGCCAGTTGCGCGGACTCGATGGTCTTGCTGCCCAGCAGGCCGCGCGACGGCGTAATGCGGTAGCTGATGCCGCGCTCGACGCGGCGCACCTTGGCCAATCCGCAGTTGTGCGCAATGTCCGTCGCCTTGCTGGCCCACGGAGATACCGTGCCCAGGCGGGGAATCACGCGCAGCACCAGGTCGTTCTTGCCTGGCTCGGAGAGGGATTCGGTACCGTACTCGAGCAGCGCGGCGAGGCGCTCATGCTCGGAGGCGTCCAGCGACTCGCCCAGCCAGACGAAATGCTCGAAACCGGCCTGGATGTCGGCCACGGGCAGGCCTAGCTGCGAGAAACGCTGCAGCAGGCGCTCGCGGCGGAATTGGGACAAGGCGGAAGAACCGGGGAAATGCAGAATGGAATTCACGGCGCGCAGACAGGAAACAAGAGGGAGAATCCGGCATTTTAGCGGCTTGCTGGAACCAGCGGGGAATTCTGCGCCGCGCCTTGTCCTTTCCGCGCCATGCGTCCCGCTGGACGGCAATGCGTCAATCAGCGCTCGCCCGCTATTACTCGCGGGATACGGCTCATCGGGACGAAGACCAACCTCTCTCAGGTTTCCGGATAGTGCACTTCCAGCACGTCCAGCTCATCGATGCCGGCCGGCGTGCGCAGGGTCACGGTGTCGCCCTCCCGCGCCTTGGTCAGCGCGCGCGCCACGGGGGAAATCCAGCTGATGCGTCCTTCCAGCGGCTCGGCCTCGTCCACGCCGACAATGGTCACGCGGAATTCCTCGCCCGCCTTGTCGGAATAGACCACGGTCGCCCCGAAGAACACCTGGTCGCGATTGGGCTGCTGTGCGGGATCCACCACCTCGGCCATTTCCAGCCGGCGCGTCAGGAAGCGGATGCGGCGGTCGATTTCGCGCAGGCGCTTCTTGCCGTAGAGATAATCGCCATTCTCGGAGCGATCTCCGTTGGACGCCGCCCAGGACACAGTTTGCACGACGGCCGGGCGTTCCTCGTTCATGAGATGGACCAGCTCGGCGCGCAGGCGCTCGTAGCCTTGCTTGGTCATGTAGTTCTTGGATCCGGCCGGCAAGGCTACCGCCGCCACGTCCAGATCGTCGTCGTCATCCCCTTCGTTTTCTTTGACAAATGCTTTGTTCATGCCTTTTCCAGGGAAAACAGCGAAGCCTTTCCCTTCCAGTGAATTCAGGAGTTTCCAGCGTTATACCCAATCCTGCCACACCGGGACAAGGTCCTTGGGCAAAGGAGGCAGATCCCCCAGGTCCAGGCGGCTTTCGGATACGCCATGGAAATCCGACCCGCAGGACGCCTGGAAGCCGTAACGGCGCGCCACCTGTGCATATTCGACGTACTGCGCCGGCGTATGGCTGCCCGTATTCACCTCGACCCCCACGCCGCCCAATTGCCGGAACTCGTCGAACAGCGCGTCGAACTGGATGTCGGAATACTTATAGCGCCCCGGATGCGCAATGATCGCCTTGCCGCCGGCGCCCACTATCCAGCTCACCGCCTGCTCCAGCGTGGACCACTGCATCGGCACATTGCCGGGCTTGTCGTCCGCCAGCCAGCGGTCGAACACTTCCTGGACGGTGGCGCAATAGCCCTGGTCCGCCAGATAGCGTGCGAAATGCGTGCGACTGAGCAGATAGGGGTTCGCCGCGTACCGGAGCGCCCCCTCGTAGGATCCGGGCATGCCGAGCGCCGCCAGTTGGTCGCCCATCTGCCTGGCTCTTTCGACGCGCCCCTGCCGTATCCAGGCCAGCCCATCGCTCAAGAGCAGATTGTTCGGGTCCACGTTCAGCCCGACGATGTGCACCGTGCGGCGGCACCAGGTCACGGAGATCTCCACCCCGTCGATGAAGCGCATGCCCAGCGACTCCGCCACCTCGCGCGCGGCGGGAAGCCCCGACAATTCATCGTGATCCGTCAACGCCCACATGCGCACGCCATTGTCATGCGCGCGCTGCGCGACCTGGCCGGGCGTGAGCATCCCGTCGGACACCAGGGAGTGGCTGTGCAGATCGACTTTCCAGGTTGCGGCATCCAAGATGAAACTCCTTTATTCCAGCAGAAAATCCGCTATCCGCTGCACCTGCTCATCCTGCATCAGCGATGGAGCATGGCCGACGCCGGGAACCTCGTACAAGGCCGCATTGGGGTTGCGCACCAGCATTTCCTGGGCGGTTGCGCTGCTCAACAGATCCGACTCCTGGCCGCGCACCAGCAGGATCGGCGTCCGGATGCTTTCATAGGCCGCCCACAGGATGGCCTCGGATCCTTGCAGCGCCAGCGGAGTCTGCTGCATGATGGGCTCGGCGATACGCAGATCATAATGCTTCACCCAGCCCCCGTCATGCGACAGGAAGGCATTGCGCGTCAGCGCCTCCCACTGGGCCTGCGTGTGTCGACCGAATCCCGCGGACGTCCGGCGGACGTACTCCACCGCTTCGGCAAAATCCTTGAAACTCTCGGGCCGGCCGACGTACTCCGCAATGCGCTCCAGGCCGTTGCCGCCCAGCCTGGGGCCGACATCGTTGAGCACGATTTTTCCCAGCCGCAGGCCCGCATCGGACGGCAATTCCGACGGTACGATACGCACGGGCCGGTTGGCCTCGGAAAAAGCCAGCGATCCGGCAAACCCCAGGCCGATCAGCCCTCCCATGGAGGTGCCGATCCAGTCCAGCGACGCCGGCCTCAGCCGTGCCAGCAACGTCACGATATCCGATACATACTGCGGAATGGCGTAGCTGGAAGCATTGATGGCCCAGTCGGATTGCCCCCGCCCCACGATATCGGGGCAAACGACACGGTAGTGCGCGGACAGGCGCCGCGCAATCACGTCGAAATCGCGCCCCATGCGTGTCAGCCCGTGCACGCACAGGAGTACGTGGTCATTCCTCGGGTCGCCCCACTCCCAGTACGCCATGCGATGCGTGCCGAACGGACTGATGCACGTCACGTAATCCAGCCTGGGCTGGCTGTCCTGTTGATCTGTTGCTGCGATATCCGGCATGGCAAGACTCACTGAAGCGTATGACGTCCTGATTGTAGCGTCTGTGTTTCCAGTAATTGCTGACGGCCCATCCTCGCCGGGTGCGCCGTACCGTCGACTGGCAAGCGGATCCGGCTGGCCAGTCAGGCCGGCAACAGGGATGATGCGAGGCTCGAAAGAGCTGAAGGCTTGCCGCGCCGCAAGTTTGGCCGCAAACTATCGACAGGGTTCGGCAGTCTTGCAAGAACCAGAACCAGAGCCAGAGCAGCGCGCCCGCCCGCTCATGAACATCGACAACACCGGGAATCCCTCATGCCTTACGTGAATATCAAAGTGACCGGCGGCTCCGAAGCGCCGACCGTCGAACAGAAACAAGAGCTGATCCGGGAGGTAACGCAGCTTCTCGCTCGCGTGCTCAACAAGAATCCTGCCACCACGTTCGTCATCATCGAAGAGGTCGACATGGACAACTGGGGCGTGGGCGGAGAAAGCACGACGGTGCGCCGCCAGAAGGCCAAGGCGCAGCAACTAACGTAATCGTAATCGGACTGTGGCAGATTTCAATGATGGGCAACCCCGGGCGCCTGCGCGCCTACCGCTGCCAATAGCGAGACCGATCCACCCGCTCGGCCGTCACTGAAAGCCCCCGGCTCGAAGACTCCGCGCTCACCGCGCCATCCAGGTCCGTGCGCCAGAAGGCTGCGCCCTCGCGCTGCCAGCGCCGCTCCACCGCCGGATGCGGGTGGCCGAAACGATTCCACATGCCCGCCTGCGCTATGACGTGGCGCGCCCGCAGGGTCTGCGCCAAGACCTCGGAGGAGGAGCCTCGCGATCCGTGGTGCGCGGCCAGCACGATATCGGCCCGCCCCAGTCCCCTCTCCACCAATAACCGTTCCTGGGCCGCGCCAATATCTCCCGTCAACAGCAGGCTGTGATGCTCACCCTCGACCAGCAGCACGCAGGAATTGGCATTGCTGTCGGCCTTGGAAGGCTTGCCGGCGCTCGATGTCCAGACCGTGTTTCCGTGCAGTGGCCAAATCACCGAAAAACTCACGCCATCGGCCGTCCAGCGCATGCCGTGCACGCAATCCGTCATCGCTTCTGGCCTGGGAATGGCGTCCCGGGGCATGCCCAGAAGACGCTCTTCCTTCGCCAGCCATGCCTGCAGATCGAAAGGTGCGTACGATTGCAGCACCGGCAGCGACTGCAATACTCCCGACGCGCCGCCCGCATGGTCCAAATCGTCGTGCGATACGATCATGGCATCCAGGCGGCGTATACCGCGCGCCTTCAGGTAAGGAGCAATGGTACGCGAGCCCTCCTCGCTGTCCGGACTGCGGCGCACGCCCGCATCGAACAGGAACGCATGCCGGCGCGTCTGGATCACGATGGCGGAACCTTGCCCTACGTCCAGCGCGGCCATGCGCCAGCCTCCCTCTTCCGGACGCTTCGGCTCCCAGAACATGGCCGGCAGCAGCAATAGCCAGCCAGCTCTCCTGATGCGCGGGCCGCAAGGCATGAGCGCAAGCACCACGCCCCCGATCGCCAGCAGGGTGATCGCCCACGGCACGGCCGCCGTAGCGATGCTGGCCGCGGGAAGCATCACCAGGGCATCCGTCGGGATCATCATCCATGCCAGGATCTGGTGCCCGGATATCGCCAGCCACTCCGCCGCCACCGTCATGCCCGGCATCGCGGATGCTGCCGCCAAAAGCAGGGCCAGCGGAGTCACCAGCAGGCTGATGATGGGAATCGCGTAGGCATTCGCCAGAGGCGACACCAGGGACACCTCGTGGAAAAGCCTGCCCAGCACGGGCATCAGGGCAAAGGACACGGCAAGCTGCAGGCCGCAAGCGAACAGCAGCGCCCTGCGCCACCGCACCCAGCACGGCTGCGATGCCGGCTCGCCCCCATCCTTGCGACTCCCATACAGCATGAGAATGGCGACGGCGCCAAAAGACAGCCAGAAGCCGCTGGCCATCGGCGCCCAAGGATCCATCCACACCACCAGCCACGCCGCCAGCAGCAGGATGCGTGACGATCCCGGTTGCAGCCGAACGGCATAGGCCGTGGCAATGACCGCCAGCATCAGGAAGGTGCGCCGCGCAGGCACCCCCCAGCCCGCCAGCAGGCAATAAAGCCATGCCACCAGCAGCGCCGACATGGCCGCCGCCACCTGCGCAGGCATGCGCTCCGCCAGCCAGACGCCTTTCCAGCGCAGCCGCCGCCAAAGCCAGAACATGGCGATTCCGCCGAGCGCGGCAATCATCGTGATATGGGATCCGCTGATGGCGATAAGATGGCTGATGCCTGCGCGGTTGAAGGCCTGCCAGTCGCTGGGCCGCACTCCAGCCTGGTCGCCGATGGCCAGCGCCAGCAGCACCGGACCGTAGCGCATGCCTTCCAGATAAGCGCGCATCCTCTCCCGCACCAGGTAGCGCGTACGCTGCGCCACGACTTCGATACTGTGGAACGGCTCGTCGCGCAGCAGGACGGGACTGCCCCGCACGCTGCCCTGCGCCCTGACGCCTCGCGCAAAAGCATGGCCCTCGTAGTCGAATCCGTGCGGATTGCGCGCGCCCGACGGCGGCCGCAGGTTCAACGCCATGCGCCAGACCTGCCCCGGCAGCAGCGCGGGAAAATCCGCAGCCGGCGCATTGCCGCCGTATGGGCCTTGCCAGCCTTGCGCGGACCAGGAGATTTGAATGCTCCGGGGAACGCCCTTCGGCATGGAGTCCAGCACCTCGGCCTCCACGCTGCGGTTCTGCGACGACTCCCGGACCAGGCCAACGATGCGCAGCTCCACTCTGGAAACCTTGTCGATGTCATCCGGATGCAAAGCATCCGCGACACGCGTATCAACACGCCATGCTGTCAGCGACACGGATACGGCAATGCACAGCAGCCACAAGGCGGCGGCGATGCACCAGAACGACGCCTGCCCGGGCCTCAGCAGCCACGCGCCGCAGCTGGCCGCGACAGCGAGCACGGCCGCCGCCACGCACCAGGACAGCCACTGCGCCAAGACCGGCTGCGCCGGCAGGAACACAACCAAACCGATCGACGCAAGGCTGACGGCCAGGCAACTGCGGCCCAAGGGGAAGCGCTTGTTTTCCATCCAAGCCACCAAGCTCCATGCTCAGCCAGCGCGGAGCATATAGAAAACAGGCATGGTATCCGCGGACTACCGCGCGAAAAGCGGTCCGGAGAGGAAAATAGCCGGCTCGGAAAGTACGGACTCTAAATGACCCTCAACTCTTACCGCCTCAGCCATCCTGGCCCGGCACATTAACCATCCAGAGAATGCCGAAGCGGTCGCGCACCATGCCGAAGCCCGGCGACCAGAAGGTCTCGGCGTAGGGCATGTGGATTTCCCCGCCCTGCGCCAGGCCGTCGAAGAAGCGCTTGCCCTGCGCCGCATCCCCAGCCTCGACGGACACCCACATGCCCTGGGGCCGCTGATAGGGCCCGCCGCAGGCTTCATCGCCTCCGGGAAAAGCATCGGAACCCATTAGCCGTCCGCCGCCAAGCTGCAGTTGCGCATGCATGATGCGGTTTCTGGCCTCTTCCTGCAGCGGAGGCATGCCTTCCATGGACTCCATTTCACCGAAAGTGGCCTGGTAGACGATGGCGCCGCCGAACAGTTCGGCATAGAAAGCGAAGGCTTCGGCGCAGTCGCCGTCGAAATTGAGATAAGGCGTGAACGACATGGAGATCTCCTCTGTGTAGGACGCCCTGCCGCCGGAACCCCTATCGGAGAGCCGGCTCCGGCAGTGAAGAACTCCGGCCCAAGACGGGGGCGTCTTCGGCGCCGCATGGATACTGCCTCGCTCGACCTCGGCCTGAAGGCCGAGGCTTGCGCGCGTGGCCAGGTGTGTACAACGTACACATCAATGCTAGAGGCTAGAATGGACACTGTCCACATGAAAAATGCATGGAGTTGTATCCGATGGCCGCTGTCCAGCCCCCCGCCTCCCGAGCCACCTATCATCACGGCGACCTGCGTGCCGCCCTGATCGAATCAGGCCTGGCGCTGGTGCGCGAGGGAGGTCCTCCGGCCCTGGTGCTGCGCGAGGTCACGCGCCGCGCCGGCGTGGCGCCCAACGCGGCATACCGCCATTTCGCCAACCACCAGGCGTTGTTCGAGGCGGTGCGCGCGGCGGCGCTTGGCGCCCTGGCGCGCGCCATCGAAGCCGAATTGCGGCATGCCGAAGCACTGGCCGACCCCGTGGAACGCGCGCGCGACATGCTGGCGGCGGTGGGCCGCGGCTACCTTGGCTTTGCGCAAGCCGAAACCGGCTGGTTCCGTACGGCTTTCGCCTTCGGCCAGCACGACGTGGCTGTCCCGACAGATCCGGCACGCACGGGCGAAAAAGGGCTCAATCCTTTCGAACTGCTGGGCTATGCGCTGGATGAGATGGTGCAGGCCAAGGTACTGCCCGCCGAGCGTCGGCCCGGCGCCGAGTTCCTGGCCTGGTCGGCCGTGCACGGCCTGGCGCTGCTGATCATCGACGGACCGCTGCGGCACGCAACTTCCGAGACGCGACGCGGCCTGGGTATGCGGCTGCTGCGCATGGTCGAACTGGGATTGTGAGCAGGCTCATGCCAGCGCCGCCAGCCTGGGCAGGGCCCGACAGGCGTTGACTGTCGTCCGCCGGCGGATCTCATCCACGTTTCGCGAACGCAGCATAGCCAGCTCTTGCGCGATGCGCGCCAGTTCCGCGGGGGCGTTGCGTCCCTTCGCTTCACCCGGCAAGGACAACCACGAAGGCGGAATGTCGGGCGCGTCCGTTTCCAATACGATGGCCTCATCCGGCAGAGTCGCCGCCAGCCTGCGGATCTGCAGCGCCCGATCGAACGTCATGGCGCCGCCAAAGCCAAGCACAAAGCCCTGGTCCAGGAACTGCCGCGCCTGCTGGAAACTGCCGTTAAAGGCGTGGGCAATGCCGCCGATCTGCGGGCGCTTGCGCAGTTGCTTCAGCAATGCGTCCTGCGACTTGCGCACGTGCAGGATCACAGGCAGGCCGTGGCGTACCGCCATATCCAGCTGCGCCGCGTAGAACCGCTCCTGTTTCTCGCGCATGAGCGGTTCATTCAAATCATCGACGAAAAAATCCAGCCCGATCTCTCCGATCGCGACCAGCCTGGGATCGCCGGCATGCTCGGCAAGCTGGCGATCCAGATCCTCCAGGTCCGTCTCGTCGGCATCTGGCACATACAAGGGATGGATGCCCAGCGCATAGGCCCCGGCCCCTTCGGGCAAGGCATGCGCAAGCTCGCGCACCGCGGAAAAATTGGCCCTGTGCACGGCCGGAATGACGATGCGCCCGACCCCCGCCAACAAAGCATCCGCCGCCACCAGCATCCGGTCGGAATCGAATTCCGGCGCATCCAGGTGGCAGTGGGTATCGATCAGCATGGCGTTCAGGCCTCGACCAGGCTGCCTTTTTCCATGACCAGTTGGCGCTGCGCCAGTACGGCCAGCGCCGGATCGTGCGTCACGATGATGAAAGCGGTGCCCTCTTCGCGGTTCAGCCTGACGAGCAGGTCGAACATGTTCTTCGCCGTTTCGCGGTCCAGGTTGCCGGTGGGCTCGTCCGCCAGCACGCAGGCGGGCTGCGTCACCAGGGCGCGGGCCAGCGCCACGCGCTGACGTTCGCCGCCGGACAACTGCCCCGGATGATGGTGCATGCGCTCCGCCAGCCCCACCTGCGCCAGATAGCCCTGCGCTACCTCGCGCGCCTTGTTCCTGTTCATGCGGCGCACGATCAGCGGCATGGCAACGTTGTCCAGCGCGGAAAACTCGGACAGCAGATGATGAAACTGATACACGAAGCCCAGCGACTGGTTGCGCAGCCGGCTGCGCTCGTTTTCGCCGAGCGCATCGGTCTTCGTGCCGTTGATCCGCACCGAGCCCGTATTGGGCCGGTCCAGCAGGCCGAGCATGTGCAGCAGTGTGCTTTTACCCGAACCGGAAGCGCCGATGACGGCAACCATCTCTCCCCTGGAGACATCCAGGCTGACATCGCGCAGCACATCGATGCGGCTGCCGCCCTCTTCGTAATGCTTGCTCAGGTTGCGCGCGCTGAGTACGACGGGATTGTTCATGGCGTCAGTCATGGCGCAGCACCTGTGCGGGTTGCAGGCGCGAAGCGCGCCAGCTGGGATACAGAGTTGCCAGCAAGGAAAGCACTAGCGAGGTCACGCCGATGACCACCATGTCGGCCACCTGCGGATTGGACGGCATCTGGCTGATGAAGTAGATCTGCTGCGGCAGAAACTGCACGCCCAGCAGGTTCTCGATGAAGGGTACGATCACATCGATGTTGTAAGCGACCAGCGCCCCCAGCAGCACGCCGGCCAGCGTGCCGATGACGCCGATCAGGGAGCCCTGCACAAGGAAGATGCGCGCGATTTCTCCCGGGTTGGCGCCCAGCGTGCGCAGGATGGCGATGTCTGACTGCTTGTCCTTCACCGCCATCACCAGCGACGACAGCAGGTTGAACGCGGCCACTGCCACGATCAGTGTCAGAATCAGGAACATCATGCGCTTTTCCGTCTGCACGGCGGCGAACCAGGTACGATTGTTCTGCGTCCAGTCCTGCACATACAGCGACTGCGGCAGTTGTCCGCGCAATTGCTGCGCCACCGCTGGCGCGCGGTGCATGTCGGCGATGCGCAGCCGCACGCCGGCCGCTCCGCTGTCGCGGAACACCCTGGCTGCATCCTCGGCATTCAGGAAGGCCAGCGATGCGTCATATTCGTAGTAGCCCGTGGAAAACGTGCCGACCACCGTCATCTGGCGCATCCGCGGCGTGAACCCAGCCGGCGATACCGAGCCTTGCGGCGCAAGCAGCAGCAAGGTGTCGCCGACCCCCACGCCAAGGCTGCCGGCAAGCTGCGACCCCAACACGACGCCAAAGCTTCCCGACTTCAGGTCCGACAGCCTGCCGCTTGCCATCTGGCCCGCCAGGTCCGACACATCGGACTCGTACCGCGGATCGATGCCGCGCGCCTGCACGCCATTGAGCGCGCTGCCGCGCGCCAGCATGGCCTGAGCCGCAACGAACGGCGCCGCACCGCGCACCTGCGTGTTTTCCTTGGCCATGTTTGCCAGATCCTTCCATTCCGCCAGCACCTGATCGGCCGACGAGCGCGGCGCATAAAGTTCCAGATGCGGCAGCACCGACAGCATGCGATCCCTGACCTGGGTCTGGAAACCGTTCATCACCGACAGCACGACGATCAGCGCAGCCACGCCCAGGGCGATGCCCATCATGGAGCTGGCCGCGATGAATGACACAAAGCGGTCGCCGCGCGCCGAGCGCTTGCGACCCCGCGACAGGCCCGCATAACGCGCGCCTATCCAGAACTCATACGACATGGATCACCATTTGAGGAAATTTCCGATATCAATCCCGGGACAAGGCTGCATCATAGCGCCTTGCATGCGATCAAGCCGCATTGTACGGTGATCGTCCGGGCCTCCTCGCAATTTCGGGAATCACACTACAATTCATCCCATGCAGATCGTCCTACCCGGCGCACTGCCTGAGCAGCCTCAGGCGCGCGAACTTTCCAAGCACCTTTCCTCGGCAGCGCCGACGCTGGCCCGCTGGCTGGCTGGCGGCCGCGCAACCATGACTCCTGCGCCGACCGCCGATGCCCGCTGCACGCCATTCGAGCAATGGCTGCTGCGCGAACAGGGCTTCGCTCCCCGCGGCGGGCAAGCCCTGGCTTCCGGATTGGGCCCGCTATGGCTGAAAGAATCGACGCTGCCCGATGCCGAGGACATCTGGCTGGCCGAACTGACGCATATCGCGCCGTCGCGAGACGGCGCCGTGCTGATTCCAGCGGCCCAGTTGTCCATCACGGACGCGCACAGCGCCGCGCTGCTGGAAAACGCCAAGCTGCTGTTCGAAGGTACAGGATTCATCGTCCATGCGCATACCACGAGCCGATGGCGCATCAGCCCTCCCGCCGGCTTCGCTCCGTCCTTCGCCAGCCCCGAGCTGGTCTCCATCACTTCGGTCAACGACTGGTGGACGCAGCAGGAAGACACCCGTCCCTGGCGGCGGCTGTTCAATGAGCTGCAGATGAGCTGGTTCAACCATCCGGTCAATGACGAGCGCGCGCAACAGGGATTGCCGCCCATCAATGGCCTCTGGCTGTTTGGCGGCGCCAGCAGGCAACAGCTGAGCGCGCCCGGCGCCCAGGAATACGCCATATACGATGCGCTCTACGAATACACTGTGAAGCAGGACTGGGGCGGCTGGATCGCCACGCTGGGCCATCTGGAGCAGACGGTCTTCGCGCCTGCCGGACAATCCACGCCCGAACGGCTGGTGCTGACAGGCCGCGAGCGCATCGTGGAGATCACGCCCGACAGACGCTGGTGGCGGAAATTTTTGCCGCCGGGCCGCTCCCAAGGCAAAAAACGCCCCCTCGGGGGGCAGCAAGCCGAAGGCGCAGCGTGGGGGCGCTTTTTCAAACCCTCTTCCGACAATTGGAGTTCATGGTGGTAAGCCCCGTCCTGGTCATACGGCCCACATTCGATCACGCCAGCCAGGCGCTGGAACGCGACGGCATCCACCCCCTGCTGGCCCGCCTGTGGGCGGCGCGCGGTCTCACCTCCGCCGCCGAAGCGCAATACGCCTGGAACGGATTGCTGCCTCCATCGGGCCTGACGCATTCGCAAGTGGCAGCCAGCGTGCTGGCCGACGCCATCGCGCAAGGCAAGCGCATCCTGGTCATCGCCGACTACGACTGCGACGGCGCCACCGCCTGCGCAGTCGCACTGCGCAGCCTTCGCTCCATGGGAGCCATCGTCGACTTCCTGGTGCCCAACCGCTTCGAGACCGGCTACGGCCTGTCGCCCGCCGTGGTCGAGCTGGCGCTGGCTCATTCCTCAGGCAAGCCGGACCTGCTGCTGACCGTGGACAATGGCATCGCCAGTGTGGACGGCGTGGCCGCCGCCAATGCCGCAGGCATGCAGGTCGTCGTCACCGACCACCACCTGCCAGGCGACACATTGCCCGATGCTCTCGCCATCGTGAACCCCAACCAACCCGGCTGCGGCTTCCCCTCACGCAACCTGGCCGGGGTCGGCGTGATCTTCTACGTCATGCTGGCGCTGCGCGCGGAGCTGCGCCGGCGCGGCGTCTTTCCGGCCAATGGAGGGCCGCGCCTGGATGCGCTGGCGGATCTGGTGGCACTGGGCACCGTGGCCGACGTAGTCAAGCTGGACACCAACAACCGCCTGCTGGTCACCCAGGGACTGCAGAAAATGCGCGCCGGGCAGATGCAGGCCGGCGTCCGCGCCCTGTTCGCCGTGGCGGCGCGCGAGCCTCGCGAAGCCAGCGCATTCGACCTGGGCTTTGCCCTGGGGCCGCGTATCAATGCAGCGGGCCGCCTTGCGGACATGAGCATCGGCATCCATTGCCTCACCACGGACGACGAAGGCCATGCGCTGGAACTTGCGCGCGAGCTGGACGGCATGAACCGCGAACGCCGCACCATCGAACTGGGCATGCGCGAAGAAGCGCTGGCCTCCATCGAACAGTCCCAGCCCGCCATAGGCGCCAGCGTCTGCGTGTACCATCCCGACTGGCACCAGGGCGTCGTCGGCCTGGTGGCCTCGCGCCTGAAGGAAACCTACTGGCGGCCCACGCTGGCGTTCGCCCGATCCGACGAAGGCGAACTGCGCGGATCCGGACGCTCTATTCCCGACGTGCACCTGCGCGATGTGCTGGACCTGGTCAGCAAGCGCCGGCCCGGCATGATCCTGAAATTCGGCGGCCACGCAATGGCGGCGGGCCTGAGTCTGCGGGAAGACGCCTACGACGACTTCGTGCGCCACTTCGACGAAGCCGTGCAGACCATGACCGGAAAATCCTCTTTCGATCCCGTCATAGAAACCGACGGCTCGCTGGATACGGGCTATGCCAATGCCGACGTCGCCATGCTGCTGCAGCAGCAGGTATGGGGCGCGGGTTTCCCCCCTCCCGTGTTCCTGGACGAGTTCCGCGTCGTACAGCAGCGCCTGCTCAAGGAAAAGCACCTGAAGCTGCAACTGGAGCGCGGCCACCAGCGCTTCGACGCCATCTGGTTCAACCATGCCGAGGCGCTGCCGGAGCATGTCCGGGTCGCCTACCGGCTGGATCGCAATGTCTGGAACAACCGGGTGTCCGTCCAACTGCTGATCGAACATGCGCAGGCCGCCTGAGCCGTCCCGACACGGCGCGACTGCCGCTATTCCTTTGCGGCAGGCGCCTGCGTCTTCGTTCCGGACAAATGCCTGCGCATCATTACATGCGCTATGCCAGCCTCGAAAAACCGCTCTCCTTCGGGTATGAATCCGTGCCGCAGGTAAAACGGCAGGGCATGCTCCTGCGCCGCGAGATACACCTGGGCGTATCCCTTCGATCTGGCGGACTCGACCAGGGCCGTCAACAGCAGGCTTCCAACCTTTCGGCCGCGATACTCCCGCAAAACAGCCATCCGTCCTATGCTGCCTTCGGGCAGCAAGCGCCCCGTGCCGACCGCCGTGTTGCCGGACCAGGCAACGGCATGCACGCACTGGTCGTCGCGACCATCCATCTCTTCTTCCAGGCTGACGCCCTGCTCGTCGATGAAGACGATCTTTCGCACAAGGGATGCCTGCACCTCGCACTCCTGCCACTCATGCAGCAATACCTGGAAAACCGCCTGTTCGCTCATGGACTCATCCCGTCTCTGTAAGTTCGATCCGTGGCTGTTCAGTGTACTACCGACAAACTGTCGCCCATTTCCGGCCAAACTGGCCTGCCACAAGCCAAACGGCTGGCAGTCGTCCAATTATGTTCACTGGCTTGCTATGATCCTCGATAATCGAATCTGGAAAAGAGTGCACCATGAAACGTATGCTGACACGCCATACGACGCTGTACCTGGCCATCGGACTGACGGTTCTGTTTTTCCTGCTGGCCCTGACCGGAAGCCTATGGTGGCTGCTTCCCGCACTGATCTGCGCCGGGCTGAGCTGCCTGGGGTTCTACGACCTGACGCAAATCCGCCATGCCATCCGGCGCAACTACCCCATTCTCGGCAATCTGCGCTTCTTCTTCGAATCGATACGCCCGGAGATACGCCAGTATTTCTTCGAGGACGACACGCAGCAATTGCCGTTTTCACGGGTGGATCGCTCCTTGGTGTACCAGCGCGCCAAACAGGAAATCGACAAGCGTCCCTTCGGCACGCAAGGCGATGTCTACAAGGCAGGCTACGAATGGATCAACCACTCCTTCGAGCCTTCGGTCATCGCCGACAGCAATTTCCGCACTGTCATCGGCGGGCCTGACTGCACGCAGCCGTACAACATGTCGGTATTGAACATTTCCGCCATGAGCTTCGGCGCTCTATCGGCCAATGCCGTGCTGGCCCTGAACAAAGGCGCGGCCATGGGCGGCTTCGCCCACGATACCGGAGAAGGCGGCATCAGCCGCTACCATACCGCCCACGGCGGCGACCTGATCTGGAATATCGGCTCCGGCTATTTCGGCTGCAACGATGGCCACGGCAATTTTTCGGAAGAGGTCTTCGCCAAACGCGCCCGCCAGGACTGCGTCAAGATGATCGAGTTGAAGCTGTCCCAAGGCGCCAAGCCGGGCCATGGCGGCATGCTGCCCGGCTCGAAAGTCACTCCGGAAATCGCCGCCGCACGAGGCATTCCCGTTGGCATCGACTGCAACTCGCCTGCGCATCACAGCGCGTTTTCCACACCGATCGAACTGCTGCAGTTCATCGCCCGGCTGCGCGAGCTTTCCGGCGGCAAGCCCACCGGCTTCAAGCTGTGCATCGGTCACGCGTGGGAGTGGTTCGCCATCGCCAAAGCCATGCTGGAAACCGGCATCACGCCAGACTTCATCGTCGTGGACGGCGCCGAAGGCGGTACAGGCGCTGCCCCCATCGAATTCGTCGATCACGTCGGAACGCCGCTGCGCGAAGGCCTGCGCCTGGTGCACAACACACTGGTCGGCATCGGCCTGCGCGACAAGATCAAGCTGGGTGCATCCGGCAAGATCATCAGCGCCTTCGACATGGTGCGAGCCATGGCATTGGGCGCAGACTGGTGCAACAGCGCCCGCGGCTTCATGTTCGCCATCGGCTGCATTCAGGCCCAGACCTGTCACACCGGGCGATGTCCCACCGGCGTCGCCACGCAAGACCCCAAGCGCCAGAAAGCGCTGGTCGTGGAGAACAAATCAGTGCGGGTTGCAAACTACCACCGCAATACCCTGAAGGCGCTGGCCGAACTGCTGGAGGCCGCCGGCCTTCCGCACCCGAACCAATTGCGCCCGCACCATATCGCGCAGCGTCTGGCCAATGGAGAGATTCGCGTGCTGTCGGCGCTGTTTCCCGATCTGGAGAAAGGCGAGCTGCTGGAAGGCAAATTCCGCCAGACCATTTTCCGTACTGCCTGGCCCATGGCTCAAGCGCATACGTTCACACCGACATACAGCTTGAGCGCCGCCCTGTCCGGCAACACCATGACCGAAATTCCAGGGCAGCAGGCATCGGCGCAACCGGGCTGATGCCCGGACTGCGCCTTGCCGTAACCGTCAGGCCTTGGCGGCGACGATAACGCTGGAAGCCTTGAAGATCGCCGTCACCTGGCTGCCCGCCTTGATACCCAGGTTGTCCAGGCTTGTGTTGGTAATGATCGCTCCGATCTGCACGCCATCGCCTGCGTCGATCACGATATCCGAGTTGACAGCGCCCTTGCTGACCACCGTCACCGAACCGGAAAACTGGTTGCGGGCCGAGAAGACCAGTCCATTGGAGTCCGCAGCCAGAATGACGGATGAGGCCTTGATCAGAGCGACAACATCGGAGCCTTCCGCGAGGTTCAGCTTCTTCGTGCTGTCGCCGGTGATGATGGCGACGATATCACGATTGGGCGATACGTTGATCACGATCTCGTCATTGACCGCGCCCGTGCGGATTGCCTTGATTTTGCCTTCGAACTGGTTTCTTGCGCTGGTCTTCATTGCGTGCTCCTGATCAGAGTGAGTTGCCTATCCAGCGCAGATCTTAGCATCGCCGCATGCCAGCCATCATCGACTACGCGACCGGCTTTTGATTCCGGGCATCCGTCACTTATCCCCACTGTCTGTGAATAACCCTGGGGGTATCCGTAGAGTACATGCTCCAAAGCCAGCGCCGGCGCGGACTGGCGACTCTCTGATCACGAAATGCCCACCTATCCTTGCCGGCGGGATCAGCCCTCGACGTCGATCAATTGCTCTGCCAACCGGGCGCCGGCATGCAGGCCCTCTTCTTGCGAGGCAAAGGTGTACTGATGCTCCGCGGACATCAGCAACTCGCCATGTTCGCCTTGCCCATTGCCGCCGTCGAAGACCTCCACCCAGACGCTCCACCTGCCCTGCTTGTCGTGGGACGGCTGGCAGTGAACGGCATAACTGCGATTTCGATAGCTTTCCATCACTACATCATCAACTTTCATGCCTGTCTCCTTGTGGCCGGCCAATAGGCCTACAGCCTGTTGCGGCGCAGCCTTTCGGAAGCCGCCTTGTTCAAGCGCCTGGCTTCTTCTTCGGCATACTGCCTTTCTCCCGGTTCGTACGAGCCTTCATACATGCAGCTTTTGGGGTTGAGCTTGCATCTGTTCTCTTCCATTTCCTGCTCTGTTTCCCCGAAGCCCAGCATGGAGCACCCCGAAACGAGCCCGACAAGACACAGGGCCATGCCATATCGGCCAAACCTTTGAATCGACATTGTTCAAATCCACAAAAATGCTAAGGCTATTTGTATCGCAGATTGCATGGAGCGGCAATACGAAGGCGGGCGGTTCCCCTCTGCCGGCCCCATAAAAGATGTAACCTGGACACCGCCA
This sequence comes from Paracandidimonas soli, assembly GCF_004342005.1. Taxonomy (GTDB): domain Bacteria; phylum Pseudomonadota; class Gammaproteobacteria; order Burkholderiales; family Burkholderiaceae_B; genus Paracandidimonas; species Paracandidimonas soli. Next base: position 56,832 of record NZ_SMBX01000014.1, read on the forward strand.
TATCGCTAGGCCGGCGATGGCGAACATCGCTGGGCAACATATACTTCACCGATGCCGGATGCTCAAAGCCAGGTTCCGGTCATGCATATCGATTTCGACAATGCGCTGCAAGAACACTGTTACCAAGCATTCCTTTACAGCAAGGCAGATAAAGCACATACTTGCCGGAAGCCATACTTTGCCAATACCCATTGGTCAAAACACATTGGCCCCAAAAACAATTATTAGAATTGTCTTTTTTGCCCGCAATCATGCTGGCCTCACTTCACCAAAACCCAAGGCATTCGCAAAAGCTCCGGCTCTTCCGAGCACGGTAGTTGCTGTCGTGGAGATTTAACGGAAAACAATAAACTGAATACGCAAACGCATAAACCGAATACCCAGACACGCGCTATCGCTGTCAAGCACAACAATTGCCAAAAACGCCTGCACTATCAAGAGAAAAACAGCCAAGACGTCACGATCCAGGACGTCATTGAATCGCGCGCGCAACTCATATCGGCCCTCAGAATGAAATTTCCCGGCCTTCCCTTCTGACGCCGGCCGATCCAAACATCATTAAAGGCTCTCGCTCTCATTGAGCCTATTCGCCCTCGTTACTATCTTCCTGTCCCGAGATAGTCGGGACTCTGGCCAGCCAGGTCCGGCATGATTCCTGCCCCCAGTCGTCCATGATCCGGGGGGTGTTG
>NZ_SMBX01000015.1 GCF_004342005.1 Paracandidimonas soli
CGTTGTGATGTCCTGTTCGCCATGCTGCGCGATGGCGCTTTATATCAACCTCAACCTATCCCTAATCCTTGACAAGGAACATAGGGGCACCCCCCGCCAAGAAGCAAACCCCGATCTTCAGGCCGGGATCCCTCGGCCATTTCCTCCAGGCAGGGATAAACACAAGCTCCCGGGGATATTCCCGTCCTTGCGCAGTTTCCACAATCGACGCGGCCCCGGCTCGGCGGCATACTCGTGCCATGCCCCTGCCGCCATCCAACGCCCCGTGTTCTCCGTACCGCCCGCAGCAGGGCGGCGCCATGAGCGAGTTCCTGCCGATGGCCATTCTCGTCTTCCTGCTGGGGCTCGGCGGTCTGGAAACCGCCTGGTGGCTGTTCACCCGCCAGGCGGTCAGCCTGGCCCTGCTGGAAGCCGCCCGCGCAGGCAGCACGCAGCATGCCAGCCCACAGGCCATTGCGGCAGCCTTTGAAACAGGCCTGCGTCCCTTGCATGCCGGCGCGGGCGCAAATGCCGCCGCCCGCCTTCAGGCGAGCCTGCAACGGCATCGCAGTCAAACCGGCGGGCCGCCATGGCGCATCGAGATCCTGCAGCCGGACGCGGGCAGCTTCCGCCAGTATGGATCGCCGAACCTGCCTCTTGCCAAGAGCACGGGCATGCCGGCCATCGACAACGATTACCAGTACGAACAATATCGTTTGAATCCCGTTGTCCCGCCGGACGGCCCCACCATCTACCAGGCCAACACGCTCAGCCTGCGGCTGACCTACCTGCACCGCCCCCTGCTGCCCGGCATCGCCGTCCTGCTGCGATCCATCCGCTCGGAAACCGGCGGCTACGCCGACGAGGCCATGCGCCACGGCCTGTTGCCCATGATGCGCTACCTGCAGCTCGGCATGGAGTCCCATCCGCTGCGGTGGCCCGGGCTGCCGGACGGACGCGTCGTCATGGGCGCGGCAAAGCTGCCACCGGCCGCCGAGGCTAAGCCGCCCGCCTTTTCCTGTTCCGGCGGCTGGTGCCTGCAACCCCAGCAAGCGATTACGGACCCAACTCCTGGCGGACCGGATTCCGGCGGTTCCAGCCCCACGCCTCCCCTCCCGGATGAGCAGGCGCCATTGCCTGGCGGCCACGGCACGGAGCCATCCACTCCGCCGGGCGAGCCTCTTCCCGGGGAGGATGAGTTCCCCGTGTGCGAAACAGGCATGTGAAGAAGGGCCCCCACGCTGCGCCTTCGGCTTGCGCTCCACCTCGCGGCCTGCATGCCGCTCGGATTCGCCAGGCACGGGACAGTCCGCAGAGGACTGTCCTGTGTCCGGGCTCATCCCCAAGGGGGCGTTTTTACCTTGGGGCGGCCGCGGTAAAAAGGGCCTCACATCTCGCCCGCTACGCAGACTCCCTGCCCTCTTTCATCAGCGCTCGCGCAGGAACTCCCAGCGGCTTTCTCCCTCCACCGCGCCGCCCGGTCCGAAGCGCCTCTCGCTCATGCGAATCCTGCCGTCCGCATGCACGGCAATCACAGTGGAACAACGGGTGCCATAGTGTTCGCCGGCGATGAAGATGGGTGACAGCAGGCGTTCGCGCTCCAATCCCACCCCTGTGTCGGGCAAGGCGTCGTCCGGGGCCGGCGTGCGGTCGGCCAGCAGGTCCAGCAACCCGCCCGCATCCGGCTGGCCGCCTTGCCGCAGCATGTGTCCGACCTCCTGGCGCAGGCGCAAGAGCTTGGGCCACGCCGTGTCCAGCAATCGATTGGACAGTCCGTACAGGCCGGAGTCGAGCAGCCTGGCCGGCTCGCCGGAACGGTTGGCGGCAAGGGCGCAAGTGGAGGCATCGCCGACGATGAGATTGAAGCCGTTGTAGCGGCCTCCCGACTCGAGCACAGCCCGGGCATGATCGAGAGGCGCATCCCCGCCTGCAAGGTAGTCCAGCACCAGCGCACCGCGGCTGGGCGCGTCGGGAACGACGTGCGCCGGATCGCGGTAGTTGGTGATAAGACCGTAGCGGCCCTGCCGCGTGATGCCCAGCCAGGTGCCGCCGGCGGCGAGATCCCTGCCGGCATAGATGCCCGGCGGATCCTCCCAGGGCCGAACCGGGGCGCTGGGGCGCGCATGGTACTCGTCGCGATTGGCGACGATCAGCAGAGGCAGGTCGGGGCGCGTATTCAGCGCAAGAACGGCGAGACACATGGCAAGGCTGGGGCTATCATGAAGCGAGGCCTCCCGCGCGAAGCCGGCCGATCAGACCTGGACCAGGCCGGGAATGCTTACCTCGGCAGACACATCCGCATCATAGTCCACGCCTTCCATGGCGAAGCCGAACAGACGCAGGAATTCCGTCTTGTAGCCGATGTAATCGGTTTTTTCGCGGAAGTTATCGGTATCGATCGTATCCCACAGCGCTTCGACCTGCTTCTGGATGGCGGGATCCAGTTCGCACTGGTCCACGCGCATCCTGCCCTCGTCGTCCAGTATCGGCGTATCGCTGCAAAGACTGTCGCGATACAGCGCGTATACCTGTTCGATGCAGCCCTCGTGCGTGCCCCGCTCCTTCATCAGCCTGAACAGCAGCGAAAGGTACAGCGGCATGATGGGCAGCGCGGCGCTGGCCTGCGTCACCACTGCCTTCAACACGGAAACACGCGCGTCACCGCCCAGCTTCGCCAGGCTGGCGCGGATTTCCAGCACCTTGCGGTCGAGATCCTTCTTGGCCGCACCGATGGTGCCGTCCCAATAGACACCGTGCGTGATCTCGTCCCCGATATAGGTGAAAGCCGTCGTGGTCGCCCCTTCCGCCAGCACGCCGGCCTGCAGCAAGGCATCGACCCACATCTGCCAATCCTCGCCGCCCATGACGGCAACCGTATCGGCGATTTCTTTCTCGGTCGCCGGCTCCAGCAAGGTGTGGCGGATTATTTCCTTGTCGGTATCCAGCCCACGCAGGTTGATGCTCTGGCCGATGGGCTTGAGCACGGAAGAGAAAAGCTCTCCTGTGTGCGGATGCAGGCGCCGGGGCGATGCCAGGCTGTAGACCACCTGGTCCACCTGTCCCAGGTCGGCCTTGATCATCTCGATCGTGCGCGCCTTCACCGCATCGGAGAAAGCGTCGCCATTGATATTGCCCGCATAGCGGCCCGCCTCATTGGCAAGCCTGGTGAAGGCCGCGCTGTTGTACCAGCCCGCCGTGCCTGGCTTGCTTCCTTCGCCCGGCCGCTCGAAGAACACGCCCAGCGTATCGGCGCCGCAGCCGAAAGTGGCGGTAATCCTGGCCGCCAGGCCGTAGCCTGTAGAGGCGCCGATCACGAGCACGCGCTTGGGGCGGTCCGCAACGTCCCCCTGCTTGCGCACATAGGCGATCTGTTCCCTGACATTGGCTTCGCAACCCGCGGGATGCGCTGTCACACAAATGAATCCGCGTACGCGGGGCTTGATGATCATGGTGCTTTCTCGGATATTGGAATGATGGACGTCCGACGGCCGGATGCCGTTCATGCGGCATGGGTTTCGTATCTTTGTATCGTCAACGTCCGGGACGCCTGTGCGGCTGCTGCACCGGCCGCAGTTGCGGCTCCGGCTCGCCCGGCTCCAGGAACTGGACGAAGATTTCCCCTTCTTTCAGCATGCCCATTTCGCCCCGGGCGCGTTCTTCCAGCGCCTGCGTGCCGGAGCGCAGATCCTGCACCTCGGCTTGCAGCGCGGCATTGCGCGCCATCAGGGCCTGGTTGGTTTCCTGCTGCGCCACCTGCATCGCCTGCAGTTCGCGCACACGCAACCAGCCGCCCTTGCCCCACCATAGCGGATACTGGAGCATCAGCGTCAGCAATGTCAGAGCAAGGAAGAGCAGGCGCATGGGAAACGGTACTCATGCGCCCGGCCGCAAGGACCGGGCGCAACAATGGGATTACCGCAGATTGTAGAAGGCATCGCGGCCGGGGTAGGACGCGACTTCGGACAGTTCTTCTTCGATGCGCAGCAACTGGTTGTACTTCGCCATGCGGTCCGAACGCGACAGGGAACCTGTCTTGATCTGCATCGCGTTGGTCGCCACGGCGATGTCGGCAATGGTGGAGTCTTCGGTTTCGCCCGAACGATGCGAAATGACGGCGGTATATCCGGCGCGCTTGGCCATCTCGATGGCGGCGAAGGTTTCCGTCAGGGTGCCGATCTGGTTGATCTTGATAAGGATGGAGTTGGCGATGCCTTCGTCGATGCCGCGCTTCAGGATCTTGGTGTTGGTCACGAACAGGTCGTCGCCCACCAGTTGCACCTTGCGGCCGAGCTGTTCGGACAGGATCTTCCAGCCGGCCCAGTCGTCCTCGGCCATGCCGTCCTCGATGGAGATGATGGGATACTTGTCGCACCATGCCGACAGCAGGTTGGCGAAGTCGGCCGAGCTCAGGCTGATGCCGCCCTCTCCGGCCAGGTGGTACTTGCCGTCGCGGTAGAACTCGGAACTGGCGCAATCCAGGCCCAGGGCGACCTGCGAGCCGGCCTCGTAGCCGGCATCCTCGATAGCCTGCAGAATCAACTGGATGGCCGCTTCGTGGTTGGCCAGGTTGGGCGCAAAGCCGCCTTCATCGCCCACGGCCGTGGACATGCCCTGGTCGTGGATGCGCTTCTTCAGCGCATGGAAGATCTCGGCGCCGATGCGCAGGGCTTCGCGGAAGCTGTTCGCTCCCACCGGCAGGATCATGAATTCCTGCAGGTCCAGCATATTGTTGGCATGCGCGCCGCCATTGATCACGTTCATCATGGGAACCGGCATCTGCAGGGGGCCGCTGCCGCCGAAATAGCGGTACAGGGACAGGCCGCAGTCATCAGCCGCGGCGCGGGCCACGGCCATGCTGGCCGCCAGCATGGCATTGGCGCCCAGGCGGCTCTTGTCTTCGGTGCCGTCCAGGTCGATCAGGGTGCGGTCGACGAACGTCTGCTCCTGCGCATCCAGGCCGTTGAGCGCCTCGGAAATTTCCGTATTCAGGTTCTCGACGGCGCGCAGCACGCCCTTGCCCAGATAGCGCGATTTGTCGCCATCGCGCAATTCGATGGCTTCGCGCGTGCCGGTAGAGGCGCCCGAAGGCACCGATGCGCGGCCCATGGCGCCGGATTCCAGCAGCACGTCGCACTCGACTGTGGGGTTGCCGCGAGAATCCAGAATTTCACGCCCGATGATATCTACAATTGCACTCATGATATTGGTTGTCCTGCCTGAAAGGATGGTTGTCTTCCCGCGAAACCGGCCCGGAATGCGCTGCCTCCGTATCGGTTCCGGCCTCTGATTCAGCCGCCGGGGCCTGGCGCCCGACAGCGCCAAATCCATGACGATAAACCGGGATTGTACCTGCGCCGGCCCAGGTTATGGACGGTACGCGGTAACGAAATAAAAAGTAAAAAACCGCTTATACCCAGCCGCCCTGCTTCACGCACTGATCAATGGCCTGCAGCGATGTCAACAGCCTGCGCATTTCATGCAGCGGCACCGCATTGGGCCCATCGGAGAGCGCCTGCGCCGGATCGGGATGGGTTTCCATGAACAGGCCCGCCACGCCGACGGCGACCGCCGCGCGCGCCAGCACCGGCACGAACTCGCGCTGCCCGCCGGAACTGGTCCCCTGCCCGCCCGGCAGCTGCACCGAATGCGTGGCGTCGAACACCACCGGACATCCGGTTTCGCGCATGATGGCCAGCGAACGCATGTCGGACACCAGGTTGTTGTAGCCGAACGAAGCGCCGCGCTCACACACCATGATGTTGGAGCCGTCGCCGCCCGCCTGCACGGCGGCGGCCTTCGCCTTGGCGACCACCTGCGTCATGTCGTGCGGAGCGAGGAACTGGCCTTTCTTGATGTTGACCGGCTTCAGCGTGGCCGCGCAGGCATGGATGAAATCGGTCTGGCGGCACAGGAAGGCGGGAGTCTGCAACACATCGACGACCTGCGCCACGGCATCTACCTGCTCGACCGTATGCACGTCGGTAAGCACAGGCACCTTCAGCGTGCTGCGCACGTCCGCCAGGATCTGCAGTCCCTCGTCCTGCCCCGGGCCGCGATAGGAGCCGCCCGAACTGCGGTTGGCCTTGTCGAAGGAGCTCTTGTAGATGAAGGGGATGCCCAGTTCATCCGTCAGCTCTTTCAGGACGCCGGCGGTATCGAACGCCATCTGGCGGGACTCGATCACGCAAGGCCCTGCAATCAGGAAGAACGGATGATCCAGTCCCGCCTCAAAACCGCATAGATGCATGAGTATGCTCCTTGTATTGCATTGCTTCGAAGGCGCTGCGCCGGACGATGCCCGCCCCTGCCGCCCGGGCGGGCATCATGTCTCCGGATCAGGCCTTGCCGGCCTTCGCCGCCTTTTCCTGGGCCTCGATCGCCGCCTTGATGTAGCTGGTGAACAGCGGATGGCCGTTGCGCGGCGTGGAAGTGAATTCAGGGTGGAACTGCACGCCCATGAACCAGGGGTGATCGGGCAGCTCCATGATTTCCGGCAGGTTTTCGGTGGGCGTGCGGGCGCTGATGACCATGCCGGCGTCTTCCAGGCGCTTGGCATAGACATTGTTCACTTCGTAGCGGTGGCGATGGCGCTCGTTGACCTCGCTGCCGTAGATGGAATAGGCGCGCGTGCCCGGCGTCACCGGGCAGCGCTGCGCGCCCTTGCGCATGGTGCCGCCCAGGTCGGAATCGGCGTCGCGGCGTTCGACCTTGCCTTCGCGGTCCTGCCATTCGCTGATCAGGGCGACCACGGGATGCGGCGCGGAGGGATCGAATTCCGTGCTGTTGGCGCCGCCCAGCCCGGCCACGTGGCGGGCGAATTCGACCACGGCCAGTTGCATGCCCAGGCAGATGCCCAGGTAAGGCACCCCGTTTTCGCGGGCATAGCGGATGGCGGCGATCTTGCCTTCGGTGCCGCGCTTGCCGAAGCCGCCAGGCACCAGGATGGCGTCCAGACCCTTCAGGCCGTCCGTGCCTTCTTTCTCGAGCACCTCGGAATCCAGGTATTCGACGACGACGCGGGAGTTCGTGTGAATGCCGGCATGCACCAGCGCCTCGGTCAGCGATTTGTAGGATTCGGTAAGATCGACATATTTGCCCACCATGCCGATGCGCACTTCGTGCCTGGGGTTCTCGATGGCATGCACCAGGCGATCCCATACCGCCAGATCAGCCGGCGGCGGCGTCAGGTTCAGCGCATCGCAGATCAGGCTGTCGACACCCTGTTTGTGCAGCATGGAAGGAATCTTGTAGATGGAGTCGGCATCCCAGACGGAAATGACGGCATCCAGCGGCACATTGGAGAACATCGAGATCTTGGCGCGCTCGTCGTCGGGGATGGGACGGTCGGCGCGGCACAGCAGCACGGTCGGATAGATGCCGATCTCGCGCAGCTTCTGCACGGAGTGCTGCGTGGGCTTGGTCTTGAGCTCGCCGGCGGACGGGATGAATGGCACCAGCGTCAGGTGCACGAACGCCGCATTGTTGCGGCCCAGGCGCAGGCTCATCTGGCGCGCGGCCTCCAGGAAAGGCAGCGATTCGATATCGCCCACGGTGCCGCCGATCTCGACGATGGCCACGTCGGTCTGCTCGCCCCACGCCGCCTTGGCGCCGCGCGCGACGAAGTCCTGGATCTCGTTGGTGATGTGCGGAATGACCTGGACGGTCTTGCCCAGGTAGTCACCGCGGCGTTCTTTGCGCAGGACCGATTCGTAGATCTGGCCCGTGGTGAAGTTGTTCACCTTGCGCATGGGGGTGGAGACGAAGCGCTCGTAGTGGCCAAGATCGAGATCGGTTTCCGCGCCGTCCTCGGTGACGAAGACCTCGCCGTGCTGGAAGGGACTCATGGTGCCCGGATCCACGTTGATGTAGGGATCCAGCTTCAGCATGGTCACGCGCAGGCCGCGGGATTCGAGAATGGCCGCCAGGGAAGCGGCCGCAATGCCTTTACCGAGAGAGGATACGACCCCGCCGGTCACAAATACGTACTTGGTCATTGATGCAAGCCCGTGGCTAGCGGGCCCAGTGGGAAATTGGAATTATAGATCATCGGATCGGCGCTGTGCGCTCCGACAGCCAGCGCAGCGCATTTCCTTCGAGCAGCGGTTCCAGCCTTTTCCTGACTTCCGCATGATAGGCGTTGAGCCACGCGCGCTCCGCATCCGTCAGCAATGACGTTTCGATACAACGCGTGTCGATCGGGCACAGCGTCAGCGTCTCGAAGGCCAGGAACTGGCCGAACTCCGTCTCCCGCTCGACACGCGCGGCCACCAGGTTTTCGATGCGCACGCCCCACTTCCCGTCGCGATAGAGCCCGGGCTCGTTGGAGGTGATCATGCCCGCGCGCATGGCGGTATTGGGCAGGTTGGCCGAGCGGTGCGAAATCGACTGCGGCCCCTCGTGCACGTTCATGAAATAACCGACGCCGTGTCCGGTGCCATGGCCGTAATCGGCCCCGGCCGCCCAGATCGGCGCTCTTGCAACGGCATCGAGCGCGCCCGACGAAATGCCCTCGGGGAACACCAGCCCGGACAGCGCAATCATGCCCTTGAGCACGGCGGCGCAGTCCTTGCGCTGCTCGTCCGTCGGATGGCCGATGGCCACCATGCGCGTGATGTCCGTCGTGCCGCCCAGGTACTGCCCGCCGGAATCGATCAGCAGCAGGCCGTCGCCCTCGATCATCGCATGCGCGGCCGGCGTCGCATGGTAATGCGGCATGGCGGCATTGGCATTGAACGCGGCGATCGTGCCGAAGCTCGGGCAGACGAAGCCCGGACGCCGAGCGCGCGCCGCGGTCAGGTGCTCGTCCACCGCCAGCTCCGTCATGCCGCCGGCCGGCTGCGCCTGCTCGAACCAGGCGAAGAATTCGCACAGGGCCGCGCCGTCCTGTTCCATGGCCTGGCGCACGTTCTGCAGTTCCTGCTCCGTCTTGCGCGACTTCAGCAATTGCGAAGGATTGATGGCCTCGACCCTCGTCAAGCCTTCGCCCGCCTCCAGCGCCCCGTGCGTTACTCTCGCGGGATCCACCAGCAGGGTGGACGGCCGGGGGAGCGCGGCCAGCGCCGCACCGGCATCGGCGTAATCGCACACGACGACGCCATCCTGCGCCAGTCGCCCGGACAGCCCGGCATCCAGCTTGCCTTGCGCGATGAACAGTCGGGCCTCGTCCCGCCCGAGCAGCAGATGCGCCAGGAACACCGGGTTGTAATCCACGTCGCTGCCGCGCAGGTTCAGCAGCCATGCGATATCGTCCAGCGCCGACAACCAGTGCCAGTCGGCGCCGTGTCCAGCCATGGCCTGCCTGACCTCGGCCAGGTTGTCCCGGCGCGTGCGGCAGGCATGGGGAGGCAGGTGCTCGGCCACCGGCGCGCGGGGGGCAGGCGGACGGTCCCGCCAGATGGCGTCGGCGAGGTCATGCCGCGTATCCAGCGCCAGCCCCGGCGCCTCGAACGCCTGCAGCCATTGCGCATGCGTGGCCAGCGCCAGCGTATGCCCGTCGACACCCACGGTCTGCCCGCGCTGCAGATTCTGCGCCAGCCAGGCCGATACGCCGGGAACGTCGGGATGGCCGGCGCGCATCAGCGCAATGCCCGTGCCATCGAGGTCACCCTGGGCCTGCACCCAGTAGCGGCTGTCGGTCCACAGCCCGGCGAATGACGCCGTCACTACCAATGTGCCGGCCGAGCCGCCGAAGCCGCTAAGCCACTCGCGGAACGCCCATCGGTCCGGCAGGTATTCGGACAGATGGGGATCGGCCGACAGGACGACATAAGCGTCCAGCCCGGCCTCTTTCATGGCGGCGCGCAACCGCCCGATACGCGCCACCGCTTGCGCCGCCAATGTCATCTCATGCAACCGCGGATACGTCCAGCTTTGCCCCGGTCTTGGCCTTGATCTCGTCCAGCGATACGCCATCGGCCAGTTCCAGCACCTTCAGCCCGTTCTCGCCGACCTCGAACACGCCCAGGTCAGTGATGATCAGGTCCACGACGCCGATGCCGGTCAGCGGCAGCGTGCATTCCGGCAGCAGCTTGATGTCTTCCGTACCGTCCTTCTTTTTGGCCACGTGCTCCATCAGCACCACCACCTTGCCCACGCCGGCCACCAGGTCCATTGCGCCGCCCATGCCCTTGACCATCTTGCCGGGAATCATCCAGTTGGCGAGGTCGCCCTTCTCGGACACCTGCATGGCGCCCAGGATGGCCAGGTTGATCTTGCCGCCGCGGATCATGGCGAACGAGTCCGCCGAGGAGAAGAAAGAAGAGCCCGGCAGCGTAGTCACGGTCTGCTTGCCTGCATTGATGAGATCGGGATCGATTTCGTCTTCGGTCGGGAAAGGGCCGATGCCCAGCAGCCCGTTTTCGGACTGCAGCCAGACCTCCACGCCTGCCGGCACATGATTGGCCACCAGCGTCGGCAGCCCGATCCCCAGGTTGACGTAGAAGCCGTCCTGCAGTTCCCGCGCCGCGCGCGCGGCCATTTGGTCACGATTCCATGCCATGTTTCTTGTCTCCTCAGGCGTTGCGGATGGTGCGCTGTTCGATGCGCTTTTCAGGCGAGGCATTCAGCACGATGCGATGCACATAGATGCCGGGCAGATGGATCTGATCGGGATCCAGTTCGCCGACCTCCACGATATTCTCGACCTCGACGATCGTGACCTTGCCTGCCATCGCCACGTTCGGGTTGAAGTTGCGCGCCGTCTTGCGGAAGATCAGGTTACCGCTGCGATCGGCGGTATGAGCCTTGACCAACGATACGTCCGGCGTCAGGGAACGCTCCAGCACGTATGTCTCGCCATCGAATTCCCGCACTTCCTTGCCTTCGGCCACGATCGTGCCGACGCCGGTGCGCGTGAAGAACGCCGGAATGCCGGCGCCGCCGGCGCGCAGCTTTTCCGCCAGCGTTCCCTGGGGAGTGAATTCGAGCTCGAGTTCTCCGCTCAGGTACTGGCGCTCGAATTCCTTGTTTTCGCCGACGTAAGAGGAGATCATCTTGCGCACCTGGCGCGTCTGCAACAGCAGGCCCAGGCCGAAGCCGTCGACGCCCGCATTGTTGCTGACGCAGGTCAGATCGCGGACGCCGGAATCGCGCAGGGCGGCGATCAATGCCTCCGGAATGCCGCACAGCCCGAACCCGCCCACGCCGATCATCTGCCCGTCGGCCACCACTCCCTCAAGCGCGCTGGCCGCGCTTGCATAGACTTTATCCATACATCACCCTTTTTTGAATCGCTGCTGTCTCTGGTCGGCCGCATGCATGCTCCTCCGGCATGCGCCAAGGATAATCATACGGAATTTTCCCCGGGCCCGCAGCGCAGCCGCGCTGCGGTCTGATCCACATCAATCCGCAGATCCGCGCGGCACGGAAGAGCGGACTCCATTACAATTATTCGTTATATCCTGCCGGGGCAAGGCCGGGCTTTCGGCCGCCCCCGCAGTCCATCAATAAAACATGACCAGAGCAAGATAAGGGGATTTCATTCATGTCAGAACGCGAATCCATGGAATATGATGTCGTCATCGTCGGCGGCGGTCCGGCCGGGCTTTCCTGTGCGATACGCCTGAAGCAGCTGGCGGCGGACAACAATCGCGACATCGGTGTTTGCGTGCTGGAAAAAGGCGCGGAAATCGGCGCCCACATCCTTTCCGGCGCGGTCATGGACCCCATCGCCCTGAATGAACTGATCCCCGACTGGAAGGAAAAAGGCGCGCCGCTGAACACGCCCGTTTCCGAAGACCGCTTCCTGTTCCTGACCGAGAAAGGCGCCCGCGGCACCCCGAACTGGCTGCTGCCCGCCTGTTTCCACAACAAAGGCAACTACATCGTCCGCCTGGGCGACGTGACCCGCTGGCTGGGCGAACAGGCGGAAAGCCTGGGCGTGGACATATTCCCCGGGTTTGCCGCGGCCGAAGTCCTGTACACGGAAGACGGCGCGGTTGCGGGCGTGGCCACGGGCGACATGGGCGTGGCGCGCGATGGCACGCACACTCCGCACTATCAGCCCGGCATGGAGCTGCGCGCCCGCTACACCATCTTCGCCGAAGGCGCGCGCGGCCATCTGGGCCGCCAGCTCATTGCGCGCTACCGCCTCGACGAAGGGCGCAATCCGCAAAGCTACGCCATCGGCCTCAAAGAGCTGTGGGAAGTCGATCCCGCCCAGTCCCATCCTGGCCTGGTCATGCACACCGCGGGATGGCCGCTGGATTCCGATACCTACGGAGGCTCCTTCCTGTACCACCTGAACGACAACCTGGTCATGGTCGGCCTGGTCGTCGGCCTGGACTACGCCAACCCCTGGCTGTCCCCATTCGAGGAATTCCAGCGCTACAAGACGCACCCCGCCATCCGCACCACGTTCCAGGGCGGAAAGCGCATCGCCTACGGCGCGCGCGCGCTGACCGCCGGCGGCCTGCTGTCGCTGCCCAAGATGACCTTCCCGGGCGGCGCGCTGGTAGGCTGCGAAGCCGGCACGCTGAACGCCTCGCGCATCAAGGGAAGCCATGCGGCCATCAAGACAGGCAGCCTGGCGGCGGAAGCTGCCTTCGAGGCATTGGCCGCCGAACGCAGCCACGACGAACTGACCGCCTATACGTCGGCCTTCGAGACCTCCTGGCTGCACGACGAACTGTACAAGTCGCGCAACTTCAAGCAGTGGTTCAAGAAAGGACGCACCATCGGCACGGTAATGACCTTTGTCGAGCAGGCCCTGTTCAAGGGCAAGGCGCCCTGGACGCTGCGCCACAACAAGCCCGACCATGCCAGCCTGCAGCCGGCCGCCGAATGCCCCCGCATCGACTACCCGAAGCCCGACGGCAAGCTGACCTTCGACCGCCTGAGCTCGGTCTTCATCTCGAATACCAACCACGAAGAAGACCAGCCCGTGCACCTGACGCTGAAGGACGCCTCCGTCCCCGTCAAGGTCAACCTGGCGCAATACGGCGGCCCCGAGACGCGGTATTGCCCTGCCGGCGTCTACGAATTCGTCAAGGATGAAACCGGCTCAGACTGCCTGCAGATCAATGCGCAGAATTGCGTGCACTGCAAGACCTGCGACATCAAGGATCCCACGCAGAACATCATCTGGATCGCGCCGCAAGGCGGAGAAGGCCCGGTCTACAACGGCATGTGATCACCGCCGGCCGGGCCGCACTACGCTTTCACGGTCGCGCGGCCCTTGCCTTGTCGTACGGGCATGGTTACAACCAGCAGCCCGGCCATGATCAGGGCGATGCCGCCCCACTCCAGCCACGAAGGAAACTCGTCCAGCCAGAACCACGCCTGCAGCAGCACCAGCGCAGGCACCAGCAGGCTGGACATGCCCGCGATGCTCGCGCTGACGCGCTGCACCACGCTCATCCACAACAGCCAGCCGACCGCCGTGGCCATAATGGTCATGTACGCCATCCCGAAATAAAGCTGCGGCGCCCAGACGGTTTCCTGCTGCGGGAAGATCCATATCAACGGCAGGCAAAACAGGCCGCCCAGCAGCATCTGCCAGGCAGTCAGCCCCATGACATCCACCTTGTGCTTCTGCAGCGTGCGCTTGGAAATCACCACGCCCAGCCCCCAGCAGAACCCGGACGCCAGCGCGGCGACCGAGCTTTCCATTCCCCCCAGCCCTTGCCACGGCGCAATGATTGCCAGCAGCCCCACGGCGCAGACCGCCAGGCCGCAGAGGAACCTGGCCGTTATTTTTTCGCCCAGCAACAGCCAGGCGAACAGGCCGACCCAGAACGGCATGGTGTAGGCCAGCATGACGACATGGCCCGCCCCGCCGGAAATCAGCGCATACTGTGACAGGCACTGGAACCCCGCCATCTGGGCCAGCGCGCCGCCTGCCGTCAGCCAGAATGGCGGAAAGCGCATGGACCGGCCCATCATCAGCGTGATGGGCGCCACCAGCACGAACGCGAGCAGATAGCGCAGCGCCACCAGGGTGAACGGGCCGATGTAGTGCGCCATCTGCTTCATCACGACCCAGTTGCTGCTCCAGATCAATACCGTGGCCACCAGCAGCCCCAGCGCCACGCGATCCAGTCCCGAATGCTTCGTCATCTCTCGTTTCCTGCCTCCTGCCCGCCCGCCAGGCGCGCCTGCGCGCCGCGCGTGAAATCCAGCCGCCGCAGCACATGCCCGCCGGCCACGAAAAACAGCCCCGTACACAGCAGCGCCAGCTTGTGGTTGCCGCCGGACGCCCAGGTGATGAGCCCATAGCTCAGCGGCCCGACAACCGCCGCCAGTTGCGTGGCGAATGTCCACAGAGAATAGAACTCCGCCAGCCGGTCGGCGGGCGCCAGCGCGCCGACCATCGCCCTGCCCGCGCTCTGGCTGGTTCCCATGCAGAGACCGGCCACGGTCGCCGCCACCCAGAACAGCCTCGGCCCGGTCGCGACATAGGCCAGAAGGACCATCAGGATCCAGCCCGCCAGGGTGACGCCCAGCGCCGTCTTGTGTCCGATGCGATCCTGCGCATGGCCGAACAGCAAGGCTCCGACAGCCGCCGCGATGTTCACGGTGAAGATGAGCATCATGGTCTGGGCCATAGTGAAGCCCATTGCCTGACTGGCATAGACCGCCGAAAGCGTGATGACGACCGAAATGCCCGAATGGTAGAGCGCGCCGCAAAGCAGCAGCAGCCGGAAATCGGGGAAGCGCAGCCGCGTTTCGCGCCAGGCCTCTCCAAGGCGGGCCAGCATGCCCGCCGGCCTGCGCCCGGAGGCGACGCTGCGCTCGCGCAGGAACAGGAAGGAAGGGATGGCCGCCAGGGCGAACAGCGCGGCGGTCAGCACGACGATATGAGGGACGAACTCATACGCCTGCATGCCCTGGGCCTCCGACCTGACGGCCAGCCATAGCGACAGCCCCAGCGCCAGCATGCCGCCGAAATAGCCAAAACCCCAGCCCCAGCCGGATACGCGGCCCAGCGCCCGCGGCCGTGCCAGTTCCGGCAGGAAGGCGGCGATGACGGACTCCCCCACGCAATACGCATAGTTGGACAAAGCCAGAAGCAGCATGCCCCAGACAATGTCGCCCGGTCCGGTAAACGACAGCAGCAGCGTGGCTCCGACGCAGGCCAGCGTGCTGGTGAACAGCAGGCGTCGCTTCGCCGCCCCGGCATCGGCGCGCGCCCCGAGCCACGGCATGCTCAGCATGACCAGCAGATAGGAAACCGAGAGCGCAAAAGTGAATGCCAGTGTCGCCCAGCTCTTGCCCTCGGCCACCACCGCCACGAAATAGGAACTGAATACCGTGGTCAGGATGACCGTGGTATAGCCCGAATTGGCGAAGTCATACATGGCCCAGGCCCAGACCTCCCGGCGCGACACGCCCGGCCGCAAGGCGGACTTCAAGCCCGCGCCGGATTCCGCCGAGTCGTCAGGCCCGGACCCGTGCCGCATCAGGCGCCCAGGGCGGCAATGCCGGCGCGGGCGACTTCCGCGTCCTCATTGGGCTTGACGCCCGAAACGCCCACGGCCCCGATGACCTGTCCGTCGACCACGACGGGAACGCCGCCTTCGAGCATGCCCTGGATGGCCGGAGCGGTGACGAATGCCGTGCGCCCCTGGTTGATCATATCCTCGAAGCCCTTGGTTTCCCTGCGGCCCAGCGCTGCGGCATGCGCCTTTGCCGGAGCAATGTGGGAAGTGAGAGGCGCGGCGCCGTCCAGCCTGATCAGGCCCAGCAGATGGCCGCCGTCATCAGCGACGGCAATGGCAACCGCCAGATTATTCGTTTCGGCATGGCGCTTGGCCGCCTCCAGCATGCGCTGCGCATCGGACAGGCTCAGGACCGGTTTTGTTTTCATGAAAGACTTCCCCCTCTTTGAATGACAAACAGCCCGCAAAAGCGCAGGCCGATTCCGAATCATGCCACATTTACCCGACATCTTGTCAAAACGTTAGTCTCTGTTAAAATCGGGAGAGTTCCTTTTTTTACGTCATCCACACCGGGTCAGGCCATGCCCCGGTGGTCGGCTGTTATCAACAGTCGGCAAACGCCCGTGACACGTTGCCAACCCGAAAACATCCGATCATGCCGCCCCAGCACGCCGCGCCTATTGCCATCCACCCGCCCAGTCACTCCCTCCGGTCACGCCTGCCCGCAATCCTGGGCCTTGCCGCCGCCCTGTTCCTGACGGGCTGCGCCACCACCAGCCCCGACAGCAACTCCCTGCAGGCCATCCGCGACCGCCATCTGTCCGACATACGCTCGGATCCGCTGGGCGCCTACCTGGAACGCAACTACAAATATCCGCGCACCAGCAATCTCGCATTCCTCGAAACCGACAACGCCGACAGCAAGGCGCTGGCCAGCACTGCGCTGGACTATCTCGGCATCAAGTACCGCTATGGCGGCAACACGCCCAACACCGGTTTCGACTGCAGCGGCCTGGTCGCCTATGCCGCGGAAAAATCCCTGGGCCTGAAGCTGCCCCGCCGCTCGGCCGAACTGGCCGGCATCGGCACATCTGTCAAGCGCGCCGAACTGAAGGAAGGCGACCTGGTCTTCTTCAATACTCTCGGCCGTCGCTTCTCTCATGTAGGCATCTACCTGGGCGACAGCATGTTCGTGCACGCTCCGCGCACCGGCGCCGTCGTGCGCATCGAAAGCATCGAGACCGCCTACTGGAAAAAGCGCTACAACGGCGCCCGCCGCCTGGAAGCCGAGCACATCGCCGCCCTGATCCAGGACTGATCCCTCCAGGCGCCGCCGCGCGGCTCCGGCAACGAAAACGGCTCCTGGAAAGGAGCCGTTTTCGTTTTCAACATGATCGCAGGAATATCGTCAATTGGCGTACGCCTTGTAGCCTTTGCGATTTCCTGCATTTCCTCCAACGAAATTGACGATCTTCAGATCGTTCTTTCCCTTTTTCGGGCACTGCTCCTGACAGATTTCGCAGTAGCCGCTTTGCGTCAGCGCCTGCTTCATGCTGCAGACGGAACGCCGGCAGGCCAGCACCTTGATTCCCGAGCGCTGCGCGGCCGCACGGAAGGTTTTCATGACGTTATGGCCGAGAAAGTCCGTCAGCAGGATCAGAAGGTCCGTGCCCGAGGGCAATTGCAGGGTTTTCTTCTGGTGCGAAGGATCCCGGCCGCTGATGTGATGCTTGATAGAGATATTGTGGCCTTTGAGCAGGTCCGGGATATTGCCTAGCCGGTCCGCTCCCACCACGACGGCACTGACGATTTGCGACATGTCGATTGACTCCGGTTGTGAGGATAGCTAACGATAATAATTCCTATTATCAAAGTCAATAGCATATCGGAAGAAATTACGACTTTTTATGTGTCTTTTTGCTGCCGAGGGTGGAGAAACGCGGGAACGGCAGGCGCGACACCGTGCCGCTCTGCATTCAAGAAGGAGGGATCCCGACACGCGGGTTCAGGCGTGATCGGGCTTCTGGGTGCGCTCCAGCGCATCGTCGACCACGTCCCTGGTCAGGCTGGGCGCCAGCATCTCCAGGAATACATAGACGTAGTCGCGCAGGAATACGCCAGACTTCAGCGCCACCCTGGTGATATGCGTGCCGAACAGATGGCCCACCGGCAATCCGACCAGCCCCTTATCGCGCCTGGGATCGAACGCCATGCCCGCGATGATGCCGATGCCCAGGCCGACATCGACGTAGGTCTTGATCACGTCGGCGTCCAGCGCCTCGAGCACGATGTCCGGCGTGATGCCGTTGGCGGCAAAGGCTTCGTCGATAGTGCAGCGCCCCGAGAACGCCCTGTCGTAGGTGACGATGGGATATTGCGCCAGTTGCTCCAGCGTCAGCCTGCGGGCCTCGCTGGAAGTCAGTTCGGCCAGCGGATGATCCGGCCGGATCACGATGGTGTGGTCCCACGAGTACACGGGCAGCGCCGCCAGGCCGGGCGTCAGCGCAAGCGTTTCGGTTGCGATGGCGACATCCGCCTGTTCGTGCAGCACCATCTTGGCCAGGTTGGGCGGGCTGCCCTCGGCCAGCGACACCCTCACCTTGGGAAACCGCGCCTTGAATGCGGGAATGACCCGCGGCAGCACGTACCTGGCCTGCGCGTGGGTGCAGCCGATCACCAGTCCGCCTTCGTCCTTGTGAGCGAACTCGTCACTGACCTTTTTGAGGTTGTCGATTTCCCTCGTGATGCGCTCGATGACCTGGGCAACGGCCAGTCCGGGCTTGGTCAGCCCCTTGATCCGCTTGCCGTGCCGCTCAAAGATCTTGATGCCCAGCTCATCCTCGAATTCGATGATGGCCTTGGACACCCCTGGCTGCGAGGTATACAGCGAGCGCGCCGCTTCGGTCAGGTTGAAATTGCGGCGTATGGTCTCGCGCACGAAGCGGAATTGCTGAAGGTTCATATCTAAGCCTCTGAAGATGAAGCCATTGTATAGTCATATAGAATACTCTTATTATGACTTTTAGAAATATGTATACACCTTCGGACCAACTTGCGCCCGCCTCCTCCGCGGTCAGGCCGGGCCTGGCGCCGGGTCCTGCTGTTCGCGCGGCTTGCGCACGCGCAAGCGCCGCCAGAACAGGAACGCCACCAGACCGGCGAAAAGGACGTGCACCAGCCAGACTCCCAGGTGGAACTCCAGCACCCCTGAACGGATCCAGCCGCGCGACAGATTGATCAGGTTCATGTACAGCAGCCCCACCAGCCCCGCAAGCAGGAAGTCTCCCGACTTGCCCAGGCGCGGATTCACCGCCCCTAGCGGAATGGCCAGCAATGCCAGGTTCAGCGCCGCCAGGGGCAGCGCCAGCCGCCACATGATCTGCGAGCGCGAATTGTCGTTGTCGTCCGTCAGCAGGTAGGAGGTGGGACGCGCCTTGATGCTGTTTTCCGCGCGCTGCCGGATGGACTCCGGAGAATTGTCGTCATTGCGGTTTTCCAGCCGTATGCCGTAGCTCTCGAAGTCGATCATGCGGAACTCGGCCTTGCCGGGCTTCAGGTCGTAGCGATGTCCGCTGGACAGCACCAGGAACCGGTCGCCGTTCTCCTGCGACTCGATGCGTGCGCTCTCCGCTGTTACTACGCTGAGCCACTCCTGGTCCTTGACCCGGGCTATCACCTTGCCCAGTTCGTCGTCCGCATTGGTCGGCTCTTCCGCGAAAAACACGCGGTTCCCGCCCTCGGTCTCGATGAACTGTCCCGCCGTCACCTTGGACAGGTCCGAGCGCTGCGCATAGCGTTCGCGGTATTCCTCTATCTGGCGATAGGCCCAGGGAGACGCCACCAAAGTCAGCACGGCGATCAGCGCGGCCACAGGCACGGCGCAGCGCAGCACGGGATTGAGCCAGTTCTTCAGCGACAGGCCGCTGGCGAACCAGACCACCATTTCCGATTCGCGGTAATTGCGCGTCACCGTGGCGAGCACGGCGATGAAAAGCGACACGGCCAGGATCACGGGCAAGGCGGTGATGCTGGAAAAAACAGCAAGCCCCAGCACGACATCCGCGCCGATATTTCCGCTTGCGGCCTGCCCCAGCAAGCGCACCAGCAGGACGCTGAGCCACACCACGATCAGCGTGGAAAACACCACGCCGCCATGGCTTGCCACTTCGGATACGACAGAACGCTTGAATAGAGACATGAGAGAATATGCGCGATAATGGAGCGCGATCCGCAAGCGGTTCGCAACCCTTTCATGGTGGCCGCGCCGGCAAAGCCGGCGAGACCACCCGTACAGCACTAACGGGAATTACGCATGGAATTTAGCACACAGACGAGCACCTCTTTGCATCAGGTGAAAACGGCAGCACTGGCCGTTGGTGTTTTCTCCGACGGAATCCTCACCCCGGCGGCCGACATCATCGACCAGGCCAGCCAGGGCGCCGTCCGCGCCGTCGTCAAATCCGAGTTCAGCAAGGCCAAGCCCGGTTCCCACCTGGTGCTGCGCAACCTCCCCGGCGTCACCGCCGCCCGCATTGTACTCACCGGGCTGGGCTCGCAGGCGGCCTACGGCCAGACCGCGCATATGTCGGCGGAGCAGGCCTTCGCCGCCTATGCCGTGCAGGCCGGTCTGAGCGAGGCCGTCAGCAGCCTCGCGGCCATCGACTACCCCGACTCCACCCTGCAGTCCCGGGCGCGCAATGCCGCCATCGCAGCAGGACGCGCCAGCTATCGCTACGACGCCACTTTCGGCAAGCCCGACAACGACGCGCGCCCCAAGCTGCGCAAGATCGCCCAATGGGCGGCCCGCAACCAGTCGGCCGAAATCCAGAAGGGCCTGCGCGAAGGCGGCGCCATCGCCAACGGCATGCACCTGACCCGCTTGCTGGGCGATCTGCCCGGCAACGTCTGCACCCCGACCTACCTGGCCTCCACCGCCCGCAAGCTGGCGCGCGAATTCAAGTCCCTGAAGGCTGAAATCCTCAACCGCAAGCAGATCGAAGCCCTGAAGATGGGCTCCTTCCTCTCGGTGGCCAAGGGCTCCGAAGAGCCGCCGGTCTTCATCGTGCTGCGCCACACGCCTGCGGCCCCGGCCAAGGGCCGCTCCTCCCGCAAGGCCCCCATCGTTCTCGTCGGCAAGGGCATCACCTTCGACTCCGGCGGCATTTCCATCAAGCCGGCCGCGACCATGGACGAAATGAAGTACGACATGTGCGGAGCCGCCACCGTGCTGGGCACGCTGCGGGCCGCCGCTGAACTGGAGCTCGACCGCGAAGTCATCGGCCTCATCCCGTCCTGCGAGAACCTGCCCAGCGGCAAGGCCAACAAGCCCGGGGACGTCGTCACCAGCATGGCGGGCAAGACCATCGAAATCCTCAACACCGACGCCGAAGGCCGCCTGGTGCTGTGCGACGCGCTGACCTACGCCGAACGCTTCAAGCCGGCCGCCGTCATCGACATCGCCACGCTGACGGGCGCCTGCATTGTCGCGCTCGGCCATGTCAATACAGGCCTGTTCAGCAAGGACGACGCCCTGGCCGACAGCCTGCTGCGCGCCGGCCGCGACACCGGCGATACCGCATGGCGCCTGCCGCTGGACGACGCCTACCAGGAGCAGCTGCGTTCCAATTTCGCCGATATCGCCAACATCGGCGGCCCTCCCGCCGGCTCCGTGACCGCGGCATGCTTCCTGTCGCGCTTCACCGAAGCCTATCCCTGGGCGCACCTGGACATCGCGGGCACCGCATGGCGCAGCGGCAAGGACAAGGGCGCCTCGGGCCGTCCGGTTCCCCTGCTGATGCGCTACCTGCTGGAACAGGCGCAGGCCTGATGCGGCCCGCCGCAGTATTTGCCCGATGACAGCATCGTCCGACACCGGCACAGGCATCAAGCCCGAGGGCGCGGCCACCCGCATCGATTTCGCCTTCGGAGCCCCGAACCGCCTGCGCACCGCCTGCCAGGTAGTGCACAGGCACTACCTGGCGGGGCGCAGCCTGCTCGTCTACGGCTGCAACGCCGAAACCCTGCAGGCGTTCGACCGGTTGCTGTGGTCGTTCGAGCCGACGGCATTCATTCCGCATGCGTTCGCCCCCGAGGCCGAGACGGGGCAAGCCTGCGTCGTCCTGTGCAGCTCCCCGCCTCTGGCCGAGGCGGAGCGCCTGTTTTCCGATCTGCCCTGGCTGATCAACCTGGATCTCGCCTGCCCGCCGGGATTCGAGCGGTTCGAGCGTATCCTGGAGATCGTCTCGTCCCAGCCGGAAGACCGCAATGCGGCGCGAGAGCGCTGGCGCCAGTATGTCGCCGCCGGCATTACGCCCAGGGCGCACGATCTGGCGGCATCGGGACGCAGCCGCGACTGAGCGCAAGCGCCTTCATCCCTGCTTTCGGATGGATCTTGCATGTTCAGCTTGTTGTCAGTTATTCTTTGACCATCCGGGCAAGGCGACGGGTTCCGCCTGCCTGCCGCAACCAAGAGGAAAACCACATGAGCAACTTCGAACACTCCTCCATGCCCTCCGGGTATGAGTCCAATGCCGGTGCCGTCGTACGTCATCGTGTATTGCGCAATACCTACTGGCTGCTGGCGCTGTCGCTCGTACCGACCGTGTTCGGCGCCCTCGTCGGCCTGAGCACCGGCATCAACAGCGTCATGGCCGCCAGCCCCGGCATGACGGCCATCCTGTTCCTGGCCGGCGCGTTCGGCCTGATGTTCCTGATCGAGCGAAACAAAAACAGCTCGCTGGGCGTCGCCCTGCTGCTGGCCTTCACCTTCTTCATGGGCATCATGCTGTCGCGCCTGCTGGGCTTCGTCCTGGGCATGGCCAACGGCGCCCAGCTGATCATGTTCGCCTTCGGCGGCACCGCCGCCGTGTTCGGCGTCATGGCCAGCGTCGCCACGACCAGCAAGCGCGACTTCACCGGCATGCAGAAGTTCCTGATCATGGGCGTGATCATCCTGATCGTCGCCTCGCTGGCCAACATCTGGCTGCAACTGCCGGCCCTGATGCTGACGGTCTCCGTCATGGCCATCGGCATCTTCTCGGCGTTGCTGCTGGTCGACCTGCAGCGCATCGTCAACGGCGGCGAGACCAACTACGTCAGCGCCACCCTGGCCGTCTACCTGGACGTCTACAACATTTTCGCCAACCTGCTGATGCTGCTCGGCATCTTCGGCGGCGATCGCGACTGACGCCGGAAAACGCCTGCCCTTCCCGCCGTGGCGCGAGGGCAGGCGGACAGAACAAAAAAACCTGGCATCCACCAGGTTTTTTTTCGTCTTCCTTTCTTCTCGACGCGCTTCTCCGAAACTCGCGCCGCCTGCCCTGCATCAGCCGAACAGCGCTCCGCCCGCCCTCCAGGCGCCGTAGATCAACACCGTGAAATAGACGACGGTCAATATGGTGCCGAGATAGCCCAGCAGCACGAACAGGCCGTCGCGCTGCAGCATGCCGATCGTCAGCAACAGGATGCCGACCGCGGGCGCGGTATTGGAAAACGGCACGAAGCCGAACGGCGCCATCAGCAATACGCCGCCGAACAGCAGCACCATGCCGTTGAAGCGCGCCATATGCCCGTCGCTCAGGAACAGTGCGCGGGGCTTTACCCAGGTATCGATGCGCGACACGATGCGCACCCCCTTGCGCAGGGCTGGCACGAGCGACGCCGTCGACAGTTCGCGGTCCAGGATGCGCTTCGGCATCCACGGCATGCGGTTCAGCGTCACCGCGATCGCCAGCAGCACGATGGCGGCGCCGAACACCGTGGACACGCCGGGAATGGATACGGGAATGAGGAAGGGCAGGGTAGCGACCGCGCACAGCATGAGCAGGCCCTGCTCTCCGATGGCGGCCATCAGTTCCCGCAGCGTCACGGTCTCGCCCTGGATTCCGTCGATCGTGCGCGTCAATGTCTCGCTCAGCGGTATGGTCGTATCGTGTAGCTGCATCCTGCTCCCCGGCCTGACGGTAAAAATCGCATGGTAACAGCTTCCGCCATGCCTGCGCCCGCCCGGAACCCGCCAGGCGCATTACACTATGGAAAGCCCGGCATTCGCAGGCGTGGTGAAGAACTCCGGCCTGAAGGCCGAAGCTTGCGCTTTGGCGCGTGGTCAAAGAACCACGCCAAGGCATTGTTTTCATGCTAGAATCGCAGGCTAACCTGGATACGTGGCTGAACATCGGGCTCAGCTGGCGACCCGCCATTCGAAAACCCACAGGACAACATCATGAAAGAAGGCATCCATCCCGAATACCGCGAAGTGGTCTTCCTGGATCAGCAGACCGGCTCGACGTTCATCTCGCGCTCGTCCCTGAACACGCGCGACACCATCGAACTCGACGGCAAGACCTACCCGCTGTTCAAGTGCGACGTGACATCCGAATCGCACCCCTTCTATACCGGCGCTCAAACGCGCATCGTCGAAACCGGCCGCGTCGAGAAGTTCCGCGCCCGTTTCGCACGCACCTCGGGCACCGTCAAGAAGGCGTAAGGCCCATGGCCCCCGGCGGGCCGCCATTCTCTTCGAATACGGTTTGCCTTCGGCATCCGGCAGCAAAAAGGCAGTCAGGCGACTGCCTTTTTCCTTTAACATACAGCCGTTTTCTCCCACTATTGCGCATCTGCCGTGTCACCTGATGTTTACCGTTCCACGCCAGCACGCCTGACGTCCATTGCCGCCCAGCGGCTGCCCCGCCCGATCCTGCTGCTGATCGGGCTCGTGTACATCATTGCCGGCCTGTATTTCCGCGACCCCTGGAAGGCCGACGACGTCATCGGGCTGGCCACCATGATGACCGCCCTGCAAAGCGACAACAATGCCTGGCTGCTGCCGCAGATCGGTTCCCTCGCCTATGCCCAGAACGGCCCGATGGTCACCTGGGCGGGCGCAATCTGCATCGTCGTCTTTTCTCCCCTGCTGTCGCTGTTCACCAGCCAGCTGGATGCCGCCATCATCGCCTCGCGCATCCCCAATCTCCTGTGGATGCTGATGATGTCGTGCTCCGTCTGGTATGGCGTCTATCTGCTCGGCCGCCGCCCCGAAGCGCAGCCGCTCGCCCTGCCGTTCGGCGGAGAGCCCCCTCCCCAGGATTATGGCCGCATCCTGGCAGATGCCGCCCTGCTGCTGCTGCTGGCCACGGTAGGCATCCTGCTGCGCATGCACGAGACCTCCAGCGTTCCCGCGATGCTGGCCTTCCAGGCGCTGGCGTTCTATGCCGTGACCCGCATGCTGGACCGGCCGCTGTCGGGCGCGCTGACGCTGGGACTCGCCCTGGCCTGCCTGTTCTTTACCCGCGGATGGCTGGGCCTGCTGCCCGCGCTCCTGGCGTCCCTCTGGCTGTTCCTCCCCCGCAATCCGCTGGCCTCGCGCCGCCGCTACCTGCCGCACGCGCTTATTTCCGCGGCGGCGCTCATGCTGGCCTGGTGGATTCCGGCCCGGCTGGCCGACACCTACTGGACCGACCAGTGGCTGTTCTGGCACACCAGTTCGATCTCCTGGCCGTCTCTCGGCGTCATCGCCAGCCTGCTGCGCGATCTGCCCTGGTTCCTGTGGCCCACCTGGCCGTTCGCCTTGCTGGCCCTGTGGCGCTGGCGCGACTGGATGTCCGCGCCGCATATCCGGATTCCTCTGGCATTCCTGCTGCTCCCCTTGCTGCTCATGCTGTTCCTGGCGGATGTATTCGAGCCGGAATACAGTATGCTCGTCATCCCCAGCGCACTGCTGGCCGCCTTTGCCCTGCCCACGCTCAGGCGCGGCATCATCAATTCGCTGGACTGGTTCTCCGTCATGTGCTTCTCGCTGGCCATCGCTACCGTATGGCTGGGATGGATAGCACTGCACAGCGGATGGCCGCACCAGATTTCGGAGAACATCGCGCTCCAGACCCGCGGCTACGAAGCTGTCATCTCCTGGCCAGCGCTGTTCATCGCCGCGATCGGCACCCTGTTCTGGGTCGGCCT
Source organism: Paracandidimonas soli (assembly GCF_004342005.1). Taxonomy (GTDB): domain Bacteria; phylum Pseudomonadota; class Gammaproteobacteria; order Burkholderiales; family Burkholderiaceae_B; genus Paracandidimonas; species Paracandidimonas soli. The sequence goes on from NZ_SMBX01000015.1 coordinate 25,311, forward strand.
CGTGCGCTGGCGCCTGCATACTCACCCCGCCGCGCTCTGGCGCGGCACCATCCTGTCCTCCGGCGGGCTCATCGCCACCTGGTTGCTGCTGGCCTCGCTGTGGATGCCCGCAATCGACTACGCGCGCAGCTACCGCGACGTTTCCTTCCAGATGAAAGAAGCCCTGCAGCAGCACGTGAGGCCGGGAGAATGCGTGCGTCCGCTGATGCTGGGCCTTGGCCAACGCGCGTCGCTCTATGTATTCCAGGGCATTGAATTCAGTTTTTCCAGCGACTGCAGCCTGATTCTCCAGCAAGTGTCCCCGCGCGCGCTGGAAGACGGCACGGCGCCCTATTCCGACCAGTCCGAGCATGTGCTCTGGGAAGGCAAGCGCGCGCCGGATCGCCACGAAATGTTCCGCCTGCTGCGCCTGCGTCCATGAGCCTGCGACAAGCCGGCCGCATGCAGGAAAGCCGGCCCGCGCCGCATGACACGCCGCGCATTTCCTTCGGACGGCAGATCGCGGAAACCCTGAGGCAGGCCTGGCCTGTGCTGGTCACCTCCTGGGCCAGCCTCGCATTCGGCGTCATGGATACCGCCATGTCCGGCCACGCGGGCGCCATCGACCTGCAGGTCATGGGGCTGTCCATCGCCATTTACCTGACTGTCTACATCGGCCTGATGGGCGTCATCCACGCCCTCATTCCCATCATCGCGCAACTGTTCGGCGCGGGCCGCCTTGCCGAAGCGGGGCGAGCCTGGGGCCAGGGCGTCTGGCTTGCGCTGGGCCTGTCGGCCGTGGGCTGCGGCGTCATGCTGTTTCCCGGACTGTGGCTGTCGCTGTCCGGCGACCTCGATCCCCGCGTCGTCGACGGCGTCACATGGTATATGCGCGCCCTCGTCCTGGCGCTGCCGGCCGCGCTGGTCTTCCGCTCCATCTACGCCCTGGGAGCGGCCGTCTCCCGTCCCAAGCCGGTCATGCTGATCAACCTCGCCGTCGTGCTGGTCAAGCTGCTGCTGAACTGGATATTCATCTTCGGCAAGTTCGGTCTGCCCGCCATGGGCGCCGCGGGCGCGGGGCTGTCGACGGCGGTCGTCAGCTGGCTCTCCCTTGCGGCGGGACTGTGCGTCATTTTCCGCAGCCCCTTCTACCGCCGGCTGTCGCCGACGCTCGGCAGGCCCAGGCTGCGCGACCAGAAGGAACTGCTCAGGCTCGGCCTGCCCATGGGCGCGTCCTATCTGGTGGAAATCTGCGCCTTCAGCATCATGGCGCTCCTGGCGGCCCGGGAAGGCACGCTCGTTTCGGGCGGCCATCAGATCATGGCGAACCTGGCTGCGCTCTGCTACATGATGCCGATGTCCATCGGCATCGCCGCGGCCGCCCTCACGGCGCAGGCCGTCGGCGCGGGCCACGGCCAGCACGCACGGATGGCGGGACTGGCCGGGCTGGCGCTGGCGCTTTCCGGCGCCGTGCTGACGATTCTCGTATTGATCATAGGCAAGCCGTGGATCCTGCAGCTTTACACCAGCGACCCCGAGGTCGCCGTGGTCGCCGCCACGCTGCTGCAGCTGATCCCGCTCTTCCATCTGTGCGATGCGCTGCAGTGCATCAACTCGTACCTGCTGCGCGCCTACAAGGTGGCGGTGGTGCCCATGCTGCTGCAGATCGTGGCGCTGCTGGGCTTCGGCCTGGCCGGCGGCTGGCTGCTGGGCTATGGGCCCGCAGCAGGCGCGTTGCGGCCGGCCCTCGAATGGTTCACGCCGAACGCGCCTGCCGGAATCGCCTCGATGTGGCTGATGGCCAGCGCCGGCCTGGCCCTGTCCGCCATGCTGCTGAACCTGTGGTACTGGCGCGTCGTCCGCCTTCATTCCGCAGGCTGACCACGCGCCGGAGCGCAAGCCCTGGACAGCCTCAGCCGCTACGCGGCTTCGTCAGTTCCCGACTCCTGCGCCGCTGCAGTCTCCTCCAGCACGGGCGTCACGAGCTCCATCACCTTGCTGCGCGACACCAGCCCAAGGAACTCGTCGTCCTCGCCGGTCACAGCGACGGGCTCGGTCGTGCGCAACAAGCGGCCCAGCACCTCGTCCAGGCCGGCCGTAGCCGGGATGGTCGCCATTTCGTCGGTATAGCCGGCGATGTCCCTTGCGCCTCTGGAAACGGCTTCCTGCACCTTTTCCCGCGTAATGACGCCGGCGAGGCGCTTGCCGTCGAGCACCGCGGCATACTCGAACCGCAGCGCCGCCATGCGCTCGAGCGCATGCGCCGGACGAGAGCGCATGGTCAGCGTTAGGGACGGTTCATTGGCGGCATGCACGGCGTTGAGCACCTTGCTGCGGTTCACATCCTGCAGGAACGACTGCACATAATCGTTGGCGGGCGCAAGGAGAATGTCTTCCGGCGTTCCTTCCTGGATCAGCTCCCCATCCTTCAGGATGGCGATCCGATTGCCCAGCCGCAGCGCTTCGTCCAGGTCGTGCGTGATGAACACGATGGTCTTGTTCAGCTGCGCCTGCAGTTGCAGCAGTTGGTCCTGCATTTCCCGGCGGATGAGCGGATCCAGCGCGGAAAACGCCTCGTCCATCAGCAGGATCTCGGCGTCGGTCGCCAGCGCCCGGGCCAGGCCCACGCGCTGCTGCATGCCGCCGGAAAGCTGGTGTGGATACTGCTCGCCGAATCCGGACAGACCCACCTGCTCCAGCCAGTATTGCGCCTTTTCGGTGCGTTCCGGCTTCTTCATGCCCTGCACGGTCAGGCCGTACGCCACGTTTTCCAGCACCGTGCGGTGCGGAAACAGGCCGAAGCGCTGGAACACCATGCTCATTTTCCGCTGGCGGAACTGCTCCAGCTGCCTGGGAGACAGCGACACCACGTCCTCGCCGTCGACCAGGATCTGGCCCGCGCTGGGCTCGATCAGCCGGTTGAAATGCCGGATCAGCGTAGACTTGCCCGACCCGGACAGACCCATGACGACATAGATGCTGCCTTCCTCGATGGACAGGCTGATGTCGCGCAGGCCCAGCGTATGCCCGCTCTTCGCGAGCAGTTCTTCCTTGCTGATGCCGTTGCGGGCCTCATCCAGCCAGCGCCCCGGATGGGCGCCGAAAATCTTGTAGATATTGCGGACTTCGATCTTGCTCATTGTCGCTCTCCCTTCCGGCTGTGGCGCTGACCGAAGGACTGCGTGATGCGGTCGAAGATTACGGCAAGTATCACAATGCCAAGACCGGCGAGCAGTCCGCGTCCGACCTGAAGACGATTGATGCCCTGCAGGACTTCGTAGCCCAGACCGCGCGCGCCGATCATGGAGGCGATGACCACCATGGCCAGCGCCATCATGGTCGTCTGGTTGATGCCCGCCATGATGTTGGGCATCGCCAGCGGCAGTTGGACGCCGAAGAGCTGGCGCGTGCGGCTTGCGCCGAACGCGCGCGAAGCTTCCAGGACCTCGCTGTCGACCAGTCGTATGCCAAGGTCCGTCAGCCGGATGACCGGCGGCACCGCATAGATGACGGTAGCGATCAGCGCCGCGATCTTGCCCAGGTTGAACAGCATGACCACAGGTATCAGATAGACGAAGCTGGGCATGGTCTGCATGATGTCCAGTACAGGCATCATGACCGAACGGACCCATTTGAAGCTCGCCATCAGGATACCCATGGGGATGCCGATGGCGACCGACAGGAATACGGCCACGATCATCAACGCCAGGGTCTGCATCGTCGCGTCCCATAGCCCGATGGCGCCCACGACGCACAGCAACGCCCCCATCGCGATGCTGAAGCCGATGCGGCGCGAAGCCGCCCATGCCAGCACCACGGTGGCGATGACCACGGCCCACCACGGCGACTGGCGCACAAGGGCCTCGATCCAGATCAGCAGGTCCAGCAAAGGTTGTGTCAGCGCACGCAGGAGGTCCGAGTATTCGGCGACAAGACCGCCCACGAACTCGTCGATCGGCGCGCGCAGCGCCCGAGGCGCAATGATTTCAGGAAACATGAAAGGCACTCCATAGAACTCGCGGAGAGGCCTCCCCCGGGAGGCCTCCGGACAGGTCATCCACCTGCAAGTGCTACAGAGCCGCCTTCACGCGTTCGGCCACGTCCTGAGGCACCCACTGCGCCCAGGTGCTTTCCTCATTCTGCAGGAACCAGCGTGCGACCTCGTCGGGCTCCTCTTCGGTTTCTTCCATGTGCGCCATCACCTTGTCCATGATGGACAGCTCGACGGCCACTTTGGAGAGGAACTCCGTCAGCTTGGGCGCGTCCTGGGTGAACTGCGTCGAAACCGCCGTGAAAACAGGGTTCTCGGGATAATCGCTGGGCTTGGGATCTGCGCAGTTGGGGTCGGTCAGGCACTGATGCGCTTCCTTGTCGTAAGAGGGAAGCTCCAGCTTGACCAGATCCATGCTGCCCACCAGGGGCGTCGGATACCAGTAGTAGAAGACGATGTTTTCCTTGCGCTGGTAGGCGGCCGTCAGCGCCGCCTTCTGCGTTGCGCCCGTGCCGGGAGAGAACAGCGTGAAGGAATCCTCAAGGCCGAGCGCCTTGTACAGGTTGCCGCTGACGACCTCGCAGCCCCAGCCGGCCGGGCAGCCGTAGAAGCGCCCTTTGCCCGGCTCTTCGGGATCGCGGAACTCGTCCTTGTACTTGGGCAAGTCGGCCGCTTTCTTCAGTTCGGGCAGACGCTCCGCGGTATAGCGAGGAATGAACCATGCCTCGCCTCCCATGTAAATATCGCCGATGCGCTTGACCTTGCCCGTGCTTTCGGCCTTTTCCCAGGGCTCGGCCACGCTGTTCAGCCAGACCTCGGTATTGATGTCCAGGTCGCCTCGTTCCAGCGCCGCCAGCGCGGGCAGCGTTTCCGTCGGCAGCACATCCGTCTTGCAGCCGTAGCCTTTTTCCATGATGAAACGCTCGGCCTCCACCAGGACCAGGTTGGACTCCCAGTTCATTCCGCCGAAGCGGACAGGCCGGTCGAGTTCGCAGGCGGGCGCGGCGCTGGCGGTTCCGGCAAGCGCAAGCAATACGGCGCCCATTCCGGCTTTCAGGACTGCCGGGGATACGTGTGCCCCGCCGGCACGATGGAAAACTTGTTCTCGATTGAAAGACATGGCTTTTGCCTCCTTAAGGTTACTGGGATGACCCGGCAAACCTGACGCCGGATCCCATTCGCTAAGGGGGTGTGCGGAAGACGGGCAAAACCGCCAATACATACCGTCACTAGCTTGAAGAGTAAAACCGCACTCTGTGGCAGGCCATGATGCACATGACCAGAATTGACGAAACTGCAAAGAATTCGACCCAGTTTAACCGAGAATGACGTCAATTGAAACCAAACCCATCTTTGCACCGGTATGGCGGAGTCGGTCGTGGCAGCCAGGCGGACGGGCGCGCCGCCTGGGAAAAGCCTCTGTTCCGGGATCGGAAAATGCGCATCGCGCGCACTTGCAAAGGCCGGATGTAACTGCATTTCACCGGGGAAACGCAGCAAAATGTATCCATCCCCTGCTTGCTCCCGGACTGCAGTCCGGGACTTGCACTCAGGCTCGTGGTCAGACCGCCTTCAAATGCGCCCTGTAGGCTTTCGCCCGTTGCACATACGAATCGACTCCCTTGCGCATCCTGGCGACGTCGTCGTCGCTGAGCGTCCGGATCGCCCTTGCCGGCGCCCCCACGATCAATGAACGCGGCGGAAACACCTTGCCTTCCGTCACCAGCGCGCCCGCGCCAACCAGGCTCTCGCGCCCGATCACCGCGCCATTCAGGATAGTGGCATGAATGCCGATGAGACAGCCGTCCTCCACCGTGCAGCCGTGCACCATGGCCTGGTGCCCGATCGTGACATCGTCGCCCACCAGCAAGGGAAAGCCGGGATCCACATGCAGCACGGCGCCATCCTGGACATTGCTGCGCTCTCCGATGGTGATGGAGGCATTGTCGGCGCGCAATACGGCGCCGGGCCATACGCTGGCATTTGCCTTGAGCGTCGCCTGGCCGATCACCGTCGCCTGCGGCGCAATATAGGCGGAATCATCCACTTCCGGCCGCCGGCCCTCCAATTCGTAGCATGTCACAGTCATTCTCCTCGCTTCCTGGAATCCTTAATATATAAGCCGTTGCATTCTGCCGGACATTGCGTCCGCAGGCAAACCATTCCTCCCCGTACGACGGCCCGCCCTGGCGCCAGAATGCCTGCCCGCCTTCTTTTATATTTCCATATATAATAAGCTTATTACATTTAGGATTAAAAGAAATCTTTCCCCATGGATACAAGCGGCTACCTGCTTTTCCTGACCATCATCACGATTGCCTCCATTTGCCAGAACCTGACCGGATTCGCCTTCGGGCTGATTCTCGTCACTCTGGCCGGCGCCCTTGATGTCATGCCTGTGGCAATGTCCGCCAACGTAGCCATGGTTCTGGCCCTGGTGAATGCCGCCCTTTACCTGCGCTCCACCTCCGTCAATCCCGACTGGAAGCTGCTGCGCCCCATCCTGGCAAGCAGTATCGCGGGCCTCATCGGCGGCCTCGTCCTGCTGTCCTGGCTAAGTGCAAGCGCCAGGAACGGCCTGGGCATCCTGCTGGGAATCGTGGTTGTGGCCTCATCGCTGCTGCTCGTCATCCAGAGCAAGCCCAGGCAGACCATGTCCAGTCCGATCGTCATGCACAGCGCCTCACTGCTTTCCGGGTTGATGGGCGGGCTGTTCGCCACGCCGGGGCCGCCCATGGCCTACCATCTCTATCGCCAGCCCCTGGACCAGCGAACCATACGCCAGTGCCTGTTCGTCATCTTCGCCATTTCCATGCTGCTGCGGCTCGGCATCGTCATAGGCAGCGGCAAATTCCAGCTGGAGGCGCTGAAGCTCGGCGCCATGGCTGCACCGGTGGTTGCCCTCGTAACCTACCTGAACGCCCGCTTTCCTCCGCGCATTCCCCTGAAAGGCATACGCTGGCTGGTGGCCTCCCTGATGGCCGCGTCCGGGATCACGCTGTTGACGGCTGCGATACAGGGTTGAATGCGGGCTCATGCCCCCAGTCGCGAAACGGAAGGCCGGCGCAATAAACGGAAATCGGCGAATCGAGGCTCAGGACTTTCCGTCCAGCGTGCGGGTACTGGTCTGCAAGTGATTATCCTTGGCGAAATCGCAGACGAACTTCCACGCCAGCGGCTCCAGCTGCCTCAGGCGCTCATCGACGATGACGCAGGGGGTGTCCTCCAGACGCGTCGGGAATACATAGGGGGAGTAGGTCAGGCGATGCGCGCTGGAGCCCGCGGGGCGAAACTGGCTCATGACGCCGGCCAGGCGCTCGGCCCAATCGCTGGGACGAAAACGGCGATTATCCTGCGTCACGCCATGGATAATGAGTTGCTGAACAGTCTTGGACATTGACTCGACGATCTGGAGATGGCGGCATGGCGAGGATGCATGACCATCCCGTACCGCGATGCGCATTGTATCTGATCTAAGCCGCTTTCCCCTAATCCCGCGGCCTGGCGCCCCACAACGGGGCATTCCATTGCGCCAGATCAGGGCACTGCCTTTGCCCCGGCCTTTCAGGCAAGGTAAGATAAGCTTCTTTTACACCCAAGGTTTTCCATGACCGACGCCACCCTGCCAACCGGCCCGCTGCGCCACTTCCTGCAATTCAAGGACTTTACTCGCGAGGAATTGCTGTACGTGCTGCAACGCGCCCGTCTGATCAAGGCGAAATTCAAGCGCTACGAGCCGCACCACACGCTGCATGACCGTACGCTGGCCATGGTGTTCGAAAAAGCCAGCACCCGCACGCGCGTCTCGTTCGAAGCCGGCATGTACCAATTGGGCGGCTCGGTCATCCACCTGACCACGGGAGACTCCCAGCTCGGCCGCTCCGAGCCCATCGAGGACACCGCCCGCGTCGTTTCCCGCATGGTCGACCTGATCATGATCCGCACATTCGAGCAGAGCCGGCTGGAACGCTTCGCCGCCCACTCCCGGGTGCCGGTCATCAACGGTCTGACCAACGAATACCACCCTTGCCAGATCCTGGCCGACATCCTCACGTTCACCGAGCATCTGGACGGCATCGAAGGCAAGACCGTGGCCTGGATCGGCGACGGCAACAATATGGCCTACACCTGGCTGCAGGCAGCGGAGATCCTGGGCTTCACACTGCATGTTTCCGCCCCTGAAGGCTACCGCCTGGACCGCCGCCTGATCGGCAATCCGCCCGAAAGCATCCTGCGCGAGTTCGACAATCCCACCGACGCCTGCAAAGGCGCCCATCTCGTCACAACCGACGTCTGGACCAGCATGGGCTTCGAGGCTGAAAACGAAGAGCGCCGCCGCGCCTTCGCCGACTGGCAGGTCAATGCCCGCATGATGGCCGCCGCCGATCGCAACGCCGTATTCATGCACTGCCTGCCCGCGCATCGCGGCGAGGAAGTCACCGCCGATGTCATCGACGGTCCGCAAAGCGTCGTCTGGGACGAAGCGGAGAACCGGCTGCATGTACAGAAGGCGCTCATGGAGTTCCTGCTGCTGGGACGCCTGCCCTGAAGCACACATGATGCCCGCGCCGCCCGGCGCGGATGGCATGGTGCAGCCTTGACAATATCTGCCTAGTCAGATAAATTACAGGCATGAATCCTCCCGTTCCTCCATCGTCTTCTCCCCCGCCCGCTTCACACCACGTCGTCGATGCGCGCTGCTTTATGGAGGACAATCCGGGCTACCTGATCAAGCAGGTCTATCTCTCCATGAACCGGATGCTGGACCAGCAAATGGCTCCTCTCGGCCTGACGGCCTCGCAATGGAGGCCCATCGCCATGCTGTTCCGGGGAAACGCCGATACACCCGCCGAACTCGCGCGGCTGAACGGCGTGGATACCGGCGCCATGACGCGCACGCTTGACCGCCTGGAAGCCAAAGGCCTGCTGCGGCGCGAACGCTGCCACGAAGACCGCCGTGTGGTGAAGATCATGCTGACCGAAGAAGGCCAGGCCAAGGCGCGGGAGATTCCCGCCAACATCGCGCGCATGCTCAGCCAGCACCTGCGAGGCTTCGATGCCGACGAGGCCACCCGGCTCATGCACTACCTGCGACGCATGCTGGCCAACGGTTCGGACGGCGGGTTCACGCCCTAGCCCAAGAAGCCGCGCAAAGCGGCTCATTTTTTGGCATAATCACTGCCTAGGCAAATACAGATCAATCAACTATATTCAGCATACTGTCAGGATGAAACGACTTCTTCTTTCTACCGCCCTGGCACTGGCCCTGAGCGGTTGCGCGATGATGGAGCCCGGTCCCGCCCCCGTCGAACAACTGGACGCCGCCCGCCTGGGCTTGGCGCAGCAGGATGCGCAGTGGCCCCGGATGCGCTGGTGGCAGCGCTACGGCGATGTCCAGCTCGACACGCTGATGGACGAAGCCCTGGCCAACCACCCATCAATGAGCGCGGCCCAGGCGCGGCTGGCGCAGGCCAATGCCGCCGTCGGTTCGGCTCGCGCTCCGCTGCTGCCTCGCGTGGACGCCGGCTATCAGCTCACGCGCGAACACCTGTCCCAGAACTACGTCTACCCGGCGCCGCTGGGAGGCTCCGTGGCGAGCGACAACCGGCTGGCTCTGGATTTCAGCTATGAGCTGGATTTCTGGGGCAAGAACCGCTCGCTGCTACAGGCGGCGGTCTCGCGGCAACAGGCCGCGCAGGCCGACGCCCAGGCTGCACGCAATGTACTGGCCGCCGCCGTGGTCCGTTCCTACCTCAATCTGCAGAATGCCTTCGCCCAGCGCGAGGTGCTCGAACGCATCCTGCGCCAACGCGCCGACGTGCTGCAGATCACCAAGGACCGCTACGCCGCGGGACTGGACACGCAAGTGGAAGTCAGGCAGGCCGAATCCTCCCTGGCCTCGGGCAAGGTAGAACTGACCCAGAACCAGGCCTCAATCGATCAGTTGCGCAACCAGGTCGCCGCGCTGGCCGGCGCAGGCCCGCAGCGCGGGCAGTCGTTGACACCCGTCGAACTGACGGCGCCCGGCGGCATGATCCCCGCCAGCGTGCCGCTGGATCTCCTGGGACGCCGTCCCGACGTGGCAGCGGCGCGCTGGCGCGCCGAGGCCGCCGGCCACGCCATCGACAGCGCCAAGGCTCGGTTCTATCCCAACATCAACCTGGCCGCCTTCGTGGGCTTCCAGGCCATGGGCACGGGCAATCTGCTCGAATCGGGAAGCCGCATGGCGGGCATCGGCCCGGCCATCACCCTGCCCATCTTCCATGGCGGAGAACTGAACGCCAACCTGGCCGGCCGGCGCGCCGACGCAGACCTCGCGGTCTCCGATTACAACCAGACCGTGCTGGACGCCGTTCAGCAGGTAGCGGACACACTGAGCGGACTGCGTCTGCTGGACCAGGAAAAAGCCGAGCAACGCCAGGCACGCGAAGCCATCGATGCCGCCTACGAACTGGCCGTCGACCGCTACAAGGCAGGCATGGGCAGCTACCTTTCCGTGCTGATCGCCCAAACGGGCGTGCTGGCCCAGGCTCGCCTGGACACCGACCTGCGCATCCGCGCCTACCAATTCGACGCCGGCCTGGCCACCGCCCTGGGCGGCGGCTATGTCTCTGGCGACGCCAACCTTTCCTCTCATTGACCTACCGGACTCCAGACGTCATGACCGCAGTCAAATCCGCTTCCAATCCCGCCCGCAAACGCCTGCTTCTCATGGCGACGGGAGTCTTTTTCCTGGCCGCCATCGCCTATGGCCTATGGTGGGCCCTCGTGGGTTCGCATTTCGAAAGCACCGACGACGCCTATGTGCACGGCAATCTCGTGCAAATCACCCCGCAGGTGCCCGGCACCATCGTGGCCATCGAGGCCGACGACACCGAAACCGTCGAGGCCGGGCAGCCGCTGCTTCGCCTCGACCCTGCCGATACGGAAATCGCGCTCAGGCAGGCCGAGGCCAGGCTGGCCCAGACCGTGCGCCAGGTGCGCACCTACTATGCGCAGAACGATGCGCTGGCCGCGGATGTCGAGCTGCGCCAGGCGGACATCCAGCGCGCGCAGGCCGAACTGACGCGCGCCCAGAGCGATGCCTCCCGCCGCCAGCGGCTTGCCAGATCGGGCGGCGTGAGCGGCGAGGAAATCCTGCATGCCCAGGCCGCGCTGAAAAGTGCGCAGTCCGGGCTGGCGCAGGCCAAGGCCGCCCTGGCGGCCGCGCGCGCCAAACTCGCCACCAATGAAGCGCTGACCCACGGATCCACCGTCGAAAACCATCCCGATGTGCGCGCAGCAGCAGCCGGCCTGCGCAATGCCTGGCTGGCGAACTCCCGCACAGTCCTGCCCGCCCCCGTCTCCGGCATAGTGGCGCGCCGCAGCGCCCAGGTCGGTCAGCGCGTGGCGCCAGGCACGCCCCTCATGACCGTGGTGCCCCTGGATCAGGCCTGGGTGGAAGCGAACTTCAAGGAAAGCCAATTGCGCAGGATGCGCATCGGCCAGCCCGTCACCATGACGGCCGATCTGTATGGCGGATCGGTGACTTATCACGGCGTCGTGGCGGGCCTGGATGCCGGCACCGGCAGCGCCTTCGCCCTGCTGCCGGCCCAGAATGCGACGGGCAACTGGATCAAGGTCGTGCAACGCGTGCCTGTGCGCATTGCGCTGGATCCGGAAGACCTTGCCAGGCACCCGCTGCGGGTAGGCCTGTCGATGAACGTCGAGGTGGATGTCGGCAAGGACGGCGGCAAGCCGCCGGCCGAAGCCGGTCGCACGGAGCCTGCATGGTCCACGCGCGCCTTTGAACCGCCGCACGACGAGATCGACGCGCTGGTCGGCCAGGTCATCCGGGACAACCTGGCCTCGGACGACGCCGCAACCGCCCTCGTCCATGGCTGAGGACTTAGCCATGAGCACGAACGCCAGCGCGCAGCCCGCGTCGGCCCCCGAGCCTCAGGCCCAGCCTTCCGGCACCTATCCGCCGCTGGAAGGCGCGACCCGCATCATTGGATCGGTGGCGCTGTCCACGGCAGTCTTCATGAACGTGCTGGACACGTCCATCGCCAATGTGTCCATTCCGACCATCTCCGGCGACCTGGGCGTGAGCACGAGCCAGGGCACCTGGGTCATTACCTCGTTCGCCGTGGCCAACGCCATCACGGTGCCGCTGACGGGCTGGCTCACGCAGCGCTTCGGGCAGGTGCGGCTGTTCCTGATCTCCACCCTGCTTTTCGTGCTGGCATCCTGGCTCTGCGGCTTTTCGCCTTCGCTCGAAGCTCTGATCGTGTTCCGCGTGCTGCAAGGCGCGGTGGCCGGCCCCATGATCCCGCTCTCCCAGGCGCTGATGCTGGCGAGTTTTCCGAAAGCCAAGGCCGGCATGGCGCTCGCGGTGTGGTCGATGACCACGCTGGTCGCGCCGGTAGCAGGTCCGCTGCTGGGCGGCTGGATCTCCGACAACTACAGCTGGCCGTGGATTTTCTACATCAACGTGCCCGTTGGGCTGCTGGCCGCCTGGATCAGCTGGCGCATCTACAGCAAGCGCGAATCCGTCACGCGCAAGCTGCCCATCGACAAAGTGGGGCTGGCGCTGCTGGTGGTCTGGGTGGGCGCCCTGCAGATCCTGCTGGACAAGGGCAAGGAACTGGACTGGTTCGCCAGTTCCACCATCATTCTGCTGGCCTGCGTGGCCGTCGTGGCGTTCGTCTTCTTCCTGATCTGGGAGCTCACCGACGCCCATCCGGTCGTGGACCTGCGTCTCTTCAAGGAACGCAATTTCTCGGTGGGAGCCATTACGCTGGCCGTGGCCTATGGCGTATTCTTCGGCAATGTGGTGCTGCTGCCCCTCTGGCTGCAGAGCAACATGGGCTACACCGCAACCTATGCCGGCCTGGTGACGGCGCCCGTCGGCCTGCTGGCGATCCTGCTCACGCCCATCATCGGCAAGATGCTCGCCACACGCGACCCGCGCTACCTGGTCACGTTCGCCTTCATCGTCTTCGCGCTGGTCTGCTTCATGCGCGCCGGCTTCAACACGCAGACAGACGTGCGCACGCTGATGATCCCGACCATCATCCAGGGTGCGGCCATGGCGGCCTTCTTCGTGCCGCTGACTTCCATCACGCTCTCCAGCATCGAGCCCTGGCGCATACCGGCCGCCTCCGGGCTTTCGAATTTCCTGCGCCTTACCGCGGGCGCCTTCGGCACCTCGATCGCCACCACCCTCTGGGAAAACCGCGCGACCCTGCACCATGCGCAACTCACCGAAACGGCGCGGCCGGGCCAGCAGGCGTTCGACCATACGCTGCAGACCCTGAACGGCCTGGGCATGTCGGACCATCAAGCGCTCAGCGCCATCGACGGCCTCATCAATGCCCAGGCGTTCACGATGTCGGCGGTCGATGTGTTCTATGCCTCGGCGGTCATTTTCCTGCTGCTCACCGGCCTGGTCTGGCTGGCCCGCCCCAAGTCCGCAGCAAGAAGCGGAGGCGGTGCGTCCGAAGCCGCCGCCGGGGCGCACTGAAAGCCACCCACTGCCTTGCAAGCCGAGCCCCCGCTCGATCTTGCCGGGTTCCCAAAACGAAAACGCCGCGAGACGTGAATCTCGCGGCGTTTTCTGCCGGTATCGGCAAGTCGGTCAGTATTGACTCCTAACCGCTTGCTGAAACTCCCTCACTTCTCTTCGCTGCCGTCCTTCAGGCGCGGCAGCGCAGCGCCGGCGGCCGGGGCCAGCAGGCCTGCCTTGGTGTAGGTGAACAGCTTGTCGCGCGTATCGACGATGTCGAGGTTGCGCATGGTCAACTGGCCGATGCGATCGCGCGGCGAGAACATGGACTCGCCCTTTTCCATCGTCAGGCGCTCGGCCTGGTAGGTGAGGTTGGGAGAGCGCGTATCCATGATGGAGTAGTCGTTGCCGCGGCGCAGCTCCAGCACCACTTCGCCGGTCACGGCGCGCGCCACCCAGCGCTGGGCGGATTCGCGCAGCATGATGGCCTGCGGATCGAACCAGCGGCCCTGGTACAGCAGGCGGCCAAGCTTCAGGCCGTTGATGCGGTACTGCTCGATGGTATCTTCGTTGTGGATGCCGGTCACCAGGCGCTCGTAGGCGATGTGCAGCAGCGCCAGGCCCGGAGCCTCGTAGATGCCGCGGCTCTTGGCTTCGATGATGCGGTTCTCGATCTGGTCGCTCATGCCCAGGCCATGCCGGCCGCCGATGCGGTTGGCCTCCAGGATGAGCTCGACGCTATCGCTGTACTCGACGCCGTTCAGCGCCACGGGACGGCCCTCTTCATAGCGAACCGTGACTTCTTCGGCCTTGACCTCGACGTCGTCGCGCCAGAACGCCACGCCCATGATGGGCTTGACGATCTTGATGCCTGCGTTCAGGTATTCCAGGTCCTTGGCTTCGTGCGTGGCGCCCAGCATGTTCGAATCGGTGGAGTAAGCCTTTTCTTCCGACATCTTGTAGTCGAAACCCGCCTTCTGCATGTACTGCGACATTTCCGCGCGGCCGCCGAGCTCGTCGATGAAGTTCTGGTCGAGCCAGGGCTTGTAGATCTTCAGCGCCGGGTTGGTCAGCAGGCCGTAGCGGTAGAAGCGCTCGATGTCGTTGCCCTTGTAGGTGCTGCCGTCGCCCCAGATGTTGACGTCGTCTTCTTTCATCGCGGCTACCAGCATCGTACCCGTGACGGCGCGTCCGATCGGCGTGGTATTGAAGTACGTGATGCCGGCGGTGGAGATGTGGAACGCGCCGGACTGCAGGGCGGCGATGCCTTCGGCCGCCAGTTGGGCGCGGCAGTCGATCAGCCTGGCCTTTTCCGCGCCGTAGGCGGTGGCTTTCCGGGGAATGGCCTCGTAGTCGTCTTCGTCCGGCTGGCCCAGATTGGCGGTGTAGGCGTAGGGGATCGCACCCTTTTCACGCATCCAGAGTAGCGCGGCGCTGGTGTCCAGGCCGCCGGAAAATGCGATGCCGACCTTCTGGCCTGCGGGAATGTTCTGAAGAATCGTGGTCATGATTGAGAATTGCCCGGATCGTTGGATGGTTTGGACACATGCCTGATGCGGCAGTGTGCCAAGTCAAGCCGTCGATTATAACCGCTCGCATGCCGCCCGGACGGGCGCTATGCCGACCGCAGCCGCCTGAGCACTAGCGGCACGAAAAGGAACAGGAAGGCCATCAGCAGGAAGGCGATGGAAATCGGCGTCTCGAACAGCACGCGGATGCTGCCCTGCCCCGCCGCCAGCGCCGTGCGCAGCTGGTTCTCGGCCAGCGGGACCAGGATCAGGCCGATCAGCAGCGGCGGAATGGGAAAGCCATATGCGCGCATGACATAGCTGAGCACGCCCAGCACCGCCATCAGCCCCAGGTCGAACACCGAGCCGGAAACACCCCAGATACCCATCATGGCGAACACCAGGATGCCCGCATACAGCTGCGGACGCGGTATGCGCAACAGCTTGACCCACAGGCCGACCAGGGGCAGGTTCAATACCAGCAGCATGACGTTGCCGATATAGAGCGACGCGATCAGCCCCCAGACCAGCTCGGGATTGCTGGTGAACAGAAAGGGGCCGGGCTGCAAGCCATAGTTCTGGAATGCCGCCAGCAGGATGGCCGCCGTAGCCGACGTGGGCAGGCCCAGCGTCAGCAGCGGCACCAGGATGCCGGCGGCCGCGGCGTTGTTGGCGGCCTCGGGTCCGGCCACGCCCTCGATGGCGCCCTTGCCGAATTCGTCGCGCTGCTTCGCCAGCTTCTTCTCCAGCGTATACGACAACATGGTGGGAATTTCCGAGCCGCCACCGGGAATCGCCCCCATCGGGAAGCCGATTACCGTGCCGCGCAGCCAGGGCTTCCATGAGCGCTTCCAGTCCTCCCGGCTCATGTAGGCCTTGCCCTTGACCGGAATGATCTGGTCCTGCGCATGCGAATAATGGCTGGCCACGTACAGGATCTCTCCCACGGCGAAGACCGATACCAGCACTACGGTCAGCTCCACCCCGTCGAGCAGGTCGGCGATGCCGAACGTCATGCGCGGCTGCCCCGTCATGGCGTCGATGCCGATCACGCCCAGCGCAAGGCCGATGAAGAGCGAGACGAATCCCCGCACGCGCGACGCGCCCATCACCACGGCGACGGAAGTGAACGCCAGCACGGTCAATGCGAAATAATCCGCGGGCTTGAACAGGAATGCCAGCTCCGCCACCACCGGCGCGGCGAACGTCAGCATCAGCGTGGCGATGGTGCCCGCCACGAACGAGCCGATGGCGGCCGTCGCCAGCGCGGCGGCGCCCCGCCCGGCCTTGGCCATCTTGTTGCCTTCGAGCGCCGTCATCATCGACCCGGCCTCGCCCGGCGTATTGATCAGGATGGAAGTCGTCGATCCGCCGTACATGGCGCCATACAGCACCCCAGCGAACATGATGAACGCCGATACCGGCCCGACGGAAATCGTGACCGGCAGCAGCAAAGCGATGGTCAGGGCCGGGCCGATCCCCGGAAGGATGCCGATCGCCGTGCCCAGCATCGACCCGAGCAGGGCCCACATCAGGTTGGCCGGCGTCAGCGCTACCTCGAATCCATGCAGCAGCAGACCCAGGGTATCCATCACACGCCCGCCAGCGGAAAGAATCCGCCCAATTGCAGTCCCAGCCAGCCGAACAGGAACCAGCTGACGCCGCCAAGCGCAAACCCCGCGACCAGGTCCAGTACGGTGCGCCGCGAGCCGAAGGCGCGCGCCACCAGCATGAACGACAGCATGGCCGTGGCGGGAAGCCCCAGTATCTCAATGACCAGGGAAGGCAGCGCCGCAGCCAGCAAGGCCGTACAGAACGCCCGCTTGTCCATGGGCTGGTCCGAGGCGGCGTTCTCGGCCTCCAGCGCTTCGAACACTTCGCCCCTGGCGACCTGGATCAGCAGCAACACTCCCAGCCCTAGCAACCCGATGCCGACGCCGGACACGAACATGCCAGGGCCGATGGCGGCGTACTGCGCGGTCGCGGCCAGCTCCGACGAGGCATACAGGCAAACGCCTCCCATAAGCATTACGCCCAGGCCCAGCCACCATGGTCCCTTGCGCAGCCACGATGTAGCCATATGGGTACTGCCTCGCTCGGCCTCGGCCTGGGAGCCGAGGCTTGCGCTTTGACGCGCGGTCATGCCATGCTCCGGCAGCACATTACTTGCTCAGCCCGGCATCTTTCAGGATCTGGTTGATCCTGCCGCTCTCGCTCTGGATGAATTCGCCGAAGGCGTCGCCCGCCAGGAAATAGGGATCCCATCCTTGCTTTTCCAGCACGGCCTTCCAGGCATCGCTTTCGCTCAGCTTGGTGAAGCGTTCGATCCACTCCTGGCGATTGGCTTCCGGCATGTCGATGGAACCCAGGATGCCTCGCCAGTTGGCGATCTCGACATCGAAGCCGGACTCCTTGAACGTGGGGACATCGGCCAGCGCCTTCAGGCGCTCCGCCGTGGTGACGCCCAGGATGCGGATGCGCCCCTCCTGCGCGAACTGCTGGAACTCGGAAATGCCCGAAATGCCGGCCTGCAGCGTACCGTTGACGATGCCGATGACGGTATCGGCGCCGCCCGCCTGCGGGATGTAGTTCAGCGAAGGCACTGGCACGCCCGCGCTCTGGGCCAGCAGCGCCAACGCGATATGGTCGACGCCGCCGGCGGAACCGCCTCCGACAGGCGTTGCGCCCGGATTGGCCTTGAGAGCCTTGACGAAATCGCCCAGCGTCTTGTGCGGGGAATCCGCCTTGACCGCCAGCACCAGGTATTCCGCCGTGAGCCGCGCCACGGGCTTGAACTGGCTCAGGTCTATCGGTGATTTGTTCAGCGTGATCGCACCCACCGTAATTGCGCCGAATACCGCCAGGGCATCCGCCTTGCCTTTCTGCGAGCGCTGGAATTCCGCCAGGCCTATCGTGCCGCCCGCGCCGCCGCGATTCGAGAAGTTGACGGTGCCCGTATAAATGCCCGCCTGGTTCAGGGCCTGGAACGCCTGCCGGCCCGTGGAGTCCCAGCCGCCGCCGGGATTGGCCGGCAGCATCACGCTGACCTTCGCCTGCGCGGCGCCCGCGCACAGTACCGCCATTGCGGCAAAGGTCTTCAAAAACCCGCTGATCTTCATCGCCTGTCTCCTTTACGGACTTATTCGAATCTTTCTATTTCCACATGTTTTCGCAATGCACGACGGCAGGTTAAGACCTGGCATCCGGCCTGTCAACGCGGCATCTTCCCTATGGATTTCCCCGATCCCGTCGGCGTTCCGTTGCAATTTCTCATAACTTTTTTTCTCCCCATCCACATTTGCCGCTTTAAAGATATATTTTTGTATGCAAAAATATATCCAAGAATACCTATATCCGATTCCACCAAATCCTGGAGACGAATCCAATCATGCTCAAACGCTTTCATCGCTATGCCGCTGCATCCTTCGCGGCCCTGCTGTTTTGCGCCAGTCCCGTGCTGGCGCAATCCGAAAACTGGCCGCAGCGCCCCATCACGCTGGTCGTTCCGTTCGCCGCTGGCGGAGGCACCGACAGTCTCGCCCGCGAATTCGCCCAGGAACTGGGCACCCTCGTGAACCAGCCCATCGTCGTCGAGAATCGCGGAGGCGGCGGCGGATCCATCGGCGCGGCCCGCGTCGCCAATGCCTCGCCCGACGGCCTGACCCTGCTGTTCGCCACGTCCACCTTCGCCACCAACGCCGCATGGGAAAAATCGCTGCCCTATGACGCGCGCAAGGCCTTCGCGCCTGTCGCTTTGCTGGGAACCGGCCCGCTGATGCTCGTCGCTACACAGGGGCTCAAGCTCAAGCAGGTGCCCGATCTGCTGGCCCTGGCCAAGGCCGAGCCCGGCACGCTGAACTACTGCTCCTCGGGCCCCGGCAGCATCAACCACCTGTCCGGCGCCCTGTTCCAGCAGCGCACGAACCTGGACATCCAGCACGTTCCCTATCGCGGCAGCGGCCCCGCCACGCTCGACCTGCTCGCAGGCCGGGTCCAACTGTTCTTCGCCACCATGCCCACCATGCTGGAGCACGTGAAGGCCGGCAACGTCGACCTGCTCGCCGTCACGACCAGGCAGCGCTCCGCCTTGTTCCCCGATGTTCCCACGCTGGAGGAATCCGGCATCCCCGATTACGACATTTCCACCTGGTGGGGCATCCTGGCTCCGGCGGGCACGCCCGACGCGATCGTCCAGAAGATCAACAAACTGGCCAACGAAATCACGGCAAGGCCGCTGATCAGCAAGCGCCTGGCCTCGGAAGGCGGCAATGTGTTCACGGGCACCGCCTCCGACTTCCAGGCTCACCTCGATAAGGAAATGGACATGTGGGATAAAGTTGTGGCTTCGATTCCCACGCAATAGGAAACCACAGCCATGCCCATTGCTCGCAACAGCACGCAATTCATCACCGCCTATCAGGAAATCAAGCATCGCATCCTGACCGGCGCCTTCCCCGCCAACCTCCGGCTGCGCGAAGTCGAAGTCGCGGAAACGCTGGGACTGGGAAGGACTCCCGTGCGCGAAGCACTGAAGCGACTGGAAGATGAACGCTTGCTGACGCACGAGCCAAGGCGCGGCCTGGTCGTCACCAGCCTCGACCGCAAAAGCGTCAGCGAGCTTTACGCCATGCGCGAGATCCTGGAAGCCGCCGCGGCGGAATTCGCCGCGCGCCATGCGACCGAGGCCGAGATCCTCAACATGGAAGCCATCCTCCAGGAGCAGGAACAGCCCGGCGCCGATGCCGTAGCCCTGAACCTGGCCTTCCACGAAGCCATCTACGGCGCGGCCCACAACCAGTTCCTGATCAAGTCGCTGCAGTCCCTGACCGAGACGACCTATCTGCTGGGACGCAGCACGCTGAGCACCGACCAGCGCGCCGCCCAGGCGGTCCAGGAGCATCGGCAGATACTGGCCGCCATTGCGCGGCACGATCCTGCCGAAGCCGCCGGAGCCGCGCGCCACCACATCCGCCAGGCCTATCTGGAACGGCTGAAGATGTATCGCGAAAGCGGTGCGCCCACGCCCCCGATCCAACAGGCGGACTGACCTATGGCCAGTCATCAGGCATGGGCCTGGTCCGCCTCGTCCCTCGAAGCATAAATCCGACAAGGAGATCAAACTATGAAACGCCCATCCCATAACAGCTCCAGCCGGCGCCAATTTCTCGGCGCCAGCGCCGGCGGCCTGATGCTCAACCTGCTGCCCTTCGCCGCCCATGCCAAGGACGACTACCCCTCTCACCCCGTCACCGTCATCGTGCCCTATGCTCCCGGCGGCCAGGGCGACGTATTCGCCCGCCTGCTGGCTCAGCCCATGGGCGACTCCCTGGGCCAGACATGGGTGGTGGAAAACCGTCCCGGCGCATCCGGCCTGCTCGGCACGCGCCAGGTCATCCGCAGCAAGCCGGACGGCCTGACCCTGCTGCTCGGCCAGACCGGCGAAGCCGTGGTCATCCCGCTGGTGAACAAGGCCGCCGGCTATGACACACTGAAGGACCTGGAACCGGTCGTCCTGGTCGGCAACTCTCCCCTGGTGCTGCTGGTCGGTCCGCAATCCCCCTACAAGACAGTCGAGGAACTGATCGCCGCGGCCAGGCAGTCGCCCGAGAATGTCGCCTACGCCTCTTCGGGCACCGCAACCCCCGGCCACCTGGCGGCCGTGGCGCTAGAGTCCGGCACCAAGACCAAGATGATCCATGTGCCCTACAAGGGCGCGGGCCAGGCCATGACGGATATCATGGGCGGCCAGGTCGGCTTCTTCTTCTCCAGCCTTTCCGCCGCGGCCGGCCACATCAAGTCCGGCGCCGTGCGCGCGCTCGCCATCACCACCAAGGAGCGCCTGCCGGCCTGGCCCGACCTGCCCACCATCCACGAAACCGTCCTGCCCGAATTCAACTACAGCCTCTGGGGCGGCGTCTTCGCACCCAAGGGCACCGATGCCGGCATCATTGCTACACTGAACCAGCAGATCAACGCAGCGCTTGCCCTGCCGGAACTGCGCGACCGCTTCATTGCCGATGGCAGCGCCGTCGCAAGCAATACTCCGGACGAATTCCGCGCCTTCGTCAGCGGCGAAGTCGACAAGTACCGCGCGCTGATCGAGCAAAACAACATCACGATCGACTGAAGCGGTCCTCGCCCGCGTCCCTTTTCATCCATCACGACAGATTCACTATCATGAAAATCATTGTCCTTCCCGGCGACGGCATCGGCCCCGAGACCGTCGCAGTCGCCACCCGCGTCCTGGAGACCGTCTCCCGGCGCCGCCAGCTGGACATCGTGCTGGAGCACGATATCGCCGGCCACGCCAGCCTGAAGCAGCACGGCGCCACCGTCACGCCGGCCCTGCTGGAAAAGGTCAAGGCGGCCGACGGCCTGCTGCTCGGCCCCATGTCCACCTACGACTTCAAGGATGAAGCCAAGGGCGAGATCAATCCCTCCAAGTTCTTCCGCAAGAGCCTGGACCTCTTCGCCAATATCCGCCCCGCCCGCACCTATTCCGGCATGCCGGCGCGCCTGGGCGAGTTCGACCTTGTCGTGGTGCGCGAGAACACCGAAGGCTTCTACGCTGACCGCAATATCGAATCCGGCGGCAGCGAAATGCTGATCACGCCGGACGTCGCCGTATCGCTGCGCCGCATCACGCGCCAGTGCTGCGAACGCATCGCCCGCTCGGCCTTCGAGCTGGCGATGACGCGCCGCAAGCACGTCACCCTGGTGCACAAAGCCAATGTGCTGAAGATCGGCGACGGCATGTTCCTGGACGAGTGCCGCAAGGTTGCGCAGGAATTCCCCGAGGTCCAGGTCGACGACTTCATCGTGGACGCCATGATGGCCCACGTGGTGCGCGCCCCCCAGCGCTTCGACGTGATCGTCACCACGAACATGTTCGGCGACATCCTTTCCGACCTGACGGCCGAGCTTTCGGGCAGCCTGGGCCTGGGCGGATCCCTGAACGCCGGTACGCAATACGCCATGGGCCAGGCGGCGCACGGCTCGGCTCCGGACATCGCCGACCAGAACATCGCCAACCCGTTCTCCCAGGTGATTTCCGCCGCCATGCTGCTGAACTGGTATGGGCGAAAGACCGGCAATAGCGCCTTCAGCGCCGCGGCCAACGATATCTTCCAGGCGGTCGCCGATGCCATCGCCAACGGCGAAGCCACCAAGGATGTCGGCGGACGCCTCGGTACCCGCGAAACCGGAGACGCCCTGGTCGCGCGCCTTTCCGCCTGATCCGCACTGAACCACCGATCGCGAGGACACCGTGAACACACCAGCACAGGACTACGCCACCGACTGCCACGTGCATGTCTTCGGCGAACGCCGGGAATATCCCATGATGGAGAACCGGCACTACACGCCGGGGCAAGCGGATACGCAGGCCCTGCGCGCGCACATGCAGGCCTGCGGCATCCAGCGCGTCGTCCTGGTGCAGCCCAGCGTCTACGGCACGGACAACGGCTGTATGCTGGACGCCATGGAAATCCTGGGCGACGCGGCTCGCGGCGTTGCCGTCATCGCGCAGGACAGTCCGGCCAGCCTGCTGGAGCAACTGGCCGAGCGGAATGTGGCCGGACTGCGCCTGAACCTGGAAAGCAGCGGCCAGCGCGAGTCCGACCGCGCCCGGCAGCAGGTCGCGGCATGGCTGCCAGCCATGCGGCGGTTGAGCATGCACCTGCAGGTGTATGCGGTCTTCGAAACGATCGTCGCTTCTTTGCCCTGGCTGGACAAGCTGGGAATCCCCGTCGTGCTCGATCACTTCGCCATGATCCCGGCGGATACGCCGGATGCGCATCCAGGCATACGCGCCATCTGCGACCGGCTGTCCGGCGGCCAGTACTACGTCAAGCTGTCCGCCCCCTACCGCATCGCAGGCACGCACCTGCCGCACGAGCAGGTCGTGCAACTGGCGCAGCGCCTGATCCAGTCGAATCCGGAACGCTGCCTGTGGGGCAGCGACTGGCCCCACACCAACCGGGAGCCCGGCCTGCATCGCCTGGAGGTCAGCCGCTTCCGGGAAATCCCGTCCGACACCCTTCATGCGCAATGGCCGGCCTGGATGCCCGACGCCGCCACGCGCCGGCAGATCCTGCATCTGAACCCACAGGCGCTTTACGGGTTTCCGGCATAGCCGCCTGGACGCCCGGCGCCTCGGCCTTATACTTGCAGCTCATACGCTTTGCCGGCGGCATCCGGCAAAACGCCGCCCATGCCATTCATCCGGATCATCCCATGTTCTCCCTAGACGCCCGGCTGCAGGCCGATACACTCTTCATCGGCAATCTTTCCTTCTGCCGCGTGCTGCTGATGAATGACACGCGCTATCCCTGGTGCATTCTCGTGCCGCAGCGGAACGATATCGGCGAGGTCTTCGAACTGACGCAGCAGGAGCAGCAACAGATGTGGAGCGAATCCACGCTGGTCGCCGGCGTGATGCAGCGGCTGTTCGACGCCGACAAGATGAACATCGCCACGCTGGGCAACGTCGTACGCCAACTGCATATCCACGTCATCGCCAGGAAAACGGACGACGATGCCTGGCCCGCCCCCGTGTGGGGCAGGCACCCCGCCTTGCCCTATGCGCCCGAGCAGGCCCGGGCGGTCACCGGACAACTGGCCAAGGCGCTCGAAGAGCACTGGCGCGCCTGATCTCAAAGCTCAAAGCGCGTTACCATAACGCCGATGCAGGGAATCCTCCCTGGAGACTGAATGGAGAACATCAATGGCACAAGCCACCGCCCGCCACATCCTGGTATCCACCGAAGACAAATGCAACGAACTGAAGGCCGCCATCGAGGGTGGCGCGGACTTCGCTCAACTGGCGCGCGAACACTCCAGTTGCCCATCCGGCCGCCAGGGCGGCGAGCTCGGCAGTTTCGGCCCCGGCGAAATGGTGCGTGAATTCGATACCGTCGTCTTCAGCGCTCCGCTGAACGAAGTCCAGGGTCCCGTGAAGACGGCCTTCGGCTATCACCTGCTGGAAGTCACCAGCCGCCAGGACTGATTCATATCCTGATCCCATGCAAGGCCTCCGGCGTCCGCGCCGGCGGGCGAACGCAAAAGGCCTGCGATCCGCATCGCAGGCCTTTTGCTTTCGCTGTTTCGTATCGACGCTCTCAGCGTTCGCTGGCGCTGCTCACCAGCATGTCGTAGAGCAGCCTGACAACGGGGTTGAGCGCCTTGCCCCGCCTGTGGATCAGGCCTATGGTGCGGCTGACCTCGGGATTGCGCAGCGGCACGCTCGCCAGCGACGCATGCTCTTCGTCCGGCATGGCGAGCCGGGGGACCACGCCTACGCCGAGCCCCGCCTCCACCATGCTCACCAGCGCGGGCACGTGCTGCACCTCGCAAAAATGACGCGGCCGCATGCCGCTGTGCGCCAGCGCCTGGTCGATCAGGAAACGGTTTCCACTGCCCTGCGCCAGGCTGATGTATTCATGGTCGCACAGGTCGGCCCAATCGACGGCATCCCTTTGCGCCAGGGGATGATCGCGCCGGACCGCCGCGACGAACGGCTCTTCCAGCAAAGGCTTGAAGTCGATATCCGCATCGTTCACGCCGATATAGGTCAGGCCGAAGTCCGCCTCGCCCCGCGCCACCGCCGTCAGGACCTGCGAAGATGACTCGTCGATGATACGGATGCTGATGCGCGGGTATTGCTCGTGGTACTTGCGCACCACGCCCGGCAGGAAATAGGCGACGGCCGACGGCACGCAGGCGATGGTCACCAGGCCCGACAGGCGGTCCGACACCTCCTGGATGCCGACGAGCGCATTCTCGAGTTCATTGAGCACGCTGCGCGCACGCGGCACGAATCCACGGCCTACGGTGGTCAGCTCCACTTTTCGCGTCGTGCGCAGCAGCAACTGCACCCCCAGGGCTTCCTCCAGTTTGTCCGCGCGGCGCGACAGGGCCGACTGTGACAAATGCAGCGCCTCGGACGCGGCGCGGAAGCTGCCGAGATCGGCAACGGCCAGGAATGCCCGTAGATCGCCCAGATCGAATTTCATGCGTTTTCGTCAAAAATCCATCGAATTTTTGCACTTTACTCTATCTTTGGCCATTCTCATAATGCACAGCAAGTCGCCACGGAGCGCAATAACTATGAGGAGAGCCATCAATGAAGCAAGCAGTTCCACTCAGCCGGATCCTGAGTCGTCTATTGTGCAGTACGCTGCTCTTGCTGCCGTTTTCGGCAGTGCAGGCGGAAACCTGGCCTGAGCGCCCTATTCGCCTGCTGGTCCCCTATGCGCCGGGAGGAAGCTCCGATGTCGTGGCCAGGGCCGTTGCCGCCGAGATGTCGAAAGACCTGGGCCAGCAGGTCATCGTCGAGAACAAGGGAGGCGCACAAGGCACGATAGCGACGACGGAGGTCGCGCGCGCCAGGCCCGACGGATACACCTTGATTCTGGGGCATGTCGGCACGCTGGCGGTCAACCCGTCCATGGTTGCCAAGCTGTCGTACGATCCCAAGCGGGATTTTGCTCCCATCGTGCTGCTGGCCAAGCTGCCGATGATCTTCGCCGTCGGCGGAGGCGTAGATGCGAACGACCTGCCGTCGTTCGTAGCTCTCGCGAAATCCAGGCCCGGCGCCCTGAACTACGGCTCCGCTGGCAGCGGCAGCGCCGGCCATCTCGCCTTCGAAATGCTCAAGACGGCCACGGGAATCGATGTTACGCATGTCCCGTACAAAGGTACCGGAGCGGCGCTCAGTGATCTTCTCGGCGGCTTCATCGATGCCGCCTCGGCGGGCACTCCCGGCCTGCTGCCATCCGCGCAGGCTGGCAAGATCAAGCTCATCGCCGTCGGTTCCAGGCAGCGCCTCGATGTCCTACCCGACGTTCCCACCGTAGAAGAACAAGGCTATCCAGGCTTCGAAAGCTCTCAATGGTTCGGGCTGCTGGCGCCTGCGGGAACACCGGCCGGCGTCATCGAACGCCTGCATCGATCCGCCCTGGCCGCCCTCGAATCGGAGTCGGTCCGCACACGCCTGGAATACGACTCGAGCGAAATCTCGGGCGCCGGTCCCGCCGAATTCGCAACTTTCATCGACACAGAAGAACGCCGATGGGGCACAGTCGTGCGCAGCGCCAGGCTTTCCGTCGAATAGTCCTCCATCCTCCAAGGAAACCGCATATGAACACCCGAACGACCGACAAGGTACTTGTCCCCCAGGAAGAATTGACCGCCCTCGGCGTCCGCGCCTTCCAGAACCTTGGACTCCCCCCCCAGGATGCGGCGGATGTCGCCAGGATCCTGGTGCTGGCGGACTTGTTCGGGCTGTCCACGCACGGCCTGAGCCGGATCGAGTCCTACGGCTCCCGCCTGCAAGTGGGCGGCATCAACGCAAAAGCCGACATCAGCATCCAGAAGCCCGCGGCGGGCCTGCGCCTCGTGGACGGCGACAACGGCATCGGCCCGCTCGTCGGCATGCATGCGCTGCGCGCCGCCATGGAAGCCGCCGAGGCGTGCGGCATCGGCATGGCCTTCGCGCGCCAGAGCAACCACTTCGGACCGATTTCCCCTTACGGCCTGATGGCCGCCGAAGCTGGCTACGCCAGCATTATCGGCAGCAACGCGACGACGACCATTGCTCCCTGGGGCGGCACCGATGCGCGCGTCGGCAACAGTCCCATCGGCTTTGCCGTGCCCAATCCCTCGGGCAATCATTTCCTGCTCGACATGGCCATGAGCGTGGTGGCTCGCGCCAAGATCCGCAATGCCCTGAAGGCCGGCCAATCGATTCCCGACACCTGGGCGACCGACAGCGCCGGCAAGCCCACCAGCGATCCCAAGGAAGCGCTGGACGGATTCCTGCTGCCCATCGGCGGGCACAAGGGCTATGGCCTGGCGCTGATGGTGGACCTGTTCGCCGGTCTGCTGTCCAACGCGGCCTACCTGACCCATGTCAAGTCCTGGGTCGATGCGCCGGACGAGCCGCAGAACCTGGGGCATTTCTTCATCCTGATCGACACCCGCAAGCTTGGATCAACGCAATGGCTGACGGAGCGCATGAACGACTTCGCCTCCATCCTGCACGACAGCCAGCCCGCCGATCCCGCGCGCCCCGTCATCCAGCCCGGAGAAATCGAACTGGCCAGGATGGCGCACCAGAAGACCCATGGCATCGCCATTGATGCCGAAGTGCTGGACCTGCTGCGGCAGCACGCCGGCCAGACTGCCTGAACGACTGCCCAGCCCAAACCCAAGGAGACAAACCATGAAGACAATGATGACCGCCGCAGCCTTCGCCATGGCCGCCCTGCTTCCCTCGATGGCAACCGCCGCCGGCGACTATCCTTCCAAGCCAGTACGCGTCATCGTCCCGTACGTCGCAGGCGGCGCCGCGGACATCACCGCCAGGCTGATCGCGCAGAAAATGTCGGAGCAACTGGGAGGATCCTTCGTCGTGGAGAACAAGCCCGGGGCGAACGGCATGATAGGCACGGATTTTGTCGCCAAGGCCGCACCCGACGGCTATACGCTGACGGTGACGGCCAGCGGCCCTCTCGTGGTCAATCCATCGCTGTACAAGAACAAGACGCCCTATGACCCCATCGCCGACCTGGCGCCCATCAGCCAGATCACGCGCTACCAGTACGTCCTGGTCGTGCCGGAG
This sequence comes from Paracandidimonas soli, assembly GCF_004342005.1. Taxonomy (GTDB): domain Bacteria; phylum Pseudomonadota; class Gammaproteobacteria; order Burkholderiales; family Burkholderiaceae_B; genus Paracandidimonas; species Paracandidimonas soli. Next base: position 52,898 of record NZ_SMBX01000015.1, read on the forward strand.
CGCTCGCCCATCACCGGCGTCGACGACCTGATCCGAAAGGCAAAAGAGAAGCCCGGCGAGTTCACCTATGGCTCGGCCGGCATCGGCGCTGGCGGGCACCTCGCCGGCGAGTTGCTGTCCGTCATGACGCAAACGGAACTGACGCACATTCCCTACAAAGGCAATGCCCAGGCGCTCACCGATATTCTGGGCGGACAGCTGTCATTCACCTTCGACACAGTCGTCACCGCCACACCGCACATCCGCTCTGGCAAGCTGCGCGGATACGCGGTAACCGGTCCCGTCCGGGCGGAGGCGCTGCCCGACATCCCGACCATGCAGGAACTGGACTACAAAGGCTTCAATATCACGCAATTCCAGGGGCTGCTGGCTCCTGCGGGAACACCGCCGGAAATCATCGCGAAACTGCACGAAGCCGTCGTCCATGCATCCAGACAGCCCGATGTCATCGAGCGTCTGGTCAAGGAAGGAGGCAACGAGCTCATAGCCGGCACGCCGGAGGAATTCGCCCGCCAGATCAAGGAGGATCTGGAAATGTACCGCAAGCTGATCATCGATGCCAACGTCAAGGCGGACTGAATCATGTACAAGATCGACGTATTGGTGCAAGGCTATCCAGGCCGCTCGGTCTGCAACGGCGGCCTGGGCTGGAGCACGACCACGCTGCTGCGCGACAGCCAGCACAGCATACTGGTGGACGTCGGCGCATTCGGCGTGCGCCATTTCCTCGAACAGCAATTGAAGAACTGCGGCGTTTCGCCCGAGGACATCACGGACGTCGTGCTCACCCACGCCCACTACGACCACGCCGTCAACTTCACCCTGTTCCCCAACGCCACTGTCTGGATCGGCGCGGACGAGCTGTCGTGGGCCGCCGCCCAGCCGCCGGGATTCAATCCCCTGCCTGAACTGTACGTGCGCGAGCTGGCGGTTTCGCCGAAAGTCAGGCGCCTTGCGGACGGCGAGACGTTCCTGCCCGGCATGACGGCCATCGCCTCTCCGGGGCATACCCCCGGCCATCTGCTGTTTCACGTCGACCTTCCGGGACAGGCGATCCTCTTTACCGGCGATGCCGCCAAGAACCGCGCGGAGCTCCTGTCCCTCAGCGTCAACGACACCTATGACGCGCAGACCAGCAAGGCCAGCCTGGAACTCATCTGGGACATCTGGAAACGCATTCCCGATACCCTGCTGGTTCCGGGCCACGATCTGAGCATGAAACTGGATGAGTCCGGACAGCCCTTCTATCTGGGCAAGCGGCTGGCCGCCATCAATGCCTGGTTCGGCGATACGCTGGAACCCACGCGCATCGACCTGTGCTGCGGTGGAAGATCCGCCCGCCAAAGCGCCTGACATTCACGCCATCGGCTCCGTCTTCATCATGAAACCCGACGCATCGATTCTCTCCGCATTCACGCCCGCAGGCCATCTGCGCGCCTCCATCAACCTTGGAAATCCCATCCTGGCCGGACGCGACGGCGACGGCAATCCCGCCGGCGTCTCCATCGATCTGGCCCGCGCCTTTGCCGAACGCCTGGGCGTTTCGCTGGAGCTCGTCGTCCTGGAAAGCGCAGGCCGTTCCGTCGAAACCGTCGCCGGCGAAAAGGCGGACATCGGCTTTTTCGCCATAGACCCTCTGCGGGCCGCCGACATCGCATTCACCGATGCCTACATACACATCGAAGGCGCCTATCTCGTGCGCGAGGCATCGCCCATACACGCGCTGGAGCAAGTCGACCGCCCCGGCATCCGCGTCACAGTGGGCAAAGGCAGCGCATACGATCTGTTCCTCAGCCGCGAGATCAGGCAGGCCGAAATCACGCGAGCGCCGACGTCGCCTGCCGTCGTCGAAACCTTTCTGCGCGAGAATACCGAAGTCGCTGCGGGCGTGCGCCAGCAACTGGAGGCCGATGCATCGAAACATCCAGGCCTGCGCCTGATCCCCGGCAGCTTCATGACCATCCGCCAGGCGATGGGTGTGCCGCGCAGCCGGGGAGAACAGGCGGCGGCATTCCTGTCCGCATTCGTGGAAGACATGAAGCGCAGCGGATTCATCCTCGACGCCATGGACAGGCATGGCATCGAAGGCGCAAGCGTGGCGCCTGGCCGGCGGGCCTGATGGCTAGAACGTCGGATTGATGCTCAACGCCAGCAGCGACGACAGCTGGCACAAGGGCCTTCCCGAATCCTGCTGCAACTGATTGAAAGCGTCCTGCACGGTCTGCAGGTCACGCTGGCTGCCGGGCTCATGGTCGATGACGCCCGCAGCCGTCAGACGCGCAACCACGTCGCTGGTCAGGAAAAACGTATCCTTCCCTGCCAGACGCAGGAAGCCCGGAGCCGAACGTCCGCCCAGGCGTGTGCCGCGCTTGCCCAACACACGCCACAAGCCGATGATGTCGGCGCCCGGCCAATCGGCGATGAACTCACCAAAGCTTCCCCCCGTCTCCTGGCGAATATCCAGGATGAATCGCCCCGGGTTTTGCGGAGGCTCCAACCTTTGAGAGAATGGAGCCACTATGAGCAAGCAGAACAAGTTTTCCCCCGAAGTCCGTGAACG
>NZ_SMBX01000016.1 GCF_004342005.1 Paracandidimonas soli
ATCTGGTCGTATCCCTTGGCCTCGCCCGAACCGAAGGCCTTCGCCAGAACGGTCGTGATTGCTGCCGTGAGCGTTGTCTTGCCGTGGTCTACGTGGCCAATCGTGCCTACGTTCACGTGCGGTTTGGTCCGTTCGAACTTTTCTTTTGCCATGACTTAATCCAATTGCAATTCAAAATATTAAACACTGAACCGCCCGTGACCGACACGGGCGGCACCATCAACAATTACTTGCCGCGAGCGCTGATGACTTCGTCGGCAACGTTCTTCGGAGCTTCGGCGTAGTGCTTGAACTCCATCGAGTACGTTGCGCGGCCTTGCGTCTGCGAGCGCAGGTTGGTCGAGTAGCCGAACATCTCGGCCAGGGGAACCTCGGCCTTGATGATCTTGCCGCCGCCAGGGATGTCGTCCATGCCCTGGACCATGCCGCGACGGGAGGACAGGTCGCCCATCACGGTACCGGCGTAATCTTCCGGCGTTTCGACTTCGACTGCCATCATGGGCTCGAGCAGGACCGGGCTGGCCTTGCGCATGGCTTCCTTGAACGCCATGGAGCCGGCCATGCGGAACGCGTTTTCGTTCGAGTCCACGTCGTGGTACGAACCGAAGGTCAGCGTGACCTTGACGTCCACGACGGGGTAGCCCGCCACGATACCCGCAGGCAGCGTGTCCTGGATACCCTTGTCCACCGCGGGAATGTATTCGCGAGGAACCACACCGCCCTTGATGGCGTCGACGAACTCGTAGCCGCCGCCGGGGGGCAGGGGCTCGAGCTTGATGACAGCGTGACCGTACTGGCCGCGGCCGCCGGATTGCTTGACGAACTTGCCTTCGACGTCTTCCACCGTCTTGCGGATGGTTTCGCGGTAGGCAACCTGAGGCTTGCCCACGTTGGCTTCCACGCCGAATTCACGACGCATGCGGTCGACCAGCACTTCGAGGTGCAGTTCGCCCATGCCGGAAATGATGGTCTGGCCGGACTCTTCGTCGCTGCGAACGCGGAACGACGGATCTTCCTGCGCCAGGCGCGACAGGGCGATACCCATCTTTTCCTGGTCGGACTTGGTCTTGGGCTCGACAGCCTGCGAGATCACGGGCTCGGGGAACTCCATGCGCTCGAGGATGACGTGAGAGTCGATGTCGCACAGCGTTTCGCCGGTGGTGACGTCTTTCAGGCCGACCACGGCGGCGATGTCGCCCGCAACGACTTCCTTGATTTCAGCGCGATCGTTGGCGTGCATCTGCAGGATACGGCCGATGCGCTCTTTCTTGCCCTTGACCGAGTTGTACACCGTGTCGCCGGACCTGAGGACGCCGGAGTACACACGCACGAACGTCAGCTGACCGACGAACGGGTCCGTCATCAGCTTGAATGCCAGCGCCGAGAACTTGGCGTTGTCATCGGCTTCGCGAGTCGTCGGGTTGCCGTCATCATCCGTGCACTCGACAGCAGGAATGTCGATGGGCGAAGGCAGGTAGTCGATCACGGCATCCAGCATGCGCTGCACACCCTTGTTCTTGAACGCCGTACCGCACAGCATCGGCTGGATTTCGCCGGCGATGGTGCGCGTGCGGATACCCAGGTTGATTTCGGCTTCGGTAAGCTCGCCATCTTCCAGGTACTTGTTCATCAGCTCTTCGGACGACTCGGCAGCCGCTTCGACCAGCTTCTCGCGCCATTCGGCAGCATCGTCAGCCAGCTCGGCGGGGATGTCGATGTATTCGAACTTGGTGCCCTGGCTGGCTTCGTCCCAGATGATGGCCTTCATCTTGACCAGGTCGACGACGCCCTTGAAGGCATCTTCGGCTCCGATGGGAATGACGATAGGCACAGGGTTGGCCTTCAGACGCAGCTTGAGCTGGTCATAAACCTTGAAGAAGTTGGCGCCGGTGCGGTCCATCTTGTTGATGAACGCGAGGCGGGGCACACCGTACTTGTTGGCCTGGCGCCATACGGTTTCCGACTGGGGCTGGACGCCGCCCACGGCGCAATACACCATGCAGGCGCCATCGAGCACGCGCATGGAGCGCTCGACTTCGATGGTGAAGTCGACGTGTCCCGGGGTGTCGATGATGTTGATGCGATGCTCGGGGTAGTCGCCCGCCATGCCACGCCAGAATGCCGTGGTGGCAGCCGACGTGATGGTAATGCCGCGTTCCTGCTCCTGTTCCATCCAGTCCATGGTGGCGGAGCCTTCGTGCGTTTCACCCAGCTTGTGGTTGACGCCCGTGTAGAACAGGATGCGCTCTGTGGTCGTCGTCTTTCCGGCGTCGATGTGCGCGGAAATACCGATGTTGCGATAGCGCCCAATGGGGGTTTTGCGAGCCATGATTGTAGAGTCCTTAGATTACCAGCGGAAATGGCTGAATGCCTTGTTGGCCTCTGCCATTTTGTGCGTGTCTTCACGCTTCTTCATTGCGCCGCCACGGCCTTCGGCCGCATCGAGCAATTCGCCTGCCAGACGCAGATCCATGGATTTCTCGCCACGCTTCTTGGCGGCTTCACGCAGCCAGCGCATTGCCAGCGCCAGACGGCGCACGGGGCGGACCTCGACAGGGACCTGGTAGTTGGCACCGCCCACGCGGCGGCTCTTCACTTCGACTGCTGGCTTGATGTTGTTGATGGCCAGGTTGAACACTTCGATGGGTTCCTTGCCTGTTTTTGCCTGGATCTGGTCCAGGGCGCCATAAACGATGCGCTCTGCAACGGCCTTCTTGCCGGAGAGCATGACGACGTTCATGAATTTTGCCAGTTCAACACTACCAAACTTGGGATCGGGCAGAATTTCACGTTTGGGGACTTCGCGACGACGAGGCATGATAGCTTCCTTTTGTGTCAGTTCAGTTAGCCGTTTTCACGGCTGCGATCACCCAGGGAGATGATCACTTACGTGCCGGAAACACGATTTGCTTCCGGCTGCACTAGACGCCCTGAAACGGGCGCGGCCTAATTCTTGCTTAGGCCTTCTTGGGGCGCTTGGCGCCGTACTTGGAGCGCGCCTGCTTGCGATCCTTCACGCCTTGCAGGTCGAGCGCGCCGCGCACGATGTGATAGCGCACGCCGGGCAGATCCTTCACACGGCCGCCGCGCACGAGCACGACCGAGTGCTCCTGCAGGTTGTGGCCTTCGCCGCCGATGTAGGAAATGACCTCGAAGCCGTTCGTCAGACGAACCTTGGCGACCTTGCGCAGGGCCGAGTTAGGCTTCTTGGGAGTGGTTGTGTAGACGCGCGTGCAGACGCCGCGGCGCTGCGGGCAGTTTTCAAGAGCGGGGCTCTTGCTTTTGAAGCGGCTGACTTCGCGCGGCTTGCGCACGAGCTGGCTGATGGTTGGCATGACCTTGATGCATCCTTTACTTGATGTGACCGATGTGATCCACGTACTGATATGAAGATATCGGTTGGCGTGACAACCGATACTCTTGCCGCCGAGATCTTCACCAGGGCGGTTACGCAAAAACCGCCTGCCACGAACAACGTAAAAGAGCGGGTCTTGCTGTATTTGCTGCAGCATTTATCAAAAGTTTTGCATGAAAACCCATACAAAACCTATGGCAAATACTTTGGTTAGCTAGCCACTGTAGCATACTTGAAAACGCGAGGTCAATAAGCAAACGCCTCGCCGTCTCGACACCGGAGGCCGCCATGTCGTACTATAGCAACCTCCCTCTTCTGTCTGTTAACCCTTGTTGCGCGCCGATACACGCGGCCCCGCGCCCGGATACATCGCGTAGCAAACAGAGTCATGCCAATGAGCCAACCCATGAACATAGCTTCCCTGGAAGATGATCCGGCGCAGGCGCAACTCATTCTTTCCTCCCTGGCCGACGCCGGCCACACCTGCACCGTGTATCCCAAGGGCCAGGAAATGATCGCCGCCCTGGCCAAAGGCCATGACTACGACCTGATCCTGCTCGACTGGGAAGTGCCCGACATTACGGGGCTGGACGTCGTGCGCTGGATCCGCGCCCAGGAAGGCTACCGCATCCCGGTCATCTTCCTGACCAGCCGCACCCAGGAGGACGACCTCGTGCAGGGCCTGCACGCGGGCGCCGACGACTACATGACCAAGCCGCTACGCAAGGCAGAGCTGCTGGCCCGCATCGATGCCATACAGCGCCGGCTCAATCCCGCCCCGGATACCGACAGCGCATTCTCGTGCGGCCCCTATACCATCATGCCGTCATCGGGCAGCATCCAGCTGCACGACCAGGACATCGCGCTCGCCCCCAAAGAATTCGAGCTCGCCTTGTTGCTTTTCCGCAATCCCGGACGCCTGTTCTCGCGCGACGTGCTCAGCACCTCGGTATGGAACCGGGAAATCGTACCGACATCCCGTACACTTGACACGCATCTTTCGAATATCCGCCGAAAGTTGCAGCTTCGCCCTGAAAACGGCGTCCGGCTCAGTTCGTCCTACGCCCTGGGCTATCGGCTGGAGCTTGTTTCCGAGCAGCCAGCATCAGCATAAGGCCAGTTTGCATGCGCCATTCCATTCTTCCGTTTTTCTCCCGCTGCCTGCTGCCCATCGCCATTGCGGTCGCCTGCCTCGCATCTCCGGCATCGGCGCAGCCTGCCGGCGCCCAAGGCGATGATTTTCTGTATCGTGTCGCCAGAAACGACACCCTGATCTCGCTGGCGGAAAAATACACAACGGGCGCACAGAACTGGCAAGCCCTGCAAACGCTGAACAACGTCGCCGACCCCAGGCAACTGCCCATCGGCCTGCTGCTGCGCATTCCGTTCCACATGATTCCCCTGCTTCCGGGCGACGCCACGGTCGCGCACGTCTCGGGCGAGGCCTGGCTCGATCAGCGTCCTCTGAAACCGGGCGATTCGGTCGCGGAAGGCGGCTCCATCCGTACCGGCGGCAACGGCTTTGTCACGCTGAACCTGCGCGACGGAAGCGCCATCACCATCCCGTCGAATGCGTCCGTCGCCATCCAGCGGCTGCGCGTATTCAAGAATGCCCCCCTGACCGACACCATCCTGTCCGTCGACAACGGCTCTCTCGAATCCAACGTCGCTCCCGAGAAAAAAGGCGTCGGGCGTTTCGAAGTCCGCACCCCGGTCAGCATCACCGGGGTGCGCGGCACGCGGCTGCGCGTCCACGCCTCCACGGACGGCGCGCGCAGCGAAGTTCTGGAAGGCGCCGTCCAGCTGGATACCGAGGGCAAGGACTCCGCCCGCCTGACAAACAACCAGGGCGCGGCCATCGACAGCTCCGGGCGGCTGCTCGGGGTAAGCACCCTGCTTCCCGCGCCACGGTTGCCTGCCATCGACCCCGCGGACCACAGCGGCAGCCTGTCCTTTCCCGCAGTCAGCGGCGCCAGCAGCTACCTCGTGCGCATCGCCGCGGATCCCGCAGGCCAGCAGCCGCTCTCCAGCCAGATCACCCGGACTCCCGTCGCAACCTATGGCCGATCGGCCAGCGAGAGCTATCTGATGGTGCGCGCTATCGACGAGGCCGGCATCGGCGGCCACGACGCCATCATCTCCATTCCGGCCGGGCGCGTGCTGGTATCGTCCGATGGCACTCCGGTCCGGTCGGGCTACGCGGGCACGATCCAGCTGACCAACTACTGACATGCCGAACCGCGCAAAACGGCCCCTCGCATCATTCCGGGGCGGCCTTGAACTGCGCACACGCATCGAGTGGATCGCCGTCACGACAGTGCTGACAGTATTCACCGCGCTGCTCAGCCTGTTCGGCAAGCAAGTCGGCCTGCAGCGCCTGGACTTCACGCTGTACGACATGTCGCTGGCCGCCGCGGCGCAGCGCCCGGTCTCCGACGATATCGTCATCATCGCCATCGATGACGGCAGCATCGCCACACTGGGCCACTGGCCCTGGCGCCGCGCCCTCCACGCCGACCTGCTGGACCGCCTGCCGGAAACCCGCGCCATCGGCATCGACATCATCTTCACCGACCCGAACGCCTTCCATCCGGAAGACGACCAGCGCCTGGCCCGCTCCATCGCCGCCCGGAGCAATGTCGTGCTGCCGCTGGCGCTGAGCCAGGGCATTGCGCTGCGCCCGCTGCCCGTACTGGAACAGGCGGCGGCGGCAACGGGCTATATCAATATCTGGCCGGACGCCGACGGCTCCATCCGCTCCCTGCGGCTCTCGGCCACCGACGCCTCCGGCGCCAGCCATCCGCACATGATCGCCGCCATGCTGTCCGTGGATCGCGCAAGAGAGAAGGCCGACGGCTTGTCCTCCGCCCTGGGGCGGCCCCGGGGAGGGGACGGCCCTCTGCTGATTCCCTACGCCGGCCCGCCGGGGCATTTCCGTGCCGTGCCCTATGTCGACGTGCTGGCGGGAAATGTCGATCCCGCCCTGTTCAAGGGCAAGTTCGTGCTGATCGGCTCCTGGGGAACCGGCCTGGGCGACACTTTTCCCACACCCCTGTCCCACAACACCATACCGATGTCGGGCATCGAGATCCTGGCCAACGGCCTGCAAAGCAGCCTCGAGGACCGCTGGATCCGGACCCCGCCCGCCTGGCTGAGCGCTATATTCGCCGCCATTCCGGTCCTGCTGATCTGCCTCGTCCTGCGCCGGCGCTCCCCTCGCCAGGCATTCTTCAGCCTGCTGATCGCCGTATCGCTGATGCTGGTCCTCAATGGACTGCTGCTGTGGCTCGCCCTGGTCTGGATTCCCATCGCCGCCAGCCTGGTCGGCATCGTGCTGAGCTACCCGGTATGGAGCTGGCGCAGCCAGGAAGTCGCGCTGAAACAGATCAGTCTCGAACTCGGCAAGCTGCAGGACGAACAGTCTCCCTTCAAGGAAAACCTGCTGGCGACCGCGCAGGAGGACGGTGACTCCTCCCTGCCTGCGCGCATCCAGCATCTGCACGGCGCCATCGGGCAACTGCGCAATCTGCGGCAATTCTTCACCGACAGCCTGGACGCCACCCCCGACGCCACGCTGATCTTCGATACGGCCGGCATCACCCGCTTCGCCAGCCAGAAGGCCAAGGCCTACTCGCAGGCCATACAGGCCACGCCGCCCTACAACGGCGCAACGGCACAGTCCGTGCTGCGGCGCATCATCACCGACACCGCGCTGCGGCAGGCCGTGATCCAGTCCCTGAGCGACCCGACGCACCGGCAGCCGCAGAACCTGGCATGGCCCATGTGGAATGACGACGGCCTGGAGCTGCGCGATGCCGCCGGCAACGACATGCTGCTGAAATGCGTGCCCATACGCACCGCAAGCGGCACGGATGCCGGCTCCATCCTCACCCTGATCGACATTTCCCCGCTGCGCCAGGCCCAGCGCAAGCGCGAGGAATCCCTGCGATTCATTTCTCACGACATGCGCTCGCCGCAGAACTCCATCCTGGCGCTGGCGCAACTGCAGAAAAATCCGGAAACCGCGCTGCCGCAGGCAACCCTGCTGCAGCGCATGCAGCACTATGCCTCCAAGACGCTGCGGCTGGTCGATGGCTTCGTCCAGCTGGCGCGCGCGGAGTCCATGGCGATACGGATACGCTCCCTGAATCTTTCAGACCTGCTCATGAATGCCTGCGACGAGCTATGGGCGCTGGCGCAGCAGCGGCAGATACGGATCTCCCTGGAAAACCTGCCGGACTACGCTGGCGTGCAGGGCGACGAAACCATGCTTTCGCGCGCCCTGGGCAACCTGCTGGACAACGCCATCAAGTACAGCGGCGACGACACCGTCATCACATGCCGCATCCGACATCTCCCGGACCAGGCTTGCTGGGAACTGACCATCCAGGACCAGGGCCGGGGCATCGCGCCGGATCGCCTGGGTGGCATTTTCCAACCGTTCACGCGGGTGGACGAGACCATACAGGGCAACCCCGCCGGAACGGGCCTGGGCCTCGCCTTCGTCCAGGCCGTCATCACGCGCCACAACGGTTCCATCCGGGTCGACAGCACGCCCGGCGCTGGCTCGACCTTCACCCTCGCCTTGCCGATCTTCGACGAGCCGGCCGGCGACGCCGACATCTGATCTCACGCCAACACGCAAACCAGAAGCAAAATGCCGGCGGCTCGCCTCTTTCCGCATGCCCGGCCGGATAAGCGCAACATACTGCAGCACCCTTCACCGCCTGCGGCATCCCGCCTGCCCCATCAGCCAAAAATATGGCTTCTTCCTTGCGCTATCACAAAGACCTTTGTCTGGGCATGGTCTCTAATGCATTCGTCGGCAGCGTAACCTGCTGCTCCAGATAAACACAATTCGTTTCCTTGTGGGATTTTGGCTTTGCCGACATTGCTCATGCCGCCAGCCAATCGGAATCATGCACGTATTCTCCTCTTCCCGCCGGCAGTTTTTCCGCCGTCCCCGCCAAAAGGGAGCGAACGCGATCCGTCCGCCCGGCGCGCTGCATGAAAACCAGTTCCTGGAGCTATGCACCCGCTGCGGCGACTGCGTCCCATCCTGCCCCACCCGGATCATCGTACATGGCGACGGCGGCTATCCCGCGCTCGACTTCAGCGCGGGCGAATGCTCGTACTGCCAGCGCTGCGCGCAGTCCTGTACGACCGGGGCCTTGGCGCAAGGCCCCATCCCCCTTCCCTGGCTGCTCGCCTCCATCGGACCGGCCTGCCTTGCCGCCGCCAGCGTCGAGTGCCGCATCTGCGGCGAATCCTGCCCGGCGCAGGCCATCCGCTTCCGCCCCCACCCCGGCGGCGTGGCCCAACCCCATTTCGACGCCGGGCAATGCACCGGCTGCGGCGCCTGTGTCGCGCCCTGTCCCACCCAGGCCATCTCCATGGAGGCTCACCATGCGCATTGCTAGCTTGCTGGTCCGCGCCCAGCCCGAACACGTTCCAGCGCTGGAACTATCCCTGCCCGCCATTCCCGGCGTCGAAGTGCATCGCACCGACATTGCCAGCGGCACCCTGATCCTGACCGTCGAGGACGGCGAGGGCTATGCCGTCTCCGACTCCATCGTCGCCGTCAATCTCGCGCAGCACGTCATGGCCGCCACCCTGGTCTACGAACACAACGACGAAACCCTTGAACCAGAAACCGTCAACTCCAACGAGGTTGCCTGAAATGAACAACATGAACCGACGCGATTTCATCAAAGCCAATGCCGTCGCCGCGGCGGCCGGCACTGCCGGCATGGCGCTGCCCGCCGTTGTCCAGGCGCAATCCGCGGAAAGCACCAAGGTGCGCTGGGACAAGATCCCCTGTCGCTTCTGCGGCACCGGCTGCTCGGTGCTGATCGGCGTGCAGAACGACCGGGTCGTCGCCACGCAGGGAGATCCCGACTCTCCCGTGAACCGCGGCCTGAACTGCATCAAGGGGTACTTCCTGTCCAAGATCCTGTACGGATCCGACCGCCTGACGCAGCCGCTGCTGCGCATGACCAATGGGCAGTACGACAAGAACGGCACCTTCACGCCCGTTTCATGGGACCAGGCCTTCGACATCATGGCCGACAAATGGAAGGCGGCGCTCAAGGAACAGGGCCCCGACGCCATCGCCATGTTCGGCTCGGGCCAATGGACCATCTGGGAAGGCTATGCCGCGTCCAAGCTGTTCAAGGCGGGCTTCCGCTCCAACAACCTGGACCCCAACGCGCGCCACTGCATGGCCTCCGCCGTGGTCGGCTTCATGCGCACCTTCGGCATCGACGAGCCCATGGGCTGCTACGACGACATCGAGCAAGCCGACGCCTTCGTGCTCTGGGGTTCCAACATGGCGGAAATGCACCCCATCCTCTGGAGCCGCATCACCGACCGCCGCCTGACCAAGGCCGGCAGCGAAGTCCACGTGCTTTCCACCTTCGAGCACCGCTCGTTCGAGCTGGCCGACAACGGCATGATCTTCGTGCCGCAGACCGACCTGGCCATCCTGAACTACATCTGCCACCACATCATTTCCACCGGCAAGGTCAACCAGGAATTCGTCGACGCGCACGTCAAGTTCAAGATCGGCGAAGGCGACATCGGCTACGGCCTGCGCCCCAACCATCCGCTCGAGGTCAACGCCACCAACAACGGCTACGCCGGCGCCGACGGCAAGCCCAAGGGTGATACGGGCGCGGCACGCGACTGCACCTTCCAGGAATTCGCCGACTTCGTCGCCGACTACACGCTGGAAAAAGTCTCCAGGCTCTCGGGCGTGCCGGCGGACCGCCTGCTGCGCATGGCGGAACTGTACGCCGACCCCGACAGCAAGGTCGTGTCGTTCTGGACCATGGGCTTCAACCAGCACACGCGCGGCACATGGGTCAACAACATGATCTACAACGTGCACCTGCTCACCGGCAAGATCAGCATCCCTGGCTGCGGGCCGTTCTCCCTCACAGGCCAGCCTTCGGCCTGCGGCACGGCGCGCGAAGTCGGCACATTCGCGCATCGCCTGCCCGCCGACATGGTCGTGGGCAATCCCACGCACCGCGCCATTACCGAAGACATCTGGCAACTGCCCGACGGCACCATCCCGAGCAAGGTGGGCCTGCACGCCGTGGCGCAGAGCCGCGCCCTGAAGGACGGCAAGGTCAAGTGCTACTGGACCAGCACCACCAACAATATGCAGGCGGGCCCGAACATCAACGACGAGATCTACCCCGGCTGGCGCAATCCCGAGGCCTTCGTCGTTGTGTCCGACTGCTATCCCACGGTTTCCGCCCTGTCCGCCGACCTGATCCTGCCCTCCGCCATGTGGGCCGAGAAGGAAGGCGCATTCGGCAACGCCGAGCGCCGCACACAATTCTGGCGCCAGCAGGTCAAGGCGCCCGGCGAGGCCCGCAGCGACCTGTGGCAATACATCGAGTTTTCCAGGCGCTTCAAGGTCGAGGAGGTCTGGCCGGAAGACCTCATCGCCAAGAAGCCCGAACTGCGCGGCAAGACTCTGTACGACGTGCTCTACGCCAACGGCGAAGTCGACAAGTTCCCCCTGTCGGATCTGCAGACGGCCAATGGACACGCCATCGACGGCTACATGAACGAAGAATCGAAGGCCTTCGGCTTCTACGTGCAGAAGGGCCTGTTCGAAGAATACGCGCGCTTCGGGCGCGGCCATGCACACGACCTGGCCGATTTCGACATCTACCACAAGGCGCGCGGCCTGCGCTGGCCCGTGGTCGACGGCAAGGAAACCCTGTGGCGCTTCCGCGAAGGCTACGACCCCTACGTCAAGCCGGGCGAAGGCGTGAAGTTCTACGGCCACAAGGATGGGCGCGCCGTCATCTTCGCGCTGCCGTACCAGGATCCCGCCGAAATGCCGGACAAGGAGTTCGACCTGTGGCTGTGCACGGGCCGCGTGCTGGAGCACTGGCACACCGGCTCCATGACGCGCCGCGTTCCCGAGCTGCACCGTTCCGTGCCCGAGGCGCAGATCTTCATGCACCCCGAAGATGCCGCCAAGCGGGGCCTGCAGCGCGGCATGGCCGTCAAGGTGGCATCGCGCCGGGGCGAAATGGTGGCGCAGCTCGAGACCCGCGGCCGCAACAAGCCGCCCAAGGGCCTGATATTCGTCCCGTTCTTCGACGAAAGCCGCCTCATCAACAAACTGACGCTGGACGCCACTTGCCCGTTGTCGAAAGAAACCGACTTCAAGAAGTGCGCCGCCAAAGTCACGAGGGCCTGAGGGCCATCGCAGCCTGAGTACGGATCATCGTCATGACGCATCAGTCCAGACCCGACCGCACCGACGCACCGGCAGCCAAGCCGGCGCGTTCGGCTGCCAACAACGCTCGCCGTCGCTTCATGCAAAGCACCGCCGGCGCTGCGGGCGCGGGCTGCCTGATCGCACTTGGCGTCGGTCTGTACGCAAGCCAGTCGCGCGCCCTGCCGGCAACCGCCATACGTCCGCCCGGCGCGCTGCCGGAGGCCGACTTCCTGTCCGCCTGCGTGCGCTGCGGCCTGTGCGTACGCGCCTGTCCGTTCGATACCCTGGTGCTGGCGGAGCTCGGCGACAACGTGGCCACCGGCACTCCCTATTTCACGGCACGCAACATCCCGTGCGAAATGTGCGAAGACATTCCCTGCGTCGAGTACTGCCCGACGGGCGCGCTCGACCACGACCTGACCGACATCGACGATGCCCGCATGGGTCTGGCCGTGCTGATCGACCAGGAGAACTGCCTGAACTATCTCGGCCTGCGCTGCGATGTCTGCTACCGGGTCTGTCCCCTGATCGACAAAGCCATCACCCTGGAAACGCAGCACAATCCGCGTTCAGACCGCCACGCCATGCTGCTGCCCACTGTGCATTCCGATGCCTGCACGGGCTGCGGCAAATGCGAAAAAGCCTGCGTGCTTCCAGGCGAGTCGGCCATCAAGGTGCTGCCCATCCGCCTGGCGCAAGGCTCGGCGGCGCAGCACTACCGTCGCGGCTGGGAAGAAAAATCCGCGGCCGGCGGCGAATCGCTGATCGGCGAACAGGTCGAACTGCCCGTGCGCGGGCTAGAGCAGCCCGTTCCCGCCGCGCCATCGCACACGGCGCCCCCGGCGTTCCAGCCGGAACCCGCAGCACTGCCGGAAACCCCCAGTCCGCCCGCCGTGCGCCCGCCAGTCACCCCGCGCGACAAGACGCAGCCGTTCCAGCCGTATTCCGGCTCCGGCATTGATTCAGGGTGGAAGCCATGACACATCCATCCGCTCCCGATACATCCCTGCCCCTCGGCATGGCTGCAAACAAGCCAGGCGTGCGTCCGCGCGATGACGACAAAGGCAAGCACGCGCCCACGGAAAAAAAGCCGGCCACCGGCATGCGGGCAGGCAAGCGTCCCGGCGCCGAGGCCCTGGCCAGCAAAGGCTTCTGGAAGGCGAACCGCTGGCTGATCCTGCGCCGCCTGTCGCAGGTGAGCATCCTGGGCCTGTTCCTGCTCGGCCCCTGGTTCGGCATCTGGATCCTGAAAGGCAACCTCAGCGCCAGCCTGCTGCTGGACGTCATTCCCCTGGCGGACCCCTTCGTCATGCTGCAGTCCCTGGCTGCGCTGCACATACCCTACCGCGACGCCCTGATCGGCGCCGGGCTGATGCTGGCGTTCTACCTGCTGTTCGGCGGACGCCTGTATTGCTCCTGGGTCTGCCCCATGAACATCGTCACCGATGCCGCCGCATGGCTGCGCCGCAGGCTGGGCATCAAGGGCAACAAGGCGCCCGACGCTTCCACCCGCTACTGGCTGCTGCTGTTCGTCCTGCTGGCCGCGCTGGCCACGGGCAGCCTGGCATGGGAGTGGGTGAATCCGGTCTCCATGCTGCACCGCAGCCTGATCTTCGGCTTCGGCCTGGCATGGGGCATCGTCATCGGCGTCTTCCTGTATGACCTGTTCATCGCGCACCACGGATGGTGCGGCCACCTGTGCCCCCAGGGCGCGTTCTACGGCCTCGTCGGACGCACCGGGCTGCTGCGCATCAAGGCGGAAAACCGCAAGGATTGCGACGACTGCATGGACTGCTTCGCCGTCTGTCCCGAAATGCACGTCATACGCCCGGCGCTGAAGGCCGCCGGCCAACAGCACGCGCTGATCCTGAATGCCGATTGCACCACTTGCGGACGCTGCATCGACGTCTGCGCAAAAAACGTTTTTCGAATTTCGACCCGATTTGACAGGAGTGAGCCATGAGCCAACCCCGTATCCGCATCATCGCACTGGCAGCCGCACTCGCTTTTGCGCTGCCCCCCGCCGCCTCGCTTGCGGAAGACGCCGTCAAGACCCTGCGCAACGCCGATGTCGCCGCCCCCGACGATACGGCGGGCCAGTACCGCCTGTTGCCCGACGGCCAGCCGCTGCCGCGCGATTATGTGCAGCAGCCTCCCCTGGTGCCGCACAAGATCGACGGCTACGAAGTCACGCTGAACTTCAACCGCTGCATGGACTGCCACTCCTGGAGCCGCTATCGCGAAACCGGCGCCACCAAGGTCAGCCTCACCCACTTCAAGGACCGCGACGGCGGCGAACTGTCCAATATTTCCCCGCGCCGCTATTTCTGTGTCCAGTGCCACACGCCGCAAACCGATGCCAAGCCGCTGGTCGACAACAACTTCATGCGGGCCGAAGGGCTGCGTTGACCGAAAGCGCCAATACCTAACAGGAGCACAAGATGGCGGACAAGAAACAATCTCGACTCATGCAGTGGCTGCGCAAGCGCAAAGTCACGCTGGGCATCCTGACGACCGGCTTTGCCGTCGGCATCATGTTCTGGGGCGGCTTCAACTGGGCCCTGGAAGCCACCAATACCGAAACCTTCTGCATTTCCTGCCACGAAATGCGCGACAACGTCTACGTGGAATACCGCAATACGGTGCACTACCAGAACGCCTCCGGCGTGCGCGCCACCTGTCCCGACTGCCACGTTCCCAAGGAATGGGGGCCCAAGATGATCCGCAAGATCCAGGCTTCCAACGAACTGCTGCACAAAGTGCTCGGCACTATCGACACGCCCGAGAAATTCGCGGCGCACCGCAAGACGATGGCCGAGCGCGAATGGAAGCGGATGAAAGCCACCGACTCCCAGGTCTGCCGCAACTGCCACAAATTCGAGTACTTCGACTATTCCCAGCAGGGCAGGCGCGCCGCCAATATGCACCAGACCGCGTTCACCGAAGGCCAGACCTGCATCGACTGCCACAAGGGTATCGCGCACTCGCTGCCTCCCGTCGACCAGCACGTCGGTGCGGAACGCCCCGCAGCTGTCGCTCCCGAAGTCTTCCACCCCGAGCCCCCGGCAAAGGCCGGATCGCAATAGATGCTGCAAGCCCTGGGCCTGGCCTGCCTGAAAGGCGACCGACTGCTGTTCCGCGACCTGGATCTCTCGCTGGACCGGGGCGGCATCCTGCGCGTGGCGGGCGCCAACGGCTGCGGCAAGAGCAGCCTGCTGCGCATGCTGTGCGGCCTGTCCGCGCCGGAGGCCGGCAGCATTCTCTGGCGGGGAAAATCCATCCGGAAACAGCGCGACGTCTATCACGATCAACTGCTGTACATCGGCCACGCGCCCGCCCTCAACGAGCGCCTCAGCCCGCGCGAGAACCTGCGGTTCGCCTGCGCCAGCGCCGGCGATGCCGCAAGCCCAGCCGACATCGCCCTCGCGCTGGAACGCCTGGGTCTGACGACGCAGGCCGGCCTGCCACTGCGGGTCCTGTCCCAGGGCCAGCGCAAGCGCACCAGCCTGGCGCGGCTGCTGCTCGCGCCGCAGCGCACGCTGTGGATCCTGGACGAACCGTTTTCCGCGCTGGACGCCCGGGCCGTCGAGATGCTGTCGCGCCACATCGAATCCCATTGCGACGCGGGCGGCATGGTCATCCTGACCACGCACCAGGAAGGCGCCTTCACCCGGCCGGTCCAATGCCTGGACATGGGAGAACGGGGATGAGCGCGCGCCAAAGCGTACGCCTCGGACTTCAGGCCGAGGACAAGCCGGAGCTCTTCACGGGAGCGTTTTCCGCCACCCTGCGCCGCGACCTGCTGCTGGCCTGGCGCGCGCGCTCCGACATCTTCATTTCCCTGGGCTTCCTGGCGGTCGTCGCCAGCCTGTTCCCGCTGGGCATAGGCGCCGAACCGCAACAACTGGCATCCATTGGTCCGGGCGTCATCTGGGTGGCCGCCCTGCTGTCGTGCCTGCTGTCGCTGAACCGGCTGTTCGCGCAGGACCATGCCGACGGCGTGCTGGAACAACTGCTCCTGTCCGGGGAGCCGCCCGCACTGTGGGTCTGCGCGAAGCTGCTGGCCTTCTGGCTCACGGCATGCCTGCCGGTCGTGCTGCTCTCGCCGCTACTGGCGCTCTGGTTTCATCTGCCGCTCGATGTCCTGCCGGTCCTGGCCGCCAGCCTGCTGCTGGGAACGCCCGTCCTGGCCATGCTGGGCGGCATCGGCGCCGCGCTGACGCTGGGCCTGAACAGCAACGGCATGCTGCTCGGGCTGCTGGTATTGCCGCTGTATGTGCCCGTGCTCATTTTCGGAACCGCCGCCACCGGCACGGCCATGCTCGGCATGGACGCGTCTTCCCATCTGCTGCTGCTCGGCGGCATCTGCGCCGCCTGCATGGCGCTGGCGCCCTGGGCTTGCGCGACTTGTCTGGACATCGCGATGGAATGATCTCTCCAGCGCCAGGAAGGCATGCACTTTATTGCTCCAGAGCAATATCGTCATTCGCCAAACCCCCGACAATGGCATCAAGGCAAAAGCACACCCTCAAGGACACTATCGCAGCATCAAGACATCCCATGACGACGACCGCGACCCACCCCTCCATCGATTCCTGGCGATTCTTCCGCTTCGCAGCGCCGCAGCCGTTTTTCCAGCTGGCCGGCAGGCTGGCGCCATGGTTTGCGCTGCTGGCCCTGGCGCTGGCCGCCATCGGCCTGTGGATCGGCTTTTTCGTCGCCCCCACCGACGCGCAGCAGGGCGAGGTCTATCGCATCATCTTCATCCACGTGCCCGCCGCCTGGATGTCCATGTTCATCTACCTGATCATGGCATTCTGGTCCATCATCGGGCTTTCCTTCAACACTCGCCTGTCCTTCTTGCTGGGGCAGGCGCTGGCGCCGACCGGCGCCATGTTCTGTATCGTCGCGCTCTGGACCGGCGCCCTGTGGGGCCGGCCGACCTGGGGCGCCTATTGGGTATGGGATGCCCGCATCACCTCCCAGTTGCTGCTGCTGTTCCTGTACCTGGGCTTCATCGCGCTGACCCGCGCCATCGAAACGCCGCGCCGCGCCGACCGCACCGGCGCCATGATCGCCATCATCGGCTCCCTGAACATTCCCATCATCTATCTGTCGGTGAAGTGGTGGAACACGCTGCACCAGGGGGCTTCCGTCAGCCTGACCAAAGCGCCGAGCATGGCCGGCACCATGCTGCTCGGCATGCTGATCATGGCGCTGGCCGCCTGGGCCTACACCATCGCCGTCACGCTCTGGCGCGTGCGGCCCATGATCCTGGAGCGTGAACGACATGCCGGCTGGGCGCGCGACTATCTGTCGCGCATCGCCGATGAGACCACGCGCTTCGCCGCGCCCATCCCCGGAAAAGGAGACTGATCATGCAATGGCAATCCTGGAGCGACTTCTGGCACATGGGCGGAAACGCCTGGTTCGTCTGGGGCAGCTACGGCCTGACCCTCGCATTGCTCCTGCTGGAGCTCCTGCAACTGCGCCGCGCCGGACGCTCGGCGCGGCAACGTCTGCTGCGCTGGCACAGGGAGACGTCGGAGGAGGCATCGCGCGCGACGGAACGACGCACCGGATCCCTGCGCAGCCACGGAAACCTGTCATGAAAACCCGGCACAAACGCCTCGTCCTCATCCTGGGAGGCTTGTCCCTGCTGGGCGCCGCCGTCATGCTGGTGCTGTCCGCCTTCCAGCAGAACCTGGTGTTCTTCCACAGCCCGTCCGACGTTTCCAGCGGCAAGGTCGCCGTGGACCAGACTTTCCGCATCGGCGGCATCGTGGAGGACGGCTCCGTGCGGCGGCAGGCCGATGGGCTGAGCGTCAGCTTCGTCATCACCGATACGGCCGTCGGCATTCCCGTCACCTACAGCGGATCGCTGCCGGACCTCTTTCGCGAAGGCAAGGGCGCGGTCGCGCAGGGCAGACTGACGTCCGACGGCGTCTTCCATGCCAGCCAGGTGCTGGCCAAGCACGACGAGAACTACATGCCGCCCGAAGCCGCGCATGCCGTGGATAAAGCCCAGGAAGCCATGCGCACGATGGTGATGCCATGATCGCCGAACTGGGCCATTACGCGCTGATACTCGCGCTTGCCCTGGCCTTCGTGCAGGCCACGCTGCCGCTCGTCGGCGCGCATACCGGCAGGCTCGGGCTGATGCGGGCCGGCAGCGCCGCTGCGCAGGGACAGCTGCTGTTCCTGCTGTTCGCCTACGCCTGCCTCACCTGGGCCTTCATCGACACCGACTTTTCCGTGCAGTACGTCGCCCTGCACTCCAATACCGCCACGCCGCTCATCTACCGCATCACGGCAGTCTGGGGCAGCCACGAGGGCTCGCTGCTGCTGTGGAACCTGACCATGGCAGGCTGGATGGTAGCCGTCACGCGCTACTCCCACGGCCTGCCTCCCGAGTTCCTGGCGCGCGTCATGGGCGTGCTGGGCTGGGTCAGCATCGGCTTCCTGCTGTTCATGCTGGCCACCTCCAATCCGTTCATCCGCCTGCTGCCCGCCGCCGCGGAAGGCCGCGACCTGAATCCGCTGCTGCAGGATCCGGGCATGATCATTCATCCGCCGCTGCTCTACATGGGCTATGTCGGTTTTTCGGTCGCCTTCGCCTTCGCCCTGGCCGCCCTGATCTCCGGCCGCCTGGACGCCGCCTGGGCGCGCTGGTCGCGCCCCTGGACGACGATGGCCTGGGTCTTTCTCACCGCAGGCATCGCGATCGGCGCCGGCTGGGCCTATTACGAGCTGGGCTGGGGCGGCTGGTGGTTCTGGGATCCGGTGGAGAACTCCTCGCTGATGCCGTGGCTGCTGGGCACCGCGCTGATGCACTCGCTGGCCGTCACGGAAAAACGCGGCGCCTTCCGCAGCTGGACCGTGCTGCTGGCCATCGGCACGTTCTCGCTGTCGCTGCTGGGCGCCTTCCTGGTGCGCTCCGGCGTGCTGACCAGCGTGCACGCATTCGCCGTCGATCCCAGCCGCGGCCTGTTCATCCTCGCTTTCCTGGTCGTCATCATCGGCGCATCGCTGCTGCTCTACGCCTGGCGCGCACCGACGCTCGGCGGGGGCGGCTCCTTCGGCCTGCTGTCGCGCGATACCGCGCTGCTGTGCAACAACGTATTGCTCTCCGTCGTCGCGGCCTCCGTCCTGCTGGGCACGCTGTATCCCCTGCTGCTCGATGCCCTGAACCTGGGCAAGCTGTCGGTCGGCCCGCCTTACTTCGAAACCGTCTTCGTCCCGCTGATGACGCCTGTCGTCGTCCTGATGATGCTGGGCGCCTTCCTGCGCTGGAAGTCCGACGAACCCGTGCGCATGCTGCGGCAATTGCTGCCGACGGCCATCGCCTGCATGATCCTGGGCTCGGCAGCGGCGCTGCTGAGCGAGCGCCTGGGCTGGGGCGCCGCCCTGGGCCTGGGCCTTGCCGCATGGGTGCTGCTCGGCAGTCTGCAACTGCTGGCCGGCCAGTTGAGGCCCCGCGGGCAGGCGGCCCTGAAACAGCGCATCGTCGGCCTGTCGGCCTCGTGGTGGGGCATGTGGCTGGCACACCTGGGCATCGGCATCTTCATCATCGGCGTCACGCTGGTCAACAGCCTGGAAATCAGCCGGGACGTCAGGCTGCATATCGGAGGGAGCACGGATTTCGCCGGCTACACCCTGACCTTCCAGGACATGCGCGAGGTGCGCATGAGCAACTACGATGCCGCCCGCGCCACGCTGCTGCTGTCGCGCGATGGGCGGGCCAGGGGCTCCCTGACGCCAGAAAAGCGCCTGTATATCGCGCAGCAGATGCCTATGACGGAAGCCTCGCTGGACATCGGCCTGTGGCGCGACATCTATGTCGCGCTGGGCGAGCCCCTGGATGACGACAGCTGGATCATCCATCTGCACTACAAGCCCTTCATCAGCTGGATATGGGCAGGCTGCCTGCTGATGGGTATCGGCGGCATCAGCGCCGCCGCCGATCGTCGCTACCGCCGCAAGGCCGCCGCGCAGCAGCGCAAGTCCTCACTAGCGCCCCATGCCGCGCCAGGCATGGATTCCGCCGCTATTTCAAGCGAGTCCGTCCAGTCATGAGAACCCGCTTCCTGATCCCCCTCGCCCTGTTCCTTCTGCTGGCCGTGCTGCTGGGCTTCGGCCTGCGGCTGGACCCGCGCACCGTACCCTCGCCGCTGATCGACAAGCCCGTTCCCGATTTCCGGCTGGCGCGGCTCGATGATCCTGACACAAGCTTCGCACCGCAGGAAATGGCGTCGCAAGCCTGGCTGCTGAACGTGTGGGCCTCATGGTGCGTGGCCTGCCGCCAGGAACACGCCATGCTGGTCGAAATAGCGCAGCGCAATCTCGTGCCGCTGGTAGGGCTGAACTACAAGGAAGTGCGCGGCGCGGGCATCGACGTACGCAAGATGGATCCCGCGGAAGAGCAGGCGCTCGCCATCGAACGGGCCAATCAATGGCTGACATCGCATGGAGACCCATACACTTTGACCCTCCTGGACATGGATGGCAGGGTCGGCATCGACTTCGGCGTCTACGGCGTGCCGGAAACCTTCCTCATCGACGGCAAGGGCCGCATACGCTACAAGCACCTGGGTCCCATCACGCAGGAAACGCTCGACGACATCCTCCTGCCCAAATTGCGCGAGGTGCAAAATGAAAGCTGACCACGCGCTTCGGGTGCGGGAGGCCCGGTCCCGCTTGCTTCGCATCGCCCGTAAACTGGCCCATGCCACCAGCCTTCTGCTGCTGGGCCTGGTGGCGATCACCAGCCTTTCGATGGCGTACGCCGCCACAGGACAGACCGACGCGCAGATCGAAGCCAGGGTCATGCGGCTGTCCCATACGCTGCGCTGCCTGGTCTGCCAGAACCAGTCCATCGCGGAATCCAACGCGCCGCTCGCCGTCGACCTGCGCAACCAGGTGCGCGAACAGCTCGAACAGGGCAGAAGCGAACAGGAAATCGCCGACTACATGGTGGCGCGCTATGGCGACTTCGTCCTGTATCGTCCTCCGATGAAAGCCTCCACCCTGCTGCTCTGGCTGGGCCCGGCCGCACTGCTCCTGGCCGGCCTGGGCGCATTGGCCCTGCGGCTGCGCCGGCGCGCCGCGCGCCCCGACGCGCAGTTGAGTGAAGACGAGCGCCTGCAAGCGCGCAGCCTGCTCGATCGCAAGCCCCTGACGGAGTCCCGGCCATGAGCGTTTTCTCTAGCAGCGATATCCTGCTTTTCACGGCCCTGGCCATTCTGTTGACCGCTATTGCCGCTGGCCTGATCCTGCGTCCGTTGCTGTCGCGCACCTACCTGCGCCGGACATCGGCGCAATCCGGCAATGCGCAGGCCGATGCCGCGCTGATGGTGCTGCAGGAGCAGTACGCCGATCTGGAGCGCGAATATCGCTACGGCCACATCAGCCACGCGCAATGGCAGCAGGCGCGCCAGGAAGTCGAGCGCCGGGCGCTGGCCGAAGGCCTGGCATCGCCGGCCGCGCTGCATGCGCAGCCTGAAAAGGCATGGGCGCTTGGGTCTTCCCTGTTCGTTGCGACACTTGCCATCGCCGGCTACCTGGTCCTCGGAGAGCCCGCCGCCGTGATCCCCGCCAACACTGCGGCGCCCTCCAGCACGAACGATGCCGACGCCTTGGCCGAAATGGTCGATTCCCTGGCACAGCGGCTGGCGGGCGACAGCAGCGGAACTCCGCAGGAATGGACCATGCTGGCTCGTTCCTACATGGTGCTGGGAGAATACGGCAAGGCGGCCGAAGCCTATGCCCGGCTGCTGAAATTCGAGCCGGACAATGCCGATGCGCTGACCAGTCATGCCGAAGCCCTGCTGCTGCGGGAAGAAGGCGTCGCCCCCCTGGCTGCCGCTCAGCTGGAGCGCGCGCTGCAGCTGTCCCCGCGCCATTCCCACGCATTGTTTCTGTCCGGCAGCGTCGCATTCCAGTCGCGCGACTATGCAAAGGCCATCGCACACTGGAAGACGATGCTCGAAGACCTCGATCCCGAAGACCCGGACGCGGCCTACCTGCACTCCCTCATCGCGGATGCGCAGGCGCGGCAGTCTCCCTGATCGCGCCGTCCCGCACGACTCGACGCCCGCGAACCGCCGCCTGCTATAGTCTTGCTGCAAGTCGGAACGACAAGCAGCGCTTTTCCGCGACTGACGCCGGGGGAGCAGCATCCGCTCACGAGAACCGCATACTTCCCGACCATGTCTTCCAGAAAGAACGCCGCCGGCCAATCCAGGACATCCCGCAAGACGGGCGGCGGCAGGCTGTCCACTCCAGAAGCCCCGCCCGTCAAGCGCTCCTCCCGCGCCACGGGCAGCATCACGCTGGACGATGTCGCCCGGGCCGCCGGCGTCGCGCCCAGCACCGTATCGCGCGTCGTGAACAAGCCCGGCCTGGTCTCTCCGAAGACCACCGCGCATGTGCAGGCCGTCATCGACGCTCTGGGCTATGTGCCGAACCTGCTCGCCGGCGGGCTTGCTTCCCGCAAGACCCGCCTGATCGCGGCCGTGGTGCCTACAGTATCCAATGTCATGTTCGCCCAGATGGTGCAGAGCCTGGGAGACACTCTTTCGCATGCCGGCTATGAAATGCTGCTGGGCCTGTCGGGCTACGACAAGCAGCGCGAACAGCATGTCGTGGACGCCATCCTGAGCCGCCGGCCCGACGGCATCTTCCTGACGGGAGCGCAGCACACGCCGCATACCATACGCAGGCTGCGCGAGGCCAGGATACCCGTCGTGGAAACATGGGACCTGCGGGACGATCCCATCGACATGCTGGTCGGCTTCTCGCATGAACAGGCTGGCCAGGCGATTGCCGACTACCTGCTGTCGCGGGGCTACCGGAAATTCGGCGCCATCTCGGGCAATGACATACGGGCGCAGACCCGGCTCCAGAGCCTGGAGCTGCGGCTGCGGGAGAACGGCCTGTCCCTGCTGGATACGCAGACATCCCTGCCCGGGTCCACGCTGGCCATGGGCCGCACGCACCTTGCCAGTCTGCTGGATGCGGCCCATGGGCTGGATGCCGTCGTCTGCAGCTCCGACTCCCTGGCCTACGGCGCCATCATCGAAGCGCAGTCGCGCGGCCTGCGCGTCCCCCAGGACATCGCCGTCATGGGATTCGGCGACTACGAGTTCGCATCGCTTCATACCCCTTCGATCAGCACCGTGCACATCGACGGCCCGTCCATGGGACGCTTGGCGGGCGACTTCCTGCTGCAGCGGATCCACGCGAACGAGTCCGGCGCCTCCTCCCAGGTAACGGATATCGGCTTCCAGATCATTTCCAGGCAGAGCGCCTGAAAATCACCCAATTCTGCATAAGACACAACGAATATCGGCCAAGATTCACCAAATAACAAAAACGTGACACTTGGCCGGCCTACCCGGCGCCACCCGTCTTCCTCCGATCCATCATCCTGCCAATGACGAATTCCTGTTGACAAGATAGTCATCGTACATCTAGCATAGAAAAATGACAGCGCTGTCATTTTTCATGATAACAGCCCGAAGTCGCACAATTCCTCGGAGACCCTTTATGAAAACCTCTCGGCTGCAACTCATTCGCCGGCGCCTTCTGGCTGCGCTGGCATCCGCAAGCTGCCTTGCGTTTCCCTTCGCCGCGCAAGCCGACGCAAGCTATCCGGACAAGCCCGTCCGCATCGTCGTGCCTTACCCGCCCGGCGGCGCCAATGACGTGATCGGCCGCCTGGTGGCGCAGCGCCTGTCCCTGATGACGGGCCAGCAATTCGTCGTGGAAAACAAGCCCGGCGCCACAGGCCTGACCGGCACGGCCCATGTCGCGGGCACGGCGCCCGACGGCTACACCCTGCTGGTCAGCGCTTCGGTGCACGTCATCTATCCGAGCCTGTTCAAGGAAGTCACGTTCGATCCCCTGAAGGACTTCACGCCAATTTCCCAACTGGCCAGCGGCTCGCTGATCCTGTCGGTCAACCCTTCGCAGCCCTTCAAGACATTGCAGGAGCTGCTCGCCTACGCCAAGGCGAATCCGGGCAAGCTGCAGTATGCCTCGTCCGGCAACGGCTCCGCCACGCACCTTGCCGCGGAAGCGCTGAAGCAGCAGGCGGGCGTGGACATCGGACACATCCCCTATCGCGGCGGCGCTCCCGCGCTGAGCGATACCATTGCCGGGCACGTTCCCATGATCATCGACCCCGTCGCCTCCTCGATGCCCTTCCTGACATCCGGCAAGCTGCGGGCGCTGGCCGTCACCACGGCGCAACGCTCTCCCCTGCTGCCCGACCTGCCTACCGTGGCCGAATCCGGCCTGCCGAACTACGACATTGGCACATGGTACGGACTCTGGGCTCCCGCAGGCACGCCCGACGCCGTCGTCGCCAAGCTGTCATCGCTGGTTGCCGAGGCCATCCGGCACCCGGAAACCCAGGAAAGGCTGCAGGCGCTCGGCTTGCAGGGCGTCGGCAACTCTCCCGCCGAGTTCAAGGCCTACAACGCATCCGAATACGAAAAATGGAAGGCCGTCGTCGCCGAGTCCGGCGCAACGATGGACTGACCCGCATTGATTGAACAACCCCGACTTTCCCAGGATCGCCACATGCCCACCACACCCTCCGATGCCATCGAAAATATCGTCGTCTCCCTGTACCAGGTGCCGCTGAAAAAGCCCGTCAGCGACGCCAAGGTGCTGACGGGCCGGCAAACGCCGCTGAGCCACGTCGCCATGCTGACGGCGGAAATCACCACGCGCGACGGTGCTCGCGGCCTGGGATTCAGCTACTGCTTGCGTTCGGGCAGCGCCGCGCTGTTCGCCCATGCCAAGGAGCTGGCGCCCGGCCTGATCGGCGAGGATCCCGCCGACATCGGACGGCTCTGGGAGAAACTGGCCTGGATGGGCGGTTCCATTTCCCGGACCGGCTTGTCGGTCCAGGCAATCGCCGCCTTCGATACCGCGCTTTGGGACATCAAGGCGCGCCGCGCCGATCTGTCGCTGGGCAGGCTGCTAGGCGCCTACCGCACGGCGGTTCCCTGCTACAACACATCGGGCGGCTATCTGTCGGCCACCCTGCCTGAAATCTACACGGCCATCGAGGCATCACTGGCCCGCGGCATAGGCGGCATCAAGCTGAAGGTCGGGCAGCCCGACGTCGAAAAGGATATCGAGCGCGTCCGCGCCGTGCGCCAGCATGTCGGCAATGCGCTGCCCTTGATGGTGGACGCCAACCAGCAGTGGGATCTGACGACCGCCTTGCGCGCCGGCCGCGCACTCGACGAGTTCAGGCTGACCTGGATCGAAGAACCGCTGAGCGCCCATGACTATGCGGGCCATGCGCTGCTGGGCTCGCGTATCGATACACCGGTCTCGACCGGAGAAATGCTGTGCAGCGCGGAAGAACTGTACCTGCTCCTGGACCAGCAAGGCGCGCGCTACCTGCAGCCAGATGCGGGACGCATCGGCGGCATCACTCCCTTCCTGAAAGTCAGCGCCCAGGCCGAGCGCCAGCGCCTGAACCTGGCGCCGCACTTCCTGATGGAAATCCATATCCACCTGGCGGCCGCCTATCCATACGATACCTGGGTAGAGCATATCGAATGGCTGGAGCCCGCGTTCAACGAAAGGCTGGAAATTTCCGGCGGCTGCATGCATCTGCCCGAACGCCCCGGCCTGGGATTGAGCCTGTCGGAGCGGGCCGCCGGCTGGCTGGAAGCGACGGCCGCCATCGGACGATAAGCCGCCCGAACGCAGCAGGTTCTCCCGCCGGCCGCGAAGCGTTTCCAAGAGGCATTCGTCCTCGCGCCGCCAACCGGGCGCACCAAAGGGAAAAGGCCAGGTATCGCTACCTGGCCTTCTGTGCTTCATGCGTCGGACTTGCCTGAAGAGCCGGACCGATACTCCGGCCCGCTCCCGTCGGGAATATTATTCCTGATTCGTGATGTCCTGAGACGCATCGGAATCGGGCAGCTCGCTCTCGATGAAGTCCGTCTCCGCCGCCGGCGCGTCTTCGAACGGGTTGGCCTGGGCGCGGGCCGCCATGCGTTCCGCCGCCTCGAACTTCTCCTTGTCCTTGCGGGCATTGTGATAAGACATGCCCGTGCCGGCAGGGATCAGGCGACCCACGATGACGTTTTCCTTCAGGCCACGCAGTTCGTCGCGCTTGCCCATGATGGCGGCCTCGGTCAGAACGCGCGTGGTTTCCTGGAAGGACGCGGCCGAGATGAACGAGTCCGTCGACAGCGAAGCCTTCGTGATGCCCAGCAGCACGTTTTCATACGTGGCGGGGATCTTGCCGTCGGCGTCCATGCGATCGTTCTCGTTGAGCAGCTCGGAGCGCTCGACCTGTTCACCCGTGATGAAGCTGGTATCGCCGGCATCCGTGATGTTCACGCGACGCAGCATCTGGCGAACGATCACCTCGATGTGCTTGTCGTTGATCTTCACGCCCTGCAGGCGGTACACGTCCTGCACTTCGTTGACGATGTAGCTGGCCAGCTTCTCGATGCCCTGCAGGCGCAGGATGTCGTGCGGATCGGCCGGGCCGTCGACGATCATTTCGCCCTTGTTCACCACCTGGCCGTCGTGCACCAGCACCTGCTTTTCCTTGGGAATCAGGAACTCGTGGCTGACGCCTTCCAGGTCGGTGATGACCAGGCGCTGCTTGCCCTTGGTGTCCTTGCCGAACGAGACCGTGCCGGTGACGTCGGCAAGCATGCCGGCGTCCTTGGGCGAACGGGCTTCGAACAGCTCGGCCACGCGCGGCAGACCCCCGGTAATGTCGCGGGTCTTCTGCGATTCCTGCGGAATACGCGCAAGGACCTCGCCCACGCCGACCTGCTGGCCGTCGCGCACGGTGATCAGCGCGCCGACCGGGAACGAGATGTTCACCAGATGGTCGGTGCCGGCGATCTTCAGCTCTTCGCCAGCCTCGTT
This sequence comes from Paracandidimonas soli, assembly GCF_004342005.1. Classification (GTDB taxonomy): domain Bacteria; phylum Pseudomonadota; class Gammaproteobacteria; order Burkholderiales; family Burkholderiaceae_B; genus Paracandidimonas; species Paracandidimonas soli. Next base: position 26,517 of record NZ_SMBX01000016.1, read on the forward strand.
GAGCAGCTTGATCTGCGGACGCTGGACCGTCTTGCCGGTGCGTGTCTTGGGCGTGATGACCACCAGCGTGGACAAGCCCGTGACTTCATCAACCTGGCGGGCGACCGTGACGCCTTCTTCGATGTTCTCGAAGCGGACCTGGCCCGTGTATTCCGAAATGATCGGACGGGTCAGCGGATCCCATGTCGCCAGGCGCTGGCCGGCCTTGATGGCCTCGCCGTCGCCGACCGTCAGCGTGGCGCCGTAAGGCACCTTGTGGCGTTCGCGCTCGCGGCGGTTGTCGTCATAAATGACGATTTCGCCGGAACGGGAAATGGCAATGCGTTCGCCCCTGGCGTTGGTGACATAGCGCATGGTGCTGGCGAAGCCGACCGTACCGGCGGACTTCGTCTCGACCGAGCTGGCCATGGCTGCGCGCGATGCCGCGCCGCCGATGTGGAACGTACGCATCGTCAGCTGCGTGCCCGGCTCGCCGATGGACTGGGCTGCGATCACGCCGACGGCTTCGCCGCGGTTGACCAGCGAGCCACGGCCGAGGTCGCGGCCATAGCAGTGCGCGCACAGGCCGTGGCGGGTTTCGCAAGTCAGCGGTGTGCGGATCTTGACTTCATCGACACCGATCTGGTCGATCAGGTCGACCATGTCTTCGTCCAGCAGCGTGCCGGCGGGGATCGCGGTTTCCTGCGTGTCCGGATTGACGATGTCGACGGCAGCCACGCGGCCCAGCACGCGATCGCGCAGTGGCTCGATGACTTCGCCGCCCTCGACCAGCGCCTTCATGGTGTAGCCGCGCGTCGTGCCGCAATCGTCTTCGGTGATCACCAGGTCCTGGGTCACATCCACCAGACGGCGGGTCAGGTAACCCGAGTTCGCCGTCTTCAGCGCAGTATCGGCCAGGCCTTTACGCGCGCCGTGCGTGGAGATGAAGTACTGCAGTACGTTCAGGCCCTCACGGAAGTTGGCCGTGATGGGCGTCTCGATAATGGAGCCGTCCGGCTTGGCCATCAGGCCGCGCATGCCCGCCAGCTGGCGGATCTGGGCGGCGGAGCCCCGGGCGCCGGAGTCGGCCATCATGTAGATGGAGTTGAACGATTCCTGGCGCACGTCTTCGCCATGGCGGTTGACGACGGGTTCGGTCGCCAGATGTTCCATCATGGCCTTGCCGACCTTGTCGCCGGCCTTGCCCCAGATGTCCACCACGTTGTTGTAGCGTTCCTGGCCGGTCACCAGACCCGACGAATACTGCTTGTCGATTTCCTTGACCTCGCGACTGGCTTGGGCAAGGATGTCTTCCTTGGCGGCGGGAACCAGCATGTCGCTCATGGCGATGGAAATGCCGCCGCGCGTCGCCAGACGGAAGCCGGACTGCATCAGCTTGTCGGCCAGGATCACGGTGGCGCGCAGGCCGCAGCGACGGAACGACTGATTGATCAGACGCGAGATTTCCTTCTTCTTGAGCGTGCGGTTCAGCGCCGAGAAAGGCAGGCCCTTGGGCAGGATCTCGGACAGCAGCGCGCGACCGACCGTGGTTTCCACGCGCTTGAGCAGCGGCTTCCAGTCGTCGCCGTCCTTCTCGTACTCGACCAGACGCACGGTAATGCGCGTCTGCAGCTCGACTTCCTTATTGTCGTAGGCACGCTGTACTTCGCCGATATCGGCGAAGAACATGCCTTCGCCCTTGCCGTTGATGCGCTCGCGGGTGGCGTAGTACAGGCCCAGCACGATATCCTGCGACGGCACGATGGAAGGTTCGCCGTTGGCCGGGAACAGGACGTTGTTGGAGGCCAGCATCAGTGTGCGGGCTTCCAGCTGGGCTTCCAGCGACAGTGGCACGTGCACGGCCATCTGGTCGCCATCGAAGTCGGCGTTGAAGGCCGCGCAGACCAGCGGGTGCAGCTGGATGGCCTTGCCTTCGATCAGCACCGGCTCGAACGCCTGGATGCCCAGGCGGTGCAGCGTCGGCGCGCGGTTCAGCATGACAGGATGCTCGCGGATGACCTCATCCAGGATATCCCAGACGACGGGTTCCTGGCTTTCCACCAGCTTCTTGGCCGCCTTGATCGTCGTGGCCAGGCCCATCATTTCGAGACGGTTGAAGATGAAAGGCTTGAACAGTTCCAGCGCCATCAGCTTGGGCAGGCCGCATTCGTGCAGCTTCAGCTGCGGACCCACCACGATCACGGAACGGCCGGAGTAGTCGACGCGCTTGCCCAGCAGGTTCTGGCGGAAGCGGCCGCTCTTACCCTTGATCATGTCGGCCAGCGACTTGAGCTGGCGCTTGTTGGCGCCCGTCATGGCCTTGCCGCGGCGGCCGTTGTCCAGCAGCGAATCGACGGATTCCTGCAGCATGCGCTTTTCGTTGCGCAGGATGATGTCCGGCGCCTTCAGTTCGAGCAGGCGCTTCAGGCGGTTATTGCGGTTGATGACGCGGCGGTACAGGTCGTTCAGGTCGGACGTGGCGAAACGGCCGCCGTCCAGCGGCACCAGCGGACGCAGGTCGGGCGGCAGCACCGGCAGAACTTCCATGACCATCCAGTCGGGCTTGATGCCCGACTTCTGGAAGCCTTCGAGCACTTTCAAGCGCTTGGATATCTTCTTGATCTTGGCGTCGGACGAGGTGGCCTTGAGCTCTGCGCGCAGCGTCTCGACTTCACGGTCGATATCGATGGTACGCAGCAATTCGCGCACGGCTTCCGCGCCCATCAGGGCGTGGAAATCGTCGCCGTACTCTTCCGTCTTGGCCAGAAAGTCGTCGTCGGACATGATCTGGCCGCGCTTGAGCGGCGTCATGCCGGGTTCAATCACGCACCAGGCTTCGAAGTACAGCACGCGCTCGATGTCGCGCAGCGTCATGTCCAGCACCATGCCCAGGCGCGACGGCAGGCTCTTCAGGAACCAGATGTGCGCGACCGGGCTGGCCAGCTCGATGTGGCCCATGCGCTCGCGGCGCACCTTGGCCACCGTGACTTCGACGCCGCACTTCTCGCAGATGACGCCGCGATGCTTCAGGCGCTTGTACTTGCCGCACAGGCACTCGTAGTCCTTGATGGGCCCGAAGATCTTGGCGCAGAACAGACCGTCGCGCTCGGGTTTGAACGTACGGTAGTTGATGGTTTCCGGCTTGCGGACTTCGCCGAACGACCACGAGCGGATCTTCTCGGGCGATGCGATGCCGATCTTGATGGCATCGAACTGCTCGTCCTGCGTGACTTGCTTGAATAAATCGAGTAGCGCTTTCATTATTTACGCTCCAAATCCATATCCAGGGACAGGGATCGAATTTCCTTGACCAGGACGTTGAACGATTCCGGCATGCCGGCGTCGATGACGTGATCGCCCTTGACGATGTTCTCGTAGACCTTGGTACGGCCAGTGATGTCGTCGGACTTCACCGTCAGCATTTCCTGCAGGGTGTACGAGGCGCCGTAGGCTTCCAGCGCCCAGACTTCCATCTCCCCGAAGCGCTGGCCGCCGAACTGCGCCTTGCCGCCCAACGGCTGCTGCGTGACCAACGAGTACGGGCCTGTGGAACGGGCGTGCATCTTGTCGTCGACAAGGTGATGCAGCTTCAGGTAGTGCATGTAGCCGATGGTGACCGGACGCTCGAACTGCTCGCCGGTGCGGCCGTCGAACAGCCATGCCTGGGCACGCGTGTCGGTCAGCTGCAGCTTCTTGGCAATCTCGTCGGGATAGGCGATCTCCAGCATCTGGCCGATTTCCTGCTCGGTCGCGCCGTCGAACACCGGCGTGGCGAACGGCACGCCGTCACGCAGGTTCTTCGCCATTTCGATGATTTCGTCATCGGTCAGGGAATCGATGTCTTCGCCGTGGCCGGTGCTGTTGTAAACCTTGACCAGGTATTCGCGGATGCTCTTGACCTGGTTGGCCTTCTCGTTCGCCAGCATCTCGTTGATGCGGGCGCCGATGCCCTTGGCGGCCCAGCCCAGATGGACTTCCAGCACCTGTCCGACGTTCATGCGCGACGGCACGCCCAGCGGGTTCAGCACGATGTCCACGGTCGAGCCGTCGGCCATGTGGGGCATGTCTTCCACCGGCGTGATGCGCGATACGACACCCTTGTTACCGTGACGGCCTGCCATCTTGTCGCCAGGCTGCAGGCGGCGCTTGACGGCCAGGTAGACCTTGACCATCTTCAGCACGCCCGGAGGCAGCTCGTCGCCCTGCGTCAGCTTCTTGCGCTTCTCTTCGAAGGCCAGGTCGAACTGGTGGCGCTTCTGCTCCAGCGCTTCCTTGGCGTGCTCGAGAACGACGGCGTGCTCTTCGTCGGCCAGGCGAATGTCGAACCACTGCCAGCGGTCCAGCTCTGCCAGGTATTCGCTGGTGATGGCGGCGCCCTTGGCCAGCTTGCGCGGGCCGCCGTTGACGGTCTTGCCGACCAGGATCTTTTCCAGACGATCGAACTGGTCGTTTTCCACGATGCGCAGCTGATCGTTCAGGTCCTGGCGGTAGCGGCGCAGTTCATCGTCGATGATGGACTGGGCGCGCTTGTCGCGCTCGATGCCTTCGCGTGTGAAGACCTGCACGTCGATGACGGTGCCGACCATGCCGGACGGAACGCGCAGCGAGGTGTCCTTCACATCGGACGCCTTCTCGCCGAAGATGGCGCGCAGCAGCTTTTCCTCGGGCGTCAGCTGGGTCTCGCCCTTGGGCGTGACCTTGCCCACCAGCACGTCATCGGCGCGCACTTCGGCGCCGATGTAGACGATGCCGGAATCATCCAGGCGGTTCAGCTGTGTTTCGGCCAGGTTGCTGATGTCGCGCGTGATTTCCTCGGCGCCCAGCTTGGTGTCGCGCGCAACGACCGTCAGTTCCTCGATGTGGATCGAGGTATAGCGGTCATCGGCCACGACCTTCTCGGAGATCAGGATCGAGTCCTCGAAGTTGTAGCCGTTCCAGGGCATGAACGCGATCAGCATGTTCTGGCCCAGGGCGAGTTCGCCCAGGTCCGTCGATGCGCCATCGGCCAGCACGTCGCCGCGGGCGACCTTGTCGCCCTTGTGCACGATGGGACGCTGGTTGATGTTGGTGTTCTGGTTGGAACGCGTGTACTTGGTCAGGTTGTAGATGTCTACGCCGACCTCGCCCGCCACGTTCTCGTCGTCGTTGACGCGAATCACCACACGCTCGGCGTCGACGTGATCCACCACGCCGCCGCGCAGCGCCTGGACGGCAGTGCCGGAGTCGACGGCGACGGTGCGCTCGATGCCGGTACCGACCAGGGGCTTCTGCGGACGCAGGCAGGGAACCGCCTGGCGCTGCATGTTGGCGCCCATCAGCGCGCGGTTCGCGTCATCGTGCTCGAGGAACGGAATCAGCGAAGCAGCGACGGACACGATCTGCGACGGAGCAACGTCCATGTAGTGGATGTTGTCCGGAGCCGTCAGCATGGTTTCGCCGGCTTCGCGGCAGGCCACCAGGTCGTCCTTGAAGCGGCCTTCCTCGTCCAGCTCGGCGTTGGCCTGCGCGATGACGTAGTTGCTTTCCTCGATGGCCGACAGGTAGTCGATCTGGTCGCTGACCTTGCCGTCGATGATCTTGCGGTACGGCGTTTCCAGGAAGCCGTACTCGTTCAGGCGGGCATACAGCGCCATGGAGTTGATCAGGCCGATGTTCGGACCTTCGGGCGTTTCGATCGGGCAGACGCGGCCATAGTGCGTGGGATGCACGTCGCGCACTTCGAAGCCGGCGCGCTCGCGCGTCAGGCCGCCCGGGCCCAGTGCGGAAACGCGGCGCTTGTGCGTGATTTCCGACAGCGGGTTGGTCTGGTCCATGAACTGCGACAGCTGGCTCGAACCGAAGAACTCCTTGATGGCGGCCGAGATCGGCTTGGAGTTGATCAGGTCGTGCGGCATCAGGTTTTCGGTTTCAGCCTGGCCTAGACGCTCCTTGACCGCACGCTCGACGCGCACCAGGCCGGCGCGGAACTGGTTCTCGGCCAGTTCGCCGACGCAGCGCACGCGGCGGTTGCCCAGGTGATCGATATCGTCGATCTGGCCGCGGCCGTTGCGCAGCTCGACCAGCACCTTGATGGTTTCCAGGATGTCTTCGTCGGTCAGCGTCATCGGGCCGGTGATGTCTTCGCCACGGCCCAGACGGCTGTTGACCTTCATGCGGCCGACGCGCGACAGATCATAGGTCTCGTCGCTGTAGAACAGGCGCTGGAACAAGGCTTCGACGGCGTCTTCGGTAGGCGGCTCGCCGGGACGCATCATGCGGTAGATGGCAACGCGGGCGGCCATCTGGTCGGCGGTCTCGTCCGTGCGCAGCGTCTGCGAAATGTAGCCGCCGCGATCCAGTTCATTGATGTACAGCGTCTCGATGGAGCGGATGCCCGCGCCGCGCAGCTCGGCCAGGATGGATTCGGTGATTTCGTCATTGGCATTGGCAATGACTTCGCCCGTGTCCGGATTGACCATGTTCTTGGCCAGCACACGGCCCAGCAGATCGTCTTCGGGGATCGAGATGTACTTGACGTTGGCCTGGGCCAGGTCGCGCAGGTTGCGCGCATTGACGCGCTTGTCCTTTTCGACGATGACCTTGCCGTCGCGGTCCGTGATGTCGAAATGGGCGACTTCGCCCTTCCAGCGCTCGGGCACGAACTCCAGCTGACCGCCTTCATCGAGCAGGTCGATGTGGTCGAACTCGGAGAAGTGGGCCAGGATGTCTTCCGGCGTCATGCCGATGGCCTTGAGCAGGATCGTGACCGGCATCTTGCGGCGGCGGTCGACACGGAAGAACAGGATGTCCTTGGGGTCGAATTCGAAATCGAGCCAGGAGCCGCGGTAGGGAATGATGCGGGCCGAGAACAGCAGCTTGCCGGAGCTGTGCGTCTTGCCGCGATCGTGCTCGAAGAACACGCCGGGCGAACGGTGCAGCTGCGAAACGATGACGCGCTCGGTGCCGTTGATGACGAAGGAGCCGGTGTCGGTCATGAGCGGAATCTCGCCCATGTAGACTTCCTGCTCCTTGATTTCCTTGACGGTGGGCTTGCTGACTTCACGATCCATCAGCACCAGGCGCACCTTGGCGCGCAGCGGAGACGCATAGGTCAGGCCGCGCATCTGGCATTCCTTGACGTCGAACACGGGGTCGCCGAGCACGTAGCTGACGAACTCGAGGCGCGCCATCTGGTTGTGGCTTACGATCGGGAAAATGGAACTGAAGGCGGCTTGCAGACCTTCATCTTTACGTTTGGATGGTGTAGTATCCGCCTGCAGAAACGTTCTGAAGGATTCCAGCTGTGTCTCCAGCAGGTAAGGCACAGCGTGGACAATGTCACGTTTGGCAAAGCTCTTGCGTATGCGCTTTTTTTCGGTGTACGAATAAGGCATGAGCACTCCGACTCGAGGGGTTACATGGGCCGTCAACCACGGCCCCGGTTTACGACTCCAGAAAATCCGGCTTCAGGCCGATACAGGCGCAGGCGAAACACGGGTTTTCTGGAGACGCAAAAGCCCGGGAAGGGCATTGCACCTTCCCGGGCAGGCAAAACATCAGCTTACTTGAGCTCGACCTTTGCGCCGGCTTCTTCAAGCTTCTTCTTCGCGTCTTCAGCGGCGGCCTTCTCCAGACCTTCCTTGACGGGCTTCGGAGCGCCGTCGACCAGGTCCTTGGCTTCCTTCAGGCCCAGGCCGGTGATTTCGCGAACAGCCTTGATGACGCTGACCTTGTTCGCGCCGACTTCGGCCAGAACAACGGTGAACTCGGTCTGCTCTTCAGCAGCGGCGGCGGCGCCGGCAGCAGCGGGGGCTGCAACAGCGACGGCGGCGGCGGCAGCCGACACGCCAAACTTTTCTTCCATGTCCTTGATCAGTTCGGACAGTTCCAGAACTGTCAGACCGGCGACTGCGTCAAGGATTTCAGCTTTGCTAAGTGCCATTTTAATGAACTCCAGATAATATTGAATGCCAGGTTGGTTGTCGCTCTTCTACGACGAAATTCCTGAGGGAAAACCCGCTTATGCGGCTTCCTTCTGGTCGCGCACGGCTGCGAGGCCGCGGACGAACTTGGTCGGAACTTCGTTGAGCGTACGCACAAATTGCGCGATGGGGGCTTGCATGGTGCCGAGCAACTTCGACAGCAGTTCCTCACGAGACGGCATCGTGGCCAGAGCCTTGACGCCATCCTGGGACAGGATGTTGTTGGGCAATGCCCCACCCTTGATCACCAGCTTATCGTTGGTTTTTGCGAAAGTTGCCAGTACCTTGGCAGCCTCTACGGGGTCGGTGCTGATGCCATAGATCAGCGGACCGGTCAGCTGTGCGGACAGCTCCTCGAAAGGAGTGCCGACAATAGCGCGACGCACCAGCGTATTCTTCAGAACACGCAGATACACGCCCGACTCACGCGCAGTCTTGCGCAATACGGTAGCGGAGGCGACGTCCAGACCACGATACTCGGCGATAATGACCGATTGAGCCTTTGCCAGCTCGGCAGCGACTTCCTCGATGACTACCGCTTTCTCTTCACGATTGAGACTCACGGTTTGAACTCTCCATAAACGACGCGAGGGAGATCCCTTGCGTCAACCGAATGCGGCGCACCTGGTCGAGTTCTTCTGGGACAGCAAGAATTCTTCCATGGACGCCGTCTGCGCTGGACCCGGAAAGCCTTCTCCGGAATTAAGCCTGCTTCTGTGGGTGCTAGTGCACGGCACGTCATCAAGCTCCAGCGGTCTTTGACAGCTGTGTCCGAACAAAGCCGGACACGGCCCAAAGTTCTTTTTAAGCGCTCAGCGAGGCGATTTCCACACGGGCGCCGCCGCCCATGGTGGAGGAAACAGCCAGCTTGCGCAGATAGATACCTTTAGCGGCAGCGGGACGAGCCTTGTTCAGCGCGTCGACCAGAGCCAGCAGGTTTTCCTGCAGCTGTTCGACGTTGAACGATGCACGGCCGATGGTGGCGTGGATGATACCGGCCTTGTCGGTGCGGTACTGCACCTGGCCGGCCTTTGCGTTCTTGACGGCGGTTGCCACGTCGGGCGTAACCGTGCCGACCTTGGGGTTGGGCATCAGGCCGCGGGGACCCAGAACCTGACCCAGGGCGCCGACGATACGCATTGTATCGGGCGAGGCGATGACCACGTCGAAGTCCATGTTGCCGGCCTTGATCTGCTCGGCCAGATCTTCCATGCCGACGATTTCGGCGCCGGCGGCCTTGGCGGCCTCAGCCTTTTCGCCTTGGGCGAACACGGCGACGCGAACGGACTTGCCGGTGCCAGCAGGCAGAACCACCGAACCGCGGACCAGTTGGTCCGACTTGCGGGGATCCACGCCCAGTTGGACGGCGACGTCGATGGATTCGTTGAACTTGGCGGTTGCGGTTTCCTTGACCAGGGTCAGGGCTTCGGCAACGGGGTATTGACGGTTGCGGTCAATCTTGGCGGCAATGGCCGCTGCGCGCTTGCTGAGCTTTGCCATGTCAGACGACTCCTTCAACATTGATGCCGATGCTGCGTGCGCTGCCGGCAATGGTACGCACAGCGGCGTCCAGATCGGCGGCGGTCAGGTCGGGCTGCTTGGTCTTGGCGATTTCTTCAGCCTGGGCGCGCGTCAGGGTGCCGACCTTGTCGACGTTGGGACGTGCGGAACCCTTCTGGATGCCTGCCGCCTTCTTGATCAGGATAGTCGCCGGAGGCGTCTTCATGATGAAGGTGAAGCTCTTGTCCGCGTAGGCAGTGATGACTACGGGGATGGGCAGACCAGGCTCAAGGCTCTGCGTCTTGGCATTGAATGCCTTGCAGAACTCCATGATGTTCAGACCACGCTGGCCCAGTGCGGGACCAATGGGGGGGGAAGGATTGGCCTTACCAGCTGGCACTTGCAGCTTGATGAAGCCGACGATTTTCTTCGCCATGAGTAGCTCCTTGCGGGTAGTGACGCCTTCGTCAAACGGGTTGTCGAGGGCTCCCCGGGGTTAAAAAATCAGATCTTTTCGACCTGGCTGAAATCCAGTTCCACTGGGGTGGCGCGACCGAAGATGGTAACCGAGACGCGAACCTTGCTCTTCTCGTAGTTGACTTCTTCGACGCTGCCGTTGAAATCGGCAAAGGGGCCTTCCTTGACGCGGACGGTTTCGCCGATTTCGAACAGAATCTTGGGCCTTGGCTTCTCGACGCCTTCTTCCATCTGCGAGAGGATCTTCTCGACCTCGCGCTCGGAAATCGGCGCGGGACGGTTGCCCGAACCGCCCAGGAAGCCCGTTACGCGGTTGGTATTCTTCACCAGGTGCCAAGTGTCGTCGGTGAGTTCCATCTCGACCAGCACATAGCCCGGGAAAATACGGCGCTCCGTAATGGACTTTTTGCCGCCCTTGATCTCGACGACTTCTTCCGAAGGAACAAGGATACGGCCGAATTCGTGCTCCAGGCCTGCACGCTCGATGCGTTCCAGCAGCGCCTTGTGCACACTTTTTTCCATGCCCGAATACACATGGACGACGTACCAGCGTTTGCTCATGCCTGCCCTTTAGTTCCAGCCCAGGAACAGACCATAGATGATCCATTCCAGCGCTTTGTCGAAGATCCAGAGAATGATGGCCATGACCGTGACGAACACGAACACGATGCCAGTCATCTGGGTGGCTTCCTTGCGGGAGGGCCACACGACGCGCTTGACCTCATGATAGGAATCGCGCATGTAGCCGACGGTGCGACGGCCGGTCTCGCTGAACCAGACAATGACGAAAGCAACGACCAGGCTGCCGATGAACGCACCGACACGTACCAGTGTGGATTCGCCCTCGAGCAGCGAGAATGCGACGATACCGGCAATAACGACGAGTACGGCCAGACCCAGCTTGATGCGGTCGACTGTACTGTTAACGGTTTCTACGTTGGTATTAGACATGGTCCGGCGAAAAAGCCTGATATTGACGACCCGCGAAGCGATCGTGGTGTCTGGCAGGGGCAGTAGGAATCGAACCTACAACCTTCGGTTTTGGAGACCGACGCTCTGCCAATTGAGCTATACCCCTAAAACTCTGAAAGCAGCGAACCTGCCAGAGCCCGCTGCTTGTGCGCTGAAGACGGCAAGGCGCGAAACCCTGCCATCGGCGCAATGTATTACTGAGTGATTTTGGCGACGACGCCGGCGCCGACGGTACGGCCGCCTTCACGGATGGCGAAGCGCAGGCCTTCTTCCATCGCGATCGGCG
>NZ_SMBX01000017.1 GCF_004342005.1 Paracandidimonas soli
AGGCGGAGGAACTCTATCACCGTACTCACCCCGCCGCCGTGCCGATGAACGCTGTACTTTAACCAAACAGCCTCCGCGATTCCCGGGGCGATTCAGCTCTTCTCTCTTGGCTTGGCGAACCTTTACGTAAATTATTGGCTTGCTTAGCTCAACTATCCCCACATCCTCCGGAGAGAGAAGATTGGCGCTGATCTTCTCCGTATTGTGCGCGGAGTTCCATAGGTCTTGAATCAGCTTCTGTGGATTTTCCACTCCATGAACAGAAAATTTTCCTGGTGATATCTCTTCCACCCCTAAGAGTATCTCCCCGCCACGGGTGTTCGCCATGGCGCTGTATGACTCCCACAGGCTTTTCGGTAGGCCCCCTGATGCAAGCTTGCATTCGAGATCAACGGATTCGGAGAGGCTATTTATGTCGAAGCTTGCAGAATATAAAGTAGTAGCCATTGTAAAGCTAGGTGACTCAGTGAACAGATCGAAATTTCAATGTCGATGATACCTGTTTACTGAGGCGACGATTAATGTGAGCCACATTTTTTTTCTGCTTATTTCAGTGTATGGCCCTGTTGATTATCAATGGTAATGTACCTCACATCCCCACATCAAACTAAATTCTCGTTACATCATCCCCGGCCCGCGCCGCACGTCCAACCCGGGTTTCTACTTCTTCACAGTGATAGCTTCATTCCCACATGGGTGCCATTGAACCCCAGCCCTTCATAGAATCTGATCGCGTCGGGACGCTGCTTGTCGGTCGTAAGCTGCACCATCCCGCATTTGGCGTCGCACGCCAACCCGATGGCGTGCTCGATCAAGGTGCGGCCAATCTTCTGGCCACGGTGCTTGCTGCTAACTCGGACACTCTCGATCTGCCCTCGGAGCATGCCGCCTCGGGATAGGCCCGGGATGAGCGTCAATTGCAGCATACCGACGACCTCTTCGCCGATAGTGGCGACGATGATGCTGTTGCTGGCCTGTGCCTGGATCGCTTCAAGCGCGGCTGTGTACGCCGGGAGGTGCTGGGCCCCATCTCGTGTGGCACCTAAGGCGTCGTCCGTTAGGAGCGCGATAAGGGCGGGCAGATCTGCTTTGCTCGCTTTCCGGAAGCTGAGTGCTGAGGTCATATGTGCTCACCAGGCTAACTTTCTTTCTTCACATCTAGGCCGAGCTGGGTGGCTATCCTTGCATGAGGGCCCGCCAGGCCAGCGCCTTTCCACATAAATCTAAACTTCAGTTACTTCCATCTCAAAAAATAGGGCGCGAAAGGCGCCCAACCCTCAAATCTCGAAACCGCACCAGAACACTTGCCCCACCAGCCGGCCATCGAGGTCTATCTGGATGTCAGGGTACTTTTTGGCTTTGGCTTTGTTCCGCGATCTGGCGAACCACAGATCCCCCTCCTGGGCCAACTGCTTGACGTACAGTTCACCATCGAGCCAAAGGACATAGATCTTGCCGGGCAGGGGGTCTGTCTTTCCTGTGTCGGCCAGAACCACAGACCCGTCCGGGATATGGTCATCGACCATCGAGTCGCCTTTGACCGGAAACGCCAGGGCTTTCCCAGGCTTGGCTCCTTTGCTCCGAAGCCAGTCGCGCCGGAACATCAGCTCTTTCCTGACATCATCCGAGTAGACCACTTCGCCACGGCCTGCGGAGGCCGCTGCGTCTACCAGGCGGACAGGGGCGTGGTCGCCACCTTCGATCTCATCAGGAAGCGCAGAAGATAGCCCCTCAATCTCATCGGCAAGTCGCGGACTAAACTCGCGCACGCTTACGCCTAGGCCATTGGCAAATTTGACTGCTGCCTGAGCATTCAGGGGGCTATGCGCATTAAGGTACTGCCACACATTCCCCTGCGTGCCGAGCCCGTACTCCGCTCCGAAGGCCGCCTGGGAGAGTTTGGAGTGCATAGTGAATAGGCGCTTGAGCGCCGCCGATTCCTCTTTATGGATCGGCAATATTTTGGCCTTGCGGGGTTCTGTGCGCGTCATATCCAAATAATAGTTCTGCTATTGTTTTTTGCAACGAGTGCCACTATTGACTATCTAGTTGACTAGTGGCACTATTATGGCTATGCAGCCAATAACTCATATCCGATCCAGGCTAGGCCTCACCCAAGCAGCGCTTGCTGCTGGCATTGGCGTAACCCAAGGAAATGTCTCCCATTACGAGAGGGGGCAGACCGTGCCTCCTGATGTCGCGGCAAAGCTGATCGACTTCGCTTCGACCCTTGGCGTCAGCCTGACATTTGACGACATCTACCGACCCACCCCCAAGGAGACCTCTCATGCGTGACGGCTCATTTCTTCGGGAAAAGCATCCCCATAGGCCCTCGTTGGGGTTCAGTGTTGAGCCCAAAGGTGCCATGCACAGGGCAGGTGAGCTGGTTTCCCCTAAAGATGGGCTGCAGCGTCGATACCTTCCCTTCATCCATGCACGAAGCACAGGCATAAACCGCGCCATCGGGCGAGCCCTTCGTCGTCTTATCCACGAACACAATGGATCCAGCGGGCGTGTGCATGCGTTCGTATTGCGCCAAGCGATTCGCTTGGTCACGCATTTGCACGATCTGAGCTTCCAGTTCGCGTTTTTCCTGGGCCAGAAGGTGCTTGTCTTGAGCGAGCGCCGCGTTGCTTTCCTGAAGAGCCAAGCATGCGTTTTGAACATCAAGAAGCCGTTCGATCAGAGCGGACTTGGCCTCGCCGATTTTGATGGCGTCCCTGGTATCGACCGCGACTTTCGTCATATCGACAGCGGTACGCAGCCCAGCAATGGCGCCTGATATTGCATCAATCATGGCTGGTTCCTTTTGGGAAAGTTTGGTTACTGGAATTTCTGATCTTACCCGACCGGGACTGGCCGCCAGATTTCTCCGATTCGATGCGATGGATTTCCGCCTCGATGTCGGACAGCAGTTCAGCAGTAACCACGCCAAACAGAAAGGCGCGGGGCTTTTCAGGTTTTTTTGTCATGGCTCAGTGGATGGATCCATGAACACCAGGAAGGTCGAGATCGTCATCCATGCCGGATAGCTCAAGTTCCAGGCACAGGCGATCAAAGACAGTCCGCAGCAGTTCATCGCTGACATCTACGCGGTCAGTGATTGTTTGACAGATTTGATGGGCCTGGCGTAGCAGGCGCTCGGTTTCGGTTGGTTCCATTTTTCGTTGTCAGTAATTGATGCAGGAATGATAGGGCGGGGCGCTAAGCGGCGAAACGCTGAAATTCAGGAGATTTCAAGGTGACGTGCAGATACTCAAATACAGACTGGCTGGACGTTCTTTACAACAGCGTTCGCCGCACTCCGGGAAGCGTAACGGATGCCGCCCGATTTCTCACTGAGCGCCGTGGCAAGTCTATCCACCCTGAAAGCCTGCGCGCCAAGCTACGTAGCCACGATGATTCGATCAGCGTGGAAATGGCGCTGCTCTTGACTGAGTGGATGGAAGAGAAGGCCGGCGGATCGGAATACGCAAAAGACTGGATGCAGGCCATGGCTGTCGAGCACGGTCTTGCGGTGGATGTCATTCCGCCCGCACCTACTGGCGGCTGGCCTGACGAAGTGGCAGCCCTGCAATCTAAGGTCATGCAGATTGCCGCGTTAGCCGGAAAGATTGCTGGAACTACAGCTGACACACTGGTCGATGGCCGCATCGATCAGAGCGAGAAAGATGTGTTGGCCGACCTTTTCCGTGACGCCCGCACGATGCTTCATCGCGCCGAGCGCAATCTGTACAGGGCATAGCCATGGAAAAGCAAGTATTCCAGCTCTCGCACGTTGTCGCCCGCCGCAATGCCGCCAATGCTGTTATGGCTGCGCCTGCTGACTGGCGCGTCGAGATCAAGCCGCGCACGCGCAGCAGTGACCAGAATGCGCTCCTGCACGCCCTGTTCGGGGAGGTTGCCAAACACGCCACCTGGGGCGGTCGCAAGATGACGGCCATTCAGTGGAAGGTTCTTTTCATCAGCGGGCACGCGCAGGCAACTGGCTTGGGATCTGACATGGTTCCCGGCTTGGAAGGCGAGTTCGTAAACGTGCGCGAGTCGTCGGCGCATATGTCTGTCGCCCGCATGACAAGCCTGATCGAGTACATCCTGGCCTGGTGTGCACAGAACGGAATCGATACGCATCAGGCGAGGGTTCGGTACGGGCATGAGGTGGAGGCATGAGAGCCTACAACAGCACCCTCAAGCCCAGCGCCAAGCCGATGAAGCGTAGCCCGATGAGGAAGCGCAGCAACAAGCGAGCAGCCACAAAGTCAGAGCGCCAGCACATGAGCGCCCAGTCTGAGGCTGGCTGCATCCTCTGCCGCTTCCTGGGCCACGGAAACACGCCCGCAGAAATCCACCACATCAGGCATGGAATGGGCGTAGGACAGCGCAATAACCATCTGATGACCATACCCCTATGTCCTGAACACCATCGCGGCGCCACGGGGTATCACGGCCTGGGCAGGAGGGCATTCGAGCGCATGTACGGCGTAACCGAGCTGGAATTGCTGGGTATGACCCAGAAGGAGGCCGCATGAACGGTCAGCAACTAGCCGAAAAAGGCATCAGCCAGGCGCGAGATCATGCGCATGCCGTCATTCCTGACTGGACAGATCAGATCCTGTCCTGCCTGGAATCGTGGTCACAGGACCAGCAAAGGCCATTCGCGATGGAGGATTTCCGCGAGTGGGTCATCACCAACCGCATTGACCTGATCCCTCCCAGCCATCAGGCCTGGGGCGCTCTTGGGCGCACAGCCATCAATCGCGGCGTAATCAAGCATGTTGGATACCGCCCGGCGCGTTCTGCGCTGACGCGAGGGCATCCCGTGCGCGTTTTCGTGAGAAATGTATGAGCAAGATGCCTTGGTTCCGTGCGTACACGGAAATGATCGACGACGAGAAGCTGCGCCTTCTGGCGTTTGAGGATCGCTGGCACTTTGTGGCCATCATGTGCCTCAAGGGTCAAGGCGTGCTTGATGGCAGCGACCCTCTCATGATGCGCAAGGCTGCGGTCAAGATGGGCCTGGATCTGCGCACGCTGGAAGAGGTGGCAAGGCGGCTGGAAGAGGTTGGCTTGATCGACAAAGAGACGCTTGAGCCTCTCCAGTGGGATTCACGCCAGATGCGTAGCGATGCCGATACAACCGCAGCAGATCGCAAGCGACGTCAACGAGAGAGAGAAAAGGCTGAAAGGCAGTCTGTTGAAAACAAAGGAAAAAATCCAAGTCATGATGATGTCACGGACGTGTCACGCGTGACTGTCACGAATGTCACGCGTACAGATATAGATACAGATAAAGATAAAGAAACAGAAGTAATAAAACCATTGTCCGGTTCTGCCGAACCGAACGAGGCAGGGCGGGCTGCATCACGGTTCCCTGAGTTCTGGGCTGCATACCCGAATACTCCACGGCGAGTAGCCAAGGGCAAATGCCTGCAGGTCTGGAAAGCCAAGAGGCTGGATGCTGTCGCCGATGATGTTCTGAGCCATCTGAAGGCAATCCGCACAACATCGCAGTGGCTCGATGGCTACGAGCCAGCCCCGTTGACGTACCTGCGACAAGAGCGGTGGGAGGACGGGCTGCCGGAGAGAAAGCCAGTGGCTGGCCGACACGGAGGCCCATCGACGCTCTACGAGCAGAACATGGCCGCCGCAGCTCGCGCCAAGGCAATGATTTTTGGAGGCAGTGATGCAGCAGTCTGATTTCGACCAGTTCAGCCAAATCCTGAACGCGACCGCCGACCTGTACGGGAAAAAAATGTCAGATATGGCTCTGGCGCTGTGGTGGAACGCAATGCAGCAATATGACCTAGCGGCTGTGCGTGATGGACTGAGTCGACACATGCAAAACCCGGATTCCGGTCAGTTTATGCCGAAGCCCGCGGATGTCATCAAATTTATTGGCGGCAGCACGCAGGATGCGGCGCTCCTGGCGTGGGCAAAAGTTGATCGAGCTGTCCGTTCCGTTGGAACTTATCAAACGGTTGTTTTTGATGATCCGATCATCCATGCAGTCGTATCGGACATGGGTGGTTGGGTTTCGCTGGGGAGTAAAACAGAGGACGAGTGGCCGTTTGTTGCTAGGGAGTTTGAGAACAGATATCGAGGTTATAGGACGCAGGGAGGCGCCCAGGAATATCCAAGGGTCCTCGTGGGCATGTATGAGACACAAAATAGCCGGAACGGGTTTATGACCGAGCCGCCGGTCATGATCGGTGATGCTGGCGCGGCGAAACAAGTTCTCTCTGGCGGAAGTGACAAGCCGAGGATCGGATTTAGCCGAATGGAGACTGCCGATTACCAGGAGATTATTGAGCCTGTTCGGAGGATCGCATGACCATCGAGCTACACCGAAACACCTGCGAGGCGCGTCACGTGCTCGCCCTGCCAACCAAGGAGGCCCGCAGGGAGTACCTGAATCAGGTCGAGAAAAAGCGCGGCGCCCAGGCCCGCCAGTATCTGGAGGACGAAGCTATGCGGCTGCACCGCGCAGCAAAGGCGGCGGCATGAACCTAGACCGACTGACCATTACCTTGCCTTGCGTAGACCCCGAGCTCATGCCGAACAGGAAAAACGGCAAGCACTGGGCGTCTACGCAATCTGCCAAGGTCCGAGCCCGCCAGGACGGCTACATGGCGACTCAATCGGCGCTGGGCCGCAACAAGCTACTGCTATCCAAGACCGTACCGCTCAAGGTCACGTTCGTCATGCCGGATAACCGCCACCGGGATCTGGACAACATGCTGGCCGCTAGCAAAGCCTCGCTCGATGGCATCGCTCAGGCGCTCGGCATCGATGACAAATGCTTTCGCCCCATCACGATTGATGCAGCGACTGACACTAAAAAACAAGGTTTTGTACTCGTGGAGATAGGTTAATGGGTATCACAAAAGCAGATCGCAGCAGGTATCGCCAAGAACTAACGGAGCTTGGCTTTGAGCTCGAGCAGGACGCCAGCGCATTTGAAATGGCAAGCGCTGTCGTAGCGTCCGGCTTCCAGAGGAAAGTCAGAGAGCCATACGGCAGATTCTTCGAGCGCTACATGCGCTCTCGAAAGAACCCGCCGGAGAATCGCGTCATCGTGCCGTCACGCGTAAGACCCCCGCTTTCGATGCAAGGCGTCTATAAGCCAAAGCCACACCCGCGAGCACACGACATTCGACCGCTGAACCTCTGGACGCCAGACGGGATTGGGAACGGGGTAGAGCGCCGCCACGGATACGGGCGAGGATCCTGATATGGCGCTCGCCCGGTGGTGCTATCGAGATCCAGCAGAGGCGGTAGATATCAAGCGAAAGATTGAAGCCAACCGAGCAGAGCGGTCGCGGGAAGGAAAGGCTAAGAAGGCCAGGGAAGGGTTAGAGGCATTGTTTGAAAGGAAGCCGCATGCCAGCAAAGCACAAATCAAATATTGAAATCCTGCTCGGAGAGTGGGGCGCGTGGAAGCGGGGGGAGAATCGCAACGCTCTTGGTTACCCCAGCCAGTCGGCGTTTTCAGCAATGCGCGTAGATGGGCAGCGAAGCGAGGATCCTGACGTGCTGTTAGTAGACGATGATTTGCGCAAGATCGATAGAAACGTAGGCGCCTTATTTCCTGATGCTAGACGGGTCATCACCGCGCATTATGTGTGGCCTGGGCCAGTAAAGGCTAAGCTCGATCGCTTATCCATATCGAGAACGGGTTACTACGATATGCTCGACTGTGGGCATAAGCAGCTCTCGCACTGGATGGGAGAAGGGTATAGCGTGCCGGAAAACTATTTTGTCCGGACATCTTGCGCGACTGTCCGGACTGAACCATACTAAACCCCGTAGGCTGTCGAATTGTCAGCCGATTTTCTGAGCCTCGCCAAGTGCGGGGCTTTTTGCTACCTGAACTCAAAAAACTCGTAATGTATGTTCTTACTGGGAATGTCAGCCTCTTTCATTAGCTGTTTTACATGAGCAAGTAAGCCTTTGGGGCCACAGAAGCTTATATGTATATCAGATGGGTCTGCCTCTTTTGCTGCTCCAGTGATGGTTTCTGCAAGTTTATTGCTGCCGCTTGGGTTGGGGATAAATGATACATTGGCCTGCTCAGTGAACTCCTGAATGCGCTCAGGCGTCGGAAAGGCCCTATTTGGATCAAAGCAATAAATTAGCTGAACTCGCTCCAGATTTTTGGCACTGCTGTCTTTTAACCAGGAAATGAACGGCGCTATACCCACACCCGCACCAATCCAAATTTCTTTATTTGCATTCGCTATGCGTTCGAAACGTCCATGTGGTGCGCGAATATCAGCAAGCATGCCTATTTTTGCTTGGCCATACAGCTTTTCGGTGTAATCGCCTAACGCACGAATTACGAAGTGAATCCGGCCATCGCTGGCATTTGCGCTTGCGATGGTAAAGGGGTGTGGCTCGCGTAGTCCTTGCTCCATGATAGATAAGAAGCCGAACTGCCCGGCCTGAAAAGGAAAGCTGCGGCCGATTGGCGCTAGCTCCAAGTGAACCGCTTTGTCGCCGTGATCCACGGCAACGATTTTGTATGTACCACCCTGAGCAATAAAATTATATAAAAACAGCTTATAAAATGCTGCAACAATGCCAACAGTACATAGGGTGCCAAGCCAAATGCCAGCAGAGCTATTTAGGCGAATAGGCGACTCGAAGCTGAGCCAATGTAGAACAGCAATAATAAAAAATGGGCCAGAGAGTTTGTGCCACCAACTCCATACCTGGTACGGAACGTTGCGGTTTAAGGCCAGCAATATAATAAAACCAAGGACAACAATGCTTAGTTGGCGCACCATTCTGGTCCAGTATTTTGTCAGTTCCAGTATGGGCGCCAGATCCCAGGTATTTAGTTTGGCTTTAAATAGGAAGTGGTATACAACAAACACCAGAGCCCATATACCCAGCCATTTATGGGTTTCATACATGCGATCCAGACCGCCAAGCAGGTCCTCTATGAAGCTCCATCGACTAGACAGAATGCACGCTACTGCCATGCAGGCTAGAGATGTTGCACCAGCTACAAGGCTTGCGGTTGCAGATGTCATCCATGTGTTGGATGGTATCTGAAGTAACACAGTGATCGTGGAAATTAGCGTAATGCCGCTTATTGCTTGCCACGTTTTTATTGCCATGTCTAGACTTTTTTGCCTTTAAAATTATATGGATAATAATTAATGTATCACCCGCACATCGCCTGTCTAAACATAGACTCGGGCATCCATTGATATTTATCAAACTCAAAGGAAGAGTCGCTCAACTAAGTCACCAGCCGTATGAATCCCAGTTATCTCCTCGCTGATTCGTCAGCACTTCGCGCCCGCTTGAGTCTTTGATTCGGCGGGCGTTCTTTTTGGATAATTAAAATGACCGCTAAAGGCAAGGCGTCGGCCAAGCCTGTTGGTCGGCCATCAAGGTACAAAGAAGAGTTCTGCGAGCAGGCAAAGAAATTGTGCAGGCTAGGCGCGACCGATAAAGAAATGGCCGATTTTTTCGGTGTGGCCGTTTCCACGTTGAATCTGTGGAAGAAGAATCACCCTCAATTTTCGGAGTCCTTAAAGGCCGGCAAACAGATGGCCGATGCGGAAGTGGCTGAAAAGCTCTTTCAGCGCGCAACTGGCTACAGCCATCCTGATGTGCATATCAGCAACTTTCAGGGGCTTATAACGCAAACCCCAATCACCAAACACTACCCGCCTGACCCCACCAGCATGATCTTTTGGCTGAAGAACCGCAGGCCGGACCTGTGGCGTGACAAGCCGGAGCCCGAAGGTGATGATGGCAAGGTGTTGCCGGTGAAGGTGGAAATAAGCGTCAAGGACGCTCGCATCCGTGACGATGATCAACCCAACGCTAAACAGGCCGCAAGCTGAGTTTCTGGCTTTGCCGCACAAGTTCAGGGCGTTTATTGCGGGTTTTGGGTCCGGCAAGACCTGGGTAGGTGGCGGCGCCCTATGCCAGCATGCGTGGGAGTGGCCCAAGGTTAACGCTGGATACTTTGCGCCGACCTACCCGCAGATACGGGATATCTTCTATCCGACGATTGAGGAAGTCGCGCACGACTGGGGGCTTCGCACAAAGATTCATGAGACGAACAAGGAGGTTTACTTGTTCGCTGGCGGACAGTACAGGTCGACCATCTTGTGTCGCTCCATGGAGAAGCCAGGAGAGATTGTTGGCTTCAAGATTGGCAAGGCGCTGATCGATGAGCTGGACGTGATGAAGTCTGAAAAGGCTGCCACGGCCTGGCGCAAGATCATCGCCCGGATGCGTTACAAGGTTGATGGTCTAAAGAACGGCATTGATGTCACGACGACGCCGGAAGGCTTCAAGTTCGTCTACCAGCAGTTCGTGAAACAGTTGCGGGACAAGCCGTCGCTTCGGGAGATGTACGGGCTCATCCATGCGAGCACCTACGACAACGAAGCAAACCTGCCGGATGACTATATCGACAGCCTGCGCGAGTCGTATCCGCCGCAATTGATCGAAGCGTACCTTCGTGGCCTGTTCGTCAATCTTGCCAGTGGGTCGGTATATCCGAACTTCGACCGCAGGCTGAACCACACCGATGAGCAGATCCGCGAGGGCGAGGTGTTGCATGTCGGCATGGACTTCAACGTGCTGAATATGACAGCCATTATCAACACAATCCGAGGCGGTAAGCCCTTGTCTTTGGCTGAGCTAACCAAAGTCCGCGATACGCCAACAATGGCCCGGATGCTCAAGGAAAGATATCAGTCCAAGGGGCATCAAGTGGTGATCTACCCCGATGCCAGCGGTAAGAACACCAGCAGCAAGAATGCCAGCGAGTCTGACCTTTCCATTCTGTCTCAGGCGGGCTTTCAGGTGATTGTCGATTCCATCAATCCAGCGGTGAAAGACCGGGTGAATGCGGTCAATGCCCTAATCCTGAACGACAAGGGCGAAAGGCGGTGGTTGGTCAACACAAGCAACTGCCCGACGCTCACAGAAAGCATCGAGCAGCAGGCGTATGACAAGAATGGCGAGCCTGACAAAGAGGCTGGCCATGATCATGCTCCAGATGCGGTTGGGTACATGCTTGCGAAGCGTTGGCCTATCGCAGAGCGAGTGGCAAGACAGTCACCATTGAGAACATAAGCGAAATAGCGAATGAGCCAGAATCCCAACCAGGTCGATTATGTATCGCCCGCAGTCTCCGCTATGGCCGAAAAATGGCCTGTGGTTGACGCGTTGCGCGGCGGCACGGATGCGATGCGCAAAGCTGGAGAAAAATACCTGCGAAAGCGGGCGCTGGAGTCGAAAGCCGATTACAAAGCTCGCCTAGAGCAGGCCACGCTTTACCCGGCATTCACCGACAGCGTTGCCGCAATGGTGGGCCGGGTCTTCACCAAGCCCATCAAGATCGGTGATAAGGTGCCGCAGGAAATCACGGATCTGCTACAGGACGTTGACACTGAGGATCGCAACCTTCACGCCTTTGCGCGTGACTGGATGGATGACGCGGTCAGCTATGGCATTTCCCATGTGCTGGTCGATATGCCGAAGAACGACGCTAAAACCCAGGCCGAGGAAAAGCAGCTTGGCATCCGCCCTTATGCGGTTTTGGTGAAGCACAACCAGATTCTTGGCTGGAGGTCAGAGAAGCGCGGCGGCAATGAGGTGCTGACCCAGGTGCGCATCAAAGAATCTGCTCAGGTCGAGGATGGCGCTTATGGTGAAAAGGCCGTTGAGCGCATCCGTGTGCTTGAGATCGGGCGCTACGAGTTGCATCAGAAAAATGAGGGTGGCTGGGCGCTGATCGAAGAGGGGAAAACCACGCTCGACCGAATTCCGCTGGTGACTTTGTACGCGAACCGGACGGGATTCATGACTGCGGTTCCGCCGTTGCTTGAGCTGGCCCACCTGAACATCAAGTTCTGGCAGAAGCAATCCAGCCTGGATAGCCTGATCGATACCGCTTGTGTTCCGATCCTGGCGACCTTCGGCCTAACGCCTAAGTTTGATGCTGACGGTAAGGAGGTGCCAGGCGTCATTTTTGGCGCCAAGATTGGTATCGATCTGCCTACAGGCGGTGACATCAAGTACGTTGAGCATACCGGCGCCGCCATCGAGTCCGGGCGTCAGGATTTGCTGGACCTGAAGGATGAAATGCGGATCGCAGGCGGGCAATTGCTTCGTCCAGATGCGTCTGTCATGACTGCAGCTCAGGCGGAAACAGAGAATGCGAAGGAAATCAGCCGATTAGGCATGATCGCGCAGAACCTTGAAGACTCGCTCGACCAAATGCTGTACCTGTTCGCGCTGTGGATGGGCAAGAGCCTGCAGCCCGGCAATATTGAGGTGCATGCCAACCTCGACCCGGATTACGCGCCAGCCGAGAGCATGAATGTGCTGATCAGCATGTACAACGCTGGTGCCCTGAGCAAGCAAGGCCTGTTCAACGAGGCCAAGCGCCGCGGAATGGTCAGTGATGATGTCACCTGGGAAGACGAGCAGCAGCGCATTGAGGAGTCCGGCCCTGAATCGGGAGAGATTGCCCGCGTCCTTGCAGAGTTCCGCAAAGCTCAGGGCGAGCCCGGGGATGAGTAATGGCCAATATCGAGCGCAGGCTGGCAGAGCTGTTCACGGACGCCAACCTGGATGCATTGCGGTTCGCAGCAGGACAGCAGAACAGGGTTGAGCGCCAGATCAGACGCATCGCGAAGGATGCTCGCACAAGGTTGATTGATGCCGATCCCAGGCGCCAGGCGCAAATTGAGGCGTTGATTCGGGATGTGGCGAAACTGATCGCCCAGGGCTATAGCAATATTTCAGCGGAGCAGATCAAAGCACTGGAGTCGTTTGCGCCGCTGGCTGCGGCAAATACAACGGCGGCGGTGAATACCGCGGTTGGCGCAACTCTGATCAAAGCACCAAAGAAGCTGAGCGCCAATGTGGCGCGGCTGTTGATCGAGGGCGCGCCGTCTGCTGACTGGTGGGCGGCACAGGCCTACACAATGCAGCGCAACTTCGCCCGGGTGGTGCGAAGCGGTTTCGTTGAGGGGCTGACAACCGAGCAGATCGCGAGGGCTGTGACGGGAATTGGCCCTGCTGGTGTGCAGTTGGATGGCGCGGGGTTTCTCGAAAAGTCCCTACGCGAGTCCCGAAGCCTTGTACATACCAGCGTCCAGACTGTGGCGAATGCAGCCAGGCGCGAGGTGTTTCACGAAAACGACGACATTGTGATCGGCGTGCGGCAAATCAGCACCTTGGACAATCGCACAACCCTGCAGTGCCAGGCCAGAGATCAGAAAGAGTGGGATATGCAGGGTAATCCCATCGGTCACAAGATTCCGTACAACGGCGGCGTTCCCATCCATTGGGGATGCCGCAGCGCAGAGACCCCTGTGCTGGCTCCGCTCACCATCAATGGCGTGCAGCTTCCAGGTTTCAGGACATCGCAACGCGCAAGCCAGGACGGTCCGGTCGACGCCGCGCTGACGTTCGAGTCCTGGCTGGAAGGCAAGAGCCAGGCGTTTCAGGATGAAGCCTTAGGCAAGGGGCGAGCACAGATGTGGCGGGACGGAAAAATCACCCTGTCCGATCTGCTGGACTTGCGCGGAAACCCGCTGACGCTCGCCCAGTTGCAAGCGAAGTACAGCAAATAGCAGAACAAACAACCTTTTCAGGCCAGTTGGCATATCGCCCGCTGGCCTTTTTTTATGCCTGTCCGGGGGATTACCGGCAGGTGAGTCGGGGCGGATGCCTCAAAAGAGTAGGGCTGGATGGCCCAAGGAGCCTGAGAAATGAAGCTGAAAACCGTGGAAGTGGACGGCAAGGTCTACGCAGAAGTGAACGATGGCAAGCCCGTGTATGTGGAGGATGACGGCAAGGAGACGGCATTTGATGCTGTGTCCACCAAGGCCACCATCAGCCGCCTGTTCGGTGAAAACAAGT
Source organism: Paracandidimonas soli (assembly GCF_004342005.1). Taxonomy (GTDB): domain Bacteria; phylum Pseudomonadota; class Gammaproteobacteria; order Burkholderiales; family Burkholderiaceae_B; genus Paracandidimonas; species Paracandidimonas soli. Next base: position 13,906 of record NZ_SMBX01000017.1, read on the forward strand.
CGTACCGAGAGCGTGCCGAGTCGGCTGAGTCCAAGGCAAAGCAATTCGAAGGCATCGAAGACCCCCAGGCTGCTCGCAAGGCCTTGGAAACCGTGAAAAATCTCGACGACAAAAAGCTGGTGGATGCCGGCGAAGTCGAGAAGATCAAGTCCGAAGTCGGCAAGGTCTATGAGACCAAGCTGGCCGAAGAAACAGAAAAGCGCGAAAAGCTGGAGCAGCAACTGCATGCTGAAAAGATCGGCGGCGGGTTTGCTCGCTCCAAATTCATCGCAGACAAGCTGGCCATTCCGTCAGATCTGGTGCAGGCCCGTTTCGGTTCTGCGTTCAAGGTCGAGGATGGTGATGTCATCGCCTACGACGCGAACGGCAACAAGATTTTCAGCCGTTCGAACCCTGGTGCAGCCGCTGGCTTTGATGAAGCGCTGGAATTCTTGATCGAACAATATCCGCAGAAAGACCAGATCCTGAAAGGGAGCGGTCAGAGCGGCTCGGGTGCCAAGTCTGGTGGCGGCGGTGGGGGTCAAGGGCTGAAACGCTCGGAGATGGATTCGGCCGCCAAGGCCAAGTACATCGAAGAGCACGGCCAGCAAGCGTATCTTCAACTACCAAAATGAGGTAAATCATGCCTACCACTGTCAATAGCGACATGATCATTTACAACGATCTGGCGCAAACCGCTTACCTGGAGCGTATCCAGGACGTGCTGGATGTGTTCAACCAGCAATCCCAAGGGGCCATTCGCCTCATCAACGAGAACATCGAAGGCGATCTGCGCAAGCGTGCGCTCTACAAGATCGGCGGCAGCCTGGAGCATCGCAACGTCAACTCCGACGCTGCTGTGACCCCCAAGAAGATCGGTGCCGATGAAGCCGTGGGTGTCAAAACCCCTTGGAAGTACGGCCCGTACCAAGCCACCGAAGAATCCTTCAAGCGCCGCATGCGCAGCCCCGAGGAGTTCTCCGAACTGGTGGGCCAGGACATGGCCGACGCCTTCCTCGCGTACTGCATCGAAGCGGCTTTCGCTTCGCTGTCGGCTGCCATCGGCGCCAACGCCAACATGGTCGCCACCGGGTCGTTTGCCACCGACCACAAGAAGGTGCTGACCAAGGGCATGCGCAAGTTCGGCGACCGCTTCAACCGCATTGCGCTCTTCGGTATGGACTCGGCCACCTACTTCGATCTGGTTGATGACGCCATTGATCAGAAGATCTACGAAGAGGCTGGCGTGGTCGTCTACGGTGGCACGCCTGGCACGATGGGCCGCCCGGTGTTGGTGTCCGACCGCATCCCGGCAAGCAAGATTTTCGGCCTGCAATCCGGTGCTGTCACTCTCACCGAATCCCAGCCGCCCGGTGTGCGTAGCTGGCAGGTCAATGACCAAGAAAACTTGGCTCTGGGCTACCGGGGCGAAGGCGTTTTCAACGTCGATCTGCTGGGCTACTCCTGGGATGAAACCAAGGGCGTCAACCCGACCTTGGCCGCCCTGGGCGCTGGTGCCAACTGGACGAAGTATGCGGTCAGCGACAAATCGACCGCAGGCGTGATCATCGATCTGTCTGGTGGCGGTTCGGGTAACTAAGCCCAAGGGTGCGCCTGCTTTGGCTGGCGCACCCGCAAAGGAGAATTCATGAAAGTCGGGATTTACTTTCGAACCGCCCATCCGGTGGCGACTGCTATTGCGGCTGGCTTCTCAGTCCATGAGGTGCATCATCGTGAGCCGACGCTATACCGCGGCGAGGTCGAATCGTTTGATCTCGTAGTGGTCAACGGCTGGCGCAGCGGCAAGCGCGTGGCGAAGTCCTATGAGGCCGCTGGCGTGCCCGTGCTGGTGGTGGATTTCGGCTATCTCAAGCGCGTCAATGCCCCGGATGAGTACATGCAGGGCCATTGGCAAGTCGGCCTGGGCGGGCTGAACCGAATCCCGTCATTCGCTTGCCCGTCAGATCGCTTTGATGCACTTGGCCTGGAAATCACCAAGGCTGGCGGCAACCCTCAAGGGAATGTGCTTGTGTGCGGCCAGGTGCCGGGTGATGCCGCGCACGGTATGGATGCGCATAGCCTGCGTGAGTGGTTGCGCGAGAAGATGCGGGAATATCCCGACGCAATCTACCGACCGCACCCGCGAGGCGGCATTGCCATCCCCGGTCACGCAAACAATCATCAGCCGCTGGCGGATGCTTTGGCTGCGGCTCGGCTGATCGTGACCTACAACAGCAATGTCGGTCATGATGCACTGCTGGCTGGTGTGCCTGTCGTGTGCGGCCCTGGCGCTGCCTATGATGATCTGGCTGGCGAATCCTTGCCGTCCATTGAGGCGCGGCGTGAGTATTTCAGTCGTGTGGCCTATGGGCAATGGACGGCTGAAGAAATGGCGTCCGGTGAGGCGCAGGCGTTCTGGTTGAATCATCTTGTTCCCGGTATCGGGTTTGACGGGCTTCGAGATAGCCGCGATGTTCGCTCAGGCCCTGATGGCGTGTTGCGGGTAAGCGCAGACGAGCCACTGCAGGCGGCACATGACGGTGCCGAAAAAGTGCAGCCAATTGCCGATCAGCTGGTGGATGGCCTGGACGATCTGGACGCTGAGCAACTTCGTGCGTTGGCAAAAGAGCGCGGCGTCAAGGTGCATGCCAGAGCAGGCGCTGACAAGATCCGCGAGGCGCTGAGGGCTGCATCATGAGCCTTGTTGTGGAAAACGGAGAGGGCCTGCCGGATGCTGAGAGCTATGTCAGCGTGGCCGATGCAGATTCCTATGCCGTAGCGATGGGGCATGTGTCATGGCTGGCTACTGGCGTCACAGAGGCGCAGAAGGAAACAGCCTTGCGCCGAGCCACGCAGTACGTCGATTCCCGCTATCGCTACAAAAACAGCAAGTTGAATCCCGATCAGGCGATGGAATGGCCGCGTGTTGGCTTTCCCTGGCCGGTCAAGCGCGTGACGGATGCGACCTGCGAATTGGCGGTGCGGGCGCTGACTGGCGCTCTGTATGCCGATGTTGCACCAGAGGACAACATCAAGAGCGAAACCGTGGGGCCGCTCACTACCGTGTACCAGGATGCCGAGAACGGCGGCCAGGTACGCTTTGCCATCGTCGATGATCTGCTGCTGCCGCTGGTGGCATCAGGGCAGATGACGGCGATTCGGCTGGAGCGAGCATGAGCGCCAGAGACGCACAACGCGCCCTTGCCATGATCGAGCGTGCCAGATCAAAGGGCAGGGCATCGGAATGCAAGATTGTCCGTCCAGGCGCTCCCGGCGAGTACAACCCGGAGACAGGCAAGGTCGAGGGCGGTAGCGATCCAGTGACGCATACAGCCCACGGAGTAAAGGACGGATACGCCCAGCGAGATATCGACGGCACCATCGTGCGTCAGGGTGATCAGCGCGTGTACATTCCGGCGCTCGGCTTCATCAGGCCGCTGACCACTGAGAAACTAAACGTGGACGGCACGGATTACAGCATCGTCAGCGTGAGCGTGATTGCGCCTGGCGCTGTGGATGTGCTGTACGTTGTGCAGATCAGGGGCGTGTGATGGCAAAGGGCAGTTTCGCTCTGAGCATCCGCAAGTTCGCGGAGAAGGTCGAGCAGAACACCGATCAGGTGGTGCGCACCGTTGCGATGGAAGTGGGGCGCAGCCTTGTTGAGAGGTCGCCCGTCGGTAATCCGTCGCTGTGGAAGTCAAAGCCGCCGCCTGGTTATGTGGGCGGACGGTTCCGGGCCAACTGGCAGGTGCAGGCCGAAACGCCATCTTTCCAGACGACAGGCGACATTGACCAAGCGGGGCAGGCGACCATTGCAAGGCTGACCACGCTTGTGTCGGCAATGAAAGCGGGCGGGCTGATTTACTTTAACAACTCGCTTCCCTACGCCCAGCGACTTGAGGATGGCTGGAGCGGGCAGGCGCCTGGTGGAATGGTCGAGATTACAGCCATCGAGTTTCAAGATTACGTCAACAAGGCCGTCCAGGCCCTGCCGAAATGAAAACATCCTTCATCCGTCGCCAACTGGAAAGCCGCCTTAATGTGTGGGTGAGCCAGCAGACCGAAAAGCCGCCCGTTGCATGGCAGAACGTCGCGTTTACGCCGCCAGCGTCCGGTATTTGGCTGGAAGTGACGCTACTGCCCGCTGATACCGTGTCTGGCAGCCTTGCTGCAGGCGAGTGGAAAGGAGCATTCCGGGTCAATGTGTTTGGTAGGTCTGGATCTGGATCAAGTGCAGTCGAGTCTGTTGCCCAATCCATCGCCGGTCACTTTCCGGCTGGGCTGGACATGGATGGCGTCAAGGTTCCGCGCCCGCCAAGCGTAGGCCGTGGCAGCAGTGACGAAGGGCTGTACATGGTTCCTGTATCCATCCGATATCAACTCAACGCTCAATAAACAAGCAGCATTTCATCAACAAGCCGCCTCCGAGCGGCTTTTTTACGTTCTGGAGGCTCACATGAGCAGCAAAGTAATTCTGGTGCAGGGCAGTTCCCTGCAAATCTCGAAAGAAGAAGCAGCCAGCACTGATCCTACCGGCCTGACGTTCGACTCGCTCGATTGCGTTGGCCGGCAGATTCAGTGGCAAGGTGGACAAGCCACGGAAAACGATGTCACAACCCTGTGCAGCACGGCCAAAGAGTTCCGCCTGGGCCTAACGGATGCCGGCACGATGACCGTCACTGGCCATTGGGTTTCGTCCGACGACGCACAAAAGACTATCAAGGCCGCAGACCGCGACAAAAAGCCGCGCCTGATCGAGCTGACCTTCTCTGACGGCTCCAAGTTCGCCAGCCTGGCGCTGGTGCAGCAACGATCCTTCGACGGATCCGTCGATGGCGTCTGGTCTGGCACATTCAGTTTCCGCCTGACCGGCGAGCCGCTGGAGTCCGAGCCGCCCGCAAGCTCGTAAGGCAAAACAAAAGCCCCGCAGACGGCAATCTGGCGGGGCTTTCTTGCATTAACCCTCTGGTATCAGCAGAAGGAACGCATGGATGAATTTTAACTTAGGGGAGTGGATCGTGGAAGCTCTCAAGATCATTGAATCCAGCAAGCACCTGAAAGTCATGGTTTACGGCCTGGTGTTTTCTGTGGTTCTGCACGCCGTGGCATCGCTGCTGTCGGCTCTATAACGAGGCATTTATGACTGATAAAGTTTTTTCCATTTCCGATCTTGATGTTCGCAGCATCGCAAACGATGGCGTCGAGGTCGAAATCACCAATGCGGACGGAATCGGCCTTGGCGTCTACATGACGATCCTGGGAGAGCAGTCCGATGTGGTTGAAAAGTTCCTGATTGAGCTTTCTGATAAGCGCGCCGCCGAGGCGCTGCGTGGGCGCGACAAAAAAACGCCCACAATCAGCGCGGAGCGTGCGCTGAATGACGAAATTGCCAGCGCCGCCGTGCGCGTGATTGGCTGGCGTGGACTGAAGGAAGAATTCAGCAAGGAAAATCTCGACAAGCTGCTGCGCTCGAATCGCGGCATTGTTCGCCAGATCATTGCTGCGTCGGTCGATGATTCGCGTTTTACGAAAGCCTGATCGACGCGGTATTGGCGTTTGCCAAGCATGAATTTGGGCTTGATCGAACAAACAAACAGCTTGGCAAGTCTTTCAGGCAGGTTTACGCCGAAATCGAGCAGCAAACCGGCATCAGGGCGCCGCAACTGGATGGCCCAGATCTTCCGGATGCGGGGCGACGCATCTGGGGCTGGTATCAGGATCTGGATGCCAGGCGCAATTGGTACATCGGCATGGGCGGATCGGCTCCTGCGCCGATTTCGTGGGAGGCCATCCGAGCGTACTTTGAGATGGCCGGATACAAGCCGCAGCCATGGCAGATCAGGCTGCTTTGTGATTTGGACACGCTGTACCGGGTAACGGTATCTGGCGACGATTCGGAACAGGCTGACTCAGCTAAGGGGCTGGGGTCGGCATTGAAAGGAGAGTGAAATGCTGAAACGACTGTACAAGCGGTTTCTGGAATGGGCGCTGGCGCCGGTGTTGAGGCCTGTGACTGATGAGTTGGGTACTCTGCAGTCGCAGGCATTTGTCGTCAGCGGAGAAGTCGCCATCTTGAATCAGGCAATGGTTGGGGAGGCGAGCATCAGATCATCTACCCTGAAGTCAGATGACGGCAAAGTAGAAGTCGACTTTCCAGGCGGAAGACTATCTATGAATTGCTGGTAGGGCCTTCGCTACCTCTAAGGTTCGTAACGACTTCTGCCACCAAATCCTTGGCGGCCTTAACTGTCTCTTCTGAGGCATCTTTGATATGAGGCTCCTTCGCAAGCAGCTCTACGATCTCTGCTGCTTGCCTTTTTTGCGGTTCGCCAAGCGTGGATATCACGGAGAGAAGCGATACGTGCATTGCCCATGCCCTACCGTTAAGGACGTCGATTTTTCTTTTTAGATCAAGCATGCTGATTGGCTCATCGGACATTGTCGTCTCCTTTAGGTTGCGTGCGTAGGAGCTTGTAACATACCAGTGCGGATAGCACGGGGGAACTGGACGGATGTACAGATTCGACGAAGGTGGTAGCGAGGCGATGGATAGCGGAGGTAGATCCAGTAGGGCTTATCGAGTACGATGTTATTAATAGTAACAAACGCGCATCCGATATGACCGCCACAGCAACGTTTAACTTTGATTCCAGCTATACCTTTCACTATGATACGCCGCGCCCGGTACCGATCAGAGAGGCTATTGAGTCTTTAATAGGTATTGAAAAACTGCTGGCGACGTTGCCCAAGGTAACTAAGAAGCTGATCGGTTTTGATGACTTCACAGTAGAGATAGTCATCGAAGATGTGCATACAGGCAGTTTGTGGGAAAGGATTGGTGTTCGCTATGTGTTCGGTAGCGAAGAGAAGATGAATGAGTTCATTGATCGAGTGAAAACGATTATGCCGCCGTCAGCCCTCGTCCCTGTGCTTGTTGCATCCGTATTGGCATATGGCGGGTACTTACTTACAAGGCCCTCGCCAGGCCCAACAGTCACAGTTGGGGACATTACAAATAGCATAGTGGTAGTTGGGAATGGGACACAGACGATAACCTCGGATGTTGCAGAGGCTGTGATTACAGGGATCCGCAACAAGAAAGAAATTGCTGGGGCGACTATTGAAACATTGCGCCCTGCGATGAATCAACCAGGCTCTTCACTGAAAATTTATGGTGGAAGCGCTCAAGATAGCGAGGTGCAGTTTGAGGTCCCTGCAACTGAGGTAAAAAAGATTCCGAAAGAAATGCCACATACTCGCATCGAAGAGACGGCAGATCTGAAGCACGTCATAGTGGATGTTCGAGCAATCGATTTAGATAACCCAGAAAAGGGATGGGAAGGTCGCATCGAGGGGCTAACAGGGCGCATCAAGATCGAATTTGAGGATGATATTGATCTCGAAGAGGTGGCAAATCGTAGAAAGTTCAATGCCGATGTGGTGCTTACGAGTAGGTATCGGGGTAGCGAATCGGAGCCGCGTCCCCACTCAATGCTCATTGAAAAAATATATTGAACAACTTTGTTTTGATACGGGGGGGCGGCATGGTTGACTTCTACATTGCGGCAGTTCGCTACACAGAGGATCGCTCATCCATAAGCCAGGTCAAGATAGCGCGAATCTACATAACTGAAAAAGGGACTGGGATGGCTGGTCATGAGATCGTCGTCCCTGCTCGGTTCATATGTGAGCTACTGAGAACGGGAAAGCTGTCGATCTGGACCGCAACCAAGAGGAGAAAACCTGGATCGCGGGTGACCATGTATGATCAAGGGGCGGAGGTTCAGTTGTTTGCTGACAAGTATCTGACCACCAGCCCAAACGGGATACATCGAGACAACCTGGGCGAACTGCCCGAGTTCTGAAAAGCGAAGCGCCCCTAGAGGCGCTTTTTTGTTGCCCGCGGGATAGGCTATTTTTTCGGAGTCTTCGGCTTTGAACCAAGGCCGCGCTTGGGGGCGGCATCCGAAGTGGAGGCCTCCAGTTTTTCTAAGGCTTCTTTCATCTGTGATTGAAGCTCGAAGTGCTTGCTCCACATATCTTGATGACTTGTGCGTGTGGTGTTCGCTAGCTTCTCAAGATCGTAGAAGCCGCTTACGGCATCTGATAATTCGTCAGTAAGTTCGCGTCGCTCTATCTCTCTGAATAACTCATCAAGAATTTCTGAGACGTTTTGCATTTTTATTGAGTGTAGATGCTCACGGAAGCGAGCTTCAGCAAGATCTGCTGCGAGTTGGGTCAATGCCTCAGATGAAATCGAATTTGGCATGAAGGTTTGCTCAAGGCGAGAGATTATCTCAGCGTGCAAAGAGCGATTACCGGCTGCCGAAGCTTTTTCCAAAGCGTCGCGCAGTTCAGGCGGCATCCGTATTGGGTAGGGAGTGATTGGGTGGCGATCTTTCATGTGTTGGATGTTTGCACTCTTTTTGACTCATTGCAATGAGTCATGTTGACTCTGAGTTAAAAAGAGTCCACAATTGAGCCATCAACATCAGGAGAGTGAGGTGTCAAAACAAATCATGGCATACCCGGTAAGGCTGGATCCGGCGCTGCGCGAGCAATTGCAGGTGAAGGCAGATCAGAATGACCGGTCACTGCATCGGGAGATTGTATTCAGGCTGAAAGAAAGCCTAGCAAAAGAAAACGCCCCGGAAGGTGAGAGTTCCGAGGCGTTGGTTCAGTAACCCCTTGATGAGAAAAGGAAACCGATATGTCGAGTTTACAGCAGACGCCCAAGAAAGGGCAAGCAGCACCGCCAGCGGCCTTGATTGATGGCGTATCCGAGCAACAAATCGATGCGGCAGTGAAGGCGCATGTGCGCAGAGAGGAACCGAAAACAGGGCCGCTGCCTAGTATTTTCGTCTCTGGCCGGCGCGGTCATCTGGCAATGCACAGCGGGGAACTGGCGGATTGGATGGGTGTCGATAACGAAAGGGCGCATGCTGTTCTGTTGTGGCAGAACGGAAATCGCCCTGAAAGCTGGTGGATTGGCAACTGCTGGAACAAGTCGGAGGTGTTTAGCCACAACCGCGCAAATATGACTTTCAAGATTCGTCGTTCGTACTGGATCAGCGAAAGCGTGGCGATGGGTCTGTGCCGCAAATTCCGCAAGGATCTGCTTCCGAGCCTGCGGAGTCTTTTTGCACAGGAGCGCGAAAGGGATATCAAGCGGCAGGTGTTTCTTACTGGCGGCTCGCGGGCATCACGCCGTCAGGAGGTGCGGGCATGAGCAATATCATCACCATTGCAGATGTGGCAATCCGCCAGGATGATCAAGGTCGCTACAGCCTGAATGACCTGCACCGGGCTGCTGGCGGGGAATCGAAACATCAACCGGCGAATTGGCTCCGAATGCAGCAGACGCAGGAACTGACCGCTCACATTGAGGCAGAGGCGATTCCTCACTTTCGAGGAATCGAGTCAAAACAAGGACTTGGAACTTTCGTCTGCAAGGAACTGGTCTATGCCTACGCCATGTGGATCAGCCCAGCCTTCCACCTGAAAGTGATCCGGGCTTATGACCAGATGCGGGCGCAGCCACAACGCGATCCGATGGAGGTCTTGAATGACCCAGCGGCCATGCGCGGGCTTTTGCTTGGCTACAGCGAAAAGGTATTGGCGCTGGAAAGCAAAGTGCAGGAACAGGCCCCGAAGGTCGAGGTATTCGAGCGAATCGCTGACGCCGCTGGCTCCATGACGCTGCGAGAAACCGCCACGACGCTGAAGTATCCAGAGCGAAAGATGATACTCTGGATGCAGCAGAAGGGCTGGCTGTACCGTAGGCCGGGGCGAGGAACGCTGCTCGGGTACGCAGAGCGGATTAAGTCAGGCCACCTTGAGCATAAGTTGACGCTGATTCACAACGAGCGCACCGGCGAGGACGAAACCAGGGAGTCCGTCCGAGTCACGCCGCTTGGTCTGACCGTGCTGGCGCAGAAGCTGGGATGCGAAGTGTCAGCTGCTGATGTACCCGCTGGCGTTATGGTCATGTCGGCACCAAGAAATTACGCGGAGCGTAGAACGTAACTCTGTCAGCAGGTAAGCAGCCACCCTAGGAGGTGGCTGTTTGTATTGGTACACTTCCTGCATCAATTGGATACAGGGGGGGGCGGTATGCGGAAGGTCCTGAGCGTGGTTCTGTACATCTTTGCGGTCCTGCTGGGAGTTTTTGGCTTGGTAGCCATGATCGGCATATCGGTCCCGGGAGGGCTGATATTCATGGCTGCCGCCGCGCTCATCTCTCCGGTGGTCATGCAAAAAATTAGCGATTTGACAGGGAGGGGTTGGATATCGCCCGTCGCTGCTGTTTTGGCCGCGCTGCTGATTGGGCCGATTGTCACGGCGATTACAGCACCAAGCGCTGAAGAAGTTGCGCTGCGGGAGGAGAGGCGTGCCGAGGCAGAAGAGGAGAAGCGCCAGATTGCGGAAGCAAGGGCGGAACAACAAAGAGCCGAAGAGAGGGAAAGAGCGAAACGCAAAGCGGAGGCCGATGCAAAAAAGGCCGAAGAAAAGCGTAAAAAGGATTGCTCAGATACGGTTATGGCTTTCGTTATGAGCCAGAATTTTGTAAAACGCGCCCTAAAGGCGCCCAGTACCGCGAAGTTCCCTTACGCGCATGATGGTGATGTCGCCATTCAGAAGACCGGGGAATGTAAATTTAGAGTGCATGGATATGTTGATGCACAGAACAGCTTCGGCGCAATGATTCGGACGCCATACTCGATTGATATGGAGTACTTCCCTGATAGCAAGAAATGGGGTGGGTCGAATCTGAGCATGTAGATTCGTTTCGCACCCACTACATCAGGGTAAATTTTTATGAGCCACCTCCGGGTGGCTTTTTTAATGGGCGACTCATGGATATAGCAACCCTTGCGCTGGCGATTGATAGCCGCCAAACGGTATCCGCCACCTCAAACCTGGACAAGATGACCGCTGCTGGTGAGAAGGCGGAGCGGCAGTTTGGTGGCGTCGAGAAAGGGGCGAAGCGGGCCGCATCGGAAATCAACACCGTGGACAGAGCCGCGCTGTCCGTGGGCAAGTCGCTGGTCGGGATTGGCGCGGCTGCTGCGGTGGCGTTTGGATCAAGTGCGGTGACGCGTTACGCGGACGCCTGGAGCGACATGCAATCCAGGGTCGGCGCGGCCATCAAGAACATGGATGCCGCGCCCGCAATGATGCGCCGCATCGTTGATATCGCCAATGCTAGCTACAGCCCGCTTGCCCAGACGGTGGAGATTTATGGTCGGAACGTCGCTGTGTTGCGTGATCTTGGAAGGTCATCCACCGAGGCGGCGGATTTTACCGAGGCGCTGAACCATGCACTTGTCATCACAGCCACAAAGGGCGAGCAAGCTGCGTCAGTGCAGAACGCGCTTTCGAAGGCTATGGCGGTTGGAAAGCTAAGTGGCGACGGGCTAGAAACGGTTCTTGCGAATGGTGGGCGCGTGGCTGAAGCACTGGCGAAGTCGCTTGGCACGAACGTCAACGGATTGCGCGGCATGGCTGCTCAAGGAAAGATCACTGCGGATGTGATTGCAAAAGCGTTGATTGGGTCTCTCGATGAGTTGCGGAAAGAGGCGGACGAGATGCCGGGAACTATCGGCGATGCATTTGCCCGCGTACAGACCAACATTACTGAGTTTGTCGGACGAATCGACAAGGCATCAGGCGTATCTTCCGCGATGGCTAAGTCCATCTTTTCGTTTGCCGATGGCATCCGAGTCGCGGGCGATTATGTGATTGCCTTCGGCCAATACGCGGCGCCAGCATTCGATTTGGCTGGATCTGCGATCTCTGCTGTTGGGCAGTATGCGGATATAGCAGCGGTTGCCCTGGCGGGATTCTATGCACCAGCATTAATTGGCGGCGTTGCTCTGCTGACCAAATCGCTTGCGGTGGGATTGGTTGGGGCAATTAAGGCTGTCACGGTGGCGATGTACGCGAATCCTGTCGGTGCGCTTGTGGCGGTCCTGGCTGGGGCCGCGTATGCAGCCTATAAATTCAGTGAGGATTTTCGCAAATTTGTGGGCGAGGATCCAATAGAAACAGCAAAGACCGCCGCGAATTACGTCATCGGATCGTTTGTGGCTGCTTACGAATACATCAAGTTCGTTTGGAATAATTTTGGCGACATGATGGGGGCGGCGGTAATTGGTGGTGTCAATATTGCCATCAGGTCGATAAATTCCATGATTCAGGGGGCGCTGAGCGGAATAAATAGCCTGGCCGACTCATTGAGAAGCATTGGTATAGACATTGGCCGCATCGGGGAAAGTGCTGGAATCAATGAGATAGCCAACCCATATGCAGACCGTTTGGCTGGAGCAGTGGAAGAACGCAACAAAGCCATTTCCGCCGCGCTTGCGAAAGACTACATCGGTGCAGCATTCGGTGGATTTTCATTGCCAGAATCTGCGCCATACGATGGCGGTGGCGGTGGGGGCGGGAAGCCGCCAAGCGCAACCGGGGCGGGGAAATCAGGTAGCGATTACATCAAGCAGATCCTCGAACGAACGGCCTTGCTTGGCAAGGAGACCGAGGCCGAGCAACTGCTGGCAAGGATTCGCATCGGGGCAATTTCGTTCGGCAGTAAGGCGCGACAAGACGAGGCGCTAGCAGCTGCGAAGCAGTACGACGCACTTTCTGCTCAGATAGAACAAGAAAAAATGCTCAAGGATCTGCGAGAGCAGCAATCTATCACGCAATTGCAGTTCATGCGTGACCTGGAGTCTTTCGGTCAGGGCGACCGCATCCGGGAGCTGAACGCGGACCTGGCCAAGGTTGAGGATCGCTACCGCAGCCTGATTGAGGCAAGGCGGAACTCTGCGCAGGGCCTGTCGGACTCGGAGCTGGCGCAGATCCGGGAATCGCTGGAAAAAGAACTGTCGATGGTGCGCGAGTACCACGACAAGAAGCTGCTGATTTCGCAGGACTGGGCACTTGGCGCCAGGGACGCGCTGATCAACTATGCGGACGATGCTGCGAATGTCTACCAGTCCATGGGCAATATGGTTGGCAACACCATCAAGGGCATGGAGGATTCGCTCACCAAGTTCGTGCGCACCGGCAAACTGAGTTTCAGCGACCTGACAGATTCGATCATCAGCGACATGGTTCGCATCGCCATCCAGCAGTCGATTACAGGGCCGTTGGCGGGGGCGCTTTTCGGGGCTATTGGTGGCGCATTCAGCGGAGCCGCTGCGCCTGCTGGCGTAACGCCTGGGGTTAACTGGACGTTTTCCTCCGGCGGCTACACCGGTGACGGCGGCCGTTTCGAGCCGGCCGGTATCGTTCACCGTGGCGAGGGCGTGCTCAATCAGGACGAAATCCGATCCCTGGGTGGGGAGTCCGGATTCAATGCGCTGCGCCGTGCGATACGCGGTCCAGGCCATGCCATCGGAGGTATGGCGGGCAGGCCGTCTCTGCCCTCTGTGGCTGCCTCATCGGGTCAAGAGCCAAAGGTTGTTATCCATATCCACAACGAAGGCGGCGGGGCAGACACGACTGAGGCGACGCCCGGACTTGAGGCATTCGGAAGGATGATGCAAGAGATTGCCAGAACCGAGTACCAGAAGTTGCAGGTTAGGTCGCAGCGCCAGGGGGGTATCGCATGGCAAGCAAGGCAAGGGGCATTTAGCTGATGGCATACGAAACTTTCACATGGTGCCCTCGCATAGACCCGGATGGGAAAAGCGCATTCCGGGTTCTGTCCGCGCAATTCGGCGACGGATATGCGCAGGAGGTAGGCGATGGCATCAATAACGAAACGCGGTCCTGGCCGCTTCAGTTCGTTGGGTATGACACGGAAATCCAGCCGATCCGGGATTTCTTGAGGCGCCACGCGGGATTCAAGCCGTTTTCCTGGACCCCTCCCATGGAGACAGAGCCAGGATTGTTTGTTGTGCGCGAATTCAGTCTCAGACCAATGGGCGGGAAGGCTTATACGCTTACCGCCACATTTGAAGAGAGGTTCGCGCCATGATCCTTGAGGACGTACAAAAGCTAGTTCCAGGCAATCTGGTGACGCTCTACGAGATCGACTGCACAGCCATTGGCGGATCTATCGAGCGTTACCACAACCACAATGACGGTGAAATCGTTTGGCAGGGCAACGTCTACTACCCGTGGGCGATTGAGACAAAGGATTTCGAGCGCACAGGCGATGGCCAGCAGCCCAACCCGACAATCACCGTCAGCAACATCGGCACCGACGATGAAGGCGAGCCAATTACCGGCGTGGTGACGGCTTTGTGCCTGGCATTGGATGATCTGCGCGGAGCGACGCTGGTCCGGCGCCGGACATTTGCGAAGTATCTGGACGCGACGAATTTCCCCGAGGGCAACCCGGGCGCAAATCCGAATGAGCACCTGCCTGATGAGCGCTGGATTATCAGTCAGAAGCAAACAGAGACGCCAGAGGTGGTGACATTTGTGCTGTCGTCGCCCTTGCAGTTCGATGGCGTGCAGCTTCCGCGTCGGCAAGTGATGGCCGGTATGTGCTCCTGGCTGACGATGGCTGGCCCAGAGGGCGGATATAGGGGCGCTTGGTGTGGTTACACAGGGTCGGCGATGTTTGACCGCGACGGCAATCCTGTGACGGATCCGAGCCAGGATAGGTGTTCTGGGAGAGTGTCGGATTGCAAACGCCGTTTCGGAGAATGGCAACCTCTATCTTTTGGCGGCTTCCCGAGCGCGGACAGGGTGAGGTGATGAGGCTATCAGCAAGCATCAAGCGGGCCATCGAGCGTCATGCCCTGGTGGACTATCCCCGTGAAGCGTGCGGCCTGATAGTTGCCGCCGCCGACAAGCAGCAGTATGTGCCGTGCCGCAATGCGGCAAGCCACGGCCAGGACTTCCGCCTGCCGGCGGAGGATTATGCGGCCGCCGAGGACCAGGGCCAGGTGCTGGCCGTCGTGCATTCTCACGTAG
>NZ_SMBX01000018.1 GCF_004342005.1 Paracandidimonas soli
GGCGGAGGAACTCTATCACCGTACTCACCCCGCCGCCGTGCCGATGAACGCTGTACTTTAACCAAACAGCCTCCGCGATTCCCGGGGCGATTCAGTCGAGGTAATTGCGCTGGACTTCCAACGTGTATTGGATCAGCTCAAACTCACGTTGAACCGTAGTGGCAAGACATTAGGTCAGCTTCTCTTCGGTGCGCAACCCCCGAGAGCGCCGCGTTATTTCCAGGTCGTTTTCCTCGCGCTACACAAGCTCATCGTGGTACAGAATCAAGAGGTTGCAGACCAAGAGAGCTTGGTCAGGCTCATGGACGGCAGCGGCAAGCAGATTATCGTACCCGAGGGCGGCCGCTGGGGAGCGGAAGATCGAGCGAAATCAGTAGACGCTGCGGCAGGCCTCTATGGTTCTGTGTTCGGCCCATCGAAAAGCTACGACCCTGCGCGCGTTCGCTGGATAACTCAGATGGAGAACATTCTGACGCAGTCGTACACCGAGCAAGCGTCCTATGACTTCAAACAGGGATTTCTCCGCCTCGATGGCAAGAACATCTTCGATGAAGAGAGCTTTGACAAGATATTGAAAACACTCGTCGGTATTGCAAACATTCGACAAGGTGTCCGTGGTTACGTGCTGGTTGGTGTGGCTGATACGGAGGCCGATGCTCAGCGGGTGAGTAAGCTCTATGGCGTTGATCCGATACCGTTCGATCGCTTTTTTATCACGGGCGTTGAACATGAGGCGAATGCACTCAGAAAGTCTCTCGACGATCTATTCAGGGAATTGGCCACTAAGATCAAAGCGTCTGCTTTATCAGAGCCACTGCGCGACTACGTAGCGCGCAATGTGAAGTCGGTAAGGTATTATGACAAGACCATCTTCGTATTCGAGACGTGCGCCCAAAGCGAACCATCAAACTTCGGAGGAGCTTTTTTCATTCGTCACGGAAACCAGCTCACTGAAATTCCAACAACTCAATATGGAGACCTGTTTAAGCGTTTCCTCGCAGGAATGTAGCCGCCAACCCGGACCTTAACACGTAAGGAGATCGAGGCTTCCAGGGCTTGGCGGTGCATATTCTCCTCAATAGAGAGAGAGGGGGAGCACCCGCATCAAAAATCAGCGACTGTCCGCTCTTGGTTGCGGATTCAACCGGTGGATGCAACGGTCTGGTTAAATCGTTGTGCCGGTGTTTCGTAGTTTAAGGTTTTTCTCGGACGCTCATTCAGTCGTCTTGCGATAGCGTTGAGCTTAGCTTGCGAGTAATCAGACAGGTCAATTCCCTTTGGCAAGTATTGCCGCACAAGGCCGTTGGTATTCTCATTCGTTCCACGTTGCCAGGGATTCTGAGGGTCGCAGAAACGGTCTTGCGCGCCATTAATATCACGGCAGCCTTAAGCGAACCTCCCACGACGATCAAAGCCGCCTCAAAACAGCCAATCCCCAATCACCTCATCCCCCACACGCCGCACCAAGGTCCGAATACCCCCATCCGGCAGCAGCTCCAGCAAACGATATCCCGGACGATCATCCCCCGATCCAGGTCGGACTCTGAACTGCAGACAAGTCGATGGACTCGCCAGCAACCTGATGTCCCTGCCCGGCACAGGTTCGGCGCCGCCCGTCTCTCCCGGCTCCCCGCCGTCGCGCATCAGCCACTGATCGTATGGCCGGTGCACATGCCCCCACAACAGCGCCCGCACGTGCTCCTGCCGCCGCACGGCGGAAAACAGCGCTTGCGCATTGGCCAGCATCAGCTCATCAACCCCATCCGGCTTGTCCGTCGCCGGATTGTGATGCAGCGCGACCAGCACATGGCGTCCTTCCGAGCGCGCCGCGGCGTCCGCCAGCAGGGACAACTGATCCGGCGCGAGGCGGCCGGCATCGGAGCCGGGAACGACGGTATCCAGCAGCACGATGCGCCAATCGCCCAGATTCACCCACGGCCCCTCGTACTCCCGCCATGCGGCATGAAAAGCTTCATGCAGATCATGGTTTCCCGGCAGGACGGCCAGCGGCGCGCGGAAGTCCAGCACGGCCTCCTTCAGCCGGGCATAGGCCTCGGGACTGCCGTCCTGCGACAGGTCGCCGGTCATCAGGATGAGATCCGGCCGCCTGCCCAACTGCAGCAAGTCTTGGCGCAGGAAATCCAGCACCTCGCGCAGGCTGGCATCCGTATCCACATCTCCGAGCCTGCCGCCGGGCTCGGCGAACAGGTGGACGTCCGTCAGGTGAACGACAAACACTGAATCCATACATACTCCGGGAAAACGCAGGCGGCAATGGTAGCATCGTGTTTTGTCGAAATTATGACGGCAAATCAAAGCGCAAAACCCGCAGGGCGCGCGAGACAGTTTCAACCCTGGAGCCCAAAGGCTCCCCCGAGCCGTGGCGGCAACATCCTGCCCTCGGGCCAGAGTTCTTCGCATGTACGGTCTGATCACTTTCTACCTTTCCACGCTGGCCATTCTCGCCCCCCTGCTCGCCTGCGCCGGCATCGGCCTGTACTGGGGCGTGCGCAAGCTGCCGGTCTCCAACGACTTCATCACGATCCTGGTGACCTCCTTCAGCATGCCCGCGCTGATCTTCCAGACGCTCTACAGCACGCAGCTGGATGACAGCACCCTGCTCAACGTCGGCCTCAGCACCTTTCTTGTCCTCGCATTCGCGGGCGCCGTCTTCGCCCTGGTCCTGTACCTGATGAAACTGCCCGTGCGCTCCCTGTGGCTGGTCACGGCATTTCCCAATTCAGGCAATATGGGACTGCCCTTGACTTACCTTGCATTTGGAGAAACGGGGCTGTCGGCAGCCGTCATCTTCTTCGCCATCTGCTCGTTCCTGCAGAATTCCATATTCGTGCGCGTCCTGCCTTCGGCGAACGGCCTGCCTATCTGGCGCTCTCCCATCTTACTGGCTTCCCTGGCCGCCCTCGTCATGCGCTGGCTCGAAATTCCCCTGCCGCACTGGCTGCTGGAGTCGGCCAAACTGGTCGGCAGCATGGCGGTGCCGCTGATGCTGCTGAGCCTGGGACTGGCGCTGACCCGCATTCCCTCGGGCAGCCTGCGGACCGGATCCTTCCTGGCCGCGCTGCGGCTGGTGCTCGGCCTGCTGTGCGCCTGGGTGGTCACCCTGGCCATGGGCCTGCCCGATACGATCAGCGGCATCATCATGCTGCAGATGTCCATGCCCTGCGCCGTCACCGCCTATATGTTCACCGCACGCTACACCAATCACGCGGGCGACGCCGCGGGCGCCGTCGTGGTGTCTACGATTGCATTCCTGGTGCTTTCCCCCATAGTGCTACTGCTTGTCGGCGCATCCATCCCCGGCCTGTCTGACTGAGGCGCTTGCGTGTAAAATCGAGGGTTTCATCCTTTTGCCCGTACGCATGCGGCGCGGTTTGCGCGTCCCGCACGGGCATCGACAGCACAAAGCGCGCCTGCCGCGCAACAAACAGGACACACCATGGAAGCCGAACACCAGAACCAAATTGCCGCCCGCCTGGAAGATTATCTCGAGCGTCAATCCGCTTTGCGGAGGTATCTTTGACTACGATGCCAAGTCCGAACGCCTGCAAGTCGTAAACGCCGAACTGGAAAGCGCCGAGGTCTGGAACGACCCCAAGCACGCCCAGGACCTGGGCCGCGAGAAGAAAAGCCTGGAAAACATCGTCCTCAACCTGACGGAAATCGGCCAGGGCCTGAAGGACGCGCAGGATCTTTTCGAGCTGGCCTCCAGCGACGACGATGACGACACGCTGCTTGCCATCGAGGAAGACTGCAACGCGCTGGGAGAACGCCTGGAAACCCTGGAGTTCCACCGCATGTTCTCCAATCCCGCGGATCCGCTGAACTGCTTCATCGACATCCAGGCCGGCGCCGGCGGCACCGAAGCCCAGGACTGGGCGTCGATGCTGCTGCGCCAGTACGTCCGTTATTGCGAGCGCAAGGGCTTCGCCGTCCAGGTACTGGAAGAATCCGAGGGCGACATCGCCGGCATCAAGTCGGCCAGCCTGAAGGTCGAGGGCGACTACGCCTTCGGCCACCTGCGCACGGAAACCGGCGTCCACCGCCTGGTGCGCAAGAGCCCGTTCGACTCTTCCAATGGCCGCCATACCTCCTTCGCCAGCGTCTTCGTCTATCCCGAAGTCGACGACTCCATCGAAATCGAGGTCAATCCCGCCGACCTGCGCATCGACACCTATCGCGCCAGCGGCGCCGGCGGCCAGCACATCAACAAGACCGATTCCGCCGTGCGCATCACGCACGGGCCCACCGGCATCGTGGTCCAGTGCCAGAACGACCGCTCCCAGCACCGCAACCGCGCCGAAGCCATGCAGATGCTGAAATCCAGGCTGTACGAGCTGGAGCTGCGCAACCGCATGGCCGAGCAGCAGAAAATGGAAGACGCCAAGACCGACGTGGGCTGGGGTCACCAGATCCGCTCCTACGTGCTGGACCAGAGCCGGATCAAGGATCTGCGCACCAACGTGGAAATCTCCAATACCCAGAAAGTCCTGGACGGCGACCTGGACCCCTTCATCCAGGCCAGCCTGAAGCAAGGCGTCTAAGGCATGACCCCGCATACCGTCGCTATCTTGACAGGCGCATCGCGCGGGCTGGGCCTTGCCCTGGCCCGGGCGCTTGCCGCGCCCGGCGTCAGGCTGTTCGCCCTGGCGCGCACGGTCAGCACGGATCTCGCCGGACATTGGCGCGAGCAAGGCGGCGATCTCGAACAGATTCCCGTGGACCTGTCCGACGCCGGCGCGGCGCAGCAATGCGCCGACAGGCTGGCGGCCATGCTGCCGCAAGACGCGCAGCGCTACCTGCTGATCAACAATGCCGGCACCGTGCAGCCTATCGCTCGCGCCGACCGGCTGTCGGACGCTGCGTCCTTGCAGGCGGCGCTGCAGCTGAACGTGGCAAGCCCCGTGCTGCTGTGCGCCGCATTCCTGCGGGCCACCGCCAGCCTCGATGCGGATCGGCGCATCCTCAATATTTCCTCGGGCGCCGGACGCAATCCCATGCCCGGCTGGGGCGCCTATTGCGCCGCCAAGGCCGCGCTGGATCACTACACGCAAGTGCTGCATGCGGAAAACCACGGCGTGCGTATCGCCTCGATGGCGCCGGGCGTCGTCGACACCAGCATGCAGGCGGACATCCGCCACGCCGACCGGGCCGATTTCCCGCAGCTCGAGCGCTTCGTGGCGCTTCACGAAGAAGGTCTGCTAAGCTCCGCGCAAGACACCGCCGCCCGCATCCTGGCGCGGCTCGAACATCCCGATTTCGGCACGCCCGTGCTGGATGACATCCGCCATTATTCCTTCGACCAGACATCGCAATGAACGACACCACTACGGCCGGCACGACCCCGGAGAACGAAAACCGCCTGATCGCCGAACGCCGGGCAAAGCTCGCGGCCCTGCGGGAAAAAGGTACAGCCTACCCCAATGATTTCCTGCCTGACTGCAAGGCCATCGAACTGCACCAGGCCTATGGCGGTCGCAGCAAGGAAGAACTGCTGGAAAAGAACAAGCACGTAAGCATCGCCGGCCGCATCATGCTCAAGCGCATCATGGGCAAGGCCAGCTTCGCCACGCTGCAGGACGGCACCGGCCGTATCCAGATCTACCTGGACAAGCAGGCGCTGGGCGATGAAGCCTATGCCGACTTCAAGACCTGGGACATCGGCGACATCATCGGCGTCGAAGGCGCGGTTTTCAAGACCAACAAGGGAGAACTCTCCATCCAGGCGCAAAGCCTGCGCCTGCTGTCCAAATCGCTGCGCCCGCTGCCCGACAAGTTCCACGGTCTGGCCGACCAGGAGCAGCGCTACCGTCAGCGCTATGTCGACCTCATTATGAACGACAGCACGCGCGCCACCTTCCTGGCCCGCACGCACGTGATCGCCACCCTGCGTTTCCTCATGCAGCACGAGCACTTCCTGGAAGTCGAGACGCCCATGCTGCACCCGATTCCGGGCGGCGCATCGGCCAAGCCGTTCGTCACGCACCACAATGCACTCGACATGGAGATGTACCTGCGCATCGCGCCCGAGCTGTACCTGAAGCGCCTGGTCGTGGGCGGTTTCGAGCGCGTGTTCGAGATCAACCGCAACTTCCGCAATGAAGGCGTCAGCCCGCGCCACAACCCCGAATTCACCATGATGGAGTTCTACGCGGCCTACACCAACTACCAGTGGCTGATGGACTTCACCGAAAACCTGCTGCACCAGGTGGTCCAGGGCGTCTGCGGCTCCAGCGCCATCCAGTACCAGGGGCGTGAACTGGACTTCGGCCAGCGCTTTGACCGCCTGACCATTCTGCAGGCCATCGAGAAGTACGCTCCGCAGTATGCCAATGCCGACCTGACCGACATCGACTATCTGCGCAAGGAGCTGAAGTCGCTCGGCGTCGACGTCAACGCCCCCGCCCTGGCCCAGGCCGGCGTCGGCGCGCTGCAGCTGGCCCTGTTCGAGGAAGTGGCCGAATCCAAGCTGTGGAATCCCACCTTCATCATCGACTACCCCGTCGAGGTCTCGCCGCTGGCTCGTGAGTCCGACACGATGCCCGGCATCACCGAACGCTTCGAGCTGTTCATCACGGGCCGCGAGATCGCCAACGGCTTCTCCGAGCTGAACGACCCCGAAGACCAGGCCGCCCGCTTCCAGGCGCAAGCCCAGGCCAAGGACGCCGGCGACGAAGAAGCCATGTACTACGATGCCGACTATATCCGGGCGCTGGAATACGGCATGCCCCCCACGGGCGGCTGCGGCATCGGCGTAGACAGGCTGGTCATGCTGCTGACCGACAGCCCCAATATCCGCGACGTGCTGCTGTTCCCGCACATGCGCAAGGAAGACGACTGACCTGGCGCCAACGCATACAGCGGCGCTGAAAACTCGCCCATGTAGCGAAGAGTCGCTCATGCCATGCGGCGGAAGCGACTCGCAACCAAAGCCGGACAGCCCCCTGCTTTCATGGAAAGCAGGGGGCTGTTTTTCTTTCGGCAGACAAAAGAACTAGTCATATTGCAGTATCCATCTCGCCCATGAGAGGAATTCCTCACATGGCTGCGCGTGCCTAAGCTATGTCCAGTCCAATAATGGCCACACAAGCAGAAGGCGGCAATGCATCATGAGCGACATCTCCTCCCCGACTTCCAGTAAGGCAATCTCCGTCCTGGTTTCCAGCACTTTCGCATTTACCGTCTGCTTTGCGGTGTGGATGGTGTTTGCCGTGCTGGGAATCCCCATCAAGGATGAATTGAATCTATCGGAAACCCAGTTCGGCCTGCTTGCGGCAATGCCCGTCCTGACAGGCTCGCTGGTGCGTGTACCACTGGGAATCTGGACGGACCGCTATGGCGGACGCATTGTATTTTTCCTGACCATGGCAACCGCCGTCATTCCCATATGGTTGCTGGCCTATGCCACGAAGTACTGGCACTTCCTGGTTTTGTCATTGTTCGTAGGGCTGGTCGGGGGCGCGTTTTCCGTAGGAACGCCTTATGTCGCCCGCTGGTTCCCTCGGCACAAGCAGGGCTTGGCAATGGGCGTGTTCGGCGCTGGCAACTCCGGCTCCGCCATAACCAAGTTCGTCGCGCCGGCGCTGATCACCATGGCTGGCGGAGCCTGGACCATCGTGCCGAAAGTCTACTCGGTGGCGCTACTGGTCACGGCCTTGCTGTTCTGGATGCTGTCAGCATCCGATCCATCTCACAAAACAGGAAAAAGCGCTGGTCTGCGGGAACAATTGCTGGTGCTGAAGGATCCCCGTGTCTGGCGCTACTGCCAATATTATTCCGTTGTATTCGGCGGCTATGTCGCCCTTGCCCTGTGGATGACGAAATACTACATCAGCGAGTATGGCTTCGACATTTCCGTCGCGGCCTTTCTCGCCGCCTGTTTTTCGTTGCCCGGCGGCGTTCTGAGGGCATTCGGCGGATGGATTTCCGACCGCTTCGGCGCGTACAAAACGACCTGGCTGGTCATGTGGGTCTGCTGGGTCGCCTTTTTCATCCTCAGCTATCCCCAGACCGAATTCACGATACAGACCACCTCAGGTCCCCAAACTTTTCACCTGGCGCTGGGTCCGGTCCCGTTCACAATCCTGATGTTCATCGTGGGCATCGCCACCGCCATCGGCAAAGCATCGGTTTTCAAGTTCATTTCCGATGAGTTCACAGACAACATAGGCGCCGTCTCCGGCGTCGTCGGACTGGCCGGCGGACTGGGTGGGTTCGCATTGCCCATTATGTTCGGCGCCCTGCTGGATCTGACCGGCATATATTCCAGCTGCTTCATGCTTCTGTACGGCACCGTTTGTGTCTCGCTGATCTGGATGCATTTCAGTTTTCGACCGACACAAAGCGCGCAGCCCAGCCAGGCCGCCTTGTAGCAACCGTCTTTCAACACAGGCCGACATGATGCATCGGGCCCCCAAATGCCGGCTTTCCTTCCCATTGAGCACCACCAGGAGCGACTCCTTATGACAAGCCATGTCCTGAAACGCTGGGAACCGGAAAACACTGCCTTCTGGCAACAGACTGGTTCCCGTATCGCACACCGCAATCTATGGATCTCCATCCCCGCCCTCATGCTGGCGTTCAGCATCTGGATGCTCTGGAGCGTCGTAGTGGTGAACCTGGATCTTGCGGGATTCCAGCTATCCAAGAACCAGTTGTTCTGGCTGTCGGCGATGCCTGCGCTGTCCGGCGCCACGCTGCGCGTGTTCTATTCCTTTCTGGTGCCTATCTTCGGGGGGCGCCGATGGACGGCATTATCGACCGCATCGCTGCTGGTCCCCGCTCTGGGCATGGGTTTTGCGTTGCGCGATCCGTCCACTTCCTATCCGATGCTGCTGGCGCTGGCGCTGTTATGCGGGCTCGGCGGAGGCAACTTCAGCTCCAGCATGGCCAATATCAGTTTTTTCTTTCCCAAATCCCGCAAAGGAATAGCAACCGGCCTGAATGCAGGCATAGGAAATCTGGGGGTATCAATTGCCCAGTTCTGCGTGCCTCTGGCCATTTCAGCCAGCATGTTCGGCGCGCTGGGCGGCGAACCCCAGCGCTATACCATCGATGGCGTCCAGCACAGCATCTGGCTGCAGAACGCCGGCTTCATGTGGGTGCCGCTGATCCTGGCATCGTCGCTGGCCGCCTGGTTCGGCATGAACGACATTGCGGATGCGCGCGCCTCATTTTCGGAACAAGCCATTATTTTCAAGCGCAAGCACAACTGGCTGATGTGCTGGCTTTACATCGGCACCTTTGGATCCTTCATTGGTTTCTCAGCCGGCTTCCCCATGCTGACGAAAACCCTGTTCCCCGAAATCAATCCCACGAATTATGCGTTTCTCGGCCCGCTGGTGGGCTCGTTGACCCGCCCGCTCGGCGGATGGGTGTCGGACAAGATCGGCGGAGCGCACGTCACCCTGTACACCTTCATCGCCATGATCCTGGCGGTGCTGGGGGTGCTGGCATTCACGCCCGGCCAGGGAGACGCAGGCAGCTTTACCGGATTCCTCGTCATGTTCATCCTGCTTTTCGGCTTCGCCGGTCTTGGCAATGGCTCGACGTTCCGCATGATTCCGGTGATTTTCCAAACGGCGCGGCTGAATGACGCGCGCGGCAAGGGTGAACAGGCGGAAAAGCAGGCGCTGATCGACGCCAGCAAGGAATCCGCTGCCGTGCTGGGTTTCTCCGGCGCCATCGGCGCCTATGGCGGGTTCTTCATCCCGCGCAGTTTCGGTACTTCGCTGGACCTGACCGGCAGCGCTTCGGCCGCACTGCTCGTATTCATTGGTTTTTACGTCACTTGCGTCGTCATTACCTGGTGGTTCTACGCTCGCAGCCGGGCCGCCACACCCTGCTGACCGGGCCGGATGAGGCCGGGCGCTCAATCTGCGCCTGGCCTTTTCAAGACCTAGCCCGGAAATTTCACCAAAAGGAATCGGCGCATACCTTTAAGCCCGCATAAAATCGAGGTGCGAAACAAGATTTTGGGAAGGTAGCGCCGAT
>NZ_SMBX01000019.1 GCF_004342005.1 Paracandidimonas soli
CAAGTTTGTTGTCGGCGACCAACCGAAAGGTTGGGGCGAAGTTTACGATGTTGAGTGTTACTGCTTGATGTCACTGCTCTTTAACAATTTAACAGCCGATAAGTGTGGGCGCTTGGAATGAGTGCGCAGCCTTCTCACGAGGGTTCGCCAAAATTATCAAGTGCTCGCACATTGAAGAAGTAAGGTTTTGAGAAATCAAAGTCTTGTCTTTTTCTTTGAGCATAGCGACGTATGACCGAAGTCTTTCGGGACTTGAGGAAAATACGATTTTACAGAGATTGAACTGAAGAGTTTGATCCTGGCTCAGATTGAACGCTAGCGGGATGCTTTACACATGCAAGTCGAACGGCAGCGCGGACTTCGGTCTGGCGGCGAGTGGCGAACGGGTGAGTAATGTATCGGAACGTGCCCAGTAGCGGGGGATAACTACGCGAAAGCGTGGCTAATACCGCATACGCCCTACGGGGGAAAGGGGGGGATCGCAAGACCTCTCACTATTGGAGCGGCCGATATCGGATTAGCTAGTTGGTGGGGTAAAGGCCTACCAAGGCGACGATCCGTAGCTGGTTTGAGAGGACGACCAGCCACACTGGGACTGAGACACGGCCCAGACTCCTACGGGAGGCAGCAGTGGGGAATTTTGGACAATGGGGGCAACCCTGATCCAGCCATCCCGCGTGTGCGATGAAGGCCTTCGGGTTGTAAAGCACTTTTGGCAGGGAAGAAATAGGTCTGGCTAATATCTGGACTGAATGACGGTACCTGCAGAATAAGCACCGGCTAACTACGTGCCAGCAGCCGCGGTAATACGTAGGGTGCAAGCGTTAATCGGAATTACTGGGCGTAAAGCGTGCGCAGGCGGTTCGGAAAGAAGGATGTGAAATCCCAGGGCTTAACCTTGGAATGGCATTCTTAACTACCGGGCTAGAGTATGTCAGAGGGGGGTAGAATTCCACGTGTAGCAGTGAAATGCGTAGAGATGTGGAGGAATACCGATGGCGAAGGCAGCCCCCTGGGATAATACTGACGCTCATGCACGAAAGCGTGGGGAGCAAACAGGATTAGATACCCTGGTAGTCCACGCCCTAAACGATGTCAACTAGCTGTTGGGGCCTTCGGGCCTTAGTAGCGCAGCTAACGCGTGAAGTTGACCGCCTGGGGAGTACGGTCGCAAGATTAAAACTCAAAGGAATTGACGGGGACCCGCACAAGCGGTGGATGATGTGGATTAATTCGATGCAACGCGAAAAACCTTACCTACCCTTGACATGTCTGGAATCCCGAAGAGATTTGGGAGTGCTCGCAAGAGAACCGGAACACAGGTGCTGCATGGCTGTCGTCAGCTCGTGTCGTGAGATGTTGGGTTAAGTCCCGCAACGAGCGCAACCCTTGTCATTAGTTGCTACGAAAGGGCACTCTAATGAGACTGCCGGTGACAAACCGGAGGAAGGTGGGGATGACGTCAAGTCCTCATGGCCCTTATGGGTAGGGCTTCACACGTCATACAATGGTCGGGACAGAGGGTCGCGAAGCCGCGAGGTGGAGCCAATCCCAGAAACCCGATCGTAGTCCGGATTGCAGTCTGCAACTCGACTGCATGAAGTCGGAATCGCTAGTAATCGCGGATCAGAATGTCGCGGTGAATACGTTCCCGGGTCTTGTACACACCGCCCGTCACACCATGGGAGTGGGTTTTACCAGAAGTAGGTAGCCTAACCGTAAGGAGGGCGCTTACCACGGTAGGATTCATGACTGGGGTGAAGTCGTAACAAGGTAGCCGTATCGGAAGGTGCGGCTGGATCACCTCCTTTCAGAGCGAAGCGCACGAAGCGAAAGCGTCCACGCTTATCGGCTGTTGAATATAGCATCACGACACGATCAAGCCCGTCAGGGTCAGTTGGGTCAGTAGCTCAGTCGGTTAGAGCACCGTCTTGATAAGGCGGGGGTCGCTGGTTCGATTCCAGCTTGACCCACCACAACGCTTTGATTCGGGGGGGATTAGCTCAGCTGGGAGAGCACCTGCTTTGCAAGCAGGGGGTCGTCGGTTCGATCCCGTCATCCTCCACCAATGATTTGAGGGTGTGGTTGATTTGGTTGGGTTATCGGCTGTTGTGATGTGGCGAAGTTGAGTGCAACGAAGAGCGTCCTGGGTGTGGTTGGCCTGGATGTTGTTCGTTGAACTTAGGTTCGGCCGGTTGGCGAGGCTTGGCGGGTTACGCGAAGTGAGTGCTGATCGATGTTCTTTAACAATTGGGAAGAAGCACAACGAAGTATTTATGGTGCATGACTGGCTGTTGTAGCAGTCATGTGCGTTAAGTATAGGGTTGTGATTGCATACATAAAGTTCAAATAGTTCTCAAAACATCGTAAGACTGATCTTCGGATCGGGATTACAGCCTTTGAGTGATGAACGGCACAACGCGACATGTTAGAGAACCTATAGACTGCAAAGTTATAGGATCAAGCGACTAAGTGCACATGGTGGATGCCTTGGCGATTACAGGCGATGAAGGACGTTGTAGCCTGCGAAAAGCTGCGGGGAGCTGGCAAACAAGCTTTGATCCGCAGATATCCGAATGGGGAAACCCACTGCCTTTGGCAGTATCCCACACTGAATACATAGGTGTGTGGAAGCGAACCGGGAGAACTGAAACATCTAAGTACCCCGAGGAAAAGAAATCAACCGAGATTCCGGCAGTAGCGGCGAGCGAACCCGGAGCAGCCTTGACGAGATAGCAGATTGTATAGTCGAACGGAATGGAAAGTCCGGCCGTAGCAGGTGATAGCCCTGTAGACGAAATGCAGTCTGTGGTACTAAGCGTCGAATAAGTAGGGCGGGACACGTGAAATCCTGTCTGAAGATGGGGGGACCATCCTCCAAGGCTAAATACTCGTAATCGACCGATAGTGAACCAGTACCGTGAGGGAAAGGCGAAAAGAACCCCGGAAGGGGAGTGAAATAGATCCTGAAACCGTGTGCATACAAACAGTAGGAGCGGACTTGTTCCGTGACTGCGTACCTTTTGTATAATGGGTCAGCGACTTACATTCAGTGGCAAGCTTAACCGAATAGGGAAGGCGTAGCGAAAGCGAGTCCGAATAGGGCGATTCAGTCGCTGGGTGTAGACCCGAAACCAGGCGATCTATCCATGGCCAGGTTGAAGGCACGGTAACACGTGCTGGAGGACCGAACCCACTAATGTTGAAAAATTAGGGGATGAGCTGTGGATAGGGGTGAAAGGCTAAACAAGCCTGGAAATAGCTGGTTCTCTCCGAAAACTATTTAGGTAGTGCCTCGCGTATGACTGCTGGGGGTAGAGCACTGTTATAGCTAGGGGGTCATGGCGACTTACCAAACTATGGCAAACTCCGAATACCGGCAAGTCCAGCGCGGGAGACAGAGCACCGGGTGCTAACGTCCGGACTCAAGAGGGAAACAACCCAGACCGCCAGCTAAGGTCCCAAACTATGGCTAAGTGGGAAACGAAGTGGGAAGGCTTAGACAGTCAGGAGGTTGGCTTAGAAGCAGCCATCCTTTAAAGAAAGCGTAATAGCTCACTGATCGAGTCGTCCTGCGCGGAAGATGTAACGGGGCTAAGCCATAGACCGAAGCTGCGGGTGTGTATCTTTGATACACGCGGTAGGAGAGCGTTCTGTAAGCCTGTGAAGGCAGATTGAGAAGTCTGCTGGAGGTATCAGAAGTGCGAATGCTGACATGAGTAGCGATAAAGGGGGTGAAAAGCCCCCTCGCCGTAAGTCCAAGGTTTCCTGCGCAACGTTCATCGGCGCAGGGTGAGTCGGCCCCTAAGGCGAGGCAGAAATGCGTAGCTGATGGGAAGCTGGTTAATATTCCAGCACCGTCGTAGAATGCGATGGGGGGACGGATTGCGGAAGATCATCGGAGTGTTGGATTACTCCGTTGCTGTATCGAAGAAGGCGCTTAGGCAAATCCGGGCGCGGAATTCAAGGGTATGGCTGGATAGGGCTTAGGTCCTAAACTGATTGGAAGTGGTTCCAGGAAAAGCCTCTAAGCTTCAGTTCTACGAGACCGTACCGCAAACCGACACAGGTGGACGGGATGAATATTCCAAGGCGCTTGAGAGAACTCGGGAGAAGGAACTCGGCAAATTGATACCGTAACTTCGGGATAAGGTATGCCCTTGTAGTGTGATGTGCCTGCGCACTGAGCATGAAGGGGCCGCAGTGAATCGGTGGCTGCGACTGTTTATTAAAAACATAGCACTCTGCAAACACGAAAGTGGACGTATAGGGTGTGACGCCTGCCCGGTGCCGGAAGGTTAAGTGATGGGGTGCAAGCTCTTGATCGAAGCCCCGGTAAACGGCGGCCGTAACTATAACGGTCCTAAGGTAGCGAAATTCCTTGTCGGGTAAGTTCCGACCTGCACGAATGGCGTAACGATGGCCACACTGTCTCCTCCCGAGACTCAGCGAAGTTGACATGGTTGTGATGATGCAATCTACCCGCGGCTAGACGGAAAGACCCCATGAACCTTTACTGTAGCTTTGCATTGGACTGTGAACCGGCCTGTGTAGGATAGGTGGGAGGCGTTGAAGCGTGATCGCTAGATTGCGTGGAGCCGACCTTGAAATACCACCCTGGTCTGTTTGCGGTTCTAACCTAGGTCCATGATCTGGATCGGGGACCGTGCATGGTGGGCAGTTTGACTGGGGCGGTCTCCTCCCAAAGTGTAACGGAGGAGTACGAAGGTACGCTAGGTACGGTCGGAAATCGTGCTGATAGTGCAATGGCATAAGCGTGCTTGACTGTGAGACTGACAAGTCGAACAGGTGCGAAAGCAGGTCATAGTGATCCGGTGGTTCTGTATGGAAGGGCCATCGCTCAACGGATAAAAGGTACTCTGGGGATAACAGGCTGATACCGCCCAAGAGTTCATATCGACGGCGGTGTTTGGCACCTCGATGTCGGCTCATCACATCCTGGGGCTGTAGCCGGTCCCAAGGGTATGGCTGTTCGCCATTTAAAGTGGTACGTGAGCTGGGTTTAAAACGTCGTGAGACAGTTTGGTCCCTATCTGCCGTGGGCGTTGGATACTTGACGGAGCCTGCTCCTAGTACGAGAGGACCGGAGTGGACGTACCTCTGGTGTACCGGTTGTCATGCCAATGGCATTGCCGGGTAGCTAAGTACGGAAGAGATAACCGCTGAAGGCATCTAAGCGGGAAACTCGTCTGAAGATAAGGTATCCCGGGGGCTTGACCCCCCTGAAGGGTCGTTCGAGACCAGGACGTTGATAGGCTGGGTGTGGAAGCGCAGTAATGCGTGCAGCTAACCAGTACTAATTGCCCGTGCGGCTTGATCCTATAACCTTGCAGGTTGTAGTGTCGCGTAAGCTGCCAAAATCAAAGTAGTTAACAGTAAGTCAATTCACAACGACAAAACTGTACAAAACACATGAATACATCGAACGTGGGCGCTTAAGCGTTCACGGTGCTTCTCCCCCAATTGGCGCCATTGCCAACGCAGTGGCGCAACCAGTTACGCCTGACGACCATAGCGAGGTGGTCCCACTCCTTCCCATCCCGAACAGGACAGTGAAACGCCTTCGCGCCGATGATAGTGGACGGACGTCTGTGAAAGTAGGTCATCGTCAGGCTCTTAT
>NZ_SMBX01000020.1 GCF_004342005.1 Paracandidimonas soli
GGCGGAGGAACTCTATCACCGTACTCACCCCGCCGCCGTGCCGATGAACGCTGTACTTTAACCAAACAGCCTCCGCGATTCCCGGGGCGATTCAGGATGAACCGGGCGTTTTTGGGGATGGACTGCAGCTTGACGCGGTGGCGGATGATGCGCGCATCTTTCATATAGCCTTCGATCTCCTCCGCGCCGAGCGACGCCATCGCCTCGGGCGCAAAACCCTCGAAGACCTCTTCGAAGACAGGCCACTTGGCGTCGACCATCGAATGCTGCATTCCGGCCTGGAACACCCGCTGGCTCATAGCGGAAAGATAGCGGTCATCGCCCTTGCGCTTCAACTCCTCGGCCGTGAGCGCCTTGGGCAGGAACGCCTCCATGGCTTCGTCAGAGTCGAAGCGCTTGCGTACTGTGTCATAAAGCCAGCGGTAGTCGATTGTCATGCCTGCCTCATTCTGTTTATACCGGCGCCAAGTCACCGGCCCAAGCAGCGCCTTGCCGCGATCACACGTCGTCGGCGTCAGCCCGGAAAGCCTGTCCGCCCGGCAGCCCGCTTTGCGCCGCGTGATCGCACGCCGCTGTGAATACCACGTCGGTGTGCGAATTCAGCGCGGTCTCGAACGAATCCTGCAGCACGCCGATGATGAAGCCGATGGCAACAACCTGCATGGCGATATCGTCGGAAATGCCGAACATATTGCAGGCCAGCGGGATGAGCAGCAGCGAGCCGCCCGCCACTCCTGCCGCACCGCAGGCGGTAACCGAGGCCACAATGCACAGCAACAGGGCCGTCAGGAGATCCACCTGGATTCCCAGCGTGTTTACGGCTGCCAGCGTCATGACACTGATCGTGATCGCTGCGCCCGCCATATTGACGGTTGCTCCCAGCGGAATCGCGATCGAATACGTATCCTCATGCAGTCCCATGCGCTTGCACAGCTCCAGATTGACGGGGATATTGGCCGCCGAGCTTCGTGTGAAGAATGCTGTGATCGCGCTCTCGCGCACAACTCGGAACACCATGGGATAGGGATTGCGGCGCATCTTCCAGTAGGCCATCAGGGGATTCAGGCCGAAAGTCACGACGAGCATGCTGCCGATCAGCACGGCGAGCAGATGCGCGTATTCCTTCAAGACATGGAAGCCCGTCGTCGCCAGCGTAAAGGACACCAGGCCGAAGATGCCGATCGGGGCGAAGCGGATAATGATCCGGACGATCATCGACACGCCTGCCGCCAGATCGCTCCATACGGCACGAGTGCTGTCGCTGCCGGTACGCATGGCTATGCCCAGACCGAGCGCCCAGACCAGGATCCCGATGAAGTTGGCGTCGAGAAGCGCGCGCACCGGATTGGTGACCGCGCTGAACAGCAGGTTCTTGAGCACTTCGACAATCCCCGAAGGCGGCGCCAGCTCCGTCGTCGCTTGTGTCAGCGTCAGGGTCGAGGGGAACAGGAAACTGGCAACGACGCCGATCAATGCGGCGCCTATCGTACCGTATACGTACATCAGGAGGATGGGACGCATATTGGTCGGCTGATCCAGACGCTGGTTGGCGATGGCCGCCACCACCAGGACGAGCACCAGGATCGGCGCCGCCGCGCGCAGTCCGGTCACGAAGATTTCGCCCAGGAATCCGAACTGGCGCGCGGTGTCCGGGCTCAGCCAGGCCAGCAGAATCGCCAGCACCAGACCGATCGCGATTTGTGAAATCAGGGATAGCCTCGCCAGGCCTCTAAGCAAAGGAGATGATGCAGTCATGTGAAAAACGGAAGAAGGTTATCGGAAGCAATGGCCGGAGGCAAAGCCGCACCAGCCGAAAGCCAGGCACGCCCGACGGCCCTCCGCACGAAACCATAAAGTTTAACAAGGAAGCCCATGCCTTCCGGTCCATGACCATCCACGGTATGCGGATTGTTTGCGATATTTCCATCCGGACTGCATAAAAACCGCCTCCCACACTCCAGGCTCATCCTGGGTCGACCCAGCAATAAAAAAGCGGGATGCCGGGCAAATCGCTCTGCCTTCCCTCCCGCTTCTTGCGACTGAATTGTTTCGCGCTATCCGACGGCTTGCGCAGCACGGACTCTGCGAAACGATACCTCGTCCGGATTATTTCTTGGTTGCGTCGATCTTGGCCTGCATGCGTTCGGCGCGAGCGTTCGAGCCAGGATGCGAGCTCATGATACTGCCCTCTCCGCCATCCAGCTCAGCCAGCTTCTGGAAAGCCGTAACGAGACCCGATGTCTTCAGTTTTTTCTGGCTCAGCAAATCGAAGGCGTAATCATCCGCGGCCGTTTCTTGCGACTGGGAGAACTGGGCGTTCAGCAAGGACTCCGTCAGATCGCCGAGCTGCGACTGGTTCAGCGCCGTCACGACGCTATTGCCCGTTGCGGAAGCCACGTCGCGGGCAATCGAAATGGCATAGGCGGTCTGCATTGCCTTCTTGCTGTGGCCCAGCTCGACGTGTCCCATTTCATGCCCGATGATGCCGCGCAGCTCGTCATCGTTCATCTTGTCCATCAGTCCGGTATACACGCGGATGCAGCCGTTGGCCATGGCCCATGCATTGAGTTCGGGCGTCACGTAGACCTTGAAGTTAGGCTTCTGTCCATTGAGGTCCTTCGCCAGCGGCTTGACCAAGCGCTGCAGGCGCTGGTTGTATTTGTTGCCGGCCGCGGCCACCTTGTTCGTCTTGTCCATTTCGGCGCAGGACTGATTGGAGAGATTGATGACTTCCGCGTCGGACAGGTTGACCGCCTGCATCGCTTTTCCGCCCATGCTGAGCAGGCTGTTGACGCCCGTGGTTTCCGTGCAGCCAACCATCATCACGCCGGCGGCAGCCAAAGTCAGAGCCAATTTCTTCAGATACATTACGATTCCTTTATGCTTGTTTTGAAATACCGCAGGGATTGTATCCAGCCAAAAGTGAATAAACGCGCAATGTAACACTCAATAATAATTATTACTTCCGTTTTTTATTCGCTGCTGCACCGGGAACCGCATGCTCCGTCCTTATCTGTCCGGGGGGTATGGCTAGCGTTTTTGTTGCCTAAAAGCAAACACCCCCGCAAGGGTTCACTTGCGGGGGTGTTTAGGTATAAGAGCCTGACGATGACCTACTTTCACAGACGTCCGTCCACTATCATCGGCGCGAAGGCGTTTCACTGTCCTGTTCGGGATGGGAAGGAGTGG
>NZ_SMBX01000021.1 GCF_004342005.1 Paracandidimonas soli
ACAACAGGTAGACATGACGACGGGCGTCATCACGTTGACAGAAACCAAGAACGGCCGCATCCGGTACGTACCCCTCTCGCCATTTGCCAAGGATGCGCTGCGCCGGCATCTGGCGGATCGGCCTATGCGGGGCCGTGTGTTCGACGTTTCTGCCAGTGCCGTGAGCCAGGCATTTGCCCGAGCCGTCAATAAGTCACGACGCCGCTACGAGGCCATGTGCGAGCAGCACAGCCGCAAGCCGCGAGATCACTATTTCCGTGACCTGCATTTCCACGACCTGCGCCATGAATCCGCCAGCCGCCTCGCATCCGTGTTCCAGGCCGCTGATCTCGCCAAGGTCACCGGCCATCGATCAACCCGTATGTTGCTGCGCTACTACCACCCTCACGGCCGCGACCTGGCCCGCAAACTGGCGCGCAGCACGCTCGGTCGCAGGCAGGCCGCTATTCTGCGTGCGTCTGCCACGTAATGTCGCTCAAATCGCCCATGCTCTCGGCCTGATCGGCCATCGCCTTCAGTTGCCATGATTTTGCATATTGAGCATTGATATGCGCCAGCAACGCAGCGCCCAGCGCGATGATGCCAGCGACATCCATCGGTACGTCCTGATTGTCAGCCGTCCGCCATATAAAGCCCTCAGGCAGGGGGACGCCCGCGGCGACCGCATTGCAAGTGCCGATGATGTTCGTCTGGCTACGCTGGTCACTGTCGTAGTGGTGACCATCGAAAAAAAAGCCACCATCGATGGCGGCTTGGCATGCTGCGGTGATTTCGCTGCGCTTTCGCTCCTTGGCCTCGCGCAGCTTATCGGCGGGCGTGATCAGCCCTGACAGATCAATTGTCATCGGTAGTTTCCTCCTGTGCTTCTGGCGCCAGAATCGGCCAGCCCGTTTCGGGTAGCGGCACGATGCCGTCTGCTGGGTCAATGATCGGCTGCGGAAACCGGGCCTCATACGGCGCATTCGACGCATGCGGCAGCATCACCGTGACATGCAGCACACCGTCATCATCACGCTCGATGTCGCCGACGATGTACGGGCAACCTGTAGCAGCCGCGCCGTCGGGCAGCGTGGCGCCGTCCGGGATGACGCTGAAATCGAGCTCCTGGCCGTTGATGATCAGCGTCTGGCCTCGGCGCTCAAGGTGTAGCGCGGCCTCGAACGGGTGGCCGTATGGCTCACCTGTAGGCGATAGTGTGATTTTCATGATTGATTTTCCTCGAACGAGGGAAGGTTGACTAAATTGGTATTCGCATTGCAAATGCGGAACAGTCGTTGTCGGGCTTGCAAGCTGATGCATTGCTCAAAATCGGCAACCTAGACGAGCTTGAGAATCCAGCCCAAGCCCGCCTGAATCTGGGCGTCATCAGCACACTGATGGGCGAGGTATTCAACACTGACAACTGCACTGTCACCGAGAATTCCAATGGCACCAGCTTCCGACACCCTCAGGGGCTGCAGATTTGCCTGGGATCCATTGGCGTCATCTACTCATTCGCCCAAGGTCTGGAGAGAACTTGGTCATTTCCCCAGCCGTTCATTTCTACACCAATCGGAATTTCAGTTTGCTTCCGAGGCAACGCAAGCAATCAGATCAACTGGCCATCCACGGGGCAATATCGAGCGCATCCAGCATACGCCACACCAGGCCCCCAATCTGTGATCGTGGCGCTGTATGCTCCTGTGGGGATCTCCTGGAATAGCAATTCAGAAGCAACAGACGTTCGAGTGATTGCCGTCGGGCGCTGGAAATGAATGTTGCATTGCAAATGCGATACAGGAAATTTCGGACCTCGAAGCCGCAGCGCTGCTCAAGGCGGACAACCTCGCAGGCCTCGCGGATCTGGCTCAGTCGCGTGTCAATCTCGGTGTCGTACAGACGCTGCTGGGCGAGGTATTCAGCACCGACAATTGCACGGTGACGGAGAATGCCAACGGCATCAGCTGGAGGTTTCCAAGCGGGCTGCAGATATGCGCGCGTTCCGTGTCTGATTCTGTAAACACGACTTCTTTCACATACGGAAATAAAGCACGAACAGATTCTATTTTATATAGCTTCCCGCAGCCGTTTCACATTGCCCCCTGGTGGGTTCCTGGTCTATGGTTTTCGACAACATCAGGCAATCCAGTTGATGGCGTGATTCTTGCGCAAAACTCGACAACCGCTTGGGTCGTAAACTGGCTCTCCCATTCGCAGGGGAGTGGCCTATCCGCTCGGGCCTTTTTTGTTGCTGTTGGGAAATGGAAGTAGTCATTTGTAGCGCCCGACTCCGACAGCGCAAGGGAAGCCAGCAGCATTAATTTGACTTGCATAGATAGCAACGGAGCAGCTCGTTGAATTAGCGTGTCCAGTATGCGCAAATCCACGCTGCACCCCGGCCTGCCTGTTATCAACTCTGCTGTTGAAAATCAGGGCTCCGACAGCCATGCAACTTTCTGTAGACAAGAACGGCTGCGGCCACAGTAAAGTGACAAGTGCGTTAGATGCAAATATGTTTCCGGACGTGATATTTGCTAGGAGCGGCGTGTCTGAATATGCAAAACAAATTTGCAGCCCATCAGGGTGCCTAAACGAGGTGCCGTTTGCATTCTCCGTCACCGTGCAATTGTCGGTGCTGAATACCTCGCCCAGCAGCGTCTGTACGACACCGAGATTCACTCGCGACTGGGCGAGATCCGCGAGACCATAGAGGTTGTCCGCCTTGAGCAGCGCTGCGGCTTCGAGGTCCGAAATTTCCTGTATCGCATTTGCAATGCGAACGTCATTTGCCGCAATGTCGTCTGTGTTGGCCGCAATGTCGTCTGTGTTGGCCGCAATGTCGGCTGTGTTGGCCGCAATGTCGGCTGTGTTGGCTGCGATATTGTCGGTGTTGGTCTGCACCTGAGACGGCAGGCCGCCGATCTCATCGGTGATAGCAGCCAAGCGATC
>NZ_SMBX01000022.1 GCF_004342005.1 Paracandidimonas soli
TGAATCGCCCCGGGAATCGCGGAGGCTGTTTGGTTAAAGTACAGCGTTCATCGGCACGGCGGCGGGGTGAGTACGGTGATAGAGTTCCTCCGCCTGTGCAGGAGGAATATACCCGATGGACCCGAGCAGACGCTGATGGTTGTACCAGGCGACCCATTCCAACGTTGCCAACTCCACAGCAGCCCTGGTTTTCCAGGGAGCTCGGCGATGGATCAGTTCGGCCTTGTACAGCCCGTTGATAGTCTCAGCCAGGGCGTTGTCGTAGCTATCGCCTCGGCTACCGACAGACGGCTCGATGCCTGCCTCGGCCAGGCGTTCGGTATAGCGGATGGACACGTATTGCGAGCCCCGGTCAGAATGATGGATCAGAGAGTCTGCGGGGCGCCGGTCATACAGTGCCTGTTCCAAGGCATCCAACACGAAGTCTGTACTCATGGTGTTGCTCACGCGCCAGCCAACGATACGGCGGGCGAATACGTCGATGACGAAGGCCACATATAGCCAGCCTTGCCAGGTCGACACGTAGGTGAAGTCCGAGACCCATAACTGATTGGGCCTGTCAGCGTGGAAGTGGCGATTGACGCGATCCAGCGGGCAGGCCTGCGAACCGTCGGCAATGGTAGTGCGCACCCGCTTGCCCCGGCGTACCCCCTGCAATCCCAGGCGACGCATCAGACGTTCGACCGTGCAGCGGGCCACGGCAATGCCTTCACGCTGCAGTTGATGCCAGACCTTGCGTACGCCGTAGACCTGCATATTGGCTTGCCAGACACGCCGAATCTCTGCCATCAAACCCTCGTCGCGCTGGCTGCGCGCACTGCGCAGTTCTGGACGTCGTTGGCGGGCGGCATGACGCCGATACGCCGATGGGGCAACCTGCAACACCTTGCAGATCGGCTCGACCCCGTAGACGTCCCGGTGCCGGTCGATATAGGCGTTTACTTCTTCAGTTCGCGGTCGAGCGCCGCCTGGGCGAAAAAAGCACTGGCCGACTTCAGAATCTCGTTGGCTCGGCGCAGTTCCTTGACTTCGCGTTCCAGGGCCTTCATGCGCTCGCGTTCACTGGTTGTCATGCCATCACGCATGCCGCTGTCGATCTCGCTGCGCTTGACCCAGTCCAGCAGCGTGGCCGGCACGCAACCGATCTTCGGCGCAATGGACTCGACGGCAGCCCACAGCGACGGATACTCGCCACGATGCTCCTGTACCAGGCGTACGGCGCGTTCACGGACTTCGGGGGAAAACTTGTTCTGCTTGCTCATAGTGGCTCCATTCTCTCAAAGGTTGGAGCCTCCGCAAAACCCGGGGCGATTCA
>NZ_SMBX01000023.1 GCF_004342005.1 Paracandidimonas soli
GGTCTGATCGTCCGCGGCGGCGGGTCCATCGTCCAGATAGATAGTCAGTACAACAATCTCGGGCTCAGGGGGGCGTTGACGGTGTCCCTTCCAGGCGGTCGCGTAACTTCGGGGAGCTACGTGGGCGGTCGCACTGTCGAGGCGTCATTCAATTGGGTCAAGGGAGACCTGCTCTTCATCCGATCAACCACGCCAGTCCATGCTTACTACCACAACATGATCCCTGGAAAGATCGTCCTGCGTCAGCCGATAGATGCGGCCGCAGGCAGCGCTGTGGTGTATGTCGTGGGGAAAGCGCCTGCAAATCTGTATAACCCGGTAGCAGGACTCATTGTGAGAAATCACATTACAGGGGAATTGATCTACGCGAACAATAAGCGCCACTTGGATGTGCAGGGCTTGGCTGCGGTCGGTATTGATCAGCCCGCTCCCAGCCTTACGCATTCCTGGAGTGTGCCTGGCGGGCGTGTTTATGGGATCTGCAATACAGCAGCCCCAGACTGCGTTGTTGACGGCCCTACGGTCGGGCTTCCTGCTGGTTATGAGGCACTGTATTCCCCTTTCTTCGATGGTGGGACGAGCGGTTCTGTCATCAGGAGCCGGTATCTTCAAACTTGGCGAGATTTGTGGGATCTGGACTTCCCCACAAATCCGCCAGCAATCTCCTCAACGGTTCTCGTTGCGGATTTTACGGGAGTGTGATGTGCGATTTTCTTTTCTTTTGGCAGCCCTGCTGTTGGCAGGATGCGCGCCTATCGAAACCAGGCCCGTCGATTGTCTTGGAGCAATTTCCTACCATCGGCAAACTAATTTTCATGTGTTCAAAGTGGTGCAAGTTCGAACCCTTGCGCAGGGAGAGCAGTGCAAGGTGGAGGGATATCACCTTGGAAATTCCCCCTGGATTATGTGTTCATCGTTTGATGATTTTCAGTGTCGACCCGATGAGTGACATCGGCCAGGAATAGCAATCGCCTTCGGGCGATTTTTTTTGCCCATGCCCGCCGCGCGCGGTTTTTTTATGGAAAAGCCAAATGGAATCCATCAAGCAAGCCCTGATCAACAACGCAAACCAGCGTCTGACGCCCGAGCTCATCAATGGCCTGTAT